>CAVRBJ010000021.1:0-194449 GCA_963718965.1 uncultured delta proteobacterium | reverse complement strand
CAAGGATCAGATACGCAATTTTCATCAAGGTTCATCCAACGGTGATAGACTGTGGGTTTAGTTTATCAAAAGAAATTTTTTTTGTATTTCATTGCCGAATGTCTCCGGCCTCACCCCTTTCGTATTGTTGGGCTTTTGCCTTGACACATAATCGTCGTCATTTTAGATCCGGCCCTACCCCCACTCGATTTTTTATCAGTCGGCCGAGCGATTATGAAAGGCAAAAAGAAGGCATTATGTATAAAAAAATTGATGGTTCCAGTTACAATACCGAAAAGGGAAATTAGAATTATTTGAAAACTTATGAAAAGCTGTTTGCCTCTCTGATGCACCAGGATGTAAGCTCGGCGAGATCCTGGAATATATCAGGGGGCTCCCTATGTGGCGGGATTATTTTGAAAAAGGTGTCTATCGTTGGCCTGGATATAGCTGTTCCACCCATTGCTGATCCGACGGGCCGGATACGGGTTTATCCTGGAAAACAGCAGGACAAAGCGCTTCTGGATCGCATAGCCAAGGAAAACGCGCCGGATGGCTTTGACATCATCATTGATGACTGCTCGCATATTGGAGAAATCACTAAAACAACTTTCTGGCATCCGTTCAACAAACATCTCAAGCCTGGTGGGAATGTATGTCATTGAGGATTGGGGGACGGGTACTGGAAAAACTGGTTGGATGGAAAGCTTTATTTGTTAGGGGATAAACAGGAAAATCCTTCGTTCCGGACCCTGCTTGCTGCTTGGATTGAATCCATCATGAAAAAAATACCGCTTTTCCCCCGTAGGCAATAAACCCGTTATTGCCTATTATAAGCAACAATTTTCAAGCCATAGCTATGGCTTGGTCGGATTTATCAAGGCGCTTGTCGATGAATGTGCCGTGGCCGACATCACGCGGCCTGAAAATAAGACAGGCCTTCAAAAGCAGTCCCGTTTTCAGGAGATTCGGATACTTCCCTAATCTTGCTATTGTTATTAAATGCGGATCGCCTTTATGAAAGTTCTGAGTCCCATACCCTATGGTAGTGCGCGCCTATGTCGTGCATAAAATGCTTGAGTCCGGGATCTCCGGCTATAAGGTTGCCAGCTACAATCCCGATCGGGTCCTTGCCCCCCGGCACCTTTTGCCGTAGCCCGTGGCGGACATCCGGACATTGTTCATACCGCACCTGATTACGGCATCTTTTTCCACAGAAAGCGCGTCCCGCTTGTCGCAGCCCTGCATAACTTCCTGCTCGACCCTTTCATGCACCCCTACACAGTGCAGCGCAGCGCATACACTATGCCACCGATTTGCGTCTTTTTACGCTCCAATCTCTTGCGCGGGCCGCGGGCAGTAACGAGCGTTAGCAGATTTACCGCACTGATAGCCCGGCAGGAACTTGGCTTTCAGGCTGATATCAGGGTCATTTATAACGGTATCGACAGCGCGGTCTTCAAACCGCCAGCGCAGAAAAGTGCAACAGAGCCCCATCAGAGTCCTTTTCAGCGGCAATTTGACACGGCGAAAAGGCGCGCATCTGCTGCCGCGTATTGCTGAAAAAGCTTCAGAAGGGCATTATCATTGAGTACACCCGGGGGCTGCAAACTAAAGCGACGCATTTTGACACTCCCCGGCTCAGGGACCTGGGGGCTGTTGCATATGCCGATATGCCGGCGCTCTACCGCCAGGCAGATATACTGCTGTTCCCGACCATCCGAGAGGGCCTGAGTCTTTCGGCCATGGAGGCCATGTCCTCAGGATTGCCTGTCGTCACGACCGGCAGCTCCTCCATGCCCGAGTTGATTGAGGACGGGGTGGTGGTTCCCTCTGCTGATCTTGACTATATCGATGCATTTGCCGACAGGATCAACATGCTTGCCGATTCCCCGTCCCTGCGCAGGCGGATGGGAGACTTCAACCGGCAGCGTGTTGAAATCAGCTTTACCCTTGAACGGATGGTTCAGAATTACAAAGATTTGTTTATCGAGGTGCTTGACAGGGGACTATGATGGCCTGACGGGCATCCTGAAAGGCGCGCAGCAAAGTGCTTTTAGCGGTGCTAAGGTCCTAAACTTTATACAGCGCAGCAGCGCCCGCGCCAACAGAGAAAGCGTTTTTAGCACGAGCACCAACAGCCGCTGCGGCTTGTTATCAAACATGAAAAACGTCAGCAGATAGTGCGACCTGAGCCTCACGATATTCATAAAAAAATGATGCCATCCGGGCAGACACACTGCTGATGGTCAATGATAATGTCGGGCAGGCAGAGCACCGGCGCGGCGTTTGCGTATGCGCGGACACTGAATTCAACATCTTCGCCGTACATGAAAAAAGCTTCGCTGAATAGCCCGTTTCGCTCAAGAAACGCCTTGTCGAACAGAAGCGCACATCCCGTCAGATAAAAAAGCCAGCCCGACGCGCTTTTTGGCGGCTTCCTGAGAATAAGTCCGAAGTATCGATGGTAGTAGGTGCCTGCACAAATCTCCCCCGCCCACCGGATGGAGGGAGCAATGAGAGCACCCGGATGCTTAGCATAGGCGGCCTGCAAAATTTCACCCGATCCCGCAAGCATGACGGCATCGTTGTTCAGCAGTAAAAAGCGGCGAAATCCCTTTTTGATGGTCGCCCGCAATCCATTGTTCACCCCTGCGGCAAGGCCCAGATTCTCTTCGGGAAAAAGAAAAACTACGTCATTTTGCGACTTAAACAGCTTTTCAAGAGAGTCCCTTCAGCAGCGCTTGCCGAATTGTCAACGATAAAAAAAGCCGCGTTGTCAACATGCCGCCTGACGGATTCAGCGCAGGTGCCCGTATCCTCATGGCCGTAATAGTTGAGTATGATAACTGCCGTCCGGTCGTTCATGACAAACCTATCTTTTTACACAGCGCTTTTTTATAATGTGGAGAAAATAACCGTATTTTACCATGAGCATTTTCTCAGGTTATGAGCCACCATCTCAGTGCTTGTCAGCGGGTATTTCCGACGTTGGAGGATAAGAGCCATGCGGAAGCCGTCTGCCATCCGCCGTCTGTTGCGCGCCATTGATGAGCTGTGAATTCTATACACGGCAAGCGTGCGGTCAATATGGCAGATACGGGGCTTGAGGCTGAAGTATTTTATTGAGCAGTCCCAGTCTTCATGGTCGGCTAGCTGCTCGTTGAAGCGGATCTGCTTTTCGGTAAAGAAAACCGATTCAAACAGAAAGCAGTGGATGGGAATGGACAGGCGGCGTTCCCATCGTAAAATAAGATCATGCAAAGGATTGCTGAAAATCAGCCGCGCAGAAAGGTTTAAGGGAATGCGGCCCTGCAACGCCGCGTCTGCACAATAAAAGTCGGGAATAAGAAAGAGCGGGTGAACGCTCTGTTGAAAGGGTGTGCACTTGAAGCTGCAGCTTTTTCCGGTCGATAACATCATCGGCGTCAAGAAACTGAATATACCGGCCGCGCGCCTCGGCGAGCCCTCGGTTCCGCGCGGCTGAAAGCCCGCGGTTGGGCTGTCGAACCAGCCGTATCCGGCCGTCATGTTGCATGCAGGGAAAGAACCGCATCTCTGCTGCCGTCGGTTGACCCGTCGTTTATGACAATGCACTCCCAGTCGGCGCAGGTCTGCTGCAATACGCTCTGCAGGGCATCGCCGATATAGCGCTCCTGGTTGTACAGGGGGATTATGCTCGATACTGCCGGAGAAGTTGCCATGCTGTAAGACGGGTTAGGAGTAAAAGGTTATGTCGCCGACCCTGACGACATTTGTCTTCAAAAGGATCCTTCTGTGCAGCGGCGGCATCATGGAAAGCAGCAGGTGAATATAGCCCCCCCCGCAGGGCAGGGGTATATCCTGACCGCCTGAAGCAGGAGATGACGTCCGCGGAAGCTCTCGCCTTTCAAAAGATGCATTATGGCAAGGCTTTTCAAATGCGCATACATCAGGCGGGGATATTTACTCATATCCTCGTTGAATTTTTTTGAAACACTCTGCCACCGGGCGGCGATCTGGGCATCAAGATCGGCTCAAGCCGCTTGCCTGGCACATAATGATGGGCCAGCGGCTCGGGAACAAAATCAAACTCGCAGACTTTTGCAATGCGCAGCCACAGGTCCCAGTCCTCGCAGCCCGGCAGGCTCTCATCAAAGCCTCCTGCCTGCCGAAACATTCCTTTTTGATAAGCGGGGTCGGGCTGCCCAATATGCAGCCTTTCAGCAGCGCAGTATAGACAGCGCCTTTATGGACCGGTTGAAATGTGGAAACAATTTCGCCGGTTTCAGCGGACACAGAATAAAAACCGCTCTGTATATGAGGCCCACCCGTTTTGGTGCGCTGTCAAAAAGGCGCAGCTGCTTTCTTTTTCAAGCTTTTCCGGCAGCCATGCATCATCATCATCAGGCAGCGCCACAAACCGCCCCCGCGCCTCCCGGACGCCCCGGTTGCGGGTCGCGGGCGGACCGGCATTGGAGGGATTTCTTTTTCAAATACCGAAGACGCCCGTATCCCCGATGCCGGTTACCGCTTGTTGGGTGGCATCGGTTGAAGCATCGTCAACCACGATGCACTCCAGATCCGTAAAGCTCTGCCCAAGAACGCTGGCAATGGCCCGGGCGACGAGCCCAGCCCTGTTGTGCGTCGGAATGACAACGCTCACAAGCGGCAATGGCGGATTTTCCGTATTTTTTGGCTGCATGGTCTTTAACCTTCAGGCCGCGGGACACTCGCCCGTTCGCCCCATGATTTTTTGTATCCCGCTTACGACTATGCCCAGATCGACGCCAGCGGACGGAGCATGTCAAGAGCCCAGTTCTGCAGATAGTAGTCGCCCCGCAGCAGCTGGGGAGTATACTGAACAATGTTTTTGCCGGTAAAAGAAAACAGCTCAAGCAAACGCTTGCATATCCTGCGCCACCTGGGGGTCTGCTCATAAGCATCCCAGCAGGCAAGGCCATGGGCGTAGCGGAATTTCAGCAGCCACCACACCGACATCGGCAGGGTCATACACTCGGTCAACCGCAGCTCGGGAACGGCGTAATCTGATCACAAAGCCTTTTTGCCGCATCCATACCTGCAGCAGACTCTCTTCTCCGTATCCGATTCTTTTTGGATACTGTTTAAATGCAGCTGGAAAGCCGCCAAGAGGACTCAAGCACGGATTTGAAGCGCTTTCGCCCACGGCTATTTCGCCTGTTTCCAGGATGCCGATTTTGTCGAGCTGTCCGCTGTTGGTTTCATAAGCATCCGGAAACCATTTTGGTTTCCCGTATTTGTAAAACGGCAGATACACCCCTCCGAAGCAGTCAAAGGGATAGGTTTCGATCACATACAAAATGCTGTTTTAAAAAATCGACCGGCGCCAGTTCGTCGGAATCAAAGTAGACAATCCAGTCAGCCCGCGCCTCTTTATAGCCGCGATTGCGGGCAGTAGCGATTCCCTGCATGAGCTCAAGACAACAGCGGCAATTTGCATGGCGCGCCTGAAGTCGCGAACTACCTCCTGCGTGCCGTCGCTCGAGTTGTTATCGACGACCAGTATTTCATACACAGAAGGTGCAACCGTCTGACGCACCAGCGACTCAAGCGCCCCTAAAAGCAGGTCAGCCCGGTTGTAGGTGAAAGTAACAATGACTGATAATTTCAATTGCGACATGCTACTGTGGTTCAACCAGTCTAGTGCGGCCGAGCAAGTTCTTTGATGCCGCTGGTTATGATGCCCAAATTTTCAGCCAGGGGCTGTGCCATATCAAAGGCCCAGTTCTGTAATACAGCAATTGCTTTTGCCCCACAGTCGCGGCGTCAACTTTCTGCTTTTTATACAGGGGAAGACGCAGCAGCCAGCAGCCTCGATAATGCGACTGATGAAACCATCTCGCCATAGGCAGCCCAGAATGCCAAACCGTGATAGTACTCGGCTTTAATCAGCCACCAAAGCGAAAGCTTGTAGGTGTTGACAACATGTCGTTGATGGCGCAACTGCGGGTCGAAACCTATACTATACCCTTTCTGTCGCATTTTAGTTGCAGCAACGTTTCTTCTCCATAGGCTATTCTGCAGCCCGTCATGCCCATGTCGGCTGGAAATCCGCCGCAAGTCTCCAGCACCGATTTTCTAAAAGCGCTTACCCCCCGGAGATATATTTTTTTTCCAGAACGCCGACCTGATCCAGAAGCCGGCCATTGGAGGCATAGGTGTCGCGAAACCATTTTGGTTTTCCATACTTGTACCATGGCAAAAACATGCCGCCAACGGCATCAAAGGGATATTGGTCGATGATATACAGTATTCTCTCAACAAAATCCGGATATGCCTTTTGCATCATCATCCATATAGGCGACCCAGGCGGCCGAGCTTCCCGATACCCTCTGTTCCGGGCATGGGAGAGCCCCTGAGCGAACTCTGTCATAACGCGGCAGGTGGCATGGCTCACGGTAAAATCCTGACTGACCTGCAACGTTCGGTCTGTTGAGTTATTATCAACCACCAGTATTTCATAGGTAAGCGGATCGGCTGTCTGACGGGCAGAGCGACTCAAGCGCCTCTCCCAGCAAATCGGCACGATTATAGGTGCAGACGATAACGGATAGCCTTACCATTATACAGAATTTCACCTAACTTGCTGCCAGGCAGAGATGAGCAGCAAGCATGTTCCTGCCTTTTTTTAATGATGGGCACATATCCGCTCGACCCCAGAGCCTGGGCGGTTTCGGTAAAAGAGCTCCAGTAGCTCCCGATTATTTTTCTGCATTTTAAAGGATAAAAGATCGATCACGGCAATATCTTTTATTGCCGCAGGATCATCGCGACGAAGACTCTGTTTTTCATGCGTAACAATGCGATTTGGAAACGCCGCTGCATCAGCCTTCTTCCTGGAGGAGAATCAGTGGCAAGAAAAAATGTAACCCCGGGGTCTGCTTCAACCTCTCTGTGCATGGCAGCAAGGAAAAGCTCTATTGGGCTGTTTTCTATGGCAAATGTACTGATCGCCTCTGCGTATATGGACACCTATCACATTTTGCAGGGCTTTCGTATAACGAATCTATGATCTGCTGCAACTCCGGCACAGGCACAAAGGCCTTTAACAGAACAGCCGCCGGATAAAAAGCGGTACAGGTTGCAATATGCACGGGATCGTGCTGCGCTAATAGCCGGAAATCATATTGTTGCGCCAGCATTTTGTCTATGTCGGGCTGCCGTCGAAAGCGACTTCTCACGCTGATGGTATCAATTAGCTTATGAGTGTTTTTTAAAAAAAACTTATTTTTGTTTTTGTAAATAATCCGGCTAACCATATCGGGCACGTATTAAATAGATCGTTAAAACGGCAGCCGAGGGTTGATTTATATCCAGACAATTGTCAGGGGGCTTGAGGGCTTGCGCAAGCGCACAAGCGCTCGCGCATGCCCTCAATCTGTTGCAGAGGCCGCCGAGGGGCTCAATAATTATTCTGCATAGCGAATTCCCAGCATGTTTATGCCGTCACGGTTGTTATCCCTGGTGATCGCGGTCGCGTTTAAGCCAGCGCGGCTCTCCGCCTTGTGCCCATCGCCTGCTGCACAAAGTGTTCACATGTCTTAGTTTTGAACAAGCGTATTTATTATATCTCTCCAACTTTAAAGGGGCGGCATACAAGTCGCAATATTTCATATTCTTTTTCTGATCCTTTGCATTGCATTCTTGTTTTGAAGGAGCGAATGTATTATTGAAGGAATCTGTTCATACTTTTCTTCATCTGCTGATAGATATTCTGCTGCCAAATGTATTCATCGTATAGTCGCCGGATCTTTCTAATCCAAGTCGAAAAAAAGTTAATACTTTTTCAAGAAGAACAGGCCATTGCGGGAACGGTGTATGGTCTACGACTATACATGCTCCCGATCCAAGAGGTCCGACATCCGCCAGGGTATGAATAAACGCTCCAGCGCGCAAAATTACAATTTTTGCACGGGAACATACATCCCACAGCTTATCGTAGGGCATTACGTTTTCAGCAGAAGCTGACATTTGACTTCAGCAGGCGATCCTTATAGTAGTTCATAAAATGCGCCAGCAGCTCGGGGGATTGCCCATGGAAAATGCAGTGCAATACTTTTTCCCCCTTGACCCTGGAAAGCTGCTCGAAAATTCGAATATTATGTTCGTAAGAGCCCCAGGGGCGCGTAATGTGAACGACATCAATATCCTTGGCGGTTCTCCTGAACGATTTTAAGTTTGCTTTATATTGCGCAACCAGCGGCTCCGTTAACTATCTTTTTCACATTCGCGGATACTTCTGCCGTGCCAGAATTACTTTTAAATATACAGCAACCATATTCTGAACTGCCGGCTGCCGCATTATTTTATCATCATGGGGATCAATTGCTAAAGATGACCGCAGCTTTTCCTGTTTTTAATAAATATACGCCAACATGCTCGTCAATAGGCGCTGTGTTTTTTTCAAGCCAGGCCTTCATTTTCCTGTTCAGGGCAAAGGCGCTGAAAAAATTTATCTGGTGAAACTTGCAGCTGCCAGCCTGTTTCGGTTTAAGATATTGCCGCACTCCTTCAAAGTAATAGCTCTGATAGCCATAGGGGGCTTTGTTTTTTGACATATGACGCATGTGCAGCTTCTGCATGATGCTCTCTTTTCAGGGTGCGACCCTGCGCCAAACAGCGCTTTCGTTAGCCGCAGGGGTATATTTGCCATTGTCCTGGCCTTGCTGGCAACAAAAAAAGTTTTGCCGCGCCGCCACCGAATGATCGTGATCGCCGTTTAGGGCCTGGGACAGCACCTGCTGGGACTGCTGCAAAAGGGCCGCGACGGTATTTTCCGGTCGCAGCAAAGCAATGCGTTGCCGCGCTTTGTCCGCTAGAAGCAGTTTTTTTTCTTCTGGCAGCAGTAAAGCGGTCTCGATAGACCGAAGCAGGCCTTGCGCATCGTCTACACCTTTGCACAAAGCTGCTTATGCCATCATCAATCAACTGTTCAAAGCTTGTTCCCCGTGTGCCTATAACTATTTTTCCGCAGGCCATGGCCTCCAGGCAGGTGTTCGGGAAATTATCTATCCTGGAGGGCAGCACGACGGCGCTGGCATGCTCGATAATGGGCAGAAGCTGTGCATGCGGCAAAACCCCGGGGTAAATAATTTTATAATGCAAGGCCCCAGCCTGCGCGCGGACATAATCAATCATTGCGCCGTCATTGAACCGCATGTCCTTCCCTACAAAGACAAAAAAAAGTTCCGGATATTTTTGAAGCAGCGGCAATATACAATCACCAATTGTTTTACTTCAGCAACCCTATTGAACCGAAAAACAAAAGATACTTTTTTCCTGCGCAGATGGCAGCATAGGGTCTGCCACTCCTTTGTTCGCTGGTGTGGTTATAAGGGCTTTCCACCAGATGGACTTTTTTCTTGGGTTAGCTTTTCAACCTGCTCGGCAACTGTTTTGCCGGGCCCGATGAGCCTGTCGGTTTTTTTTATAGCGACCGCTTCAAAGAGACTGTGCAAATTTTCTGTGCAAAGCGGGCCTATTGCTGTAGCAGCATCCACAGCGACTGAAGGCTTGATATGCGAACAACTGAAGGAATGGCCCGCGGCCTGAAAAGGGCCGTGGCCGTGTAGCTGGCAAACTGAGCAATAGCAAAGGTGCTTTGCGACGACTCTGGCACAGCAATGCCCGTCCAGTTCCAGCTTTGCCACAGCCACTGCAGCGGTCTGGGCAAAAACGCGATTTCTGAAAGCTCTTATGAAAAAAGGAACATCGCTCTGAACATTGACACGAAAAACAGCAATGCCTTCATGCAGAAGCTCTGCATTCCTGCTGCAGCAACAAACAGTACAGGCCGACGGCCCAATCCCAGCGCCCGGGCCACCCTATAAAAGGTAGCTTGCAAGGCCACCGTCAAAATTGGCCTCAGTTACATATCGCGTTACGAATGCTATTTTCATGAGCAAGATGGATTCAACTTATAGTTTTATGAAACTTTTTATGCTGCGTAGCAGCTTTTCCTTGCATATATCTTTGTAATATATGGGGCTTTCACTTGGAAGAATATTAAACTGACGGCGCGTCAGCTCCAATGAGCAGAGTTTCACCACATTTTCGAAATGGTCGCTGCTGGATGTCAAAAACGCCTTCCACAAACGCTTCAGCCCCTGAGAATACAATATATTCAGCTCGCAAAGTCCCGGAGAAAAAAACAGGGCTCAAGCCGGTCGATCAAATTTCCCCTGAGCCATTCTGACCATGCATGGTAATTTTTTTTAAGCTGTTGATCTTTTCCAAAGTTCCATCAGGAGCAACACCGGTCCGCGCCCAGGGCAGCGAATAGAGTCTGCCATCCAACAGCTTGAACAGCTGATAATAAATTTCATCTGTCTGTCTTCGGTGCGCGAAGCGACCACATATAGGAGACGACATGGTCACTCGTGAACGCCTGATGGACGCTGCAGTACTGGCAGATAATCCATTGTATGGCAAATCATTCTGCGCATATAGTTTTGCAGATCCACGCTCACGCCGTACCGATCTGATCAGGGGCTTTCTCCCCCTCCCAGGCGGTTGCGCCATCTTTCTCAGCTGCCGCAAGCGTCTCCGGAACTAATGAAGGATGGATTAAATGCCGGTGGTTTCTTTTTTATTGGAGGTAACGAGCAGTCTGACAAATGCTGAGAGCTGTACTCCGCCCTGCCGATGCTGTCGCCGAAACTTGCTGGCAATGACAAGATCATCAGGCTCGGCATTTCTGAACCAGTCCATTCCGTGAAGATGAAGCTGCAATGGCGAAGACCCTCCCCAGACGGCGCCGGCGGAGAACATTGATCCGGAAACAAGTCTCCTTGTCATAAGCGGTACAATGAGAACTTCCCCAGTCGTACCAGGCGGTGATCTGCCGCGCGTAGGCAACATCGCGGCTCTCAGGCATACCCCATGTTACACATTTAATTTCAGCAGCTAAGCCGGGCTCAGCTTTTTGAGCAATCCGGCAATTACCCGGCTGTCAAGGCCGCCCGTAAGCAGCAAAAAAATCCGCGCAGCCTGTTGCGCTGCCATGTGGAGTTCTTCCTCCGAAGCAAGCTCCCGCAGTTTGTGCGGATTGCGCAGCGGTCATCTGGCGCATCCCATGAACTATCGGCGGCCGCCTTGCAATGGTGCCATCCCCCCGGAGCGTGGCCCGCCACGGTATTCGGTTAACTCCCTGCAGAAGGGTGCGATTCCCAGCATATAATTAAATTCGAGCAGCTCAAAGAACGCTACTGGGTCAACTCTGCGGTTTTCCGCAGGTACGGCAGAAAAAATCTCTTCTGCCGTATCCGCTACAACAACCTGCCCATCTAGCTGCGTCCAGTAGGGACAAAAGCAGCCAAAATTCTGTGTCTCGATGCTTTCCGATCCGAGCATCTTTTTTCAGCATGATCAGCTTTCAGAATGCTGTTGGCTAAAGACTCTTGAGCAGATCAATCCTGTGGCGGCTTATCATGTGCGCTCCCGTAATGAGCTCGCGTCCCCGCTGCCGCACATCGATATATTTTTCAGGAGCTTTGCGATATTCCCGAACCCGCTCCACAAATGTTTCTTTTGTAAAAAGCAGGGAGTTGGTTTCATTAAAGCCAAGCAGATCAATATCCCGGCAGTATTGCCCGATAAGAAGGGCGCCAGCCGATGCGATTTCAAAATATTTCGGCGTGACGAGGTCGTATTTCGGGTCCGAGGAGCCGGCTGCAACCATAGCACCGAATGTGGCAAGCCACTGAAAATAGTCGGCATCAGTCATGACTTTGTTCTAACCCCTGGAATTTGAGTGGCGGCGATACCTTGCTGCTGTCTGCACCAGTTTCTGACGTCATAGGCGTGACTTCGCAGCCCCCCCGAAAATTGCTATCTCGGGGCTCTGGGCCTCGATTCGGTGGCAAGAAAGAAATTGATTCGGAACGGCCCAGGGGAAATTAACAAATTTTTCCCGGGGAAAATCAGGAAAATGATAAAAGAAACGGATGCTGGTACTGCGACAGGACGAACGTTATTTCATTGCTCCGCACATACTCTTGAAGCCAGCCTAGTTTTATTGTGCGGATCACTTACAAAAACACCTATGATATGCCGTGATTTTTTGTCATAGCTGATTTTTGGAGCAGCCCAGCCCGGCTCCATGGAAATGATGTACTTTAATTTTTTTTTATGCAGCGCGTAATCCAGTCGTGAAAGAAACAAGCAATAGGATCGAAGACCCGCAGGATTTCCCGTACCATGTGTGGGGGCAAATACGCTTACCCATTGATTCTCCGCATGGAACTTCCAGTCAAGAACGAGGCCGTAGTCTGATTTTTTTGTGAGCTGTTTAAATTCATAGCTCTTTCTTCAATATGCCGATCCATGAATTTTTGACATTGAATATGTTGCCGACTAATATTTTTTCCTTAATAAACGCTCAACACCCTTCATGACCTCGTCAATCCATTCAAAATTACGACGATAAATAGGCGAGAAGTCATGCCACAGAATGAATCCTCCTGGCCTTACTCTGTCAAGAATGAGCCTGGTATCCGAATAGACAAATTCCTTATCATGGCATCCGTCAACATAGACAAGCGATAAATTATTAATATGTCAAGGGAATGACCCAGGTTTTGGTGTTAGTGTATATTTTGTTCAGATTCCGATAAAATTTTTGCTTAGGTAAAAAGAGCCGGTTTCATCGCGGCTTAGGCAGTCTGGTTTTAAGCTTGCCGGCCTCGTCATATTCCTCCGGGGGGATATTAACGGTGTAGACTTTCGACTTAGGGGAATTAGCAGCCATGCGGGCCGCGCTTCTGCCGAGATGTGTGCCGATATCGAGCATGTTTCCGGCACAGCATTTGCCGCTATCGAACGAAGGCTATGGATCCGGTTCGTGAATTTATGTCGGTGATAAAGTTGACCTTATCAAGGTCGTCTTCAATAAGAATTGCTTTTTTCGCTAAAGATAAAAAAATCCTTAAGGCCTTCTTTTGAATCCAGGAGGAAGCATTTTTTCGCTCAAGAACACCCTTATTGAAAGCGTGTGCTAGACCTCCTAAGGGTGGCTGTATCGAATTTGCGCAAAAAGGAAAAAGCCTTTTATTCATAAAGAATCTAGTTTTTGTTTTATGTCAGATTTTGAAATTATAATATTTGCGCTGTAAGCAAAATTCCCGCATTCTTTTAAAAAATCAGCTTTAGAATGAAACTCCAGTAAGTTTATTTCAGAATAAATATGAAAACCATTTTCCTTTAAGTATGCATAAAATTCCCAAGCGGTAAACCCAGCTTCTAAATAATTTTCGTGGCTTACTTCCAGCAGAATTGCAGGGTCATATTTTTCAATCGTACTTATTGCCCGATGGAGGAAAAAAGGCTCGTGGCCATCAACATCGACTTTTATAAAATCTAGTTTTTTAATGTTAAGTTCCGACCATATCATCTAGTTTTTCTAATTTTATAGATTCGGTTTTTTGTGGGGCTTTTTGACAATACCCAATGGAGTGTTGCCGAACTGTCTCCTATGGAAATTGTGACCTTCTCGGATTTATCGGATAATCCTAAGAACGAAAATTCGCACATTTTTTAATTTGTTTGCTAAAATATTTTTTTCAAGAATCTGCCTGTAATCTGGCTGTTGGCTCAAAACAAAAAATCTGGCCTGCTTCGCCGACAACTTTAGAGAGCAGAACACTGTAATAGCCGATATTTGCGCCAACATCAAAGGCAACATCACCGGGTTTTACTAATTTTTTAACAAGACGGGTACTATGAGGTTCAAAAATACCTTCGTCGATCATGCTTCTATCCAGGTACTTTGCAGGATTAAGCCAGTAAAACATATCCGTCCTTTGTCTTATACAAATTAAGATCGCAATCGTTTTGATAAGCTTGGATTTTTTTAGAAATTTAGAAATGATTTTTTTCATGGCACCCTTCTGTTATCCAATCTATCTGGGGCCAAGTTTAGCCGATTGGATCTCCGAAATACGCCCTCATTATATTGGACCCGATCTTGACAACAGGTAGGTTTATCCTTATCGTTTTCAGACTAAACATGATCTAACATTGTATATGGCTGAACGAATACTATAGAGTTATGCTGTTGGCCCAAGATACCCGACAGGTTGGCGCTGCAGACATGTAAAGACCTGGCTCACAGTGGGTATGCCATTGTTATTTTCATCATGAAAACTGCGAAACAGGATTGTGTCATCCGTATCGCACAAATCAAAATAGACCCGCAGTCCTTTTGTTTTTTCAAAAACGCTGTACTCTATTCTGATATGCAGCGGTTTGCTGCTGTCGACCAAATCAACCGGTGCAGCATCCTGCGTAATGTCAATGCTCTCATATTTAAAAACAGGGTCCCTCGGCAGATGTGCAAGTACTATATCAATGCCTTCAAGCATGGTGCTGTCTGTGCTGCTCTGTAAATACCGCTCTACAGCCTCTGATGCTGAACCCTCGAATACGCCACAGCCGCCACTGAGCACAAAACCCCTTGTGCAGAGCTGCCGCACTGCCTGCATATTGTGGCTCACAAACAGCACTGTTCGGCCTTGTTTCGCTCACATCATTCATTTTCCCCAGGCATTTTTTCTGGAACTCCGCATCGCCTACCGCCAGCACTTCATCAACAATTAATATTTCTGGCTCCAGATGGGCTGCAACTGCAAATGCCAGCCGGACATACATGCCGCTTGAATAGCGCTTCACGGGAGTATCGATAAACTTTTCAACGCCGGAAAAATCTATTATTTCATCCAGTTTGCGCTGAATTTCGTGTTTGCGCATGCCAAGAATGGCGCCGTTCATAAAAATATTCTCCCGGCCGGTCAGCTCCGGATGAAATCCCGTGCCGACTTCCAGCAGGCTTGCAATCCGGCCCTTGATCTTAACCTCTCCCGCTGTCGGTGCCGTGACCTGCGAGAGAATTTTAAGCAGGGTGCTCTTGCCTGCGCCATTGCGGCCGATGATTCCCACAGCCTCTCCCTGGGCCACTTCAAAGCTGACATCCCGCAAGGCCCAGATGGTCTCTCCCTCGCGATTGCCATGGTCTGCCAGGCCGATTTTCTCATAGGGGTCCGGCCTGCCGAGCTTTTTCGCCCCCCAGCGCTTCAGATCGCCGTAGAACGTACCGGTGCCGATCACTCCCAGGCGGTATGATTTGGAGAGATTTTCTATTGCAATCACCGGAGCTGCCATTTACACGGTATCCATGAAAGTGTTTTCCACATGGTTGAAGGCAAGAATGCCGATCAGGAGCATGGCGGCGCTAAAGCCCGCGCTGTACAGCAAAAAAACCGGCTCAATGGAGCTGCTGCCCAGGAAGCCCAGTCGAAACACCTCCACAACCGGGGTAATGGGGTTGGCCAGCAGCAACCACCGCCATTTTTCAGGCACGCTTGAAAGCGGGTAGATCACCGGGGTGGCGTACATGAACAGCTGCATGCCGAAGGTCACCAGATGCTGCAGATCCCGGTATTTTGTCGTCAGCGATGATACGATAATGCCCATGCCCAGGCCGAGCAGCGCCATAATGAGGATTAATGCCGGAAGGGCCAGTATCCAGAGCGTGGGTTTTATGTGTGAGCCCGTCAGTAAAAAATACAGCAGGAACAAAATAAACACCCCGAACCGGATGGAAAAAGCGATTAAATTGGAGATGACTATAGAAACCGGCACGCTCAGGCGCGGAAAATAAACCTTACCGAAAAGTCCCGCATTGGCGATGAACGTACCGGACGTGCTGACAAGGCAGGTTGAAAAATAAAACCAGACAGTATTACCGGCCATATAAAAAAGAAACGGCGGCAGTTCGTCAGTGGAAATTTTTGCGATCTTTCCGAAGATGACCGTGAATACGATAGTGGTCATAATCGGCTGGATCAAATGCCAGATCGGCCCTAAAATAGTTTGTTTGTATATGGCCACAAAATCACGCCAGACCATAAGGCGGATAAGATCGCGGTAGCGCCATAGGTCACCCAGGCGCAGATCCCACCAGGCTCTCTGCGGGCGGATAACAATATCCCATGTACTGTTCTGCTCGAAACTATCTTGAGTAGCCATGTGTGGTTATGCCTAAAAGTGAATTAACATGCGCCTTCGCACAACTCTATAGAACCAAACAGGTGCATTTATCTTTACTGTTACTTTTTTGCCTCCCAGATGAGTACATGAGGCCGCAGCTGGAGCTTTTTTTGAAATTGCGGGTATTCATCGCAGCTGACCACCAGAGATCGTATCTTGCGTTTGATATATTTTTCGGTTTTCTGGGAAAGGTCAGCCAAATGCACCATATTAATGCTGCCGACAAGCAGAAGATCGACAATGCCCGTATCTTTGCCTTCGGCATAGTCATCAATGAGATAGGCCCGCTCAAGCTCCCCCAGACGAATGATGATACCGTCGATAACCTGGTCAATACCCATTACTTTTGCAACCATGGACTTAAGCTCAGGGAACAGTGGATGCTGCTCATTTGCCAGATAATCAACCTGCCGGCCGTTTTTTTTTGTATTGAGAAAACCGGCACTTGTGAGCTGTGCAAGCTCTTCGCGTACAGCATTTGTCGATACGTCAAAATCCTTGGCAAGCTCGCGCAAATAGGAGCTTGTGCCCGGGTTGCAAAAAAAACGCATCAGAAGTTTAATGCGCGTCTTAGAAGAAATAAGCCCGTTGAATAGACCAACCATTTATAGCCCCTTATAGAGTAGTTTTTCTACTCTTAATATAGCATGGGTTTTGGGTGATTGCAAAACATTTTTAAGCTGTTTGCCAAAAATCAGCACTATGCACTGGCATCATCAAAGCTATACCCCCCCGCTAAGCATAATGGCGGCAACTGAAGGCTCTTTCCCCCTGCTCGTACAGCCCCGGGGTGCTAATGAACATTTTCTCCGTATTCTTTAAGGCGGGGCTGAATTATTTTTCGTATCCATTCAGGAACAGGGCTTCGATCAACAAGTTTGCTGATAGCAGCGTAAAGTGTGCATCGAATATAAAACCAGCCCATCTGGAGCCGCACAGGACTTCTGGTATTCCAGCGGCCGCAGGTGGTATGAATTTTCTTATAAGACCGCGCGTGTCGGCGCAGTACTTTTTTAAGTGTTTTAAAATATGCCGGCACATCCATCTGGTCACCCCGGGAGGCATGATATATGGCTGACGGAAGCACATAAACGCCAAAACCCTTTTCTTTCATTCTCAGGCAATATTCAACTGTATAGAGATGCCAGCCATCGCAGACCGCTTCATCAAACTGATGCTTTTTAAAAAGCTGCCGCGGAACAATAGTACAGCATTCGTCAACGGTCATGACACTGGCGTACGTCTCTATTTTGCGTCCTGCTGCCACCGGCGGTATGCCGTGCCGGATATTTGAAATAACTTTTTTCCCTTCCGCCGTAATTCCGGCAACACCGGCAATACCAAGGACCGGTATTGCATCGAGCATCATTTCTGTCTCTTCAAGAAAGGCAGGCGAACAAAAATCGATGTCCTGATGGGCAAACATGATATAATTGCTATCGGACTGTGCCTGAAAAGCGCCATAGTTTAATGCCTGTGCAGCAGAACGGAACGCGCCCGCTGTGTTGTCCAGCGCTATGAGTTCATGCTGTACGGTTTGAGCCTGAAGACTTTTTTGCAGAAAGTCAGCCAAAATATTTTTATTATTATAAACACAGACAATTGAAATCATATGCTGCCGTTTTACAGCTCATGGATCGATTCAGCGCAGGAGGATCATGCTGGCATAACACGATAACGGGCGCCATTTATTTAAAAGAGTCCTGATTCATCTGATGTTCAAGCTCTCCAGCGCAGGGTTATTCAACAATTTTATCCATAACCCCTGCTTTTTTTGCTGCTTTGCGAATAAGGGATTTTGTGAATTTTTCTAACCGGAAAAGATGCTTAAAAAAATAGCGGTATGCCAATTTTTTTTCAATTTCCTCGAAGGCAAACCTGCCCGCTCTGTTTTCCATGAGCTGTTCAAATAAGAACGAGATATTATTCAAATATAATGCGGGATGATTTTGCGCGAGTTGCGCATGCAGCTGCGCCTGATGTTTATTGGTTACATCTCTCATCGAAGTATGCCCCTGGCGGTAAAAATATAATACTTCCGGAATTTTATACACCTCTCTGCCCAATTCGATAATAGACAGCCAGAAATCATAATCCTCCCAGCCCAATTTCATGTTTGGATTATATCCGCCGCCGGCAACCCAGTCCTCTTTTCTGAAAAAGCCAGCGTGAGGGATCACATTATTAATTAAAATTTCAGACAATTTATAGGGCTTCAATTTGAAAATTCCGTTCATTGAGCCGAAAAACAGGGTCTCACAATAAACAATGCCCATATTGGGGTTGCCCTCAAGCACTTCAACAGCTTTGGCCGCATAGTCCGGTGATATTTTGTCATCGGCATCAAGCGGAAGAATATATTTACCCTTCGCCATGCTGATGCCGGTGTTTCTTGCTGTTGGCAGGCCCTGATTTTGCTGCTTTACATATTTCACTCGAGCATCAAGCTTACAATATTTTTTCGCGATTTCTTCCGTAGTATCAGGTGAGCCATCGTCTACAATAATGCATTCAAGGTGAGAATATTTTTGTTGAAGGACGCTTTCTATCGCTTCCGGCAGGAAATGAGCATAATTGTAACAGGGCATAATGACTGAAATTAAAGGCTGTTCATTTTGCATGGCATTGACCTGGTTTGAGAAAAAAATTTTAACGTTTTTTTAATACTTCTTCTATTTGCAAAACCGGTTGACTGCATCCAATGTTCAAAATCATTCGGTTTGACGGCGTGTCAAACTTCGAATCAACCCGTCTTTTTTGCGTGTTCGGTGTGTTCCCGTTTCCTGTTGAGCAGCAATACGTATTAGTAGAAATCTTTTCTCCACGGATGACAATCTTATTATGACTGCTTTGGCTCACTAAGAAGCTGAACATATTCCCGACAAAAGTCGTTATTATGGGCAGCTTGTTGCAGCGCACGCTTATAGGCATTACGTGACAGCCGGTTATACTCCTCCCGGTCGCAAAGAATGTGCTGAATTTTTTCTACAAACGCAGCAACAAGCAAATTTTCATCCTGTTCGTCTATTAGAAATCCGTTTATACCACTTTGCAGATAGGCGTCAATAGCACCAACATGTGTTGTTATCGGCACAACGCCAAAGGCCATTGCCTCCATCAGCACAAGCGGAAACCCCTCGTATGCTGAAGTTATGAGGATGATATGAGCAGCCCGGTAAAAGTTATTCAAGAGCAGTATCATCATAAATTTCGCCCTCAAAAACACAATGCTTCCTGTCCGCGGGTGAAACGTTCATTTCGACATCACCAATAAGCGTAAAGCTCACATCTGGATTGATAGCGGCAAACCTGCTAGCGATTCTTCCTACCAGATGTACCCGTTTTTCCTCTGTTCCCCTTCCCACATAAATAATACGCGATTTTATCAAAGGATTTTTCTTGATAGTCGGCCGGGAACAGGCACTTTATTTTCAATATTTTTTATTCTTTCTAAATAGACCGGGTCCACGCTCGTTTGCTGCATATAATTGCGCAAAAGCATCCACCATTTTCCTGCTTATCACAATCCGGCAGTCCAGCAGAGGGAACCAACGGCAGTGAATAAATTTCCAGTATGCCGGTAAAGGCATGGATAAGATCAATTTTTTTTATTCTTTCGGTAAAGTAAGGCAAACAGTGATAAAAAAGAAACGAATTGCAGCCGAACACCACTGCATTGCCGGTTCGGTTGATAATTTCTGTTAAACAACCGATGAGAAAGGTGTGGCCAATCGGGTTCTCGGAAAAAAAAGAAATGTCGAACAGGCGCGATCCTTGAGAAAAAGCTTTTTTAAAGGCCTTATTTTTCGATTTGCAGCCGATGATAACTCGTGGCCTATAGGCCTGAAGGCAGGAAATAATCTCGGCATGAACCCGCTCCGCACCGCCGGTATGGTAATAAGGGAATAATAAGAATATAGCGGGTTCCATAGCACCCGGTTTTTTCATAAAAAAGCTGCAGAGCCTGCCTATAAGTCGGCCGCAGGCCAGGAGGCCTTGTTTAGCACAATTTTTAAACACGTTTTGCGCAAGCAAAAATAGTTGCTGCATTTCCTGCATCCTTAACCGGACGAGCTGCTTACGGCACAACAATGCAAGCTGTCTGTTTTCCGGATAGGTTAAGGGGCTTCGCGTTGTTTCGCTGCCGCGAAGCGCAGCAGAAAAAATAAATATAGTTTTTTATTGAGAACATGCGGCGTTAAGCCTTCTCTGATGCTGGCTTGCGGCATATCCCGATATACCGCCAGAGCTTTATCCAAAATCCATACTTCCCCGAGAGGAGCAATTCGCAGCCAGAGCTCGTAATCTTCACAGGAGGCGAGTTCAATCGCCTCGTTCAGCAGCCCGGATCGGGATACAACTGATCGACGTATAATGGCGGTAGAATTAATTATGAAATTGGTGTCTACAAGTATTTTATAAGCTATCTTTCCTGTAGGAGTATCCTTTGAAAAAAAAGGCGGGCTGGTTGCTATGGGGTTTCTGCCGTTCCACCTATAGGCATTAGCCCTCATAAGCACGCACGCCGGATGCTGGTTCATGAAGGAAAGCTGAACTTCGAGCTTTTCAGGCAGCCACAGATCGTCATCGTCAAGGAAAGCAATAAACGGGGCGCTGCCCTCTCTGATTGCCCTGTTGCGGGGTGCTGCGGGTGTTCCGGCATGCGTTCCGGGCAGATACGTAAAGCGATCGTCTTTAAGAAAAGGCTCAACAGCCGCAAGGGTTTCCGGCGTTTCTCCATCCTCAGCGATAAAACAGCGCCAGTCAGCAAAGGTCTGCTGCTGGACGCTCTTGAGCGTTTCCGGCAGCACCGCCGCCCTGTTGTATGTGGGCACTATAATGTCAACAAGTGCCATAACGTTCTGAATTATCCATCTGTTTTTTTGAGTTGTTCATACGGCACATATGAAGTTACACAGCTTTTTGCTGTTGCCGGCGTACCAGCAGGGGCAAGCTGTGAAAAAACGCTTAGTATGACTTATGCCATTGGTTCTACCTGTTTATTATATGCCGAGATCCAGGCCAAAACCAAGTGTCATCCCGTTCCAGTACAGCTCGATATATTAATTCGTCTGGCAGGCTCGCGCCGATAAAAGCATGCTGTCCGTTTGATATGCATTGATGAGAAAAAAATGGTGCTATCAAGATGCCATCATTTTTTTCACTATTTTGAGTAGTATTCTGGTAGAATATCATATGTTCTTTTAACATGCAAACAGACTGTTTTCTTGTGTGGAGCCGCCGGGCTCTTTTAAAATAAATAGTAATCACCATAAGCATGTGCAGTGTTGGTTTTTGAAACGAGACAGACTGCGAAAATTATGTGGGTGAAGCATCGACTTCGATGGTATGTATTGACGCTGACCATACCGGTGAAGTAGCGCTTGCGAACATTAAAAAAGCAAAACGGCTACATGCGCCTATCATGTGCGGTCATGATTATACCGATATGCATCCTGGCGTCATACAAGCGGTTAACGAGTGTGGCTGTCATGCAAAGTTGTGCGGATTAGTATGGGTTTTGTAAAAAGGCCAAATATGCGCTGTCAAAGCTGCTAACACCAGACAGATTAAAAGTGCGCCAGTGCGCAAAATCAAAAAGACCATTATGATCAATCAGACAAAACTTATTATTGAGCCGGGCCGGGCTGAAAAAAATTATTTCGCAGACCTGTGGAGGTATCGGGAGCTTTTCTACATCCTCAGCTGGCGCGATATCAGCACGCGCTACAAGCAGACGTTTATCGGCATTCTATGGGCTTTGATACGGCCGTTTTTAACCATGGTTGTCTTTACCGTGGTTTTCGGCAAGCTGGCAAAGCTGCCGGCAGATGGGGGCGCTCCCTACGCAATCATGGTATATGCCGCCCTGCTTCCCTGGCAGTTTTTCTCCTCTTCCCTGACAGAGGCAAGCAACAGTCTTGTCGGCAATGCCCAGCTGATTACCAAGGTTTATTTCCCTCGCATGATCATACCGACGAGCTCCATCATAACCTGCTTTGTCGACTTCCTCATCTCCTTTGCCATCCTTATTATGGTCATGGCATATTACCGGTTTATGCCCACGCTGAACATTCTTTTACTGCCGGTCTTTTTACTTATGGCCTTTGCCGCAGCGCTCGGGCTGGGACTGTACATTACGGCCCTGAATGTCAAGTATCGGGATTTCAGATATGTCATTCCATTTTGTTGTGCAGTTTGGACTTTATATTTCGCCGGTGGGCTTCAGCAGTTCCATTATACCGGAGCAGTATCGGCTTCTGTACTGCCTGAACCCCATGGTTGCGGTGATCGACGGATTTCGATGGGCAATTATAGGCAAGGACACGTTCATCTACTGGCCCGGATTTTTCCTTTCGATAGGCGTCACGCTTTTTTTCTGATACTGGGGATTAAAAAATTTCGTTCCATGGAAAAAAGCTTTGCGGATATGATTTAGCAGATCGGGAAGTGTCCGCGCAAGCAGTGGCCTTTTCTCCTATGTCGCAGGAATAGCATAAGGATATTTCGACCATGTCAGATGTAGTGATACAATCCGAAGGGCTGGGCAAGTCATATAAAATAAGCCATCAGCACAGGGAGCGCTATATAGCTTTGCGCGACGTGCTTACCAACAGAGTAAAAAATGCCTGGAATCGTATCCGTAATCCTCACTATTATGATCATGACACTGTTGAGGAGTTTTGGGCCCTCAAAAACGTATCCTTTGAAATCAAACAGGGGGACCGCGTCGGCATTATAGGGCGTAACGGTGCCGGCAAATCGACTCTTTTAAAAATTCTCAGCCGCATCACAGAGCCCACTACCGGCAGAATTGAAATTACCGGCCGCGTGGCAAGCCTGCTTGAGGTCGGCACCGGCTTTCATCCGGAGCTGACCGGCAGGGAAAATATTTTTCTCAATGGCGCCATTCTTGGCATGAGTCAGGCTGAGATTAAAAAAAAGTTTGATGAGATTGTTGCTTTTGCCGAGGTGGAACAGTTCCTGGATACCCCCGTCAAGAGGTACTCAAGCGGCATGTATGTCCGGCTTGCTTTTGCCGTTGCAGCGCACCTCGAATCCGAGATTCTGCTTGTAGATGAAGTGCTGGCTGTGGGGGATGCGGCATTTCAGAAAAAATGCCTGGGGAAAATGCAGGATGTGTCCACTCAAAGCGACCGGACCATATTGTTTGTAAGTCACAATATGACGGCAATACAAAGCCTTTGCACTAAGGGGATACTCTTGACAAAGGGCGGCATTCAAAAAATGGGGGAGATTGGTACTGTGGTAAATGAATATTTTTCAAATTTCTATCACTGCCAGCTACTCAACGAATGGGACCTGGATACTGCGCCGGGCAATGATGCTATACGGGTTAAAAAAGTGCACATACTGCCCGATTCAGATGAGTCCGGTAATAAATGTAACAACGCCTTTAAAGGTTGTTACGGAATTTTTGATCTGTCAGGATAGCGTCACCATAAATAGTCTTTCTATGGCACTAAAAAATATTAAAGGTGATATATTTTTGTTTCCATTACAGAATGCAGCTTCACAAAAGGACTCTATAAGGCGGCCGTGCAGATACCGGGAAATTTTCTGAACGATGATACGTACACAATCGATTTTTACTTTGTCAATGGATGCAACTGTTTTTTTCCTTCATCAGGATTGCCTGGTCTTTCAGGTGAACGATATTCCAAGACCAAGTACAGTGTATTTAGGTAAATGGCTGGGCGCCGTAAGGCCCACTTTGCATTGGGACTGCAGTCGCCTGGCTGATGTTTATGTTGTGTGGCGGTAGACATTTAAAACCATAGTTATCGACACGGTAAATGAACGGCGATACGACGAAGAAAATAGTCCTGGGCCATAGAACGTTTCCGGTATAGTTAAATCATATGCAAAGGTTATACTTGCAAGATGAATATTGCATGTGCAAGCAGCGTTAAATATCTGTATCCGGCAAAAGTTATGCTCTATTCATTATTGATTAATAATGATTGTGAGATAAATGTGTATTTGTTGACTTCAGAATTGCCGGAAGAAGCTATTAATGAGCTGGAAAGCTATTTAAAAAAAATCAGTCCGAAATGTGTTTTGTATCCAATTATAGTAGATAAAAATGTTTTGCAGACATGCCAATTATCGGGCACTTTTCGGTAGAAACTTATTATAGGATACTAGTGCTTAAAGTATTACCGGAATCCGTTGATAGGGTGTGTTTTTTTGATGCCGATTTAATCATAATAGATAATATCGAAGATTTTTACAATCAGGACTTTAATGATAATCTGATCATTGCCTGTAAGGATTCCACCATCAGTGGGCAAGAATTAGATCATTATAAAAAATTGGATTTACCTGATTCCTACATATATATAAATGCAGGCATGCTTTTGTACAATATTAAAGAAATCCGAAAACGCTATAAGTGGGAGACGATTATTAAGTTTATTGCCGAGAAAAAAGACATTATAAAGTGGCTGGATCAAGACATTGTTAATATGTTATTTCATAAGAAAATAAAAGTCTGCGAAAATTTTTATAATGAACAGGTTCCTAATATCCTGAGCCGGGCAGAAGAGCTATTTGTCAGAAAAACAGCTAAAATTATTCATTATTGCAGTTATAGGAAGCCATGGGATTTCACCTATGCTGGAATTATGAGTGATATATGGTGGAGTTATGCGGTTAAAGCCGGTTATACATCAGATTATGAAAAATTCAAAAACAAAAGTAGAGGTAAAAGAGTAAAGCGTTTTATATGGAGAGCGGTTGAATCTATTTGTAATCGGATGAGGAGCACATCAAGGGAATTTCTTAAAATTGATTAAATTTGGGATAACGGCCATGCAGCGGCCTTTACATCTCAAGGATGATTTTATTTTCCTTAAAGTACGGTGTATACTAGGTTTAAAGGAAAAGGCGTCGTACCGGGAAAAATCAAAATTGATGAGTGGGAAGAACATATGACCGAAGCTGAACTGAGATTAAAAATCGCCGCACTTGTAGCGCAATTTCATCACAGTACGAAATGCGAAGCAGGTCTTCATCCCCGGCAAGACACCCGTTCGTTATGCGGGGCGCATTTTTGATGAAAAGGAACTTCAGGCCGCCGTGGAGGCATCTCTTGATTTCTGGCTCACGGAGGGCCGTTTTGCCGAGGAATTTCAGAGCGAACTGGCCGCCAAAGTCGGTGTTGACATATGCCCTTCTAACCAACTCCGGCTCCTCTGCGAATCTCCTGGCTCTGACCGCCCTGACCTCCCCTCTCCTGGGCGATCGCCGCTTGAAGCCCGGCGATGAAGTGATCACTGTGGCCGCGGGGTTTCCAACGACGGTAAACCCTATCATTCTGAACAATTTGATCCCGGTCTTTGTAGATGTTGATATTCCGACTTATAATATTCAGGTCAATCAGATAGAAAAGGCTCTATCGCTAAAAACAAAAGCTATTTTTATTGCCCATACATTAGGCAACCCTTTCAATCTCGATGAAGTTCTCGGAATCGCCCAAAAACACGAGCTGTTTCTGATCGAGGACTGTTGCGACGCCCTGGGCAGCACATATAAAAGGTTGGACGATTGTGGGCCCCCGATTCGTTTGTCGGTTCTTTCGGCCACATCGCCACTTTCAGCTTCTACCCTGCCCATCATATAACCCTTGGTGAAGGCGGCGCTGTGTTAACCTCAGACGAAACCCTTGCGCGGATTATTCGTTCCCTGAAAGATTGGGGCCGTGATTGTTATTGCGGCCCGGAGAAAACAACACCTGCGGCCGGCGGTTTTCGGGGCAATATGGGAACCTGCCCAACTGCTATGATCATAAATATGTCTATTCCCATATCGGTTATAATCTGAAAGCCACGGACATCCAGGCTGCCATCGGCGTCGAGCAGCTGAAAAAACTGGATTCGTTCTGCGCCGCCCGCCGTCGGAATTTTCAGCTATGGACGGAAGGCTTCAGGAAATACGAAAAATATTTTCTGCTCCCCCTGCCCACGGCAGGCTCCGACCCGGCTTGGTTCGCTTTTCCGGTAACGGTGCAAGGCAACGCCGGTTTCAGCCGGACCGAATTAACAAACCATCTGAATACGCACCTCGTTGAAACGCGCAACCTGTTTGGCGGCAATCTCCTTCGACAACCGGCGTATCTTAACATAGCCCACCGCCAAATCGGGGAGCTGCCCCACACAGACCGCATCATGAACGATACCTTCTTCCTGGGTACTTATCCGGGCTTGGGTAAAGAACAGATTGATTACACCATGGACATTATTGATCGGTTTATCAGTAATCAGGCAGCCCAAACGATGTGAAGCAATCCAAGGGAAAATAAAAATGTTTGAAAGTTTTTATAAAGGGAAAATCCGTTCTCGTCACCGGACACACCGGGTTCAAGGGTTCCTGGCTTGCTCTTTGGTTGCATGAACTCGGTGCACATGTCACCGGCTTTGCCCTGCCTCCCAATACCGAACCGAACCATTTTGATCTTATTGAATTAACAAACCTGATCCACCATATCGAAGGCGATATTCGTGATCTGCAAGCCGTAACACAAGCCTTTGATAGAGCGAAACCGGAAATCGTCTTTCACCTGGCAGCCCAACCCCTGGTGAGGGATTCCTACGATGATCCCAAAACGACTTTTGATACCAACATCGGCGGCACGGTCAATGTGCTGGAGGCCATCCGGCATTGTCCATCGGTCAAAGCCGCCGTCATCGTCACCTCCGACAAGTGTTATGAGAACAGGGAATGGGTTTGGGGTTACCGGGAAAACGACCCCATGGGCGGGCATGACCCCTACAGCGCCAGCAAAGGGGCGACAGAAATTGTCTGCACCGCTTATTTCCGCTCCTATTTTAATAAAAACGGTCATGGTCCCCATCTCGGCTTTGCCACCGCCCGCGCCGGCAATGTCATCGGCGGCGGTGACTGGGCAAAGGACAGAATAATTCCTGATTGCATCCGGGCGCTTTCCAAAGGCGAGCCCATTCGCATCAGAAATCCCCACGCCACACGGCCCTGGCAGCATGTCCTTGATCCCCTGTCCGGCTATCTTCTCCTGGCACAACGGCTCGCTGAAAACCCCGAACGCTTCTCGGGTTCCTGGAATTTCGGGCCAGTTGAAGGTGGCCAGATCAGCGTGATTGAATTGGCGGAAAAATTCATTAAGGCCTGGGGTGGCGGCACAATCGAAACTCCGCCATCTGAAAACAAGGCCCCCCATGAGGCCCATCTTCTGAAGCTCTGTATTGACAAGGCCATGCATGAACTTCACTGGAAGCCAACACTGGACAGTGAATCTGCGATAGACTGGACCGTAGAGTGGTATAAGGCCTGGCATAATAAAAACAGCATTTAAAAGCAGCCTCGATCAATCAGATACATGAATTCGAAAAAATTATATAGGTGAAACCATGAGTGAAAATATACCTGTTGTCATTCTCTGCGGTGGCATGGGAACACGTTTGCGAGAGGAAACAGAATATAAGCCAAAACCAATGGTCGAGATTGGAGGCAGGCCCGTTTTATGGCATATCATGAAAATTTACGCCCACTATGGCTTTACGGATTTTATTCTCTGCCTGGGCTATAAGGGAAGCGTCATAAAAGAATATTTTCTGAGCTATGAGATGATGTGCAATGACTGCACGGTGCAATTGGGCAAAAAGAACAGAATCACCTATCAGAGCAAGCATACCGAACAGGATTTTAACATCACATTGATTGATACCGGCCTTCATACCATGACCGGCGGCAGAATCAAGCGCATAGAGCAATATATAAAAACAGACACATTCATGGTTACCTACGGTGATGGCCTTGCCGATGTTAATATAAGTGAATTAATCAAATTTCATGATTCACACGGGAAAATAGCCACATTAACCGCCACGCGACCGCCATCACGATTTGGAATTCTTGATTTAGCAGCTAATGGAAAAGTAAACCGTTTTCGTGAAAAAGTAGGCACCGAATGGATCAATGGTGGCTTTTTCGTCTTTAACAGACAGGTATTCGACTATCTCGATACTGAATGTGTCCTCGAGCAGAGACCCCTGGAAAAACTTGCGGAAGATGGCCAACTCATGTCCTTTGCGCATGAAGGCTTCTGGATGGGAATGGACACATACAGGGAGTATGAAATGCTCAATGCGATGTGGGATTCAGGAACTGTTCCCTGGAAGATCTGGAAATAAAATAAAAATACAATAAGAGTTTTAATCCCAGACTTTAATTGAGAAAAGCACCTGTATGTGCAGAATGTCCATTGCGTATAGGAATTCATTCGCGGAAGACTAACCCATCTGATTGATGCAACTTATAATCATTAACTAAAAATTACTATCGTAAGTTGTCATCATGAACAAGCTGCAGCATTTGCTGCTGACGCTATAAAGTAGGTTGCCGAGGACCGGGTGATTGCTGATCTGGCAGCAACAGATTCAATAATGCGCGACAGATCTTGGGTTGGGCTATTCAGAAAATGGCGCAGGAAATGATAGGGCCTATGGTAAAAATGATCAGAGGTGTTACTGAGCGATGAAAGTATTGCTAACCGGCGCCACTGGTTTTTTGGGCAGCAACTTGTTGCGCCACTTATGCATTGACGGCTATGAGGTAGCGGCGTTGAAGCGCCGGTCATCATGCCTTGACCGAGTTCGTGAATTTGAACATGATGCTGCCTGGTATGACGCCGATGAAATAGACCTTGCGCTTCCTTTTCAGCGCCATGGTCATTTGATGCCGTTATCCATACCTCCACATGTTACGGTCGAAAAAACGAGCCTCCTTCTATACTCCTTGAGTCAAATACAGCCTTCCCTCTGCGTTTGCTGGAAAAAGCAATATTTTTTAATGTCGAAACCTTTTTTAATACAGATACTATGTTTAATACCGAGACCATTCGTATGTTATATTTGAATAATTATGCGCTTACAAAAAAATATTTTACCGATTGGGGGAAATTGCTTTCGGAATCCGGAGCAATCAGATTTGCTAATATCAGGCTTGAACAGATGTATGGTGCGGGAGACGACTCGGCTAAATTTGCTATGTACCTTATCAGACAATGCCTGAAAAATATTTCAGAAATACCTCTCACCGCCGGTGAACAGCAACGAGACTTTATTTATATAGATGATGTTGTTGCTGCCTATATGCTTTTATTAAAAAAACAAGCCGCACTAAAAACAGGCTTTGTTGAGGTGGGCGTTGGTTCTGGTTGTGCAGTTGCCATCAGAACATTTGCTGAACTCGTTTACAGACTATGTCCTTCTACCAGTCATTTTGACTTTGGCGCTCTGCCCTATCGTCCGCATGAAATTATGTCTTCAGCTGCTGATATATCATTGCTTGTGTCTCTCGGCTGGCAACCTCGTTTTTCGCTGGAAGATGGTTTGAGGAAGGTCGTTGAAGAAGAAAGAACTAATCTCTTGGCCTTGAAGAGTTCCGCAAGTTGATTGGTTTTTGTGAATGCGATGCGCTTGTGACAGTTTTTTGTTAAAGAAACTGATAAATAAATATTTTGTAAAAAACTCTCTGCAACGATTTGAGGTATGGTTGTGCGGGAAGTGTTGGGTGCCGACGGTCATATCACGTACTAAACTACCACTTTTACCCGTGCTGCCAATCCGACCGACTTGCAGTTCGCGGAAGTAAAGCTTTAAAAAATCAACACCTGTCTTTGTGCTCGGATATCCCTCCCTTCCGCCATGCGCGCTTTGTGATTTTAAAAGTTCAGACACCGATTATATATAAAGTCCCCGATATTTATTGAGGATGTAAGGGCATCCAGCGTATCGGTTAATGGATACCAGATAGTTGCTGAAAATATTTCTTCGATTTTCGCTTTATTTCCGTCCGTAAGCCAAGAATTACGGACGCACTGACAACCCACCCTTTTTTTTGATCAGTATCTCTTTTATATACAGTTGCCGGTTTTCATTTTAGGCGTAGCCTCATTATTCGAAAAATTTATGTTAAAGCTTATAACGTCGAAGGAGGCAAGTATTCTCCGCCAGGACTGATTTGATGGTTCATCCCATAGAATTTTAGGGGTCGTCGAAAAAGTTGCTTTAAAAATAAAGCTGTATACATGAATTTTGCAGGCCACTTTTTTCTGGAGTTTTCAAGTCCAACTGACTTTTAGGGATACGTATTTGTTTTTGTTGGTGGAATATAAAACGGGGGGATGCTCTGTCAAGGTAAATGTCGGCGCAGATATGAGACGGATGGTTTCTGGATTAGGCAGCGGGAGCTGGTAATAGCAACTTTTGTTTGCGAGTAGCACCTTTTATTAAAATAACTGATAATTTAATTATGGATTTCTATGAACCGATTACCTCAAATCATGTTTTTTTTTCGTCCTGTTGTTTTTTGCCGCAGCAGGCGATGGAGGAGCCGCTGCCATGTCAACGGACAATCGCTCAAACCCGACATCTGCCGCCAGGCTTGAAACCGCCCACTTTCGGTGCGGGCTGCTTCTGGTGCGTGGAGGCGGGTGTTTGAAAGCCTGAACGGCGTAGCCTCTGTCAGTTCCGGCCCGGTTATTCGGGCGGCAGGGTCGAAAATTCCACCTATGCGCAGGTATGCAAAAGTTCCACCTGGCCGCAAGCCGGTGCTACGGCTCAAGCTCCGGCATGTCGGGGCCCGCAGGCGGAGCCTTTGACCGTGAGGCATGCAGCAGCCGCCCGATATAGAAGGTGCCGATTATTCCCAGAACTGCCGAGAAGTAAAATACTTCACCCGTTCCGAATGCATCATGAATAAAACCGCACATCAAGCGGTCCGCCACCCAGGCCCAGGCTCATGGCCACATTGAAAAGCGCAATGAGCGAGCCCATGCCGTATTTTTTGCCTTCCTCCACAATGAGGGCTGTTGCAGCCGGTAGAGGAATGGCGGCAAGCACGCCGGAGAAAAAGCTTATGGCCAGAAGCAGCCAGAAATTGGGCGCAAGCGGAAACAGTGCAATAGCGCAGGCATAGAGCAGGTTGCCCGTCAGGATCAGGGTTTTGCGGTTGAACCGGTCGGCAAGCCTGCCGCAGGGATACTGCAGAAATGAGGTGACCAGCACACCGGTTGACACCGCCATGCCTATCTGAAATCCATTCAGCCCGAGCATGGAGCTGCCCATGATAGGCAGAAAGGTCATGACCGAGCCGCGTAGAAATGCATTGATGAACCGGAACCAGAGTATGCCCTGCACCTGCCGCAGCTTCAAAAGCGCTCTGTAGGAAAGCGGCTCAGCTTTTTTCAGGATGGCTTCACTTTTTGTGGCCGGCAGGAAGATGACCACGAGCAGGAATGAAACCGCGCACAGCAGACCCATAAGTATGAAGTCGGCATCTAGTCCGAACAGGTCATTGATGCTGCCGCCGATGAACGGGCCGAACCCCATGCCGCAAAAAATAGCAACGTTGAACTGCCCCATATAGCTGCCCACCCGTTCGGGCGGGGAAATTTCGCCTACATAGGCCTGGGCGATGGGCACGATCATGGCCGAGCAGAAGCCCTGCAGAATGCGCACGCAGAAAAGCGTGATATAGTCGTTGCCGAAAATGAAACCGAGGCAGGAAAGCCCGTAAAGGAACAGGCCCGTGGAAATGAAAGCTTTTGCGGCCGGTTTTGTCGGACAGTCTGCCGACAAAGGGCATGAAGACCGAGCGCGAGATGGCAAAGCCTGCGAATATGGCGCCAACCCAGACGCCGTTGGCGCCAAGGGTTTTGGCGTACAGGGGCAAAACGGGCACAATGATCCCCAGGCCCAGCATGGAGACAAAGATGGCAAAGGAGAGAACGGAAAAGATTCTTAATCGGAGGGCGGCATCCATGGCTTATCCGGGCATGCGCTGCCGCATGGCTTCAAACAGCACGACGGCGCCGGCAGTGGATGCATTGAGTGAGTCAAAGCCTGCCTGCAGGGGAATGGAAACGCACAGATCGCATGTTTTTTCCACGAGGGGCCGCATGCCCCTGCCTTCGCTGCCGATGACCAGAGCAAGGGGCCGTTTAAAATCAAAACGGTATATGGTTGTATCGGCCCGGGGCGACGTGCCAACAACCCAGATGTTGTTCTCCTTCAGCTGAGCAAGCGTTGCAGCTATATTGGTGACGCGGCACAGGGGTATATGCTCAATTGCGCCGGCCGATGCTTTGCCGACCGTTGCGGTAAGGGCGACTGACCGGTCCTTGGGAAAAATGACCGCCTGCACGCCCGCGCATACGGCGCTGCGGATCAGGGCGCCGAAGTTGTGCGGGTCCTGTATGGAGTCAAGCACCAGCAGCAGAGGAAGCTGGGATTCTTTCCTGCATTTTGCCAGGGCCGCATCAAGCTCCCAGACCGGATACGGCTCTGCCTCCGCCAGCACGCCCTGATGCTGTTCAGAGCCTGCAAGCCGGTCAAGGCCTGTATTCTGATCATGGTCGATTTTAATATGCTCTTGCTGTGCAAGATCGATAATCGGGCGCAGGGCCGACTCATCGCGCTGCCGCGCAAGGATTATGCGGTGCACGGCGCGGGGCCGCTGCCTCAGCGCTTCAAGTACCGGGTGAATGCCGTAGATGATGAATGCCATAGGTTAAATGAACCGAGTTTTCTATGATGTATAAGCAGGGGGTCAAAATTTTGAGCCGCTACAAGGAAAACGGTAATGCTTCGTCGGCTCAAGCCGCTTCTACAACAGCAGTTTCACATGCTGCCGTGGCTATTTCCTCTGCAATGCTTCTGGCCGCGGCCTGCGGGTCGGGGGCATGGGTTATGGGCCGCCCCATGACGATAAAGTCGGCTCCAGCCTGCACAGCCTCGCCGGGCGTCATGGCCCGCTTCTGATCGTTTGCGTCGGCGCCGCGCGGCCGTATGCCGGGCGTGACCACCAGAAAATCAGGGCCGCAGGCTTTTTTGATGAGCCCGATCTCCCGGGGCGATGCCACGACGCCGCTCATGCCCGCATCCCGGGCAAGCAGGGAAAGCCGCACGACCAGTTCATCAACAGGAAGCGTTATGCCCAAAGGCTTCAGGTCGTCGGGGCCCATGCTGGTGAGCACGGTTACGGCGATCATGAGGGGCTGCGCGCCGCCAAGCTGCCCGCACTGCCTGCACCGACTCGTGCATCATGGCAGAGCCGCCAAGGGCATGCATGTTAAACATGAATACACCAAGACGAGCAGCCTCAACCGAGGCTTTGGCAACGGTTGTCGGAATATCGTGAAACTTGAGATCAAGAAAAACCCTGCCGCCAAGCCCGTGAATCCGGCGCACTGCATCAGGCCCGGTTGATGTAAACAGCTGCTTGCCTATCTTGAAAGCGCCTACGTCAGCATGCAGAAGCTCCACAAGCTTAAGGGCTGCGGGCATGGTTCTCAACATCCAGAGCGACGATGATTTTATCCTTTGCAGATGTCGTGTTCATTCAGCAGTTCCTCGATAGTGCCATGACCGTGCCTGCAGCGCTCGGCCGTGATGATCGCCATGAGCTGCCCGACGGCATCCTCAAAGCGGTCGTTTACGATAATATAGGTATACCAGCGCATCTGCTCCATCTCTTCTTTTGCCCGCGTGAGCCTGCGCCGAAGCGACTCCTCGTCCTCGGTGCCGCGGCCGCTCAGGCGGCGGCGAAGCTCGGCAAGGGAGGGCGGCAGTACCAGAATGGTCACGACATCGTGCGTAGGTATCGGTGAGCTGGCGGCCGCCGCGCTCATCGATGTCAAACAGCAGATCATAACCCCCGGCGAAAGCCTCTGCAATGGTCTGCTTTGCCGTGCCGTAGCGGTTGCCGTAAATCTCGGTCCATTCGGCAATTTTGTTCTGCTGCAGCATTGTTTCAAACTCAGAGGGCGAGACAAAGAAGTAGTTTTTACCATGCTCCTCGCCGTTTCTCATGGGCCGGGTTGTGTGGGACACGGAAAAGCGGATCGCCTGCAGCCGGTTCACTGCTTCGATACACAGCGATGTCTTGCCCGCGCCTGATGGGGCCGAAACGACGAAGAGAAGATGCTTTGCAGGGGTGGTATCTGTCGACATACTTGTTTAAGGTCCTTTAGAAAAGAAGCCTGAATTCAGGAGTTAGAATTCAGAATAAAAGACATATAGCCTTCAAGAAGTTTGCTTAGTTCTTTCAACAATAATAATCTGTAATGTTTTTAGTAGTTTTTTTCTACTGGATTCTGACTCCTGAATTCCGACTTCTATCTTTTCTGCCTACATCACGTTCTGCACCTGCTCGCGGATTTTTTCAAGCTCATTTTTCGCCCCCACAACCTTCATGGCTATGTCGGCATCGGAGGCCTTGGAGCCGATGGTGTTGACCTCGCGGTTGAGCTCCTGCAGGAGAAAGTCGAGCTTCTTGCCGACGGCCTCGGATGAGCCGAGCCATTTGCGGAACTGGCTGATATGGCTTTTGGCACGAATGAGCTCTTCGGTGACATCGCTGCGGTCGGCAAGAAGGGCTATTTCCTGCACCATGCGCTGCTCATCTACCGCCACGCCGTCGCACAGCTGACGCACGCGCTCTTTGAGCGTCAGGAGCCGCGCTGCCAGCGCTTCGGGAGCCCGCTGCGTAACTTCAGCAAGCACTGTCTTCAACATAGCTCATGCGGATGGCGAGGTCATCGGTAAGGGCTGCGCCCTCGGCATCCTGCATCTGCCGCAGCTGCCCGAGGGCCTGCTCAAGAACGGGTTTGATAAAGGCCCACAGCAGCTGTATATCATGCTGGTTGTCGGGCTCCTTTAAAAAGATATCGCGCAGGGGAAGCAGGCACGCCATATCAACGGCGCCGGGGATGCCCGCCTCCTGCTGAATTTTGCGGAGCTGGCCGTACAGGTTTTTTACCTTGGCCCCATCGATTTGCATTTCAACGTCCCCGTTTTGCTGGGACGAGTACTGCAGGTTGATATCGACTTTCCCCCGCGAAACATGGGCCGATATGAGCTTGCGGATGTCGCTTTCAAGGGGGTAAAAAATTTTGGGTATCCGCAGGGATATGTCCAGAAAGCGGTGATTGACCGAGCGCGCTTCGGCGCTTATTTTGCGCTCATCGGTTGCCTGTTCGCTGCGGCCGTAGCCGGTCATGCTTCGAAGCATGGGGTTTCTCCGTATAATGGTTCAATGCAGGGGCGTATGGCACATACGCCCTTACTTTAGTTGCTGATAGTACTTGTCCCGCAAACCGTTTAAAAGCGCGATAAGCTCCGGCGACCGGTAGTCGGGAAAGGTCCAGGCAAGGGCCGTGAACGTGCCGCCTTTATAGAGCAGGGTCAGGTCGGCAAAAACCCCGTCGCGCAGATACGGCCGGTGCGCAAAATTTTTGCAGGTGGCCAGTATCAAATGATGCAGGGTTATATAGCCCGGGTCGACATTCACCCGGCGGGTGCCGTCGGGCCGCGCACAAGCCGCTTCAAGGTCGTTTGTAAAGAGCTTGATGCCGGGCAGGCTCTCGGGAGCGATCAGGTCGCCAAAGGTTATAAAATGACGAAAAAGCCCCGGGCCGATCTCGGCCTCATAATAATCGGTATAGTCGAAGGACAAACGGTCGCTTCGGTAATCGATCGGGCCATACTGCTCTGCCAGGCGGAGGCATACCGCATCTATGAGTTCCGGCTCGCCGGTGATGATGCTTGCGAGGAGCTTGACGGGCTGCGGCTGTCGGGGTGCGCTCACGGTTCGGTAAATTTATTGTGAAGCATTGCATTGCTCAGCTGATCGACCGTCAGGGTCGATGTGCCGATATAATGGATCACCACGCCTGCTGCCACATTGGCAATGCGCGCAGCCTCCTCCCATGTGGCGCCAGCCGTGCGGGCAAGCACCAGCGTGCTTATGACCGTGTCGCCGGCGCCGGTGACGTCGTAGACCTGTTCGGCCGCCGTCTGTATTTTTACGTCAAGGCCGGCGCTGTCAACAAGGCGCATGCCCAGTTCCCCGAGCTTGACCAGCACGCAGCTGCAGCCGAGATTTTTCATGATATCATGGGCTGCTGCAAGCGCGTCGTCGCCGCCCGTTATTTCGTGGCGAATGAAGCCGCTTGCTTCCTTGCGGTTGGGGACCACGATAGTGATATTTTTGAAATGCTTGAAGTTACTGAATTTGGGGTCAACGGCAACGATCAGGTTCGGGCGGCCTGTCACCTGCGGCAGCACCTCCTGCAGCAGTTCCGGCGTGATGACACCTTTTTCATAGTCTGAAAAGATGATGGCATCAAGGCTGTCGGCATGGGAAATTATGCGCTCGGCAAGCTGCTTTCTGCACGGGGAAGGCACCGGTGATCGATCCTCGCGGTCAAGCCGTATGACCTGCTGGTTGTGGGCGATGATGCGCGTTTTTATGGTCGTCGGCCGCGACGGCTCGGTTATAAGGCAGCACGGGTCGGCGCCCATGATGGTGATGCGCTCGCGCACCAGCGCGCCGTCGGCATCATCGCCCACGACGCCGCACAGCAGCACATTGCGATTGCCCAGGGCTGCAATATTGTTGAACACATTGGCCGCGCCGCCCAGGCGCACGTCGCGTGCAGTGCCGTTATAGAGATTTACTACAGGTATAGGCGCCTCGGGCGAAATGCGCTCAACCGAGCCCTTCACATATTCATCAAGCATCACGTCCCCAACGACCATGATGCGGCCTGACGGGAATGCGCTCAGTATCTGTTCGAGTCGCTCTTTGTGCATACGAATCAATATGTCAGCAGTGAAAAAATATTTTTCCCGGCCAGGGCGCCCCGGCCCTTCAGGTCGGCAAGCTCGATGATGAAGCAGCACTCGGCCACAACCCCTCCGGTTTTTTCAACAAGCTCGCAGGCCGCCTGCATAGTGCCGCCGGTTGCCAGCAGGTCGTCGATGAGCAGCACTGCGCATGCCCGGGCTGACGGCATCAACATGCATTTCGATTTTGTCCGTACCGTATTCAAGGATGTACTGGGCAGACACGGTTTTCGCCGGCAGCTTGCCCGGCTTGCGGATGGGGATGAACCCCATGCCCAGTTTTGCCGCCAGGGCGGCGCCGAAAATAAAGCCCCGCGATTCGATGCCAGCGATTGCGTCAAGGCTGCCGGTGCGGTAGCGCTGCGCAAGCTCGTCGATGACACAGGAAAAAGCTGCGCCGTTTTTCAGCAGCGTGGTGATATCGCGGAAGAGTATGCCCGGCTTGGGAAAATCGGGTATGCTGCGTATGGTGCTTTTCAGGTCCATGCGGGCTCCTTCTACAGTATGGAGGATGCTGCCGCCTGGCGGCAGGTACAGTCGGTGAAATCAACCTGATTAATGGCTGCACGCAGCAGCAGCTTAACGTTTTCAGAGTTTTTCTGCATTGTTTTCTGGATAAGCTCCCAGGAGACGGGCTCCTCGCTTGCATGCCAGCAGTCATAGTCGGTGCTCATGGCGATGGCGGCATAGCAGATTCCTGCCTCGCGCGCCAGCACGACCTCGGGCACGGTGCTCATATTGATGATGTCGGCGCCCCACAGGCGAAACATTTTGCTTTCGGCCCGCGTGGAGAAGCGGGGGCCTTCGATGGTGATGACCGTTCCGCAGCTATGGGAGGCAAGGCCCAGATTATCAGCTGTTGTTGAAAGCATGCTGCGCAGCTTGTCGCAAAAGGGGTCGGCCATGGGGATATGGCAGACTTCCTGCCCTTCATAAAACGTGGCGATGCGCCGCGTGGTGCGGTCGATGAACTGGTCGGGGAAGACAAGGTTGCCGGGCTTTATTTCCTCCCGCAGGGACCCGACAGCCGTGACGGCAAAGATATGTGTCACGCCCACATGTTTCATGGCCCAGATATTGGCCCTGAAATTGACCGCAGACGGGTATATGCTGTGGTTGTCTCCATGACGGGGCAGCGTTGCGACCTCGATGCCGTCAAGCCTCCCGGTGGTCACAAGGCCAGATGGTGCGCCATAGGGAGTATGCACCTTCTGCATGGCCGAGTTTTCCAGCAGCCCCGGATTGCCGAATCCCGTGCCGCCGATGATGCCGATTTTGATCATGCAGTACTCCTTTTTCTGCCCGCAAGAGTTGAAAAAACGTTTTAAACAATAGCAGAAGGCCCGGCAGCGGGCAAGCATTAAATCGGCGGCAGCATTTCGCAGATCTTCGGGGTCAGCCCATGAGTTGCCGGGCAGCCCTTTTGCAGGCTGCATGCTCACTGCAAGACACCGTGGCCCTCATGGTACAGGTTTTTAATGCAGGACGCGCTTGCGCTCGGGGCTGAGATACTTCACCATCGTGATGCTGGTGCCCTTTTCATTGAAAAAGACTTCATCCATCAGATATTTGACGATGAATATTCCCCGCTTGTCAGGCAGTGTTGACGTGGTTTCCGCAAACTCGCCGGTAAGGGCGGAGAAGTCAAACCCCTCGCCTTCGTCTTCAATGGTTATGGACAGCTTTTCGCTGTCGAATACGGCCCGGAGCACTATCTTTTTTGATTCATCCATAAGATTGCCGTGGGCAAAGGCGTTGTTGAGCATCTCGTCCAGGCAGATAGAAATATTGCTCAAAAACATTTCGTCTTCAATGCCCCGCCACTGGCATTCCCGAACGACATACAGGGCTGCAGAGGCAAGCAGGTGCGAGTAGTTCGGAATTTCTATTTCCGTGGTGTTTGTAATGCCCTCCTGCAGGCGGTGCGTACCCAGAGAAAATTCCCGCAGCCGCAGTCCGCGCTTGATGACATTTTCAATTTCCTTTATTGTGAAGGGCTTTGTTATGAAGTTGTAGGCGCCGTGACTCAGCGCGCTCACCACATTATTGACATCGCCATGGCCGGAAATGACCGCCACGGGGATATTTGCATTGATCTGGCGGATTTTTTTAATGAACTCGAAGCCATCCATGTTCGGCATCATGAGGTCGGTGATGATAAGGTCAACCTTGTTGGTTCTGACTTGTTCCAGCCCGTCAGTGCCGTCAACAGCGGTGAGGGGATTAAGGTGCAGCCCTTTGAGCATGTTGGCCAGCATGGCAAGCATTGCCTGATCGTCGTCGACTATAAGAACATTGACCTGTTTCATGGCTCACCCCGTTTTTGTGATTGCGTAGCGTTCATGGTCGGTTTATTCATTTTGTATAATACCCGCATAAAATATAATCAAGTAAATAAGCTAAAAATCGATTTGTTTATGCTGTCTCCGAAGGATTCCTGCCGAGAATGCACAGTAAAAGCTTGCTTTTTTTGAAGATATTGGCTACTAATTCTCCAAAAATATAGTTGGTTGTCGATTTCAATCTCTGCAATAAGGGGGCTCGGCATGACTGAATCTCAATATGCCAAAATGCGCAGCAAGGTTCGTTTCAAAACCGACCTCAAAGCACACTGCTTCATACAAAACGAGAAAGCTCCGCCGCTTGAATGCACTATCATTGATTTGAGCACCTCCGGTGCCGGGATAGTCTGCCAGAACATTGGAAAGATTGCCATCGGAGATACTGTTACGATTAATATTTTTTTACCAAATACGATTTTGCATGTTTCGGTTAGCGCCGAAATCCGGTGGAAGCGGCGGCGGGCCAAAGACTTTATTTGCGGCACGCAATTTCAGGAATTACTCAGCGAGAGAATGTTTAACCAGCTCATTAAACAAAAAACCTGAAGCCTGCTTTTCTCCTGCCGCTAGAAGGGGCTTTGTTTTGTGCCCCCCCCGTCCGAGTCCGTACAGGGTTGGAAGTTTTGCCGATTGTGCCGGGAAAAAGCGATTGACAAAACAGGCAAATTTGGTTATTTTAATTTTTTGTTTTTGTATCAAAAATTCAGTTCCCCAGTAGCTCAGTCGGTAGAGCGGGTGGCTGTTAACCACCATGTCCGTGGTTCGAGTCCGCGCTGGGGAGCCAATTTTAAAAGCCCGATTCCGTGAAGGAGTCGGGCTTTTCTCATAATGGCAAATTGCACGTATTACCTGCTTGGCGGAAAGCCGTAAGCCTCTATCACCTCCATGGGGATGTCGTTTTGCCGTGAAACCTTCACGCCGTAGTCCTGCGTTATCATCCACTCGATGATTTTTTTCCGGTTGTTCTTCATTGCATCAAAGTCATGCGATGCAGGGGCCTTGACTTCAGAAGAGATTATGCCGGCATACACCTTCAGCGGTGCGCGGATGATATCTTCAAGCAATGCCGCATCGCTTTGTTCAAAAAAATACAGCATGCCGCATTCGGCAGCGCATTCCCCCAGCATGCCCCGGCCCGCCATGAGTGCCTGATACTCGGCAATGTCCTGGCCGTGTAGCTGGCATGCCGCAGCAAGCCCTGCGGTAAAAGCGTCTTTGTCTTCCTGGCGGATTGCGCCGCTTTGCATAATCAGGTCCGTGTAAAACGTGATGATCGGATCACCCCCCTCGGTGCTGCTGGCGCTGGCCATGATTATGAGGCTGGGCAGTAACGGGCTGCGGGGCCAGGCAAATGCCTGCAATAAGGTAATATCCGTAGGAACTCCCTCCACCGCGCCGCCGCACAGATCAACGCGCGCCACGGACAATTTTTCAAAAGTCTCACCGCTGCCGAGATGTATTTCAGCCTCCCAAGCAGCATTCTTTGGCTCAGTGCAGGTAAAGGCTGCGGAACCCTTCAAGGACGAGAGGCTTGTTTTGACCGCTTCAAGATGCTTTTGTTGCGGAAATATAAAATTGTTTTTGCCCATGGGTTTACCTCCTTTAATTGCAACTATTTATCGCCCTTCAACCTTTTTGCCGTCAGACCAGAGCACCTGCTCGGCCTTGCCGATGGCGGCTTCAAGCGGCTTGCGAGCATCGGGCTTTTCCCATGACCTGAGCGATATATGCACATTGGCGGGATCATCGGGCATGACAGCAGCCACGACATGGATCGTTTTATCTTTGCCATCGATGTTTTTTACTGCATGATAATAGATATTGAAAAATGATTTGCGCTGCTCTTGTAATCCCAGCCCCTCCTGCTGTGCCCATGTTTTCAGCAGTGTGATAGTATCATCAAGACTGCTTTTAATCCGGAACCGCGAGAAAAATATCTTATCGGTAGATGACTTGATCGTGTACGGGCGAAACGGATATTTCTGCTTTGCCGGATCCTGCAATGAGCCGGGCTGCAGGGAGGTCCAGAAGCCCCGATATTTCTGCACATCGGCAAGAGGTTCAAGTCCGAGCATCTTCGTGCGCACTTCATTGCCGAAGACTTCGACCCTCTCAGGCACCAGGGATTCCCAGATGTCAAGCCCGACCCATCCGCACCCTTCCTTTGCAAGCTTCTCCAGAATCCAGATCGTAAATGCATCAAAACCGCTCAAGGCGGGCATGACCTGCCGGCCGCCGAAGCCGCCGATGACAACGGGCTTTATTTCCGGAAATTTCTCCTGAATATCGTACAGGTAATTCCTGCCTGCAATCAGATGGGGCTTTTTGCCCGGCACATTGAGCACCATGGTTTCATCCCAGTCGCCGCAGACAAGGAAATACGAGACTTCTTTTTTTGCCAGTTCAGCCTTATTCGCTTCGACAAATTTATATATTCTCGGGAGCGGCTTTTCGGTTTTGGTGCTGCTGCCGATAATGACATAGTCATACGGAGCAACCGTTATCACCTGATCAATCTTTTTCACATCCAAGGGCTGCTCGATGCCGATGATCGCTTTAATCCAGTAAGCGACTTCTGGTGTTGAGCCGTAATTCGAGTCGTAGATAAGCAGTCCTTTTTTCATATCAGCCTCGCTTGTAAAGGGAATTAATAGAGTTATTGCTGTAAGTATCACAATGAGTAAAATTTTACGTGGCTGGTGGCTTTTTTGCATAAATCCTCATCTCTCCGAAGCTTAAATTTTATCGCGCCAAGGCGTAATTTTAAAACAGCATTTTGTATCTCCCGAGGGCAGGTGCCTCACCCGCTCCCAGACCCCCAGCTTGTATTGAATTCGTTTACAGACCGGACATGCTGAAAAGGTCACGGCTGCAGTACTGATCTGAATTCAACCGTTCATTCACTTTTTCTTCCGGAAGCCAGTTTATATCAGCCCCGTTTATATTATTTTCAAGTATCCTTTCCGTAAGAAACGGGGTAACGGTTTCAACGGTATCGGCAAGGCAGTTATAGAGTGCTTTTGCCATGGCAAGCTGGTCAGCGTCCATGGTGCGCATGTCTTGAATGAGAAAGTCTGTGACAACTATGCCGGGACTGATGGCACCGATTTGCACCGGCATGCCTTCCGCATCCTGCATCAATGCTTCGGTAAAATAACGCACCGCCCGTTTGGTGGTGCCGTAAATATGTAGGCCTGCAACCTTGTTGTCGTTGCTTCCGTGGCCGTACATATTATATATTTGTCCGAATCCCTGAGCGGTCATACCTTTAAGGGCGATCAGCGATCCGTAGATAAGGCCTGTTATATTTGTGTCGATAACGGGCGTAACCTCTGCAAGCTCAAGCTCCAGAAGGCTTTTCATGCTGTTGGTAATACCCGCGTTATTTATCCAAATGTCAATCCTTCCAAAAGCCTTGTATGCACCGTCCCAGAGAGCCTGCACGCCTGTGCTATCTGTCACATCACAGGCAAGACCATACATACGATCCGCTCCGTACTTGGAAGACAGAGCTTTGATTGTTGCCTGAACCTGCGTACTGCTGCGCGAGCTTACGGCCACCTTGCAATCTCTTTTCAGGAACTCCTCGGCCATGCCGAGTCCAATTCCCCGTGTGCTGCCGGTAATGATGACTGTTTTCATAATCCCTCCATGAACGCTTTATTGTTTCAATTAACGGTTAAGCTGTTTGGCTGTGCCGCAGGAGCACAGGTAATGGTTTTTAGCGGCAGTGTACCGCCTTCCCGCTTCGCGGATGCGTTCGCGTATGGGAAGTTCATAAGGGCAGCGTTTCTCACACTCACCGCATTCAATGCAATCATCAATTTTCGACATAAACTTATCCCACTCCCCTTTGAAGATGCGCTCGGGGGCAAAGCGGGTAAGGGCCACCTGCGTGTACATGATGGCTGAGATCATGATCTGCTGCGGACAGGGCTGGCAGTAGTTGCACATGCGGCAGAATCCGTTGCCGAGTTCGGCGCGGATCCGGTCCATGTCGTTCAGGTCAGCTTCCGTGAGGCTGCCGCCGGCCTCAACGATTTTTATGATCTCAGCCATCTCTCCCGGCCGGGCAATACCGATCAGCGTGAGAATGCCGGAAAACTGCAGCAGATACTTGAAGGCAAGATCAGGCTTTTCCAGCATGCCGCCCGCCATGGGCTTCATGACGATAACGCCCGTATCATGCTCCTGGGCAAGCGGCAGGATTTCATCGACCGCTTCCGTGTTGACAAAATTCAGCCCGATCATGACGGTTTCAAAAAGGTCTGTCGCAATAGCATCTCGTGCCACGGCCAGCCGGTGCGACGTAATGCCGATATGCCGCACCGCTCCGGCCTGCCTGGCCTTCCGCACCACCTCAAGCGGCCCGCCGGGCGCAAGCACAGCCTGGAGATCTTGCGCCGTGCTGACATTATGAAACTGATACAGGTCGACATAATCGGTTTGCAGATTTTTAAGGCTTTGTTCAAGATCTTCCTGCACTTTGGCGCCTGTGCGCGATGCCGATTTTGTTGCCAGCACCACTTCAGAGCGCCTGCCCTTAATGGCCTTGCCGATGCGCTCTTCGCTGCACGTGTACATGCGTGAGGTATCGATAAAGTTTACTCCCAGGTCGAGGCTTTCCCGCACCAGGGCAACTGCTGCTTCCTCTGGCGGTGTCTGGATAGGAATACCGCCAAAGCCTATTTCTGAAACCATGAGTTCTGTTTTCCCAAGCCTTATTTTTTTCATCACTCAATGATCCTCATCTGCATGCACAATGGCCCTCTGTTTGCGCCCATTCGGCAGCCCCCTACTTAGCCGCTGCAGCGTCTTTGCGCTCCCAGCGCTGGACATTTCTGAAGCCCTGCTTCATGAAATCCTTATTCACCACCGTAATGCGGTCTATGGTGATTTTGCTCATGAGAAATCTTTTTTTGAAGACCTGGTCCCTGAGATTTTTAAGCACCTGCTCTCGCTGCTCAGGGGTGGGGTTAGGGGGCATCATGCGGATTGCCGCATCTTCATAGGGTGCTAAGTTAATTAATACTTTTTCAAATTCCGGGTCAGTGCCCTCAAGCAGCTGGCAGCGGCCTTTTATCTGGCAGCAGCGATAGGGGCCTTCGATGCCGACAAATTCATCATGCCAGTTCAGGCTCACCCAGGGGTTGGCCTTGATATGGGCCAGTTTCTCCGTGTTCATTTCATGCATGCCGTACAGGACTTTCTTTTCCGGATCAAAGGTGAATTCAGCCGTAGTTGACAGGGGCCGGTTGTTCATGCTGGTGGCCAGGATATAGGTCTTGGTGTCTTTTTTTACGCCGCCGATCAGCTTGCCGATTTCCGCCCACAGCTGCTCTTCGGTCATGACCCCTTCGCCTTTCTTTTTGCCCAGATATTCACCACTGAGCCACATCTGTGTTGCCGTGGTATTGGCATCGAGTTTCATCTCATGGCAGTCGCCGCAGGATACCCCTTCGGGGATTTCCGGATGGGTGCTTCCGACCGCTGCCGAGGTATCGATACTCTTTGCCTGCTTTGCCTTTTCCTGCTGACCAGCAGCATTTTCAGCTGCAGCCATGCTGCTCAAAGCTGCAAGACAACCTGCAGCTGCCAGTAAAACCAGAACCATTAACTTTTTTTTCATGATTGCTCTCCACAAGTGTTAATAAACAATTTAGCCGACCGGATGTCCGGTCGAAAATATTTGCAAAAAAAACTATATTGCCTTCATTACAAAATTTGTCTGAAAAGAAACCTGATCAGCAATGTCAAAATCAATATCAATGGAAAAATATGTAAAAAAGGTGCCCATCACCAGGATATAAAGAACACGGGCGATTTTTTGTGCTTCAATAGTGGTGAACTTGCCCGCGTCGACTCCCTCGTTGACCATATGCTGAAATATTTCGACAGTTCCGTGGTAAAACTCCGTCATCACCTTGCGAATTTCCTTGTCTCTAGCTCCCATTGAAAGGAATTCCAGGCAGAACCGGTAAAAGCCCTCATTTTTTTTAAGCATATGGCTTGTTTCATTTAAAAGCACCCGAAGCCGTTTCTCCGGGTCGTCTATTTTGAATAAATACGCTTTCAGTTCTTCCGAGTGGTATTGTTTTACTTTATACAGGAAAAGTTCTAAAAAAAGCTCCCGCTTGGCGGTAAAATAATGATACATACCGCCTTTGCTGATACCGGCTTTTTGAGCAATCATGCCGATGCTGGTTTCAGCATACCCATGCTCGTTGAAGCACAGAAGGGCCGCATTAAAAATTTCTTCTTTTCTTTGAATTTTTATATCTTTTCTCATCATAATTTGTCAATCTATTAACCGGCCAACCGGTCAATATTTTTATATACGGTTTTTTTTACAATGTCAATGGGGCAGCGCGTGTCTTTTAGAATTTCCGAAATTATTGTTCGGGTATACGTACGATAATCTCCCAGTGCCCAGATGGGGTCGTGATGGGGAGCCAAATATTAAAGAGCCCGATTCCTTGAAAGAGTCGGGCTTTTTTAATTCTTCATCTCTAACAACTGAATATATAAGAAGGTGCAACTTTAAATAAGTGTGTGAAGCTTTGCCATGACTTCAGCCAGAATATCTTCTGAAACCCGGGCAACCCATTTGGCTTCCCGAGCCTGCCAATCGAGACTCTTGACCTGATCGCTTAAAATGACGCCTTTGATGCTTTTAACACTTACGGAAACCTCAAAGGGATAGCCCTTGACCTTGCTGGTAATCGGGCAGAACAGGGCCAAGCCAACCCGTTTATTATACTCACGCGGCGAGAGAACCAGCGCGGGGCGATGGCCGGTCTGCTCATGCCCGCTTTGCGGATTAAACTGAAGCCAGACAATGTCGCCCCTTTCTGGCACAAAGGCCGGCATTACCAGAACTCCTTGCCCTGGGCAGGGCCGAAATCAAATTCTTCGTGCATATTTTCTTTATTAATCTTTTTGAGCATATCCTCAAGTGCAAAGACTGGCTTCTCAACGGGTACTATCACCAGACGGTTGCCTTCCTCAAGTATCTCAACTTGGGATCCTTCAGAAAGCTTAACATCTTTTGCTACCGGGCTTGGAATCCGCACGCCCAGACTGTTGCCCCATTTTTGCACAGTTGTAATCATAACAAGCCTCCATAAATAAATGTTTATACATAGTATATACACTCAAAAAGATCATTCGTCAATATGGTTTTATTTTCTCCTTTTGTTTTTTCCCCTACCTCGCTAGATGTAAATTTGGCCACAATGGAAAATCAAAGCCTTACCGTGATCTCCCAGTGCCCAGATCCGTCCGGGGTGGGGAGCCATCTTATAAACGGCCGCATCTGATGTCAGATGCGGCCGTTTTGTTTTTGTTGCCATGGCATACAATTATTTATTCCCCCGTCGCGGCCTCCTGTGAACCCGTAAAGATTTTGAGTATGCCAGATTCATAAAGGATATTGACATTTGTAGAGCGATGCTCTATAAATGGGGCTCTTTTCTGGAGCGCTGCTCTACAAATTGTTGCTTAAACTGTTATGAAACCGACCAAACCTGTTAAGCACGACCGTCAATCCGGGCCCAGGGCCGAACGGCTACTGCGCGCTGCGCGCAAGCTTTTTCTTGCCAAGGGGTATCAAGGCACCACGATCCGCGACATTTGCCGTACGGCGCGGCTTTCAAACGGCACGTTTTATTTTCACTTCGAAAACAAGGACGCCATCTATGCCCGCATCTATGAAGAGTGCTTCCAGTTCCTGAATGATATGCTTGAGCAGGCGGTGCGGCCCGATATGCCTCCCCTTGAACGGATCGAGACATCGATGAAGACTTATGTAAGGTATTTTGTCGAGCACCGGGAAATGTGGGACATGCTTGACGTAAGCTACCGGAGGCTGTCCCTGCCCGAAACGCTGATACGGCGCTTTGACGCAATGCTGCAGACATTCTCCTCATATGTACACACGGCTGTGGAGGATTACCTCACGAAAACTGGCCTTGCTGACCGCTATGACAGCCGCGAACTTGCGCTGCTCCTGATTTCCAGCATCGATGGGCTTTTCTATGACCTCAAGCAGGGCTTTTTTGAGGACAGCATACAGAGCCTCTCGCTGGAGCGGCTTGTGGCCGGCCAGATCGAGATTTTTAAGACATTCCTGACCGCAACAGCAAAGGAGCGCTAAAATATTTCAACACGGTGCTGAGCAGGGGTATCAATGAGCCCTCAGCAGGAGAGGGCATTCTTGCTTATGAGCCCGAAGATGTTTCACTGGAGGATGCCCTTAAGCTATACGTTCGTGTGTAGCTACAGAATAAATCAAAATATTGAGGTTGGCATGAAACGCGCTAAATTTTTTCTACTTATGCTCTGTCTGCTTGCTGTGACAGCATGCAGCTCTGACAAATCAAAAAAAGCTCCCCCTCCGCCGGTTGTGGAAATTATGAATGTTAAAACCACAGAGGCTGACTGGGAGCCCGAGTTCGTCGGCCAGACCGCAGGGTTTCTTGAAGTGGAGATACGGGCCCGCGTGGGCGGCATCCTGGAGAAGCGTATCTTTGAAGAGGGCCAGTTCGTGAAGCAGGGAACCCAGCTCTTCCAGATAGACCCCGTGCCCTATAAGATAGCCCTTGAGCGAGCCCGCGGCGCTTACGCACAGGCCGAGGCCCAGCTTGAGCGCAACCGGCGGGAGCACTCTCGCACGACAGCTCTGTTTAAAGAGGACGCCATAAGCGAAAAAGAGCGTGATGAGGTGGAAATGGCGTTTTTGGTTGCAACGGCGGACCTGCAGGTTGCCCGCGCCAATCTCCATGATGCGCAGGTAAAGCTTGAGTATACCCGCGTCGATGCGCCCATCTCGGGCATCGTGCGCAAGGAGTCCTGCTCCGTCGGAACGCTGGTGGGCACAACCTCTGATGCAAGCTTACTTACCACCATGGTGCAGGTCGATCCGCTGTATGTGAATTTTTCCGTTCCAGGCTCTGACTTTACCCTGCTGAAGCAATTGCTGCACAGCGGCGCGGTGACCCGTCCCGAGGGCAAACAGCAGGTTTCTATCGTGTACCCCGACGGCACACTGCATCCGCAGCCGGGTTCAATTATTTTTACCGACAGTACGGAAGACCCGAAGACCGCGACCGTGCGCTCAAAAGTGGAGCTGACAAATCCCGACGCTGCTCTCATGCCAGGACAGTTCGTGCGCGTGCGGCCCCTGGGGCTGCGGCTTAAAAACGTGGTGCTCATACCCCGGCAGGCAATATTCACGACGCAGCAGGGCAACTGCGTCTATGTCGTTGATAAAGACATGAAAGCGGAGATGCGGCAGGTGACCGAGCAGCTTGCCATCGGCAGGCAGAGCGTTATTTCATCCGGCCTCAAGGCCGGTGAGCGCATCATCACGGCCGGCATGATGAAGGTTCAGCCCGGTGCCGCGGTGCGGGAAGCAGCTCCCGATGCGCAAGCCGTCCACAGGTGCTGCCAATAAGGGGGCCCCATGATTTCACGCTTTTTTATCGACAGGCCTATTTTTGCCATCGTCATTTCGGTGCTGATCACCCTGGCTGGAGGGCTGGCCCTTATCGGACTTCCCATAGCCCAGTTTCCCGATCTTGTCCCGCCGACGGTTTCGGTCAAGGCGACCTACACCGGCGCCAGCGCCGAGATGGTGGCAAAGACCGTAGCCGCCCCCCTTGAGCAGGCCATAAGCGGCGTTGACGACATGATATATATGAACTCGCTTGCCGCCAGCGACGGAAATCTCCTGATTACAGTTACCTTTGCCGGCGGAACGGATCCCGACCAGGCGACCATTGACGTCAACAACCGCGTGCAGCAGGCCCTGCCGAAACTGCCCGAGGATGTGCGCAGATTCGGCGTTACCGTGGCGGAACAATCGGTGACCATCCTTCAGGTGATTTCGCTGATATCACCGGGCGGCGTGTACGACACCACCTATCTCTCCAATTACGCCCTCATAAACATTTTAGATGATCTGAAGCGCATTCCGGGCGTGGGCGATGCCTGGCTGTGGGGCGCGCGCGATTATGCCATCCGCATCTGGCTCAAGCCCGACAAAATGGCGCAGCTCGGGCTCACGGCTTCAGACATTTCCGAGGCCGTGCGCAGCCAGAACATGCAGTATGCCGCGGGAAAGCTCGGCCAGCCCCCTGCCGGCGATGACGCGGGCCGCGTATACTCGCTGATCGTGGACGGCCGGCTCGAAAATCCGGAGCAGTTCGGCGATATCATTCTTCGGGCGAATGCCGACGGCAGCAGCCTGCGCCTGAAGGATGTTGCACGGGTCGAACTGGGAGCCCTGACCTATGAATTTACGGGAAAACTCGACGGCGCACAGTCCGTTCCCATTATCGTCAACCTCTCCGCAGGCGCCAACGCCATCGCAACCGCCGATGCGGTCCTGGCGCGCATGGAAGAATTAAAGAAGCGCTTCCCGCCGGGCGTCGCCTATTCCGTTCCCTATGAAACGACAACCTTTGTGCGCATCTCCATCAGGGAGGTCGTCAAAACTCTTCTGGAAGCGGTAGCGCTCGTCTTTCTTATCGTGCTTCTTTTTTTAAAACGGCTGCGGGCAACCCTTATCCCCTGCCTTGCAGTGCCGGTGTCCATAATCGGCGCTTTTGCGGGCATGTATGCGTTCGGATTTTCGATCAACACCTTGACGCTGTTCGGCCTGGTGCTCGCGATCGGCATTGTGGTCGACGACGCAATTATCGTTATTGAAAATGTGGAGCGTATCATGCGCATCGAGGGCCTCCCGCCCCGCGAGGCCACCATCAAGGCCATGGAGCAGGTCACCGGTCCTCTCATTGCCATCGTGCTGGTGCTGTGCGCGGTTTTTGTGCCGGTATCGTTCTTGCAGGGACTTGCCGGCACCATGTACCGGCAGTTTGCCATTACGATCAGCATCTCGGTTATCATATCGGGATTCGTTGCCCTAACGCTCACCCCCGCCCTTACCGCTCTTCTTTTGAAGCCAGGACACGGGAGCGCCAACAACCTTTTTGAGCGCTTCGACGTCTGGTTCGAGAAAAGCACCAACCGGTATGCCCGGACGGCCGCCCGCATCATTCGCCATGGTCCGGCTGCACTCGTCGTTTTTTTCCTGATGATCGGCTTGACTCTGTATCTGTTTGCACGGGTACCGGGCAGCCTCGTGCCCGATGAGGATCAGTGTCATCTGTTCGGCTTTGCCGTCCTTGATGAGGGAGCATCGCTGAAACGTGCGGAAGGTGCTGTGGATGATTTCGAAAAAATCGCCCGGGCACATCCCCTGATAGAGAGCATTGAGACCTATGCGGGCATTGACCTTTTGTCGGGCGCCATGAAAAACAATTCGGCATCGGTATTTTTGAATCTGCCGCACTGGGACAAACGCTCAGGCCCCGAACAGTCCCCGGAGGCGGTTGCCGCCGAGCTTATGCAGCAGGCCGAAGAGGCCATACCTGACGCCCGCTTTATCCTTTTCAGCCCGCCGGCGATTGAAGGCATGAGTTTGATCGGCGGCTTTGAAGGGTTTATCCAAAATCGAGGCGACGGCGACAGCAGTGAGCTTGCAGCGGTGATATCACGTTTTATGCAGGCTGCGAGCGCCTGCCCCGAGATCGGCCGTATTGACACCACCTTTCGGGTGGAAACGCCGCAATTCAAGGTAAAGCCTGATATGGAAAAAGCCTATGCGCTCGGGGTTTCAAAAGACATGATTTTCACAACCATGCAGTCGACCTTCGGCGCCTACTACATCAATGATTTCAACAAATACGGCCGCACTTTCAAGGTGATGATGCAGTCGAACGCCCCCTTCCGGAGCCTGCCGGATAATCTCCGGGAGGTATTCGTGCGGTCGTCTTCGGGACAGATGCTGCCCGTGTCGTCGCTGGTGCGGCTTGAGCCCATTGTCGGGCCCGATATTGTTGAGCGCTTTAATGTGTTTCCCGCCGGCAAAATTGTGGGCGCCCCGGCCCCGGGCTACAGCTCGGGCCAGGCGCTGCGGGCTCTTGAGGAGCTTGCGCTGCAGACATTGCCCGAGGGCTATACGCTTTCCTGGATTGGGAGCTCCTATCAGGAGAAGCTCTCTGGGAAAACCTCGCTGCTGGCTTTCATACTGGGGCTCGTCGTGATTTTTCTCATCCTTGCAGCCCAGTATGAACGCTGGAGCCTGCCGCTGGTGGTGCTGGTAAGCGTTCCGTTTGCCATGTTCGGGGCAATAGGCTTTGTCTGGCTGCGTGGACTGCCCAATGATGTGTACTTTCAGATAGCGCTGGTGACGCTCATCGGCCTGTCGGCGAAAAACGCGATCCTGATAGTGGAATTCGCCCTGCACAAGCATGAGGCAGGCATCCCCCTTGCCGAAGCCGCAATAGAAGCGGCGCGCCAGCGCTTCAGGCCGATTGTGATGACCTCCATGGCCTTTGTGCTCGGTTGTCTGCCTCTGGCGCTCAGCTCGGGTGCAGGGTCCATAAGCCGCCATTCCATCGGCACAGGGGTTGTCGGCGGCATGCTCGCCTCGACCTTTATCGCCACCTATTTCGTGCCCCTGTTTTTCGTGGTGATCATGCGCATGACCGAAAAGCTCGGAGGTGCCAAAACAGCAGTCCTGGAGGGCGGTTTTTTTAAAGCCCGCAACGGAAAGGAAGGGAACTGATGCGGCCCTGTCGATGTTTATATCTTGCTTTCCTGGTGCTGTGCAGCGGCTGCCTCATGGGGCCTGACTATGTCAGGCCGAAGCTCGAGCTGCCCGCGGGCGCCGACAATGCCTCGCAGATCGCTCCCTTCACCGCACGCCGACTGGTGGAAGCTGTTTGGTGATCCCACCCTGGACCGCATCGAACTTGAGGCCCTTGCCTACAACCGCGATCTCAAGATCGCCATGGCCCGGGTGGAGGAGGCACGTGCCCTGGCGCGCATCGCGTTTGCCGACCGCCTGCCCGCGGCAGGCTTTCGGCGCCGACGCCGCGCGGGGCCGCGTAACCCGGGATGCCCAGCAGTCGGGCGAAAGCCGGACCTACGAATCCTACGAGGGCTTCGGCCTTGCATCTTTTGAGCTTGATCTCTGGGGCAGGTACCGCCGCCTTGACGAGGCGGCGCGGGCCGAGCTGCTGGCAACAGAGGCTGCCCGCGACAGCGTGCGCCTGTTGCTCACGGCCGAGGTGGCCTCGATGTACTTCCGGCTGCGCACGCTCCAGGCCCAGACGCGCATCGCCGCCGACCAGCTGGCAAGCTATGACAAAACCGTTGACGTGTACCGCAAGCGCTACCGCGCCGGCTACACGCAGGAGCTCGATCTGCGGCGCATCGAGGCCGACCGCCTCGCAACCGAGGCCCTTCTCTACCAGCGCCAGAACGAGCAGGCAAAGGCTGAAACCGCGCTTGCCATGCTGCTTGGCCGTAGCCCCGCCGACATAGCCCAGGGCTTTGCCGATGAGGGCAAGATGCTCGAGCAGCTCGAGGCTTTCCCCCGCGTTCCCGAGAACATCCCTTCGGACCTGCTTGCCCGCAGGCCCGACATCCGGCGCGATGAGCAGATGCTCGATCGCAGCCAATGCGCGCATCGGCGCCGCCCGCGCGGCCTTTTTTCCGTCGATCACGCTCACGGGGCAGTACGGCTTTGTGAGCCCCGAGCTCGAAGACCTGTTCTCGGGCAACACCAATGCCTGGCGCATCGCCGCGGGCATCACCCAGCCGATCTTCCAGGGCGGCAGGCTCTTTGCCCTGGAAAAGGCGGCGCGGGCCCGGCAGGAGCAAATGCTGGCCGGCTACGAGATGACGATCCAGAACGCGTTCCGCGAGGCGCGCGACGCGCTGGTCGGCGGCACAAAAACAGCGCAGGTGCTGGATGCCTCCATCGAGCGGGCCCGTGCCATGCGCCGCAGCCTCGAGCTGTCGCGCAAGCAGCATGCCCGGGGCTACATCAGCATTATCGACGTGCTCGATATCCAGCGCCGGAGCCTGCAGGCGGAGCTCGAGTTGTCGGCCGCGCGGCAGGGGCAGCTCGATTCGGTGGTGGCCCTGTGCCGGGTGCTGGGCGGCGGCTGGCAGGCGGGCCCCGATGAAACCAGATTGTATTAATACTACAGGCTGCGGTGTAGGCATGAGGGCATCGTCGTTTATTTCATGGATACTGTGGGTTTTTCGGCGACGGCTACGAGATGTTCGCTTTATTTCACTCACCCTGCTCGGAGGCATGTTAACATCTACCTTTCTGACACTGTTGGTGCTCCCGGCATGGTATACTTTCATCGATGAATGGATTTGAAAAATAATGAACAAAGACTAAAAAGAGCGATTATGATTATCAAAATTTAAATTTTTATAGTGATCTCCCAGTGCCCAGACGGGGTCGTGATGGTGAGCCAACTATTAAAAGCCCTGCCGATTTCCGGCAGGGCTTTTTTAATTTCCGGATGAACTTTTTTGTGTATTTACTCCAGAGCGAATCTACGGGGCGCTTTTACTGCGTCCAGACCAATAATCTTGAACGTCGCATCCGGGAGCAAAATTATCCTTAAGTTCATCGAAAACGACGAAGCGCTTTGCAGGACCCTGGCGGCTGGTGTGGTCCGGTCAGTTTGCAGACCGGGCTTCTGCAATGAGCAAGGAAAGCGGTATTAAGAAACGAGGCATAGGAAGATTTCTCAGGGATGAAATCAGTGGCTGTTAATCCCGCCATCGGCGGGATTCGAGTCCATCCGCGTTGAAGTGCAACGGAAATCCCGCCATGGCGGGACTGGAGAGCCAAATATTAAAGGCCCGATTCCGGTAAGGATTCGGGCTTTTTTGATTCCAGAGTCAGTGTGCGCAAAGAACTTAAAGGAATTCTATTTGGTTTTTAATAGCGTTTTTTGAAAAGCGTTGTAAAACATTTAACAGCCTGAGAAGGGTTTCTCCAATCGGAAGGTGTTTTGAAACAATAATACCAAAATGCTCTTTGCCGCTTCCAAGGTATTTGTTATGCAGCAGAACAAAATCTTTCACATTATAGGTAACCAGGCATCTTCCCTGCTTTGCCGAAAACTGAAGCTGCTCATCATCCGACTTGCCTTTTTTGCTCAGTTCCTGAGCGTGATACGCATCGTAGCCTCTCTGGCGAAGAGCATGTGCTACAGCAAGCTGCACATCTTCATCCGGCAGCAGTTTTATCTTCATGCACGCGCTTTCCGTTTTGCCGGGCTGTGCCCCGCTTGTTTTTTCCAGAAAGCAATATCTGAAGATTCTTTTATTTCACTATCCAGTTCTTTCTGATGGTCAAAATAATATGCAAGAGCTGAATGCACTTGTGCGGATGTAAGATGAGATAGATTTATAAGAATCTCATCAACGCTCATCCCCATCTGGTAATACTCTGCAATACATCTGACGGTAATTCTTGTTCCATCAATTACAGGTTCACCATGAGCAATATCATGCCGGAATATAATGTAAGGATATGTTATTTTTGCAAGAGCTTTACCAATAACAAATATCTCCTTAAAAGATTGATTAACAAAACATCACCGTGATCGAGTCCTGATGATGACCACATAAAAAACAAACCTTTTTAAAATGCGGGTCTATATTGGCAAAATTTACGTTTTGAAATTTTTGCTTCCAGCAGAATATCGTCAGGCACATCTATTAAAATACTGCTCACGGTAAGCCTTCTTTTAAGCAAGCCGACAAAGCATTTTAAAAATAAGCCTTGATTTTCCAGCCATTCCATCCCAAAGCCCTATAAGGCAGTATAGAAAGCAGCGGATAATGTGTCAATCAAAAGATAAGCAACAAATAAGCTCATTATCTTTGGAGGTCAATTTTATGATAATCAACCCCCAAATTTTTCAAGCCTATCTTAAATGCGCAACCAAATGTTATCTCAAATCACTTGGAGAAACAGGAACCGGCAATGCCTATGCCGAATGGGTACAAGCTCAGAGCGAGCCATACCGAAGAGATGGGGTGAAACATCTGACTATGGAAGCCGAACCAGACAGCTGTGTCACCAATCCGTCTGAATTTAAAAATCTGAAGACGGCAACATGGCGGCTGGCCATCGGCTTCGTTACTCGGGCTCAGAGTCTGGAATCAATGATTCATGCAGTTGAACGGGTTCTGTCAGAAGGACGAGGGAAGTCAGCTCAATTTATACCTGTTCGATATGTTTCTAACAATAAACCAACAAAAAGGGACTAAACCATTACATCAGACAGCTTTTAAACGCTCGGCAATTTTCAAGCTGCTGGCTGCAATGCTTGTAATTCAACTAATTCAGCAATGTTGTTCACTTGTTGGCTCTTGAACAGCCGCAAAGCGGGAGGTTGAGCCCCCCCGAAAGGGCGAAACAAGGGCACAAAAGCACCACATTGCCAAATAATGCCTGGTTAATGTCCGGTTTCTTGGCCCCTTGGCTATAAGGGGCTTTGCTCACGGCGTTGCGCTGATAGGCCCGTAGGTAGCGGCTGAACTGTTAAGCGACCGCTCCAGTCTGTAGTACCAGGTCGTGCCCTTTTCAGGCGGGTGATCCATATATCGGTACTCTGTGTATGCTTCGCGCGTTTTCCCTGTGACGATGCCCGAGCTGGCCAGCTTTTCATACGGCCCGGCTTCTGCTGAAGCGCGGTATAGGGAAAAGCCGCCAACCTGTTCTTCTCCTACGGCAGACCACGAAATGTGAACCGAACTGAAAAGCGGCCGGGCCGCAAAGTCGATAACCATGCCCAAGGCCTGCATCTCGCAGGTTTCGTCATGATAGCCGCCGACGCCAGGGTCAGCAATAGCCTCAAGAATGCTTGCGGCAGCGGCAGCAATGAAATTGCTGCGAACCGGGCCATTGCCCTGCGACAGCAGCGCGCCAGTCAGAATAACGGTTGTGGGCTTCTCAGCGCTGCCTTTTTTGACCGGTTTGGGCTTGCGAAGGCCGGTTCGTTTCGGGGTGCTTTCCCAGCCGCTGGCATCCATAACCTTTACGGTAAAATATTCGCTGTCGAAATCTTCGGCAATGCTATAGGGTCTGCCGTCGCCGTCATACTCCTGGCGCAGCCAGGCCTTTCCGCCCCCCGCGCTCTTGAGCTCATGGTTGCCGAGCGCCAGCTCGCGAAAGTCGGTTAAGGTATCAACATTTTCTGCGTCCCACAGAATGGGAATGACAACCACATAATCGAAATTGTTATTGCCGTTATCAACCGTCTGCCCCAACCCGTTCACATAGGTTCCGTTGATGGCGATCTCTATGTGTTCGCCGGTGCTCATTATTTTTCCCCTGGGGTTGGTTTTGTCGGGTTTGTCTGCGGCAGAGTCCTCCGACGTCGGCTCGGCGAATTCATTTTCGCCGTGGGCCACTTCATATTTTCCGGGCCAGGTGGCCTCAAGATAGTCTTCCACCGGTGCGGCAACGCGCTGCGCGAGGGCTTTGGCCTGCTTGAAATAGGAGTCGCATTGATTGCCTTTCATAAAGCCATTGCCGTATCCATGGGTGGCAAGTATCACCTTCAGGGATGAGGCCTTGTCGATATTGTATTTTGACACGGTATATTTAAGCATTTCCACGATGGCCTGATTAAAAGCAGGGTCCTCGCCGAAGGAATCGGCAAAGGTGATATGAAGCCCGGGTTTGAGCTTTTTTGCTATGTCATGAATGGCGGGATAGGTTGCTACAAGCTGGCGCCAGGGCTTCCTGGACATCCTCTTTACAAGCTTTTTAGTGTCGTCCGGGCCGCTGCCATCGGCCAGGTTATTGATGCATTCATAAAACGTGGCATTGTCGATGCTGCTTACGCCCCGGCCTGCCCTATCGCGCCAGCAGTGGCCCCAGTTGGTGACATTGGAGTAGTGCCCGCCCGTGCCCAGCACGACAATTCGGTCGACCTTTTCGTCCTCGATAAGCTCGTTCAGCGCTGTTTCCGTGCTGTCGGCAATGGCGGCAGGAGCGCCGTAAATATCGATGTTGTGCATATAGGCTTCCCAGCCCATGCGGTAGACGACCGTCGTTTCATTGTCGACGGCTTTTGCGACCTCGTCCTTGATGTTGCTCAGCTCAGCGGCGTCGGGATCATACCCGTACAGGGCCGGGGTGTCATTGCCGTAGACAAAGCGCAGAAACTGCCTGCGGTAGGGGCAGCGATAATCATGTGCGCTGAACTCATAGTGGTAGGTCATGTAATAAAAGGCATACATTTCAATAAAGTCGGCGATTCCGATGCCGGGGCCGTCGGGATCATCGACATGGGGGCCGATGATTTCCTGGCCGGTAGCCGGGTCTGTGGTGCTGTGGCCGCTGGCGATAAAATACGGAATGATGCCGGGATAGCATGAACTGAAATAGCCGCTTGCGCCCAACAGGCGCTCATCCATGATGGAATGAACCGGGTACTGCGCTGTATTTTTGTACTCCTTGCAGAAGATATCAATCGGCGTGCCTTCCTGAACCGTCTCGCCCCGCACCTGGCTGCAGACGGCCGCTTCAACCTCGTTTGCGTAGTGGATCAGGCTGAAGCAGGTTGCGCCCTCGAGGGGTCCGCCGCTCAGCATGCCCGGAGTAAATGACTGATAAAAATGTTCTATGTAGCCCACTGCCCAGTCGGGCTTGTAGGTTTCATCCATGCCGGAGCCAAGCACCAGTACGCCGATTTTTTCCGCTGCGGCGCAGTTGCCGGGCGTCCCTGTTCCGGCACTTATTGCCAAAGCCGCCAGAAGCATCAAAATTTTTTGCAGAATTTTCACGGGCCTTTATTCCTTACTTAAAACACTTTCTTTGCCGCTTCATTCGCGGCACGCAGCAAAATCAATTTTATTAGCCAAGATGCCCCCCGCCTGCAAGGCGTGGAGCATCACTTGAAAAATCAGGCTTGCCGATTTCCAGAGCACCACCATGCAGCTTTAAAAAAAGCCCTCGCTAAAGGCTGCAGAATGTCAGACAGGGCGCAGGTCAATCCATGACACAACGCACACTAATGCCGTAGTCCTTGGTTACGCCCATATAGTCCCTTAAAACTCCGCTCTGGGTCGTATCCAGCATCATGGTCCAGGCATGGGTGTCGTCATACTCAGTAGAGGTCCAGATTATGATATGGGCACCCAACATTTTAAAAGTGCCCGCTGGATTACGGTTACCGCCTGGCAGAGCGGAAAACCCGCTTGAGTTTGTAGCTCCTGTATTGGGACTGTTCCATAGGCCGGTTCCGTCTTCTATTGTTCCGCTTGTTTTCAGCATCCCGCCGGCAATTTTGCTTATTTCAAATCCATCGTTTGGCTCTGATCGAGGGTCCAAATATTTTACAAGGGTTGACCACTCCTGGTCACTTCCCAGGTGCCAGCCGGCAGGGCAGGCAGTCAATGCTGCTTCCCAGTTGTAGAGCCTTCCATAGGTTTCGCAATTTTCAGGGTCATCATCATAACACCAGCTGTTAGCGGTCTCGTAATTCAGGTCCTGCGCAAGCCAGGTCTGATCTCCAAGTTTTACCGTTTGGTATGTCTGTCCATCACGCGCATCTGTCATCTCACCCAAAACGGGTTTTCGTTTACAACCACCGGTACATAAAAACAACAGTACCATCATTATTACTGAAAATAATTTAACTTGCTTCATGTTACTCCTCCCTGTTACGGCATTTTACTGAAGCCCGGCTAAATACCTATATGTCTCAGAGTATATATCAATCCTTGAGGCAACGCACGGAAAGGCTTGTTTCTCTTACCATGCTCCACTGACCTTCCTCAGCCCGGTAAAAGGAAATGAGTCCGTAATCCAGGACCCGGAATATAACTTTGTTGTCGTCGTTTTCAGTAGAGGTCCAGTAGATGGCATGCCTGCCCATAACATCGCAAGAGCCATCGTCGTAACAGACACCGGCAGGCACAGCGGAAAATTTGCTTGAGTTTGTGGCTCCTACATTAGGGTAGTTCCATAACCCGGTTCCGTCTCTTAAGTTGCCGGTTGCTTTCACCATACCACCAGCCCATATGCTTTCTTCCACAATGCTTTTATCCGTTTGAGGATCCGCTTTGGGATCCAGATATTTTATAAGGGTTGACCACTCCTGGTCACTTCCCAGATGCCAACCGGCAGGGCAGGCTGTTTTCGATGCTTCCCAGTCGTATAGCCTGCCATAAATTTCGCAATTTGCAGTGTCGTCATCATAACACTTACTGTCAGCGCTCGCGTAATTAAGGTTCTGCGCAAACCAGGTCTGCGTCCCAAGGGTTACCGTTTGATAGGTCTGTGCATCGCGAGAATCTGTCATTTCCCCCAAAACGGGGGTAGGATCGGCGGGGGGTTTGGGTTTGCAACCAAGTGCTAATAAACATGACATTGCCATCATTATTAGTGAAAATGTTTTAAGTCCCTGCATATGTTTCCTCCTTGTTAAGGGTTTTATGTGCCTTGGTAGGTCTCCTTACACTGTATATAAAAATACCAAGAATATAAATTTACGTCAACATATTATCTGGACTTCAACAGATTCTTTGGTCTTATATCGTAAGTTTGGTCTTACATCGTAAGTTTTACCTTCGATCGTAAAAAGCCCCCCCGAATGGCCTGACACAGGTGAGTTCCGCCAGAAGCCTGGGGTTCAAAATATAAGGAAAATTAAATTTTTAGGACATGTGGTGTTCAGCAAAGAGCCCGAATAAAAGGCTACTGAAGATTCGGAGGGCCATTGATAACGGGACAACAAACAACGGCGTGGTCCGTAATTACGGCTCTCCATATACATAATTTTTTTTTGTCAAAGAACGGTTATGTCGCCCCGACTTCCTAAAGTGCATTGCGTCACAGTCTCCCAGAGGCGCAGGGACCTGCGGGCTTCTTTGTCAATGTATGAGAATATGCGTTGAACCGTGTCGCGGCTTGCGGTGCGGGTATGGCCTGCCACCTTGATGATCTCAAAACCCAGCTGATCATGGAGCTCGTAAAAAGCTCGGTACAGCGCGGCATTTTGAAGCTGCCGGCCTGCTGCCCGGGAAACATATCTTTGAGCCTCCAGCGCAGCCCTTCTTCCCGGAAGACCGGCAATGCATTGAGAATCGCAATACAGGCGCAGCAGTCCCGGGCCGGCATCATGCAGCACCGGCGCGATACTCTTCAAGGGCCCAGAGAGCAGTCCGGACTTCAAGGGCTGTGGAAGATGTCTCTTCAAATCTTTGTATCCGTACCAGCTCCGCCACAGCGATTGCTTCAATGCTCTCTGCCGGTTGCTCAAGAAAAGCAGCAGGAACGACAAGGCAGGCGCCTGCGCCCAGATGCAGCTTGGGGTTCAAACTCGCATCAGTGAAAAGGGCAAAACTGTTCATGGTAAAAAACTCGCGGCACATGGTTACTGCAACATTGATTTTCTATAGTACAAACAACATAGCACAAAAGAGCCCCGATAAAGCCTCTTTCTCCTCACGCCAGCCGGCAATCGGTGCGCGCTGCGCACCCTGGCTAAAATCCACTGCCATCATGGTCTGTTTATACAGTATCCTGAAAAAACAGATCTAAATATTTTTTAGCGATATATGCAATATGTATATAAATTTTGGAATTGGTTGTATTGAACAAATTGATGAAGATTGAGGGCTCTCCATTGGTTGTATTGAACCAATGAATTTTTTTCGCCCTGGTAAAAAAAATCCCTGAAAATGAAACTAATGTATAACCGCCTGAAATTCAGACTTTTTTTAGGGGTTTTTTCAGCATTTTTTATTTCTTTATGAGTGGCACGGCCATTGCATTTCTATGCTGCAAACATACTCTAAAGGAGTAAAAAATGACTGCTGCATACTACTACGACAGAAACTGGGACAAAAAGAAGCAAGAGCGCAAGCGCGTTGTTGTTACCGGCATTGGTTCGGTGACCCCACTCGGCAATACTTTAGAGGACACCTGGTCAAATCTTATAAAGGGCACCTCGGGCATAGCGCCCATAACCATTTTTGATGCAGCAACCTTCCCGGTCAAAATCGGCGCAGAGGTTAAGAATTTTGATTTCAATGCCGCAGTACCTGAAGACCTGAAGCCTTTTCTTGGCCGCAGCACCAGCTTCTGCATTCAGGCAGCGCGTGAAGCCCTGCGCAATGCCGGTATTAATCTTGATCATATGGACACCGCATCGGTGGGCATTTCTCTGGGTTCAAACGAAGAGGCGGTAGGCCTTAATATGTTCGACAAGCTGTTTGATACCCAAAGCATCAAGCAGCACCTCGAGCGGCAGCAGGATGCAACCAGCCTGCACCAGCCCTTTGCTCATCTTGCAACCTCAAAACAGCTGGGCAATATCTGGCCCGTTCGGCGCAGCGCAGCTACGGCGGCAAATATTCTGTCTATTCTGTTCAATATTCAGGGCCCCGTGAGCACGTCCTCCGGCGCCTGCGCATCTTCAGCCCAGGCCATGGGCCGGGCCCTTCGCATGATTCAGGACGGCGATGCTGATATGGTTATCACCGGCGGCTGCGACTCCATGATCGGCGAATTTTCCGTGACCGGATTTCACCGGCTGCGCGCCCTGTCGAAAAACAATGATGACCCCTCAAAGGCATCGCGGCCCTTCGACCTGAAGCGAGACGGCTTCGTGCTGGGCGAAGGATCAGCCGTTCTGATTCTTGAAGACCTCGAGCATGCGCGCAAGCGCGGGGCAACCATACTGGCAGAGCTTGCAGGCTACGGGTCATCTTCAAATGCGGCCAGCCTCACCGCATCACCTGAAGACGGCCGCGGCGCAGACCTGTGCCTCAAGGCAGCCCTTGCCGACGGCAACTGTTCCCCTGACGAGGTGGACTATATCAATGCTCACGGCACCTCGACCTATCTGAACGACAAGTCAGAAACAGCGGCCATCAAGAACGTGTTTGGCGAGCGGGCCTATGACATACCCGTGAGCTCCAACAAGTCGATGCTGGGGCATTTGGTGGCAAGCGCGGCGGCCATAGAGCTTGCCATGAGCGTGCAGACGATCAACAGGCAGGTGATACCGCCGACGATCAACTATGAAAACCCCGATCCGGTCTGCGACCTTGACTATGTGCCCAATGAGTTTCGCCGGAAGAAAGTTGAGACCATTCTTTCCAATTCATTCGCCTTCGGCGGCCAGAACTCATCGGTGCTTGTCAGGAAGTTCGTTTAAAGCGCAAAACTTCTGCAGCTGCATGATTCTCAAAATATAAAAACTGTGAAAACGGTTATGATATTTAAAGCAAGCCGTTGTTCATGCTGAATAATCAGATAATTCTCGGGCTGCTGTCTTCAGTTACTGCGTTATTCATGAATGTTTCCTGATTACTCACAGAGAGAGCATTAAAAAAATTTTCTAAATGATGATCCGCTTTTCGCGAATAATCATTAGAAACCCAAGGCGGTTCTTGACGTTAAATTTGCTGAAAATGCTTGTTGCATGGTGCTTAACCGTGTTTATAGAAATATTGAGCTTTGATGCGATCTCTTGATTATTATAGTTGTGGTAGATCAATGATGCCACCCGGTTCTGCATGGCGGAGAGATTGTAATCTTGAATGGATACACTGTTCGAAAACTTCTGATCCGCAGGCAGCAGCGCGGAAAAGTCATGCAGTTCCTTATACACATCTTTCAGCTTTCCAATAACATTTGAATTGAGGATTTCAGCCTTCATCCGGCCGGTTATGTCTTCAATCAGGACAACAAGAAAAACAAACGCATCTGCTTTGCTGAAAATGCCCTGTGCATATTCTTTTACATAGGCCGTGTGTCCGTCACAAGCCACATAGCGCTTCTCGCACACGATATGCTCGCGAAGCTTTTCAGGGGAAGACAGCAGGGCCTTGATGCTTCTTTGCTTATCCTCTGCGTGCAGGTATGCATCAATTCCCCGCGCTTTCAATTCATCCCCGGAATAGCCAAGAACGGATGAAAAAAAAGAATTTATATTAACGACAGCGCCCCTTTTGTCAAAAATTGCAATGCCGATAGGGGCACTCTCAAAGGTCTGTCTGAAAAGCGCTTCGCTTTTCTGCAGCTGCTGTTCAATCTCTCTTCGCAGGGTTCTGTCGGTAAAAAAGCCCACGTTGTATATACGGCCGTCAATGTTCATCTTTGTGCCGCTGATATCGGCATAGATTAAAGAGCCGTCCTTCTTCCGGCAGGGGATGTCAAGAGCCGGTGGTTGCAGGCCACGGGCCAATTCGACAGAATATTTTTTCACCCTCTCAAGAGCATCATTTGGGTAGATATCGAGCAAACTCTTCCGCAGCAGCCCCTTAAGGGTATAGCCAAGCATTGTGCACATTGCCGGATTTGCATATTGCAAGCGATTACTTTCAATGTCGACAACCAGAATCCCCTCGGCGCAGGTTTCAACTATTTGCCGGTACCGCTCCTCCGATTCCCTCAAAAGCTTTTCAGCCCGCTTGCCTGCGGTGATATCAACGGCAAATCCTATTAGCCGCACTATTTTGCCGCGTTCATCGGTAATCGGGATAAAGGAGTTGTCGTTCCACATGCCCTGCCGCTCATCTTCCCAGCGCACCATTTCAGCCGTTGATAAAGCCTGTGCGAAATATCCTTTTCTGAGCTCTGCGACATGCGGCGGCAGTATGTCCCACAGGCACATTCCCCTCATATCTTCTCGTGTCCTGCAAAATCGCTTTGTCATGGTCTCATTGACTTCAATAAAATTGGCTTTTGTATCAAGCAGCATCATGGCAGTGCTGGGTATATTCAAAAGCGTGCGCGCCGCGGCTTCGCTCTGGCGCAGGGCATCCTCAATACGCTTGCGCCCGGTAATATCGCGGGCCAGACTGGCCATCTTTCCCTCTTCGGCGCCAAAGCTCGATAAGCTTATTTCCACATCGATAATGCTTCCATCCCGGCGCCGGTGCCTTGTTTCAAAAAAGGTTCCGCCGCTGTTTTTTACTGTGCTGATTATGCCTTTGATCTGCCGAGGCGTTAGAAGCGCATCAATATCACTGATGCTCATCCGCAAAAGCTCATTCCTGCTGTATCCTGACATGGCACAGAATGCATCGTTTACATCCAATAGACGGCCTTGCATATCCAGCACGGTGAAGCCGTCCTGCGTTGTTTTAAGAATCGTCCGGTACAGATCCTGCACCTGCTTTTGGAGGGTAACATCCTGCGTGGTGCAGAGCATGCCGTTAAAGCGGCCTTTCAGTGTTAACGGTATCAGCCAGCCTGTCTGCCAGGTTTCCCTGTTTGACGGCGTCACCACAAATGCCTCATATTGCAGCGGCTGCAGTATTTTTCGCGCCTGCCGGTAAAAATGCCCGAAGTTTTTTATGGTTTCTTTAGGGAAGCCGCTGAGAACATTTACCCCCGCAATTTTAGATTTGGGGATGCCGGAAATCTCCGTCATTGCCTTATTGGTATAGATGATAACATCCTGCGGGCTGGTAACCCAGATGCCGTCCTTGACGGTTTCAAGAATATTTTCGTAGAAATTCTTCTGGTCGGTCCGGCTCTGCTCTATTGTTTTGCGGTCGCTGATATCCTGGGCATGAAAAAAGCCATACTCCTTACCCCTGAAAGTAATATGGGTCGCCATAACTTCAACGGGTAACAGGGAGCCGTCTTTTTTGACGTGAAGGCTTTCAGAAAAATATAAGCCCTTCTGCTTTATTTCAGACCAGATCTTTTTCCATGCGCCCCGGGAAGCGTTGGGGCCAAACTCCGCCATTGATTTTCCTGTCAGCTCTTCAACGGCATAGCCCATATTTTTTGCGGCAGGAACATTGGCATACAGGATTCTGCCTCCGGGTGAAGTCAGGCAGACGCTGTCAGGAACTTTGTCGATACAGAACCGGATGAGAGCATCGATCTCGCCCGGCACTGTTACGGCAGCAGTGTCAGGTTTAAACGCAAGTCTTTTCCCTTTTTTGGGAGCAGTGTTAATCTCAGCCCCGGGTGCGGAGCCCGCCGCGCCTTCAAGCTCTGCAACTTTAGCGCGCAGCAGCGCCAGCTCTTCAAGAAGCTGCCGTTTGGTTTTCCCGTCATCGTTCATCAGATCCCCCTGCTTATTCAAGAACTTTTTCAGCTGCCCGGCCTGCCGCAGTATCTCCTTGCGTCGGTGCCGGGTGCCGAGTGAAGCCTCGCGCGACGCATATGGATTTGGTCGCGCCCTATTGTATTAGTTTAAAGCGCAACGGAAGTCAATAACCACCCGCAGAGCGGGCGACTTAATTTAGCCCTCAACGGGCATAATAAAAAACACGGGCCAATAAAGAGAATGGCCGCTTTTACTCTTTGCTTTAGAGACTGCTCCAATACTGTAAAAATGTGCCCGCCAGTAGGGTATGACATTTTATTTTGCAGGATGAGAAAAAGTCTCGTACATAACACCATTTCTGTTATTCCGGCTTGTCCGGAATCTCTTCCACCGCAGCGTAAGGATTCCGGACAAGCCGGAATAACGCTGAATTTTTATTTCTTAAATTATTTATACATCTAATGCACATGTATTGGAATTAAGGCAAGGATGCCTAACTTATAATTTTAAATGTCATAAACCCCGCGTCTTGCTTTTTGATTTTAGCATGCAGTGTGTGGTATGTAGGTAGAACCTGTTCACGTTCATTGTATGTGCTGAGATTGCAGGGTGCGCACTGCGCACCATTTAAAACTCAAGAGCTATCGTACCGGACACTGCTTACAACGAAAAATAATTGTGAACGCAAACCTATCACTTGGATGCAGTATGACCACAGAAGGACAACGCCCGGGCTTCGACCTGAAAATGACCGCTGAAGAAATAAACACCCTTCCCATTGCAGCCTATGAAGGCACGGTGCATGTCGTGCGCACGGAAGCTGAGCTTGAAAAAGCCGTGCATGCTTTGCGCCGGGAAACCGTGCTGGGTTTCGATACGGAAACGAAACCGAATTTTGCAAAAGGCGAAAACAATGCGCTTTCTCTCCTTCAGTTTGCCGGCCGCAGGGCCGCCTACATCATGCAGCTGCGGCACCTGCCTTCATGCGCACCGCTACTCAAGCTCTTCTCGGATGAGCGCATCATTAAAGCAGGCGTGGACATACCGCAGGACATCCTAAAGCTCCAGAAGCATATGGGGGGAGACTATAAGGGTTTTGTTGATATCAGCCTGGCTGCAAAGGCGGCCGGGCTGAAAAATTTCAGCCTGCGGGGCCTGGCAGCCATTCTGCTCGGCGTGCGCATAACAAAAGGGATGCGGGTATCAAACTGGGCACGGGACACGCTGCTGCCGCAGCAGATCAAATATGCAGCCACCGATGCCTGGATCAGCCGGGAGCTCTACCTGCGGCTGAAGCATCCAGAGGCCGGCAGAATATAAAATAGCCCGTTCGCACGAACCATTTTTTACATACCAGACCAGCCTCCGGGTCACGATGAGAAACCGATAATTTTGCAGTCACATGCATACAAAAGGCCCTTCCCGCATTATTATAATTATTTAATTGTGTTTAATTTAAAACCTATGTATTTAGCAGGGCTAATATCCGCGGCTATTTATTGCTCCGGGAAGGAGAAATAATGAAAATAAAATTCGGGCTCGGGCTTAAGATTTTTCTCACCGTTCTACTGGTCATACTGAGCTTCTGCTGCGCCATGTTCTTCGGCTTTTACCGGCTCAGCTCCTCCCTGTATGATTCACGGGCTGATATGCCAAAGGTGCTGATGGAAATAACCGACGCTATAGCATCCTATGCCCAGGCAGCCCAGCGCAGCGGCCAGTTGACTCAGGAAGAGGCTCAAAAGCGTGCCGGAGAAATTATATCAGCCATTAAAAACCGACGACAAAACCTCGCTTCTGCTTCTGGGCAGCGACGGCCGTATCATAGCCGATGCCGGAAATCCTGCTTCGGCAGGCAAGCTTTTGAGTGCAACAATAACCGGACAGAGGCTTCCCCCATTTAACAAACTGCAAGACTTGGCCACCGCAGCAGGCCGGGGCAGTCTCCGGCACAATGAGGTGATTATCTGCGTCAAGGCTGTTCAGCCCTGGGGCTGGACAGTGGTGGCAGCTCTTGACAGCACAAACATCACATCAGATATAGCCGGCGTTTTTACCTTAATCGGCATTGTCTGCGGGGTCCTGACCATAGGGACCTGGATAGCCCTGTTTTGTATCATTCGCTCCATCTCTCTGCCCTTCAACAGGCTGTCCGACGAGATGCGCTCCTGCGTTCACTCAACGAGCAGTACCGCCGCAGAGCTGGCCGAAGCAAGCCACCTTCTGGCTGAAGGCACCTCAAAGCAGGCCGCCTCCATAGAGGAAACAGCGGCGACCCTTGAGCAGATTGGCGCGCAGTCAACTGAAAACGCTGCCAGCGCTCAGCAAACTGAAGCGCTTGCAAAGGCTACCAACGAGTCTGTTATTCGAGGTGCCGATGCGATCAAGCGGCTCAATGAGTCGGTTGCATCTATTGAAGCAAACGGTGAGGAGGTCGCCAAAATAGCCCTGGGCATTGAAGCTATAGCGTTTCAGACCAATCTGCTCGCCCTGAACGCGGCTGTTGAGGCGGCCCGGGCCGGCGAGGCGGGCCGTGGGTTTGCTGTTGTAGCCGAAGAGGTTCGAAACCTGGCCCAGCGCGCGGCCTCCCAGGCAAAAATGGCCACCGATCTAGTCGGCAAAAACCGGGCGCTTATCGAGGAAGGCAAGGATAGGGCGCAGTATGTCATCGGCGGGTTCCAATCCGTGCAGGCTCAAAGCTCCAAAGTTACAGAGATTATCCAGCAGATAACCATGGCCAGCAGGGAGCAGTCCAACGGCGTAATCCAGATCAATCTTGCCATGGGTGAAATGGAAAAAATCGTTCAGCAGAACCTTGCCATGTCGCAGCAGACCGAATCTGCAGGTGAGAATCTGCTCCAGCAGGCAGATGCATTGAATCAGATCGTCGGCCAGCTCATGCGGATTATCAGGGGAGAAGGAACGCGCACTGAGCAAAGGCGGCACAGCCCCGGCAGCACAGCTCTGATGCGGCGTCTGGAAAATGGCAGGCAAGGTGAAACGATTTATTCCTAAGTCCGGCATTCGTTGGGGGGGCGGCAAAAGACTTTCCCGTTGTTAAAGCAGGCCTGTCAATGCTCAGTGCACGGGTGGAGGCTAGAGCAGTTTAAGCTTCACCACGAACGAAAACAGGCGCTGCTGCAGAATAATGAAAACAGCGCTATATGTCATCACAACCGTAATGTGCTCTATTCATTATCAGCCGGAAACGAGCTTCCTTCCCAACAGCCGGGCTTTGTTCAATGTCCGCCCGCTTATGTCCTGCTTCTGCGCTCTTGCGGCAATGCCGATAGTCAGCACGCCTATGGTCTCGGCGCCGAGCATACCGGCGGCGGTCTTCATAAGGCCGACAACGCCAGTGCGGAGCCGGATCATGAGCGAGGGTGCAGCAGAGGAAATGACCACAACAGCGCGCCTGCTTTTTCCCTGTTCCCGCACCTTCGGGCTGAGCATGCCCCAGGGCCACCAGGCATAGCAGACCAGCCGCTCGATAAATTTTTTCATAACAGCCGTAACCGTATAAAAATTCACGGAAGTGCCGAGCACAATAGCGTCCGAGCTTTCCAGTGCATCAAGAATGTTCTGCATATCATCGGCCAGCGGGCAGGCGCCCCGCCGGTTGCCCGCTCTCCTGCGTGCAGGACCGGCAGTTGGTGCAGAACTCGATATGCCTGTCGATCAGGTAGATTTTTGCGGTTTCGGCTCCCGCCTGCTGTGCCGACGAGAGAATGGCATCGATCACCGTATCAACGGTTCCCTGCTTGCGATAGCTTCCGACAATGGCTGTTATTTTCATTTTTCCCCGCAAGCGATCAAGCAGCTAAAGAGTTGCATGGGGGTGGGCCGGCTGCACCCTTTTTCCCAGGCGTGGTGTCTGCCCCGCAGCCGGACTGACTGCTATTTATTTTTTTTCCTGACCTCGTCCTTGATCCGTTGAATATGTCCGCGGCCGAGCGCCTTGACCTCGCAGCCGAGTTTAAAATACGTTCGGATATTGTCGTCGGAGAGGATGCCGAAACAGTCAATCACGGCAAGTGGCCCGCCTGCCCACGTGACAACATCCGCGGGTTTGAGCTTGAGGTACTCGGCATGCGGTACTGCTAAAATGACCGCCTCGACCCCCGTGAACGCCGGCGCAAGTTCTTTCTGCACCCGTATATTGACAAGATCTTCCTGGTTGCGGAAAAACCTGCTCCATGAATGGCCGGGAGCAGGATAGTCTGCCTGGCTCTCAAGCTCATACCAGTGATCGACATAGGGATCGTGCACGCGCATCTCCGCTCCCATTTCGGTAAGCCTGCGCACGACCATTTCCGAGCCGCTGTACCGGGTATCACCCACATCCTGGCGATAGCTCGCGCCACAGATAAGCACTTCGGCATGCGCGATATAGCGGCCCATATTCCGGAGAGCATCGCGGGTCAGCTCGGCCACGTGGAGGCCGCGGGTGTCGTTGGTGTCGATAGCCGTCGGGGTGATCTTGAACAGCTCATCGCCATCGTCAAAGCCCAGGATATGCTTGTACGCCCAGTACCCCAGGCCGCCGTCTTTCGGCAGGCAGTAGCCGCCGATGCCGGGTCCGGGAAAAATCATATTGCTATGGGTCGGGCGCATTTTAATGGCATTGATTACTTTAATCAAGTCAACGCCGTTGCGCTCTGCGAACAGGCTCCACTCGTTGAGAAACGCGAGGATGGCCGCCCGATAGGAGTTTTCGACAATTTTGGTGGTTTCCGATTCGATCGGCCGGTCCATGACCGTAAGCGGGAACTGCTTCGTGTTGAGCACCTCATGCAGAAACTTTTCAACCCGGCTGCGAGCCTCCTCATTGCATCCCGCACACACCCGCCAAAAATCGCGAATGCTGGCAACATAATCCTTGCCCGGCATTACCCGTTCAAAACTGTGTGCCAGAAGCGGTTCAGCCGCAATTTCCCTTTTTGCAAAGGCTTTCTTGAGAATAGGCCAGGCGACAAATTCGGTGGTGCCCGGCGCCACGGTGGTTTCGATCAGCACCATGCAGTGTGCCGGTATTTTTTCGCCGATTGTTTTCATGGTCGACTCAAGCGCCGCCATGTCCGCTTCGCCGTTGCGCATATTGCCAAGCTCATTTTTCGAATAATCACACTGCACGTCTACCACAACACAATCGGCAAGCGAGAGCACATCGCTGTTATACGTAGCAATCAGGGTCTTTGTGTCTTTCACGCACCGGCCGATCATCAGATCTACTTCAGGATCTTCGGCCTTGACCGGCGAAACACCCTTATTCAGAAGAGGAATTTTCCAATAGCTCCGTGCGCTCGGGCGCTGGCAGCCGATAACAAATTTGCTCGGTTTGCCGCCAGCTTCCTTCGTGTCGGCTACTATTGCAGCCATCACCGCACCCACAAAACCCACTCCCATGACAACAACAATCTCTTTGCCCTGGCTACGGGCCTGCTGTACGAGTTTTTCGACCCGTGCCAGCTCTGCCGGATACTCGCTCGCCTGCGGAATCGGAAATTTATCGCCATACGGACTGACGGAATAGCTTATACCCTCTTTTACCGACATTATGCCCTCCTGATTGAATTGTTTTTTAGCCTATGGCAAATAATTGTGGCTGCCCGCAAAATAATGGCCACTGATACCTGATAAAAATGTGCTTGGGATTGGGGTTAATATAGGATGAGGGCAATTGTGTGTCAAGGCAATTGACGGCTACGGAAGCTGCCGACCGGCTGAAGGCTATCTGTCTCGGCAAGAGGGCACGAAAAAAAAGAGGCGGAGGGGGAAAGGCTATACGCCTGTGATGTATGAAAATGAGGCCGGAGCTTCGTCTCCCGGCAATCTTGTCAGCAGCAATCCAAGCCCGACCGGAATAGACGGTGACACCTGGCAAACAATCACCCTGGAGACACCGGTTACCATAGAAGCTTCCAGGGATTACCTGGGCAGGCTACAGCGTAGTTACCATACCCGGCATAAACCTTCTTGCCCAGGGCGCGAAATTAAATTATGGGAATAACCGCATCTCATTCAACAGCGGCATCAGTTTCCAAAAAGCCTCAAGCAACTTTCTTGTCAGAATTGTAGTGAGGCGATAAGCATAAACAATGTAAACTCCGCTGCTAAGGCATGAAGCAGCTCTGAACAATGAAGCCCGTCAATTACCCTGACGGGCTTTCATCTTTTTCATAGGTGAAAGGTCATACTGAGAGCAGCAAAGGAGCTGTGAATGTATGTACTGCCAACCGTCTCCGATACTCCCTTGTTGCTTCATCACCAGGAATTTACATACACCCCTCTCATCATCGAGACAAAGCCGACAACGGTTGCGATCCAGCCTGCCCAGAGGAATGTCGCAAGCGTGTCGGATACTCTGCTTTGTTTAATAAAAGGACATATTTTGGTAAGAATTGTTACGCCGATTAAAAAAAGAATAACGCCGTCGCGAACCAGATGATCGAACATACGCAGATTCCTCAGTCCGTAGGGTGCGCATCGCGCACACTGCCGGCTAATTATCTAAAGGCACATAGACCCACACCCGATAAATTGCACTATTCTCCTGATACATCAATTGAAAAGTCATCGGCATCCATCCACGCAGGAAATGTTTCGCGATACTCGAGGAGTGCGCGGCCCTGAAGCTGTATGATTGAAACGCCTTCTGAACGTCCCGCGTCACAGAGGGTGCTGCCCGTAAAGTCAAACGCCGCTGTTCCGCCGGCATACTCAACGCCGTTGCCGTCAGTGCCGGTCCTGTTGACACCGATCACGAAACACTGATTTTCAATCGCCCTTGCCCTGAGCAGAGCGGCCCAGTGTGCCGAGCGTTTTGCAGGCCAGCTTGCAACAAAAAGAGCGATGTCATAGCCGCTTCCTCTGTTGCGTATCCAGGCAGGGAAGCGCAGGTCGTAGCAGATGAACGGCCTCACGCGCCATCCTTTCAGCTCGACCGTTATGTTTGCCGACCCGCCGGTGTATATTTCATGCTCTCCCGCCATGCGAAAAAGGTGGCGCTTGTCGTAGAGGTGCATCGAACCGTCAGGCTTTGCCCATACGAGGCGGTTGTACAATCCGCCGCGGTCGGAGATTATCATGCTGCCGGTGATGTCGGTAGTGATGCGCCGTGAAGTTTTCTGCAGCCAGTGCACGGCGCTTCCGTTCATGGCCTGGCTGCATGCCGGGGCATTCATGGTATAGCCGGTTGTGAACATTTCCGGAAGCACGATAAGGTCGACTTTTTCCCGGATAGCGTCAATATGCGCTGCGGCCATGGCAAGGTTCGCGCCGTGGTTTTCCCATGCCTGATTCATTTGTATAAGGGCGATTTTCAGATCCTGCATAAACGCTCGGCAGCATTACGTAGTGTTTCGTCGCGTTTGGCAAAGCAGAAGCGAAGCGTCCTGTTATCCTGCCTCCGGGCATAAAATACCGAGGGCGGGATCGCCGCGACTTTATGTTCTCGTGTCATCCGTCGTGCAAAGTCTACATCCAGCTCATCGGTAATGCCGGAATAATCAAGGATTTGAAAATAGGTGCCGCAGCTGGGCATGCACGTGAAGCGCGAGGCAGCAATGCTTTCGCGAAAGAGATCGCGCTTTTTATTGTAAAGGCCCGCCACAGAAAGATAGGTAGCGCTGTTTGCGAGATAATCAGCCAGCGCGTGCTGTATGGGGGTGCAGGTGGCGAACGTCAGGTATTGATGCACTTTTATGAATTCCTTCATGAGTGCCCGCGGGCCCATGGCATAGCCTACTTTCCAGCCGGTGGCGTGGCAGGTTTTACCAAAAGAGCCTATGACGAAGCTGCGCTCCTTGAGCTCAGGATAGCGGGCCATGCTTTCATGCCGCCTGCCGTCGAAAATTATATGCTCGTAGACTTCATCTGATATGATGATGATGCCGGTGCCGCTCACAATGCTCGAGAGCGCGTGTATGTCGTCGGCGCTGAGGATTGAGCCGGTCGGGTTATGCGGTGAGTTCAGGAAAAGGACTCTGGTCCTGGCTGTGATCGAGTCGCGCACCTGGTCCCAGTCGATTGTATAGCCGGGGTAGCGCATCTGGCAGAAAACCGGAACGCCGCCGGAAAGCAGCACCGCCGGAGCATATGAATCATATGCCGGCTCGATGAGCACCGCCTCATCTCCCGGCCCTATGGCCGCCGCGGTTGCGGCATACAGCGCCTCGGTTGCGCCTGAGGTTATGCAGATCTCGGTTGCCGGATCATACTCGCAGGAATAGAGCAGGCGTGCTTTTTCAGCTATCCGCTCCCGAAGGAGCATGACCCCCTGCATCGGCGCATACTGGTTTCTGCCTTCCCGCATGTGCCGGGTCACGAGTTCGACCAGTTCCCCGTCTATCTCAAAGTCCGGAAAACCCTGCGAGAGGTTTATTGCTCCGTGTGCGGCTGCAAGGGCACTCATCACCGTGAAGATGGTAACTTCTACGCCGGGCAGTTTTGATGGCATATGTAGAGCCATAGTGAAAGTCTGTCCTGGGAATAAAAAATCGCTTTAGGCTGGGCATACTATAAATTGGGTGCTGGTGTGCGTCAAGGCAAATGATAGCGCAAGAGGTCTACTGGTGCTGCGGGGCGAAGAAAAAGCTGTGCTGCGATTTGAAAAACAAACGAGGACTGTTTCTAATTTCTCAAGCTCCAGAATCTTCCGTTATTCCGGCTTGCCCGGAATCATCCCCCCCCCGAAGAGTTATTGATTTATTCAGGGACGAAACCGGGTTGCCCGTGAAGATGTGAACCTGACCCCGGTATCACATTTTAATAAGAAAGGGCCGGCGATCCTCTTTGACAGTTGCTGCATCAACAACCTCCAGCACTCTGTTTTTCATGGCAGAATTTGACAGCCCGTCAACGCAGACGCGGGCAATGTCCGCCCTGCTGATCTTGCCGTTGATTTTTCCGCCTTCGCCGAAAGCAACGTTTCCGGATGGCTCTTTATCGGTAAGTGCGCCGGGTCTGATAATAGTATAACTGACACCGCATGATTTAATGGCGGCCTCTGATTCTGCTTTGTTCCGCAGCACGGGCCCCATGAGGAGCCGCAGGATAAAGGGCAGCCCGCTGCTGCTGTCTCCGACGCCTATTGAGGAAATAACGACAATATGCTTGATTCCCTTTTTCTTTGCAGCCCGTCCCAGGTTCTGGTTGCCCATATTGTCAACGCGGTTGTCTTCCTGCGGGCTGAAAGGCTTTGTTGAACCAAGGGCGCTTATGATAAAATCAACCCCGTCTACAGCTTTTTCAACAGACTCAGGGGACGTAATATCGGCCTCAACAATTTCCCCGCCGCGGTCTTGTATCCATGCCCCGCGTGCCAAAGACCGGACAATGCCCCGCACCCTGCAGCCTTTTTGAAAAAGCTCTTTTACAATAAGGCTTCCCGTTCTGCCTGTTGCGCCCGCAACTGCAACGATTGTTTTAGAAGCTTCCATTGTGTTTCTCTCCTTCCATTGTTTCTCTGTATGTCTATACCACTCCCCGGTAAAATGCCAGGTTTCTGGCATGGGGAGTGAACAGGTCTATAAGCCTGTCATGTTCTTCCGTTGAAAGCGGCTCACCAGACCGGCCAATCTCTGCCAGGGCTGCAACTTCCGCGGGCGTTGAGCAGCCAGCAATGGCCACTGTAACACCCCGGTCAAGGGCATAGCGGATCAGAAGTTCTGCGGTCACACCCAGCCGGGGCACAATGAACTGCCCCGCCCCCAAAATTTTCATGCCGATTACGGCTATTCCCTTCTGCTGTGCCGCCGGCAGGGCCCGGGTGAGAAAACCGCCCAGCACACCTTCAGCCGGGTTTACCGGCATCATTACCGAATCAACCGGCCACTCCCGAACCGCACGGGTCAGGACCTCCGGATCATGATGGCCGGTGACGCCGATATGGCGCACCCGGCCCTGCTGCCTGGCCTGGACAAACGCCTCCAGAGCGCCGCCTGACCCGGCGATCCGGTCAAGTTCGGCTTCGGTGCGCACATCATGGATCTGCCACAGATCCAGGTGGTCCGTATTCAGCCGGGCAAGGGTTTCCTCCAGTTCCGCCAGTGCGCCCTGCCGGTCCCGCCGGGCGGATTTGCTGGTCTGAAAAACAGTAGCCCGGGTCTGCGGATGCTTTTTCCACAGGCTGCCGTAATAGCGCTCGCTGTCTGAATACACCCGGGCGCAATCATAGTAGGTGATCCCCTGTGCAATGGCCTCCTGAATCACCGCCTGCGCTTCTCCGCCTCGGTCAAAGGTCCGCAGCACTCCTTCTCCGCCCAGACCGACCCTGGTTACCTGGGTGTCCGGCTTGCCGAACACATGCTTTTTAATTTCCGTAGTCGCCATAATATTAAATCAGGCACAGTTATAAAAGCTCCGCAATTAGCAAACTTCCGGGCTGTTGAATTGAGATATTGATTTATGTATGATGCTCCCACGTCAGTCTTTAGCAAAAGCACCGGTCGAAAGCAAGGTCGCTTTTAGTTCACGTGGTGCACACTTTGAATTTGAATTCGCCCCTGACGCACCAAACGCATGAATAAATGTATATATGCCTTTTTTATGGTAGAGTGCGCAAAAAGTATCGCCCGGATATGGAGGGCTTCGTATGACCACGGCCTGCGCGATATGCTGTGCGGAAAAATTCCCGAAACATCATCAAGGAGCGGATCATGATTGCCGGAATGATAATAATAACTTCAGCTTTGGTGTTTTATTCGATCGGCGTATGGTCTGAGCGGTTTGCAGGCAGATTAAAGCCCTGGCACCTCGCGTTTTTCTGGCTGGGCCTGGTGTTCGATACCTGGGGCACGGGACTGATGTTTGAAAGAGCCGGGGGAATGGTATTTGATGTGCATGGGATTTCAGGACTGCTTGCGATCATTCTAATGCTCCTGCACGCTGTCTGGGCTACGATCGTGCTGCTGCGCAGAGACGAGCGCTGGATCACGAGCTTCCATACATTCAGCGTGGCGGTCTGGATCATCTGGCTTATACCGTATTTCAGCCCGATGTTTTTTCAATTGGGAGTGAGTGCCTGACGGCAAATTCGGAAATCGGCTATAAATAAGATAGGGGTGTAGCAATAAAAGAATATGACGTTATCGTGGTCGGTGCCGGGCCAGCGGGCTGCGCAGCGGCAAAAGCAGCAAGTCGGCAGGAGGAAAAGACGGGAAGATTTACAGTCTTCTTAATTGCTTTACGAACCGCCGTATGCCGAACGGCAGGTACTGTGGTATGAGAGGAGAGGACGGGGAGGGGAATAATAGCTCACTTCCTACTCGATTGCCATACGGTAGAGCCGTCTGCAATAAAAGCTTTTTTTGAAGGTGCAGAGAAGCCGGGAGGAGGGTGCGAACCTGTTAATAAGTTAAAGCCGGCCTGCGGGTTACATCCGTAAACAAGTAATTCTCTGCAGTTTACCTGACTGAAATGTTAGTCCGGCTAAACTAGTTGCGCCGGCACGGGAATAATAGTTCGCCTGAGTCTTCACAAAATACTATAGCCGGAGAAAAATTGTCCGATAGATATAGTCATGAAGCCTATATCGATTCAAGAACGCATGGTCATTGTAGCGGCCTGCGATGCCGGAGAGGGCACCCGTAAGGAGATAGCAGAGCGCTACAATGTGTCTCTGGGGATGGTTAAAAAATTACTGTCCCAGCGCAAAAAGCTCGGCATTCTTGACCCGCAGAACCACCGCTGCGGGAGAAAACGCATACTTTCCGAACAGGATCTGCTGTGGCTGCGTAAAACCGTTGAGCAGCGGCAGGATTTGACCCTGGAAAAACTCTGCCGGGCCTACAAAAAGCCCTGCAGCGTTATGACCATAAGCCGGGGGCTTCAAAAGCTCAGGGCTTTGCAAGAAAATTATTAGCAGGGAATCGCGCCGCAGCAATCCGGGAAGCAGCGTGAATCCGCGTCAGGGCTTTTATAAGCAGCAGTTCTAATGCTGCACGATTTTGTTGAAGAAAAGGGAGTACGCATATATGCAGGCCTCGAGTGTAGAAATTGATATTCACTCTTCCAAATCTTTTTTAGCAAGCGTATTTGACAAGGTTGAAACAGGCATCATACTGTCGGACCTGAAAGGCCATGTGCTTGATGCGAATCCTTTTTTCTTAAATATAATCGGATTTGAAAGAAATGAAATCGTGGGTAAAATGCCCTATGATTTCATGCCGACCCAGGGAGCATACACCTCAAGACTGGGCCAGGCATTCGAAATCGGCGATGATTATTTTGCTGAGACCCACAGTAAGCTCTCCGCGTTAGAGAAAACAGGCGAGATAAAAGACTGGGAAACGTTTTACGTCGATAAGGCTGGCAAACTGGTGCCTGTTCAGCAGTCGGTCTGTCTGCTGAAAGATTTACGGGGCAACAATCTTGCATCACTGTGTCTTGTGAAGGATGTTTCAGACCAACAAAACCTGGAAGCTGAGCTTGTAAAGGCTAAAAAGCTTGCTGAGTCGGCCAAAGAACTCAAGGAGTTTTTTCTGTCGAAAATCTCCAATGAAGTACGAATACCAATGAACGGCATCTGCGGGTTTACGGAGCTGCTGATTGAGAACGAGGAGATTACGGAAGAATATAAAGAGCAGCTGCATGTCATAAAACAGAGCAGCGAAGATCTGCTCAGCATGATCAATAATGTCATTGATTATGCGAAGCTCGAGAACGGCAAAACTGAAATTGCCGATATTGGTTTTGATGTCGAGCTTCTTTTTTACAATATTATAATGGACACAAAGGCCAAGCTTGCAGGCAGAAACATAGAATTGCACCATGAAATCACCAATCAGGTTCCCTTCCTGCTGAAAGGCGATCCCAGCAGGATCAGACAGATTGTGCAGAAGCTTCTTGATAATGCAATAAAGTTCACCAAATCCGGCAGCATAAAAGTAATGCTCGACGTTGAGGAAGAGCATGAGCATGATATTAAAGTACGGTTTCAAGTGCAGGATACCGGCATTGGTATAGCGCAGGACAGCATAGAGTCAATTTTTGAAATGGCTGACAGGGGGGCGGGGGCATTAACAAAACAGGGCAAAGAGCCTTGGCCTGGGGCTGCATGTATGCCGCAGCATTGCCCGTCTCATGCGCGGGGATTTATATGCTACGAGCGAGCTCGGCAAAGGCAGCTGCTTTTTACTTCACGATAACGCTGAACAAGGCTGAAAAATGGCAAACGGTTAAATCTGACGTCAATGTAAATCTTGAAGGCAAAACGGTTTTTATTCTCGATTTTGAAAAAATACATCTGGGTATTTTATCGAAACTGTGCCAGCAGGCGAACATGACATGTCATTACCTGCGGAAACATTCATACTGTCTCCGCTAAATTTGAAGATTTAATTATCAGCAAGACCAGGGTTGATCTTTTTGTGATAGATGTCTCCACTTCATTTGAGGATATTGCAGATATTATCGAGCTGATACGCGAGAATTTCGGCCTGCATGTTCCGCTTTTGGCATTTACGTCCCCCAACAGGGGATCGGCAAAAGCGTGCCAGAATATAGGGTTTAACGGCTGCTTGTCAAAACCCGGCTCAAAACTTTCTTTCTATGAGATTATCAAACATCTGTTAACGGAAAATTTTGATGCGGCGGGCCCACGGGAAATCCTCACGCGATATTCGCTGTCGGAAAAGATAAAGCACAATCTAAACATTCTTGTGGTTGATGATAACCGCGTCAACCAGATGGTTGCCATGAAAATACTCACCCAGTCGGGCTATGCCGTCGACTCTGCAAATGACGGGCTGGAAGCGACAAATAAAGTTCTAGCCAATCCCCATAAGTATGATGTCATACTCATGGATATTCAAATGCCCATTATGAACGGCGTTGATGCAACGATTATGCTTCGGCAAAACAATATCATGACCCCCATCATTGCGTATACAGCCAATGCTCTGCAGGAAGATTATGAAAGATATATGAAAGCCGGCATGAATGACTGCATACCAAAGCCTCTCAACAGAGAAATAATTCTCGAAAAGTTTTATACTCTCTGCTTCCGGCCGGAATCCAGGGCGATTCTGGAACTGCCCCACTGATGGAATGAGCACCTGCCTACCGTCATGACGATTCATGTATATCAAGGCAGTGCAAGCATGCAGTTCTGCCCCTGCGGATTTTTTTTAGGCTCTTACCTGTGCGCCTGTAACCGCCTCGATCACCTTAATAACGGCTGCCATATCCTCGTCGCCACAACCAAGTGCCCGTGCGCCGGAGAAAGCCTCGCGCGCCGCCGCGGTCAGGGGCAGCGGAACACCCAGTGTATCTGCGGCCTCAAGCAGCAGATTCAAGTCTTTGCATATAAGATCAACTGAAAAGTTTTTACTGAAATCGCCGCTGGCGATGGCCGCGCCCTTTTACCTTGAACAGGGGGCAGGCGACAGCGCTGTTTTCAATCGTGGCCAGCATGTCGGGAATGCCGAGCCCCAACTTTGCGCCCATGCAGAGCCCCTCGGCAAGGGACTGCATGAGATTGCCCAGAAACAGGTTGATAAAAAGCTTCATGGCCGTGCCCTGCCCGACGGGGCCGCAGTAGATGACCACCCTGCCCATGGTTTTAAGAAGCGGCGTCATGCGGTCAACCAGCGCCTTGTCGCCGCCCGCAAGAATCGTCAGTGCGCCGTCTTCTGCGGGCTTTTTGCTGCCGGCAACCGGTGCATCGACAAACACCCCGCCGCAGGCCTCAACAGCAGCAGCCGCAGCCAGAGTCGCCTCGCGCGATACCGTACTCATATTGATAACCGTGCAGCCCGGCTTGAGCCTCTCACACAGGCCGTAATCGCCGTGCAGCACATCATGCAGCGCCTCAGGGCCGAACACCATGATGACAATCGCGTCACAGCCTGCCGCAATCTCGGCAGGTGTGGAACAGACCGTAATGCCGAGATTATTGAAAGGTATGACCTTTGTCGGGTTGCGGTTCCATACGCAGAGCGGATAGCCTGCTTTTCGGATATTAAGGGCCATGGGCGTTCCCATGGTGCCAAGGCCGATAAAACCAATATGCTCCATCTGCTGCACTCCTTTCACTTGGGTATGCCTGCCTGCACAAGAACCGGTTTCAGCATGCGCGCAGCATCTTTGGGGTCCATGCCCACCAGATAGCCGCGCTTGCCGCCGTTTATGTAGATGCGGGTAAGGGCAAGGATCGTCTCTTCCATGTAGATCGGCATGGCGCTGCGTATGCCGAAAGGCGAGGTGCCACCGACAAGATAGCCCGTATGTTTGTTTGCCGTTTCGGGTGTGCAGGCCGTGATGCTCCGGGCAGCCGACAAGTCGGGCAAGCTGTTTGCCCGACACCTCCAGATCGCCGTGCATGAGAACGATAAGCGGCTTTTTCCGGTCATCCTCCATCACAATGGTCTTGACGACGCAGTGCTCATCAACATCCAACTCCCGGGCAGACAGTGCCGTGCCGCCGTGGTCTTCATAGGTATACAGATGGTCTGTAAACTCAACCTTTGCCGTGCGCAGGGCGCGCACCGCAGGAGTCACCGGGGCTTTTTCTTTTGCCATGGCAGCAGTTCTTGTGCTGTTTATTGTTTCGTTCCTAAAAGAAAAGTTGTTTTTTTGTTGGGTTAAGCCCGAAAAAACCGTTGGGTTTCGTACCTCAACCCAACCTAGCAAAAAATGCTTCCGGAAAAGTATGTGCAAAAGGGCGAACCCAACAAATCCATGATTCAGGGTTTTCGTTCAGACACTATTTATCGCCTATTGTGGCCGAGAGAATCCATGTGACAAGGCTCACCAGCACTGAGCCTATCACTGCCCCGGGCAGGCCATTGACATGGAAGCCCGGCACAAAAAAAGCAGCCAGGCCCAGCATGAGGCCGTTTATGATGAGCAGAAAAAACCCCATGCTGAGCAGCGTTATAGGCAGCGTGAGAATAATGAGCACGGGCCTGACAATGGCGTTTACAATGCCCAGTATAAAGGCCGCAGCAAGGGCTGACAAAGCTCCTTCTACCCACATGATTGACGGAAACATATAGGCGATGATAAGAATTGCCACCATGGTGCAGATGACGCGCAGCAGAAACATATACACACCTTCTTTCTGTTTTTTTGATGAGTATAGAACAATTGGCGGGGCTGTCAAGCGCGCTGCTGCGTTCACATCCACACCCTTAGTCCAACGCTAAACAAGAAAGGAAGCAATAGCATTGCTATGAAAAAATATCGACTTTTTCATCCCCCTTTGCTAAAAGGGGGAATTAGTTTTTACCTTCTTTTGCAGGAATTTGTGTTTAGAGCGTGTATGAAAAGTCATTTAATGTCATCCTGAACCAAGTGAAAGATCCCTGAAATCATTAAAACTACGAAATTCTTCGCTGAGCTCAGAATGACAAACCAAAGGTATTCTGGCTTTTCGTGCACGCGCTTAGAAAAGTATGCTGCAAAAATAAAAAAATGTATCTATAATGTTAATAATAAAGCGCTCAGCGCATAACCCCATGCACAGGAGGTGGATATGAAACTACAGGTGGGGCAGCAGGCCCCGGACTTTTGTCTGAAAAGTCACCTCGACACCGAGGTGCGGCTCAGCGGGCTTAAGGGCAAAAATGTGGTGCTGGCATTTTTCCCTCTTGCCTGGACGCCCGTCTGAACCAACCAGATACCGTCCTACGAAGCCGAGCTTGACCGCTTCGCAGGACTCAATGCCCAGGTCCTGGGCATCAGCATCGACCATGTGCCCTGCCTTGCAGCATGGGCAAAAAATCTCGGCGGCATCTCCTTCCCGCTGCTGAGCGATTTTAACCCCCTTGGCGCTGTTGCTCAGCAGTACGGCGTGTCTGCGCAGCGAAGGCTTCTCCGAGCGGGCCATTTTCGTCGTGGACAAGAAAGGTGCGATCAGCTACATCGACGTCCACGATATTGCCGACAAGCCCAGCAATGATGTGCTTTTTGCCGAGCTTAAAAAGATTTTGCAGTAAACCGGTTTGAACGCAGAGCAGGGCCCGGAATTTTCCCTCTGTCCCTGAGATAAAAAAAGGGTTTGCCGTTTCTTGTGGCAAACCCTTTTTTATTTTTTCTGCAATGCCCGGGACGAGAATCGAACTCGTACAACCTTGCGGTCGAGGGATTTTTACACGAGTTTCAATTTAATCTCGACCCGAGCAGAATCTACGATTTTGTTCCCTCTGCCAGGATTGCAAGGTAGTCATCATAGACATACCGCTTATCCCGCTTCCGGCCGGTTATTTCTTTGAGTATGCCGGCGCCCTCAAGCTGTGCCACAAGTGTCGAAGCCGACTGAAAAAAAAAGGAATACATCGAACTCTCGGGCAATTTCTTTTACCGAGACATACGGCCTTGAAAACAGGCTTTCAAGAATGCCGACAGCAAGGGGTGATGAGATTTTTTTCTGCCACAGCATGCTGCGGTGAACACTTTGAAGCTCGAGAATCTTTTTTGCCGTCTCTATCGCCGACTCGGCCGTTTCCGCAACACCCTTGAGAAAAAAGGCAAGCCACTGCTCATAGTCGCCCACTCTCGCACAGTATTAAGACGGTCATAATATTCCTGACGATACCGCTTAAAAAATAGCTGAGGTATAACAGCGGCCTGTGAAGCACGCCTTTCCAGTAGATGAGGAAAAAGTAATAAGCAGCCGCCCCAGCCGCCCGTTGCCGTCAAGAAACGGATGTATCGTTTCAAACTGATAATGCAGGAGCCCGCAGTCTATGAGCATGGGCAGCGCCCGTGCCTGATGCATGTAAATTTCAAGCTCTCCCATTGCCTTTTCAGCTTCATATGGGGCAGGGGGGAACATAGGTCGCATCACGGAGCAAACAGCCGGCAGGAGATTTTTATCCAGTTTTGCGATTGCTTAAATTCCCCGGGTGTTTTTTCTCCGCCATGCGCGCCCTCGAGCAGTACGGCATGAATCTCTTTCAACACCCTGATGCTCATGGGGAAATCTGCCAAGCCGCTCAATGCCGTAATTCAACGCTTTCACATAATTAATCACTTCGGACACGTCATTGATGTTTTCAGGCTGCTCGCCCCCTTCATATTCAAACAGATCTTCAAGCGAAGCCTGCGTGCCTTCTATCTGAGAGCTCAGCAATGCCTCTTTGCGCACATACATGGAAATTAAGAGATCGACATTAGGCAGATGTACCCCATACCGTCCAGACGCGCCAGGCTCATGTCCGCCTTTGAAAGAAGATTTTGAAGAGCGCCTTCGATTTTGACCGGGGGCATGGGTGGAGGGTGCTGGATGCTTTATACCCGGTTGGCTGCGAGATATGCTCCGCTTCTATTCATTTAACGACCCTTCATTATTCAAGCTTTCTTGAATAATATAGCCTAAAACCTTTCATTATTCAAGTTTTATTGAATAAAAACGGGAAAAATAGTAGTTATTCCAATTTGCTTACATAGCAAATAATAAAAAAGGGCATTAGTCATTACCGCGATATGTCCCAAAATTAAATGTGCAGAGGCAGGTCTCCTGCAGGCATGGTTGTAAGGCTTCCCTGGCCCCGGTATAAAAAAAGGGTTTGCCATTTCTTGTGGCAACCCCTTGTATTTTTTCTGCAATGCCCGGGACGAGAATCGAACTCGTACAACCTTGCGGTCGAGGGATTTTAAGTCCCTTGCGTCTACCAGTTCCGCCACCCGGGCATTAAAAACATGCTGAAATTTATAGCTAGTTTCCCCTGGTGTGTCAAACATTTGTTGCGCACGGCCGCCAAATCCGCTATTACAAAACAATTCAAAAACTTATTACGGAGACCTGACATGGAAAAGGACCTGAAACAGCGGCTGATTGAACTGCTGCTTGAAAAATCATTCAAATACAGCGATGAGCCTGTCTTTAAGCTGGCATCGGGCCGAATGAGCAATTACTATATCGACTGCCGCAAGACCACGCATGCCTGCGAGGGCAAGTACCTTATCGGCAATCTTATGTTCGACATGATTAAAGGCCTTGATGTGCAGGCAATCGGCGGGCTCACCATGGGCGCCGACCCTGTTGCCTGCGCTGTGTCGCATACCGCCTATTTGAATAACGCGAGCATTGCCTCATTCTCCATCCGCAAAGAGCAGAAAGACCACGGGATGAAAAAGCTCGTGGAGGGCGATGTGAAGCAGGGCGACCGGGTGGTGATTGTGGACGATGTCATCACAACCGGAGGCTCAACCATTAAGGCCATCGAGGCAGCCCGTGCCGAAGGCCTGGAGGTGGTTCTGGTCATTGCTCTTGTTGACCGCGAGGAAGGCGGCAGGCAGGAGATAGAGAAGCATGTGGCTGATGTTGCCGCCCTGTGCACCCGCACGGAGCTTATAGCGGCACTGAAGAGAGCGTAAAAAAGGCTGTGGCCTTTTAGGCTATCGGCTTTTAGGTTGCAGAAAAAAACCTTTTCATGCTTATTTGCTCTAGCTTGGCTACTGCTTGCAGCCTGCGCTTCGCTTTACCTAAAAGCCTATCTCAGCCTAATAGTCTAAAGACCTACAGTCTGCCTTTTTCCTGCGCCTGCCAGGCATCATACACATCAAAAGCCAGCCGCTCCCAGCGGCACAGGGGTTGCTCGGGCTCCCACAGGCTCAGCCTGCCATCCGCAGTCAGCCACTGGTAATACGGAAACCGGTCACACACGAGGCGAACGCCCTGGGGCGGCACCACCTGCTCCCGCTCCATAAAAATCCAGGTGAGAGCAACCAGTATTTCCGCAACCGGGCTGAAGCGCCATGAAAGATCTTCGATAACGGTTTCCCGAGAGGCGGCCGGCAGCAGCCCTGCAAGCATGGGCAGCAGGTGCAGCCAGGCAGCATCGGCAGAGCCGTGGGATGCGGCATGCTCGAGTATCCTGCGGCGCGTCTGGGGAGGTATGAGGTTTAAATCATTTATGATAAACCGGTGTATATCCTGAGCTGTAAGCCCGAGCCCTTCCTGGCTTGAAAGCCGCAGGGGCGGCAGTTCATCAAAAGGCCGCACGACCTGGTCAATTTTATCATAATAGAGCAGCAGTTCCTGCAGCCAGCACAGCAGATTGCACCCCTGCTGGGCAGGTAGAAGATGCGCAGGAAGCGTAAACTGTTTTTTTTCCTTAAATTCGATATAAATATCTTTAATTATAGATTCTTTCATTGCAGCAACTCCGTTTCCTTTGCCGAGTGTCGGTGATTTTTTCAAAAAGCCCTGCGTTTTCGCCATTATTGCCCATGTGCAGGGGCCTTGTACAGCCAATTTTTGTTTGCTTTGAAAAATTTTGTGTGCTATTAAAATCACTTTGTAAACCCTGTACATTCGTCTGCAAGCAGAACGCAAATTTTTATATGAGGTTAGTGGATATGGTACAATTAACGATCAATGGCAAGAAGATCAAGGCACCAGCAGGCCAGACTATCCTGAAGGCCGCCCTCGACAATGGCATTCATATACCGACACTGTGCTCTAATGACGCAGTGGAACCCTACGGAGCCTGCCGCCTGTGCGTCGTTGAAATCAAAAACGGCGCCATGACAAGCATCGAAAGCTCCTGCACCTATCCGGTGGCTGAGGGCATGGATGTCTCAACTGAAGCTCCTGCTGTCATGAAAGCCCGCAAGGCTGTGCTCGAGCTGCTGCTGGCCCGCTGCCCCAATGTGAAAGTCATTAAGGATCTGGCTGCCGAATACGGCATTGAAAAGGCCGGCGATCATCTGACCATGGAAAACGAATACTGCATTCTGTGCGGCCTGTGCGTACGCGGCTGCCATGAGGTGGTGAAGGCCGGCGCCATCAGCTATTCGGGCAATGGCAAGAACAAAAAAGTCGAAGCGCCCTTCGGTGAAGAAGCCGAGAACTGCATCGGCTGCGGCTCCTGCGCTTTTGTCTGCCCCACGGGCATTATAAAAGTGCGCGATGTTGAGAAAGCCACTGAGAATATGCCCGGCGGCGAAGTCGAAATCGGCGCCGAGCGCGTCATCGACAACTGGAACCGCAACCTCAAAATGCAGACATGCAAAATTTCCGGCAACACCATTGCTCCCGAATACATGCTCAAGCGCTTCCGCGAGACGATGCTCCTGTCGCCGCAATTTTTCAATATCTCCATGAGCCGTCGCGAATGCCCCACTGTCGACCACGACCTGTGCGTAGGCTGCGGCTCCTGCCTTGAGGAGTGCCCGGTCGGGGCCATGAAGCTCGAAGTGAATGAAAAAGATGAAATCCGCAACACTATCATGAACAATCTCTGCTGCGGCTGCCAGACCTGCACGATTTACTGCGTGCGCTCGGCCATCAAGGTGCCTGCTCTGGCTTAACCGATGTCCTTCGAACAACAACAAAGCCTGCCCGGCAAAAGCCCGGCAGGCTTTTTTTGTGGTATGTCCGGCAGGGTCGATAGTCCCCCACGGGGAGCTAATCGGACACTGGCACACACAAAAAGGCAATCAAAACAACACCATTGTCTGAAACCATCACTGACCAGAAAAAAGAAGCAGCATGGTTTTGATATATTTTAATGTTGATGGTTGCGTAAAAAGAAGGTAAACAAACATTTTGGTTCCCCGGCGCAGAGAGGTGGTTGAATTTCATCTTTTCACAATAAATCTATAGCCATTATAATTCTGTTCGATACAATGATGAATGACAACACAAAGCCTTGATGTGCAAACACGCATAGCACGGCTTTGTAAGGGAGGAGACAATGCAAAAAACATGCAAGGCAACCCTGCTTGACAAGCTGTGGAAGCGCGGCCAGGATTTGCTGGGCGTGCAACTTCCCATCATGTGCGGCGCCATGACCTGGGTCAGCGATCCGAATCTGGTATCAAAGGTCTGCAATGAGGGTGCTTTTGCAAGCCTTGCCTGCGGCAATATGGCAGGCGTGGAGCTTGAGCGTCAGATACAGTCGACACGCAACCTTACCGATAAGCCTTTTGCCGTCAACCTTATAACCGTTTCCCCCAATTATAAAGCGCATCTGGATGTGGCCGTAAACGCCAACCTTGGGGTGATCATTTTTGCGGGCAGCCTGCCAAAAGAGCAGGAGATAGACAAGGCAAAGGCATCGGGGGCCAAAGTGCTTGTGTTTGCCTCGACCGACGCCCTTGCAAAGCGAATGATCAACCATGGTGTGGACGGGCTCATACTTGAAGGCATGGAAGCCGGCGGGCATATCGGCCCGGTTGCCGGCCCTATTCTCTGGCAGCAGATACTGTTTGAATACAGTGAAACCATCCCCATTTTTATAGCCGGCGGCATTGCGCGCGGCAAAATGATGGCCCATCTGCTGCTCATGGGGGCTGCGGGCATTCAGATCGGCACCCGTTTTATCATGACTTCCGAGTGTATGGTGCACGATGACTTCAAGGCCGCGTTCCAGAAAGCTCAGGCGCGTGATGCCGTGGCAACGCCCCAGTTTGACTCACGGCTGCCGGTCATAGCGGTGCGGGCCCTTAAAAACAAAGGGACTATTGAGTTCAGCAAGCTGCAGCTTGAAATACTAAGTGAGCTTGATGAGGGCACCATCGACCGCGAGACGGCGCAGCGCAAGGTTGAGGAATTCTGGATTGGCGGACTGTACCGGGCAGCCATACAGGGCAACGTGGAGTCAGGATCGCTTATGGCTGGACAGGCTGTCGGCCTGGCCGATGAAATAAAGACTGTGAAGGAGGTGCTTGATGAGCTGGTTTGCGATGCCGAGCAGGAGCTGGAGCTTATACTGAAAAAGCTGTAGCCCTTCCCGGCAGAAACAACTCCGCCTGTATGATCGCGATAATCAAAGAGGATGTTGCAATTTTCAGCCTTCCCTGTTCCCACTTGCATACCCCGAAAGAGAATCCGTGTCCGTGAAGATATGTGGGCTCCTGCGATAAGTGGTGGCTGAAGGGAACCCTGATTTATATCTTTGCATTTGCCGAAGGAGAAATCTTGCATTGCCAGTCGCTCCGCTCCATCGAAATGACAGTTTTAGCGGACAGATGGGTTTTCGTTCAGACCCTGCGTATTGGTGCAAGACGATTGAACAGGCAGTCCCGGTTACTCGCGAGGTGTGCCTTGGAAAAGTTGAAGAGCTGCCATGCCTGAGAGCAAAGAGAAACATGCGTGCGGGGGCAATCACAGGAGCGGCGCCTTTGGCCCGCTCCTGTGATTGCCGGCTTTCTGCATTTAAAAATCCTTCAAATCATCATCATCAAATGGAATGATTTCCTCGGGCCGAACACCGGCATGCCGCGCAGAGGCTTGTGCCGAAGGCGGCAGGGCTTCATGCGCCTTGCGGCTCTGTTTATAGGCGTGCTCCCGTTGAACGTCAAGGGGCTGCCGGCTCCGCTGCGCCCATATCTCTTCATCATCATAGGCTTCACCAGCGCGCTTCTGCTGGGCTGTGGCCATTTGCCCATCAGCCGCTGCGCCTGAAACCTTCTCAGCCAGATCGCACACCAGGGCTTTCATATGAAAGGCCTGAGCCGATAGCTGCTGGCTGGCTGAGGCAGACTGCTCCGAGCTTGCCGAATTCTGCTGAACAACCTGGTCCATGCTGTTCACGGCCTTGTTGATCTGGTCGATGCCCTGAGCCTGCTCCTTGCTTGCCGCTGATATCTCCGTCACCAGGCCCACAACTTTTTCAACCCCCTGAAAAATCTGTTTCAGCTCCTTGTTGACCTCGCCGGCCTGGCGAGTTCCCTCGCCGCTGCGGTTGCGGCTCTCGGTAATCAGGGTGCTGGTTGTTTTGGCATGTTCCGATGCCCGCTGCGCAAGGTTGCGCACCTCCTCGGCAACCACGGCAAAGCCCCGGCCAGCCTCGCCCGCCCGTGCCGCTTCAACCGCGGCATTCAGCGCCAGCAGATTGGTCTGAAAGGCAATCTCCTCTATGCCCTTTGCCACCTTTGCCACTTCCTGACTGCTTTGATTGATGCCGCTCATGGCTGTCATCAGGCTGTCCATGGCTACGGTACCGTTTGATGCTGCCTGCCGGGCTTCGTTTGAAAGGATGCTTGCCTGCTGGGCATTGTCGGCATTGTGGTTGGCCATCGAGGCAAGCTCTTCCAGTGAGGCCGACGTCTCCTCAATGGATGATGCCTGCTCGGAGGCCCCCTGTGCAAGAACCTGGCTTGCCTGGGAAATCTGCGTGGCGGCATTGGAGACCTGCTCGGCCACCTGATCAAGAGACTGAGAAATATTTTTTATCGGCCCGCTTACCCAGGAACCCAGAAAAATAATAACGCCCATGGCTATGATCAGAACAATAAAAGCAGACCCGAAATTAAGCTGCAAAAGCGTCCTGACCGGCGCCATCTGCTCATACACATTGGCCACGGCCACAATCGACCACCCCAGATTCTTGTCCTGCTTGAACGAGGCCATCCTCGCATCGCCATCCTCGCTGTATTCAAGCAGTCCTTCGCCCTGCTCAACCATCTGCCGGCCATGGTCCGTGCTCTTCATGTTGAATTTCATGATCTTTGATGTGTCGGGGTGGGAAACAACCAGCCCCTCGCGGTTGAACAGAAACACATAGCCGCTTTCGCCTATTTTTATGGGCTCAATGAATTTTTCAGTAAAATAGGTCACATTGACAACGCCGTACAGAACTCCGGCAACAGCGCTTCCGTTTTTAACCGGCGAAGCGATAACCAGTATAGGCTTGCCGGCCTCACTCAGAAAAACATCAGACACAACAATAACGCCGGTAAGTGCTTTTTGGAAAAAAATTTTGTCTTTGATGTTTTTGTCAGTTGATAGCGCCCCCGAACTGACATCAACCAGCGATGTGGTCAGAACAGTTCCTTTTGGAATGGCGAGGCCTATTTCTTCAAAATAAGGGTGCGCTTTCTGGTAGCTTTTTAAATTTTCATTTGCCTCCTTTATAAATACAAAGCTTCCAGTATTAGCACTGCCGGTTTCGTCAACCATGCCGAGCGATTGGACGGCAACTGACTGCTGCGACCACAGCAGTATATCCTGCCTGCGGTTTTCAATAAATGAGGATATATACTCCGTGGTGGAGGCCGACTGCTGCAGAAGCTGCTTCTCGATGATTTGCCGCAGCATGCGCTGGGCAAGGAAAAATGATATGCCGGCACTCAGCAGCGTGCCCAAAAGTATGAGTGCGATGGTCGTTGATAAAAATTTGCCCCGGAGTCCCAGTTTCATAATGTTCCCCCATGACCTTAATGTGAAGTATTGAAAAATATCGATAAAAATACCATACTAATAATTATAAGTAACCAAAAATTTTATAGCCGCGCATACGGCTTGACAGCAAGGCATTTTTTATATGGCGCGTGTGGGTAAACTAAAGCCCGATAAGTTTGTTTTGATTTTTTACGAGCTATTTGCTATTAGTTGTTGAATAGAAAAAGCAGCGTTTGTTTTTTTACCGTCAGCCACACAGAGATTGTGCCATGCCCTTGATGCTCTATGCTGTTTTTGCTTTGACGCTATGTTCAGTTCCCCTGCCTGCAGCTGCTGCCGATCTGTGGCCGTACCGAGACCAGCTGGGCACGGAAACCCGCTTTTGGAAGGACATCTTTACAAAATACGACGATGACAGCGTTGTGCTGCACGACCCTGAGGATCTCTCCCTGGTCTACAAAACAATCATCTACCGCCCGGACGAGAGCGACTTCAGGCGCGAACAGCGTTTGACAGCGGCTCGATATGAAGTTGAGAATGCCCTGCGCAGCCTTGCCGGCAACATGGCGGCAGGCAGGGAGCTTACAGCGCAGGAGAAAAAGCTGCGGCAGCTTTTCGGCGCCTCAGCCGCTCCGCAGCGCGTGAAGCTGTGTGCGTCGCGCATCCGGGCGCAGCGTGGCATTGCCAACCGCTTTTACCAGGGACTTCAGCGCTCTACAGCATATCTCCCCGCGATAAAAAAAATTTTTCGCGACAAGGGGCTGCCTGAAGGCCTCGCCTATCTGCCCCATGTTGAATCATCGTTTAACCTCACGGCGCGATCAAAAGCAGGGGCTGCCGGCATGTGGCAGTTCATGAAGCCTACGGCCAAAACATTTTCGCTTAAAATGAATGCTATTATTGATGAGCGCTATGACCCTCTGGTTGCATCAGAAGCGGCTGCATCCCTTCTCAAGATGAACTATGACGAGCTCGGCGACTGGGGCCTTGCCCTGACAGCTTATAACTATGGCCTTGGAGGCATGGCCGTGGCTGTTGAGCACTGCGGGGGCAACTATATGAACGTGCGCAGAAAGTATCAGCACCCCCGCTTTCAGTTCGCCTCGAGAAATTTTTATCCCGAGTTTCTCGCAGCGGTGGAAATTATGGAAAACCCCGCCGCCTATTTCCCCGGCTATTCGCCTGCCAGCCGGCACCATATAGTTCAGCACAGAGTAAAAAAACCTTCAACGCTTCCGGCCCTTGCAAAAAACTGGGGCTTGGAGCTGTCCCGCCTGCGGGAGCTTAATCCGGGGTATTCAAAAAAAGCCTGGGATGGGCGGCTGACCATTCCTTCCGGGTATTCCATAAATATTCCGGCAGGATCTGTTGCCCGGCAGATGCAGCCGGCACCTGCCGGGGAAAAAAGCTTTGAAAAAATATCCCTCGGGAAGACCGCCGGCGCCACAGGCGGCATGGTTGCTTCAAGGGTATCTGCGCCTGTTGCCGATGTTTCATCGCAGAGGGAGGATGCTGTGCGCACAGCTCACACCAGTTTTACTGCCATCACAGCACTACCGTCGGAAAAACAGTTGGGCCCGGGTCTGCCATAGGCATCCCGGTTCACCGAAAAACCGCTCTGCAGGCCTTTAAAAAGACAAATAATTTTATTTTTGTCGAATGCTGTTGATAAAAAACCGAAGATATGCGAGAAGTGGCAAATGTCAGAAAAAATTACCGTCATAGCGCATATACGGACACGAGCCGGGAAAGAACCGGAAACTGAACAGGTGCTCACCGCTCTCATCAAACCGACGCAGAACGAGCCGGGGTGCATATCCTACGACCTGTTTGCCAGGCCTGACAACCCAGGCAGCTATATGTTCATCGAAACATGGGAAAACCGTGAGGCTCTCACAGCCCATTTGCAGCAGCCTCATGTACAGGCATTTATCAGCCGCTCCGATGAACTGCTTGCTGCGCCACTTGGATGTTTCTCTCTGGACACACATTCCCAAACCATAAGGGTTTCGCACGAGTATGCGCATTGAGTCTTAGTATGAAAGGTTGCAGGTATGGACGCAAGAATCACAAAACCCTTTGTCGAGGCCACTTTAAAAGTGCTCGAAACCATGGCTTTTCTCAAACCGACTGTGGGGGAGCCGGCACTCTGGGACACATGCATGCCCCTGGGGGAAGTGGTGGGCGTTGTCGGCCTGTCCAATGAAGATGAAAACATAAAGGGTTTTCTTGCCATAGGTTTTTCCGAAAGCAGCATCATCCAGATCGTCTCCAACATGCTCGGAGAAGAATATACAACTATCGTCAACGAGGTGAAGGAGGCCGCAGGCGAAATAGCCAACATGATATCGGGGCAATCACGCCAGGCCCTGTCGTCTATGGGAATCAAACTGCAGGCATCCCTGCCGAGCGTTATTTCCGGCAGAGACATGACCATGGACGGGTCTGAAAAAAGGCCTCTTATGATCGTGCCCTTTACCATAGAGAAGGGCTCGTTTATGCTCGGGCTCTGCATGGAAGGCGTCCGCATTAAATAATAATGCCGAACTGTAAATAATGTGACGATTAAGGGCTGCGCAATGCGGCCTTTTTTTATGGATGCATGCATCTGACTCGCCGAGGGCGGCGGGCTTTTCATTGATTCCTGCCGGCAAGTATGTTAGTGCTGCTGGTAACGTATATATGCTCATGCCATGTCGCCATATGATACATTGTATATACTAGCCTACATGCTCTTTCTCTGCGGAGCAGCTCTTGCCTGTCGCAGCGTGCGGCAGAAAGAGGCCCTGTGGATTATGGGTGCGGGAATGCTCATTAATTTTTTCAGCACCGTCATCCCCAACCCGGGATGCCAGTCCCTGGCCATTGGCATCGGGTCAAATGGCGCCATCATATGGGCTATAACGCTCGGTGTTGCCGTCTGGGCTGCTTTTCTAGCTGCTGTGTTTGTGCGCCTCATGGGCCGCAAAGAATTATTTTTTTCCCTGATTATTTGTATAAAACTGTGCTGGTTTGCAGATTTGATACTTTTTATCTACGGGGTGTATGCCCTGACAGGCTGAAGCAGGCAGCATTCAAGAAACCGAAATTTGCAGATCGTGTTTAAAAAATAAACTATAAAATAAATACTGCATAATAAGAGGAGGAACCAGATGAAAAAATTATTGTTTTTCACGGTCATGATCTTAGGAGTCCTTTTTTTCGGCGCTCAGGCCCATGCGGCGCGAGCTCTTGACCTTTCCGGCAATGAATATAATGTGTACATTCTGTGCAGCGAAGATTTGGGAGACTTTTGTGATCAGGGGAAAATAAAGACCGATACCTTTATATTTGATAGCGGTGATTTTGGGATTGAAAGTTTCGAGGAGGATTTTGGAGGCTTTCTCGGCGATGGCGAATACAACTCAAGCGGCTTGAGCTTTGATGCACAATATGAGGCCGTCGATGGGCTCAACACCTATGAGTTTGACATCAAAGGCCTTAACATTGTCGATATAATTTTATTCGGGACTATGGATATAACCTATACCGAATATAAATTTCTCGACAAGAATACAACAGATGGCAGGGCTTTTTTTATCGGCATCAAAAACTGAATTCTAGCAGCGGGCAGCACAAACTCTCCCGCGCCCTTCCGGCCGGGAGAGTTTTTTTGTTGGCCAGCAGCCTGTGGTCATGCTATTTTATACACTATGAAAACGATTCATTCCTCCGCAATCACCGCTGCCGTCAAAGATCTCTGCATGCAGGCCAATTATGAACTGGGGCAGGACGTGCTTGATGCCTTCGCCAGTGCAAAAAACAGCGAGACATCTCCTCTGTGCCGCGAAGTCTATGACATCCTGACTGAAAATGCACGTATCGCCAGGCGGGAGGCCGTGGCGCTGTGCCAGGACACGGGCTGCGCGGTTTTTTTTGTCGAGCTTGGGCAGGATGTTTATGTGAATGGCGCCGGATTGATTGAAGCGATAAACGAAGGTGTGCGGCAGGGATACTCGCAAGGCTATCTGCGCTCGTCCATGTGCCACCCGTTTACCCGCAAAAACACCGGCGACAATACGCCGGCCATTATTCATATAGAACCGGTGCAGGGTGATGTTTTAAAAATTATCTTTGCGCCTAAGGGCGGCGGCAGCGAAAACATGAGCCGCATCGCCATGCTCAAGCCCTCGCAGGGCAGGCAGGCCGTACAGGATTTTGTAGTCGATGCCGTGCGGCAGGCTGGAGCCAATCCCTGCCCGCCGACAGTTGTTGGCGTGGGTATAGGCGGAAATTTTGAAAAGGCAGCGCTTTTGTCAAAAAAGGCACTGCTGCGCAAGCTTGGCAGCGTGCATCCCGACCCGGACATAGCGGCTTTTGAGGCTGAGATACTGCAGGCTATCAATAATCTGGGCATCGGCGCTCAGGGCTTCGGTGGAACGGTTACAAGCCTTGCCGTGCATATCGAGCTGCACCCCTGCCATATCGCAAGCCTGCCGGTTGCTGTGAACCTGAACTGCCATGCGCATCGGCACAGGGAAATTGTTGTATGAGCACGGTCATTCTTACCCCCCCGCTGGCTGACGCCGATATCGAAAAACTGAAAATCGGCGACAGGGTTTCCATTACCGGGCAGATCTATTCGGCCCGAGACACGGCACACAAGCGGCTTGTTGAGCTGCTGGACAGGGGGCAACCCCTTCCTTTTGACCTGCGCGGTCACATTATCTATTATGTCGGCCCGACCCCGGCCCGGCCCGGCAGGCCTGTTGGTTCCTGCGGCCCCACCACCAGTTCGCGCATGGACAGCTATGCCCCCCGCCTGATGGAGCACGGCCTCAAAGCCATGATCGGCAAGGGCCAGCGCTCCCCTGAAGTTATTGAGGCCATGAAGCGCTACCGTGCTGTTTACTGTGCCGCCATAGGCGGCGCAGGTGCGATGCTGGCGCAGTGCGTAAAAAAAACGGAAATCATAGCCTATGAAGATCTCGGGCCCGAGGCCATCCGCATATTCACGGTAGAGATGTTCCCTGTTGTGGTCATTAACGATATGCATGGCCATGACCTCTACCGGCAGGCTGTTGAGACCTATGCCCGCGTATAGCTCGCCGCTGTAAAAAGACTTTCCCTTTTACGCATTTTTCATGTACAACCTGTACGCTTCTTATATTTTTGAAAAGACCACTGCAAGGGAGGATTTCTGTGCTGCTGCGAATGATCAAAAGAGGAAAACTCGAAAATATTCTTTCCGCCAAACCATTCTCCAATATCCCTAAAAGCGAAAATCTTCAGACCATAGAAGTCACGCGGCTGCCCAACGGCAGCATTCGGGAAAACGACGAAACCATAGAGGCTGAAAAAGTAATCAAGCTTGAAGCGCTGAAATCACGCTACGGCGCTATCGACGAATCACAGATAGTATGGGTTATGGTCAAAAGGCAGGCCGGGGCAGATGCTTAAATAAGCCACTGCGAAATAATTATCTTTACTGCTCCGGAGTCGGCAGCGACTCAGTTTCGGGGGAGAGCCCGCTTGTATTGTCCGTGTCAGTCGCGCCTTGCCGGGCCATACCTGGCGCTGTGCCATCCCTGAAGCACTCAAAAACCCCGCTTTCGCCCGGAGCCGGCGGCAAACCGGTTTTCGAATTCACCTTCACATAGATAATGCCCTCGGGCACCTTGAACGTCTGAACAGGCTCGTTTTGCAGCGCCTGCTGCATGAAGTCAAGCCATACAGGGCTTGCAGCCACAGCTCCTGTCTCATGTTTTCCCAGGGGGCTCAAGTCATCAAAGCCCAGCCAGACGCCTGCAACAAGCTGGGGCGTAAACCCGATGAACCAGGCATCGCGCACGTCATTTGTCGTGCCGGTCTTTCCGGCGCAGGGCCGGTTAAGGGCTCGCACTTTCTTTCCGGTTCCTTCCTCGACAACGCTTTGCAGCATGCTGGTAATGAGAAAAGCTGTCTCGGGGCTTATGGCCTGGGCAAGCCGCGGCCGGTTGTCTTCAAGGACAGTGCCGTCACGGCTGAGAATGCGGGTAATAAATACAGGCTCGGAGGCTACGCCCTGAGCACAGAACACGGCATATGCCCGTACAAGATTCATGAGCGATACGCCGCAGGTGCCCAGCGACAGGGAAAGCGTCGGGGTGAATTCGCCGGCCATCCCCAGGTTTTTGGCATAATCGATTACATACTCGGCCCCAATATACTTGAGGATTTTCACCGTCACGATATTGCGTGACTGGGTAAGGGCTTTGCGCAGCGTCAGGGGGCCGGTGAATGTCCGATCATAATTCTGGGGCTCCCAGAAAATACCCGGTCCGGCAGCCTCAAACACCAGCGGAGCATCAATAAATACTGTAGCGGGCGTATAGCCCTTGTCAAGAGCGGCCGCGTAAATGACGGGCTTAAAGGCCGAGCCCGGCTGGCGCTGCGCCTGCACGGCCCGGTTGAACTGGTTTGCATGAAAATCGCGCCCGCCGACAAGGGCCCTGATATACCCGGTATACGGATCCATTCCCAGCAGGGCCGACTGAACGGTTGACGCTACATTTTTCTTTCCCGCACGTTTATCGTAAGCTTCAATACCCCGCTGCAGAGCGCCTTCGGCTGCTTCCTGAAGTTTCAGATCAACCGTGGTTTCAACCTTAAGGCCTCCCTTGTACAGCATGTCCGCGCCGTACTTTTGTTCAAGCTCCCTGCGGACATGTTCGGCAAAGTACGGGGCCTTGAGGATTGTGCTGGTATCGGTTGGCGCCGGGATGAAAGCAAGCGGGCTCTTCTCCGCAGCTGCCCGCTCCTCGGGCTTGATGTAGCCCAGCTCCTGCATGCGGCCGAGTACATAGCGCCAGCGCTCCAGCGTTTTGTCCATATTGCGCGAGGGGGCTTTGGGTAAACCAGCTAAAAAAGCTGCCTCCGGCAGAGTCAACTGTAAAGCCGCTTTGCCGAAATAGACGCGCGATGCAGCCTCGATACCATAGGCGCCGCGGCCGAAATAAATCTGGTTGAGATAGAGGGTAAGTATGTCCTGCTTGGTCAGGTACTGCTCGATGCGGGTGGCAAGAATCGCCTCCTTGATCTTTCTGGAAAACTTGCGCTCAGAGGTGAGCAGCAGCGATTTGACGATCTGCTGCGTGATGGTGCTGCCGCCCTGCTTAATCTCAAAAGAACGGATATTTTTCAGCGCCGCCCTAAGAATGCCCCAGAGGTCGATGCCCTTATGTTCGAAAAACTTATCATCCTCGGCGGCAAGAATCGCCTGGATGAAAACAGGGGCTATTTCCGACACGCTTATCATATAGCGCTTTTCGACGGAGAACTCGGCGATAAGCTCTCCGCTGCTTGCATGCAGCTCGGTGACAAGAGCAGGGGAATAATCCTTGAGCGATTCTATGCGCGGCAGGTCATGGCTGAAATAAAAATACAGCCCGACCACGCTCAGAGCGGGGATGAAAAAGAGAGCGGTAAAAAAGAAAATAACAATAAATTTTTTAATAAGACGATCTCCCGTAGGATGCTGGACCAAAATCAGAGCGCTGCAGGGTGACCTTTCCGCCAGGGCATGTGGTCACGGCGATCCGGCAAGCTCGAAAGCGTTTTCAATAAACTCTATCAGCCCGTCGCCGCTGGAAAAATCCACTGCCACGACATCAAACCGGGCCGGGTGGTTTTCAAGCTTGTGGCGCTGCAGAAAATCCAGGGCGACACGGCCGATCTTATGCTGCTTGCGGGGCGTTACCGCCTCCTGCGGCGTACCGAAAGCTTTGGTGCGCCTGGTTTTTACCTCGATAAAACAGAGGATTTTCTTTTTGCGGGCTATAATATCAATCTCTCCGGACCGGCATCTATAGTTTCTGAAGAGAACTGTATACCCCTTCTTTTCCAGAAAATCAACGGCCATATCCTCGCCCATGACGCCAAGGGTTTTGCGCTGCCGGTCATGATCGGCGGCGGGGTCATCGGGGCACCCTGTTGAATGTTCTGCGGTGAATAGGGCAGCAGCCGTGCTGCTCAAGCGCACGAATATGTTCACGGGTGCCGTAGCCCTTGTTTCCGGCAAAATTATAGTGCGGGTAGAGCATGTTGTATTTTGTCATGATAGCATCGCGCACGACTTTAGCCATAATGGATGCTGCGGAGATGGGAAGGCTTTTGGCGTCACCGTCGATAATGGCTGCCTGCGGGATGTCGGCCGGAATACGGTGCGGTCCGTCAACGACCGTATAATCCGGCGCCAGGGGCAGTCTCTCGACGGCACGTTTCATGGCAAGGAGACTGGCCTGAAGGATATTGATGCGGTCTATTTCATCGGCCGGGGAGTATGCCCAGTTCCAGGCAAGGGCATGCTCCTGAATTTTTCGAAAAAGCTCCTCGCGTTTTGCCGCGGAAAGTATTTTCGAGTCCCGGATATCGGCACAGCTAAAGCCCTTCGGGAAAATAACAGCTGCGGCAATAACAGGGCCGGCAAGGGGACCCCTGCCGGCCTCATCAACACCTGCTATGTAGGCATATCCATGGCTGCTCAGAAAAAGCTCAGGATGCGCGCTTTCCCTGAGCCTGTCCGCAAATTCCATGAAAATCCTTTTTTAATACCGCTGCACTTTAACGCGGGCGGCTTTACCCTTAAGGTCGCGCAGATAAAACAGCCGCGAACGCCGCACTTTGCCCCGCTGCACCAGTTCAATCCGGTCAATCGACGGCGAGTGCAAGGGGAATATTTTCTCCACGCCAACGCTGTAGGAAACCTTGCGAACAGTAAAGGATGAGCGCATTGCCGCATTCTTGCGCGCAATAACCACGCCCTGAAAAACCTGAATGCGGTCTTTTTCGCCTTCGCGTATCTTCACATGAACCTTCACCGTATCACCCGGCCGAAACGCCGGAATGTCAAGCCGCATCTGCTCCCGTTCGATCGTATCAAGTACGTTCATCGCCTATCTCCATCCTTTCGAGATTGTTAAATACTATTCAGAAGTTTTGTATCATCATCAGAAAGCTCGGCCTTTTCAAGAAGATCAGGCCGCCGCCGCAATGTCTTTGTGAGTGCTTCCTGCCTCCGCCATCGGCGTATCTTCTCATGATCTCCAGACAGGAGAACCTCGGGCACTTCAAGCCCCCGAAAGCTGGGCGGCCTCGTATACTGGGGATACTTTAACAGCCAGTTTGAAAATGTGTCTTCCCGAACCGAGGCCTCGTCCCCTACCACTCCCGGCACAAGCCGGGATACTGCGTCAATAACCACCAGAGCTGCGATTTCGCCGCCGCTCAGAATGAAATCCCCTATGGATATTTCATCATCAACAAATGACAGCACCCGCTCATCAACCCCTTCGTACCGTCCGCACACGAAAACCAGCTGTTCGAAGCTGCAGAGTGCGCTTGCCACATCCTGCGAAAACGGTCTACCCTGCGGGGTTAAAAGCACTGTGCGGGATGTTTCCGGGGCTCTTCGCGTGCTTTCAAGCGCCCTGACAATCGGCTCAACCTTCATTACCATGCCGGCGCCACCGCCATATGCGGTATCATCTGCGGTCTTGTGCCTGTCCTCAGCCCAGGTCCGCAGATCGTGAACGGCTATTTCAATAAGCCCCCGTTCCTGCGCTTTTTTCAGCAGGCTTTCCTGCAGGGGCGAATCAAACATCCGGGGGAAAAGTGTTATGATGTCAAACCGGATCATGCAGCACGCTGGGAAGCTTGCCTCACTCATAATGGAAGAAACCGGCAAAAAAGCCGCATGCGACCTTTTGCCAGTTTTCAGTCTTTTTCATGCATACGGCCATTCCGTATGAACAGTTCATTCTCTGGCAGGGAAACGCTCTCCTTACTCAATGATTTCCAGCACAGCCCGTTTTTTATTTTTTGCAGAAGCCGCCGACAGGATGGTTCTCATGGACTGAGCGGTTCTTCCGTGCTTGCCGATGATTTTTCCTAAATCATCTTTGGCCACGCGCAGCTCGATTACCGAGGTCTGTTCCCCCTCAATCTCATTTACCGCCACTGCATCGGGATCGTCAACAAGAGCCTGAGCTATGTACTTCACTAAGTCTTTCATGCTAGCCTCCATTTGAGTTGTAGTTGCCAGATCTACCACTTCCCGTTAGGTGCGTCCTTCCTTACCCCTTGAAAACCCCTTCCTTTCTCAGGATCTTCTCAGCTGCCTGTGTCGGCTGAGCGCCTTTTTTAATCCAGTCAACAGCCTGTTCTTTATTTATGGAAATCACAGCAGGGTTGCTGCATGGATCATACGTACCCAGTACCTCTATAAAACGACCGTCTCGGGGAGCCGCTTCAGGAGCAACAACTACACGGTAAAAGGGTTTTTTCTTCTTGCCGAAACGAGCAAGTCTGATTTTCACTGCCATGATGCACTATCCTTCCTTTGTTTTGAGTCGCTTCATGCGCGTATAGGCGCACCTGTGTCTGGAAATTTAAAAAAGACTATTTTATATATTTTTTCAAAAATTTGTCAAGGGAATTTGGATGAAAAACAACTTGAAAAGCCGCAGACCCTGTGCTAATTTAATAAAATAATAAAAATACTCTTTTTTATATCAAAAAATATAATTCATGGCAATAACAAATTTTACCATATCCGTTGCGACCACCGGTGCAACCGACATAGTGAACATCAGCGACGAGGTTGACCAATGCCTGTCAAAGGTCCGCCCGGCAGAGGGGTTCATACACCTTTTTGTTCCCGGCTCCACAGCATCATTAACCACGCTGGAATATGAGCAGGGCGCAGTAGCCGACCTGAAAAAAGCCATTGAACGGCTTGCCCCCCGTGATATCCCGTATGAACATAACCGCCGCTGGGGCGACGGCAACGGCTATGCACATGTACGGGCGGCACTGCTTGGCCCGTCCCTGACCATTCCCGTTGTGAACGGCTCCATGCATGTGGGGACATGGCAGCAGATCGTGCTGTGCGATTTTGATAATCATCCCAGAAACCGGGAAATTTTGGTTCAGATCTATGCTGAAGCATAAAAACTTTTTTTCTTGCGCGTATCGCGCTGCGGCCTGCCACCACACTCATATCTGATGTCAGCGTAGTGTATGGAAAGCCCTCCCCCAAAAAGCGTCGACTCTTCGGAAATCCTTCACTTTGAAGATACCGGCATTGTGAAAGCCCTGTGTGGTGAACATGACGGAAACCTTAAAGTTCTCGGTAAGCGGCTCGCCGTGAAGATACATGTGCGAGGCAGCCAGTTCACGCTCAACGGCCCCTGCGCAGCGATACTGACGGCGAAAAAAATTCTTCAGGATTTATATTTTATTGTTGAATCAGGCTACCGGCTCAGTTCCGTTGATGTGGTGCATGCCATCAAAATGATAGAACAGGATGCGCCTCTGCACATGAAGGACGTTTTTCTTGATACGATCATCCTCACCGCAAAACGGCGCCCCATCACGCCGAAAAGTTATGCCCAGAAAAAATATGTTGATGCTATCCGCGGCTTTGACATTGTATTCGGTATCGGGCCGGCGGGCACGGGGAAGACCTATCTGGCCATGGCAATGGGCATTGCGGCGCTCATGAAAAAAGACGTCGACAGGATCATTCTCGCCAGGCCTGCTGTCGAGGCCGGTGAAAAACTCGGATTTCTGCCGGGGGACCTTGCCGAAAAGGTGAACCCCTACCTGCGGCCCCTCTATGACGCTCTGCATGACATTATGGATATGAACAAGGCGCAGGAAATGCTGCATCTGGGAAAGATTGAAGTGGCGCCCCTTGCCTTTATGCGGGGCCGCACGCTCAACGACTCCTTTGTTATTCTGGATGAGGCTCAAAATACGACTGCCGAGCAGATGAAAATGTTTCTCACGCGACTGGGTTTCAATTCAAAGGCAATTATCACCGGCGATATAACCCAGATCGACCTGCCGCAGGCAACAGCATCAGGCCTGGTGCAGGCGCAGCGTGTTCTTGACAAGGTTGAGGGAATACAATTCTGCCATTTTACCGAAAAAGACGTGGTCCGCCATCCCCTTGTCGAGGGAATTATAAAGGCATACGAATCATTTACTGAAAAAGAAAAACGCAGATGAAGATACAGCTATTTAAGCAGCTGCGCACCAGGCGCACGCAGCAGCCAATTGCAAAAACAGAACGCACCAAAGAGCGGTTCCAAATTATCAGGCCGTTCATGACCCCTGCCACCTACGAGGTGCTGGCCCTTATCGTGCTTTCCGGCATTATAGCGTTTCTCACCGCGCCGCAGTCATCAACGCCCAGATACGAGTATAAACCGGGCGATATAGCTCAGGACAACATACGGGCGCATCAGGATTTCACGGTTGAGGATACGGAAACCACGGAGAGACGCCGCCGCGAAAAGATGGACGGCGTACCCTCGGTCTATGACTTCAATGCAAAGGCTGAAAACGACGTGGCGCAGCGCATCACCGCGGCTTTCGGAACCATGCGCGATGCAGGCAGAAAAAAAACCCGCAGCCAGGCCCTTTCAGAAAAGGACAGGCTGGCGCTGCAGGCACTGCTGCGCATACAGATTGATGAACAGAACTTTGCCCTTCTTGCCGACCGTGCTTTCAAAAAAGAACTTGAGGAAGCCCTTCTTGATCTGGTGCTGCCATTTGTTCAGCGTGAGGTTGTTGCATCAAAGGGCCTTCTGTTTAAGGAGCGCGGCAGGGGCATCATACTGCGCAACATTGCATCAAACCAGGAAATAGCGGCCAGCGATTTCACGTCCTTTATCGATGTGCAGGATGCTGAAATACTGCTGCGGCGCGATGCCCGCACATTTCTCAAAAACGAGCCCCGCGATATTCGTAAAGCCCTGACCGATATCGCCGTCAAGCTCATCGAGCCAACCATTACCTTTAATGCCCAGGAAACACGGGAGCGCCGGAAGGCTGCGGCCGATGAGGTCGCACCGCTGTTTTATTCGATTCAAAAAAATGAAATAATCGTTCGTGAGGGAACCCCTGTCAGCGCGGTTGCGCTTTTAAAGCTCAATGCCCTGCGGGAGCTCAAGCAGTCAAAAAGCATGCAGTGGACGCTGCTGGGATATTTTCTTTTTTCGTTCATGGCGCTTATGGTGATATATCGATTTGCTAAAAACAATCTCAGCGACATTTCCATAACACGCATCACCCACCGCGACTTTATTTTTCTGTGCCTGATTCTGCTTATGGCATTTCTGCTGTTTAAATTTTGCGCGGCAGGGGCGGCCACATTTGCCAAGGGCTATACGGCTATCCCTCTCACGTCGTACTATTACGGATTCCCGTTCGCGTTTGCGGCTATTGTCATAAGCATCGTTCTGTCGCCCCAGATCGCATCGCTGAGCGCCGTTATCGTATCGATATTTGCCGGCTTTCTTCTTGACAACAGCTTCGCCTTCTTCTCCTTTTCCTTCATAAGCGCCATCGTGGCCACGCAGGAAGTCCGCTACACCAAGCAGCGCAGCGCCATTATTCGCGCCGGCATGATTGGCGCTACAATCAATGCCCTGCTTGTTCTGTCCCTGTACCTGATCACCGGAGACGCGTTCAAGACCGAAACGCTCTACAGCATGGCCTTCGGCATGGTCGGGGGGGTTCTGTCCGCAGTGCTGGCAACAGGAATCATTCCCATCATTGAAATTATCTTTAATTACACGACCGATATAAAGCTGCTGGAGCTCGCCGACCTTAACCAGCCCGTGCTGCACAACCTCCTGATAGCGGCGCCCGGAACCTATCATCACAGCATCCTGGTCGGCGTGCTTGCCGAGGCCGCCGCCGAGGCTATCAATGCCGACCCGCTGCTTGCCCGCGTATGCGCCTATTATCATGATATCGGCAAAATTAAAAAGCCGCTCTATTTTGTTGAAAACCAGAAAGGCGGCGAAAACAAGCATGACCGGCTGACGCCGAGCATGAGCAGCCTGATCATCACCTCACATGTCAAAGACGGCATCGAGATAGCCCGGCAGCACCGCATCGGCAAAATCATTCAGGACATCATCGCCCAGCACCACGGCACCAGCATCATAACCTATTTCTATCAGAAAGCCCGCGAGATGCAGGATGATGACCAGCCCGTAAGCGACAAGGACTTTCGCTATCCTGGCCCGAAGCCGCAAACCAAGGAAGCCGGAATCGTGATGCTTGCAGACGCTGTCCAGGCAACCTCAAAGACACTGACCGATCCTTCGCCATCGCGCATACAGGGCATGGTTCAGCGCATTATCAATAATATATTTGTCGATGGCCAGCTGGACGAATGCGAGCTCAAGCTCAAGGACCTTCATCTGATAGCCGAGAGCTTCAACAGAATTCTCAACGGCATTTTCCATGCCCGGATTGACTATCCGCTTCACACCGACAAGGAGGGCAATGGCAAAGATACAGATAAAAAATCAGCAAAAAGCGATGCGGACCGACCTTCCCCTGATAAGGAAGACGGTGAGCGCGATCTTGGGCGCCTTGGCATTGCCAAAGGCCGAAGTAAGCATTCTTCTGCTGGATGATGCAGGCATCACGGGGTTCAATGAGCAGTACCTGAAAAAACCCGGCCCCACCGATGTCATTTCATTTCCCATGCATGACGGCGCATTTCCGGGCGTGCAGCCGCAGCTGCTGGGCGACATCGCCCTCTCCCTTGAAACCGCGCAGCGGCAGGCCGACAGACGCGGAGTGAGCCTGCATGAGGAAGTGTCCGCCCTGCTGGTGCACGGCATGCTGCATCTGATCGGCTATGACCATGTGCTGTCGCCTGCGGACAGCAGGCGGATGAAAGCACAAGAGCGGGCGGTGATGGCAAAGCTTTTCGAGAGCTGCTGAAAGAAAACACCTGGCAATAAAAAAACGTGGCCATCAAACATGGCCACGTTTTTTATACTTTCGCGCATGAACTTATTTCAGTTTGATGCCCGTGCCTTTACAGGTGTCGATATACACGCCAATGATGAAACCCGCGAAGGTTTCGCTGGCCGGACAAACATTGATCATGGCATTGGCTTTGCCCTCTGTTGCAGCCGTTTTGGCTACATCAGTCAGCAGTGCCTCATTGCTTTTGCCCGGATAAATTTCAAGAATTTTGATGAAGGGAAAGCCGATACCGAAACCGATTTCTCTGCCCTTATACTGGCCGGTGGCGGTATAGTTTTCAAATGTGCCGTCGCCGGTGGTCATATTCTTCATGTTTGCCTGCTTGGCGACTGCGGCAAGATTAACCGAAGAAACGGTGGAGCATGCGCCAAGGCTCAGAGCCAGGGCAACGAGGCTGAAAATGGAAAGTATTTTTTTCATGGGTCTCTCTTTTCACGAAATATCGGTTTGTTGTACCTGTACATATTTTCTTTTCCGGACAATCGTGTGTGTTCAGCACACCTCCTTTCCCGATGATTATAAGCACTGCTTTAAAGAGATTGTGCAAATATCTATTTTTATGTTCCGTTTATTCGCATTGTCAATAGCTTTAGTAAAATAAAAGCTGCACAACCGCACAGAAGGCAAGACAAGGGATAAGGGCTCAATCAAGGGGGAACTGGGCAAAAAAATTATCAAGATACTGCAGGATTAATGCCCGGCCTGCATCATTGTCCGCACCGGACGTGACAAGGCCGGAATGGTCAAGCAGAATATTATTCCTGATGCCATCCTGCTTCGGCCCTTCATACAGGCCGTAGTTATATAAAGTCCCATCCCGCACGCCGCAGTTCTCGCCATTGCACAAATGCGGCTCCCATGGGTCAGCAGACAAATCCACTTGTGTAATAAATCCATCTACCGGAGGAATCCAGTCGCACTCAGAATCAAAGTCAGGGCAGGGCAAAGCATATGGAGGTTTGGTAAATCGCTGGACGTGAAGTGCCATCCCGCGCTTTTTCGGAAGCCCGTTGAGCAGATCCATGGTGTCTATGGTATCCAAAAGAAAGCCAGGCCAGTACTGCTGAGTGCTAAAAGCAGCCGACAAGAGGCACAGCCGCGCAATGCGGCGGTCCTGCACGGCAGTCTTCTGAGCTACATAACCGCCAAAGGAATGTCCGATGACCGTCACCTGCCTGGTATCGACAAGCCTTTTCAAGGTTCCCCTGAATGAAGAGCGAATATAATCGATAGCCTGGCTTACCTGCATTGAAAAAATATCAGGGGTAATTTCGTAAAAAGGCCGCTCCGTCAATCCTTCATCATTGCCGATAAAAACCGGGATGGCGACAATATAGCCGCGCTGGGCATAGTAGTTCCCGAGCCAGTCCATGGCATTATACAAGCTGGGGGTGGAACCTGTTGCGCCGATACAAAATACTATAATATGATAGGGCGCTCCTTCCAGCGGAAGCTGCCCGGCGGTGGAGCCGGGATGGAATATCTTGAGCTGCCATGAATAGCCGGGCGACGGGCGCTCAGGATCATCGTAGGGATCAGCAAACCGGTTGAAGGCTTTGACCTGGCTGAAAATCATTTTTACCATGAAGCTGTAATCGATGGGCGCATCGACCGGGCCGAGGTCCGGGTCCGTGTTGATAAGAAACGGCTCTTGCAGGGTTCTGTTGTGGCTAAGCTTCGGCAGCAGGCGACGCGCGGCGATGCAGCGGTTAAGGTACAGCACGGGTGGGCTAAAGCCCGGGGTCGTGCCGGGCTCGACAATGGAGACCGGATACTCCTGCGCTGATGCCGGGGCAGAAAGAAAGGCAAGGCCCCATGCGACAAGCACCACCATGGCGCCCCGTGACAGGGCATAAAAGAAAAACAGCCTGAGCTCTGACATAGGGTTCTTCCTGCTTGCGTTAAGGACACAATACCCCTCAGTGCGGATAAAAATACCCGCTCTGCCTGTGCTGATTCCCCGTCTCAAAAAGACTCGCCTTTTCTGCCTAAAACGGCCAGCCCGCTTTTACTTCGCCACCCAGATCTGTTTTCTGTGCAGGCCCTGTTTTATAAAGGCGCCGCTGGTGATGACGATGCTCTCGGGGATCACTTTGGTGATGAGCTGGTTCTTCTGAATGCTGGCCAGCATGACCTCGCGGGGCATTTTACTTTTCATCTCGTTGGGCATGTGGTTCATCGCTGTCTGCAGGCAGAGCTCGGCCGCCTGATCAAAGCCCGGATCGCCATACTTGAGCTGAACCGCCTTGCCCGTAATCTGCACGCCGATAGGGTCCATAAAATATTTCATGTCGTCGCGGTGCTTCACATACACCAGCGACGCCCTGCCGTTTGCCGCAATATGGAACAGCTTCTCGGTCTGCTTTTCCGACGAGGCGAAAAGGCACATGGTTTCGGGGTCGAGCGTGAACTCGAGGCAGGTCGCCAGGGGCTCGTTTTTGAATGCTGTTGCCATGACATACATCTCGCGGTAATCGCCCGTGCCCTTCAGGGTCTCAAGTATTGCCTTTTTTATCTCCGGCTGCGAGAGCCTGCCCTTCTTGCTTTTCGTGAGCGTCATGGTCGCGGCCGTATAGGCGTCAGCACCGTTCCATTTATGACAATCGGTGCACTTGAGAGTTTCGTCATAGGGCATATGAAAAGGAGATTTCTTGACGGGGTTCACATAAATATACGCCGGGCCGCCGTCTTTCCAGTCGGCGTTTTGCGCCCAATGTCTATGCCTGCCCCTGCCATAACACTACCGCTGCCGCACCAGCGCCGCAATAATATGCTTCATGTTGCCTGCTCCCATAGAGATTAAATTCTTACATATAAAAGTCTAGCATTTCTGCAGAATCCGCAGCCGCACACAGATTATATCCCCTTGCAAAGAGGCGCTCAAAAAGCCTCCCCTGGCAGGCATGGTGGAGGCGGCATGTTGCTGAATTAAAATTTGCACATATCTTGTCGGTATTAAAACAGCGCCTCAAGCCCGAGATCCGCCAGCTCTTTGCCTACGGCATGCTCCATCATGATGCCGCCGGGGTCTTTCTCCTTCATGTTCCACGCGCATGGCCTCCCGCCGCTTGATCAGGTACTGCATATAGGCCGGGTCACGCGGCTCGTCCTTCTCCCACAGGCTGTGGTACACATTGAGATAGTCGAGAATGAGCTTCAGCAGGCGGTCCTGATGCTGCTTGTTGCTGGGATGAAAGTCGGCATTGATATAATAGGGCGATATCATGACCCGAAACCAGTTGGGGTCACGGGTGGAAACATCGGGATAATGCTTTTTGCCCTCCTCCCATATATCTTCCAGCGGATCAAGATACTTCTCCATATACGGAATATCGCAGATGCTGTCAGCCGTGGGGTAAAAATCAAGAATGAAGTAGCTGCCCTTCTCGCTTTCAGCCCAGAATGCGGAGAATACCGGCAGGGCGTGCCGGTCATCGGGCCAGATGATGGTGGTATAGCACATGAGCTTGTCCTTGAACGACTGCACCGTGATGGCGATTTTCTCAAGCTTCGGGGCCGAGAACAGGTACTTGTAGCTCCACAGGATCGGCCCGCCTTTAAGGTCCCACAGTGGCCGTATGTCCTTGCCCTTGTAGGTCTCCATTTTCGTACCGCCGAACTTTTCAAGCACTTTGAGTATTTCTTCACCATACGGGGGAAAAGTATATTCTTCTGCCATATGCAAGCCTCTCCTTAAAATTATTTTAACGACACAAAACGATCTCTTCTGTAAACCAGGTATTTTCAAATAGAGGACAGGTGGTTAACCCCTCCCGTGGGCGGGCGTAAAGCCCGCCCCTACTTTTGAACCATCATAATTTTATAATAAACTGCTCCCTGCCCTCTCTGACCATTGCGCGGGCAACGACCTCAAAGGTTCGGTTCTTCATGGCCGGGTTTTCAAGGGCATCAACGCATACGCGGGCTATTTGCGCGCGCTTCACGCGGCCGGTTATCCTGCCGCCCTCGCCGAAGGCTATTTCATCGGAAATATCATTGTCGGTATACCCGCCGGGCCGGATGATCGTGTAGTCGATACCGCAGGACTGAATGAAGGCCTCGCTTTTGCTCTTGGCCTTCAGCACGCTCATCATGGGCCATTTATACATGCACGATACAGCATCGCTGCTGTTGCCGGCCCCGATGGATGAAATAACCACGATGTGCTTCAGGCCCTTTGCCTTGGCGGCCCGAGCCAGGTTCTGATTGCCCATATTGTCGATCTTGTCGTTTTCCGAACCGCTAAAGGGCTTTTTCGAACCGATGGCGCTGATGACGTACTGAGCCCCTTCCATGGCCTTCTCAAGGACTGCAGCGGAGCTGAGATTGCCCTCGGCAAACTCAACGCCTGTGAGGCCCGACGTTTCTGGCGCGTCAAAGGGCGGCACCATAAGAGCCCTGACCTTGTAGCCCCGCTTTAAAAGCTCCTGCACAACCAGTCTTCCCGCCCTGCCCGTGGCGCCTGCAACAACTGCTAATTTTTCTTCTGCCATAAAGTGCCTCCTGTATGCATCTTTTTCTTAGTATCGTTACCGTAGGGGTTCAAAATTTTGAGCCCCTACAAAGATTTTACGGTTACCGACTGATTGAGTATTCCTTCGGGAAAGTTCAGGTACCGCGCCTTTTTCACCTTAATCTTAATAATATCCATGGGCTTCATGCCCTCTAAATCAATTTTTTTTAAATCCGCCCGTTCCTCCATCCTGATAATTTTTTTTGCCTCCTCATATCGTTTTCCATCCACGGGTTTGATGATTTCCGCCTTTCCCCACAGCTGCAGCCCGGCAACCGACTGAAAGCCGGAATATGTTCCAACAACGCTCACCGAAACATTCGGATTGTCCAAAATGTTTTTTACCTTCCCGCCCCCTTCGGTAAATATATAGATGGTGAAATCCCTGCTCCGGTAGCGCAGCGGGGTGGAGCGGGGTATGCCCTGCGAGCAGGTTGCCAGCGTGCAGATTCTGTGATTTTTTAAAAATGTCTTGATCTTTTCTTTCAGCTCATCGGGTGTTAACCGGGCTACCCGGCCTTTAGCCCTGGTCACATAATCCTCTTCCAGTTGTTTGTCATACGCTTTTTCCATGGCGGAAACAGTTGTACTGCCCATGCTACACGCTCCCTGTAAATAATTATTTAGCAGCCCTGGTTATAAACTTCGGCTTAAACACCAGCAGCAGGCTTGGCACGATAAACAGCGCGCCCAGCATGTTGAATATCAGAATAATTGCCAGCAGCAGCCCCATTAAAGCCTGAAACATCATCTTTGACGTGAACCAGAAAACGATGCCGATGGTCAATGTGGTCGCGATAAAAATAATGGCCTTGCCCGTGGTGCCAAGGGCGCTGCAAATTGCATCATCAAGCCTTCCGGAACTCCTGTATTCTTCAATGATCCGGCTCACAAGATAAATTCCGTAGCTGACGCCAAGACCGATGCCGACCGCCGAAACCGGCAGCGTGGCGGTTGTCAGGGGCAGCGGCGGATTCATGAGCACCATGAATGACAGGGCAAGCGCATTTGATATAATCAACGGAATCGTAATAAGTATGGCGGCGACAAAAGATTTAAATGACACCCACACGCACAGCACGACAATGAGCACCGCAATGGCAAAAGTCCAGAAGTGATATATGGAAAGGCACTCGTTGATTGCTGCCTGTACGCCCACGGCGCCGCCTGCCAGCCGGTAATGAACAACAGGCGTATCGGGCAGCGGCGGCTTGTCAGGCAGTGGCGGTTCGGGCTTTCTGACCATACTGTCGATCCAGTACACGAACTTGTCAAACCCCTCGCGCTTCACATCCTCGGCCTTGAACCCGAAGACGGATTCATTCCTGATGAAATCTTTCACCCTGCCCATAACCGTGCCGATGGTCTCCTCGGTTTTATCGCGGCAGAATATCATGATATTGGCCACCATGTCCTCGTTGTCGATATACATGTCCCAGGCGCCCGGGCCGCCCCCATCTATAACCGTTCTGTACAGAAGCATAAGCTGCGTATCTTCGCTCGGGGTGAAGCGCCAGTTGGGGTCATTGTCGTTGACCCCCTGATTGCGGCCGGGTATCTGGCCGAGAATAGACAGCGTGAACATAACACGCATATTGGGCGTCATGGACATATGGCGGATAAAGGCTGTGACGTCCCGCAGCACGGTGGGATTGGCGATGCCCTGCTGGCGGTCGCTCTCGACGATAATGTAGAGCGGGTTCAGAAGGGGCATGGCAAAGGTGATACGAAAGGAGTCGACATTGTAGCGATGCCAGGGCCAGAAGACCTCTGAGCCGGGCACATTGTTGCCGATGGTAAGCTTGCTTGAAACCATGGTGCCCCACACCAGCAGAAATGCCGACACTGCAAGTATGGGCCATTTGCCCCAGGCCGCCATCCACCTGCCCGAGCCCTGCAGCGCCCTGTCGAGAAACCCTTTCTTGACCTGCAGGACCCGCACCGGCATATACGAAAGCATAATCGGCACAAGGATCATGTCGATCACAACAGTGATGAAAGCCCAGTAGCAGCAGGCAATGCATATTTTGTTCAGTATGGGAATCGGCACCAGGGCGATGACGATAATGTCCGCCGGCCTCGGTGACGATGGATGCAAAAGCAGGGGTAAACAGATGCTGGATCACGCTTTTTGCCGCATCTTTTGAATTACCGAGTTTGGCGGCATCTTCCATAAAACGCTTAATAACCTGGGCGGCATGTGATGCTGTCATGGCCGCTATCAGAAACGGCAGCACCATGGCCAGGGGATCAAGGTTGAACTTTTTCAGGCTCAGAAAACCAAGGCCCCAAATAGCGCTTACCGCTGCGGCTATAATCGGGACCAGCATCCCCCGCTTTGTCCTGAAGCAGATAAGAAACCACAGCATCATTGCAATGGAGGTATAGCCAAGAACTTTGAGGATATCAATTATATAGGAGTTGATATACCCGAGGTGCATGGGCTCGCCCGAGATGGCGATGATGTGGTTTTCATCCTCATACTTTGCCCTGATTGCCTTCAGCTCTTTGAAGCACACATCATAGTCAAGGGCTGTCCTCAAAAAAATCCAGCGTAACGATGGTCTTTTTACTGTCAAGAGAGACGAGGCCGGGATAGCACATGGGGTTGCCGTACACGGTGCGCCGGAGCTGTGCGATCTGTTCCGGTGTTTCCGGGATATCGGGATACATGACCGTGGTAAGCTGCATGCCCCAGGCCGTCATTTTAACATCCTTGACATTGTTGCCTGCCAGAGAAAGAACCTTAAAGGGGTCGACAGCCTTCATTTTGTAGGCATCATCGCTAATGTCCCGTATTTTTTTCAGGGTTTCATAATTGAAAATATCAGTATACTGCCCCCCATCCTCTTTATCCCGCACCTGAATCATAATGACGACCTTGTTTGCGCCGCCGAACTTGTTGCGGATCTCATAATACAGCTTGGTATAGGGATGGTTTGTCGGCAGCAGATCGTCAAAGGACGTTTTCACCGTAAGCCTGGTCACTATCTGATAGGCAAAGAACAAGGTCAGCACGGTGAGCACCGCAAGAAAGATCACCCGTTTTTCGATAATTATATCAGCAAGACGTTTCATCAAAAAGCTTCTCCCTGTTTTTGATTTGCAGCTCTGCAACAGCATCTGCGATGTTATAGAATTCAGAAGCCAGGAGTCAGAATCCAGAATCCAGAATCCAGAATAAAAAATTCTTTTCTACTGGCTACTGACTTCTGGATTCTGAATTCTTCTTTTGTTTTCATCCTGGCTCCTGACTTCTGGATTCTGACTTCTTTTTTTCATTCTGACTTCTCTTTACTCCGTGACCATGCCCTTGAACTCAAGAGCCTTGGGCATGACGAAAAACTTCATGGCATAGGAAAGGCCGGAATAAAAATCCCATGTTTTGCCGCCGTCGGTTGTGTGAACGACGGTGCCGCCCATACCGACAGCCCAGCCTGAATCGGCACTGCTAAAAAAACACATCCCGCAGGGCCGTTCTGGTCTTAATGGCCTCATCATACATTTTCCATGTTGAGCCCCCGTCTTCCGACATAAGATAGGCGCCCTTGTCGCCGACGACCCAGCCCCTGCCGTATTTGACAAAGACCGTATACAGGGAAAGAGCTGTACCCGTGGGCAGTATGTCCCAGGTGTCGCCGCCGTCCTGCGTTTTCAGGAGCGTCCCCTCGATGCCTGAAATCCATCCGTTTTTCGTGTCGGTAAAATAGACGCAATAAAGCGCGGGTTTGGGATTTTCAAAATCATCATCAGCGATTGCCTCCCATTTTTTAGGCATCTGCCGCGCCCAGGTTTTGCCGCCGTCGGTCGTCCGGAAGATATTGCCCTTCTCTCCGACGACCCAGCCGTTGGTTGTGTCGACAAAACAGACATTTTTATAAATCCTGTCTTCCTCAGGCGTCAGGCGCGTCCAGGTTTTGCCGCCGTCGGCAGTATGATATAATGGTATTCCAGTTGCCCACTGCCCAGCCATTGTTTTTGTCGACAAAGGATATGCTGAACAGGTGCTTATCCGTTCCCGTCTTCTGCTTTTCCCAGACAGCACCGCCATTGCCGGTGTGCAGCACGGTGCCATGAAGCCCCGCGACCCATCCGGTAGAGGCATCGATAAAGGAGCCGTCGGCCAGGATACTTTCACCCTTTATTCCCGACTCCTGCCGTGTCCAGTTCTCGCCGCCATCGTCCGATTTATACAGCGCGCCGTAATTGCCCGTAAGGTAGACCGTTTTTGCGTCCGGGCAGATGACGCCATGAAAATTATCCCGGGCAATCATCTTGATTTTAGGCACCTCCATTTTCTGCCCGGACCGGGAGCACCCTGCTGAAAAAACAAAGGCGGCAATCACCAGAGATCCCAGCAGCCATTGTACAGAACATAGTCTCATGCGGCATATTCCTTTCTCATGGTTTCAATGCAGGCGAACCGCCTGCTGCCTGAGGCATGCTGCGGCTTCAACACAGCATGGCTCCACATAGAAAAAAGGCTTGCCCCGCGCATGCGGGGCAAGCCTTTCAGCCTGCTTAATATGTTTTCTGAAGATTGCTTGTAGTGAACATGTCCGGCTTGATTGTGGGCACCGACAGTTCCTTGGCACCTGGTTGCTCCAGCCGGCATGGTCGCGTATAAAATCAAAAATAACAATGCCGGTAAAAAAATTTCTCATATCGCCGTTGGCGTTCTTTATGTCATCGGTGATCTCGTCCGAACACTTTCCAGTATTTGCCGTTTTTATCAAATGTTTCCTGCCAGGAGATGAGCTATGTTTCGGGATCCACATACCACATCCGCTTCGAATAAATATAGCCCTTTACATTGCTGGTCGCCTCGACGACATACATGTTGCAGCGTTCGAAATTGAGTATTGAGGGAAACCCCTGGCCCTCTGACGCGTACGGCCTTGGTTGCATCGGTATGGCGGGGAACGAGCATTTCCTTCCTGCCGATAAGCTTATAGGTGTTTTTGCGCACATGGCTGTCCCACTGGTAGGAGTCGTCATATATCTGGTCTCCGCCGTCGATAGCATTGCAGCGCTCGCTGGCTGAGATACGCCTGATGCGCCTGAACTGATTATAGTACAGATATGCGTCGTCATCCTTTTTGTCATCGATATACCTGATCTGCAGCAGGCGGCTGTTCATCATCTCCGCGGGCAGATAAAAATGCAGCAGCTCAGTGCGGAAATAGCCTTTTGGGTTGTCTTTTTCGGCATAGGCCGGCTTAGGCTCAACATCGACGCGATGAATGAAAAACATTTCCGTAAACTCCTGGTCGGCAGGCCGGTCTGATTTTGTGCGGGGATTGATAATCGGGCTCCACCAGCGGCTGTGATAGGTGTCTCCGCGGGTATTGCACTCGAAATTATAGGCCACCTCGAGCCCTGTTTTCGGATTGGGAAACGGCACGCCGGCAATCTCGGCATAATTGGTAATCCTGCCGTTTGCATCCGTCTTCACCAGGGGCGCCCACTTTTTCGTGGCCTCTATGGTGCCGGGGGTCACCCCTGCGGGCTTATAGGCTGATATGAGAAAGCTGAACCCTTCCGGGGGCGCAGACCATCTGGCCTGATCTTTAAATATGCTCACAAATCCCTCGGGAAGAAACTGCGCTACCTGATCGATATTGCTTGCATCGACCTTTTTGCCGACCCAGGTCTTTTCCCACTCCCTGACTTTTGCAAGCTCCTCGGGCGTATAGGCCGGCACAGGAAATTGAATATCCGCCGCTGTTGCAAGCAAGCGGCAGCGCCAGAAGCATCAGAGCGGGAATGCATTTTTTTACAGCATGAAACAGGGCTTTTTGAATCATTGCGAACCTCCTTGTAATGAAAATTTAAAATTCATATCTTATGCGCGTGAAAATACTGTCCTTGCGGATCGGTGGTCCTGCCGATATAATCATTTCTGCCGACCCCGTAGGCAACATAGCCGAGATCCCACCGCCAGTGCTTGCCGGGCATAACATAGGTGAGCGAGGGCACGGCCATCCATTTTGCGATGCGCAGGTAATAATTTCCGGTAAAAACAAACATGAACGTGCCGGACAGAATGTCCTGCTGCACGAACAGGATGAGCTGGTCGGTTGAGGAGGCGCCTGCCTTGTGATTGCGGTCATCAACCACCAGGTCATTATTAAAGCCGAAAACCTTTTCATAGAAGTATGTAAGCGGACACGCTCGTAAGGGCGTTATTGGCAAGAACGCTTTCCGTAAACCACGGAATCTTTAGATATTTATTGCACTGCAGCGCCCCGCCCGGCAATATTCCTGCGCGTCAAGCCGTAGGTTGCTGCCTTGTCGCCGTTCGTGCCGAGGTTCATGGGCCGGTCCTTTTCAAAATACCATTCAAACCGCCATACCGTGTCCCAGAGCGGCTTAGCGACTGTCTGCGCTGTGCCGCCGAAGGTCGTATACCGCTTATACTCATATACACTGTAGGGATATTCGGAAACATCGGGCGGCTGTATTGCCTTGCCCGTTATGCTCGAAAGAATGCCCGGCGTTATGTACTGCAGGGTAAAGGTGTTAATATGCTTAGGATTTGCAACCGGGCCGTCATCCTTGGCATTCCAGACAAGCAGCGTCCAGTCGACATCATAGGTAAACCCGGTGAGCCTGAAACCAAGCTCATAGTTTCCTTCAGGTTCCAGCCCGGAGCCTCACGGCGCCATCTCGAGCTCTGCCAGTTGAAAATGCCGTATTTCGGGCCCGGAATAAACGGAGTTGACGCGGCATGTCTCCGCGCCGTAATGGGTGCCTTCATACGGAATTTCTATCCCGCGAAAATCTCCGGGATTGAAAATGCCTTCAAACTGCAGATCGCCGGGAAGCTGCGATTTGTAGATTGACCGGATCATCCATATGCCGCGCTTGACCTCTTCCCAGTTGTCGATGCCGGGCGCGCCTTTGCGCAGGTCAATCGGGTTGACGACGTCTGCCACGCGCTGGATATCGAGCTGCCCCCAGATGACGATCTGCTTGCCGGCCTTTATCTGCAGCGGGCCGTTTATATAGTCGATATAGGCCTCGGTCAGTACGTCATCATCAAAATCCCGGGGCCGCTCATAGTCTCGCTTGTCGTCGGGGGATATGTAGCGGTCGAGCTTATCATCAAACATGGTGGCCTTTTCCCACCAGTACTTGAGGCCGGCAAAGCCGCGCAGGGTATAATCCTCGTCCTCCTTAAAGGTATAGAGCGTCTCTATAAGCCCGGCGGTAACGTCATAGTCCATTGAATTTTCATGATACTTTTTGTCCTCGTCCCTCATTTGCGTGCGATAAAAAACCGATTCTTTTACGTATCCGTTGATCTTGAGCTTGCCATCGTAGAGCTCGATAATGGCATGGGCGGAAGGCAGGAAGGAAAAGGTATAGACTAGAATACCGAGTGCTGCTGTTAAAAAGGTCGTCTTTTTCATAAAGCTACCCCCTTGAAAAATTTTTCTTGTATGCTCCCTGAACTATGACAAGACACAAAAAAACTGTGTCTGTTATTTGCTTTCGGTTCGAAGTGCTTCTTTCGAAATTCTTATATCTCAATTACAGAATAATTACAAAAAAAAATATTATGCTATCCTAATCTTATTGAAAATTATTATCAATATACTACAACATCTATTTTGAGTGCTTAGCCCGGCATAAAAGCACTTCTCCTTCATGGAATGCTGTTACAGCTTGTCCAGAAAATCAATGGTTGCCTCGATCATCTGCCGCTGCTGCTCCTCCCGCGAAATAGTTGCAGGATTGTCACCCGGCTGCACCGGGTCAGGGGCCGTGTCATAATAGCCGCACTGCGTATGGTTGCCGCCCTGGATGACTACAAAGGACGTTTCCGGGGGAAGAAACTCCGCCGATTTCGCCAACTGATCCTCGGCCTCCCCATCATTGGAACCGTAAATGGATATGACTTTTATATCCCTCTTGTCCAGCCTGTAAGCTGAGGAAGGCGTTGAAGCCCATATAACCAGCCCGCTCACCTTTTTCGGATACCTCTTTGCGTATTTGCATATAAACGCTCCTCCGACAGAATGGCCGCCGAAGGCCCAGGTTTTAATCGAATCGAATTCCCGCAGAATATGGTTTCCCCGCTTCCAGCCGAATGGAGCCAGATCAAAGGGCATACTGACGATAACGACAAGATAGCCTGCCTCGGCGATGGCGCGGGCAGGGGGCGCATAGGCGCGTGCATCAACCAAGCCACCGGGGTAAAAGACAAAGCCCTTGGTCGGCTCCACGCCCGCCGGTTTAAAAACGAAATACTCGGGGTTAAACAGGGCAAAAGGCAGTTTTTTCGTCTCCACCGTTACATTATCATCGCTTTCCATAGCGCTCAGGGCTTCGGGCAGGGGCGGAAAACTCTCAGCCTTCGCGATATCGCTTATGGAAAACAGCAGACCGAAAGACAAAAGGATAACCAATGCGACTTGAATACGTTTCATGCTATGTGCCTCCTTTTAGAGTTTTGTTGCAAGCTGGCAAGGCTATTGGTCTCTACCTGCCACCGGACCTTTTGTCTCTGATTTTTGCAATAAACTCCGGCGTGATAACCGTAATGCCTTCCTTTTTTGCCTCAGCCACAATGCCGCCGAGGGCTTTGTTTAAAAAAATATTGGGCACTTTAACCAGCATTGCATAAGCTTCATTTTCCCAGGTGATGTCTGGATCAAAGCGCGTACAGGCATACTTTACCGTTTCAATGGCATTACCTTTATCTTTTGGAATGGGGACCGCATACGGCCGCGAGTGCCCGGCAAACCAGAACCGCACATTATCGCGGTACCCGTAGTCGATGGGCATGCGGGGGAACCCTTTGCCTTTAACCAGGCAGTCCCGCCATTTCTTTTTCATAATAATTTTATCAATGCGCAGCAAAAAGTGGCATTCCACAAGCTCCTCATTATGCTTAAGGGGATAGCTATCATCCCAGGTGCATTCAAATATCTGAAACGCCTCTTTGACAATCGGAGGATAGGGATGAACGCCTTGAGACTCTCCGCGGGTGGACGGTGCCAGAGTAAAAATGCTGTTTTTCATTTTCTGCTCTGTTGTTTCACCGGGGTAGCCCAGCATAACGCAATTTTTCATGTACTTTTTTTTGTCCTGTATAAAGTTAAGCGCACAGACTTTGGTTCTGATAATATTCTGAGCTGTGTTGCTGGTGCCTCGCGCTATCAACATCATGGCATGATCCCGTCCCCCGGTAATCATATGGGGGAAGCACAGCGAGTAGGGGCCCAGGTTGGCCTGCCCTGACTCTGCAAGCGTGCTTACCAGCACCACGGGCATGGGAAAGAAGCTGGAGGTCTGATAGAAGTTGTCTAAAATCCTGACCTCGCTAAAATCATCCGACATGCTATGCTCTTTTCCTTCCCGGCTCTTCCTTAACCCGCATACATCGAAACCAACAATTGGTGGTTCGGTTTGAACCCCTCTGTTTGGGCTTCTCTGTCATTTCAACCTCAGTGAGAAATCCTTCAAGTGCCCTGCGAAAAAAGGGCTCTCCCTTATTGTTCAATTTCCCTGACGGCCTGAAACCCTCCCCACACGGCATCCATAATCGTTCCGGATTTCACGCAGTCGCCGATGCTGATACTATTGGGCATATCTCCAAGAGACTTCCCGAGTTCATTGTCCGGGAATAACCGTCCTGCAAAAACAAGACTGTCCATTGAAATCTTTTTTTGAACGCCCTTCTGGTCAGCCACAACACCGCCGTTGTCAAGCCCTACAGGGATTGTTGCCCGCAGCACGGTGATGCCGGCATCCTTTATAATGTTAAGAAGCATAAAGCGGTTATTGTGATCAACCGTGTCCATATCAAGCTCATCAGAGTCCTGCCGTGCGCACAAGGTAACCTGCTTTCCTTTGCGTGCGAGATACACCCCGGTTTCACAGCCTATGACGCCGCCGCCCATGATAAGTATTTTTTTCCCTTTCGGCTCTGTGCCGTTTAAAACCTGTATCACCGACAGCACATTGCCGCCGTCAAAGGGCGGGGGCTCCATGCTTGCCCCGGTAGCAAGGATGACATGGTCCGCGCCGAAGCTTTTCACATCACCTGCACAGGCCTGCTTATTGAGAACAATGTCAATGGGCAGCCGGCAGGCAAGCCCCTCGAGGTATTTCAAATAATCTGCAATATCACGCTTGAACTGCGGCTTTGAAGCCGGCCAGAGATTGCCGCCCAGCCGGCCGGATGCTTCCCACAGGGTGACATCAAAGCCGCGCTGAGCGCCGACCCGGGCAGCTTCAATGCCGGCAGGCCCTCCGCCGACAATCAGCAGCGACCGCTTCTTCTTCAGCGGAATAATCGGGCGATCTGTTTCATGGCCGCATGAGGGATTCAGTGAGCAGCTTGTGGGCTCACCGGCTATCATCTGCCACAGGCAGCCCTCATGGCAGCCGATGCAGGGCATAAGCTCATCGGTTCTGCCGCTCTGCACTTTATTGACCCACTCCGGATCAGAAAGCAGGCCTCTGCCGATGGCAATAAAGTCGGCCTTGCCCTCAGCCAGAACCTGTTCGGCTGTTTCCGGGTAGTGCAGGCGGCCGACTGCAATAACCGGGAGGCTGGTTACCTTTTTAACTTTCGCGGCAAATCCGCCATGCACCCCGGCCCCTGATACTGCGGCGGATGGGGCCACCAGGACGTCTCATAGCAGCCGGCGTCAACATGGAGCGCAGCCACGCCCATTTTTTCAAGCTCACCGGCGATCCAGAGCCCTTCGTCCTCTTCTCTTCCGCCTTCAAGATAGTGGGTAATGCCGAACCGGTAAATAATGGGGAAATCGCGGCCAGCCTCGCGCTGAATTGCTTCAATTGCCTCACGGGCAAAAGTAAGCCTCTTCTCACGCGAGCCGCCGTACCGGTCAGTGCGCCTGTTCCAGAGGCCGGTCATAAACTGGTCCATCAGATACCCTTCGTGGCCATGCAGCTCCACGCAGTCGGCTCCGGCCTGGCGGCAGCGCATGGCAGCATACCCGAAAGACAGGGCAAGGGCCCCCGCCTCTTCAGTAGAGAGCGCCCGGGTATTCAATTCGGCATACTCAGGAACATAATAATTCGTGTTCTCCGAGGCTGATACAGGAATGACGCCTTCAGCCACGACAGGGGGAGGCACAACGCGGCCGAAGCCCGCGGTCAGCTGAATGCTCAGCTTGCAATTATATGCATGAATCGTTTCTGCAAGACGACGCACCGCAGACAGATGAACGTCATTGGAAAGGTTCAGCAGCTCTTTTGCAATAGGCTCAGCATCCTGAGAAACAAAGACCATTTCAGGTGTAATCATGCCGCAGCCGCCTGCGGCCCGCGCCGCGTAATAAGCCCGCACGCGCTCACCCCAGTAGCCGTCATCTGGATCGCAGAGACCCCGAATGCCCATGGGCGCCATGATGATGCGGTTTTTAATCTCCAGGTTGCCGATCCGGCCAGATTCGAAAAGTTTCATGCCCCCAACTCCTGAAATGACAAGGTTTTTATTTTATGCACAGCAATAAAAAAAGTCTGCTCAGCGCCTTTTATTTCCCCAATTCTCCCGGCGTAAAGAAGTCAAACCCCCCGCATCTCGACTCCGGATCATCGTTATAAATATTCAGGATAAACTCATTAGCCGCTTTACAATGGACAACACAGATGCCCGTCAGGCCCTGGTAGCCAAGTATGAAATTCTCAATTTCTGCCGTTCTCTGACTGCACGGCAGGGTGCTGTAAGTTTCATTATCATACGCAGCGTTTGTTTCGCATTTTTCTTTCGAGTTTTCCGGGGTAAATCCGGAACCCGTGAAATCAATACAAAAATAATTGTTCCCATATATTTGTGAATACATCAAACAACTGCCATTTGTAGCTGATTCAAGCGCCGTTGGCCCATCACATACAGTACTGGTTGGCGTTATTAACACCGGGTTCTCTTCAAAACTCTTCTCAAGCATCCAGCTGAGTATCGCCTGATGGCTTAACAATTTGCAATACCTGACGCCCTTTAATCTCTCATCAGAAATAGAGGCGTCATCAAGCGTTACATACAGGCTCCATGGCTCATAGTAGTAGGTTTTATTATCCGTGCTTTTGGATACTTTTGTGGCCGGATCAACATCAAGCCACTGCGTTCCCATGCGGACCGGGTTGGTAGTATTGTCAAGCGGCGGCACATCATCATCGGGGATAAAAGACAATTGCTTGCCCTCTGATCGGTATCTGGACCGCTGATCCCTGGTTAAAACATCCTGCAGCACAGTATCGTAAATATCCTGCTGAACATCCGCGCAAATCCCCTGCGAATGACGATCGCGAAATTCAAATGCAGCATCGACGCTGTCTTTGGACTTGAATTTAGCCAGTATGACGCCATTGATGCTTGCAGGCGCTTGCGGATAGGTGCTCATGTTTTCAGGACTAATGGTATAAAAAGGCTGTATCCAGTTTTCCGCTGCATTCAGGGAAGCGTATGAACCGCTGAATTCCAGCAGAGGTAATTTGGTGGAGCGAATATCGATATCTTTGCGCTCTATATTCGTCATGGTCTTCTGGGCATTCCAGACCGTGCAGTTGTCATAAGCACCTGCCAGCTCATAACCGGTTTTGGAGGTGTCAACTTCGCAGGTATAGGTATGGTGTCTTTTGCACTGGGCTGTACATACTAATAAACACAAAATTTGAACTGCAATTAAAGTACGTTTCATTTTTCCCTCCCATGTGTTTTTTAAAAATACTTTATACAGGTGGAAATTACATATGAGGCCCCTTAAAATGTGTCAAAAAACCGTTGTATCGTCTGGCGCAAGTAGGGGCGCACCTGTTTGTGCGCCCTGGTTCTAGGCAGACACGCAGGTCTGCCCCTACCATGACTTCATCACCGATAGATCATAATACAAGCTCGATGACCGGCAGCAGTATCTCCAGCACCTTCCGGGCAGAGGTTTTAATGACAGGATGCTTCTCGAAAATTCCAACTACTGTAGTCCCGTTTTTTTCATAGCAGGCAATTATGCTGCGGCCGGCCGAACTCTTCATCAATATTTCATCGCGAAATCTTGCCACAGTCATGGTGCGAGGGTCTTTGCTGCCAAAAAGGTTTATGACGGGGCAGGTGTTTGCGTCAAATTGTTTGAGAAAATCAACCGTGGCCCGCACAATTTTTCTCTGCTGCTCCTCGATGGAAATGGTTGCAGGCTTATCATCCGGATCTTTCAAGTAAGCATCAGGAGAAGGATCTATATAGCCGAACTGGGTATGGTTTCCCCCCTCGATTTCCACATAGACCGTATCAGCGGGCAGATACTGGGCATACTCCAAAATTTTTTCCGGCGGCACCCTGCCGTCTTCCGAGCCGTGGATAGACAGAACTTTTACAGTGGTGGCGTCCAGTCTGTTTCCCGGATCCGGCAGCGAGGCCCAGATGACAACCCCGCTGACCGCATTGTTCTGTAGGGCATAAATACCTGCCGAAGTTCCGCCGATTGAATGCCCGCCGATGACCCATTTTTCAATCTGTGCATAGTCCTGAATTATTTTGCCTGCCCGCGTATAGCCGAATATGGCAACACAAGACGGCATGGGTATGATAAAAGTCATAAATCCCTTTTCCGCGATGGCATGAGCAGCAGGGGCATACGACCGGGGATCACAATTCCCCCCCGGCAGTATGATGAAACCTGTCTTTGGAACCCGTCTTTTGGGCTTAAACACATAATATATATTGTCATCAGCAGGGGCGGGAGCGCTGTTGTCCCAACTGGTAACAGTTACTGTTGTAACATCCATAGAAAAACTTGAGATAAGCGCATCCAGCGCTTCCGGCAGCGGCGGACGCTTGCATTCGATAGCGCCTGCAGTACCGCCGCTGAAAAGAGACATGAAAAATACTGCTGCTGAAACAATTAGAAGTTTGGTAGTTTTCATAAAACCACTCCTCGCTCACCACCAGGTTTTTTTAAAATTTAAAAAAATATATTTCCATTCATTAGAAGATCAAAAATTTCTAATAAAATTGAAGTGTTGCACCAAACATGCCATGCGCATGTTTTAAAAATATGAATAAATTACAGCTAGTTAAAACTACTGGGGTAATTTTCCGGATAATGTATTCTGATGGAGAAAAGACTCATTTCAAGCAAAAAAAATGCAAGCTTCTGATATAACTACACTTTTTTAGTGTAAACAAATTACTAACAGTGTAGTTAATTTGTTTTCACTTCTGTGGTGTCTCTTCCATATTTTTTTACTTTTTCATGAAGATACACGCGGCTGATATGAAGTTTTTTTGCCGCCTGGGTAAAATTGTTGCCGCAGCTTTTCAATACATTCATAATAATTTCTTTTTCCGCCCGCTCTTTTGCGCCCTGGCCTGCTGCCCTTAAGGGATTGGGCCCGGCAAGAAAACCGGCAATGGCAAAATCTTCTGTTGCGCCTGGCAAGGCCTCCGGCCTGCTGCCAAAAAGGTTGTCCTCATGCCCCCCGAGCAGACAGAATCTTTCGACCATATGCTCAAGTTCGCGGACATTTCCGGGGTAGGGATAATTCATGAACAGGTTCATTTCCCGTTCCGTCAGGCCTTCCGTGTCTTTTTTAAATTTTAACCGGCATTTTTCCAGAAAGTGCCCGATCAGAATCGGTATGTCTTCTTTGCGCTGCCGCAGCGGCGGAAGGTGTATGGGTATGACGTGAATGCGGTAATACAGGTCCTCGCGAAACCTGGCTTTCTTGACTTCTTCCAGAAGATTTTTATTCGTTGCCGCAATGAGCCGCACATTCACTTTGACCGGAACCGTATCGCCCACGCGCATAATCTCGCCCCGCTCAAGCACCCGCAGCAGATTTACCTGCATATCTTTATCCATTTCGCCGATCTCATCAAGAAACAGCGTTCCGCCGTCGGCCTCCTTAAAATATCCCTTTCTGCTTTCAACCGCCCCGGTATAGGCGCCCCGCACATGGCCGAACAGCTCGCGGGCCAGCAGCTCTTTCGGGATTGCTCCGCAGTTGACCGATACCATGGGGCCGCTTTGGCGCGGGCTGTTGTAATGGATCGCATTGGCAACCAGCTCCTTGCCCGTGCCGGTCTCGCCGCTGATAAGGACGCTTGAATCGCTGTCCTTGATTGCATCGATGAGCTGATAAATTTTTCGCATGGAGGGGCTGCTGCCGATAATGTTCCCGTAGTGATATTTTTCCTGCAGCTTCTGGGTCAGGCCGGTGATCTTTTTTTCCTGCGCCGCGGTTGTGCGCAGCAGCTCCCTGATGCGCAGCAGCGATTTCAGCCGGGCAAGCAGCTCAAGGGAGTTAAAGGGCTTGACAATATAGTCATCAGCCCCTTCCTGCAGCCCCTCGACCTTCATCTCTATATCAGCGCGGGCCGTGAGAAATATAAAAGGAACGGCCTGCAGCCCGGGCCGTGATTTAACGATCCTGAGCAGCTCATACCCATCCATCTCCGGCATCATGACATCACAGAGAATTATGTCAGGCGTGTACTTCTCCAGCCTTTCCAGCGCCGCTTTCCCGTTGTGCGCTGTTATAAAATCATAGTCCTTCTGAATGACGCCCGCGACATACTGCACCACATCAGGGTTATCATCAACGATGAGAATGAGGGGCTTATGGCCGCTCAGGCTGTCGCCGACAGCATGTACCTGCCCGGCAATATCAGACAGTTCAACCTCGGGCTGCAGGGATGAGGCTTTGTGAACCAAGCCCGCAGTGCCTTCGGTTGCCGCCGGCTGCAGCGTACCTGCGGGCAGATAGAGCGAAAACGTTGCGCCGCTGCCGTACGAGCTTGCAACAGCAAGCCTGCCACCCATGACCTCGGCCAATTCCTTTGCATAGGCAAGGCCTATGCCGGCGCCTCCGGACGCCTGCTCCATGCCTCCCCGGTTGAACCGCTCAAATATTTTTCCGATATGTTCCTGCTGTATGCCGATGCCGCTATCGGTGACGGACAGCTCTATTGCATTGCCGGCGATTTCTGTTGCGGGATTATCACCCGGTGTTTCTGATGCCTTCACGAGTCGTGTTTGAACGACGATGCTGCCGCCATCCGGCGTGAATTTAAAGGCATTGCCGATCAGGTTGAAAAGCACTTTTTCCAGTTTCCCCGGGTCAATTGCCGCAACGGGAAGATCCGTGCCCGGACTGAATGTAAGGGTGATATTTTTTTTGTTCGCAATCAGCGAGAAGGAGTCAAGAATCGAGGCGGTGAAGGCATTGATGTCCTTTTTTTCATATGCCGGCGGCTCGGCTCCGGACTCGAGCATGCTCAGATCCAGCAGCTGGTTGACAAGCTTCAGCAGCCGCCGGGAATTGCGAAGGGTAAGCTCAAGCCTGCTTTCAACTGCCGCACTGACCGTGCCGCATGAGCCCCGCAGAATCTCCTCCAGAGGGCCGATGGTCAGCGTGAGCGGCGTGCGGAACTCATGGGTGATATTTGCAAAAAACTGGCTGCGAAACCGGTTGGCTTCCGTAAGCGCCTTTTCCGTTTTTTTTCTTTCGGTGCTGTCCCGCAGCACGCTTACCGAGTTGGTTATAAGGCCCTCGGAGTTTTTCTGCATGGTTGCGGTAACATCAAGCGGAACGATTTCACCCCGGCTGTTAAAGGCATAGTACTCCCAGTTTTCTATCTTGCCGCCATCTTCAAGGGAAATAAATTTTTCAACCTGGCGGTAGGTGTAATCCCGGTAGCCATCATCAAGGGTGACGGTTTCGCCGGTCGTGCAAAGGAAAGTGCCGGTGATAGGCCCGAGGTCATACAAATTGCCGGTTATTTCACCTTTGGTTCTTCCGATAATTCTTGCAAACGATTCATTGGCCCGGGTAATAAGTCCTTTTCCGTCAATAATGATGATCCCGTCACCGCAGGACTCAATCGTGTTTTCCAGAAAAGCCTTTTCCTCCCGCACCTGTTCTTCGAGCCGTATCCGCTCCTTTAAACTGCTGTCCGGCGTCTCTCCTTTAAGCTGCAGTTCAAGTGCTTCTTTTTCAATGGCCGCCTGCTGCAGCCTTTGCTTCAGAAAATGAACCTCCTGCAGATCGTTTAAAAAAACAAGGCAGCCCTGTGCCTCTTCATCTGCCCCCTGGAACTTTGTATAGTTGAGCTCGACCGGTACAGCACCACCTTCAATGCGTTTCAGTTCGGTAATATAACGATCCGGTACCGGAAACCTGAATGTTTTCACCACATTAAAAAAATCTGCGATTGAAAGCTGCTGCAGCCTGTCCGGATCTGTCTGTGTAAGCTCAAGAAAAGCCCTGTTTGCCTTGACCATCCGCGCCTGTTCATCGAACAAAAAAACCGGCACAGGCAGGCTGCCATAGATCTCATCAAACATATCCTTAATGGTTGTAAAGGCTGGCATGATTTTTTCCGCCTTGAAAACGGGTTGTGTGTTTCGAGCGTCGCAGTTTCGCAGGGCTCAATTGCAAACGGCCGTGATGCCCCGGCAGGCCTGCTATCCCCGGCCGGAGCGAATGCCCCCGAGCTTGCGCAGAGGCAGGCGATACAGGGCAAGAGAACCCTTGCCGGCAGCATAGGTATCGGCTTTTGCCTCCACCGTGTCGGTGGAAAGCCCGAGCTTCGTAAAAATAATTTTCAGGCAGTAGAGAAAGTCCTCGCGGCTGGTCAGTATCTCTGCCTGCGACTCCACAATGGCAGCGCGGTAGTTGTGGCCGCGGTGATCGCCGTCGCAGATTTTAAATGACGCGGCCGGATTGCGCGCAAGGCAGCGGTGCATGCGGCCCCCGAGTTTTGAGCCGGTATAAAGATTTTCTTCATCCGCTGCAAAAGACGTTTCAACCGCGTAGGGCTGCCCGTCGTCGATGGCCATCAGCGTGCCCCACAGCTCATCATCCATAAGTTTTCGTATTTCCTGTTCCGGTATTGGTTTTCCCATATCACTATTTCCTCCAAAGGTTATATAGGATGCATCCAGCAGGATGCTCTGTCTCTAAAATCAGTGGCCCGGATTCATGAGGCAAACCGCCCTGCCGGCCAGCCCGCCAAGCACCGGATACTCAGGAAACAGCGCAAGAGCCTCCTGCAGCGCGGTGAGCCCTGCGGGAATATGCCGGGCAAACTCTGGTTTGCCCTTGCGCATGCTCAGGAAGGCAAAAGCCCCCAGCGCCTGCATGGTTCGCTGCAGCCCTGCGCGGTGAAACATGGACGCGAACACCGCAGGGTCAAGCGCAAGCCCCCACCGCCCGGCAAGCTCCTGCATATAAAAGCCAAGCAGCTCCTGACGCTCGGCAGGCTCAAGCGGCGCGTAGGCGTCTTTCAGAAGCGAGGCCAGATCATACTGCAGCAGTCCGCAGGTGGCGGTCTGAAAATCAATGATGCGAACCCTGCCGTCTTTGAAATGAATATTTTTTGACTGAAAATCCCGGTGCATGAAATACCGCGGCTCAGCGGCTACGGCCTCGGCAAGGCGGTGCAGCTCATGGTCAAGCCCTGCTTCATCGTCGATGGTAATGCCGCAGTACCCCCGCAGAAAGCATTCCGTGAAATAGTCTGTTTCCCAGCGCAGGGCCTCGTAGCCGAATGAGCGGTTTTTGAGATAGTGGCTGGTGCGCATCCGGGGCGTTGCCTGCATCTGCAGCTCAGCCAAAGCAGCCAGCACCTGCCGGTACAGCTCCAGCACCCGGCCCCGGTCGCCAGTTCGCTGCAGAAGGGCGTGAAGGCTGTCATCGCCAACGTCCTCCATGAGCACCAGCTGCCCGTCATCATCATGGGCGATAATTGCGGGCACTGCCGTGCCGCAGCCCTGCAAATAGGCCCCCACATCCAGAAACGCCCTGAGCTCATAGCGGAACGCCGGCGCCGTCATCACGACAAAGCTCCCCCGGTCGGTGAGTGCGCGGTAGAATGTGCGGTCGGAGCCGCCCCGGGCAAGCAGCACGAAGGCATCGTCGCCGGAGCGCAGGGCAAGCCCGGCATGCTTGAGAAAATTCTTTATGTGCCGCATATGCTGCTCGGCCTGCATATTAAAGCGCCTCCTGCGCCTGCACGGACCAGCCCGGGCCGATAATGGTATTTTTAAATGTCGCGCCTGCCATGATCTCCGTGCCGTCCCAGACAATGCAGTTTTCAAGACAGCAGCCGCTGTTAATACTGCAGTTGTTACCGGCTGATACAAACCCGGCCAGGTCAGCGCCGCTGCCGATCCGCGTATCCGTGCCCGCATAAACCGCAGACCGGGGCATGCATGCCGGTTCGATAAGCGGCTGCCTGCCGATAAGGATATCGCGGTGTGCGCGCAGATAGCTTGCCGGGCTTCCCACATCGCACCAGGCGCACTGCTGAGCGATAATGGCCCGGACCGCGGCAGCCTCCCTTTTAATAATTTCAAGAAGAATCACCACAAGGTCGGACTCCCCTGCTGGAATAAAGCGCAGTATAGCGGTGCTCAGAAAACAGATGCCGCTGTAGGCAAGCCTGCGGGAGGTCCCGGCCGGCTTGAGAATATCGCGCAAATCGATGATGCGGCCCCGGCTGTCGATGCTCACATTATTGAAGCCCGGCGCGTCATGCAGCACCATGGCGCACAGGGGTTTGTCGCGCAGGTAGGCTTCATGCGCGGCAGTGATATCGATGCTGCTGAGCATATCGCCGTTATGCACGATGAAATAGTCTTCGCCCGCCAGAAAATCGCGAAAGCCGCCGATGCCGCCCCCGCTCCCGCGTATGACCGGCTCATGGGAAACCGTCACCGGCAGGCCGAAGCCGGCAGACAGGGCATAGGCTTGCACGCGGCCGGCCATATGGTGGCAGTTTACTCCCACAGCAGCGGCTTTACTGCGTACAAGCTTCGTGATAATATGCCACAGCAGCGGTTGGCCCACCACGGGCATAAGCGGTTTTGGCAGATGCTGCGACAGCGGCTGCATGCGCGTGCCGTACCCGGCTGCAAGAACGATTGCTTTCATTGATTGCTCGTACCAAGTTTGCTGACAAGCGCGCAGGCCGGCAGGCGTGCGGGCCCATTTTGTATACTACAGATTGATTCACCTGTGAAGGAAGGAGTTTATACGATGCGTCATATGACCCGCGAGGAAATCATCGACTTCATCAAACACTATACCTGGGGAACGCTCATCGGCGTCGAGCCGGACGGCAGGCCCTATGCCGTTGAGCTTTCCTACGGCTTTGACGGCACCTGCATCCACTGCGGCTCCCGGCCCGGAGGCAGAATGGCCCGCTGCATCAAAAACAACCGGCAGGTCGCCTTTAAAATCTGCGATTCCGACCGCAGCTACTCGCGCTATACTGCGGCCATCATAGAGGCAACTGCCGAGCGCCTCACCAGCCGCGCCGACATTCTGAATTCGGTGCGCTGCATTGCCCGGCAGAGGGGTCTCAACGAAAAAGCCTTCGACGGAGTCGTCGATCACGTGGTTGGAAATCCTGAATGCAACTCCCTGCGCATACCGATTGCAGACATAAGCGGCGTTACCACCGGGTGATGCGGGTGCTCAGCAAACAGCAACAACCCCTCTGCGCACCTTCTTCTCAAAGCTTTCCTGAACTTTATGTGCCCGGCATATCCTGCGGGCTGTTGAATATCCGGGGCGCATGGACTATATTGTAGACTTAGCAGCTTAAAACCGCAAACAGCACACCGAAAGGAGGCGCTTTATGATTCGATTTGAGAGATCACGGCAGTTTAAGCGCACTATGAAAGCAGACGCTGTCAAATTCGCCAAAGATGCGGCGGCACTGGCCAAAAAAATCGACAGCACTGCCCGTTTCCAGGTTTTCACCGGGGTTTTCAGCTCCGTGGAAAAAGTATTCTGGCTCGGTGATTTCAAAGGCCTGGCAGCACTGGAAAAAACTCTGATGAAAATAGAGTCTGACGCCCGCTGGAAAAAATTTGCCCGGCAGGCGCCAAAGGATATTTTTGTCGAAGGGTCAGGCCGGGAATCCATCATGCAGCTGGTAAAGTAGCCTCAGCAGGCAGAGTTCGCAGGTGCGCACCCTGCCTGCGTACATCAATCGTGGGGGAGATGCTAACCTCGATGAAAAAAACCGGACATTCAATGTTTACCGGTAAATACAGAGTGTTTGTCCTGCTTGCTGTCATGATGGTGTGCTGTGCAGGAGGGTGCAAGGATCCGTGCGATGAAATTAAAATCTGCCCCGGATTGCAGCTGCCATGGCACAGGGATGCCGATGGCGACGGCTACTCAGACGGCATCAGGGTATGCTCTCTGCTGCCTCCTGGAGCAGGCTGGCGACTTTCCTGCCAGCTTACCGTGCCGGCGGTTGACTGCGATGACGCAGACCCCGGCGTGAACCCGGGAACTCAAGAGGTCTGCGATGACAGCAAAGACAACGACTGCGACGGCATAGTCGACAACTGCTCGAAGCCCCCGGATACTGTCTGGAAACCGTCGCCCGGCACCAGCTGGCAGTGGCAGCTTACCGGCACGGTTGACACCTCCTTTGATGCTGCCATGTATGATATCGACCTGTTTGAGAGCTCCGCAAGTCTTATCAAGCAGCTGCACCATGACGGGCGCAAAGTCATCTGTTATTTTTCAGCAGGCAGCTGGGAGAACTGGCGGCCGGATGCCGGCCGGTATCCCGCATCAGTAAAGGGCAAAGTGCTTGAAGGCTGGCCCGATGAAAAGTGGCTGGATATACGGCAGCTTGATATACTGGGGCCCCTGATCGAGGCGCGGCTTGATCTGGCGGTGAACAAGGGCTGCGACGGTGTTGAGCCGGACAATATTGATGCCTACACCAACAGAAGCGGCTTTCCGCTGACGGCACAGGATCAGCTGCAGTTCAACACGTGGCTGGCGCAGCAGGCCCATGCCCGAGGACTATCGGTCGGCCTGAAGAATGATATCGGCCAGGTGCCGGAGCTGGTCAGCGCTTTCGACTGGGCACTCAATGAACAGTGCTTTGAGTATGCTGAGTGCGACATGCTTGTGCCTTTTGTCCAGGCCGGGAAGGCGGTATTTGGTGTTGAGTATCATATGGAGCTGCCGGATTTCTGCCCGCTGGCCAATGCCCTGAATTTCGACTGGCTCAAAAAGAACTATGCTCTTGATGCAGAGCGGCAGTCCTGCCGGTAACCGCGATAACCATCCCGCGCTGATTAGCCTCCATAATTTTAGCCCCTGCCTGTTCAAGGTACGAAAACACAGCTTTTACAGGTGCTCTAACGTCGCAGCTTCTGATCGTGCAGCACGTTACCGTTTGATAGCCCCGCCGCCTTTTTCCGGACAACCCGGCACATATGCGCCCATATGCAGCCTTGACACACAATCGCCCCCGGCCTATATTTGCTCCACCCCACAGCCAGCTCGCATCAATCAGCTTGATTTGTTTTGGATAATGGTTTTAAAATAGGGGTACAGACGCTGGTACTCTCCGGGAGGTTTCGGGTGCGCCTTCCGCTTGATAGTGCCCTGTTTGATCTGCTTGCTTTTTCTCTTAAGCGTTTCAAGACTTCCAGAACGGTGAAAGGACGCATGTCATATTATGAAATTAAGTATTGTAATGCCCGTGTACAATGAGTCCGCCCATATTGATGAGGTCATAACGCGCATTCAAAGCGTTAAGCTGCCTCCTGCCATCACGAGCAGGGAGCTCATTATTGTCGACGACGGATCAAGTGATGGAACTCACAAAAAACTCATGAACTATAGCGATGATTCTACGATGGTGATACATTCGTCGCGGATCAATTTCGGAAAAGGAACGGCAGTCAGGATTGGCTTGACGTATGTCACGGGTGATATCGTGCTCGTGCAGGACGGCGATTTGGAGTATGACCCCAATGATTATCCTGCTTTACTGGAACCGATCATACGCGGAGAGGCGCAAGTTGTGTACGGTTCGCGATTCATGAAACAAAGCAGAATCCCCGGCATGCGATTTCCCAACTGGCTTGCAAATATGATTTTACGCATCATGGTTAATATTCTGTTTAACGCGCGCATTACTGATGAGGCTACCGCCTATAAAGTATTCGCGCGCGACGTCCTGCGGGGTGTCGAGTTGCGGTCGAAACGGTTCGAGTTTTGTCCGGAGATTACGGCCAAGGTATTGAAGGCAGGATATGCCATCAAAGAAGTCCCGATTTATTACAATCCCCGCAGCTTTGAGCAAGGTAAAAAAATCACCTGGCGAGATGGCTATGTGGCGATTTGGACGCTGATTAAGTTTCGCTTTGTTGATTAATGGTTCATTTCTCCTTGATTTCAGTGCGGAGCTGAGCCGAAAGGTTGACGGGGCTGAAAGTATCCGTTCGCCGCAGAAACGAATGAAAGCCCGCACGATACTCATGCCGATTAAGGGAGCTTTTGCTGCTCTCAGATGAGCTGCTTGAAAACAGGCAGCATAGCCGTGCTCATCGTAATGTATAATGAAGAAAAAAAGAGGTAGGAAGACTTGAAAGTTTTATTAATAGATCCACCCTGGATAAAGAAAAATGATTTAACGTTATGGTCAAAAATAGGCAGCTGCTGGCCCAGCCTGGGTTTGGCGTATATCGCGTCTGTGTTGGAAAACAACGGCCATGAGGTGCAATACCTGGATTGTACCGCGGAACAGGTTTCTTTAGAAAGTGTTCCTGACAAATTGAAATCATATACTGTTCCTGATTATGTGGGCATAACAGCAACCACACAATTGTTTCCTAATGCTATTGAAGTAGCGAAATTATGTAAAAAAATATTTAATTGTGCAGTTGTCATGGGGGGGGTTCATCCCTCGGTTATGCCGGATGAAGCACTGTCATATGATTGTGTTGATTATGTGGTCCGCGATGAAGGCGAAATAACCATGCTGGAGCTGATCTCTCATACTGCTGTACATGAAATTAGCGGGCTATCGTATAAGCAGAATAATAAAATCATTCATCAGCCGGATAGAGAACTTATAAAAAACCTGAATGATTTTCCCGCACCAGCCTATCATTTGTTGCCAATGTCCCGGTACAGGCCGGCTATCGGCAGCTACAAGCGATTACCTGCAATGATAATGTTTGCTACCCGGGGATGCTCGGGTCGATGCACGTATTGCCACAGGACCTTTTATGGCAGGGTTCGGAAGCGGGCCGCTCATAAAATGATAGAAGAAATTAAGTTGCTTCAGGGAAAATATGGCATCAGGGAAATATCGTTTTATGATGATACCTTTACATTATTCAAAAGCAACATATTGGAATTCTGCAAAACAATAAAAGAGGAGGGGCTGGATATAACCTGGTCATGTTTCAGCAGGGTTGACAGCATTGATGAGCGGCTGCTTCTGGCAATGAAAGAAGCCGGATGTCATTTAATTTTATTTGGCGTTGAATCCGCAGATGAACAAATTTTAAAAAATATCAAAAAAGACATTAAACTGGCAGATGTCAGGAGAGCTGTTGCATTATGCAGAAAGGCCGGCATTGAATGCCGCTGTTCGTTCATGCTCGGCAATCCCGGTGAAACCGAGGAAACCATGAAAAAAACCATTGCCTTTGCCATCGATTTAGATCCTGATGAAGTTCAGTTCAATATAACCACGGTATATCCGGGAACAGAAATGTTTAACTGGGCTGATTCGCTCGGTTTAATTAAAACCAGGGATTGGAGCTGTTACGGAATGTCTGATGTCGTATGGGAGCTGCCCAACCTTAAACCCGAGGTTGTTCAGAAGTATTATCATATGGCGCATAGAAAATTCTATTTACGGCCTAAAATTATTTTAAGAAGATTAATGAAAATAAGAACGCTTGAACAGTTAAAACAGGAAATTAAGGGGGCACTGGCGGTTGTTTCCTGATAAACAGCAATTGTGATCTTTCGCAGGGATGGAGAGAGTTTTTCGTCGGAATTTTTTAGCAGAATTATGACAGCAGGAAAAATCCCTTAAGCGAACAAAGCACCTGCGCTTTTGATTGCTGATGCACACGTATGCCGACTGCCTGATGCGGCTCTTGCGTCAGCGCACGGAAACTGCCTCTGCCAGCTTTGAAGTCTGCGGCTTATGCTTCTCAAAACCGGTGCCCGCGTTCAATAAAGCTGCCGCAGGGCCTGGGTTCATGACGCCTCGTCCTCTCCACTGTTTGCAGCGCCGCTGAATCGCATTGCTCCTGCTCATATCCCCATACGTGCCGTTTCTGACAATTGAAATTTCTGCATCTGCTTACCCCCTTTTTTTACTGTTCAAAGCCTCTCGGATTTTTGGCTCTGGTTTACAGTACGTCAGCAGAGTCTCCGGCTGGTTTGAACCACTGCTTTCTTAAATCGACGAGCATTTTCTTTGTTTTGTAGCCTAGAGCATTTAACAAAATATTGTAACCATGCGGAGGCCGGGAAGGTTTTGGTGAGGCAGCCAGTGCGGTTCGAGCCTTTGGTGTGCCACCAGTACCGGCGTATCCTGCGAGAATATAGCACGGGCTAACGAACCAAAAGCTTCCCGGCGCATACGGCTATGGTAAAAAGTTAAATGCTCTAATTCTACTATATGGTAATGCCGTTCGTGGTGAGCTTGTCGAACCATGAACGGAAAGTCGCCCTTCGACAGGCTCAGGGCGAACGAATAGGGTTTTCGTTTTCGGAAGATGGTTTTTATGAAGCCTACAGTATTTAAAAAAATGCTCCAGCCACATGGCCCCGTCTTTGTCTATCTCATGCATAATGCGGCCAACGGGCCTTCACCCTTATAAATTATACAGATGTATTAATTGACAAATAAAGTTTTAGCGTTATTTCCTGCTTGTCCGGAATCTTTTCCACCGCAACGGAAGGATTCCGGACAAAAAATGACGGCTCTGGGGTTGCTTACGGGAAAATTTATCTCCTCCTTCAAAATCAAATGCGAAGAACCCTAGCCCGAGGTGCGGACTTTTGCGGCCTTTGTTTTTTTCAGCTTCACATCGCCCTTGTAGACCGCTCCGAACCGTGCGAGAAATTCAATGAGAAAGTGCCGGTGGCAGGCCGGGCCCGCGGCATTGCATGAGCAGACGAGGACTATTCTCGGGCTGTCCAGGATATTGTTCCAGTTATACATGTTCTGTAGAAAGCTTTCTTCCAGGATCCTGCAGTATGAGGCCCGGAACTCGTCCTGCGAGAGTCTCCCGAGGCGGTACTCGAAAATCAGATGCCGGGGCGGCGTGAGCGCGAAATTGCCGCTATTGAATGACACATCAATTTTGTCATCGCCCTCATAGCCAAACGCAGCGGTGTAGATTTCCAGCCGGCAGCCGCTCTGCTGCCGCTGCCTGAATGCTTTTTCAATATCTAGCGGAATTGCTCCTGCGCCCATAGCATGCCTTTTTTTTGGGTTGCATAAAAAGCTCTTTTGTCTTTTACTTGTATATATACCAGAAAAATAAGAAGTCTCATTGACATAAGTCAAAACAAACGGTCCCCGGGTATGGTATAACCTGGGGTAGAGATGCGGAAACAGAGCACGGGCTGCCGTGCCGCAATTAACGCTTAATCAGCAAAACCATCATTAAGGAGGAAAGAGTATGTCACGAGCCGATATGTTTGTGAATCCCGTTCACGCAGACTGGATGACCGATGAGCTTATCCAGAAGCTGAAAGCCGTTTCAACTGACGGCAAAATCACCTGCGCCGCCACCCAGCAGTTTGCCCGGGACAACGGCATTACCATGAACAAGATGAAGGCCTTTGTCGATGTTGTCGGCCTGAAGGTGCAGAGCTGCCAGCTCGGCTGCTTCTAATTTTTTGACACACAGAACAATCATTGCGGAGACAACTCATGGCAACCACGCTTCGAGAAAACCTGCGTGAGGCGATACTGGCAAAGCTCGCCAAAAAACAGAACCCTCTTGAAGGGTTCTACTGCGACGAGGCGACGCGGGAATCGATACTGGCGATACTGATCGCCGGGCGGCACCTGCTGATTGAAGGCCCGCCGGGCACGGGCAAAACCACGGTGGCGCGCATTATTGCAGCGCTCCTGCCGCCGATGGACACCGTGGCGGACTGCCGCTACAACTGCTACCCGGCGGACCCGTCCTGTCCCGACTGCGCGGGCCGCAAAAGCCACAAAAAAATCACCGTGCCCGGCGCGCACCGCTTCATTCGCATACAGGGCTCGCCCGAGATGATGCCCGAAGATCTCATGGGCGATCTGGACCCCGTGCTTGCCATGAAGCTGGGGATTCAGGACGCGCGCGCGTTCACGCCGGGCAAAATTCAGAAGGCCAACCGTAAAATCCTTTTTATCGACGAGCTCAACCGCGTGCCCCAGCGCACGCAGAACACGCTGGTGCAGGTGCTCGAAGAGGGCATCACGACCATTGCGGGCTTTGATCTCACCTCCACGGTCGATACGCTCGTGGTGGCCACCGAAAACCCCGAGGAATACGCAGGGGCCGAGCGCGTGAGCGAAACCCTGTCAGACCGGTTCGAGCAGGTGCGCGTTGGCTACCCCTGCGCCGAGGACGAAGTTGAGATCATTTCGCGCTACGGCAAGCGCATCGAGGGCGTGAAGGCTACAGATGATATCATCCGCCAGTCCGTGGCCATCAGCACTATCGCCCGCAGCATGCCCGACGAGCTTGAGCGGCTCCCCAGCGTGCGCGCCACGCTTTCCATCTTCGAGCAGAGCCAGGCGCTTGCGCGGCTCAAAGGCGCGAAGTCGGTGAGCAAGGCTGATGTGGAGACTGCTGCGCGGCGCGTGCTGGAAGGCCGGCTTGCCGTGAGCAGCGAAAGCAAATATTTCGAAAAGCAGGATTTGCTCATCGAAAAAATCATCGACCAGTCGAAGAAAAAATAATGATTAAGATTGCATAAGACAGGTTTAAAACCTGTCTCTACGGAAAAATATCAAGGTTGGAAGGGTGCGCACAGCGCACCGGAATAAACCATGCAGCCATCCATAGAGCTTACCACGTTTGATCTGCAGCGAGCGCTTGCGCGGGGCGTCAGGCTCAAGGATCTTGAAGCGCAGCTTTTGCAGCGCATGAAGCTGCCGGCAGCCAGCCGCACAGCAGCAGGGCCGCTGTTTCTTTTGCAGCAGACCGGGCCCGGGCTTGCCGAGCTTGTCCGGCAGTGGATGAGCGCCACCTGGCTGCCGCCGCAGAAGGCCCCTCCAAAGAAGAACCCCTGTATCATGGCGCCGGCAAGCCCCCGGGGCATGGATGTGCCGGCATATATAAAGCGGCTCTGCGGGGCTGCGCTGCCGGCCGTGATCGCTGTTGACGCCGCTCCTGCCGAGGTGGGTGCTGCGCTTCATTATGCCTGCTCGCTGCACTACGGGCTGGCTGTGCCCGTGCGCATCGCGCACCTGCACAAAAATCATGCCGACCAGGAACTGGCTTTTCACCCGGGCGATTTTCTGTGCGAGCTGGCGGTCTGGTGCCTGCAGCATAAAATACCGCTTGTTCCCCTGGACATATCGCAGCGGCTCGTGGCCTCGGAATTTCAGTTCCTCTACAACCAGATGATTGCCGAGGCGCAGGCCGGTTTCGTTCATGAATCGCGCCGCTTAAAAGATACGGCAGCACTCGAGCGCCTTGCCGCAGGCTCTCACGCAGCAGGTGCTCGGCTCGGGGTTCAACCTCATGGTCGAGCGCGAAGACCTTATCTCGCGCTCCTGCTATATTGCAAGCAGGCTGCTGGATCTGGCCTGCCACCTTGCCGCGACAGCCTCCCGCAGCGCGCCCGTTCTGGTTTTCTATAAAATGCAGCTCTGCCTCGACCTGCCTCCCCTTGCGGGCATGTTTTTTTCAACGCCCTGCGGCGGTAGCGGAAATGTATCAGCCCCTTGAGCCGCAGCAGCCCGGCACCTTTTCCCTGCATGCCCTTGATGCCGCGGCGGAGGCATCCCACGAAAAGCCCGTTTCAGCCCACGCCGATAAAATGGCGGCCGGCATTGACCGGCTGCTGGCCGAGCGCATGAACGAGCCCCTGACTCTGGCCGAGCTTGACATGCTCTGCGCTGAGGTGGCCCATGCGGTGCGGCGGCACCCGCTGGTGGAGCGGCCAGCAGGCGTGCGCGGCACCCTTGCCATGTGCGAAATAGCCCAGGGCCTCGGTCTCATTCGCAGCGCCCTCACCCGCGAAACGCTGGCTAAAGCTGCTTTTGTTGCGCTGCCCCATCGCATACGCCTTGCCCAGGGCGATGACATCTGCATGGACAGCCTTCTTAAAAGCATTCTCAGCCGCGCTGTGTACGGCATACCGCTTTTCCCCGAAGATGAAGAGCGCGAGCCTGAAAAGCGGCGGCCCATGACGCCGGAAGAGATGGCCCAGGCGCTCCAAGGCCTGACAGACGCGGCATTCCGGCAGCTCGGACCCGAAGAAGCCCTGCCCGTCAACGATCCCTCTTTCAGCCAGGAGGCCATGAATCATCCGCTGGTGCAGCAGGCGCTGAAGGAGGCCCTGGAAAAGGGCCTGCTGCAGGATTCCTTCAACGACTATAAAGACCTTTTAAGCGAGCTTGAAGACCGCGGGCTGATGGAGATGGCTGATGCCTCCCGCATGACCCTGAGCGACGAAGGCCGTGAAACCCTTGAAAACAGCCTGCGGGAATCTTACCGGCAGGGCGAGCTGACAGCCGAAGAGCTGGCTGAAGCCCTGAAAAAAAGCCGCAATATGCCGGCACCCCCGGGCCTCGGGGGCGATAAAACCCGCCTCCCGCTGCAGGCCGAAACAGAGCTTATTGCCGAGATGATGGACTTCCAGCATCAGGGCCGCTCGGAAAGCACGTCGCTTGAAGACCTGTACGTGCACTATACTGTGGGTGAAAAAAAAGGCCTTGAGATCGACAGCCAGAAGGTCGATTACGACCGGCTGAAAATCATGGTGCATGAGCTTGAGAAAAGCGGCGCGCTGCGGATATCGGGCGAAAAAAGACGGTTCACGCTGTCGCACCTGTCTCTGGAAAAACTGCTCAAAGGGCTCATTCAGCGGCAGAAGGGGCAGGTGCTGGAAAAGCGCGCATTTAAAAAAGAGCTTGAGATCGATAAGACCGACGTGCGCCGCTACCAGCGCGGCGACGTGTTTAAAAGTATTTCCATTCGCCACACCCTGCGCCGGGTGCTGCGCAAGGGCAAGGCCTTCGACGACATCAACTATACCGATTTGCGGGCCTTTGAAAAAAAACCGGCAAACCAGCTCGACATTGCCGTCTGCATTGATATATCGGCATCCATGAAAGAGGGCGGCAAGCTCCGGTACGCCAAGATGGCGGTGGCCGAGCTTGCCAAAGCCGCAATCGACAAGGGCGACCGCATGGGCATCATAGCATTCTCAAACCTCGGCGAAGTCGTCGTGCCCCTGACCGCTAAGCTGCAGCCGCTCATGGAGGCGACCATGACCCTGCGCTCCGAGCAGTATACCAATATCGGCAATGGCCTGCGCGTGGCCCGCCAGATGCTTCAGAAAGACCGCAACAGCAATGCAAAGTTTATTATTCTTATTACCGATGGCGAGCCCAATGCCGCCCTTTCCGAGGACAGCCGGGGCGAAGGCTATTACGCCCGCGTAGCGGAATTTTCGCACCAGACCTCTATGGAAACCAAGCGCGCCATGGGCGCGCAGCATGCGCTGCTGGAGGCCGCACGTACCAGGCGCAAGCACATGAAGGTTGCGGTGGTCTACATTTGCCCGGAAGACAAGGTCGACCCTGAGAGCGAGCGCGTGGCCCGCGAAATAGCCCGCAGGGGCGGCGGCAAATTCCACAGGGTACGGGCGCTTGAGCGCCTGCCGCTTGAAGCGCTTGAAACCGTGGCGTAAACCGCACTGCGTGTGAAGTAGTCATATATTAATTGAAAGCATTCAATTGCTGCGTCATACCGGCGAAAGCCGGTATCCAGTTCTCATGCAGGGGCAGGATGTATCGTGCCCCTGCTCTGGATTTCGGTTTTCAGCGGGGTGGGCGACTATTTAAATTTACCAATATCTTCAAAAAAACAAGGCCCGAAGCCATGTGGCTTCGGGCCTTGTACGTGTTTCTGCAGATTAACTGGTACTACTCTGCAAGAACGGGAAGCAGATAATCAAAACCGCCTTTGACGGCTTCTTTTGCCTGCTTGCCGCTGATGAGCTTCTTCTTCTCAAGATAGATAACAAGCTTTTCATATCCTTCCAGCAGAATGCGGCGGTGGGTCTTCTCATCGACTACATTCTTGTCCTTCAGATAGTCCATAACATCGAGCATCTTGTCGTCCATTTCACAGAGCTTTTTGGCCTGCGCTTGTGTCATAATAGCCATAGCATGTCTCCTTTCGCTTTTCAGAATTAATAGTAGTATTTTTTCTTCTTCTTTTCAGCGTCGGACATATACTTGGCTCTGAGCGGAGCGAGGTCTTTTGCAACATAGTCAAGGCCGAGCATCTTCAGTCTCTTCTCTGAGGGAAAGCCGGTCTTGGGATCCCAGTCACGATACTTGTAATACTTGCTGAGCATATCGTTGAGCGGGAAAACGACGCCGACGTTGGTCTGATAGTCCACACTCTGGGGCATGGGTTCCGTAAGGAAGCGCTCGGGAACCGTATCCTCGCGGGCGCCGGACAGGCAGCGGTTCCAGTAGGAGCGCTCGAGCTGGAAAATGCGCTCGCCGATTTCCTGGAACTCTTCCTCGGTGAAATCAAGGCCCGTGCAGGCGTTCAGGTACTCGACCTGATCGGGGGTCAAAACGGCATATGACCAGTGCGTGGTGAAGCAGCACACCTGGAGGCAGTCCGTGGTGGCCTTCTGATTTTCTTCATAGAAAACCATGTAGGGCTTGTTTGCCGTGGTGGTGGGCTTTGCGCCGCGCTCGTCTCCGAGGAGCTTGGTGTTCAGGCCCGTGTACAGAGCGCCTGACAGCTCAAGGCAGCACAGCGAACGAAGGTGGTCGCAGCCCCCGCGTGTTCCCTGAGCAAATGACAGACCGTAGCCGAAACCAAGGCCGCGGGGGTCATCTCCCGGCAGGGTCATGCCGCGGGTTGTGATGCTGTAATAGTGGGCTTTCGCCGGGAGGCCAAGCTTATCGGCCGCACGGTCTGCGCCATCGGCAAGATAGGCGCCGAAGCCTTCTCTTTTTGCTATCATGGGGATCAGCTTGTCAACGACTTCCGCATTGCCCCAGGTCAGCTCAAGGCCGCCGGTTTCCTTCTTGGTGATAAGGCCGCGCTGATACCATTCCATGGCTGTCGAGATAACGCCGCCGCACTCGATGGCGTCCATGCCGTAGTCATTGGTCAGGCAGGCATTGTGCCAGATGTCATTGGCGTCTTCGATGATACCGCAGCGGGGCCCGGTGGGCACTGCATGCTCGTACTCGGGGCCGCCGAACTCTTCACCTGCATACTTGCCGGTCTTGATCTGCGTGAAACGGCCGCAGCAGATCGGACAGGAAAAGCAGCCTTCGCGGTGCTTGAGCACGGTTTCTGAATGGGTCTCGCCGGACATGTTGTTTGCCAGAGGATGCGCGCCTTCCTGGAAGTTCTTCCAGGGCAGCCATCCGTCGCGGTTTGCAACATTGATAAGGCAGAGGCTGCCGAACACATTGAGGCCGATCTTCATCGGGTCGTTCTTGAAGGTCTGGCGAAGCCGGTTGCAGACGTCCATCATCTTCTTGGGGTCTGCGATCTTCACGGTGCCGGAGCCGCGGGTAGCGATACCCTTCAGGTTCTTGGAGCCGATGACGCCGCCCGTGCCGGTACGGCCTGCGCAGCGCCATACGTCATTGTAGGTGGCGGCAAACCGCACCATGTTTTCGCCTGCGGGGCCGATCAGCATGATGTGGATGTCCTCGTCCCCGAGCTCTTCCTTGATCATCTGGTCTGCCTCGCGGGGGAATTTGCCCCAGAGGTGACGGGCGTCGCGAATCTCGACCTTGTCGTCATCGATCCAGATGTAGACGGGATGCTTTGCCCTTCCCTGAACAATGATCTGATCATAGCCGGCGAACTTTACTTCAGCGCCCCAGTGGCCGCCCATGTTCGAATCGCCGAAGCCGCCCGTAAGCGGGCTTTTGCAGGAAACGGTCACGCGGCCTGTCGAGGGAGCTGCTGTGCCGCTGATGGGGCCCATGCCGAAACACACGCGTGCTTCGGGATCAAAAGGATCCAAATGCGTGGGAACCTCGTTATAGATTACGTCTGAATTGAAACCACGGCCGCCGATCCATTTGCGTCTGTATTCATAGGAAAGGGGCTCTTTCGTGATGTCACCTGTGGTGAGATTAACTCTCAGTCTTTGTCCTGCCCATCCGTACATAATTAGGCCTCCTCTCCACATTTAGCGGCTTTAAGTCTTTCTTCCAGTTTTTCTCTGCGCTTGGCCTTGAAGGCGACGGTCGGCGTCGTGTAGGAAATGGCGCCGCTCGGGCACCAGTCGGCGCAAACAGGGCCTTCGGCCCGGCCTTCGCACAAATCGCACTTGAAGGCTTTGCCGGTTTTATAGTGCATATTGATGGCGCCGAAGGGGCATGCCATCGCGCACTCTTTGCAGCCGATGCACTTATTGGCATCGATTTTGGCAATTCCTGCCGCCTGGTCCATGGCGCAGGCGCCGGTGGGGCACACATTGGCGCAGGGCGCATCGGTGCAGGCATCGCAGCCCACGACAAAGGACTCGCCGAACCTCTCGTTACGAACAACTGCGATGCGGGAGTTTACTTTGCCGCATTCGCCGTCATGATACAGGGAGCATCCCGCGACGCAGCTTCTGCAGCCGGAGCATTTTTCCTGGTTGTACACCAAGACTTTGTTGTCACTCATGATCTGTTACCCTCCTTTCAAACGGGTCAACATAATAAAAACTTCTGCCAGTACTACTCATTGTTTGTTTGGCTCCCCCACGGGAGCCGCTGATGCAAAACACCAAAACCTCCTTTCATTTATATATTTTTCAATAGGCCAAAACACAAGAAGCCCGAGGACAGACGTGTGTCCTTCGGGCTTCCTTTGCAACTATGGCGGGCTGAGGGGTTGCCTCAACCTTATCGGTCCGCCTGGGCGGACTCGGAAGACCTTTTCGCAATTTCGTATGAGCGTTTTTTATAGTCTCGTTTAGGTACCCTGCCTGTATTGTTATGTGCGCCGGCTGCCCGGCCTACTGCTGCTCCTGTTCGAGTTTATTGTCCGCCATGGAGTCGAAAACCGAAATGTCGGCCCTGGCCCGCAGCGTATCGGTAAACTTGTTCAGCAACCCGACCGAGCGCATTTCATAAAGTTTGTCCTGCAGGTCTTCTGCAATCAAGTCAAAGGGCCGTTTTTTATCACCTTCCAGAATAATCTTGACCATAAGCACATGCAGACCTTCCTCTGAGCGGATAACCCGGGAAATTTCACCCTGCTGCATGCGGAAGGCAACCGAGTCCAGCAGCGGATGAAACTGGCCGCGCGCGATAAAGCCGAGATCAGCCCCAATGATGTCGGTTCCCGCAAGCGAGCCCTCTGCTGCTACGCGCTCAAAGGCCGCGGCATCGGCAGCCAGCTTTTCCAGCTCCTGCCGGGCTTTTTTTTCTTCGCCGGGGTCGGCATAGCGGTCAAGCTTGCGCATCACCTGCAGCAGCCTGCGGACTTCGGGGCCGTGCATTTCCTCGGGATGCTCGTCATAATACTGCCGCGCGTCCTCTCTGGTGACGGGCTTTTTTTTGCCCGCAATTGCTGCGGCGGCGGTTTTATTGATAATAATGTCTTTTTTTATCTGCTCGTCGAATTCCGCCGGCGTCTGGCCCGTCATCACAAGCATTGCCTGAAAATGCTGCTGGCTTTCGAATTCGGCAATCGAGCCGGCGGTCACCGTGGCGATTTCTTCATCCGTGGCGGCAATGCCCGTGCGGCAGCCTTCCTGATACAGCAGCTCGCGCATAATAAGATTATTGATTGCCTGCTTGCGGGCGGCGTAAATTTCCTGCTGCGGCAGACGAACCTTGCCCCGGGTGTCCTTATAGGGGTCAAGCATGGTCTGCAGGGCTGATGCCACCTGGTATTCGGTTATCACCGCGGCGTTGACGCGGGCGACAACCGTTTTTTTCTGCGACGGATGAATGGGTTCCATTAGCCAAGCCTTGTCTGATTGACCACAGGCAGAACCTGGGCATGGGGCTTTTTAATAAATTCCTCCCACGGCGTCTTTCCGACAATGGCGCCGCGAAGGATGCCTGCGCCGTCAACATTGCCGACTGCCATGAACGCGAAAGGAACGCCGTCCTGCAGCTTTACCTTCTGATAGATGCTCGTGCTCTTAAAGGTGATTTCTTCGATGCCCGGGCCCTCAGCCTGCACATCGCCGATGGCGGTGATCCACAGCTCATAGAAATCGACGCTGTTCATGGGAATATTGCCTTCATAGATCATACGGCTGCCGGCCGAGGACATATTAGCGGCGGCCACGCGGGCCTGGGCTGCTGCAACCGGCCAGATGGCATTATATATCCACTCCTGCGAAACGATATGGCGCGAGCGGCACACGTCGCCGGCAGCGTAAATGCCGTCGACCGTGGTGCGCTGACCGTCGTCAACAGTCACAATCCGGTCGATCTCGACGCCCGTGCCGGCAAGGAACTCCGTATTGGCCTTGACGCCGACGGATGCCACGATAAAGTCTGCGGCCTCTTCGGTGCCGTCCTGATAGGTCACCACATACCGGTCGCCCTGCTTGCGCGTGGCGATCACGGAATTGTTCAGCTCGATTTCAAGCAGCTCATGAGCGCACAGGCGGTCGCGCACGCGTCCGCTTGCCTCAAGATCGGTCATGCGCCCCAGCACCGTTGGCAGAAGTTCGACAATCTTGACCTGCACACCCCGCTTGACAAGGCCGTAGGCGGTCTTGAGCCCTACGAAGCCCGCGCCGATGATGATGGCCTTTTTGCCCGGCTTGGCCCAGCTCAGCAGGGTGCGGGAATCATCGTAATTTCTCATGCCGATGATGCCGCTTGGATCATAGGGAAAGCTCTTCAGAAAAATGGGCGAGGAGCCCGTTGCAACGAGCAGGGTGTCGTAGGAAAACTTTTTTGCCTTGCCGTTCTGCTCGGCCATGACGATGCGGTTATGGGCATCAACACCGACGACGCGCGTAGACAGCTGCAGGTCGATGTTGCGGTCGGCATACCACTTTTCAGTGTGGGAAAGCAGATGGCTTTTGTCGACCATGCCGCCCAGAAAATAGGTAATGAGGCAACGTGAGTAAGAAGGCACTGCCTCATCGCCGAGAATGACAATGCGATCGCCCGGGTTCAGCTTCCGGAGCGTCTCGGCAGCTGATACGGCAGCTATGCAGTTGCCGATAATTACATGCTGACGCGGGACCGGCCAGGACGCTGACCTGGCAGGCGTGAAGCCCGGCTTATTGGCAAGGGCCTTTGCTGAAGGCATTGCCGGTGACACTTTGCTGGCAGCAGTTTTCGCGGCTGGCTTTTTAGCCGGCGCAGCCTTTTTGGCTGCAGGCTTTTTTACAACAGCCGTTTTTTTTGCCTGCGCGGCTTTGCGGGCCGGTTTGGCAGGTGTAACTTTTTTTACGGTCTTTTTTATTGAAGCAGCTTTTGGAGCTGCGGCGGTTTTCTTAATTTTTTTTACCGGCTTTTTCATTTGCGGGGGATCTCCTTCAGTCTGTCTCTGCGGGTTTGATTGTTATGCTGCCTCATGTCCTCAAAAAACAGAGCGCCCCGGTCACAGGCAAACACGCAGGTCGGTATCTCCTGCTTACCGCACATCATGGTGCACTTGAAGGCCTTTTCCTGGCTCATGACGGTCTTCATGGCGCCGTGGGGGCAGACCATATTGCACATAAAGCAGCCGATGCACCGCTTCTCGTCCTGAATGACCAGGCCGTCTGGCCCTCGCTGCAGGGATTCGCCGATGCAGGCATCAACGCAGGGAGCTTCCTCGCAGTGCTTGCACAGGCGCATGAACGGCCCCTTGGGTCCCTGAAACACCCGAATATGGGGAACGTACTGGCCGGACTGGTTTTTCGAAGAACCGCACACCGCTGCGCAGGCTTCTTCGCATTTCCGGCAGAGATCACATTTTTCCGGCTTAAACTGGAATGCTTTCATGCTCTGTTTCCTTAAAATTAATAAATATTACTATTTTAATATAATTTTATAAAAAACAAAAGGCCTGAGAAAACGCATAGCGCTTTCTCAGGCCTCCTTCGCAAACATGGCGGGCTGAAGGGTTTCCTCAGCCTTATCGGTCCGCCTTGGCGGACTCGGAAGACCCTAAAATAAGAATTAAATAATTACGTTTTTTTGGCGCAAAAGTCAATCCCTTTTATCAGGCACAACCAGCAGCTCATGCTGCGCCGGGGCAGCTGTTTTCGCAGGCCCGCAGGGCACCCGCGTCGTGGCTGCTCTGGGCCCGATACGAGGCGCCTCTGTTTGCGTTTGCCTGCATGCAGAGGGTTGACTTTTGCTGCAAATCCGCCTATTAAAAACCACAGGCCGCAATTATATACTGAAAACCCCTGCGCCGGATGAAAGCCCATGAACTTAAGCCAACAGGAACAAGACCGCTACTGCCGGCAGATGCTGATGCCGGGCTGGGGGCAGGAGGGCCAGAGTAGACTCAAGCAATCCCGTGTCTTTATCGCCGGCGCGGGTGGGCTCGGGAGCCCCGTATCGATCTATCTCGCGGTTGCCGGCATCGGCACGCTTCGCATCTGCGACTGCGGAGAGCTTGAGATGTCAAATCTTAACCGTCAGATACTGCACGACGACAGCCGCATCGGATGGAACAAAGCCCTGTCTGCCAAAGCAACGCTTGAGCGGATGAACCCCGATATAACCGTCGAGGCCCTGCAGGAAAAAATCACCGCCGAAAGCGTTGCCGGGCTGATCGGCACCGTCGATCTCATCGTCGACTGCCTGGATAATTTTCCGACCCGGCATATTGTCAATGAATACGCCGTGAACAAGGGCATACCGGTTATTCACGCCGGAGTTTACGGCATGCAGGGGCAGATAACCTTCATCAAGGCGCCGGAAACGCCCTGCCTGTGGTGCATAAGCGCGGGCACGCCAGCCGCCGTTTTTCCGATTGTCGGCGCCACAGCAGGTGTTATCGGCTGCCTCGAGGCGCTGGAAGCGCTGAAATATCTCAGCGGCGTGGGCGCCAACCTCCTGAATCGGCTGCTTATCTGGGACGGGCAGCGAATAGAGTTTATGGATCTGCCCCAGAAAAAAATTGCCGGCTGCCCCGTCTGCGGGCATCTGAGCGCCACGGGCTGACTGAACCGTCACACGAAAACAGAGCCAAAAAAAATCAACCGGAGTTGAAAAACTATGGCAAAAATTTCCTGCAAATATTTTGTTAATGTGCTGGGCGCTACGAAAAAAGACGGTGAAATCGTCGAGGTTCCGGAAGGGATGATCGTTGAGCAGTTTTTGGATTTCATGTCGGAAAAATACGGCTCCGAGTTTGCCAAGCATGTGTATGCAACCGGCACCCTGTCGGGCGAGCCCTTCAGAACGCCCAACATCTACCTGAACAAGCGGCGCATCCAGTGGGTGCAGGATTTCCCCGAAGGGGTAAAAACAAAAATCAAAGATGGCGATGAGTTCTGGTTCGGCCTCATCGTGGGCGGCGGCTGATAGAAGACTGCTTTAAACCAATGTCCGGTTTTCCACTAAAATAAATGCAGAAACTCTTTGCACCCCTCCCCCCCCTTTTTTATGCGCAGCATTTGCAAAAGGCAGCGCCCGCATTTCTTTGCCCTCCTGGCCAGCAGGTGTATAGACCGGGGATATGGTGTCAGGGGAGGTTATTAAACCCCTGATTCCAAATGTGAAGGCCCATTAGATGATAATAAGGGGCGCCTCTGCAAACCCGCGGCTGCGCAGTACAAAGGCCCGCACTTCGGGCCGGGCCGCATCGGCAAGGCAGATAATGAAATAGACAGCCTCGGGATGAAACGCCAGCTGCAGATCGGCCCCGGATGGCTGCGGCGGGCCTTTCGGGTGGGAATGATAAATGCCCAGCAGCCGCTCGCCGCGTTTTTCCATCTCGGTAAACACCTCAACCTGCTGCACGGGGTCCATAAAATAGGCATCGGGAGCCGGCGGGTCGCTTGTCATGGGCACCAGGCGCTCCATGACCCCGCCTTGCCCGAGCAGCAGCCCGCAGCATTCATTGGGCGCTTCCCGCCGGGCGTGGCCGATCATCATCTCTTTCAATTCAGCGGCAAGGCTGACGGGGCTTGAAGGCATCATGGCTGTGGTCCTGTCGTGGTGCGTGCAGAGCTGCAGTGTCAGCATACAAAGTTTTGCCGCCGGGCGCAACCTTCTTCACGCGCTGCACGGGAGGCATTTCTTGACAAACCACGGGCTATACAGTATTACTGAACTAAAGAAAGTCTCTGGAGTTAGACAGCCTGCACGAGTGGGCAGGAGGTCTAGCCGATAGGGCACGGCTGGCAACGGCCGGGCCTCCCGGAATTGGGCAGGAGACGGGTATGACAGCTTTCTACAGGCATGCAGGCCCGGTACTCCACTGGAAGTACCGGGCTTATTTTTTATGGTACAACAATGCCAAAGATGCTTGACACCTACAACCGCCATATAAACTACCTGCGCATTTCGGTAACAGACCGGTGCAATCTGCGCTGCATTTACTGCATGCCCAAGGAGGGCATTTCGCCCATCGGCCACGACGATATACTGCGCTATGAAGAAATCCTGCGCGTGGCGCGCTGCGCAGCTGAAAAAGGCATAACCAAAATCAGGATCACCGGCGGCGAGCCCCTGGTTCGCAAAGGCATCATCGACTTTATCGGCGCACTGAACCGAATTCCCGGCATAGCAGACCTGAGCATCACCACAAACGGGGTGCTGCTGGAAGCCTGCGCGCAGGAGCTCTACCTGTCCGGCATGAGGCGCATCAACATCAGCCTCGACACCCTTGACCCGGAAAAATACAGAAAAATCACCCGGGGAGGCGATATCAGCTCGGTGTTTGCCGGCATCAGCAAAGCCCGGCAGGCGGGGTTTACTCCCATCAAGATTAATGTGGTTGCCATGCGCAATGTCAATGACGACGAGGCCGTGGAGTTTGCCCGGCTGACCATTGACCGGCCGGTGCATATCCGCTTTATCGAGTTCATGCCCGTGGCAGGCCAGACCATGTGGGAGGAGGCGCAGTTTATTTCAAGCGAGGAGCTGCAGCAGCGCATACGCAGTATCGGCACGCTCATACCGCTTGATGCCGACCAGAAGGCAGGGCCTGCAAAGATGTTTCAGCTTGAGGGGGCGCAGGGCAAGCTCGGCTTTATCACGGCCCTGAGCAGCCATTTCTGCGCTTCCTGCAACCGCCTTCGTCTCACGGCCGACGGCAAGCTGCGGGCCTGCCTTTTTTCCGATGACGAAACCGATTTAAAGCCCCTGCTGCGCGGCAGCTGCTCCGACGACGAGCTGAGCAGCGTCATCGAGGAGGCCATACAGTCAAAGCCGCAGCGCCATGAAATTCACGAGGCGAGCTTTAAAAAGTGCAGCAGAACCATGTCGGCAATAGGGGGCTAAAGGGCAGGCCCGCATGCAGCAGTCACCGGCTGAACAAAAAATTATCACCGTTTCGGGCCTCTATTCCGGCATCGGAAAAACCGAGCTGTGCGGGCATATCGTCTCGCTGATGCCAGGCTGTGCCGCCATCAAGGTCACCATCAATGATCATATAACCGAGGTGCTCGACAATGATGCCTCCATCATGGTTGAGGGCAAAGACACCTGGCGCATGAAAACAAGCGGCGCAGCCCAGGTGGTCTGGGTCCGGGCGCAGGAGGAGCATTTGAAAGAAGCCCTTGCTGATGCACTCAAGCGGGTAGGTGCGAACCCGCGGCTGCTCATTGAAGGCAACAGCGTGCTCGGCCACATCACCCCGGCCCTTGCCGTTTTTATGTGCGACGAGCGCATCTGCGACGACAGGCCCCTCAAGCCCAGCCGGGTGCGTGCGCTGCAGAAAGCAGATGCCGTCATCCATAATCTGCGCCGGGGCTGCGATGCCGCAGAAGACCCGGTGCAGCAGCAGATCAGGGGCATAAACCCGTCTGCGAAGTTTTACGCGTTTGATGTCACGGACAAACAGCAGGCGGCCAGCCTGCTCAGCGGCCTGCTGCAGGCATACGGGTTTCTGCCAGCCCGCCCCTGCGCTATGCCGTGAACCCGTCTCACCACCCGCTGCGCTCGAGGCACAGAGAAAGAATTATTTTCCCCTTTCTGCTGAGAGGGCAGCAGGCCCCGCACCCCTGCCTTCTGGCTGCTGGATTCTGACTCCTGAATTCTGTCTTTAATTTTACTTTGACAAATCCTTTTTATTTTTATAAATATCACTAAAATCTTTCATTCCTATTAAAGCGGGGCCCTAAGCCGCACACATATACAATCATTTTAAAAATTCGGAATTTGGTCCATGTTTCAGGGTGGGCTGTGCCCACCGGCTAAAATGGCGGGCGCAGCCCACTCTATTTCTATTCATTCAGCAAGGAGAGCATCATGAGAAGCATTACAGAATTACAGGGCGAAGCGCTTTCTCTTATGAAAAAAGCCATGCCCCTCACGCCTGTTGCACTCAAATATCCCTTCCCGGTGCGCCCCCGGCGCATGCTCGGCCTTATCAAATTCGACGGCGAAATCTACTGCTCCGAAAAGCTCAACCGCGCCGTGCTCATGCAGATACACTTCCCGGTTTTTATGAAAGTGTTCTCCACCTTCATTTCTCCCCGGATCGAATACGACCTGCCGGTCTTTATCTGCGAAGCGGTCAAGCTGGGCAGCAAGCGCATCTTTATCGTCGATGCGCACAAGGGCGGCGCGGGAGGAGAGAAGCAGTACGATGATTTTTTTGACCGGCTTCTGGAGATCAGGGGCAGGTACCCCGAGCTCATGAAATATGAGAAGATAGCGGCCAAGGGCATTTCATCGGTCAATTCAAAAGCAGCCTGCCAGGTAAGAATTCCCTGCGAGCTCGACGGGCAGGCAATCAGCATTTTCTCCGAGTATTTCAGCGCCTACCTGGAGCTTCTTAAAACCGCGGAGCCCCTCACCGGCAGCGCTCTTGAAAAAATAAACGCATCCTTTAACGCCTATCTCAAAACCGTTGTCGACCACGACCCCGGCGTAAAGGGAAATATTATATTTTTCGGCAGGAAGGAAGGCATTGAGCGCGCCCTGGATATTTTCTACGGCGTGTGAGCAGTAGCCGAAAGTAAAACAGAGACGTGTTCCTGCGTATCTCCGCAAATTGTATAAAGGATGAGAAAAATGCCGGTTTTGAAAGACGCAGCAGGTAGGGTTGGTGAAACCCACCATTAAAGTTTGAAAAACAATCGGTGGGTTCCGCTATGCTGCACCCACCCTGCTACAGACTAGGGTGCGCACCCTGCAAACTGTTCCCCGATTATGTGGAGGCATACATAATGAAATGCTTATCTAAAAGTATGCTCATGGTTTTATTGCTTTGCATAGCAGTAGTTGATTCCGGGCAAGCGCAGGAAACAAACGCTGGAGTGTTAAGCGTCCGTGTCGCAGCGGTGCAAATGGCCTCTGTAGACGGCGACATTGAGGGAAATCTTGCGCATGCTGAAATTCTTGTCGAGCAGGCAGCGGCACAAGGCGCGCAGATTATCCTGCTGCCTGAATTCATGCCCCCCGGCTACAGCTTAACCGCGGGCATGTGGGACTGCGGTGAGCCCCGGGAGGGGAAAACCGTCGCCTGGCTGAAGGAGAATTCACAGCGCCTGCACGTATGGCTGGGCACAAGTTATCTGGAGGCTGAGGGGTATGATTTTTACAACACCTTCGTGCTCACGGATCCGCAGGGGAACGAAGCGGGAAGAGTTCGGAAGCGGTACCCGGCAGGACCTGAAGCTTATTTTTTCAGGGGAGACACGGGCTCCCATGTGATTGAGTCAAGCTTCGGCAGGATCGGCGTTGGCATCTGTTATGAAAACGTTCTGTGCTTTCATGAGGAGCTGATGTATGAGGAGTCGGCTGATATCGTGCTTATGCCTCACTCTGCCCCGGATTTGACCCCCGATAATGCTACCGGCATGACGCCGGCGCAGCGGTATGCACAGCTGCTGGGGGTTCCTGCTGTTATGGCTAATAAATGCGGCCCGTGGAAGGAGGATAGATTCGGCGGGAGATCAACAATTGCCGATTCAGATGGCACTGTTAAAGCCCAGCTCAGGTATCAGGAGGGCGTGATCGTTGAAGACGTCACGCTTGATCCCTTACTTAAAACAACAGACCCCGTTGTCTGCCGGGGCTACTACTCCATCGATTTACCCGGATGGTATAAGCGGCGCTGGGCAGCAATCGAGCTTATTGGAAAGTTTCACTACTCATTAAACCCCGTGAGGATGGCAAAGGCAAAAAAAATATCCTCCGGTAAATAAATTCCCCGGATTAATTGCGACCTGAACTTATGAGCAGCAGCAATGGCGGGTGAAACCCACCATTAAAGTTTGAAACACAACCGGTGGGTTCCGCTACGTTGCACCCAACGGACTGGTATGAATAAAAAAATAATGAAATAATTTTTTTCTGTGCTACATCAAATATATAAACAAAAAATATCAGCGCAATGGGGAGAACAATTGCTTTATATTCTGAAGTTTGAAAAACAACGGCCAGCACTCCATCTCAGTTCCCCAAACAAATAGTTAATTGGCATCAAAAGGATTACCATCCGCATCTCCTTCAGTGGAGTGTGCTTTTTGTGCTTGAGAAAATATTTTTAGTCAGGCATTCCATTAATTTTTTGAAAGGGGGTCCTCATGTACATGAAAAACAAAGCATCCATCCGAACGGTATGCCCTATCATTGCACTGCTGTTGTTTGTTGCAGCGACCACGCCTGCCGCAGTCCAGGCTCGGGAGGATGAAAAAATCCAAAGAGCAAGCGCGCTGTATATGCTCAAACTGGCAATTGCTGCAAAAAATGGAAATCCGGCTCTGTCGGAGGAAGAGCGCCTTGTGGTAAAAGAAGAAGTTTTAATTCTCATGGAAAATTTATTTAAAAAAATTGAACGGTCCGGCATATCCGATGAAACCATGAGTAAATACGACCGTATTCTCCCGCAGTATTTAAAGGGAAAGTTAATGCTGGTGTCCGATATTGCAAAAGCAGACATAGCCACAGAGGCCAAAGTGAATGCTCTTGTAAACGCCTTTGATATTGGTTGCGATAGTCTTTCTTATGGGGCGGCACTTGTTTTTGTGTTGAGCATTTTGTTTGGCATCAACTTCGGAGCTTTTGGTGCTATCATGTATTTGGCGGCTGTTTTATGCTATTTGGGAGTGTTGTAAGTCGCCTGCACTGAATTTACGGGATAAAGGGTACAGCCGGACTGCTGCATAAAGTGGTCAGGCTTTTATATTACAATTGGTGATAGCGGGCCACTACCTTATTTCATGAAGAACGAAACCCTGGCTCCTTACATCGAAAAACATAATGGCCGATTCCTGGCGGAACCGGCCATTTATTATTCTGTTTTGTGAACTGTAAAGCAGGGTGGGTGAAACCCACCATTCATGTTTGGAATTATTGGTGGGTTCCGCTACGCTGCACCCACCCGGATTTACCCCTGCATGGCGCTTACTGGTTCGGACAGTCTGTCGTCTTGAGCAGGGTGATATCCCCAAGGCCGATGTGGAGGGTGTTCTGAAGAGCCGACTCCAGCGCCGCCAACTCTGAGCTGTCGAGGGAAGCCAGGGACACGCGCGTAAAGACGAGCGTTCCGTAATCATGGATGCTGTTTCCGGAATCTGCGGAGCAGACATGCATGACAATCACGTTAGGGGTTTTGTGCACCACATAATATAGTTCATAGTATCCAGTATAATTGTCGTAGACGAGCTTCATGACCCCATCTGTGGTCTTGGTGAACCTGCCCAGATTCTTGCAGATTCTGGTTTCGCCTGCCCGAGTTATCGGCAGGGAATTCTCAACGCTAATTTCCGTGTCGCTCAGCTCCGTAAAGGCGTACCTCTGACAGTCATTGAAGATCACGTAGTCGTAGCCTTTGACTCCGGCGTTCCACCAAATGCCATCGATATTGCCTACATCAATGGGCTTCGTTTCCGGCACTTTGCACTGCGGAAGCGATGAGAAGTCGAGCCTGATACAACCGTTATCAAGCCCGCATTGTGTGAATGCGTTGATGTTCGAAGACTGATAATAAGCGCCGCAAATTGTCGGGCAGAGCATGTTATCGTCACCACATTCCATAATGCAGCTTAGCCATGAGTTGCATTCCGTATCCCCTGTGCACGCGACGATTTCATCCAGGCACAGGGAGGTGATGCAGCGCTGCGCATTATTAAACGCCCATTTGACCCTGCCTTCGCAATGGCCAATAAGAACTCGATACTCTTCCTTCTCAAGAGCCGCCCCGTTAAACATTGCCCGCATGAGCATAAACCGCTTTAAAAAGACCCGCGTGCTTACTACCTCTATCGCATCTGATTCCCATTTTATAACCGTTGTATTGTCAAATTCCGTGCCGCGCTCCCCAACTATGAGCAGGGTTCTGGTGTGGTCTTTGTCACCGATCAGCCAGCCAAGTATTTTGGGAATGATGTGTACCGTGCAGGTCGGGCAGATTTCATTATAAAAGAAATCGTTATCGTTGCAGTCCGGCCCGGCGCTGCAGTTATCGCCATAGGTGTCATAGTCGGCATCAACACATTCAGAGGCAGCCGCTGCACTGTGTGTATTGTCAATCGGGCCGGTAGTGCCGTTATAGGTTAAAGCGACCTGGTCTTTATCACAGGAGCTCAAGGCGACACACGATACGAGCATATATAAGGTTATGCATTTTGTCGTAATTTTCACGGCTTTTCCTCCGGGCATTAAGGGGCAGACTGATAGGAGAGTGAGGGGAAACTGATAGGGGCTCGCTTTGGAATGGGCAGACTATAAAATAGGGGCCATTGATTGTCAATACAAATAGCGGGAACCTTCACGGAACGGAAGGATAGAAAAAACAGAGAGCAACGGGGACGGTTGAGCTGATTTTTTAATAGAACCGTCCCCGTTATTTTCGGCGCTTTCTGACTGCCCCCTGATTTTGTTTTTTTAGGGCCTGCAAATTCACCTGTGCAGCCAATTCGTTCTACGGCTGCGGGGTTAATTAAGCTTATCGGGATTAAACCCGCGATCTGCCAGCTGTTGAACAAGATCGGAATAAAACTGATCGTCCATGGTCGGCGTTCTGCTCAAAATATACAGGACACTCTTCCCGGGATTTGAAACAACAGCATAATCATAGTTTTCCCCCAGATCAGTAATCCAGTAGGGAAACTCAAAGTTCTCAATGCTGGCCCGGTCAAAGCGCACTGCAAGTTTGGCGTTGGTTTTTTGGTCTACTACGCGGGCAACGCCCTGGATGCTGGTAGGCGCCCCGTCAAGTGACCCCACCCGGCCCTGGTTAAGGACACTGACGGTTCCATTATCATTGAGCGTGTAGAGAGCGGTAACCGCCACGGCATTTTCATCAAACGATGTTGGATAGCGGGCTATTTCATACCAGAGCCCGGCATAGCGCTCAAGATCAACATAATCCACTGTTTTCGGCGGCAGCAGCTTGCACCCTGCAGCAAAAAAAATACAAAACAGCAGGCTGAGCATTACCTGAAAACTTTTTGATACATGCTTTTTGTGGCCCATCATAAACCCTTTCTCTAGTATTTATTGCCGGTTAATGTGATGCCGGTATGTCTTCCATGGGCATGGGATTGCAGAGGCTGGCGCGGTTGTCGGCCATCCTGCCGCAGTTCATGCACATGAAGTCGGGTTTTTTAGCAAGCTCCTTGATGAGGTCAAACCGCTCATTTCCGGCGATATCGCAAAGGTGCTGCGTATGGTCGCCGGAGCATTTTTCACAAAGCAGGGGCAGCTCTCTCTTAACACGAAAATTGACCGGACATTTGACGAGCCTGCCCGCGCCCGGATGCACGCACTGGCCGGTGATCGTGCGAATTTCTTCAAGTAATGGCCCTGATGTCTCCCCCTTTGTTTTGTGGCGATAGAACCGCCTGCCGCCAAATCCGCGCTCTTCTGTAAAAGCATACACCTTCAAAGATGCATTATTTAGGCAGAAGCACTGTATCAATAACATGAATAACTCCATTGCTGCACATAATATCTGTTTTTGTTACCTTGGCATTATCCACCATAACAGTTCCGTCCATAACGGTTATCTTCAGCTCCTGTCCATTGACAGTTTTCGCGGTTTTCAGTTTGATAACATCTTTAGCCGTCACTTGACCCGAGACCACATGATACGTCAGGATGCCCTTCAGCTTTTCTTTGTTTTCCGGTTTAAGTAAATCATCAAGAGTTCCTGCCGGTAATTTAGCAAACGCCTCATCAGTGGGGGCAAAAACTGTGAATGGTCCCTTACCCTTCAATGTCTCCACTAATCCAGCAGCGGTTAATGCTTTGGCCAGGGTATTAAATGATCCTGCGGCAACAGCTGTATCAACTATATCTTTTTTATCATGGCTTGTTGCCCACCCGGTTGTTGCAATTGTAAATATGCATAAAAATGCAACTAATGAATACTTACAAAGTAATCGTTTCATAAAATTGCTCCTTTTAAATTAAATAAATTAATTGAGCCCGTTTAGTTTTAACTCTTTAAAGCAACTTCCGTTAATAATTGAAAGCTATTGCGCAATAACCTCCTTCCCTTTGTTATATATTAGTATAAAAGAAAAACAGCACTCTGAATCAGTATCGTTCAGTGTGCGTCTTTAAGGTTTTAGCCACAGGGAGTATGACTGTGGTATATAGATTAATAAATTCATTTGCGCAAGTCGCAAGCCGCAGAATGTGTGGTATTGTACAAGGGTATGCCGGCAGCACCTGTAGTGCGCCATTGCAATACTGAAAAATTTACAATAATGCCTCACTGGCTCAATTCATAAACCGGTTACAACTAAAAACCTTCAGGAGATTGACTATGCGGAAAACTATTTTATCACTTATAGTGGCGGCTCTGTTTTGCATGTGCGCCTGCTCAACCACAAAAGAGAACGGCACGATGAAACCTTTGCAAGTTGTCCCTTCTGTAAATATCGAAAAGTATATGGGAACCTGGTACGAAATAGCCCGCTATCCGAACAGCTTTCAGAAGGATGACTGTGTGGCAACGCAGGTTCAGTACTCGCTCCGGTCTGACGGCAATGTGAAGGTTTTCAATGCCTGCCGTGAGGGCAGCGTCGATGGCAAAGAAAATTCGATTGAAGGCAAAGCCTGGTCTGTTGACAAGGAGACCAATGCCAAGCTGAAGGTGCAGTTTTTCTGGCCTTTTAGTGGTGATTACTGGGTCATACAGCTTGATAAGGATTACAAATATGCCGTGGTCGGCCATCCGAAGAGAACATTTCTCTGGATTCTTTCCAGAACCCCCAGCCTTGATGAAACCACCTTAACCTCTATCAAGCAGAAACTTATAGAGCAGGGGTATGATCCCGCCAAGATGTTTATCACACCTCAAAAAAAAGGCTGAACCGATAGAGTTTAAGGGGCCAGCATAATTATTTATGACTGACAGCGCCGTACCACGGATACGGCGCTTAACCCTTCTCTATACTGCGGCCCTTATTTTCAAAAGCTGGTACGCAATGTGTTGTTTATGTTAGGATTTGTGCTCTGCTTTCAAAACAGGTAAATAATATTGAAAGACCTGACTTCTGCTTTCTGCCACAACCCTTAACCAATGCTAAGCTTTTTAGCGAATTATAAAAATTATATTGTATAAAACATAAAATAATGGTTTGATACTCGAACATTTTGAACTTATCCTGGGAAATCTGGGGAAATCTGGGACAGTCACCTATTTATTTGCATTGCCCAATCGAGTATGATAGAAAAATAAGCATGCCACGACTAGCCAGAATCACTGCCGATAACCACCCCTGCCATATCACGCAGCGGGGCAATAATCGTCAGGATGTTTTTCTTGATGACGACGACAGGTCAGCCTATCTCGCATTTCTTCAAATCGCTTACTGAGAAATACAAAGTCAGGATTCTCGGATATTGTCTGATGACCAATCACGTGCATCTTGTAGTGATGCCGCAGGAAAGCACGCTGCTTGCCAAAGCCATAGGCCAGACGCATTACAGATACACACAGTACTTTAACAAGAAGTACAAACGCAGCGGCCATCTCTGGCAAAACCGGTTTTACTCCGTTATTCTCGAAGCGCTGCACCTGGTAAGCGCAATGCGATACATTGAACGCAATCCTGTCGGAGCTGGGACGGTAAAGCAGCCGGAGCAGTACCTGTGGTCGAGCGCCAAGGCGCATATTGAAGGCAAAGCACGTGATGGACTGCTTGACATGCAGACCTGGCATAAGCTTGTCGACAGTTGGGGGTGGAAGCAGGTGTTGAGGGAGCCAGGAGAGGAAGATGCAGAAAAACTTCGCAGGCATACTATGACCGGTAGGCCATACGGTTCTGAGGGATTTATAAAAAAACTGGAAAGGCGGCTTGATCGCAGACTTAGCGCCTTACCTGTTGGCAGGCCACGGAAAAGAAAGCGGGGGGACGCCCTTTAATAGGTGACTGTCCCGCATAACCCGTGTAACCCGTGAAAAAAAAACATTGGGAGAAAGATATGGCAAAGCTATTACAAATCTCCTTTCCGTTCCGTGGGCCATTCGGCAAGCAGCTGGCTGAAACACTCTCAGGCCTGGCGCACTTAATTAACGAAGAGCCCGGTCTGGTCTGGAAGATATGGACAGAAAATGAAGAGGCACAAGAGGCCGGAGGAATTTATCTGTTTGAGGATGGGGAAAACGCATCTGCATATCTTGAGATGCATTCGGAACGGTTAAAGGGCTTAGGCATAACTGAAATCAGCGCAAAAATATTTGACGTCAATATTGATCTGTCTCACATTACCCGCGGGCCCTGTTGACCGTGAGTCAACTGCGAATAAAGACAATTTGGTGAACGTTGTGCACAAAGTACACAAACTGAGGGAAATACAATAATAAGGGACATCCTGAATAAATGAATAAAGTCTAAATTATTGACAAATAAAATAAGTTATTGATGATATTCATGGACGCCCCCTGTTTTTATCCTAATTCCACTACAAGGGAGGACATTATGCTCACCAACCCGTTTTTAATCGATTTAAAACAGCGGTACTTTGAGGCCTTTGCACCCTATATTGGGCAGAACGCTTTTGTCAAACAAAACTGGGAATTTTTCACCAAGTTCGGCGAGGTGGAGGTCAATGTCAGCCGCGGGGATATTTTTGAGAAAGCCTGCGTTTCAAACATTTCAGCTAAAGTGTCCATTCCGGGCCGCGATTATGAGAGCAGCATTCAGTGGCTGGGCGTTCAGACCTTTCCCTCAAACCCGATGGTGCCGATGCTGATGGGTGTTTTTGAGCACGTGGCTGAAATGGGAACAGAGCATCACCCCGGCTTTTTTGATTTCTATCCGGTCGTTCCCATCGAAGAAGACCGGCACTACTTTCAGGAAAAGATCGGGGCGGTCTGCAAAATGTTCGGGCGCACCTACCCGGACCTGCCCCAGAGCTACCTGACCATGTTCCAGCTCAAGGAAGTGGGGGTCGGCGTGGGATATGAAGCCGGCCTGGCCATCATGCCCGACGAGGAAAGCAGCGAGTATTTTGAAGCGGCCGCCAATGCGACACTGGAAGCCTACTTTGAGATTGTCGACAAGCGCAAGGACAGCCCCTACACGGATGAACACATCCGGCAAATGGATAGATTCCGAGCCGAATGGGTTCGCTTTATTTTTCAGGATAACCGTTTTTACCAGGGCGGGGTACAGCTGGGCGTGCCGCCGGAAAGCTTTATGATCCACATGCTTCCGCCGACCGTAAAATTTTAGCCCATTTAGGGCAGGATACATAATGTGCAGAAAGGGGAGATTCGTGAAAAAGGGGCAGAAAAGGGGTCAAATCTTCAATTGTCAATTAAACCAACCAGGGGACAGATTTATTTTTCTTGTTGATACATTGCAAAAAGTTACCTAATTAGTGAGCATCTACAACTGTTCCTGTTTTTTCCTATTTTTTCATTTTTCTCAGATGTGCGACGGGGTTGCACCCGCCCTTCTTGACAATACTGTATTTTACCGTAATAAATAAAAAGAAAACTTCAACCGGGGAGATGCGCCATGACTACAAAAAAGCTTCTGCTTGCCTGCGCTCTTTTGCTGGGAGCCTTCGGATACGGCTGCAGCAGCCGGGATGCGACTATCTCGGGGCGGGTGTATTTTAATTCCGATCAGCCTGATCCGATTCCCGCTGTCAACGTCGTAGTGACCCTCGCCGACACGTGGTATGTACAGGTGGGTGGCGACTATAAGGCGCAAGCCCGCAGCAACGAAAAGGGCGAATTCCGTTTTACCGGGATTTATGAAGCGGGCGACGATTATGCCATCATAGCCGATTACTCAACCGCCACCAACACCCCCGAAGGCTTCGAGCCCGTCATGGCCGAAGCAAATGGTCAACCGGCCCCCGAGTATCAGCCTGGCAGCTATATAGTTCTGCTGCAGCCTATCGACATCAAGGTCGGCGACCAGCCGACGCATCTGGAAGATGTCACCTTCCTGCTGTTGTCGTTTTAGCAGCCGGAAAGGTGCGCGATGCGCACCCTGCGAACTGATTTTTACATCGGGCAAGAGCAGGGGACGTTGTTGAATTGGTTGCTTTGCTTCTGCTAAACACGGTTTGATCTTCCTTCATTCCTTCAAGGCATCCGGGCTTCACGATATACATGCTTATTGACACAAAAGCCCATATTCTGTATAATTATAAATTATAAGTAAATGTTGCTTATTAACGCTTCAACCGGACTGCACATACCTGCTTTAGTACTCTAAAGCAAAGCCAAAATCAAAAACCCCACCGGCAAAAGGAAAAGCTCATGAATAAAGTTCTGATTACATTACCGCCCCTGGCTATCATCCTCGTAACCGCTCTCAGCCTGTATGCATGCGGCATGAAAGACAAAAACCACTTTGACGGCACCTGCACCGAGTTCAGCATGGATGGCAGCGGAGAGGATATACAGATCGACCGGGACCGGGGGCTGGCCTATATCTCTCTGTATGACAGGCAGGGCGTTGCAAACGATATACCTGTGCCGCCCGGTGACATCCTGGCGCTTGACCTGACAAAAACCCCTCTGGCAGCCACCTCTGCACTTATTGACGGGCCTGAACTGCGGCCCCACGGCATAAGCCTGTTCATTGACCAGACCGGACAGCGTCATCTGTTTGTCATCAACCATCCGGAGGACCGCGAAACCGGTGCTGAAAAAATTGAGCGCTACCGTGAAGAAACCCCCGGTGCATTCCGTCACGTGGAAACTTTTACAAGCCCCCTGATTACCCGCGCCAATGACCTGGTCGCTGTAGGCGACCGTCAGTTTTATGTAGCGCAGGATGTTGACCGCTCAAGCGACGAAAAACTGACCAGCCTTGTTTACTTTGACGGGGCAGACTACGCTGTGGTTGCAGACGACATCCAGTCCGGCGGCGGCATCAATGCGTCTGCTGACTATACGACTCTGTATATCTCCGAAACCAATGGAAAAACCATACGGGTTGTGTCTCGCGATGTATCTGATGGAAGCATTGCTACTCTGCAGAATATAAGCCTGGGCACCTCTCCTGACAATATCGATATTGCCGCAGACGGTTCGCTCTGGGTCGGCGCACATTCCAAGGTTCTGGCACTGGTACTGCATTTCATCACCGGCAGCAAGTCTCCAACGCAGATACTGAGAATTGACCTCAGCGAATCAGAACCGCAGATTACAGAAATGTACCTGAATGACGGTGAAGAAATATCTGCCGGCAGCTGCGGCGCCACATACGGCAACACGCTTCTGATCGGGTCCATCACTGCTAAAAAGCTGCTTGTCTGTGAAATGGACTAGGTGCCCGGCCTGAGCCGCAGTCCAAGGCAGGGCATGCATACGGAGAAAAATTTGGCTTTTGGCGTCATATTGTCGGATAAAAGGGGGCAGCAGCGCCCTTTACTGGCCATCCCTGCTCCAAACGTACCAAATCTCTAACGAATGGTAACCTTTATATGATTATCAAATCTTCATATTCACAGATCTTAAACATCAGCCTGCCAAAGCGGAGATCTTGGGATGGTTAGGGGACGTTGTTGAATTAGTTGAATTGCTTGCATGAAAAATTGGGCGAATTCAACTTCAAAGTTCATCAATTAAAAAAATGGGCGGAACATGCCCGCCCATCAAATACTATCAAAAGGGGATTATTGTCTGAAATCTTGTTTTATTCTTTTGTTAAGCATGGATCAGGTGTCACATCTTCAATTGTCAATTAACGGCGTCCCATTGATGCGCAGAGCCGCAGCTATTTCAGAGCCTGAATTTGTTGCAAAATTGTTTCGGATTAATCGGGGACGATTAATCAGGGGCAGCAGCCACCTATTGTTTGCAGTGCACGATTAAAGTTTGCAAAACGGTATTTTATATGGTACTTAATTAAGTACTTAATAAAATCAAAAAAGGACTTCGAACATGAATGCCCTACCAGCACAGGAAATCAAGCGCAGAGGTATTGCCGCTGTTGATGATCTTATCGACAAGGGCGATGTGCATGTGATCAGGAACAATCAGCCGCAGTATGTGGTGATGAGTGAAGAGCGTTACGAGGCCCTCATTGCAGCCGAACAGGAGGCATACTACGGCCGTGTCATGGCATCGCTGAAAGAAGTGAAAGCCGGGAAGGTGAAGAAATTCAAAACCTCCGGCGACCTGTTGAAGGCCATTGAAGCAGGCGAGAACGGCTAATGTACAGCATTGTCGCTCCAGAGCAGTTTTTGCGGCAGGCACGTAAATTTTTTAAACGCCATCCCGATCTCAAGGCCCGATTCAGCCTGGTTATTTCAGACCTGCAGAAGGACCCGTTTGCGCAGCATCTGGAACTTCACCCCCTGCAGGGAAGGCTTGATGGGTGTTATGCCGTGCGGCTCACCTACAGTTATCGCATCACGCTTACTCTTGCACTGCTTGAAAAAGAGATAATTCTGCTTGATATCGGCAGCCATGACGAGGTGTATCGTTAAACTCGAAATAAGGGGGGCCAGCCACCGATTAAATTATCAACGAGACAAAGAGGGGTCAAGTCGCTTTTGACTTTTAGGAGAATCAAGGGGCTGTTGTAATAGATAATAAACTGCCGTCCGGCTCCGGTTCGCTTTTAAACTCCGCACACCGCCTGGCAATCGCCGCAACAATACAGGCGATGGTTTTGGCTATAATGGCCATCCATAGCCCATTCCGCCGATCTTCTGCGAGAAAAAGCTGTCAATGCCATAAAAGAAAAGGGGGCAGCGCTCTTTAATGTGTCAAGGGGCTACCAGGGGGGGGTGTTGATAAATTATACAAACTCAAGTCCAACCGCACCCTGCAGTCTACTACATGATGCCGGCCAGGCCGGAGTAGCATCATAGAAGGTCAGGTCTGACAGATTTCACAGGATCAGCATCCGCCGGCATTGCTGCCGGGCTTAAAGCAGCCCTTCGGAATACCGGCTCGGCAGGAAAGAGAGCGTCTTGATTGGCCATCAACTCCTCGCAGGTGTCAAGGTCGTCGGCAACGGGGAGAAGTATTATGGGGCTCAGGCCCAGGTCCTCATATTGCGGTGGGCTGCTTGGCATATTCAGGATGTTAAGGGTTGAGCCGATAACGAGTTGCTCTGATGTGTCGACAACATGGCCGTAGAGACTGCCGTCAGAGTAAAGGGTGAGAAAGTTCTGAAAGATCTCGCGGCGCGCAATGTAGAGTTCGGCTTTGATGAGGCCGTAGAGCGTGAGGTGCACGGTGACGCCGGGCTTGCCGTCTCCGTCGGCATCGTTTATGTTCGGATCGTTGGGATTCAGGGAGAGTGGCTGCCAGGGATCGCCGTTTATCCCGATGAGGGTTGGCGTGGCCGGGCGCACTATTTTCCAGGCCCCGGCTTCCTGAAACACCTCCACTGTTGCCGTGCGCGGCTTAATAGCCTGTGTGGCCGCATCGTTGAGATTCGCGGTAAAGGGCTGATTGTTTTTATTCACGGAATTGCAGAAACGGTCGATTTCGACGAGATCATTTCCCTGCAGTGTAAAGTCGGTGAAGCCGTAAGAAATGATAAAGGTCCGCATCGGCCCGGCAGGCGTCTGGCCAATGTAGGCAACTATGTCGTAGTGGGCGTAATGGCCCTGAATGGCTGCTTTGGCCTCTTCAGCGGTTGCCGGAGGCACCCAGGCCGGGTCGTTCTCCGGCGGCTCATAGAGGGGGCTGTCAGGCCACTGCTTTTGCGTGCACCCTGTTGTAAAAGACCAACAGAAAATCAAGCTGCTGAAAATCAGCATGTGCAGAAATGTTTTGTACATTGGGGAAACCCTTTTTTCTGCTGATACAGTGCGGCAGGAATGTGCTGTATCCGGCCGGCCCGCAAAACTCCGGTTCTATTCATTTAATAGCAGGAAAATTATTATAACGCAATCCACAGGGCTAAACGGATGATTGTTGAATTACTTACGGTACAGCAGGGCGGGTGAAACCCACAATTCATGTTTGAATTTATCGGCGGGTTCCGCTACGCCGCACCCGCTCTACGGACTTTTTACCGGTTGTATTGTCCGGCATGGTGATTTTTCAGTTTTATCAAACAAGCTGATTCGAACATCCGACTTCGAACCTGATAAAGCCGACCGGGCCAAGGGAATAGAGGGAGAAGAAACGCAGTATGCTATTTTATGTATCCCCATCGGCGGCCCACCGACCCTGGAAGGCGCACTTGATGATACCTTTGAAAGGGGTGGGCGATGTTATGACCGATGCCGTTGTGAAGACCTATTTCATTTGGATACCGTTTATATATGCCCAATCTGGCTGGATTGTGAAGGGGGCTGTTGTAAAGACAAGGAAAAAATAAAACGTGCGGCGTTTGCGGTGAAACAAATAAATCAAGCAGGGGGTTCAGTTTGTGTAATTTGTCAACAACGGCCCCTAGTCGTTCCATAAAAAGAAACAAAGGACTATCATCTTTTCGGCCCAGCCCTTGAAGTTTTTCACCCGTGTGCTATAGTTAATATAATTAATCTATAAAAATAGTATATTTAACAAATGAAATACTTTTTGCCACCCCCTTTGGAGCAGACTTATTAAAACTAATCATGCAGAATTATGCTTTTGCCTTTTCATGCTGTTGATAATTACAGTTACCTGCGCAGGCTGTAAAAAAACAGAAGCGCCCAAAAATCACAGCAGTGAAAAATGGCTCAATCCCATATATAATCCCGGATCCGGCTCCCACGGCGGTATTGTGAAAAAAATGGGCGGCACAACACTCTGCTCTGTATGCCATGGCAAACAGTTGCAGGGACAAAACGGTCTGCCTGGCTGTACCCTTTGCCATTTCAGCCCAGATGGCAGCCGCTCACCAATTCCCTCTGTGTGGCAGCATGGCACAACCCCGCATACGAGCCTCGTCACCCTATGAAGCAGTGTGCAACCAGTGCCATGACCTCTACAGGTCATATGGTCTCGATCCAAAAACCTGTCATAACTGCCATGAAGTGCCCGACGCTCTGCACCAGACAGGCATCTCATCCGCTGGGCCAGCCCTGGCTTGACCGCAAAAGTGCAACTTTCCACGGCAACAGCACGCTACAATGCAGTTCCTGCCATGACCAGACCACAAAATGCGCAACGTGCCATTCGGCCCTACAGGCAGCAAAGTTCCCCAGGGCTCAAACTGGCAGCACGGTACTACTCCCCATGAAAACCTCGCACCCTACGAGGCCGTCTGCAATCAATGCCACACCCTTGACCGAAGTTACGCCAACGGCCCCATTTCATGCCATGACTGCCATGGCGACGGTTGATGCACCATATGGAAGGGCCCCCCCTGCCTGCTAACAGAGACCGGGTGCCAATACACGCTTGAGCCATGCTGTCGGCTCTCAGCCGTAGGCTTGACCTGTTCGACCATGAGTTAATGAAATTACTTTTCCTTTGGATGCTTAGGGATGATTAGGGGCCGTTGTTGACTTTGTTGAATTGGTTACGTCTTTATCGTTCCGAGGGGCAAGAGGGGGTAGGTTCAGGCAGTCCCGAAAAAAAATAAAATCCGCCATAGCCTGAATTCGCCTCTTTCCCATGAGGGCAGATGAACTCATTGAATTGATAACGTGATAATGGAGAATTTGCTAAAACAGTGCAGAACCAGCGTGCCGGGGTTTGTCATCAGCGCGGCCCTTGCCGTCTATGAGCAGTGGAACCTGCAGGAGTTCTGCTGGAGCTTCTGGATTTGCGGGCTGCTGTACTGCTGGTGCTGCGTGGCCGCCGGCTGCATCCGCATTATGCTTCCGTCGGGCCGCGAGAACCTTGTGCGCATGATAGCGGAAAAAGAGCCTCTGCGCTTTATGCAGTCAGTGCCGCAATCGGCCGTTTTGCCTGCCATGGCCTGCCTGTCATGCATCATCGGCTATGTGGCCTTCTATATCTATTCGTACCTGTTTTCTTTTTACGGCCTTTTCCTGTCCGTATTTGCAGAGATGGAACCATACAGTCTGTTTGGCAGAAACGGGTTTATCAACTCCGATTTTTTCACGCCGGTAACCTATCTTGCGGAGCGGTACTGGCCCATGGCGCTGGGTTCGGTTATCGCCGACCGCGCATACCTCCTTCGCAGCAGCCCCTGGAAGCTGCTGCTGAAGCCCTTTTCACGGCAGATCGCTGTCATACATATAGCGGTCATTACGATGCCCTTTGTCACCCTGCTGTTCTGGATGCTGTTCAAAGAGGCCTATCAACCCCTCACCATGATATTTCTGCTTGCAGTATTTTATTTTTTCCCCCGGAAGGAGAACTGAATAACGATATCTTTGGAGGAACAAGAGGGGCAAAAAAAAGCGGACAGCTGTATTGTCTTGCTGATACATGCAAAAAGTTAGCGAATAACTGGGCCAGTAAAACTCCCCCCTTTCTTGCCTTACCATCCCGCGAAATGCTCTTCTGCAATGCCGACCATGTTTTCTATTGTGTAGGTCGTGCCGCCTGCCTTGAGAGTGCCGCTGTAGAGCCCAAAGGGCTGTTTCAAATCATACCAGAGCACGCCAATGCCCATTTTGCCTTCGCGCATGCCAAGGGGCTGAAACGTTAAATCAACACACTTATCGGATGAAAATATTTTCCACTGCTTCATGGGGTCGGCCCTGTCGTAGACGAATTGAACCCGGGCAATTCTGTACAACTCCCTCCCGATCCAGTACACCGGGACGGTATTGCTCCCGGTGCCTATATCCATGGCAAAATTTATGGCCACAGGCGTGCCGTCGGTGGCGGCCCCCCCGGCGGCAGCCCAGTTCCAGGCGGTATATCTTTTATGAAATCCGACGGTATAGTCCATGATTGCGAAATCAGTGTCGGGATTGAACTCGATAAGCCTGCCGTTCCAGGAAACAGCCATGTCCGGCCGGTACATCGAATTCTGATGCGTATACACTATGCGGTTTTCCGCTGCCTCCCGCACATTGACCAGAGGCGGGCCGTCTTCATGCACCTGCCCATGGGCGGTAACCCTGTTGCCTTTGCCATCCGTGCAGTCAAACTCTATGCGATGGACTTTTTGGGCAAGGTTGTTTTCAATCGTGAGAGCACAGTTCCGGGAGCTGAAGATCGTTGTTCCGCTTACGGAATTTTTTGAAATCGATGCGGCCCTGCCGCCCGGAGCGGCCGTTTCGTATTCCCAATACTGTTTGGTTTGCATTTCGAATGCAAAGGCAAACAGGCTTGAAAGATAGCCGGCATCGATGGCGGCAAAACCAATCATGTACCGCTGTGAAGCAAGCAGGAAAAACTGCCACTCCTTCCTGCGCAGCCTTTTGCATATGCCCGGGAACGCCGCTTCAGGATTGACGATATGAAAAGGTTCGGTAAACCAGCCGAGATTCACCGTGCCGCCCGGTTCATCGACAACGGCTGAAGAGGCGGGCGTGTTTTTAAGTGCCAGGAAATCAATCCCGTCATTTATCCCACGGGCTGCCGGCGCGCAAAGCAACTGGAGAATAAACAGCAAAACGAATCGCTTTTTCATCAGCGGCACTTGTTTTAAATCATGGTGACCTGTTTTCTGCCTGACAGAAAACGCTTTTAATACGCGTTATGTCACAGTAACCAGGGAGCGTCCATACATAAATTATAAAAAAGGGGCCAGATTTATTTTTCGTGTTGATACATTGCAAACAGTTACCGAATTAGCGGGCATCTACACGCCCCTTTTATTTCTTTATTTCATGGGGAACGAAACCCGGACTTCTTACATTGAAAAAATATAATGGCCGGTTCCGCCAGGAACCGGCCATTATTATTCTGATGTGTGACCCGTACAGCCTTTCTCTGCACCCCCGGGCCGGGTGCCGCACAGGAAGATCAATAGTGCTGATTGCTTTTGAGCATGTCCTCCCCTGATACCGGCATCCGGAAGATGCGATAGACCCAGATCTTGTACCCGATAACGATTGGCAGGAAGATGAGCACGACGCCGGTCATGATCTTGAGCGTCAGCAAGCTCGACGAGGAATTGTAAATGCTCAGGCTGTACGCAGGATCAAGGCTCGACGGGATAAGGTTCGGGAAGATGCCTGCCACGCCGGTTGCCACTACCATGACAATGGTGATGCAGGAGGCGGTAAAAGCCCGGTGCAGGCGATCACGGAAACTGAAGATGCCGCCGGCCAGCAGGGCGGCTACGGCAAGGGCCGGTATGATGAGCAGCACGGGCGCTTTGAGGTAGTTATCATACAGTTTAGTGGCAAAGGCCGTATAGACCAGGAAGGCAACCGCTACGATAAGCAGAACGGGCCAGAGAGCTACTGCTGTTTTTTTCGCCCGCGCGTGCAGCTCCCCCGTGGTCTTGACCGCCGCGTAGAGCGCGCCGTGAAATAGAAAGAGCATGACAAACAGAATGCCCGTCAGGAGGCCGTAGGGGTTGAGCAGATACAGAAGAGACCCGTGATAGCCTGACGTATCCATGGGCAGGCCGGCAAAGATATTTCCGAAAGCCACGCCAAACAGGAGGGCGGGCAGCAGGCTGCCCAGGAACACGGCCAGGTCCCAGACTTTTTGCCACTGCGGGGATTCCAGCTTGCCGCGAAATTCAAAGGAAACACCGCGTATAATGAGCGCGAACAGCAGCAGAAAAAGCGCCGAATAGAGATAGCTGAACATGAGAGCATAGGTCGTGGGAAAGGCGGCGAATGTGGCGCCGCCGGCAGTGAGCAGCCATACCTCATTGCCGTCCCAGACAGGCCCTACGGTAGTTATCAGCACGCGCTTCTCCATATCGGTTTTTCCCAGCCGGTAATGGAGCATGCCCACACCGAGCACAAACCCGTCGAGCATAAAATATACCGCCCACAGCACTGACCAGAGCACAAACCAGGTAACCTGAAAAAAGGTGATGTCCATAGTCGCTCCTCCCTTAAGCTTTTTTTGCGGCGCCGCGATCAAGAGCCGGGCCCTGTTTTGCGAATTTGACAAGCAGATAAGCATCAGTGGCGCCCAGCGCCGCGTATAAGGCGGTGAACATAATCAGCGATGTCGCCACCTGCATGAAATCAACGGACCGTGAGACGCCGTCCGCAGTTCGCAGCACCTCATACACAAGCCAGGGCTGCCGGCCCACCTCCGCAATCATCCAGCCGAGCTGTATGGCAATATAGGGCAGCGGAATGGCATATACCATGAGCCTGAGATAGCCTGTTTTGTCCGCCAGGTTTTTCTTTCTGGAATACCACCATCCCAGAATCGAGAGCAGCGCTAAAGCCGTGCCGATAGCAAGCATGGCGCGATAGCCATAAAAAAGAGGGTTTACCGGCGGCCGGTCTTCGGGCTTAAACGCTTTTAATCCTTTAACTTCGGCCTCGGGATCATGAAATGCCAGAAGGCTCAGGAGCTTTGGCACCATGACCAGCTCGATATTCTTTTCCTGCCCGACAAGAGGCAGGGAAAGAAGATTATAGGGCGCTCCCTTGACGGTTTCCCACTGGGCCTCAAGCGCCGCCAGCTTTGCCGGCTGGTTGCGGGCCACGGTGACGGAGCTTCGCTCGCCGCTTGCCAAAACAACGATGAGGGCAACAAGGCCGAAATTGGCTGCCACGCTAAAGGATCGGATGAAGAAGCCGGAGGTTTTGCTGCGGAGAAGATGCCAGGCTGAAACACCCATGACAAAGAAAGCGGCCAGGAGATAGCCGGATGAGAGGGTATGAACAAAGATAACCCAGCCATAGGGGTTGGTGACAAGGGCGATGAAATCCGTCATTTCCGCCCTGCCGTTTCTCAGCACATACCCCACGGGGTGCTGCATCCAGCCATTGGCCAGAATGATCCACAGGGCTGAGAGATTGGTCGCGAAGGCCACCATCGTAATGGCAAAGGCATGCACTCTTTTTGAAACCTTGCTTTCGCCAAAGATCCAGAGGCCTATAAAGACGGACTCCAGAAAGAAGGCCATCGTTGCTTCAATAGCCAGCGGCGCCCCGAAAATATCACCCACATATTTTGCATACTCCGCCCAGTTCATGCCGAACTGGAACTCCAGGGTTATGCCCGTAACGATGCCCAGGGCGAAATTGATAAGAAACAGCTTCCCCCAGAACTTCGTCATTCTGAGCCAGGTCTCATCCCCGGTCTTCACATAGCGCCATTCCATAAACGCTACCATGGTTGAAAGTCCCAGCGTGAGGGGCACAAACAGGAAATGGAACATGCTGGTAAGAGCAAACTGCCATCGGCTTAGTGCTAGTACATCCATGCATCTCCTCCTTAACTTGAAAAATTTTGTTGAAGCAGCAAGGCCCCTCCAGGAACAGAAGGGGGGTACATCTTCATATGTCAGATACTAAACTGCCGCCCGGCACCGGTCCGCTTTTAAACTCCGCACGCCACATGGCAATCGCCGCAACAATATAGGCGATGGTTTTGGCTATCATGGCCATCCATATTCCCATTCCGCCGATCCTGTGCGAAAAAAAGATGTCAATGCCATAAAAGGTGAAGGAGCACAGCAAAGCGGCTGTCACAGCAGTCATATTTTTCAAATACCCTGAAGGCCGGCCCCCGCCATGAGCGCCCGCCCGGAGCGTGGCGCGGGCCAGTGCCAGAATGGCAAGCATGCCGTAAACAAAAAACGGCGCATTGCGAAGCCAGGCGCTATAATTGGGAGTATTTGCCGGCAGGCAGGAAGCAAGCCAGATATTGTCAGGAGAGAGCAGCAGCAGCATCCGTGCCGCGCACAGGACATATACGGCAGCCATTGCCGGGCCGGTCATGCCGGTTTCAAACACGTCACGAACATACAGCGCCAGAAAAAGATAATACAGGGACATGGTAACCGATGTGGCGAATATCCCGCCGGGCACGGTCAGGAACTGCGTGCCGGGCATTGACGAAAAGAGGGTCAGATAAAAAAATGAGAACTCGCACGGGGCCGCATTCTGCACGAAGCTGATCAGCAGGCTGAGAAACAGCACAGTGTCTCCTGCGGCAAGACTGATATTGGACAGGGCAAGCCATGCTGCATGCTTCTTCTTCTGCCCCGCCATGCCCCGCAGGCTTCGCATCATCAGAGCGTTTATGAACCAGATGACGACTAGATAGCAGATAAAAAAACCCAAACCGTACCATGGAATTACCATAGCCGCAGCTCCTTTGGCTGGTTTTTATCTTCCCCCAGCATCGTCAGACAACAATATCACAAGTGAGTTTTTTTTAAAAAGTAAAAGCAATTAATCAGGGCAGCTGTTGTTAATGAGCAAAAACAAAAAGGGAGGGTTTAATTTATAGTTAAACCGTCCTTTTATCGTCATTTTTATGTTTGCCTTGACAAGCAGTATGACTCAATTTACTATTATTTGAAATTTACACATCTTGATTTGTCCGAAAACGGGCTAACGCCAAAAGGGAGGATTACGGGTATGATGACAACATTACGGTCTGTGAAAGTTTTATTATCTTTGAACCTGATACTGGCAGTAGCGGCAGCGCTGGTTGTTACCTCCTGCAAGAACAAATGCAGGGGGATAGACTGCGGCGCCAACGGCGATTGCGACAGGATGACGGGTATCTGTACCTGCGATACCGGCTATGAGGGCAGCTATTGCGAGACTACCTGGTCGGAAAAATTTGTGAGCGCTTCGGGCTGGGGGGCGTCAGACAACGTGACGGCTTCGACATCAGGAACGCCGCTGGGCCGCTTCACCTATGTGCCCATTATCACACCAGCCGGAAACACTGCCCTGACCGTTAGCCCAATGAGCGGATTTTCTGACAGCACGGTCACGCTTAATCTGACAACCCCAATGACCTTCACCCTTTCTTCTACCGATAGTGCAGGCCGTGTGTATACCGGATCCGGGACATCAACGGCCGACGGATCGACGATCACAATACAATATACCGTAACCTATACCGACTCGAACGCAGACACCGCGACCGGCACGTGGACCAAAAACTGATCCAAGTCCGGCGCGCAGCTGAATACTTTAAGGGCATGCCGGGAGCATACCAGTTGATAAAAAAAGGGGGCAACCGCCCCCTTTTTTTCTTTTCCACAAAAGGCCCTGTGCTGAAGACAACTCTCAACCGGCAACACTCCTTACCGCTTTACTCTCCGCATAACAAATCCTTGAGGGATTCACTCAGAAAAACAATTGATTCAATATCCAGATGCTCGTTAATGGTCTCATCGAAAAGAAGTTTTATCTGTGCTTCAAAGCCCTCTTCCTTAACAGCATCCCAGAAAAGAAGCAGTACGGGAATACGCGGCAGGGGCCTGAACTCAATACCCAGATCAGCAGTAATGTTCGGATCATCCGTTTTTGTTCCGCCAATGCGCCGGCTCGCGGCCAGAAGCGCATCCTTTTTTCCGCTGAACTTTTTGATAAGCGGATTTTCAACATACGTTATGATGGAATGGATTTTTGGTGTTGAATTTGGAAGATCCTGCAAAGAAATCCATTTGCCCGCAGGTTGAGATGTGCCGCCCTGCGCCATATGATTATAGATAAAAACCTGCTCCAGGCGGCTCAGTTCAGAGCCGTCCTGCTTTGTAATTCTGTCTCCGCTGATAAAAACTGAATCCAGAAAATAAGGAAGCTCAAGGATTTCTTTTCCGTCAATTTTCTTCAAATTCCCGCCGATGCGTCCGGGCAAATCCTCGATACGCATGGAGGAACAGCGCTTTTTAGCCCATGCCAAAGCTTCTGCTGCAATATCCTTTTTTACAAACGTACCGGAAGCATGCTGTGCATCGAGTTCCTGCTGATATTGCAAAGCAAGCTCGGGCCCAATGTGCGGGCAGTTTCTCAAAGGAACTTTGCTTGTTACCACCAGTGTGGCAAACGTAAAACAGGTCGGTATCCCGCAATCTCCGCAATTGGTTTTAGGAAGAATGCTTTTATAAATATCAAGGCCGGTTAATGCCATAGTTCTCTTTTTTGCTTAAAGCGCACAGTCCCGTTTGGAGCTATCTTACTCCTCGATGGTAATAGCTTCCGTATCACATTTCGCAGCAGTCTGCCTGACACGCTCTTCCAGCTCAGGCGGAACAACAGCAACACGCACGCGCGCTTCTGTCTTTGCCTCATCATATTCAAATACTTCAGGACACATTTCACTGCACTGCCTGTCTCCCATGCAGCGACTATAATCAATAGTTGCTTTCATAAACACTCCCTTCTGTTTAAAAATTATAGAAAATTCATAGGGATGCTGGTGATTGAGTGGCATTAGTTCCCTTGCGGGATTAATCGGGGACAATTAAATCACCCCGGCCCGCATTATTTTCTTTTATAGATTTCTTTGCGGTGACCCACGCGAAGCACAACGATGTCGTTGCTCGCAATATCGAAGATCACGCGATAATCACCGATACGGAAACGGTAGCCTCCGAGATCCGTGTTGGTCAGCCTTTCGGCGTATTGGAGAGGATTGTCTTTAAAGCGAAGCAGGGTCATGCCGATGCGCTTTTTGACACCGGCATCAAGTCTGGTAATATCTCTGACGGCTCTCTGTGTATATACCAGCCGGTAGCTCAATGCCCGAAGACCTCATCATGCGTTTTAACACGACCAGCTTTATAATCTGCCCGGGCATCCTTGATGCTTTTCAGGTACTCGGGGGAAGTTGTTGCGAGCAGTTCCTCCAGGAAATCATCCCGGTCTTTTTTGTTCATGGATTTTACAGCGCCAATGATTTCTTGTCGTGATAAATTGACTTTAATGGCGTTTAACATAGAAAACTCCTTTCAACTATTCTTGTTTCAAAAGGTTAGCACATTTTTAGCAATAAATTTATCGTTTTTTATTGGAGGGAAAAGGACAACAGCGCCCCGTACTGGCCATCTCTGCTCCAAGATTAATCGGGACATCCACCGGTTTTTTTGTTAATGAAGGCCTGTTTCAGGTCGCCTTTCTTTGCCCGAGGATTTTCAGCTTTGCGTCAATCAGCTTCCCCTGGTCAATGTTGAGCACTGTTGCAAGCTTGTGCACAAGATAATCTTCGTGGGCATTAAGCGAATCATCAGCGTAAATAACTGCCCACAGCATCTCGATAATTTTTCCCTTTTTGCTGGTAGGAATACTGCTCTTTTATTGTTTTGGCAAACTGCCACAGGTCGATGCTGCCTTTGAGCTTCTTCTCGGACAGCTTTTTTATTTCATGAAAAGCCTCTTCTGACAGCGTGAAATGCGCTCGCATGAGCTGCTCTATTCTCTGCTCTTCTTCAGGTGTAAACTCATTATCAGCATGAGCAATATCAAGAAGAAGCGCGCAGGTGGCAATCTGAAGCTCCCTGTCTGCACTGGTGTTCCGGCCGGTATCCGTGGCGCCGGTTTTCGGCATTGCTTTCAGTATGGCTTTAAATATCTTTCGATGCATAGCGGTACACTGTCCTTTCATACAACATGAGAAAATCAGGGGCAATTGTCCCTGATTTTCAAATCTTCTTATGCACAGATCGTACACATCAGCCGGCCAAAGCGGAGATCTTTGCCCGGGCTAGTACAAGGGCGGTTTTAATTACTTTACAAACTGAAGGGCCACTCCGTTTATGCAATATCGTTTTCCCGTGGGCGAAGGCCCGTCGTCAAACACATGGCCCAGATGGGCGCCGCACCGCGCGCACTCAACGGCTGTCCGCACCATGCCGGCTGACCGGTCCGGCTTCTCCACAATATTGAGCTTTGATACGGGCTCAGTATAGCTGGGCCAGCCAGTGCCCGAGTCAAATTTTGTGCTCGACTGAAAAAGATCTGTTCCGCATCTGATGCATTTATACAGGCCCTTTTCCTTCTGATTGAGAAAGCCGCAGGTAAACGCCCTTTCCGTTCCCGCATTGGTCGTGACTTCATATTGCTCGGCCGTGAGAAGCAGTTTCCATTCAGCATTTGTTTTTGTTATTTTTTCGACAAGCATTGTTTTGCCCGTCCGAACATCGAATATTTCAATTTTTCCCTTTTCCATGGACAATGCTCCTTCCCCGGCTGCACACAGGAGCGCTGCGGCTCCCAAAAAATACGCCATGGCTCTTTTTAATTGATGCTTCATGGATGGCTCCCCCTGCTTTGAAATTTTGTAGCAATATAAGTGGCCGGTTCTCATTTTACAATAGAACCCCCTTTTTTTTATCTTACACAAATCTTACGCATCAGCCAGCCAAATCGGAGATCTTTGACCGGGTATCTTCCCTGAGAATTTCCCAGAGGCCAAGTTCCTTGAGAACGGCAGGTCGGGGAATGCCGCGTTCAGTCCATCCCCGTTCGGCATAGTAGGCCTGTATCAGCTCGGTTAGCGCGGCCTTGCGGCTGCTCATCAGCCGTGTACGCCGCTCGCTGACCGGCATGCGCCCGATCTCCTCCAGAGACAGCCCGGCCAGACGGCCAAGGTCGGCATCACTATATGCAGCTTCGGATTCGTAGAGCGCATCATCGGTGGGCCCGATGGCCCGGTCCGGAATCCAATCATGCACGCCCGTTTGCTCGCCGAAAATCACGGCATTCATGACGCGCTGCAGGTTAATGTCGCGGTCGGTGCGCTCGAAAATTTGTTCCCAGGTCAGGTCTGGTGCCCAGCATGGCATTGAAAAAATCGGCATAGATTTCCTGTGAAGCCGGATTGATATGCATATCCGCAGCCTTCGTGTGCTGACTCTCCGGATTGAAGACATCCACCCAGGGTAATTTGCAGAGCCCCAGATTGTCATTTCCCAGGCGCACCCGCGGATAGGTGATGAGCGCCCTGGCTTTGGACTGAAATCCGGGAAAGCCCCCAGCAGATCGACCTTGATGAGCCAGGCCGCGGCATGGTGCGCGCCGATATCGCTTGCGGCGGCATAGGAGCCCTGCATGGAAAGCGACCTGTGCGTGCGGTAAAGCGAGAACGGCAGGCCCTTGGTCTGCATGGCAAAGTGTGCCAGCTCAGGGCGGGGGTCCGGGCCGCCGGTACGCGCGGTCCAGCGCAGGGCTATCCACGTCGCTCAGGCTGGTCATGCCCAGGCCTGCCTGGCGTGCCAGCTCGGTCTCCTGCCGGGCAACCTGATGGATGAACGCGAGCGCCGCAGCTTCGTCGCCAAAGGTCAGCTCCAAACCCTGCGCGTCATCCCGGGTCAGGTAGCCGCGCTGGAAACACTCCATGATAAAGGCCATGATCACCGCCAGGGTGATGGTGTCGATACCGTAGTCATCACAGTGCCAGTTTGCCTCCATGATGAATTGCGGACTCAAGATACCGAGGTTGGAGCCAAAGCCTGCCGCGGTTTCATATTCCGGGCCATCGACCCAGACTTTGCGCCCTTTTCCCGCGCCGGATTGCAGGGTGGTCCAGCCGCCCTTGGTGCACCTGAGGCTGCAGCCCGGAAAACAGCCGTCGTTGCCGCGATGCTCGAACAGGTGCTCGTCATAGTATGTTCCGCAAATTTTTTCAGCCCGCGGGATCGGAACCGGCCTGGTAGTTGCGGACCGGAAGCGATTGATAATCTTCTTTGTTCATGAAGCTGATCAGGCCGGCGCTGCCCTTGCGGTTCATTTTGAGATAGTTCGGATCGACCTCATGGACGACATGGTTGAGCTTTTGGCCGGCCTGTTTGACTTTGTCCCAGTCTGCAGCGCCATAGGGGTTGTCGCCCTTGGGATAGTGCGCCAGAATGACAATGGTGCGGACAGACTTGCCGATCATCACGGTGCCCAGGCCGGTGCGGCCCGCCTGCTTGACGCGGAAAAGCCCTTTCGTGCCATCCACCGGCTTGGTCGGGTCATAATAATGGCTGTTGATGCAGCCATACTTCGTGGTTGCCGCGCCAATGCCGGTGGTGAGAAAAACCATGTCTTTGCGGTCATAGCCCTGCCCGGTAAACCGTGAAACCAGCTCCTGCTCCAGGGCAAACACCTGATCACCGGCCGGGGCCGGCTTCGATGGTGATCTCACCCTTGAAAGCGTTAATGACAATCATGACATCACGGCCGGCCTTGCCGGTGATTTCCATGGCATCAAACCCGGCATACTTCAGGTACGCCCCGAAATGCCCGCCGAAATTCGAAGCGCCGGGAATCCCGGTCAAGGGGGAAAGGGAAATGGCCATGCATTTGGCCGTGCCCGGGAACTGCGGGACGCCACCCAGAGGACCGGGCGAGAGGATCAGGGGGTTTTCAGGATCAGCGGCCCTGGTCGAGGGGCTGATCTGGCGATAGAGCAGGTACAGCCCCAGCCCGCGGCCGCCAAGAAAATAATCCCTGACAACCGGATCGAGATTTTCTACGCGGATAGCATCCTTGCCCAGATCAATACTGAGGATCTTATTGGCATAACCATGTTCAAGATTGTTTTTCGAATACAGCATTGAGCGTTCCTTTTCATTACAGAAAATTGAAAATATTCTCCTGACACGGATCAGGTGCGCACGGCACAGCCTGTGTGGAAGCCCATACGGGGCATCCATGAATACATCAATAATTCGGGAAAGAATAGCATACATTCTGAATCCTGCGCAACACTCAAAGAAGCAGCCGGGGAGCGGGCTGACATTTGCCTTGACACACAATGGCCTGCATTTTATAGTTTTAAAGTACCTATTGGGTTCCCGGCAGATAATCATCTGCGTTCCATGAGTCCTTGCACGAGATACAACCGCAGCAAAGGAGAACGTCATGGCAGAAACAAAAATAGTGCTTGTGATTGATGACGACCCCGACATCATCGAAACCGTCAATACGGTTCTGACTCGCGCGGGATATGTGGTTGTCTCGGCCACCAGCGGCAAGCAGGGCTTCGAAGTTGCGCAAAGGACCAATCCGGACCTGGTCCTGTGCGATATGATGATGGAGGAAATGGACTCGGGGGCTCAGGCCGCTCAAAAGATCAAGCGGTACAACAGCGACATACCCATCTACCTTATAAGCAGCATGGCGGACCAAATTGCCGCTACAACGCAAATACGTGAATTCGGCTTTATCGGCTTTATTCAAAAGCCCATCGAGCCCGCACGGCTTGTCAGCATTGTGCAGAGCATACTCCACTGAAAAGGACAAAGGCGCAAACAAAAAACGCGCGGGGTCCAGCCAGGGGACGTCCATACATACATCAATACCTCTTCTTGAAAAAGGATTCCGGGCAAGCCGGAATAACGAAATCAGAAGAATTTAAAAAGCAGGAGCAGCCCTGAAGTTGCTCCTGCTTTTTATTCGGGAAAAAGAAAAAAATAAGTGGCAGGCACCTGTTTATTTGCGGGCCTTAAAGGTAATACTGTTCATTTAAGAGTTTTTTCTCCCCTTGGGTGGAGGGAGAGCTTGCCGGGCGGATACACAGGTCTGCCCCTGCGGATTGCTGGGCCTGTGATGGAACATGTTGAGTCGGGAGGGGAAAACCACGATTATGCGTCACGCTCTGCCGCATATTCTGCACATTAATCCTTGTAAATAATCGTCCCCACATGTTTGCCGTTCAGGGCGGCTGTGATATTGCCTTTTTGCATGCCGCTGATGATCTGGATTTTTTGTATGACCTCGCTGTTGCGCAGGATCTCAAGGCATGGCCGCTCGATCACCAGATCATCCTGGTCTTTTTTGAGAAGATCCCCGACGCTTATTTCAGGGATGAATTTTGCCCTGGAGTTTTTCTTGGGGTCGTCTGTATAAAGGCCCTTTTCATCTTTTATGAATATGCAGGTGCGCGCGCCGGTGAGATCGGCAAGCAGCAGCGTGCCAACATCGGTACGGTGCATGGGTATGCGTCCGTGCCCGGTTGGCAGAGCGAATAGATCATAGGGAGGCATGCCGGCAGTTACCGGGATGCAGCCCTGCACATAATAATTGGGCAGTTTTAAAAGATCGGCATGGGTGATTTTGATGCCGCCCCAGGGGCCGAGCAGCATGGATATCAGCAGGGCGTTCTGCTCTGATATGGTGCTGCCGAACCGCGCGATGACGCCCACAGGCATCCCGAGCTCAAGGCCGATGGCATAGATGTGGCGGCTACGGGTTCCGCCGCCGGTTGTGATGAGCAGCTTGTGCTTCTTTCTGTTTGCCGCAATTTCTTTTATTATCTGGGGCAGAACATGGGCCCCGCGGTCGCAGATTGACTGGCCGCCGATTTTGAGAATATTGATGTCTGGAAACAGCCGCCGTTGCGGCGCCGTCTCCAGCCCGTCGATAAACTTTTTACTCACCAGGCTTTCGCCCATGAGCCTGCTTTTCACGTGCAGTCTTTTGCCGTCTTTTTCGCGCACCAGAGCCATACAATCTCCTTGTAGAAAAAACGGGCTTCCTCCAGGGCGAAAGGCCCGCAGTTGCTTCTCAGCATTCTACATCTTCATGCAGCTTCTTTTTTTGTCCGCCTTTAGCTCAACCAGTTTTGCCTTTACCGCCGCAGCGATCTGGTCAAGCTCCTGCTTGCGCACATGGGTGACATGAAACGTCAGGTCAATGCCGCTCACGGCAACCAGTGCGTAACGGGGCATTTTTTTCCCTTCGCCGATTTTCGTGCGTTCGCGATAAAAAATAATTCCTGCCATGATTGTATCCTCCTGTGCGAGTTTGTATGCTGCCGCTTGCGGCCGGTATTTTCAAAACAGGCAACCTTGGACATTCTGTTGTCCAGAAGCATGCCATGCCATGCCATGGCTATAGTTTAGAGAATTTAAGGCTGTTTATCAACCCCGCACTGAAAATGGCCGCTCCTGCATCAGCGGTTATGCTGCAAGCGCTCAGCGGGTGTATTTCTCGAAAATACAATCAAAGCCGCAAACAGCATGGCGGCAAGGGTCGCGGTGGCAGCACCGAAATAGAATGTGGCAGACGGCGACAGGCGATCCCAGAGCAGCCCTGCGATAAGGCTTGCCGGCAGCTGCGCAAGCCCAACGGCGGTTGCAAACACGCCGAAAGCCGTTGCCTTTAATTGCGCTGGTATGATCGTGGCAAGATAGGCCTTTTGTATGCCCTCGGTAAGCCCCATAAAGATTCCATAAAGCGCAAATAAAACCCAGACGCCTGACGGTGTGGCTACCACGGCAAAGCCGTAGTAGAGAGCGGCAAAAAGCATAAATCCTGCAAGAATAATTCTTTTCATGCCGAAGCGGTCCGCGGCGATGCCTGCCGGTATGCCGCACAGGGCATAGATCAGATTAAAGGTTAAGTACACCACAGGGATCATAACCGCTGAAATGCCCACCTGCTGGGCCTGCAGAATCAGGAACGCATCGCTTGAATTGCCCAGGGCAAACAGGGCTGCTATGAGTATAAAAAACTTGACCCGCCAGTCAAATGCCTTCAGCGAGAGCTTCGGGGGCTTCTGCTTGTCTGCCGCTGGATTTTTCTTTTCCTTGATGAACCAGATGATAATTAAAACCGCGATGACGCCCGGTATCATGGACAGCCAGAACACCCTGCGGTAGTCATCGGTGTATGCCTGCAGGAGCAGATAGGCAAGGCCCGGTCCGGCTACGGCGCCAAGTGTGTCCATGGAACGGTGAAAGCTGAAGGAGCGGGCAAGATGCGAAGCCTTCGATGACTCGGCAATGATGGCATCACGGGGCGCTGTGCGGATGCCTTTGCCCAGCCGGTCGATAAACCGCGCGCCGAGAATCTTCTGCCAGGTGCCGGCGGTTGCCATGAAGGGCCTGCTTAAAGTCGAGATGGCATAGCCTGCGATCATGAGGTTCTTCCGGTTGCCGATTCTGTCTGAAAACCAGCCGGAGAAGACTTTCAGCAGGCTTGCGCTTGATTCGGCAATGCCCTCGATAAGGCCGATGAGAGATTTGTTCACCCCCAGCACGCTTGCCAGAAAAATCGGCACGAGGGGATAGATCATTTCCGAGCTCATGTCCATAAAAAAGCTGACAAGGCCGGTAAAGAAAATATTTTTCTCAAGGCCGAAAAATTTTCTTTCTTCTTTCATGAAGAGCAACGGAAAAGAAGGGGTTGGGTTTTTTGATTAAAAACCGATTTTTACGCCGGCATAGAGGAACTGTCCTGCCTGGGGAAGACCATAGCTTGTTGCATAATTCTTGTCAAACAGGTTGTTTGCCCCGCAGTAGAGCTCCACCCTGTTCTTGTACAGATTCTGGGAAATTTTTACGTCGACCAGCGTATACTGAGGGAGCTTTTGCTTTATAATTGGAGCTTTTTTTGAATAATAGTATTCCCTGTTTATATGCACAAGCGAGCCGTAGAGCCTCAGCCCGAAGTCAAAGGTGTAGATGGCCTCAAGATTCAGATTGTCGCGCGGCGTATACTGCAGCTCATCGTAGCCGGTGTCCTTCGAGCAGTCTTTCGTATTCATATAAGTATAGTTTGCCTTCAAGACAAGCCGCTTGATGAACTGCGTTTCGCCTGCAACCTCAAATCCTTTAAACCGGTATTTGTCCCTGTTCTCATTTGTTCCGGTAGCCGGGTCATTTTGTATGAAATCCTTCATGCGGATATAAAACCCGGTGAGGCTCAATGTGCTGTTGCCGGGCAGGCTTTGGATTATACCGACTTCATGGTTCCAGGCCTTTTCCGTTTGAAGATCTATGTTGCCCTTTGTCACATCATAGAGCTGGCTGATCGAGGGAAAGCGGATTTTTCTTGAAATGGCGCCGTGCAGCGAGGTGGTAGTGAAAACATCATATTGCGCGCCAGCCAGAAAGGAGCCCTGATGCTCACTGCCGCCGGAGTCTTTTTTCAGGGTGTAGTTAGCATACCCCAGAACGATATTACATGCATTAAAAGGCGAGACCTCATATTCAAAGGCTGTGGAATAAATTTTCAGCTCCCGGTCAGTATCAATCGGCCGCATAAAATAGTTCTGTACCTGGCCGCCCTCGCCGCCACCGCCTCCGCCGCCACCGCCACCACCGCCGCCACCGCCTCCTCCACCACCACCGGGATTCAGGGGGTCTACGCCGCCGACGGCTACCAGTTTATCGCGAATGCGGCCGTCTGCTTCCCAGGAATCATTTTCCCCGGCAAGACCGATGGTGAAAAAGCCGAACCGTTCCAGATCGTATTTTGCCTGGAGGTTGAGGGTCATGATGCTGGTGGTGCTGTTCTGGTGAAATGTGCCTTTCAGGAGCGTATTGTCCATGGAGTTGTAATGGCGGTCATCATACTCGCTTTGCTCTTTATCAAGCTTGTTGATGGCAAGCCATGACTTTATCTCCAGGGGGCCGGGCACATCATAGTTTGCGGAAAGCTGCAGGGAATAGCCGTTATAGTCGTTAACGCGGTCGTATTTTGTCCTGCCCAGGTAAAGATCATTGAGGTTATCGATGACGGTTGCGGGAATGCCATATTCGCCCTTGTTGCCGGAGAAGGTAATGCCGAGCAGCCACCGGTCGCTTGGCGTGTAGCTGACTTTTGCAAAAATGTTTTTCCGCTCCCGGTCACTGTTTTCGCGCAGGCCGCCATTTTCTTCTTTTGTAGGCTTGAAATCACGCGATAGATCAAACCCTTCTGTTTTATAGTCGCTGCCGCTCAGGAAAAAATCAAAATTGTTCCGGCCTCCCGACAGGCTGTATCTGCCATAATGGTCGACATGTTCACCGGCTTCTTCGATGCCGCATGCCATGCAACGCCCTGGCTGCCCCTCTTTGTGATGATATTGATGACGCCGCCAAGCCCGCCCTGGCCGTACAGGACCGAGCTGTTGCTGTAGGTCACCTTTATTTTATCTATGCATTCCGTGGGTATGCTTGAAGGATCAAACTGGGCGTCAAAGGTCGAATTAAGCGGAACGCCGTCAAGCAGCAGCAGCACATGCCGGGGTTTAAATCCCCGCATATCGATGCAGCGGCGTTCCCTGTCCGCCGGTGCGCACATGTATGCCGGGCAGCATCTTAACGGCCTCGTCAAGGGTTTTCGCATCCCGGACTTCTATGTCCTGCGAGGTTACTTCTCTGACCGTGCTGACCGCCTCGACATTTTTGTTTTCACGCTCTGTCGAAACGACAACCTCCTCAAGCGTGTATGTTCCGGAATATGTATTTCCAGCGGCTTTTGCAGCAGAAGGCGCTGCAAGCATCAGCAGCAAATACAGGAGCGGAAACGGAGAAAGGTATTTCTTCATGGCTATTTTTTCAGCTTGAAATGAATCGGCAGAATCGCCTGTGAGTCAACCGACCGGTGATTGCTTTTTGCCGAAATAAAAAATGATTTTTTAACGGAAGCCACGGCCGCATCGATAAAGACGGGATCGGTAGCCTCCACCACCTCAACATCCTGCAGTATGCCGAGCTTGTCGATGCTCAGCCGCAGCACAACCGTTCCTTCCTGCCCGCGTTTTTTTGCTGCAAAAGGATATTCGGGCGCTGCGCGCTCGGCAAATTTCGGCCCTTCAGAGGAGCCGAATATGGTTATAAGGGGAATCGCCCTGCCGCCGGTATTTTTTAAGTAGGCGGCAGCCGGCTGCGTATCAGGCGCTGGTGCGTCGGTCGCGCACAGGCCCTGAGCTGAGGATGCCGCCATGCACGAGAAGCAGTGCTGAAAGAATTTTTTTATACTGCCGAAGACTTTTCATTATAGCCTGTTATTCAAGCAGGGAGACAACCATGCTCATGACAATGGGATAGTCGGGGCTGCCGGTATGGCGCGCTATGGCGGCAAAGAAAATGCCGATGCCGATAGCAGGTACCTCGGCACTGTAACTTATGGTTTCCGCATTGTAGGCATACTTGAAAACCGGCGGGTATTGACAAGGCCGGCAACAGCATAGACCACGCTGGAGAACTGCCCCACGGAGGATGCTGTGCCGACCCGCACATTCAGCGTGCCCGCGCCTATTGTCAGAACATAGCAGGCATAGATCGCTTTGGTGTCATTGAAAACGGGCGCATCGAGTTCAAACAGCAGGGTTTGTGAATGGCCAGGCTCTAAAACAAGTATGCTGTATGTCGGGCTGGCGCCGCCTGAAGCCTGGGCAGCGCGGGCGCTTCGGGCACAGCACAAACAGCAGCAATACCGCCACGCCTAGTATACGGAAAATTTTATTGCATTTCATACTGACTACTCCTTACTGAACATGTTATTTTTTCATGCACGAAAAAGATTCCTGCGTCCACCGGCGATAGCGGCAGTTGAGGCAGGAGATCTCCTCGTCGCTGACAAGCTCATCTTCATCATCAAGGCAAAGTGCTGGCATGCCAGTGCTGCCTGTGCGGCTTGATAATCGCTGCTGCTCACGGGCGGTTTCCTTATAGTGTTTGATCCCGGGGTCAAAGCCGGGAGAGACGGATAATGTGTCTTTTAACCAAGCTTACATTGTGTGTGTTTTAATATACCTTCAGCTGCTGCCTTGTGCAGGTTTGCCATGGCGCCCGGGCCGCATCCATCGTATTGGGGGAGACCAGCAGGGTTGACTTGCCGTCAAGCAGCACGGCCTTTACCTTATCGCCAAGCTGCACCTTTTCGGCTTCATGCAGCACCGGGCCTGCAATGCTTTTTACCACGTCAACGCCGGTCTGACGCTTGAGCTCGGCTACATCCACAATGCCGGTGTCAGTGTCGACATAAAACTTTCCCTTGAACCTGCCGTCATTGCCGGTCAGGCGAAGGCCGGTGCCAGCCAGAGCACCGATAATGCCCAGGCCCGTGCCGCCGTGTTCCGAGAGATGAATACCCAGGCGCTGCGCAAGTCCGTAGGCCTCTTCTTTTGTCAGCACCTGCTGTTTTGCTCTGCGGCCGAAAGCAATCAGGTCATCCCGGCCGGCAAGCGCGTCAAGATTTACGATGCAGAGGCCCGGGTCTGAACCCTCAGCGCTTTCCCGCACCAGAAACTCTTTGGCAAATTCGGTGAAGGCCGCAAGGTGCTCGTCGGCAATCTCAGCGGCAAAACACATGGAGCTGTTGTGCGATGTGTAGGGGATGTCGGGATGCACGAGCATCTGGTGGCGGGTTACGGGCTGGCTTTTCCCCCAGCCTTTTTTCTCAAGGGCCTTTGCCAGCAGCGAGGCAAGTTCTCCCGTGCCTCTGCTTTCAATATTGTCGGTGTCGTCAATGCAGACAAAAATGTTCACGTCAATCCTCCATTAAAAAATAAGTGTCCTCTGCAGGTTCCGGCAGCTGCCATGCTGTTCAGTGCGCCTGCGCTAGCCATTTGTTTTATTTTTATCAAGACGCATGCCCTGGCCGCTCAACATCTGCCGCACCAGCTCATCGCTTAATTCGTAGTTGAAGAACCGTTTGTAGAATGCCTTTGTTTCGGCAAAGATATCAATGTCACGGAAATAGTCAGGATAGATGGTTTTTGCCGTCCACAGAAGGGCAAGGGGCGTTTCAAGGGAGCCGGGATGCCCCCAGCGGGAAATGCCGATGGGCATCTGGTAGACCCTTTTGTTTTTTACCGCGCTCACTGAGGCCCATTGCGAATCGCCGGTGATGGTCTCGACAGTTCCGGGCTCGTTGGCCAGTATCACGTCGGGGTTCCACAGGATGACCTGCTCCAGGCCGACATGGGTCTTGCCGGTAAAAGCACTGTCGGCCTGCACCGCTGATACATTTACGATGCCCGTTGCCTTGAGCCAGTCAGTGGAGATACTGCCCTGAGCATCGGTATGGGTCGGCTCGGTCAGGCAATGATAGAGCTTGATGCGCTTGTCTTTGGGAATTTTTGCCGCCCCCGCCGCCACGCGGTCTATGCACTGGCGGTAGTAGCGGTTATAGCTTTCGGCTCGCTCGGATGCACCGATAGCGCGGCCGATGAGGGCTATAGCCTGCTGCTGCTCCTGCATGTTTTTGTAGTCCACGACAAGGCCCGGTAACTTGAACCGCTCAAGCTTCTGCATTTCGGCCTCATTTTTGCCCGTTTCGGGGGAGATGAAAAGCAGGTCGGGCTGCGTGTTCATGAGTTCTTCGATGTTGATGGCGCCCTGCGCCTTGGGAACAACGGCGCTTTGAATGTTCGGGCATATTTTTGCAAGCAGCACGTCGCGCCGCAGGCCGTTTGCAACCGCAACGATGTCGGAGCACCGGCCAAGCATCGTGACCACATGGCCGGCAAATGCATACAGGCAGCCGATGCGTTTGACTGCCACGGGCACGTCGACCTTTCTTCCGGCATAGTCGGTAAACGTCCGGGTCGTGCGTGCCGGTATGCCATCTGCTGCCCCGGATGCAGCCGGTGGAACAAAAAGCGCAAGGCCTAGCAGCAGGTATAATCCGATACGGGTATATTCATTTGTTATTGCGCCATCATAAGTTGTTATTGTTCTCCGGTATCTTTATGTGTGTTAAACCGTGCCGAGCGGAATAATCTGTTTAATAGTTTGTGCGCCGCTCCCCGTCGCAGGTCATGAAGCCTTGTCCGCACGCCGTAGAGCCGCTCCATGTTCTGCTCGCTCAGGATATCATCCGGCGCTCCGGCGGCAAGGAAGCTTCCCTCATGCAGCAGCGCTACGGCGCGTGGCAACGCCGTTGTTCTGAAAGTAGAAGGCATGGTTCGGGAAATGAGTCGCCATGATGACCGATATGCCTTTTGCACGCACCAGGCGCGCCACGGTTTCCATGATGACCAGCTCATGCCTGAAATCAAGATGCGCCGTAGGCTCATCCATGATGATTATCGGCGTTGCCTGGGCAAGGGCCCGGGCTATCATGACGAGCTGGCTTTCGCCGCCGCTTATGTGCGTGTAGGGCCGCTGCCGCAGATGGGCTATGCCGACGGTTTCCAAAGCCTCATCGGCCGCCGCTTCATCAGAGCGTGACGGCGCGCCGAACAGGCCGATATAAGCAGCCCGGCCCATCTTCACGATATCACGGACCGTGTACGGAAATGTCCGGTCATGTTTCTGCGGCACATAGGCAACAGAGCGCGCAAGCTGGCCGGGCCGCATGCTTGCGATGCTTTTACCGTCAAGGCGTATGTCGCCCGCTTTCAGTTTCAGGCTCCCCAGCATGCAGTCCAGAAGCGTTGTCTTGCCGCACCCGTTGGGCCCGAGCAGGCAGAAGAGCTCACCCGGACTTACGCTGAAGCTTATCCGGCTGAATATATCGCCAGCGCCGTAGGAAAACGATGCGTCAATGACATTCATGAGAGCCATATGTCACCAGCCCCCGCCTTTTGTTTTTTTGAGCAGATAGACGAAGAAGGGCCCGCCCACCAGGGCGGTGAGTATCCCGAGCGGTATCTCAACGCCTGTCATGATTCTGCCCAGGTCGTCCACAAGCACGAGAAAGCAGGCACCCAGCGCCATGCTCACCGGTATGAGTATCTTATTGTCGTTGCCCACAAGCATTCGCCCGATATGGGGTATCACGAGCCCTACCCACCCGATAATGCCGCTCACGCATACGGCGCCGGCAGTGGCAAATGTCGCGCAAAGGATTACGATGGCCTTGGCGCGTGTGGTGTTCAGGCCCAGGGCATGAGCCTCCTTGTCGCCCATGGAGAGCACATTTATCTGCCACCGCACGGCCAAAAGACCTGCAATGCCGATGAGCATGGGCCCCCCGGCGATCATGATGTCGCGGTAGCGCGCTGAAGCAAGGCTTCCCATAAGCCAGAAGACGATGGCCGGCAGCTGGTCATAGGGGTCGGCCACGTACTTTGCAAATGACAGCAGCGACGAGAAGATCGACGAAACAATAACGCCGCCCAGCACAAGCATGATGGCAGGGGTCGCGTTGTATACCCGGCCGATGAGCAGGCTGCAGAAGACGGCCACCGTGCCGAAAAAGAAAGCAAAAGGGTAGGCCGCCGCCGGGGTGTTGAAGAGCAGTATCCCCAGGGCCGCGCCGAAACCGGCGCCCGAGCTCACGCCGAGTATGCCCGAGCTCACCAGCGGATTGCGGAACAGGCCCTGGAACGCAGCGCCGCTTATGGCAAGGCAGCCGCCGACCAGCGCGCCGAGAATGGCACGCGGGAGCCGTATATCCCAGACTATGCTTTGAGCGCTGTCGGGCAGCCTACAGGCACTGCCTGACAGCTTGCACCAGAGCACCAGCGCTATGTCGGGAAACGACACGGGAAACCGCCCGATGCACAGTGAAAACAGGATACAGGCAAGGGGAGCAAGGGCAATAGCCCCATACACGACCGCCTGCGGATATGTATTCTGTTGTTTATTCAACCGTTATATCCAGTATATTAAGCAGCCAGCCGTGTTCAAGACCATGACGCAGGCCGGCAAGAACTATGGCAAGCTTTCTGCCGCCCTCTGCCTGAAGCTCTTTAAGAAAAGCCGAAATATCCCGAAGCGAGCTCCTGCTGATATGGCCGGAGTTTCCTTCGGCAAGCGCCTGAAGCACAGGGCGGTTCTGCGCTACAAGCTCCGCTATTTTAATTTGAAGCGCCGGATTGTGCTGCACGATGCGGGCTGTCTCAGGAGCTGTTGCATAAAACAGCGCCGTAAGGCACATGCCGGCAAGCGAGCCGAGTCTGCTGTCGCGGGCGGCCCGCAGCAGCCGCAGATCATCATCGTCGGACACTGCATTTTTAAACGGGCATGGCGTGCTGTTATCCGTGCTGTTGTCTGTATAATGAAGCACAAGGCCTGCATCGCCCACGGCATAGATGCTCTCTTTTGATGAGCCCCAGATGCCAAACAGCCGCAGGCCCGTTCCTGAGGATTCTGGCGACCATGCCGAGCCGTCATAGTGCAGGATGGTGCCGAAATCGCCGACGGCATAGACATTGGTTTCGGACGCCCCCCAAAGGCCCCGGAACGTTTCCACGGTTTTGCTGTTCATTTCCGCCCACAGGGCCCCTGCGTTCTCGGAAGAGAAGATAGCGCCGGCTTCGCCCGCGGTAAAAACGGTGCTGCCGTCTCCCCACACGTCATGAAATCTTTGAGGAGTAATCAGCACCTCCTGGGTCGTCCACTGTCTGCCATCATAGTGAATGATGAAGCTTCCGGTTGTCGTGTCGCTTGCGCTTGCGCCGCCTACGGCATAGACATCCGAGCCGGAGTTTCCCCATATGCCCTGAACGGTAAGGGGCGTGGGACAGGTCATCTTTTTCCAGGAGTTGCCGTCATAGTGCAGAATGGTCCCGGTCTCTCCCACGGCGAAAACGTCGCTTGCCGAGGTTCCCCAGACATTGCGCAGACGCAGTGTGGTGCCGCTGTTCATGACTGCCCAGTCAGCGCCATTGAAATGCAGGATGAGCCCTTTGTCGCCCACGACAAAAGCTTCGTTTTTAGAAGCCCACCAGACGCCGTACAGGGTCTTTTCGGTTATACCTGATACGTTCTGCCACTCTGTGCCGTTGTAGAGAATGATGGTCCCGTAGTTGCCAACGGCAAGAATCCTGCTTTCGGAGTATCCGCTGACGGCCCGGAGCTGGTCCGTGGTGGGCGAGCTCTGGGTTTTCCAGGCGGCCTGAGCCGTTGCCGCCGCGCACACAATAGCGACGACAGCCAGGCGGCAGATGTTTTTCAGATATCGTTGCGTCATGGTTATTCTCCATGGCTAAAGGGTTGCAAGAGCTCCAGCTCACCGGCGCTGCCGTTTCGGCACCATTTGTTCGAACAAACGACTAAGAGCGGCCGCCGCTCTTCTGCCTACGGCTTGTCTAGCCTGCTTACCGCGGGCCCCTGAGGAAATCGACCAGTTCCTTCCAGAAGTATAGCAAACGCGGCTTTGCATCGGCTTCACCGCGGGTGCAGCTCGCTTCTGTGGTGTCGATGTTTTCAAGCTTATAATAATAGGTACGCCTGTTTCTTAACGGCTTATCGATATAGGTATAATCGCTCCCCACGCCGTCTGAGCCTTTGGCAGCGATGAGGATGTCGTTCACCTGTTCAAAAGGCCCGTCGGGTGACTCCGCTCTGAGGATATTGAACCCCTGGTTGGCCTTCTCGTCGGCCGTTGTCCAGTTCAGGGTGACTTTTCTATTGCCCGGTGTCGCGGTGAACGAGACCACCGACACGCTGTCATGGGTAGAGAACTCATAGGAATAGGTCGCAACGAGGGTGCTGTTGTCATTGTCCTGAAAGAGCGAGCTGTTGTCGCTGCCTGCAGAAATCGTGATGACATAGGTTTTGTTCGGCTTGAATGTCACCGTTGCCGGCTTCAGTTCAAGCATGAACACATCGGCATTATCCCCGGCGTCAAACTCCTGCATATAATAGAAATCATCATTTTCGATCTGCAGGCTGCTGTTGTCGGCCGATCCGGGTATGGGCGCTGTCTTCGTACCGCTTGACGTATCGAAAAGGGCTTCAGTATCCGACCCTTTTTCCTTAACGGTGATATTGGCGATATTCTGCGTAAAATTACTGTCCCACCCGTTGGTGAATTCCCACTGGAAGGTCGCATTATCATGGGCTACCGGCATATCGAAGACATACGTATTCGGGATCGCGGATTGCGTAGCCGGAGGATACACGGAAGTGATGGCCAGCAGCTTGGAGGTTTGGAATTCAAAGCTGTATGTGGCATCGAGAATATTGCCGTTGTTTGCCTGGAAGGTGTTTCCGTTCAAATCATTGTATATGGTAACAACATACGTCTTGTCTGCTTCGAACGCTACCGTTGTCGGCTTAAGCTCAAGCCGGCGTATCTCAACGGGGTCCGAGCCGCTTCCTTCCTTGGTATATATAAAATCGGCATTTGTTATGATGAGCCCGCCCGTCGGCGTTGGCGTTGTTATTCCCGTTGAATTGTCGAACCTATATTCAACAGAAGACCCTTTTTCTTTAACTGTTATATTGCTGACATTCTGAACGAATTTTCCGTCAAGGCCTTTTGAGAAGTCCCAGGCTAAAGCAATTGCAGCATACGGCACGGGCTCCTTGATAACATAGTAGTGTGAGCCGGCTGGTGTTTCGGTGGCTGCCGGAGAATACGAGAGCATGGTTAATTGTGCAAAGGCGGCAGGCGAAAACAAAAGGGCGCTCGTGAGAAGCAGGAAAGATACGAGTAGCTTTTTTTTTATTTTGCGCATAAGAATTCTCCTTTGCAAGCAGAAATTTTTTATTCATGCAGAAAAATTCGATGAGACTGCTGTGTTTTTATATTTATAAACATGTATCCCGACCCCTCCCTGAAAAAGAGAAGGTCGGGATACATGTCAGTCGCAACCGTACGTACAGCTTCCTGCAAAAAAGGTGTCGGCAAGGCTGATTACAGCGTGCACTGCTGATCGCAGGCAATCTGGCCGCAGCCGCTGCCGCAACCGGGTGTTGGGTCGCAACAATCGCCTGTTCCGTTGTTATTCGCATCAAGCTGCTGGGGATTGTAGACGTTCGGGCAGTTATCATTGGCATCAACAATACCATCCCCGTCGGCATCGCACTGCCCCTGCAGCTCGCAGGCAGGCTGGCCGCAGCCGCCGCAGCCGGGTGTCGCGTCGCACACATCACCTATGTGATCGCCATCGCCGTCAAGCTGCTGAGGATTACAGACGGTCGGGCAGTTATCGACATCATTCTGAATGCCATCACCATCTGTATCATTGCTTGCGGTTTGGAACTCAAATGAATAAACATGCTGCAGAATATTGTTGTTGTTTGCCTGAAATGTTCTTGTCGTCCCATTTTCCAGTGTCGTCGAATTATCTATCGTGACAACATAGGTTTTGTTCGGTTCAAAGGCTATCGTAGTCGGCTTAAGCGTAAGGAGCCGGTATTGTGGTACGGCGGTGCCGCTGCCTACTTTCAAATAGGTGAAATCAGGGTTTTGAATAAGCAGGCTGCTCGTGTCATATTCATACCCGGGGGCAGGAGTGATTGTTGTGCCTGCAGAGGTGCTGAATTTAATCTCAGTGGATGACCCTTTTTCTTTAACCGTTATGTTGGAAATATCCTGAACGAATTTCCCGTCCATGCCTTTTGAAAATTGCCATGACAATTGAATACTGTCATGGGGCATCGGGTTATTTACAACATAATAATATGAACCGGGAGGGGTGGCTGTAGCAGCCGGGGTAAAGTATTCTATAAACATCTGCGCAGAAGCATCAAGCGAGAACAATAAAGACATGCTGATAAGCAGCGAAGCGAAGAGCAGTAATTCTTTTTGATTTTTTCATAACCGACCTCCTTGAATAATATTATGATAGTTTTAACTTCGTGGTTCCTTAGTCGGGCAAACAAAAGGGGCCATAATAACGTTGCAGCTAAAGGCGCTGCCTTTTAAATTTGCAGCCCACACCGGCAGCATTTTTATTGATAACCCTAAGTTATAAATAAATATTACCACCCAAAAGGGTCGCCAGTCAAGGCTCAAGGGTCATTAATAGTCATAATTAGTAATTTTAGGTCTTAATTAAGCCTTGTTGGGGCGATTTAAGCCCTGCTTAAAAGCTCAAAAAAGTATAAATTTCTTTAGTTTTGGGGTATGGTTTCACTGGCGGTAAAGAAAGAACATGTTTTTATCCGTGAGGGTTTTTTCCATGAATAAAGAAATGCTGAACACCAAAGATCTTGCCGAGTATCTCAATATCAATGAAAAGCAGGTGTACAAGCTCATTCAGGACAAAAAAATACCCGCAACCCGTATTACCGGCAAATGGACTTTTCCTAAACAGCTGATTGATGCCTGGATAATAAAAAACGCTGAGGAAAATGTGTCGATGAAGGTTACAGCAGCGCAGCCGGGCAGCCATATCGTGGTCATGGGCAGCCATGATTTCTGCATGGAGCTGCTGAGCCATGAGCTGACCAAAGCATTTCCGGACTTGAGCCTTTCTGTTTCAAATGTGGGCAGCGCCGGCGGGCTCATTGCCCTGTCAAAGGGCATCTGCCATGTGGCGTGCGCCCATCTGTTTGATCCGTCAACGCAGAGCTACAATGTGCCCTATCTCTCAACCTATCTGCCGGACATGGCCGTGGTTGTCATTAATCTCGTGTATCGCGATCTCGGGCTGATCGTGCAGCGGGGCAATCCCTTAAAAATAAACACCGTCGCAGACACTGCCCGGCCGGGCGTGCGGATTATAAACCGCCAGAGCGGTTCCGGCACACGCCTGTACTTCGATGCCGAGCTGCAGCGGCTTGGTCTGAACCCTTCGCAGATAACAGGATATGCTGACGAGGTGGCAACGCATAATGAAGCTGCCCTTGCGGTGCTGGGCGGCACGGCGGATGCGGCAATGGGTATTCTGTCTGCGGCCAAAATGCTGAACCTTGATTTTGTGCATCTTGCCAAAGAGCGCTTTGACCTGATCATACCAAAGCAGCAGTATCGCCGCAGGTCCGATTGACGCCCTGCTGCAGGTGGTGCGGTCGGAGGCCTTCAAAATGAAGGTCGATAAAATGGGCGGGTATGACACGTCGGCCATCGGCCAGCTCATATCCGCTACATGAGGACGCTTTCCCCGCTAGCAGAAGCTCTGACCTTATTCCAGAATTGCCCCTTTAAAAAGTGTACCGATACTGCTCATCAGCAGTCCGCGTAATCTCAACATAACCTATTGTTTAATAATCACTTTGGCGCCGCCCATGAAATACGGGATGGCATTGCCGGAGCTATCATGCAGCTCAAAATCCGGAACAAAATAAAGAGCTGTATTCTGCGCTCCGGCAGGAACTTTCAGCGCAACCGAGGCGACCAGAAAATGTTGCCCGAAACCCCGGCAGAAAGCACTTCATGATACCGAACGATTCCAGTATTGTTGTCAAAGCTGTTGAGCGTCACTGTGCCACCGAGGTTTCCTGTTCAATCTGTACGC
>CAVRBJ010000020.1:0-38037 GCA_963718965.1 uncultured delta proteobacterium | reverse complement strand
TCTTCCCCACCATCGGCGCAATTCCTTCAAGCATTTTACGTGTTATTGCCCGAAGTGCCGGGCTCCGGTCAAGGGCTGCGTTAATACTGTCGGCATTGTTGTAATAGATTTGTATTGCCTTACGACCAATGGCGCTATTGGCCAGCTTGCTGTCACGAAAATCACGAAGATTCTCGAGTTGTGGATTACCCACTCCCAGCACCTGTTTTGCAGGACATATTCCAGTTGTGGACCGTACACAACGCTCGTAATTTTCAGGATATTCTCCATTCCGAAATTTAACGCTGAAATAAAGCTTACCGTCCGTGTAATCAACGGAGAGTGCCTTAAATTTATGGCATCCCGAACAGCTTGTGCCTGACCAGTATATAGCATTTTGTGTGTTGGGAAAAAACTGTGGATCAACAGCAGGATGGCTTTTGCCAAGATCAACAATTCGCTCCTGTTCTTTGGTGTTGGGCAACCGCCAGTCGGTATAACCCCCCAAGGTAAGACTCTCGCAATATTTCATTGAATCATTCCAGGTTCTTTTAATGTCCTTGTCACTGCTACTCCCGTCATCTGTTTTCTGTTCCCACATGAGTCCTGTTGATTTATCCGTTATGGTGCCGTCACCGTTATCAACAAACCTTGCTGTCGGCAATACGTTACCCTTAACACAGCGTACTTTTCCCATAGAGCCTGTTTTACTGAATTTGTCTATGAGGCCGAATGCAATCTTTATTTTCCAGACCTGTGATGTGTTGTCATAATAGTCCGAAGTGGTCCAGTAGCTTGCTGTATCGCCAGAACCAGGTTCACCAGGAAATATATCATGATCCAGGGCTGGACTAATAACCCCATAGTTCAGAACGGTTGAATATTGGGCCTGGTCGGCAACCGCCAGTCATCACTTCCGCCAAGAACAAGATTTTCACAATATAATAAGGCTTCTGCATGTGTAACAGTCTCAATCCCCCCTGTCTTTTTCTCCCAGGTAAGTCCTGTCACTTTGTCTTTTATAGTCCCGTCGCCGTTGTCGGCCAGATCAGGGGGGGTTATTGAATAGGTACCGTCCTGCCCGTAAAAGTCTTCCCCTGCGTTGGGGCACTCTATGATACTATCCCAGTTGTAACAAAGCTCCTGGCCGGTATCAGGAAGTTTGAACTCCTTAGAAAATACAGGTGATGCGATAACAAGGCCTGCAACAGAAATCAAAACAGCACGGAAAATATTTTTATGTTTCATTCGTTTCCCCTTCCCCGCTAGAAATTATTGTTTTTTCGACGATGTGCCTGGTCAAACACAAGTCTACAGGTGACCTTTGTTTTATTTAAATTATAACCATCCCCTTTTTACATATGGGCTATTGCTCCTGAGATTTAAGTATTTTGTATCTCTGTTTTTACATTTCCGGCTCTTTACCGCCCCCCTAAAAGTGCATCCTACAGCTCTCTCAAGTTGGATAAATAATAAACCTCTAAAATACAAATTACCAGAAATAGTATTTATATATTTTGTGTTATTCCAGGAAAGGTTAGGAGCGTACAATATCTTGTGCTATTGACTTGTGGCCAAATTTTCGCATTACGCCTCTCTACAGCCTATGAACCATTCAGAAAAAAGTCTACATTACCAGAAGTAATCTTTTTTTGTTAGATTAAGTTAAACCAAAATTCTCCAAGTGTAGGATGAAGTACTGGCTTCTAAATATTAACGCTTGAGCAGGTTCGCCATAAACAGGCCTGCCATCTTTGCTTCACCGGTAAAGCCTCTTCTCTCATTCCATAATCCAGGCTGTCAGGCTTTTGATGTCCATAGCCCCGGAAAAGCGCTTCGCCTCTCTGCCGTTTTTAAATAAAATGATGGTAGGAACGCTGCTGACGCCGTAGGCTGCGGCCAGCTCACATTCCTGCCGGGCATCGATTTTTGCGCAGCAGACAGTTCCGCGCAGCTTTTTTGCGAGCCTGTCTATTAATGGGGTCATCATTGTACAGGGCGTGCAGCCCGGGGCATAAAAATAAACAAGCAGGGGCAGGGCTGAGTCGGTCATAAACCGCTGCAGCTTGTCGGCTGGTGCAGGCGGAAGGCGTCAGCAGACAGTATCTGAGCACCGCAGGCGGAGCAGACGATTTTTTTCTGGCTGGATTGCCCGGTTCGATCGTAGTGGGGGCAAGGCAGTCCGGGCAGAAAATATGGAAGTTGCTCGGGCACAGGCCGGGTTCTCTGAATGCACGCTAGCAGCAATGCCGTTCATTTAAGAGATACCTCCTTCTCCCCTTGAGGGGAGAAGGTCAGGATGAGGGGTGTTGAAAACACAGCAAAAAACACAGCCCCCTCACCTCGATCCTCTCCCCCGTGCCGGGGGCGAGGAGGTTTTTTGCTTAAATGAACAGTATTGCCGCTAGCGGCGCTTATGGTTTTTTCGAGTGCCGGTATTTCACGACCCGCACCTTTTCAAGCGTTATGAGCCCCTCCTCGACCGTCTCGTCGAGAAACGGCAACAGCAGGTTCAGCTTTTCCTCGGTGTCCACCAGCTCGATCACCATGGGCATGTCTTCTGAAAGGCGCAGTATTTTTGCCGTGTGCATGCGGCTGTCGGCGCCGAAGCCCATGACGCCGCGGGTCACCGTGGCGCCTGCAAGATTCAGCTCGCGGGCCTTGAGCACGATCTGCTCATACAGCGGTTTGCCCTGGTGCCTGTCCGACTCGCCGATAAAAATGCGAAGCAGCATTCCTTCTTCCGGCAGTTTCATAGCACTCCTTTCTTAGAGTAGAATTCAGAAGCCAGAATTCAGTAGTCAGTAGAAAAACAAATTTTTTAATGTTTTATTCTGGCTTCTGAATTCTGGATTCTGACTCCTATTTAAATGCATTCAGCACGACCTGCGCCAGCATGAAGCCGGCCATGATGACGACCATGCCGCAGACATTGTGCAGCAGCATATTGCCGCAGGCAGCCAGATACTGCCCGTCGCGGCACAGGTTCAGAGTTTCCAGCATATAGCTTGAGAATGTGGTGAACCCGCCCAGCACGCCGATAAAAATAAAGGGCCGCATGTAGGAGGGAAAGAGCATCTGCTCGAAAAAGCGCCAGAGAAAACCGGCCAGAAATGAGCCGGCAAGGTTAACGACAAATGTTCCCCACGGGTACGTGCTGTTCACCCAGACATGCACGCCTCCTGACAGGACAAACCGCAGCACCGTGCCTATGGCGCCGCCCAGAGCCACATAGAGTACGCGTATCATGATGTGGAAGCCTCCGTTTCAATCTCATTATACAGCGTGTCGCGCTGCACCGGTTGCATGCCCGCCTGCCTGATAATATCCATGAGCTCTGCTTTGGTCAGGCCCTGCGCTGTTTCAGCGCCGGCAGCATGGGTGATGCGCTCTTCAACCACGGTGCCGTCCACATCGTCGGCGCCGAACAGCAGCGCAAGCTGCGCTATTTTCAGGCCCGTCATGATCCAGTAGGCCTTGATATGGTCGAAGTTGTCAAGCAGCAGCCGGGCTGCGGCAAACAGCCTGAGCTGCTCGAATGCCGTGGGCCTGTTGTGGCCGGTAAGCTCGGTGTTGGCGGAATGAAACGGCAGAGGGATGAACGTTTGAAAACCGCCGGTCTCGTCCTGAAGATCGCGCAGGCTCAGAAGATGATCGGCAATCTCTTCATCGGTTTCGATATGGCCCCACAAAAGGGTTGCGTTTGACTCGCAGCCCGAGGCCATGGGCCGTTCGCATGATATTCAAGCCACTGCTCTGACGAGGCCTTTTTCGGGCACAGCGCTTCGCGCACGCGGGGGCTCAGCACCTCGGCCCCGCCGCCGGGCAGAGACCCCAGGCCCGCATCGATAAGCTGCTCAAGCACCGCAGCCACGCTCAGTCCTGAAATATCTGCAAAATACTGAATCTCAACCGGCGTAAAGGCCTTGATGTGCACGGCCGGGAACTCCCGCTTCAGAGCGGCCACCATGTCCCGATAATAGGCAAAGGGTTTGTCCGGGTGCAGGCCGCTCACCATATGCACCTCGGTAATGCCCAGGGGCAGGGCGGCTTCCACGCGCTCCACCACATTCTGCACGGTCATGGTATAGGCCTGCGGCGCGTCTTTATCGCAGCTGAAAGCGCAGAAAGTGCAGCGCGATACGCAGACATTGGTCAGGTTCACATGGCAGTTGACATTGAAAAAGACCTTATCCGCCGTGCGCCTGCGTTTTTCAGCGGCAGCCATGGCCCCGAGGGCCAGTATGTCCGTGCAGCGAAGCAGGCACAGAGCATCCTCCCGCGAAAGACGCTCGCAGCTGTGCAGTTTATCGGCTATATGCTGTATATCCATCATAGTCATGCTTTACCACAGAGCCACAGAGAGCGCAGAGATTTTTTTATCCGATCGGCATCTCCCGATCGGATAAAACATTCTTCTCTGTGTGCTCCGTGTCTCGGTGGTTGAAAATAGTTCATAGGCTTGACTCAGCAGAAATCAGGTGCAGGCGATCTGCGACGCATACACCATTTTAAAATGTGAGCCCTTCAGCTCCTTCAGAAACTGCCTGAGCCCCTGAGCTGTTTCCGGCCAGGGATGGCCGATGCCCACGGCGCAGCCATGCTTTAAGGCGTGGGCTTTGAGCTTCACGAGCTGCCCGTAGACAGCGCCGGCGGTGCGGATATTGTCGGTGAATTCATGGGAGCAGGCTGCCATCATGTTCATGTCGCGGGCTGTGGCAAAGCCGACGGAGCGCTCCGAGGTGCAGCTGTCGACAAAGTAGAATTCCCGCTCGAGAAAAAACGCAAGGGCCTCCAGCATTTTGGGTCGCGATTCGGTAAAGCGCGAGCCCATGTGATTATTGACGCCAGCGACATAGGGAAATGTTTCTAGGTTGCCCTGCAAAATTTTTTCTATTTCCCGCCTGCTCTGGGAAAGATACAGTGCCCCGGGGCCGGGGTTGAGCGAGCGGTTATGCGGCTCCATGGGCTGATGGAGCATGATCTCATGGCCGCGGCTGTGTATCTTTTCAGCCAGGCTGCGCGAGAACATCATATGCGGCAGAATCGCATAGGTAAGCGGCGCCCCCAGCTCCAGAAAAGGCCGTATCCGCTCGACATTGAAGCCCACATCATCAAGAATAAAAGCTATCCCGGGCGCTGCAGCCGTGGCTGCTTCCGCATCCAGTGCCCGGGCAAAGGGCTTCAATAAAAAGCTTGTGCCTGCGCAGGCCCCGGCGGCAAATAGCGTCGTGCGTATCAGAAAATCGCGCCGCGAAACGCGGCGGTTTGGTAGTGCCATGAACAAAGAATCTCCGGTTGAGGTGCGCGTATAAGCTCTACGGTGTCAGCATCCTTTATACAGTATACCCGCTCTATTTTTTTATGCAAAAAGCTTCAGCTGTTTTTTTTTCAATTTCTGCGGAGCCTGCCGCGATTGCCGGCGGCACTGCTCTGCCGGTATATCCCGGACAAAGCATGACGGCGCCATCTGCCGCCGCTCACCAAAGAAAAAACGGCTGCGCGCATTGAGTATATACAGCCTGTCTCTGGCCCGTGTCATGCCCACATACAGTAGCCTGCGCTCTTCCTCCTCATCGCAGGCGAAGCTTCCGGCTCTGTCGGGCTCATACGGAAAAAGTCCCTGCTCAAGGCCGGTTATGAACACCACCGGGAACTCAAGGCCCTTGGCGCTGTGGACGGTCATGAGCGTGACGGCTTCCCGCCGGGGTGTACAGATCTCCCCGTCCAGCAGGAGCGCTGTTTTTTGCAGAAAAAGCGGTATGCTCCGCCTGGCAGGCATGCCGGAAAAAGCCATTGAAGCTGTCAGGAAAGCAAAGTAGTCATCGCTTTTTTCCTCTGCCGCCCCGAAAAGGCTGTCCCATATTTCGGCAATCAGCCGGTCAAGGTCCAGCTCATCAGCCCTCCGGGTACACCGCTCAATAAGGTCTGCCGTGCCGGGCAGGCCTGCCGGGGTTCTGTCGCCGGGTGGATTGGCAATGCCTTCAAGCAGTTCCAGCACGGTTTGAATTGATGGTTCTTCAAAAACCGACTTTGTCGCGGCAATGTCAACCGGTATACCCCGGCTCTGCAAGGCCTTTTTCAGCAGACGGCCCTGCTGGTGCAGGCGATAAAGCACGGCGATGTCGCCAAAACCCTTTACGCAGTCGTCGCCGTCATGACCCAGGCTCTCAAAGCGCATGCCACCCATAAGGCGCTCGACCTCGCGGCTGACAAAGGCGGCTTCATCCTGATCCGTGGGCAGCTCGAGGATTTCAACCGGTGCACCGCAGGGCCGCAGCGGCCGCAGGGTTGTATCAAGGCGCAGGCTGTTCTTTTCAATAACAGCCTGCGCCGCAGCAAGTATCGTCGCGCTTGACCGGTAATTTTCCTCAAGGTGCAGCACGGCCGCGCCGGGGAAATCGGTTTGAAAGCGCAGAAAAATATCCACCTGCGCGCCCCTGAAGCCGTAAATTGCCTGATCGGCATCGCCGACGGCGCAGAGGTTGGGCTGCTCCGGGCACAGGGCTTTTATAAAAGCATACTGGGCCGTATTGATATCCTGGTACTCATCTATGGAGATATGGCTGAACCGGCTGCGAACTGCTGCCCTGGCTTCGGACGATGCGGCAAACAGCTCCACCGTTTTTAAAATCAGATCATCAAAATCAAGCAGGCCGCGGGCTTCCAGCAGCTTCTGATATGCCCGGCTCATGGCCGACAGATCCCCGTAACCGCCCGGCCCGTTTTTTTCTCTGGTTATATCAAGTTCCAGGTTTTTTCGTGAACGGCTGCCCTCGTGCCCGCAGGCAGCGGCTGCTTCCTTAATAAGAGCAGCCCGGTCTGCAGGTTTTATGAGGCAGATATCTGCGGGAATGCCGATATGCCGGCCATGCTGTTTCAGTATGTCATAGCAGAGGGCGTGAATGGTGCTGACCCGTATGGCCGACAGGTCAATGCCCGGCGCCTGCATGGCCTCAAGCCTGCCATGCATTTCCTCCGCGGCCTTTGCCGTAAAGGTGATGGCAAGCAGCCGCGAGGGGTTGATGCCGGCACGCGCTGCCATATAGGCAAGCCGGCACACCAGCGTCCGGGTCTTGCCCGTGCCTGCGCCCGCGATAATAAGCAGCGGCCCGTTCACCGTCTGGACGGCTTTTTGCTGCGCCGGATTAAGGCCTGAAAGAAAGTCCTGCATAGGAGTGTCTTGACAGAAAACAGCAACAGTGCCAGTGTAAAGCAAAACTCTATACTAAAAGACAACTCAATTCAAACCAATACTGCCATGCGCGTACTGCTCATCTATCCGCCGCCCTGGAAAATCCCTGAGCCGGGGCAGCAGCCTGACGAACCAGGAGAGGGACCGCCGCCGGGCATAGATACCGCAACGCTTTTAAGCGGAGATATTCTGCATCTTCCCTGCGGGCTTTTGAGCCTTGCGGCCCAGGCACAACGGGCAGGGCACAGCGTCGAAATTTTAAACCTGTTCACCTGTGCCTGGGATCGCATTGTCGGAATTATCAAGGCCAGGCAGGCTGATTTTTTCGGGCTTTCCTGTTTTACCTCAAACCGGCGCGGCACACTGGCTCTTGCCCGGCTCATCCGCGAGCTGCACCCGCAGGCCCATATTGCTGTTGGCGGGCCCCACGCAACAGCCCTTCCCTTAGAGATGCTTGAAAAGTGCAGCGCCATTGATACCGTCGTGATCGGTGAAGGGGAAGCGACTTTCGCCGACCTGCTCAGCGAGCTTGAAAAGGGAGCTGTCGCCTGCGGCCTTCCCGGCACAGCATATCGCAGCCGGAACCGCATGCTGATTGCTCCGCCGCGGTCGCGCATTGATGATCTTGACAGGCTGGCCCCTGCCTGTGACTGTGCGGCCGACCATATTATCATCACCTCGCGCGGCTGCCCGTGGGACTGCTCGTTCTGTGCCTCAACCTGCATCTGGGGGAAAAAAGTCCGCTCTTATTCCCCTGATTACGTGTTAAATATGCTACATGTTCTTGTCAACCGGTGCGGACAGAAGGCCCTGGCCTTTAAGGATGAAACGTTTACCCTGAACCGGGGCCGCGTGCTTGCCGTCTGCCGTGGCATTATGGAGCGGGGCCTCAACTTTTTATGGAGCTGCGATACGCGGGCCGACTCCCTTGATGAGGAGCTCCTGCTTGCCATGCGCCGCGCAGGCTGCATGCGCATAAGCCTTGGGGCCGAATCGGCGGCAGCGCCTGTGCTTGACGGCATGAACAAGGGCATAGTCCCTGCCGATGTTCGCGCTGCAGTGGCAGCTGCACGGCAGCTGGGCTTCCAAATCCGTCTGTACATGATTGCGGGCGCCCCCGGTGAAACCAGGGCGACACTTCAGGAGAGTATCGACTTTATCCGCGAGGTGCAGCCGACTGAGGTCATCTGGAATCCTTACACGCTCTTTCCCGGCACACGGGAGTATTGCTCTGCCGTGGAGCGCGGCGAGGCCGATGCCGACACATTTTTCACGAAAACTTTTTTTGAGCTGACGCCGCTGCTTGACCGAAGAGATGATCCCGACGCGCGCTTCTGCATCGACTGGCTGCAGCGGCATCAGGGTATGCAGCAGGTGTGCGGCTACACGGCAACGCAGCGGCAGGATATTCTTGAGCGCCTGCCGGACCTGCATGCCGCGCATCTTGACCTTGCTGCTGCCTGTTACGCTGAAGGCTGCATGACGGGGGCCAGCGCCGCCGTGGAGCAGTCTCTGCAGCTTGGCTATCCGCTGCCCGGCCAGTGCCGCAATCTTCGGGCCTGCATTGCCGCGGCCGCAGGGGATATAAAAACCGCGCTTGAAGAGCTGATCGCCGCAAAGGGCCTTGGGCTGCATGCGGTAGTGGAGCGCAATATCGAGGCGGCACAGCGCTGGATCAGGGTTGGCGGTACAGACAGCGGCAGGCCCCTCATCCTTGACCCGGATTGCTCCTTTGAAATAACCCGGAAGCTTGTGCAGCCGGTCATGCCGGGCCCCATTGCCTGAATGGCATTGAATCAGTCGGTGTCTTATGCGATAATGTTTTAACTTTTTTAGAATAAAACTGAGCCTGCGCGCGCACTGCGCCGGGAATATCATTACCTGTACTTCCGAATGCGGGAAACATCTTATGGCTACAAGAAAAAACTGGAAACTGCTGGCGGGCATACTGCTGTTTGCCTGCATCTACGCAGGCGAGCTGGCGTATATTTTTTCCCTAACACCCGATCCCTGCGAGGATGCCTATATAACCTTCCGCTTCTCAAAAAACCTGGCCGACGGCAATGGCCCTGTTTTCAACCCGGGCGAGCGTGTCGAGGGCTATTCAAACCCCCTTTGGATGTTCTCCATCGCCATGGCCCGCAAGCTCGGCCTGGACATGGTGAACTACAGCCGCATGGCCGGGGCGCTGTTCAATACGCTTGCGCTGCTGCTGGTGTGGTATATCCCCTGGCGCTGGTTCGCCGTACGCGGCCCCGCATCGCTGGCTGGACCGGTTCTCTACCTGCTCTGCCTGCCGCTGCAGTACTATGCTGCATCGGGCCTTGAAACCTCGCTCTATACCTTTCTGGTTATCGCAAGCGCGGCTGCCATCATATGGGCCCGCAACAGTACCGCGCGCTGCACAGCCGCATTTTTTGTTCTGCTGCTCACCGCTCTCACCCGGCCTGAAGGCATCATTTTTTTCGGCTTTTATTGTCTGTGGCTCGGCTGGCGTTGCCTTGTTAAAAAAGAATCACTGAAGCCTTTTCTCCCGGGCATTCTCCTGTTTTTGGTGCTGTACGGCGCTTTTATTGCATGGCGCTTGAGCTACTATGGCCTGCCTTTGCCCAATACCTACTATGCCAAGGGATCGTTTCCCCTGTACGTTCGGGTGCTGATAGGCTTTTTCATAAACCGCGGTTTTTTCACCAACTACACCTGGTTTCTTTTCCTGCTGCCGTTTTTCTTTTTCGTAAAAATCACCGATGCGCGGCGTGCGCTGCCGCCCCTGTATCTGTTCATAGCCGCTGGTTTTGTTTTCAGCCTCGGTTTCTCCGGCTGGGACTGGATGCCCTATTTCCGCTATAACCTGCCCGTGGTGCCCCTTATGATTGTCTGCTGCCAGCTGCTCTTTGCCGAGCTCTGGCGTGCATGGACGCCGACGACGGGCAAAAAGCTGCTCTGGGCAGCCCTGACGGCATGCATACTGTTTGCAGCCGGCGAGCAGTACTGGAAGGATCTTGCCTTTAACTATCGCTGGCGCGATATGGGTGAGTTTGCCCGCTTTAACCAGAGAACCATGGGGGAGTGGATCCGCCGCGAACTCGGGACAAAGCCCGTCATAGCCATCGGCGATGTGGGGTATTTCGCCTATATTTCGCAGGCCACCATCATTGACCTGTACGGCCTTACCAACCGTGATTTTGCCGGCATCAAAACCCGCTACGGCTCGCCCGATATATCCTTCCTGCCGCCATCGGTCAGCTTCGCGACATTCAAAAAAAAGGAGCTCGATCTGCTCCTGAAGCAGGCGCCGGATTATGTCTTTCTCTACACCATGCGCCTCAAGATATCGGACACCTATCCCGGCAGCGCTGTGGGCATTGCCGATGATCCCGCGTTCAACGATACGTATGAATATATGACCTCGTTTTCCGTCATTCCCGACTTCACCAGCGATGCCTGGCCGAAATCCATTCACACCATTGATGTTGCCGATCTGTCAACCGGCATGATCGCCTGGATGCGAACGGGCTGGGGTTATACCGTCTATATTCGCAAAAACAGCCCCTATCCCCGCTTCTATATCGAGCTCGGGCCGGACGAAAAAATCAAAAACATCATGGCCGTTAAAAAGCCCTGAAAAGGATCTGCGCAGTATCTCTTATTGAAGAACACCATTGTTGCTTGAGTGGTATTTTCCCTTAACACTTTAAGCTCCACAAGCTTTTGATGAACTGTCGGGTGAGGTTCACACTGTTTTTAATTTTAGAAAGGGGCGTTTTTTTCTATGGTTTTCAACTTCAGCCTGCTATTTCGTGTAGCGTACAAATCAATCTTTAAGACCCGTGGCACGCATGCCCGGCTCACGCCAAAGCGGCTTTTTTCTCTTATTAGCATAGCTCTTTTCTATTGTTTTGCAGAGATAACAGGTTGGATTGGTTTCTTTCTTGATAACATTTTCTTTTCGGGATACCGGCAACAAAATATACGGCAGCCTATTTTCATAATCGGGCCGCCCAGAAGCGGCACAACCTATATGCAGAGAATACTTGCGCAGGATGAAGCCCGGTTCAGTTCGATGAAATCCTGGGAGATTATGTTTGCTCCATCCGTAACGCAGAAGAAGTTTTTTAAAGCCCTTGGCGCCCTGGACAGCCGCTGCGGAAGTCCTTTGTTCCGGCTGGGGTCTGTACTGGAAAAAAGCCTGTTCAAAAATTTGTCCACCATCCATCCGAGCAGCCTGTTTGAGGCTGAAGAAGACGGCATGATACTTCTGCATATTTTTTCTTCGGCAACGGCTTTTTTTGTACTGCCCTTTGCTGAGGAGTTTCGGCCATATTTTTTATTTGATCAGGAGCTCCCTGAGTCACAAAGAAGACGGATTTTGGGATTTTACAAACGCTGTGTGCAAAATCACCTGTATGTGTTTGGCAGGGACAAACAGTTTCTTTCCAAAAATCCGATGTTCAGCACCATGGTGCAGTCTCTTGATGAAATATTCCCGGATGCAAAATTCGTTTATATGGCCCGGACTCCCCTTGAGACCGTCCCATCTGCAATCAGCCTGGTGTCCTATTACTTCAGTGCGGTCATGAGCCCGCTGCACCCGAATCCATTTCTTGATGATCAGCTGCAGATACTTTCGTTGTATTATAACTACCCGCTTGTAAAATTCGATGATCTGCCGCCGGATCGCCAGCAGATCATTCGGTACACCGCGCTGGTTGAACAGCCCGCACAAACAGTTTCCGACCTCTGCGCCTCTTTCGGCCTGGAAATGAGTCCCGCCTACACACGGCTGCTTGAAAAAAAACAGGGCAGGGCGCAGCAGCATACGAGCAGCCATGATTATTCTCTGGAAAAACTGGGCCTTACCCGTGATGTAATTATACAGAAATACGCGGCTGTTTTTGATCGCTTCGGCTTTAAAAAGAACGCATAAAAAACCGCTTCTGCACAAGCGCAAAGTTCCTGCTTCGAGAGGCTGCATATGAAAAAAAAAGACTTGCCGCCGCAGGCCCCGGGCATTCCCCTCAATGAACTTGATAAATTGTTCTACGCGTGGGAGCTCTGTGGCGCCCGGCCTTTTTCACGTATTCTTTTTGAATTCAAGGGCGGCCATATCGATATAGGGCTTTTACGGCAAGCCTATGCTCTGGAAATTAAGCGCCGGACCATGCTCAAGGCAACCATTGCCGAAAATCCTTCCGGGTCGGGCTGGGATGTGCGCTGGATGCCCGGCGACTGCGCCGACGAGAATCTTGCTGTGCGGCTGTGCGACTTTTCCGGCATGTCTGCCGAGGCTGCCGAAAAAAAAATCAAAGACATTCTATTTGATCCTTTCACGGACTATAGCTCCCGCAAAAACCTTCCCTTTTCACTGGCTCTCTGCACGGCGCCAGACGGGCGGCAGAAACTGCTGGCCTTTATCAACCATGCGCTAACCGATGCCCACGGGCTCGGGTTGATTTTTCAGGAGCTGTTTACCGCATATAATCATTTAGCTGCCGGGCTTGCCCCGGTTGATGCTTCATGCACTGACCTGTGCCTGCCGCCATCGCCCCTGCTCCCGGAGTCGAGGGTCAAGCGTTGTGTACTGGCGCTGGGGGCTCTGGCTTTCTTTGCCGGGCAGGGCATAAAAACCGGGTTTCAGGCTTCCGCTAAAATATACGCTGGCGAAAACACCTTCTCGGACGCAACGGACGCTGTTATGCGTGAAGTATCGGAGGACCGGCTTTCCGAGTATCTTGCTGCGGCAAAACGTCATGGCGTAACGCTCAATGTGCTTCTGGTAGCTGCGCAGATACTTGCTATTGAACGATGGAAGCAGGCTCGCGGAGAAGCAGCCGGGGTTATCAGCATTGATGTTCATAAAAATCTGCGCATGGCGGCAGGCGAACTTCTTGAGCTGTCCAATAAATTTTCAACTTTTATAATCTCTACACAGCCCCGTCACCGAATCCGGCCGACAGGCCTTTTGCAGCATGTGCGCCGCGAGCAGGAAAAAGCACAAAAAAGCCGTACAGCTGAAAAAATAATCTCCCTCCTGTGGCTGCTTGATACCCGCATCGGCTCAAAAAAAGTACCGCTCTGGGGGAACTTCATTTTCAACAACCCGCGGATGGGCGAGTCTTCGCAGGTAACCAATGTGGGGCGCTTATGGGCCGGACCTGATACTGCAACGCGGATCACTCACCTTGGTGATGCGGAAATAACGGGATGTTACATGGCGGCGCTGCCCAATCCTTCAATTGGAAATTATTCTTCATTTCTGACCTTTAACAACAGGATGTTTATCTCGTTTATTTACTTTAAGCGCACAATGACTGATGATCATGCGAATCAGTTTATGGACCTGTTTGAAAAAACCCTCCAGGATTTTGTTGCAAGCAGCTGAAGCCTTTTTACCGGGCTTGTGCCCATACCCGGCCGACAGCGTAAAGCATCTCATGTTTACCGGCAGAAGGTTGCCAGTCATGCCCGCCTGCTCTTTCACTGTTTGACACTGGTTTCTTTTTCTACTAATGTAGCTTGAGAAGCGTATACGAAGCAGCCCTTTGCGGCTTGTTACAATGTGCCTCTCCCGGCATAACCTTTGAAAAGAGAATCAATGAGAGTTTTGGTAACCGGCGCAGGCGGTTTTTTAGGGCGGCATCTCGTCCGGCGGCTTGCTGCACAGGGCGATAATATAACCGTTCTGGTGTGGCCGGCCGGCACGGGCCAGGAGTTCCGGGATATGCCGGTGCGGATAGTTGAGGCAAACATCTGCAATAAAGATTCTGTCAGAGAAGCCGTGCAGGGGCAGGAAGTAATCTTTCACTGCGCAGGCAAGGTGGACGACTGGGGGCCGCGGAATGACTATTATAAAGTCAATGTCGAAGGCACCAGGAATATGCTTGAATCCAGCCGTGCAGCCGGTGTCAAACATTTTATCTATGTCAGCTCTCTGGTGATTCTGGGAATTCCCGAGACAAACCCGGTTGACGAAACCCACCCGTATACTGATAATTTGTTTAACCCGTATCTTGAAACAAAACTCCTGTCCGAGCAGCTGGTGCGGGAGTTTTACGCCGAGCACAAGCTACCGGTGACCATTATCAGACCGGGCATTCTCTGGGGTCCGGGAGATACCACCATATTCCCCCGCATGGCCCGGCTGGCAAAATGCGGCCTGATGTTTACTGTCGGCAGGGGGGATAATATTCTCTGCCTGACCTATATTTCCAATATGGTTGATGCCCTGATGCTTGCCGCGCGGGTTGAACACCCCGACGGCCAGATCTACCATATAGCAGACACGGAAAAAATAACCTCGAAGCAGTACTTTAAGGAACTGGTCGCTGCAGTGGGCGCCTGGCAGCCGCCCGGCTCACTCCCGTTCTGCATAGCCGATGGATTTGCCTTTCTTTCAGAAATTGCAGCCCGTTTTCTGAAGGCAGTGGGTATAGATTTTCCGCCCCTTCTCACCCGGTATGGCCTGTATATCTGGAGCAGCGCCATGATAGCCCCCGTCACCAAAGCCCGTGAGCTGCTGGGCTATGAGCAGAAGGTGTTTTTTAAAGAAGGCATGAAAAATCTGGCGGCATGGTATGCAGACAACAAGTGCTGACACATCTGCAGTGTTCATAACGGGCGCATCCTCGGGCATCGGCAAAGCCTGCGCCCTGCACTTAGACAGGCTGGGGTTTCCTGTTATCGCGGGTGTGAGAAAGCAGGCCGATGCTGATACACTCCGGCAGGAGGCTTCGCAAAGGCTGAAAACTGTTTTTATAGATGTTGCCGACAGCGCCTCCATTGAGGCCGCCGCCGCTGCAGTGGCGGCGCTCACTCGCGGAAGTCTTTTCGGTTTAATTAATAATGCAGGCATCGCCTTCGGCGGCCCTCTTGAAATACTTTCTGTTCTGGAAATTCGCCGGCTGATGGACGTCAATATTCTCGGTGTGCTTACCGTCACCAAAGCTTTTCTGCCCATGCTGAGAAAAGGGGGGGGCCGGGTTATCAACATGGGTTCAACCTCCGGCATTCTCGCACTGCCCTGCCTGAGCGCCTATGCAGCATCCAAGTTTGCATTAAAAGGATTGTCGGATGCGCTGCGCCTGGAGCTCCGGCCTGTTGGCGTTTCAGTGAGCCTTCTTGAAATCGGCAATGTGGAAACGCCCATATGGGAGAAAGGCCTGGAGACGTCGGGCAAACTGCTGGCAGTCGCTGAGCCTGATATTCTGAAGCTGTATGCCCCCCTTGCTGAGTTCGGCAATCTGATAGCTCTTAAGGCGCCGAAGCTTCGGTCTGTGAAAGTTGCACGGATCGTGCAAAAAGTTCTGCAGGAGGGTAGGCCCAAGCCCTGTTATACCGTGGGCATTGATGCCTGGCTGTTCAAGCTCCTCGCCTGCATGCCGCGGCGCATGCGGGATTGGATCTTTCTGAAATTCATGCCCCGGTATGGAACAGACTAGAGCATTTTCTTTTTGCAATAGCCCTGCATTCTCATGGAGAGCGTGGTTGTACTATTTTAAAAAAATGCTCTAGCCGGTAAACCCCCGGCGTTTATAATCCAGCCACGCTGTTTTTCAGCGAGCCGATACCGCTTATCCGGACTTCAACCTCGTCGCCCGGCTGCATGGGCCCGATACCTGACGGTGTGCCCGTGGCGATCACATCACCGGGCAGAAGCGTCATCACCTGCGAAATAAAGGATACCAGCCGGTACACCGGAAAAATAAAATCTGCCGTTGACGTTTCCTGCCGCAGCTGCCCGTTGAGCCGGGTTTCTATGCTCGCAGCCGCAGGATCAAGCTCTGTTTCGATGCAGGGGCCGATAGGGCAGAACGTATCAAATCCCTTGGCCGCGGGTAAACTGGCCGTCTTTTTTTTGCAAATCCCGGGCGGTCACGTCATTGAGGCAGGTATAGCCGAAAACATAATCAGGGGCATTCTGCTCGGAAACATTTTTGCAAAGCCTTCCTACCACCACGCCAAGCTCGCCTTCATAGTCCACCCGCTGCGACATCTTTGGATATATGATGGGAGCCCCGGGGCCGATAACTGCCGTGGCAGGCTTCAGAAACAGCAGGGGCTCATCGGGGATGGTCATTTTCATTTCCTGCGCATGGCTGCGGTAATTGAGCCCCACGGCAACAATCTTGCTCGGCATGCAGGGCGGCAGCAGTTTGACCTCCCCCAGCCGGAAGCACTCTTTCCCGATAGTATAATCCGTAAAAATATCCCCTGTTATTTTCTGCACCTCCAGTGCCGGTGAGCAGGCCGTGGCACAGCTGCCCGTCTTTCTCAAATCGGATGAATTTCATGCCCTGCTCCTCATGCATGTGCAATCATATGCACGGCTGTTGCCTTGAAGGAAACAGCCACCGGCATGCCTTCAGCAAGCCCGCAGGGTCTCCCGCGACTGGAAGGTGATATGCGTGGAAAGAAAAAATCCGCAGTCAAGCTGCACTTTATAAAAATGGCCCATGGGTATAAGCCGGGTAATGGTGCCGGGGAAGCAGTTGCGGGCGCTGGTGCAGTCATGACGGTCGAGATGGGAAAGGATGACGTTTTCCGGACGTATGCATAAAATGACCTTCTGGCCGGTTTCAGCTTCGCCGACGCATTCAATAACCGTATCGGACACCGAGACACTGACCAGGCCCTGACGCGCCTGCACAACCCGGCCCTTCAGCACAGTGCCCATGCCGACGAATGAGGCCACGAATTCATCGGCCGGAAAATTTATAACATCTGCCGGTGGCCCCATCTGCACCAGGCGGCCCTGCTGCATCACGGCCATGGTATCGGCAAGCCTGAGCGCCTCTGCCTGATCATGGGATGACATGACAACGGCAACCCCTGTTTCCCGAAATATATGTATCGAGATCATCAATGAGTGATTCGCGCGTGGGCGGGTCGAGGGCTGAAAACGGCTCGTCGAGAAACAGTATTTCAGGCCGGGTGGCAAAGGCGCGGGCAAGGCTTGTGCGCTGGGCCTCGCCGCCCGAGAGCTTGCGCGCCGCGCGCCGGGCAAGGTGGCTGATATGGAAGCGCTCAAGATTCTGCTCCACCCGCTGCCTGATCTCACGGCCCGGCAGGCCCCTGATTTTAAGCCCCGAGGCTACATTGTCATACACGGTCGTGTCAAACAGCAGGGGCTCCTGAAAAACGGTTGCCGTGCTTCTGCGAAAATCAAGTATTGAGCGCCGGTCGGCTACGGGTCGGGATTTAAACAAAAGCTCGCCTGCCTGCCGCTCAAGAAGGCAGCACAGCGTCAGCAGCAGCGTTGATTTGCCCGAGCCATTGGGCCCCACAAGGCATACAACCTCTCCCTGCCGCAGGCTAAACCGCGGCACCTCAAGCACCCGGGCCCCGCCGCGCCTGACATCGATATTGTTTACTTCAAGAAGTGTCTGCTCACTGTTCATCGGGGCCTGTCATGCTGCTGGATATGGGTAAGAATATAATTGACGGCAAAGGTCAGGACGAGCAAAATGATGCCAAGGGCTATGGCGATATCAAAATTGCCCTTGCTGGTTTCCATGACCGTGGCAGTGGTGAGCACGCGGGTATAGCCCTTGATATTGCCGCCCACCATGATCGATGCGCCCACCTCGGAGATGACGCCGCCGAAGCCCGCCATAACCGCGGCAAGCAGGGGCAGGCGCGCTTCGCGCATAAGCAGGAAAATCATTTGAAACCGTGTTGCCCCGAGCGCCAGTATCTGCAGCCGCAGATTCCGGGGCAGATTCTGAATGGCTGCAACCGTGATGCCCGCCACAATGGGCGTGGCGATCACAGCCTGCGCAAGGATGATGGCGCCGGGCGTGTACAGCATTTCGAGAAACCCGAGGGGCCCGTTGCGCCACAGGAAAATCGTCACAAACAGGCCCACCACAACCGGCGGCAGGCCCATGCCCGTATTGATGAGGCTCACCACCAGATTCTTGCCCCGAAAGTCCGCCAGGGCAAGGCAGATGCCGGCGCTCATGCCGATAAACAGGCTTGCCAGCGTTGCCGCACCCGATACCTGCAGCGACAGCAGCGTTATGCTCCATGTCTCGGGGTCAAATGTGCACAGCAGCACGATTGCCTGCCAGATGCCTTGAATGATCAGATCCATACTATGATTTTTTTCTGTTCGCTTTACCTGTTCGCATATTGCAGGGGTGAACCTGCGTGTTCGTCCTTGCAACTTTCAAACTAAAGCCCCCGCCTGGGGGCGGGGGCTTTAGTTTGAAATATTTTCAGGTAGAAATCAATCTTATTTCCCAAGGCTCTCCACGCTTTTGCCTGCATCGGGCGTGAACAGGGCGGCTCCGAACTTCTCAACGCCAAAGCTGCTGATGAGTTTCTGCGTAGAGGCTGAAACCATGAAATCGGCAAAGGCTTTGGCGCCTGCAGTATTTACTTTCGGCCATTTCTGGGGGCTGACTTCTATAACATGGTAGATATTCAGCAGGCTCTTGTCTCCCTGGCAGAGCACTTCAAGGCCCAGGTTTTTTTTCAGCGACAGATAGGTCCCGCGGTCGGCAAGGGTATAGGCCTTTTTTTCTGCTGCCACGCCCAGGGTCTGGCCCATGCCGAGGCCCGTCTGCTGATACCAGGGCTGGCTCTCGGGATCTATGGCAGCGGCCTCCCAGATTTTTTTCTCTTTGGAATGCGTGCCTGATTTATCGCCCCGCGACATGAACAGCGCTTTTTTGTCGGCTATCTTTTTGAAAGCCTCGGGCGCGGTCTTTGCAGCCTTGATGCCTGCGGGATCCGCAGCAGGGCCCACAATAATAAAATCATTGTGCATGATAAGCTGGCGGCGGCTGCCATTGCCCTCGTCCATGAATTTTTTCTCATCAGCCGGGGGAATGCACCAGCAGCACATCAGCCTCGCCCTTGGCGCCCATGGCAATGGCCTGCCCGGACCCGACAGCTATGGTCTTCACAAAATACCCTGTTCTGTTTTTCAAAAACCGGCAGCAGCGCATCCAGAAGCCCCGAGTCCTGCGTGCTGGTGGTGGTGGCAAGAATGATGTTTTTCTGCTGTGCCTCAGGCCCGGCAGCTGCTGCGGTGGTGACCAGCGCGCACAGCAGTGCGGCGGTGGCAATAAGGTAGCGTGTTTTTTTTATCATGTCTGACTCCTTTCGGTTAAATGGTTTAATAAATCGTTTTGTATCGCATTTGCGACTATGCGGTCAAGATGTTCCGCTGTTTAATCATCTTTGACCAAATAACAATCTACCGGTCATCCCGCTTGATTGCGGGCTCTATATAAATCAAGCCAAGCAGTTTTTCCTGCTCCCGGCCAAGTGTTTGCTCCAGGCCGCTTATGGAAGTTGCGACCACTTTCTCGCTTCCGGCATAGCCGGCCTTGTACACCACATATGCCGGAGTATCGGCCTGGTAGCATTCCCGGAGAAGGGGCAACATAACCTCAATCTTATCAAGCGCCATAAATAAAGCTACCGCATCGCCCCGGCCTGCTGCCGCCTTCAAAAGGGCGGGATTAGCCGTTATATCCCAGGGCGTCGTGAGTATGATCGAACGGTTCCCATCAAATTTTTTATTCAGCAGCGCATTTGAAACATTAAACGAACTGATTCCGGGAATAATTTTTATATCCTTTTCCTCGAATGAATCTTTTACCCATACGCTTCCGTTAAAAATAGTAGGGTCGCCGTAATCAAGAAGCGCCACGCTTTGGTTGTTTTTCATCAGATTAGTAATAAGCCCGATCGCGGCAGACTGTTTTTCCTTGACCAGCAGGTTAAGCTCCTCCGCGGAAAGCGCCGGATTCTGTTTTTTGTGCGTATGCGGCATGTATTCATACATGTCAAACAACACCGGCTTGTCGCCCATATATTTTGCAAAGCGTTTTTTTATGTCCTCAGGGCAGATGAAAGCGTTTGCCTTTGCCATGTATGAAATAGCCTCAAGCGTAATAAGGCTTGTATCCCCGCAACCAACGCCGATCACATACAGTTTTGGGGCATCCTGCAGGGCAACGATCTCGATGTTCGCAACAGCAAGAATTTTTCGGTCCGGGGTAAGATCGTCAGGGAACACCAGATGGAATTTACCTTCGTGCTTCAGCGGGCTGCCGTCAAGCCTGTCGGCAATCATAATTCGATCGCCGCAGGATGATAAAAACAGCTCGCCATAGGAGACAAGCGTGCGGTAGCCGTCCGGCCCGGACACCATCAGGGCTAAATTTTTGTCCGGATTGATGCCAGCTGACTCAATAATTTTTTTCAAGGAGGCTCCGCTGAATTTCTGTATGCCGTGATAGCCTTTGCATTGCCCGTGCCTGACGGGGATTTCCGTTTTTGGAAACGATGCCAGTTCTTTAATCGTCAGCGGTTTTTTCACCAATCCTTTAACGGCAATCGAGGGCGAGTAGAGTTCTGGGAGCTTTTTTGTTTCCATGCGCGGGCGAAGGTCTATAATTTCTATGCTGCTTACATTCTCGATGCAGCGGTCAGCATACAGGTCGTCACTTATCACAAGCTTTGGCAGTTCAGGCTTTCGTTCATACTGCGCAAGCCGTGGCTTGTACTTGTCGTCGGTATGGCATCCCGCGCAGCTTTTTTGAGGAATGAGCGGTGCGGCCGATGTCGCGATAATAAAGTTTGATGGATTTTTATAGAACACTTCACCCCAGGATAATGAAATCTGTTCCCCCTTTTTATTGCTCACCCGGATGGCAAGGTCTATGGGACTTGCAAAGCCCGTATCACCTTTTTCAATACAGGCAAGCTCCAGCAGGATTTTCAAAGGGACCCCCTGATAATTAAAAGACGCCGCGAAATTCCCCGTCGGAGAGCACTTCATTAAGCTGAACCTGCATGTTTTGATATTTTGCAAGATCGCCGATAGTTAAATTCAAAGGCTGCTTGACAGCGCCGGTTATGCTGAGCCCGGAACCGATTGCGCCCGTGCAGTAATCAGCAGAAAAAAAGGACAGAGAGATAAGCCCGATTAAAATAATTTTATTCATGGTTGGTTTCATAAAAATTTCACTGCCTCGCTGTATCTATAAGATTGCTATTGTTTTTGATCACGGGTGGGCCCGCTGTTCAATTATCCGACCCACGGAGAAGCGTAAAGTTGATGGTTGTATTGTCGCTGTCGCCCAGCTTTACCTGTACGCTTTTTTGGATATGGCCACTGGCGGATGCCGTGAGGGTATAGCTGATTTCCCTGCCTTCTAGGCCCCGCTACAACTCCCGGCAGCATAAAGGCCCCCTTTTCATCCGTTAATGTCAAGTAGCCGCCCTTGTCGGTCGACACCAGTGCCCGGGCAAGGGGCTTCTGCGTGGACGAGTCGCTGACCCTGCCTTTAATAGTGCCGCTTCGCATATTGCCGAAGATAACGATTTTTTTGTCCCGCAGGAAGCTCCACCCCGCATCGGTCCCGGTGTTTCGCCAGTCATACTCAGTCGTACCCTCGGGCAGGGGGTCGATGCGGATGGCAACAGCGCCGCGGGCGGAAAACCCCGCATTGTGGTCAGTTGATTTCTCCTTGCTGTCATAGGGCCATGGCTCGGCACCGGCATTGGATGCAGTCACCTGGCGGTCGGGATAGCCCGGCTTCAGCTGCGGCGGCACGACGCGAAACGGCCCTTCGCCGACCAGCTTATTTTTCGCATTCAGGATAGCCGTATTGAGATCCAAGCCATTGGCCTTATAGGCAAGCAGCAGGCGCAGGCCATTATCAATGGTGATACTCTGACCGTTTTTGCGGCCCGCGCATCCGGGAGCGCTGTAATCGACCCAGCCGCCATTTATCTTGTCCGCAACCGGGTCATAGTAGTACTGCGCCTGGGGATATGCGCCTTCGATAAAACAATGGGCGTCTTTGCCGGCGCGATCAAAAGAGTAGCAGAAACCATCGGGCGCCATGACGGTTATGCCGGTTGCAGCGGTGCGCATGCCCGCTGCCGCGAGCAGATCCTGCATAATGAAGCCGGTATAGGTCGCATAGTAATCAAAGCCTGTTTCGCCGCCGTGACTGGTGTTTATGAGCATGAACTGCTCATGGGGCGTGAGCATCGATGTGAGCTCGTCCAGAGAAAGCACGATATGGGGCGCCTGCACTTTTGCCGGCGTATCAAGCTTGTCGCCGGGATAGCGCACGGCATTAATCTCCGCTCTGTTGCTGTAGGTGTCATTATCCGAATCTTTCTTTTCTATTGCAGCAAAAGCGCTCATGCTCCGGCCTGCGGCGCGATAGTCGACGCCATACGGATTGAGGGTTTTATTGATATCGCCCTTGCCATCATAGCCATAGACGCCATGGCAGTACTGGCAGACGCTTTCAGTCACCATATTGCCTGATTTGGCAGTGTAGGTATTGCCCTTATGGCACAGGGCGCAGTCATCAAGCTTCGTGCCCGCCTTATCGGGATAGGCCTGCTGAAATTTCGGGGCATCCTTTTCACCCATGTGATGATAGGCGCCCCAGGCCCCCGTACTCAATCCCATAATAGCGGCGGCGATAATCATTACTGCGCTTTTTTTCACGTTCCTGCTCCTTTCCGTTGGTCAAAGGCTTGTAGCCATGCTTCGCATTGATATTGTTGATGCTCTGCAAGCTCTTAGGCTCTCATCATTTCTTTGATTCACGAGAGAACTCCGGATGGATATACATTGCTGAAAAGTTAGTTAATTGCAGTAAATTTTATACCTCAAACTTAAAAAATCATTCATTTATTTCAAATTCCCAATACGATTTTTAGATTTTTCTAACTAATTCTTACCATAAATAACCTATAATTACTTTAAATAACTAGTATGGCCTTGACAATAACCAGAAATAAAGCTTATTTTAGAATAAGGCCGCTTACAATCTCCTCTATGAAAGAAACTCTCATTGCAGCCAAAGTCCCGTATCGAAACTTGTTTTTTTTGAAAGGGCGGATATGAAACAAAACAACAAACGATGGATATTTTTACTTCTGATAATTCTTGTCTGCGGTGCTTTTCCCTGCAGGCCCGTGCATGCGCAAATCGCCGCAGATCATTTTTTTCTGCTGACGCCCGATCATGATATGGCCACTAAGGACTATATCAACTACTCACCGGCAGCGTCACTAAAGGATTGGACATATTTTTTTGTGATGTTCACCGGCTATCAAACGGCGATCGAGACCTTCACCATAAAGCTCAGCTCAGCACCCGTGCTCAAGGCCTACACGGGCTCGGTGACCTACAGTTTTGTTACTGCGGGCTACCCCAATATTTATAGTGCCAAAGCGACGACCGCCACCAACTCGACAGTTGCCTCCAACTCTATCAGGGCCACATTTCCGGTAAACTCGGCAGTTCGGCTTTGCCATCATCGGCGCTGCCGTGCTGTCGCGGCATGATGTGGACAGCGAAGTGAAGATGTCGATTCGGTTTGAAATTAATTGATCCCTGACAGCATCGCAACGGACAGCCAACTGACTTAACCGGAAAATACACCGTATGAAACTCTATCGCCTAGCTCTGCCGTGGCTGGCAGTTGCACTGTTTGCCTTTTGTAGCAGCGACGCAGGAGCCGCTGAGCAGGCACAGACCCGCGATAATGCAACCGGTCAGGTGTTTACGCTGGGTGAAGTGGTTGTTGAAGGCCAGGCCGATACCATCAGCAAAGTCACCACCGTGGATACGGTAAAAAAGGAAACCATGGATTTGACGTCCTCTACCAATGTTGCCGATGCGCTCAAAACCGTACCCGGCGTCACACTTGCCATAGGACCGAAAAATGAAAAAAACTTCACCATACGGGGCTTTACGCAACGCTATATCCCGGTTTTTTATGACGGCATCCCCATTTATGTTCCCTATGACGGCTATATCGATCTGGGCAAGCTGCCTACCGGCGCTGTTTCGCAAATAATCGTCAGCAAGGGCATAAGCTCAGCGCTCTATGGCCCCAACACGATGGGCGGCGTGGTGAATATCATCTCGCGCAAGCCGGAAAAGCCTTTTGAGGCTGATTTCGATGTGGGCTGGAGCGAGGGCAGCAGGTGGGACTCCAATGTCAATCTCGGCTCGCGTCTTGGAAAATTTTACTGTATGGCAAACTACGGCTACACCGATCAGGATGCCTATGTGCTGTCGGAGCATCACAACAACGGCCTGAATCAAAAAGGCCACCGGCGTGTGAATTCAGATATCGACAATCAGAACAGCGGCGCTTTCAAAATAGGCTTTCTTCCCGCAGACGGCCATGAATACGCCGTAGGTTTTACCCGCGTAAAAGGCGAGTGGGGCCTGCCGCCCGAGGAGGGCACAATCGCGCCCCGGTACTGGCGATACACCGAATGGGAGAAAAGCACGTATTATTTTATCGGCGATACGAAACTGGCCGATACGCTGCGGCTCAAAACCAGACTCTATCGCGATGAGTATTACAACGTGCTTGATTCCTACGACAACGACCTGTACACAACGCAATATGCCGGGTATTCCTTTAAGAGCACCTATGACGATCACAGCACGGGCGGCTCTGCCACGCTCTCATCCACATATCTTAACAACAACACCATCGGTTTATCATTTCATCTCAAGGATGATGTCCACAAGGAACAGGACAATTTTTATTACCCGTGGGAGCGCTATGAGACCAAGACCTACTCCTACGGCCTTGAAGACGACATCCGACTGACAGACAGGCTGTCGCTTGTTGTCGGGGCAAGCTATGACAAGCAGGTGCCGTGGTATGCCAATGGCGGGAAGCTCAGGAGCAATGAAGATGCCTTTAATCCGCAGGCAGGCATTAACTATGCGGCCCTCGAAAATACGATTATCCACTTTTCCGTAGGTAAAAAGTCGCGCTTCCCTTCGCTTAAGGAGCTGTATTCAAACCTGCTGGGCAGCAATGTGGCAAACCCCGATCTCAAATCCGAGCGGGCAGTAAATTACGAGGCGGGCATCGAGCAGTCTTTGCCGGGCAACACGCTGCTCAAATGCAATCTGTTTTACAATGATGTGAGCGATTTCATCATCAGCCGGGAAATCGCATTCAAGGTCAATCAGTACGTCAATATCGGTAAGGCCACGTTCAAGGGCTTTGAAATAAACCTGCAATCGGGCTGGCTGCACAATAACGATTTCGAGCTGCACTATACCTGGCTGCATGCCCAGGACCGGTCGGAGGACCGAACAAGCAATCATCTTGAATATCAGCCCAAACATAACCTCTATATCAGCGACCAGTATACCTTCAACCCGTATCTATCGGTTTTCTGCTCCATGATGGTTTACTCCGAGCGCTATTACCAGGATTCTGATGATTATATGAACTGGAACACGGTTGGCGGGTTCTGCACCGTTGATCTGAAGCTGATCGCTAAATTGACAAAGTATTTTACGCTGGAGGCCGGAGCGCGTAACCTTTTCGATGAAGATTATTCCTATACCCACGGCTACCCGCGCGAGGGGCGTACCTTCTTTACCATTGTGCGGGGTAAGCTCTGGTGAAAGCGATACCGGTCGCACAGCAGGTTTTCAGTCAACAATACCCCTGCTGCACATTGGAAGGATACAAAATTCTTAACCACAGGAAATGGCGGATTGCGACATGAAAAACCGTTTAATAAAAATCGTTTTGGGGCTGACGCTCCTTACAGTGTTCTTCGGCATGCTGAGCCTGAACTGGGGCTGCAAACCTTTGCCCACCGATAATAAAACCTGGCAGGGAGATGAGCAGGTTGAAGTAACCTTCGGGGCCTCAACAGCAACCGTTGCCCTTAAAGGCATGCGCATCAGCACGTATGAGGATGTTGAGGGTGTCAAGCTTTCCGACATCGTTAATAAGGCCCAGCTCGTCACCAAAACACAAGCGCAGGAGTGTTTTTTTAATTTTATCGCTGTCGACGCCTACGACATGTCCAAAATGGCAATTAGATGGCAAAAGAGCCTGCCAGCCTGGGATGATATGAAAAAGGGCTATTTCTATGATTCCGGCACCAGCGGCGGACTGTGCGCAAAATGGGAAACGGGGACGCCCCCTGGGGATTACGGAAGATTTTATAACGTCAGGCTGATGAACGGCGGCATCATTCAAATACTGGAGGATGACGTGCTGTAAGAGCGGCACGAAACCGGGCTGTTCTACATCAGCAGGCGCAAGCACGGCTGTGCTGAAACCGAAGCCAGCTCCTCTTTATTCAGCTGCATCGGGGCACTAGCAAAGCATGGCGGCACAAGAAAATAATACAATGATCCTGAAGCCCGCAATTGAATTTGACTTTGCCAGCGGTGAGGAATTTTCAGTCGAACTGCCCTCCCCGCTCAGGCGGGCGGCGTTTCAGGTCAGGCGGCAGAACGGCATGCCCAGGGCAGTTGCTCTGTCTCTCCTTATGCACGTCAGTGTCGGGGTGACGCTTTTTTTTCAGATTGTACCGCAGCAGTTTATACGCATACAAGAAAGCGAAAATGATCAAAAATCCCTGGAAGTTTTTTTGATCGCCGAACCTGCAGGGGCTGCAGGAGGCTCGCCACAACCGGTTCAGGCTATTGCAGCCGCTCCGGAAACCGTTCCCGAGCGGATCGTCAAGGTGGAAAAAAAACCTGAACCAGTCAAAAAAGAACAGGCTGAATACAGCCTGCACCGGAAAACGAAGGTCGTATCTCCTGCTGTGCCTGTGCAGGCAGGGGAAGCATCAAAAGGTACAGCCGGTTATACTGCCGAGAGCACTCAACCGGCACAAGCCGCAGACACACAGGGTTCAGGGGGCCAGACTGGAGCTGGTGTTGGCAGCGGAAACGGCGGGCCCTATGACACAAATTTTGGCCAGGGGGATGCGCCCCGGTTTGTACAGTATGTGCAGCCGAACTACCCTCTTGCGGCACGGCAGCAGGGCAAAGAAGGAACCGTTGTACTGCGGCTCACAATTGATGAGCGCGGCAATTTGGTTCAGGTTGAGGTTGTTGCAAGCCCTTCAGACGGCTTTGCCCAATCAGCGATCGAGGCGGTCAAGCGCTCAACCTTTGCTCCCGCGCAGCGCGGTGGTAAAGCGGTTGCATCACGGGCCGTGCTGCCCGTTCGATTCGCGCTCAGGCATTAGAGGTGCGGCAAGCACTGCTTCCGTACGGATACGATAAACTAAAATTCTCGATAAGCAGGCTTTTATGGAGGTCATAATGCTCTGGTCAGTGAAACAATAGGACGCAGTATGAACGAAAGGAGGGAAGAAACGAAACAGCAGCATCCTATAATAATCAGACCAGAAACAGTGCGCCGTCTGCATTGGGGGGGGTGTTTTTATGTGCGTGCTTTTGCGCAGGTAAAGGTATGCGGGGTAAAGAAATGAAAACGTGGCGACAATTTATTTTTGAAAGGAGTTTAGTATGAAAAGAAGGAAAAGTTTTTTATTTGCCGTACTGCTTATCGCAGCCGTTTGTGTCCTGCTGCCGCGGGCGCAAGCCTGGTCGGCCGTGTTACAAGTGGGGCCGGACTGGCCGGGATCACCCTACGCAACGATTCAGGCAGCCATTAATGCAGCTTCCGACAACGATGAAATCTGGGTTGAACAGGGGACCTATGCTCTTACAGCCATGATAAATGTTAATAAAAAGGTATCCATTTACGGCGGTTTTACAGGGTCAGAAACATCAAGAAACCAGAGAAACTGGACCGCCAATGTGACAACCGTTGATGGCCAGAATACTGTCGGGTGCTTTTATACAACCGCTGATGCAACAATTGACGGTCTTACCATCACCAGAGGCTACAAAAGCCGGCTCCGGGGATGTAGACAAGGGCGCCGGCATTTTGAATGGCGATCCTTCTCTTAGCATCTCCTCCTACTGATGCGCCTGATCTTACCGTGGCAAACTGTATTTTCTCTCACAATGAGTCTTACTTGAAGTCAGGCGGTGCAATATGTAACGTTTTGGGTGCCGGGAACCTCACCATAACCGCAAGCACCTTTAATCAAAATTTCGGCGATGAGCAGGGCGGCGCAATCAGGGTGCAAAAGGGTAATGTAACCATAGAAGACAGCATCTTTACAGAAAATAAAATTAAAAAAGATACCGGGGGCGTCGGCGGAGCTATTGCAATCAGCAATACTGCCGGCACTGCCTCAATCGCGCGATGCACATTTACCGGCAATAAATGCCGGGATGCCGGCGCAATGAGCGTTGATGTGCAGGCTACTATTACACGATGTATCTTTGCCAATAACAATCCGGTCATCGCAGCACCCCGGTATGGCACTATCGCTTCCCGCGGAGATTTGCCCTTGACGATAACAAACTGTCTGTTTTATGGCAACAGGGTTCAATACGGCGGCGGCATTGCTATCAACAGCACCGGCACCAATGAAAACCTGAATGTCATGAACTGCACGTTTGCAGACAATATCCTCGTGGGAACAGGTGCCACAGGTGGCGCAATCTACTCACAAAAGACCGCGGGCACTGCCTTTAATGTCACAAACAGTATTCTGTGGGGAAATGCTACCAATAAAGAAATCGGAGGAGCTACCGGTTATCTGGCTCCAACAGTGAGCTATAGCGATATTGATAACAGCACTGTTTATGCCGGCACCGGCAATATCAATACGAATCCGTCTTTTTGTCGGATCAGGCGATTATTCATCTGCAGCCACCTCACCCTGCCTCGACACTGGTACGAGCACCGGCGCGCCCTCAACGATATGATAGGGACCGTGCGGCCGCAGGGCGACGGCTATGACATGGGCGCCTACGAAAGGATTTATATAGATTCCGATGGTGACGGCATTCCTGATGCCAATGATAACTGCCCGACCGTCTGCAATCCCCAGCAGCTTGATGCCAATAGTGATGGCATAGGTGATGTATGCGACGCGACACCCGGCTGCGGCGGCTGCGGCCAGCCTGCCTGCGAGCTGCAGGGGCAGTGCGATGCCGACGGGGATGGTATTGTTGATGCCAATGATAACTGCCCGAACGTCTACAATCCCCAGCAGCTTGATGCGAATAGTAACGGAACAGGAGATTGTTGCGACGCAACACCCGGCTGCGGCGGCTGCGGGCAGGCTGCATGTGATACGGTTTGTACGCTATAGATATAAATAAAGAGCATTACAGCATGCTCAAACCACGGCATGCCGTATAAGCGTATTTGAAATAAACAAGGGCCGGTTCATATACAGGGCCGGCCTTTGTTTATCTTGTTTGCATCCGCGCAGAGCCTCTCGCAATGTAAGCGCTCTGTATAAAATGCGAAAAAAAACATCCAAACAGGTTATTTATAATGAAAAGGCTATTTCGGCTTCTTTTAATGGTGGCATCATTTTCCCTGGCCTCACAAGCACTGGCGCAGGCATCAATTACCTGCCCTACACTGACCGACGTGTACATCGATCAGCGGTATCCGGATACAAATCTTAACACCAAAACCAGGGTGCTCATTTCCTGGCATCCGACATACGGCATCGCCCGCGGGCTTTGGAAATTCGACATCCCCACGGAGGTCGACACATCCCAGATTCAGTCTGCACTGCTGCATCTTTCTGGCTCAATTCATACCGGAGGCGGCACCGCGCTTGACGTATGCTGCTATGCCCTGAACACTCCCTTTGGTGAAGACACAGCCACCTGGAACCTGCTGGCAGGCGGTAATTACGACAATACGACTTGCTCCGCAGGCACCCTGCCCGTCGGCAACGATTGGGATGCAACGATTGATATAACAACGCTGCTTCAGCAAAAACTCGACAAGGTGCGCACAAACGGCATACTCATGAAAAAACAGGATGAGGGGGGAGTGAAATCGTATCAGAGTGTCGCCTCAAAGGAATCAACCGATCCTGAAGATTTTGGCGCCTATATAGTCATAAGCGACACTCCTGTAACAACCACCATTGCCTCGACCACAACAACAACGGCTATTGCCTCAACCACGACCACAACGACGAAACGGGGTGTAACAGTCTGTGCGGCGGTTGCCGATGTTGCTATCGATGAGTGGAAACCCGACGAGAATTTAAATTACTATCAGCGCGTGGTGCTGGCGACCAATCACAATATACATCATGGTATTGCCCGGGGGCTGTTTCTGTTTAATATACCTGAAGATCTTGAGGAAGCCGATGTGCGGCGGGCTGAAATCTGTCTTTCAGCATGTCACCACTGCGGGGGAGGCGATGGGGGTGGGGTTGGTTTTTACGCACTCAATGCTCCTTTTAATGAAGCCGCCGATACGTGGAACAGCCTCCAGGGTGGCAGTTGGGACAATGCTACGGTTTCACAGGCCGAGCTGCCAGAGGGCACAGACTGGAACACGGCTGTAAACGGAGAACCGCCGCGGGATGTAAAGTGCATGGATGTGACCGAGCTTATGAAGGGCAATCTTGAAAAGGCGCGCGACAACGGTATCATGATGCGTTTTATGGATGAGGCACAGGACCCGCCAACATGGCAGAGTCTGGCTTCGCGGGAGTCGACGGACCCGCTTGATTTTGCGCCGTATCTGGTAATCCGTACGAAGGGGGCGCTGTGTCCGGCTGAGACTGTTTTTGAAAATGACACAACTACGCTTAATCTTTTGCGCCGGTTCAGGGACGGAGTTTTAAGCACAACACCTGAGGGCAGACGGTGGACAGCTTTTTATTACCGGAATGCTGACGTGATTGCCGGATTGCTGGTTAACAGCCCCGAGCTGCTGCGACAGAGCAAAGCGGCGGTAGAGCGGTTGTTGCCGTATATCAGCAAACTTGTGGATGGCAAAGCAGTTGACCTCAGAGATATTCGTCACCATGCGCGACAGCTTATCGACCTGTTTAAAACAAAAAATACCATTGATCGGAAAACATCCTTGGGCCATATGTCTGAGTAAACGGAATATAACAATATTGCGAACGAGGTGACCATGTCCGTCAATACGGTTTCGGAATCGTATCAGGCAGCATATGAACTGCACGGTCTTTTTTTAATTAACCGCCGATGCGGCATATTACAGCTGCTAACCTTCGTTTTGCTGTTCTGCTGCACACAAGAGGCCGGAGCCGCTATACTGCATGTAGGTGCAGGCTGGACGGGATCACCCTATGCAACCATTCAGACAGCCGTTGATGCGGCTTCCGACAACGATGAAATATGGGTTGAGCAGGGGACCTATGCTCTTACAGCAATGATAGATGTAAATAAAAAGGTATCCATTTACGGCGGTTTTACAGGGTCAGAAACATCAAGAGACCAGAGAAACTGGACCGCCAATGTGACAACCGTTGATGGCCAGAATACTGTCGGATGCTTTTATACAACCGCGGATGCAACAATTGACGGTTTAACCATCACCAGGGGCTATAAAAACACGGGCGGCGGTGATGATGAGAAGGGCGCCGGCATTCTGAACGGCGATGTTACACTGAGTTCGCCTCCTGCAGATGCACCCGATCTAGCTGTGGCAAACTGCATTTTCTCTCACAATGAGTCGTACTTGAAGTCAGGCGGTGCGATTTGCAACTTCGTGAGCGCCGGGAACCTCACAATCAATTCATGTACCTTTGAAGAAAATTTTGCGGACGAACAGGGTGGGGCTATCAGGGTTCAAAAGGGTAATGTAACTATAGAAGACACCATATTTACAGGAAATAAAATTAAAAAAGATACCGGAGGCGTCGGCGGAGCTGTTGCAATCAGCAGTAGTGCGCGGCACTGCCTCAATCACGCGATGCACATTTACCGGCAATAAATGCCGTGATGCCGGCGCATTAAGCGTTGATGTGCAGGCTACTATTACACAAGGTGTTTTTGCCAATAACAATCCGGTCATTGCAGCACCGCGGTATGGCACTATCGCTTCCCGCGGCGATCTGCCCCTGACGATAACAAACTGCCTGTTTTATGGAAATCGGGTTCAATACGGGGGCGGCATTGCTATCAACGGTACCGGCACAAATGAAAACCTGAATGTCATGAACTGCACGTTTGCAGACAATATCCTCGTGGGGACAGGGGCCACAGGCGGCGCAATCTACTCCTTAAAAACAGCGGGAACTGCTTTCAATGTCACCAACTGTATTCTGTGGGGAAATACGAATACCAATGAAATTGCCGGTGCTACCGGTTTTCTAGCTCCAACAGTAAGCTATACTGATTCTGACCAGACCGGCTATGCCGGCAGCAGCGGCAATATCAATAACGATCCGCTTTTTGCCGGGTCAGGCGATTATCATCTGCAGGCAGCCTCACCCTGCATTGACAATGGCACGAGCACCGGCGCTCCTTCTATAGATATTGAAGGAACATCGCGACCACAGGGGGCAGGATATGACATGGGCGCCTATGAATATGTTCCGTCTGCCCCGACAACCTACAACCACGTCGATCACTCCCTCTTCGACGACAACCACAGAAAACGTCATAACCACATCGATTGTAACCACTAACGACGACAGTTCTTACCTCGACAACAACCGTTGTCAGCACGACACCGTCAACAACATCGTCCATGCCCGTCACAACCACGACAACAAGCACGAAGACAAAGCTCTGCCCGGCAGAGATTGTTTTTGAATAGTGAGCCAGCCACAGCTTGATCTTGTGCGCCGGTTCAGGGACAAATTTTTAAGCAAAACAACCGATGGCAGGCGGTGGACGGCGTTGTATTACCGAAACGCAGACGTGATTGCCGGGCTGCTGGAAAATAGTCCCGAGCTGAGGAACAGAGTAAAGAAGCTGTAGAGAGGCTGTTGCCGTATATCAGCCAGCTTGTGGATGGCAAAGAAATTCAAAAATGACAGATATCTCAGGCGCACCATAGACCATAATGAAGTAAGGATTGATTGTATCTAAAGTACGGGAGAAACCCTGTATGAAAAAATTAGGGGCAGTGCTTTTGTTTTTCATCTTCCTTTTTACCTGCGGTAACCTATGCGCCGAGACAATAACTCTCCATGCAGATAACGATACCTATATAGACCAGCTGTATCCGGATTCTAATTTCGGGCAGGAATGGAAGATGCTCATGAGCGGCTCAACAACCAAACCTGCTCACGGATTATTGCGGTTTAACCTGAGTGGACTGCCCGCCGGCGCCCGAATCACAAAAGCCTGGCTCACTCTTTTTCTTCATGGCAACCATTCCACCAATCTCTTGCGCATCCACCCGATGACCAGCCTTTGGGGGGAAGACTCTGCAACCTGGAATCTGGCGGCAGAGGGGGTAAATTGGATCACACCGGGAGGGGACTTTGACCCGGCTGTTTTTGTGGAGGCAAGCCTCCCCGGTTCCGCCCCAGACTGGATGGTGGTAGATGTTACCTCCCTAGTAAGTGACGATAAGGGATATCTTAATGCCGGCGCGGCTGCAAACGGGCTGCTGCTTAAAGCCGACTCAGGCTACAATAAGGTGCTGACCGCCGAGTTTGCCGGCTACGAAAATGCGCAGACCTGCCACTCTTGTCATGGCATACATGACCCTTCCCGCGATGTCGGGAAATCCACCAATTGCGCTCAATGCCACTCCCGGGGCGACATTTCCCTGTCCGGTGAGCCAACCCTGATTATCGACTATAAGCCGAAACTCTGTCCGGCAGGTATTGTTTTTGAAAATGAGCCTGAAACGCTTAATCTTTTGCACCGATTCAGGGACGTAGTATTGAGCAGAACGCCCGAGGGCAGGCGGTGGACAACGTTTTATTATCAGAACGCAGAGGTGATTGTCCGGTTGCTGGAGAACAGCTCCGAGTTGCGGCAACAGAGCAGAGCGGCGTTAGAGCAGCTGTTGCCCTATATCAGGCAGCTTGTGGATGGCAAAACAGTAGACCACAGGGCTATGCGGCGTGATTCGCGGACTTTCATCGACCTATACCGGAAGAAAATCGGCACGGATCAGAGTCTTGTGCAATCTATGATGATGACAGCATCTAAAGTTTCAACGCCGATAAAGTGAATTTATATATGAATAATAATTTTTCAACCGATGAAGCACGCAATAAACGCGTACTGTTTGCCGCCGCATTCTTTTTTTTAAATCTTTTTGCCTTCTGCGGCTGTCAACCAGACAGACAACAGGTGCAGATTGCAGTTCATACCGCTGATTTTAAGCCGTTTTCAGATGTCCCGCGCAAAATCGTCTATGGCCCGTACTGCCTGAACGTGACGGAAACCAGCGCGATCGTGGCGTGGGAAGAAAAGTCATGGGCTAAGGAGCCGCGTCATGTTGCGGTTGAGCTGAATGGGCTGTCTCCGGCAACGCAGTATATCTACCGTGTGAACGGCGCCTCGGATGACGGTCGTCTGGTAACCGCCCCTTCCGATAATGCATCATTCAGTTTTATGGTGGTGGGCGATACACAGACGGATAATACTGTTTCAGCCCGTGTTGCCGAGAGGATGATGGTTACGGACCAATCGGCGTCTTTTTTTCTGCATATGGGCGATCTAGTCGGCAGCGGCAGCGATGCGCAGGCATGGCAGGAGGAATGGTGGAAACCCCTGTCAGCGCTGCTGCTGAGCCTGCCTGTGTACCCGGTTATGGGCAATCATGACGAGGGGTCTCCCTACTACGAGCGCTATTTTAAAAGCCTCCGGGATACAGAAAGAAATTATTCCTTTGACTGGGGCCGGGTTCATTTTGTGGTTCTTGATTTTAATAACGGCATCAATGCCGATGATGAGAATATACACTGGCTCAAAAGCGATCTGCAGAGTCACCAGGATGCCGATTTTATTGTCGTGTGTCAGCATATCCCGGTGTATTTTTCAGACACGGGCGATTTTTCCCTGCCGACGAAGATGCAGACAATTCTTGCGCCGATCTATGAACAGTACGGGGTTCGCCTTGTTTTGAGCGGCCATCTGCATGGGTATCAGCACCACCTGAAAAACAAGATTCATTATGTCATTTCGGCTGGTGGTGGCGGGAGGCTTTACGATAGCAGCTTACCGCTTGAAGGATCGACGCTGCGCCTGCGCAAGTCCTATAATTTCATGGACTGCCGGGTCGACGACCATGCCATGAAAATAACAATCTATGACGAGGACGGAAACAGACTTGACGCTTTTGAAATTTCAAAAACAAGCACACCCGATATCAGCGCCCGCATCGCCGTCGATGCAAGCGCCGCTGAAGTTGCGCCCGGTGGACAATGCACGGTTGCTATTTACATTAAAAATATTATAAGATCTCGGCAGCGCATCCTTCAGCCTGCCGGTGTATAAAGATGAACCTGCGATTCAGCTCTCGGTGCAGGATGCCGACCCTCTGGTCCGGGGGCGTACAGATTGAACAGGGTGACCTCGGTGGCACAGTGACGCTCAACAGCTTTGACAGCGGCAGCGGCATCATTCGGTATCATGAGGAGCTTTTCGCCGGGGTTTCGGGCAACAGTTTTCTGGTTGCCTCGGCTGCGCTGAAAATTCCTGCCGGAGCGCAGAATACGACTCTGTATTTTGTCCCGGATTTTGAGCTGTATGATGGCTCCGGCAATGCCATCCCGTATTTCATGGGCGGCGCCAAAGTTATTATTAAACAATAGGTTATGTTGAGATTACCGGACTGCTGCATGAGCAGTATAGGTACACTTTTTAAAGGGGCAATTCTGGAATAAGGTCAGAGCTTCTGCTAGCGGGGAAAGCGTCCTCAAGTAGCGAATATGAGCTGGCCAATGGCCGACGTGTCATACCCGCCCATTTTATCGACCTTCATTTTGAAGGCCTCCGACCGCACGACCTGCAGCAGGGCGTCAATCGGACCTGCGGCGATATGCTGCTTTGGTATGATCAGGTCGAAGCGCTCTTTGGCAAGATGCACAAAATCAAGGTCCAGCATTTTGGCCGCAGACAGAATACCGATTGCCGCATCCGCCGTGCCGCCCAGCACCGCAAGGGCAGCTTCATTATGCGTTGCCACCTCGTCAGCATATCCTGTTATCTGCGAAGGGTTCAGACCAAGCCGCTGCAGCTCGGCATCGAAGTACAGGCGTGTGCCCGAGCCGCTCTGGCGGTTTATAATCCGCACGCCCGGTCGGGCTGTGTCTGCAACGGTTGATAATTTCAATGGGTTGCCATGCTGCACGATCAGGCCCAGATCGCGATACACGAGATTGATTACAACCACGGCCATGTCAGGCAAATAGGTTGAGAGATAGGGGACATTGTAGCTGTGCGTTGCCGGATCAAAAAGATGGGCGCACGCCACATGGCAGATGCCCTTTGACAGGGCAATGAGCCCGCCGGCGCTGCCCACATTTGAAACAGAAAGGCTCAAGTCCGGAAATGCTTTGGTCAGCTCATGGCTCAGCAGCTCCATGCAGAAATCATGGCTGCCCATGACCACGATATGGCTGCCCGGCTGCGCTGCTGTAACCTTCATCGACACATTTTCCTCAGCGTTTTTTATTATCCAGGCATCAATCAGCTGTTTAGGAAAAGTCCATTTGCCGGTAATACGGGTTGCGGGTATTTTTTTGTCCTGAATGAGTTTGTACACCTGCTTTTCATTGATATTGAGATACTCGGCAAGATCTTTGGTGTTCAGCATTTCTTTATTCATGGAAAAAACCCCCTACGGATAAAAACATGTTCTTTCTTTACCGCCAGTGAAACCATACCCCAAAACTAAAGAAATTTATACTTTTTTGAGCTTTTAAGCAGGGCTTAAATCGCCCCAGCAAGGCTTAATTAAGACCTAAAATTACTAATTATGACTATTAATGACCCTTGACCTTGACTAACAACCCTTTTGGGTCATTAATATTATTTTATAACTCAGGTTGTCAAATGAGAGATGCTGAGAGTGTTGGGCTCCAACTTTAAATAGCAGCGCCTTCAACTTCAACGTTGTTATCGCCCCTTTTTGTTTGCCCGACTAGGAAGCACGAATTGAGAGCTGTCATGATTTGTTGCAGGGAGGTCAGTTATGAAAAAATCAGAGAGATTTTTCTCTCTTCGCTTCGCTGCTTATCAGTAGTGTCTTCCCTGTTCTGGCTTGGTGTTTCTGCGCAGATGTTTGTCGATTGCTTGAGCCCTGCTGCTACAGCCGCCGCCCACCGTTCCGTTTTGTTATGTTGGGGATGACCCGAAGTGCCCCATGACAGTATTTCGATTGTCATGGCAACTTTTGGAGGGCATGGGTAAGGGAGACACAGAAAGGAGTTATTTCCCGGAGACATAACATTAAAGAAAAAGGTCCTCCACTGAGATTAATTCAGCACCTCTGCAGCACAACAATCATCCTGCCCCCGGGTATGAATATGACACGAGCAGCCTGCTTATTCAAAACCCTGATTTCACCTTTTGAAAGTAGGCAGCTCCACCGCCGTACCACATTACCGGCTCCTTACGCTTAAGCCGACTACGATCGCCTTTGAACGAATAAAACCTATGTTGTCACTATAGATAATTCGACGACTCTGGAAAATGGAACAACAAGAACATTTCAGGCAAACAACAAAATATTCTGCAGCATGTTTATTCATTTGAGTTCCAAACCGCAAGCAATGATACAGATGGTGATGGCATTCAGAATGATGTCGATAACTGCCCGACCGTCTGTAATCCTCAGCAGCTTGACGGCGATGGCGATCACATAGGTGATGTATGCGACGCGACACCCGGCTGCGGCGGCTGCGGCCAGCCTGCCTGCGAGCTGCAGGGGCAGTGCGATGCTGACGGGGATGGTATTGTTGATGCCAATGATAACTGCCCGAACGTCTACAATCCCCAGCAGCTTGATGCGAATAACAACGGAACAGGCGATTGTTGCGACCCAACCCCCGGTTGCGGCAGCGGCTGCGGCCAGATTGCCTGCGATCAGCAGTGCACGCTGTAATCAGCCTTGCCGACACCTTTTTTGCAGGAAGCTGTACGTACGGTTGCGACTGACATGTATCCCGACCTTCTCTTTTTCAGGGAGGGGTCGGGATACATGTTTATAAATATAAAAACACAGCAGTCTCATCGAATTTTT
>CAVRBJ010000019.1:0-8710 GCA_963718965.1 uncultured delta proteobacterium | reverse complement strand
TTAAAAGAGCCTGTGACTTTAATTAGTTGCAGGCTTTTTCTTTTTCTGGTTGCGTATAGGTTGCGGATTGTTGCATCTGAGCAATAGGCGCTTTTTGAAAATCACCTATATGTAGAGGCGCTGACGTGTCGAGCTTGTTCACTGCCTGGCGGTTGCTGCTGGGGATCAAGTGGCCGTAGATATCAACGGTCATTTGTATGGTTGTGTGCCCCAGCTGCTCCTTGACGTACACAGGGCTCTCACCATTGCTCAAAAGCAGACTTGCAAAGGTATCACGAATGTCATGCAGGTGCATGGTGCGAATCCCCGCTTTCCGCAGAAGCTTCTTATAAATATAGCGTATATAGTTTTGCTCCATATTGGCTACCGTTTTTATGAAAGATTATTTCCACGGGTTCGCCCCTGCCCATTTTCAGTGCTTCTTTCTTCCGTTCGGTCAAAAGGGCTTTCAGGACTACTGCAGCTCGTCAAGCATATCAACCCGGCGTGTTTTGCCGGTTTTTGTCTGATTTATCCAGCCCCTTTTGTACGCCTTTTCAACCCGTATAAAGTTTTTATTCCAGTCAATATCACCCCATCGTAAAGCAAGCAGCTCTCCCAGCCTCATGCCCGTTCTGAATGCACACAGGAAGAACGGATAATAGGCCGGGCTTATGTGCGGTACAGGTCTTGAGAAACAGATCAATCTCGTCCTGCGTTAATGGCTCTACGGCGGTTCCGCCTTTGCGGGTAAAATTCATACGCCGCATAACCCCGGTTGCAGGATTTGATAGTAGCAATTCCTCATCCAGTGCATACCCCAGCACACCGCTTATTACATCCCTAATCAAGCACACCATGCTTCGTGACAGCGGCTTTGCATGCTTTCAAGAGTAGGGTCCTGATCTCCCTGCGCTTGATCTCATTTAGCCGCAGATGGCCCATCTCGGGATAAATATACATCCTGAGGATGCTTTCGTACCGTTCATACGTTGCAGCCCGGCGCAGAGCTTTGATATATGTTTCAAGCCACTGCTCGGCATACTGCTTAAACTTGGGCAGATTGATGATCACGTATCAGTTGACCAAGGGTGGGTCACTGAGTTTATTGTGCACGCAAAAACAATTAATACGTTGAAAAATCAGCAAAAAAAGACATTTTAACCTGGCATGTTTCAATGGGCGGCACCACTGGCACTCCAGTACAATAAAGCGTTCACCACCCGCTTCGCTCAAGGCACAGAGAACACGGAGGATTCTTTTCAACGGACGGGAGACGATGCCCGCTGAAAGGGCCTCCATGGCTCCGCCGCAAATTAATCAATCCAAATACTGGTGGCTAAGTCTTATTCCAATCCTCGTTTCCCATTGGATAAAATAAAACACTCTGTGGCCTCCGTTCCTCAATCCAAGCGGGTGGTGAATATAATTTTCTCCAGTTGTGGCCGCGTTTCTGCATTCGTTGCAAAATAAAAAATGAGCTGAATTTATGCACAACAAATCCGGAAGAGCCAATTTTAATAACATTGTCAAAAAGAATCGCTGGTATTCTACATTTGGTGGCTATTATGATGCTATATAGACAAATAAAAAACCTCAACGATACAATACAGTCATCCGTTGCAACTCGGCAATGTATGCCTCGCTAACGCTCGGACATATACAACAACATCCTGCGCTGTGAATGAAGTCGTAATTTTACATTTTTGCCCATGTGGGTAGGGAATCATATATCGGTGCTGACGGGGTGGTCACGTGGTAGAGCCACTTCCACCCTTGATCGCCCGCTCCGGCCTCCAGGCGGACAAGCTGCTTTACCCTGCCCTTGACCCACTTTTACTGTAGTGTGCAGCTAGACCGCCTTCCGGCCTCCGCTCCGGTACACCTGGTGAGCCCAAGCCCATGGCCGGTCACCATTTTCCTTTTTGAATCGACCATACCCCCCCCAAACACAAACAGGGTCATGACTTGCTTAGCAAGCCTTTAATGTTGCTAAACCAGTCATGACGCTTTATTATTGTATAGAAAAATTTTGGACACAAAAAAGTTATTTCTTCGGTAAAAAATCGATCTGCTAGTGATTGGTTTTACTGCACATATATGTCATAATGTTACTTTATAAAATTTAATATTGCCCGGAAGATTAGGCATTTAAAAATGATTCGAGATTTAAGCATTATAAATCCTGTTACGCATAATGGATGGGATAGCCTGTTAATCTCAAGTCCAGGGAGACTCTTTTTTCACTCTTCCCCATGGGTTCAGATATTATGTGAAACCTATGGCTACAGGCCTTGCTATTTTACATTATTTGACAAAGACAGGCTTTTACATTAATTCCTATGCTCGAAATTAACAGTATATTGACAGGCCGTCGAGCCGTCTCACTTCCATTTACCGATTACTGTGAACCCCTCATTAATGAATGTGTTTCTTGCAATGCAATTGTTTCTCATTATTGAATATGGAAAAATGCACCGGTTGGAAATTTATCGAACTTCGGGAGGGTCTACTGCCTTAAAAGATGCGGTATATTTTACCTACTATTACGGTCACACCCTTGCTCTCTCTCCCGATGAGGACGAACTTTTTAAGAAACTGAGGGGCAGCACCAGAAGAAATATCAAAAAGGCTATTTCACATAATGTAAAAACTGAAGTTCTTGTTTCATTTGATTCGGTTAAAAAATATTATTATCTTCATTGTCTAACACGGAAAATACATGGCTTGCCTCCGCAGCCATTTATTTTTTTTAAAAAAATCCACGAGCTCCTAATCTCAAAGAATTTGGGTATAGTTGTTCTTGCTTTTCTTGATGAAAAACCAATTGCAGGGGCGTTTATTTTCTTTTTGGCAAAAAGGCAATCTATAAGTATGGAGCCTCGGACAGAGCATATCAGAAATGTAAGAGCCAATGACCTTGTTATGTGGGAAGCAATTAAATGGTTTTCAAGCAATGGCTATGAGTCGCTTTGTTTCGGAAGGACTGAACCTGAGAATGTTGGGCTCAGGCAGTTTAAAACAGGATGGGGTGTAACAGAGCATATTATAAAATATTACAAATATGATGTTTCACGTCGTATGTTCATTGCAGAAGGACAAAAAGTATCAGGTTTTTTTAATGCAATTCTACGAAAAATGCCGCAGCCTTTTTTGAATATGCTTGGCACAATTCTGTACAGGCATGCAGGATGACTAAGTCCTTTTATAGGCCCATCGGCTAAGCTGCTAGCCGCTTATGTCTGGAGATAATGGTTTATTAATCATTTTGGGATTATGGTCTATATTTTCATGTCATTTATTCTTAGATTGGTTTTTTGGCATGTATAATCTTGGATAAGTTTTTGATAAAACCAGACAATAACTAAAATAAAATACTATTTTATGAAAAGCTTAATTTCTTTACAATATTATAAATTTTATTACTTCATAAAGCCCCTAGTGCCTCGGGCTATTCAAATTTGGGCTCGTAGAAAACTGAGCCAGTATAAGCAGCAGAAATATTCTATGGTGTGGCCTATTGATAAAACAGCTGGGGAAAAGCCCAAGGGCTGGGGTGGATGGCCTGACAATAAGCGGTTTGCTCTTGTCTTAACCCATGATGTTGATACGAGCTATGGTAATGAGAACTGTATAAAACTGATGGAGCTTGAAAAATCACTTGGCTTCAGATCAACTTTTTTCTTCGTGCCGAACGGGTATCCTGCGCCTAAAAAATATCATGATGAGCTCATAAAAAATGGCTTTGATATCGGTGTTCATGGTCTCAAACATGATGGCAAGCTCTTCTGGTCAAAAAAAGGATTTCTTAAAAAAGCCGGGTTCATAAATCGAGTATATTCAAAAATGGGATGCATCCGGGTTTCGGGCTCCATGCATGCATCATAATCTGAGTGAAATCATGAACTCAGCATGCTATATGATGCTTCAACCTATGATATTGACCCCTTCGAGCCTCAGGGCGGAGGTCTCGGGACTATTTTCCCCATAATTGTTAGCGACGTATCCACAAAGCGATCCTATGTTGAACTTCCCTATACACTTTGTCAGGATTTTTTGCTTTTTTGTCCTGCTGCAAGAAAAGTCAATCGACATCTGGAAAAAAAAACTTGATTGGATAGTCCAAAAGGGCGGCATGGCTCTGATGTTAACGCATCCAGACTATATGTACTTTAATGGGGTATATTCTAAAAAAGAAAAATATCCCGCAGCTCTATACGAGGAATTCCTTCAGTATGTTAAAACAGCCTATGACGGGCAATATTGGTCTGCATCAGCAAAAGATGTCAGTGGGTTTTGTACAGGAGACGGAAGGGGAGGAATACAAGAGGTGTATACAGGCATTACGGAGGGGGAACTATTTGAGAAACGATTGCAAGGCAAGCAGTAATACAATAGCTTGTGCCACTGCTTGTTTTTAAAAATTCCACATAACGACCCTCAATATAGACTCTGGTCCATTGCGTAATTATTCCACATTATCAGAAGAAATCATGGCCGCATTTACCGTCTTCTTAAAAAACCCCCTCCCACATCTTGCGCCCACATTAACCTTGACACACAATAGCCCTCATTTTATAGTTTGCCCATCCCAAAGCGAGTTCCTATCAATTTAATCATTTCCGGATATAAACGTTTTTCGCGTACGTTTCTGAAAGGCAATCATGTGGTTTGAGTTCTTAGTAAAAAAATTTCGCAGAAACTTTCGTGACTATGGGTTCGGCACGGCTGCTGCCAAGGGGCTAAGGTATGTTGCCAGACCTTTGTTCGAGCAAACAAAGTACAGGGTGTATGCCATAGATTTGCAGGGCCTTACGGTGGCTTCCTCAGCCGCGGGCAATGAGGTTACTTTTCATATTGTCCGACCCGGAGAAGTCGCATTAATCGACCAGATAGGCGAAGCTGAGGAATGGCTCTCAGGATTCCTGGAGGCGAAGTTGAGTAATAACGGTCTGTGTATTGCCGTACTCCATGGCGACACGCTGGCTGGCTTCAACCTGATAGCATTCGGCGAGGTGTATCTTCCTCTGGTGAAGCTGTGCAAGCATCTGCAGCCGGACGAAGCGTGGTCGGAGCAGATCAGTGTAAGCAAAGAGTATCGCAAGCAGGGGCTTGCAGCAAAAATCCGTTACTTTACGTTCAGGGAGTTGCAGTCCCGGGGGATTGCAAGGCTTTATGGCGCTAGCCTGAAAAGCAATTTGGCATCCTTGAAGCTTGCTCGGCGGGTGGGATTCCGGGAGATCGAAGAAATACAGTATCGCTGCATTCTCGGTCATCGAACCTGGCATTATAGAAAAATCGGCTAATGGGTTGCAGCGAGACAATCAGACAGTATTGTATCGGCCGGGTGGCGTTTCCACTGTCGCAGTATCTTCTGAACCGCAGGAATATACTGGCGAACTATCGGAGTCTCGTGAAATCAGAAACCTGCCCACCGGAAGAATTGCAGCGCATGCAGATCAAGAAGCTCCGCAGCCTGATCACCTATGCGGGCAGGTATGTGCCCTACTACCGCCGGCTTTTCAAGAAAGCCGGCCTGATGCCGCAGGATATCAGGTCGCTGGAAGACATCACGGCTATACCGGCGCTGAGCCGCTATGATGTCATTGAGCACCACCGGGAAATGGTCGATGAGCGTCTGCTGCCGGCTGTGGCATCAGCTGAAGCTTCCGGGAGAGATCCGGGAGTTCCCCTGGCCTTTGCCCGGCTGCGCAGACATAGACTGGTGCGCAACACATCAAGCGGTTCTACCGGAACCCCGACCGTTTTTTATGAAGATGGATCGCGCACCGCTTTGAATTGGGCTTACGAGTTGCGGCTTAAGCACTGGTACGGCCTGAGGCCCGGAGCGCGGGAAGCGCGTATTATGCGGATTGCAACTGACTATGTTTTCAACAGCCGGGGCAACCGTCTGCGCAAGTTGCTGTGGAACCAGCTGATCCTGCCCGGCATCAACATGTCCGATACAGAATATGCCATGTGCATGGAGGAGATCATTGCCTTTCGCCCGGAGGTGCTGTGGGGCCCTACCTCGGCACTGGTTGGTCTGGCTGAGTATATCAACCGCCGGGCAGCACTACCGGCGGCATGTAAGCCGCGCATGGTAAACGGCTGGTCAGCACCAGTGTACGACCATGAAGCAGCAGTTATATCCCGGGCTTTTTGCTGCCCGGTAACCAATATATACAGCGCGCGCGAGGTGGGGCACATAGCCGGCAAATGTCCGGAAGGCGCCTTTCACGTCAACCAGGAAAATCTCATCGTCGAATCTGTCCGGGAGCATGCTCGGGAAGCTACTGCCGGTTACAGCGAGCTGGTTGTTACCAATCTTGACTGCGGGCCGATGCCATTTATCAGATACCGGATGGGCGACGTCGGTGATGTGCGTCCGTCAACATGCGCCTGCGGCAGGACGCTGCAGGTCATCGTGAACCTGCTGGGGCGAACGGGAGAGGTGTTTACCACGAAAGACGGCAGGATGATTGCGCCGAACTTTTGGTGCAGAACGTTCAGCTCGGTTCCCGGGGCTATTCGCCGGTTCCAGGTGATGTATACCCGATCTAAAGATCTGCGGATCCTGATCGAAAAAGACAAGGGCTATTCGCCGGATGTCGAGAGCTACATCCGTGAGATGGTGCAAAAGAATTTTTCCTCCGACACCGCGCTTGAGTTTGAATACGTTTCTGAAATCAGGCCGATGGTCTCCGGTAAATATCAAATGGTTGTCAATGAAGCCACGCCCGGTTCAAGTAGATGATCCTGGATGTATGAAACCCATTGACAACTTCAGCCTTTTTCGGAAGAGCGTTATTCATACTATAAAACATCCGCCTTCACATTTGAAATGACTGGCAGCAGTTTGCCGGATTTCGTCAATGGTATAAAATCTACTACCGTTACCGTTATGTGCATATCAGGCCCGAAAAACGGCTGCAGCTCTTCGCAAAGCCTGTTGCGCCATTCGGGTGTCATGCTCCGGCGGCACACTAAACGTACTTCAATATGGGTTTTGTCTGGCTGAAAGGTCTGGAACTGCGACACCTCAGGCCTGCTATGCATGATGTAATCCATAATAGAGCCGTTTACAATCTGGCCATCCGGTCGAAACAGCAGTTCCTGCATGCGCCCGACGAGTGTCCTGTAAAACGGGCAAACACCTGCCGCAGGAACACGGCTTTTCGGCATATATCCCCAGATCTGCGTTTTTATAGCGAATAAAGGGCATCGCATACTGGTTCAGAGCGGTTATAACCACTTCACCTTCCTGTCCGCTGGCTGCCGGTTTGTCCTTCTCAACCAGCTCAAGATACCGATCTTCGCTGACGTGCAGGCTGCCTTCAGTGCACTGGTAGGCAATATCATATATTTCCCAGGAGCTGTAGTGTTCCGCAATCGGGCTATTGAAAACGCGCGTTAAATATGCGCGTTGTGTGGCGGTTAATTTCTCTGCGGAGGTTTCGATAAGCTTCGGTCTGATGCCGGTTATCTTGCAGGCATCAAGATATTGAGCGAATAATGAAATGGCGGAAGGATATGCTCGAAACATGGCAGGTTGCCACGTAAGCAGCATGGCTGCAAAGGAGCCCATGTTTTTTTCAGACATGGTGTGTGCATTCAGGTATCGGTAGCGCTTAACGTACGCGGCAAGGCGGTCCTGTACGCGCCACTGCGGAAAATCCTTCAGCGCTCCCCATACCCAAGCCCGCTTATCCCCCGGCTTTATGCCGTACCACCTGCGATAGCGGGTTTCAACAGCATTACTCCACAGCGCAGTTGCGCGGTCCATGGTAAAGCGCATCGGGCGGCCGGTTGAACCGCCGGTGCTGTCTTCAAAAACGGCCCCGGCATAGTTCCGAGAAACAAGCTCTGCACGGTGATTAATGACATCATCTCTGGTTATAAAAGGAAAAGACTGAAAGTCCTTCAAGCTTTTTATGTCGTCAGGATGACAGCCGGTGTGCTGATAGAGTGCACTGTAAAAGGGTACGTTTTTATAGGCGTACGCAACCAGATTTTGAATTTTTATAAGGTGTTGCTCCTCCAGTTCTGCTCGCGGCATCCATTGGCTTTCTCGAGCTTTCGCAGGGCGCGACTGATGTCACGCCCGCCCGGCAGGATAAACTTCCTTAGAAGCGGGTAAATTTTAGTGTACATAAAAATTTTTCTGTGTGATTCCGAAACCGTTAGCGATGAACCTGCAGGGTTGAGTCCCAAACCGGGCTTGACGGCTCTCCGTAGAGCCTAATACAATGCTGATGAGCCTGATGCTGTTTGCTATATATTACTTTCAGGGGCTTGAGTAACGATCAGTTCAATACGCCCATCAATTGATTCGGTATCTTTGTAAATAAGTTCCACCAGAACAGTATGCGGCAAAGCAAATTCCCTAATGTGATTGCGCCGATCCCGATTATTTCTTTGAGGCCAATATGTAATTTGAAAAGTCCAGCTTTCCGTGAAAGGTGCGCAAAAAAGCAGCCTTCCGATTTGACATACCACCTAATAGCAGACCGTGCGTCAGGGCGCAAGATGTTTTGGGCTGTTGGTTGTGCAGTAAACCGCCGCTTTCTGAACTACAGCTTTTGTCATAAAAAGTCCGCTGTCTCTCGACCATGGGCTTTTTGGTTGCGTATGGGTTGCGTTCTGCCGTGAATTAACGTTAATTTTGGTTGGTTTTGATGAAGCTAGGTTATTTAAATAGCTGTAATTACTTTTCTTTTTTGCAACTCCC
>CAVRBJ010000018.1:0-142423 GCA_963718965.1 uncultured delta proteobacterium | reverse complement strand
TAAACCCTGTAAACAACATCTATGAGCGCACACGGGAAATGCGCGGTGAAGACCTCGCACACAGCTACCTGCATGAATCCGAACAGGACATGCCGGGCGACGAATGGGGCTACCGGTACTGGGATGCCCTTGAATATCTGAAGAACCGGGGCGTTAAGCACATTGTGGTCAGCTTTCCGCAGGTTATCACCGATTCCGTTCTTACAACAGTTGAGTACTATAATCAGATCGGAAAAGAGATCGGGACAAAGACGTGGCTCTACTCCGGCACAGGTAATTTCGAGACCTATCCAGGGGTGGGGCATCCTTTTGCTGATTACTGGGGAAACTGGGTGGATACGGACTGCGGAGGTGAAGCATGCTGTTTTGAAATGGGTGGATGCGACGACGGCAGGCCCTATCCTCCGCCGCGTCAGCAGCCCATAACTCAGGCCCGGCAGGACATGGACCCTTCTCTTGCCTATGATCTCAGCGATTATGGCCATCTCGGCTATGACCCGGTATTAGGACCGCCTGACCCGAACGCTCCGGTTCAGGAGCAGTATACGGGAACCTGGGCGATGTATGTTCCGCCCGGCGATGATCCGAGGATGGGGAAGCTGCTTGCAAAACATGTGCTCAAAGCGGCGATCAATCCCATGGTATATATTACCAACGGCGAAATTGAAAAAATTACGGATAAGCAGAGCATAACCTGGCAGGCGAACGTGGTAAGCGGATACCCGGATTACCTATACGAATGGTTCATAAAGAAGGAGGGTGCAGCAGACTGGACAGCATCGGGTGACAATAGTGCGTCCTGGACTGGACCCCCGCTTCAGGTGCAGCAGGAACATATGCAATTCGGTGCAAGGTGACCGATTCTAAAAAACATACCGGCGAGGTTACCTGGAAAGGGTTTGTTGTTTCCGGTTTGTAATAAAATAAAAAAACACTATATTAAGGAGATCATTATGAAAATGGGAAGGATTATTCCGGGTCGTATCGTTTGCTGCGCTGCTCTGCGTTATGGGTGTTACTTTTCAGCAATGCAAGCCAAAAGAGCCGCCATTAAAGTCAATCCCCATGCAGATTGTTTCGGGAATTCCCATCGGGGTTGCCGGGGACAATGATACCGCAAGCCCGGATACGATCAAAGGAAGGGACCAGCTGATTGACGCACTGGATGCAGCCTTCGCCCGCGTTCTGGACAGCGGAAAATTCAGGGAGATCATTAACAGCGACCCGATTGCCGGGCCTCTTGTTATCAATATCGGGGACTGCTATCCAAGAATAACGGATCATGGGGATGAAATTGCCCGTTTCCTGAAAATCCCACCGGGGTTCTTGCAACCATATTGACCAGCAAAAAGATCAGAATGGGTCTGTTGGATGTGGCCAATATGCCGCCGGGAACTTTTCATGTCGTTTGATTATTTCAACCCCACTCTTATGCAGGCAATTATCGATGAGCTTAGCAAGGGATACGGCCTTCCAGCCTCTCCCGACCCGGGCGCACTACAGATAGTCCCGGTCCGCATATGCCCGCCGAGCAGCAGTTTAGTGTTTACCGGATCGAATAACGGCGACTATGACATTACCGACTTTCTCGGCGCTGGTAGAATGGCGTCAGTCAACGGGGTAGAGGCGAGACGAAGGAAACTGGGCATGTTTCACCTGCACAGCCTTTGGCACCCCGTGGTACATTCATGTAAGAAATGATTCAACATACAAAACATTCGATGATGTCGTGGCGGACACGACCGCTGACATATGCGTGGGGCAGCTTTCCGCACGGCTCTCAGAGGACTATTTTAAAAATGCCAAAAGCATAACGCAGGTATTTGAAGAAGATGACCTATAAAGTGCAGCGAGGGGGTCATGGACGGGACCTACGATGCCTATCTGCACTTTGACCCTGTGCCGTATTGCGACAATGCTACCACTAAAGCAGGGAAACAGAAACCGCCGCATTGATAAAATATAAATAGCGGATGATGTATACTCGCCTTAAAAAAGAATTTAGCTGGTTAATCCGAGAACACAACAAAAACAGCCTGGCCACTATATGCAGTGGTCAGGCTGTTTCTCTAAAAGTCCACATTACGCTGCATAGTCTTGACAGCAGCATCCTCCTGAATTTACTCCATATTTTCTCGGTAACATTGTTATTGTCCGATGAACTAAACAGTTACCCGCATAGCGGGTGGCTTGATTTCGCCCTGAAAGGGCGGAAGCAAAAAATACGCAGTATTTGAGATTCCTTTTTTGCAGGAATCATCGCTATAGGCGATGGTTTTCTTAAGACAATAAAAAATATCCCATCACAATGGTTAGTTCAAACCAGGTTTTTTACATATAAGCTGCTTGCGTGCTACTGCAGGGGAGCCTTGTTTTGTGCAAAAGGACTTCTTTTTTTTTGCAGGCATATGTTGTATGATTACCAATTCAAAACAAACACTTCCCACATGATGGTGATCATGATTGGCTAGCCCGGACGGGGCTCATTGCAGGAAAGAAGAACTGGTTTATGAACAAAAAAAATCTTTTAATTGCGGTATTGCTGCTCGTTTCCCTCTGGACGCTTTTTTATAATCTCGGGAAGCCGAATTTTTATCATCTGAGAAATGAGTCGCGGCGGGCCCAGATATCACAGGAGATGATAGAAACCGGCAACTGGCTCATCCCGCACCTTGAAGAGGAAACCATTCTCACCAAGCCGCCCCTGTTCTACTGGAGCGTGGCGCTCTGCTCCCTTAAAACCGGTGTCACGGAGCTGACCGCCCGCATGCCGTCGGCAGTGGCCGGTTTCGGCACAGTGATTTTCACTCTGCTTATCGGCAGTCTTTTGTTTAACTTACAAACGGGGTTTCTGGCAGCCTTTGCGCTGCTCGCCACTAATTTTTTTATGCATCAGGCCCGGTATGCCGAGCTGGAATCAATGCTTTCATTTTTTGTTTCGGCCTCCCTATTCTTTTTTTTAAAAGGATACAAAGAACCTTCCCGGCGGACGCGCTGGTTTGCCCTGTTTTTTGCGATGATGGGTCTGGGGATGATGACCAAAGGCCCGTTTGCATTGACCTTCCCTTTGATTCCCATTATCGGCTTTTTGCTCTTCACGCGGGAGCTTAGGCTGCTGCGCAGCAAGTCATTTCTTCTGGGCATGATCCCTTTTCTGATTATCGTGCTGCCCTGGCCACTGTTTGTGATGAAGGATTACCCGGATTTTATCAAGCTCGTGCTGTGGGAAACCGCGGTGCGGGCCGCAACCGGATTTGTCCACCGGGAGCCTTTTCAGTTTTATTTTCTTGAAATTATCCGGGTGCTGTTCCCCTGGATATTCATCCTGCCCTTTGCCGTCTGGCTTGCCTGTTCCCGGCGGCTTCAGAAGTCAAGAAAAGAGAATATTTTTGTACTGCTTTGGTTTCTGGGCAATCTGCTGTTTCTTTCCGTGCTCAAGTCCAAGCGTGACTACTACCTGTTTCCCATAGCACCGGCCGTGGCACTGCTTATGGGCGTGACCTGGCAGCCGTTCTGGCAGTGGCTGCGGGAAAAAATGCCGGTACAGAAGGCAGTCTGTCTCAGGGCGGCTTTTTTGGCCGGAATTGCATGTGCGGGAGCATCATTTTTTGCGGGAAATCCGCTCGCAGTCAATATACCGGAAATGCATTCTCTTGATTTTGCGCCGCTTTTGTTTTTTATTGGCCTCGGCCTGATGGCTGTTTCCAGCGCAAAGATGTGTATGCCGCGGACAGCGCTGGATAAAATAGCATTTACGACGGTGGTGGCGCTTATGCTGCTGGTGCATTTCACATATTTTACTTTCACTGTTCCCATACGCAACATGCAGGATTCGGGGAAAGATTTTTACAGGGATGTTGCGCAGATTGTCCCAAAGAATGAGCGGCTGGGCTTTGTCTGGAAAAATGAGAATTACACGTTTATTTTTTATGCCCGCAGGCCCATGGCGACCATCAAGGATGAAAAGGATATTGCCGACTTTATGGCGTCTCCGGAAAAGACATGGCTTGTCATGCGAGGTCACCGTTTCGAGAATCTGAGCCCGCTGCCCTGGCGGATTGCTGCCCGGACGCCCTATGCTGAACATGATTCATGGAAGGGGTATGTCCTGCTGTGTAATAAATAGGAACGGGGAATTCAGGAGTCAGAATCCAGAAGCCAGAATGAAGACTTTGTGTTTGTTCAACTTTCTAAAATTTGGCTCCCGGCTTTTGAATTCCTTTATTGCATTTCAATTATGATTTTACCTTTTGCCCGGTGGGAGGCGATATGGGTAATGCCCTCCCGCACCGCAGCTTCGCTAAAGGGCAGGCGCCGGTCAATGGGCGGTTTGATGTTTTTATTTAGTATAAGATTCTGCAGCGGCTCAAGCGACGATCCGATGCCGGCCATGATATAGCGCGGGCCGCTTAGTTTGGTTATAAAGCTTCGCCAGAAGACGTAGGCAAGCATGGCGGCGACGCCGATTTTTCCGACCCGCCGTTCGCCGACATATTTTTCCGGGCCGCACAGCGTGATGAAGCGGCCGGTTTTATTAAGAATCCTCATGCCGCGGGCTTCAACATCGCGGCCCCCAACGCAGTCGATGACGATGTCCATCTGCCCGCCGCCGAACTGATCATCAAATGATCCTTGTGTATAATCAATAACTTTTTCTGCCCCAAGTGACAGCACAAGACCGCTGTTTGAGCCGCTGCACACGCCGGTAACATGCAGGCCCTGCCGCGCCAGAACCTGAACAACGATGCTGCCGATGCCGCCTGATGCGCCAACAACGACCGCTCGTTCTCCAGCGACGGGCTGCGCGCAGGTAATGGCGCTGGCGCCGGTTTTGCCCCCGATAGCGCAGGCGGCAGCCTCGGCAAAGCTGTAGCCTGCGGGCTTGTGCAGGGCGAGCTTTGCTTTCAGGCAGCAGTACTCAGCCCATGCCCCCTGGCCCGAACCGGGCATAGTGAAACCGAGCACATCATCGCCCGGTTTGAAGCCGTTTACACCCGGTCCGACTTTTACAATTGTTCCTGCCACATCCACGCCCGCCACGGTCGGCTTTTCGGTCGATGCCCGTGAGGGGAAAAGCCCGCCAAAAAACGTACCCTCGGCGAAATGTATGTCATCGATATTGATGGAAGAGGCTTTCACCTGCACGAGCAGTTCCTGCTCCGCCGGATCGGGCACAGGCAGATCAAGCATGGTGAGCGCAGTTTTAAACTCGCCGATCTCAAGCGGCCTGGTATAGCCAAGTGCTTTCATGGTGGTTCTCCTCAGTTTTCGTGTTTGGGTTTATTGTAAACTGACAGTATTATAGAGTGCTTCACGGGTGGAGTAAATTAAAATAAAGACACCGTGCCCGTTTGTGAGTGCCGTCCATGCACGCTGTAGCAAGACGCCGGCATTAACTCCTTTACAGGCCGTGTTTTATTATGTTACAAGCAGAAACATTTATGAGCCGTGGTCATTTTTAAGAGAAAGAAGAAGCTATGAAAAGAACATGTCGTACAGTACTGACCATTGCCTTCTGCTGTATGCTGAGCGCAGTGGCTGCCCAGGCAAAAGAAGTAAAGCTTGCCCTTTTTCCGTTTGATACCAATGCCGCGGAAGACCTTTCCAGTGTTCAGGCAGGTATTGCTACCATGCTGCCTGGCCGCGTGTCCATGCCGGGGCAGATTATCGTGCTTGAACCCCCGGGATTGAAAGTGGAAGCAGGACAGAAGCCGCGGGTCATTCCTGCTGCAGAGCAGCTTGCCCTGGCAAAAAAAGCCGGGGCTGATTATCTGCTTGCAGGCAGCATCACGAAGATGGGCGCCGTCATCAGTATCGATGCACGCCTCGTTAACCTTGCTGCAAGCGACAACCCTGTGCCGATTTCCGTACAGAGCCAGGGCATTGACGGCATTATCCCGCAGCTGAATACACTTGCTCAAAAGACCCGAGAGGCCATAGTCGGGAGCATTGAGCCCGCAGGAGCTGCTGCAGGTTCAATGGGGTCAGATGATTCGCTCTACGCTCAGCCCCGCAGGCGCAGCAGCTCGTATAACACGGCCGCGGAAGAGCCCGAAGACGTGTATCAGCCTGCCCCCCGGCGGCCCCAGAGCAAGCCCAGCCGGTTCGACTCCGACAAGCCGAAGCGCCGCTACGGCGCAGGCCCCGGAGCGCTTTTTGAATCGGCGCCGGCCTTTTCAGCTGAGATTAAAGGCAAGCCGCTGCACTATCTCTGCTCGGGAGATGTCAACGGCGACGGCAAAAAGGAGCTGATAGCTGCCGGGACTGAGAGCGTATGCATATATCAGGTGTCAGGCGGCGCGCTTGCAAAAATTGCAGAGATTCCAGTTGGCATTGATGAGCATGTGGTGCATGTTGATGCAGGCGATTTCAATGGCAACGGCATCGACGAGCTGTATGTGAGCTGCTACGAAACACAGAATGCTCGTTCATTCATTGTTGAGTTTCAGGAGAACCAGTTTAAACGCCTTGCACAGAAACAGCGGTGGTTTTACAACGTTTATAGCCTTTCCGATGCTTCGGTGAAGCTTATCGGCCAGGAAGCCGGAACCGTAAGCCCCTTCAGCGGCGATATCTATATCATGGAGTGGAAAGAGGGCAAGCTTATATCGCGCGAGCAATTCATTCTCCCCGGCAGCCGCAGCATCTACGGCTTCGGTGAGGGAGATATCGATGCTGATGGCGTGACCGATTTTCTGATATTCGACAAGGGTTTCTTTAACACGGAGCCTGACCTTATTCTGGTATCCGCTACCAGCAAGACTGTCTGGCGCGATACGAAGAATCTGGGGGGCACGCCCAACTTTTTTTCGGTATATACCACCTCAAATGAAATGAATCAGAAGGAGAATGTGCCCCTTCGCATAATCTGCGCCGACATTTCACCCGACGGCCGCTGGGCCGTCATCGTCGCCAAAAACAACCGCAGGGGCGGGCCTGTGGTCAGTAAGCTGTTTGACTTCACCGAGGGTCAGCTGCAGTGCCTTTTGTGGGATGGCGCCGACCTTTCGCCCAACTGGTCAAGCCCCATGATCAAAGACTATGTGGTGGATTATCTTTTTGATGATATCGACAAGGATGGGATCAGGGAGATTGTCATGCTTTCGTCGAGGTCTGAGGGGCTTGGCAGCACCTATGCAAATCAGATTTCAATGTATAAAACTACAAAGAAGTAATCCGCGGGCACAGGTAAAAAAAGGGCCGGCATGCACTGCCGGCCCTTTTTTTTAAAATGCCGCTCGATCATTATTCTGTTTTCAGAGTAGCGTTGTCAATCAGCACCTCATATTTGTAGCCGTACCCGAAGTCCTTATCCACAGCGACAATTCCCTCAACCAGCACCTTGTCGCCTACCTTAGCCGTACTCGGCGTTGTTACGGTCAGGTCATTTGCTCCGGCAGCGCCGGTGCCGTCCTGCACATGTGCCCAGTTTTTACCCATGATATCGGGGCTGAATTTTACCACTTTGCCGCGCAGGGCAACGCGCTTGCCGGCAAGGGCTTTTTTCTCAGCATGAATTTGTTCTACTGTTTTACCGCCGGCAGGCTTTTTGATGCCGGCAAAATCCAAGCCTGCGGGCTTGGGCGCAGCGGTGCGGGATGCGCCTTCAAGGTCGTGGGGCGAGCTTGCTTTGGAGGGCGTCGGCGGCACGGCGCAGACGGCCTTGGGGTCTGATGCGGCACCCAGGCTTTCAACAAAGTAGAGTTTTTCAAAGGTCCGGTTAAGGGTTTTGCTGGTGAAGTTAGTTTTTTCAAAACCCGGCTTGATGGCAAGCTTATCGCCGACTTTGACGGCGCATCCGGGGCCCGCAAACCAGAGCTTCTCTTTGCCCGTATCAAGCAGCACATAGGTGTAGCCTGCTGCATCCATGGTTTCAGCCACGGTTCCGGTAATGTCTGCTGACGCGGCAGGTACAGGCGTTGTCGCTGCTGGAGGAGGGCTTACCTCCTGGCTGTTGCTGTTGCTGCAGGAGGCTGCAGCAAGCACCAGGATGGGCAGTATCAATCCATATTGTTTGATTTTCATGTATCGTTCCTTTACTGTTGAGTTAGGTTTTACTGCGGCTTTTTTGCCGGTTTTGTTTAGTTTTTTATAATAGCAAACGGAGGCAGTATGTCAATTTCTATCTCCGTTTGCCGGTAATGGGCCCGAACTGCAGCAGCCGTTTTAGAACAGTCCGCTGACCTTGGCTGTAGCGGGATCAACATCAATACGGCGGAAGGCCGGGTTGGAGCTGGTTCCCGGCATGAGGCTGATGGTTCCGGCCATGGGGCAGAGAAACTTGGCGCCAGAGTAAATGAGCACGTCCCGGATAGGCAGTATCCAGCCCTTGGGCACGCCTTTCAGGGACGGCTCGTGGGTGAGGCTCAAATGCGTCTTGACCATCATGGTGGCATAGTCTGCGTACTGGGGATCGCCTTCGAGCATTTTTGCCTTCTGCTCCGCCTCGGGCGACCAGGTCACGCCGTCGGCGCCATAGACTTCCTTGGCTATAATGGCAACGCGATCCCGGAGCTTCATTTCAAGGGGGTAGAGGAACTTGAAGTCGTTCTTTTCGTTGCAGGCATCGATAACGGCATCGGCGAATTCAAGAGCTCCTTCGCCGCCCTTGAGCCAGTGCTGGGATTCAGCACAGCGGGCGCCTGCAGCTTCTGCCGCCTTCTTGACCACGGCAACTTCGGCATCCGTATCCGTGTAGAAGCGATTTATGCAGACCACGGGGTTGATGCCTGCCTTGCGGATTACGCTGATCATGTGCACCATGTTGGCGCAGCCAAGCTCAACAAGTTTGATGTTCTCTTTGGTGTATTCCTCGGGCAGCGCCTTGCCTGCAACGACCTTTGGCCCGCCGCCGTGCATCTTGAGTGCCCGGATGGTGGTTGTCAGAACCGACACATGGGGCTTGAGCCCGCTGAACCGTGACTTCACGTTCCAGAATTTTTCAAATCCAATATCTGCTGCAAAGCCCGACTCGGTGACATGATAGTCAAACAGCTTCAGCCCGACCCGGTCGGCGATGATGGAGGACTGGCCGACGGCGATGTTTGCAAAAGGCCCGGCATGCACGAAGCAGGGGTTGTATTCGGCGGTGCACATCAGGGTCGGGTTGATGGTGTTGCGCATGAATGCGGCCATGGCATTGCCTACTTCAAGATCGCGGGTGGTGACGGGCTTGCCGCTCTTGTCGAAGGCGACCGTGATGTTGTTGAGCCTCTCCTTCAGGTCTGCAAGGTCTTTGGCAATCGACAGGATCGCCATACACTCGGAGCCGACAGCAATGCCGAATTTCGACTGCATGGTAAAGCCGTCGGTGCGGCCGCCCAGGCCGATGATGATGTTGCGCAGGGCCTGGGCGCAGTAGTCGATGACCCAACCCATTTCGACCCGGGTGGGGTCGATGTCAAGACGGCGCATCTGGGTCAGCCGTTCAAGCTGCTCGTCATTGTAGTTGCGCTCGTGCTGCATGCGCGAGGTCATGGCCACCATGGCAAGGTTGTGCGCGTTCATGATGTCGTTGATGTCGCCGGTGAGGCCCAGAGAAAACTCGGTCATGGGGATGAGCAGGGAGTTGCCGCCGCCTGCTGCCGTGCCCTTTACGTTCATGGTCGGGCCGCCTGAAGGCTGACGCAGTGCGCCGCCGACATTTTTTCCGCGCTTGCCCAGACCTTCCATGAGGCCGCATGACGTCGTGCTTTTGCCTTCGCCCAGGGGCGTCGGCGTGATTGCCGTTACTTCAATATATTTTCCGTCTTCTTTGTTTTTCAGGCGCTCGATGATTTTCAGGAAGTCGATCTTCGCCAGACGACCCATAGGCAGCATCTCGTCTTTTTTCAGTCCGAGCTTATCCATCCACTGCTCGGGAGTCGGCATGTTAACTTCCGCTTGTTCAGAAATTTCCCAGTCCATTAATTTCGTCGCATCATAGGCCATGTTAGCACTCCTTTTTACAATGTATTTAGGCAAGACTGTTTTAATAATAATAAAACATATTTAAAAATTTTACCATTAAAGCGCTGCTTTTTTAAAGCAGACCAGGTAGATTCAAAATTATAATTGTTATTACATATTGTTTAGGGTCAGTCAACAGCATAAGAATGAATTACCTTTAAATTGAAATTTTAGGTTTATCGTATAATCTGAAAAGCAGGCAGTCTGAGCGCATCTGCGTAGCATAGAAAAAATTCTGCAAAGAGCTCCTTCTTGAGAATGCAGGCCTTAAAGGCTGCTGAAAAACAGCAGTGTCTGCCGGCGTGCTTCTTCAAAAGCAGCAGGGCCGCGGTCAATATGAGCGGGGGAGACAGAGGGCAGCTCAGGGGAGATTTCAAGCACGGGAATTCCAATCTGCTCGACAAGGCGCTTCTGCGTGAGGTAGTGCTCGTGCCGGCCGATGGTGATGGCAAGGGTTTTGGCCTTGCCGGGCGAGAAGCGCCGGGTGAGAAATGACTGGTCATCGCTGTGCAGGTTGCTTGATTTCAGATAGTGCACGATGAGCACCTCGGGCTGCAGGTGCCGGGCAAGGGCCTCGACCGGCGCCTTGTCGGCGAATCCGCCGTCAACGTGCAGATCAGCATCCATGGCTTTGAACTTGAACAGCCACGGCACGGCGCAGGATGCCTGCACCGCGTCTGCAAGGCTGCCGGCGGTGCGCCACTCGCGCGTTTTCGTGCTGAGATTAATGGTGGTTATGACGCAGGGGTAGAGAAGCTCTTCAAACGTCGCCACGGGCAGCATGCGCTGCAGAAGGGATGAAAACCTGTCGCCTTTTAGGTAGCCCTGCCAGCCGCGAAACAGCCGAAGCCCGCTCAGCGCCACGCGATACCACGGTTCAGGATCCCAGAAATCAGCTTTTTTCAGGGAGAATAGACTCTCGCGGATTTGATCGCAGGGCATGCCCGAGGCTCCCAGCGCCGCGATGATGGCGCCGGCGCTGCTGCCGGAAAATCCCTTCGGATGAATCCCGAGCTCGGCAAGGGCGCACAGGCAGCCCGCGTGAGCGTAGAAACCGAAAAATCCCGATGAGAGCACCAGGCCGATTTTTTTAGTTTGCAGTTGGCTTAATGAAATCACAATCTAACGAGCAATTGTTTTGGATTCTGGATTCCGTCTTTCTTGCTGCTTCAATTAATTTTACAGATCATAGATATGTTCATCGCGCTCGGGAGGCGGGCCTTCTTCTTCAGGGGGGTCTCCTTTTTCCGGCGCAAGCTCAACGCCGCGCAGGGCGCCTGCCGGGTGGTCGAGCTTAACCCCCGACCAGCGCTCGAAATTTTTCTTGAATTTCTCGGCCCGCTGCGGGCCTTCTTCGGATTTAAGTCGGTCGATTTCATTCTTGAGTTTTTTTACGCCTTCTTCTGCCTGCTGCGACGAAAAGGGCAGGCTTTCAGTGCCCCTCATTTTTTGCGAGAAGGCAAATGATGAAACCTGCTTGTGGATCTCACCGCCGCAGCGCGGGCAGGCCGGCCTGCCGGTCACATTGGCGGTGCGCGACAGGAAGCTGAAGATGGTGTGGCACGGCTTGCAGTAGTATTCGTACATGGGCATAAGGCAATGCTCCTGCTAGAGTATAACGGTTTTTTTTATTGTTTTCACAACCATGTCTGGATCATCGGTGAGCGTGATTAGATCCATGTCTTCGGATTTGATCATGCCGCGTCCAAGAAGCTCTTTTTTTATCCAGTCCATAAGGCCGCCCCAGTAGCCCGTGTCGAACAGTATGACCGGAAAGGGTTTGATGCGGTTGGTCTGGATGAGGGTTATGGCTTCAAAAATTTCATCCAGCGTGCCGAAGCCGCCGGGCATGCCGATATAGGCCTGGGCGTATTTGATGAACATGACCTTGCGCACGAAAAAGTATTTGAACTCGAGCTGCATGTCGGCAAAGGGGTTGGGCTTCTGCTCCATGGGGAGCCTGATATTGAGCCCGACCGACCTGCCGCCGCCTTCGCGGGCCCCTTTGTTGCCTGCCTCCATGATGCCCGGCCCGCCGCCCGTGAGGATATTGTAGCCGGCCTCGGCAAGCTTGCGGGCGATAAGCACGGTTTTTTCATAGGCATCGTCGCCCGGCTTTGTGCGGGCCGAGCCGAAGATGCTCACGCAGCGGTCGATATCGCTCAGGCTTTCAAAGCCGTCGACGAACTCGGCCATGATTTTGAACAGGCGCCAGGCATCGCCCACGTTGAAAGCGTCAAGCAGGTACTGCTTTTCATGTTTGTCCATCTCCGCGGCCTCTTTCTCTCTGGTTTGACTTCTCAAGCGGGGGAACCACATGGTTGCAATGCCGGAAAATATACCCTTGCGCCGCATTTTTCTCAAGGGATTATTGTCCGGCCATGCCTGGTGCATTAAATGGAACAGGTATGCATCCTCCTTTCAAGACATCATCCCGGCACGCCTTCCATTTGGCTGATTGGCTGGATTCAGCCAATAAAATTCATTTACAAGCCCCTTGTTGGCTGAAATCAACCAAGCATTTTTTGCCGCTCAAATAGCCAAAGCAACGGCGCATTTTTTTAATTTTTTTAACCAGTTGTTTTTCAATTCTTTTTATGGGGTTCTGAATTTTTTTATGGCAATTTATTTTATTTGGTTCGCGTCTTGCATTTGTGAATTGTATTAGCTGAGTTTTTTGCCTGCCCTTGCAGGGGGAATGTGCAAGGGGGAAACCGGGCACAGCATATCTTTAATTAAAAGTAATCCGTTCAAGGGTTTTTTGCTCAGAGGTATTTGCTGGTGCAGGGGCACATGTCCGCCCCGGCGGATACACCTGGGGCATTAAAGATTACAGTGAGGCTCTCATGAAAACCCTTCACAAAAAAGTACTGACAGTTACAGCATTGGGGCTTTTGGCCGCTGCGGGGTTTAAAGATCAGGCAGGGCCGCAGATAAGCGGACTGTTTTTCACCGGGCCGGTTTATGCGGACACGGCCTGCCGGGTGCGGGTGAATTGTAAAATGCAAGCGCAGGAGAACAGGCTGTACGAGATCAGCGCCCGGGCGCTGATCCTTGCAGAGACGCTTGCGGCATGCGCACATCATGATATTGCCTGTACTGAAGAGGATGGGAAGGCATTGAAAGCAAAGGCAGAAAACACCCTTCAGGATCTTATGGGTCTTATACAGTCTGGCGATATGCGTGCCCTGGTTTTATCTGCCGATGAAGGCGAAGCCCTGCTTTCGTGGTCCGAAGAAGTACGAGGCCGGTTGTCACACATGGAAATGCTTGATGGGCCATGCAATAGCGCAAGAGAGCTGGTCTCCCTTGCGCTGCAGCTGATGCATACGGTTATAGCATAGCCGTATTTTTTTATTGCAGCTTGTAGTGGGGGGCTTGAGCTACGCTAAAATCTTTATTTGCTGCACCTTGTCTGCAGCTGAACTTTTTTATGCTTCTTGTTCTGCCGTCTATGAGCATGATTGGCTGTGCCGGAACGATTGAGGTGACACAGTTATAGTTTCACGATGTCCACTGCGGCGGATGCCTCTTCGGGGTATAATGAAAAAGGGGACTACATGCTTACAACACGCGCAAAAACAATTCTGTTATCCTGTCTCACTCTTCTTGCACTTCTGCCATTCAGCCCTGCCGATGCCGCAGACTGGTCATATTCCAGCGATGGGCCTCCTGAGCAACTTCAGGCCATCTGGGGCTCCGATGCCATCAAAACTTTGTCCGTGGTGCAGATCGGCAGACAGGCGGCCATCGCAAATTCGCTTCTCCTGCAGGCAGGTGATATTCATTTCAGTTTCGGCGACTGCGCAGGGACGCTAGAGGTTGATGATATCATGGAGGATATCAACGGATCGCTCTGGGCTTTTACAAATCAGTCTCTATACAGTGAAAAGTATGCCAGGGAGGAAGTCGCCTTTTACGGCGGCACAATGTACTGGCGGTCAACCAGCACGTATGTATTTGATGAGGTTTACGGATTTAGCATAAGCAGGTCCGACTTAAACGGTGACATGCACTATTCCGGATTTTTGATAAATCCCAAATCCCTTTTGGGGGCTAATCTGTATATTGTCTGGGGCAGAGTAAATCTGAAAGAGCCCGCCCTGACGATGAAAGCTGTAGGAATGGCCGGATTACTTCCGGACTTTGTTCGCCTGCGGCCCGTATTTAATCGTAAAATCACCTTTCACCGCAAAACCGATACGGGTTGGTCCCTGCCGCTTGCCAGCCCGCCTGTCCTGCAGCACTGGAAATCAGTATCTCCGGTGGGAACCTTTGATGGCGGGGTACTGTGGACGCTCGGCATAGACAATTCAACAGGAAAACGGATTATAGCAGGCATTGCTGATCCTGAGGATGCTGGTTATTTTTTGCCTGAACCGACAGTAGCGGTACTCCTGCCGTCAGAGCATAATGTGCGAGGTGTTGCAGTAGAAGGAAATTATATCTGGTATACCGAATATAATACGGAAAAAATTTATCAGATCACCAAAGACGGAGACAATGTTACGTCGTTTTCAGCTCCTGGCGCAACCTCCGGCATAGTCGTAAAGGATGGTCGTATCTGGTATGTAGACAATGCAGGCAGCACAATTTACACGTGCGATATGAATGGTACATGCGGTCGTGCAATTTCCCTGCCTTTTAATAATCCCTATGGAATCGCTTTTGACGGAACATACTTCTGGGTTACCGACAGTATATATGGAAAGATGCTTTATAAGATTGATATGGATGGAAATATCGTAAGTCTCATATATCCGCCCACCGGGGGGAGAACCGGAAACGGCCCTCTTTCAACTCCCTACAGTATTGCTTTATCCGGCTCAAATCTGTGGCTTTTCGGAATAGGAGGGGAGCCAGGCTCCTTCGGCTGGGACCTTTATAAGCTTGATATTGCTGAACTGCAGAAAATTCCGGTAATGAATAATGAGTATTTAAAGAGGCGGGGGGCCGGCGCATCGTGTTCATCATGCAATTAATCCTTGTGTAGGGGAAAGCATGAGAACAGTATAAAAATTTGATGGTAGTGGTGGCGTTGGGGCTGCTTGTTGGGCAGACCTGTGCGGTGCTGGTGACCCGATTTTTTTTTTATGTGTGAGCATGAATGGCTATAGTGGCATGATTGATAGGGGCTATATGTATTGTGCCTATGCGTTGACTTGGTCTTACTCCTCCCGTGGTCATCCGGGGGATTGTATTGCCATGTTGGGTTGTTGAGAAACCGGCATCTTTGCTGTAGGGGCTCAGAGCAGGATTGTGCAAGAAAACAGCACATCCTGGCCGGTTATGCGGAGAAGGTAGTGTTAAAAAACGCATACATCCAATTACACAGAGGAGGTGCTAATGGATACATATTATATCGTTTTTAATCCGGCAACCTATGACCTGATGAGTTTTGAAAAAGACACGTGCGCATCGCCTTTGGACCTGATAGGCTACCTCACCAATCTCGATGCCTCAAAGCTCGGTCAGGAAAACTATTTGAGCTATCTGCATTTTGATGCGGCAAAACGCCGGGTGGGGATGGTGGAGGCTTTTGCCATCGAGAACGGCGCCGCAGGTTATATCGGCAATCAGATTGCACAGCTTGAGCCGGAGGTTGCCGTGATTCATGCCGACGATATCAGGGTAACGCTCCATGAGGCCATCGTGCATCAGCGAAAAAAACCAGGCGCGGTCTTTATGACATCTATCAGCTCCAACTTTCCGGCTGCCGTGTCTGCTGCCATCATACTGAACCACGCAAAAATTCCCGTCATCATTGGCGGGATTCATGTTTCTACGGCCCCGCAGGACATTGAATTTTTTGTTCGCAGGCACTGCCCCCATCCGGAGCTTGTGGCGCAGGTGACCGGGCCCGGCGATTCGGTGGTGTTAGCTGAGGTGCTGCGGGACCTGCAGCAGGGCACACTTAAGGGTCAGTATCTGGGCCATATTACCATCGAAGACGGGGTGTGGCGGACGCCACCGAATGTTCACCCTCTGCCCCCCATGAACATGCATGTCCGCGGCAAGGTCCCCCTGCTCGGGGCTTTCCTGAACAATAAAATACGCATGAATTCTGTTGCCCCGTATCTTGGCTGCCCCTACTCCTGCAGCTTCTGCTCCATATCGACCCTGCCGCCGCACCAGCGGCGCCTGACCATGCGCAGGGCGGATGATTTTCTTGAGGAGCTTGCGCAGTATCAGGAGCAGAAGTCCGGCGTCCAGTTCCCCATATTTTTGTTCAACACTGATAATCTCCTTATGGGCGGCAAGGTGCTGGAAGAAATCCTTGACGGCATCGTTGAGCGCAAAATGAAGATTCCCTTTATGGCGCAAATTTCTATTGAGGTGGCCTCAAATGAGAAGCTGCTCGAGCGGCTGAGGCGGGCAGGGGCCCTGCTGTTTGAAATCGGATTTGAGAGCCTTGATCTGCGTAATCTCGAATTCATCGGCAAGCATGCTGTACATGAAATTAAAAAGAGCGGATTAACCGCCCCTGAGTATTATGCGCGGCAGATAAAAAAGATCCTCGGCCACGGCATTGCCATTCAGGGATCTTTTATTTTCGGGCTCCCCTATGACCGGTTTGACTCTCTTGACTCAAACACGGGCACTGACGTGGCGCAGTTCTGCCTGGATAATCATATAAGCCTCATGGCAGGCTGCTTCAGCGTCATGCCCGGCGCCCGGGCTTTTCAGGAAAGCCTGGAGGCAGGCTCATGGATGTATGGAGGGCCCGGTACCATGGATTACCTGCGGGCGTTGTGCCTTGCCGATCATGGCGAGATGAACCTGTACCCTAACGAGGGCGTGAGCAAGAGCCCGCTGCTGGTTAGCGTTATGGCGATGCAGGCTTTGCGCAGGGTCGGAGACGCGGGGAATGCTTTTCGAAGCGCCCTGCACATGTGGCGAAAGGCCTTTTCCTTTCCGACAGCGCGCGGGCGGGAGTCATACAAAGACCGTATCGAAAGCTCTCTGCTTGCCGGCGCCACGCATCTTACGACGGCCAGCATGTATAAAGATCATGGGCAGCGCCTGGCCACCTCCCGCCCCGGCATCAGGGGAGGTCTGGAGCGGCTGTACGACATGGAAATGGACCCTGAGATTAAAAGCCTGTGCAAAGACTATGTGGCGCGTTTTATCAAGGATGATACAATGCCCGTTAATAAGCAGGAAAACGACCAGAAAGGTTTTTGGGGCGCCCGCAGGGTGTGTTCAGCAGGCAATGGCGGGCAGTACAATTAAGCAGCTATGCGACCTGGGGGCACGGCAATGAACAAGGAACCAGGGTTTGCCGACCCAAAACAAATAGGGGGATTTATGAAAACAGTACAAAAAATATTACTGGTAGTTGTGGCACTGGGGCTGACTGGCCGCGGTGGGGTGCAAGCAGCCGGTAGACCTGTCGATGCAGCGAAACCGCATATTCCTGATGGGGCGGCTGCTTGCAGGCAAGACATGCGATGTGCGGGTGATCTGGCGGAAGGCGCCAGAGGATCCTGTGCCGGTGAAAGTGACGGTTGATCTGAGTGAAATCGGCGGCGAGGCTGAGCATGAACTTACCGCAACCGACAACGGCACATGGCGGTGGGCAGGGCAGGTGGTTCCGGACATCTCCGGTGAAAGACTAATCACCATAACTGCCGCCGGTGCTCAGGGGCAGCAAAAAGAAGAGAGCAAACGGTTTAGGGTATTCAATACGGATAAGGCTATAGCTATTGCCTGTGGTTCATCCCAGGGCCTTGCTTTGAAAGCCGACGGCACTCTGACTGAATGGCGAAAATATTATGACGAGTTGCAGGACCCTTATTATGCTCCAGATAATCTTTCAAATATCGTAGCCATTGCCGGGGTTGAAAAACACAATCTTGCCCTGAAATCAGACGGCACGGTGGTTTCCTGGGGCCAGCAGCATGAGGTTGATATGATAGGCCCTGTTCCTGAGGGTCTGTCCGACGTGGTGGCAATAGCAGTGGGCGGGGTTTTGAACCTCGCGCTGAAAGCCGATGGAAGGGTTGTGGAATGGGGGTATGATACGGCAAGTATATGTTGTAATAATTCCAGCGGTTTGCTTGACGTGCCGGAAGATCTTGCCGACGTAATAGCAATAACCGCGGGCCAAGATTTCGCCCTTGCTCTGAAAGCCGATGGAATGTTAACTGCCTGGGGTTTTGGTGCCGGCGTGCCGCTCACCTTAAAAAACATGGTGGCTGTTGACGCGGGGGTGGGCAGCTATCTTGCTTTAAAGCAGGACGGCACCGTTTTTCTTAGCGATCAGTCTGGAAGAATCAGGAGATTGCCTTTCCGGACCGGTGACCTCAGAGCAACGGCAGTTGCCTCAGGATTTAAACACTGGATGGCGCTTCGTGAAGACGGCACTGTCATGATATGGTGGTACGATTTAGTTTCCGTCCCGCATCCGCCTGATTTTTTATATTATGTCAGTGATGAGCGGCTGAATAATGTCATCGCCCTTGCCGATAGCAGTCGGAGCGATGTTGGTAGGTATTACCCACGCCATAGCATGGCTCTTACCGAGGACGGCAGAGTGCTTGCCTGGGAGGAGTATTGGGACGGCCAGAAAGAACTGCCGGTACCGGAGGACTTGAAGTGATGCGGTTGGAAAGTTTTTGCCTGTGCGGATAGTGCATTCTGGCAATAAAACTTATAAAGGGGAAAATTGATGAAAAAAAATATACTTCTGGCTTTATTTGCATTACTGATTCCTGCCGCAGCCTGTGCACAGGAGAAAACACTTTATAATATCAATGATGAAATGCTTTTTTTTGTTGAGACCTACGCAGCCTGTGCGGCCCCAGACAGTGGATGCAACGAGGGAGATGCGCGGTCAATAAAGGAAGGCGCCCAAAATACTATGCGCGATCTTTCGAGGCTTTTCAAGTCTGGCGACCGTAGCCGTATGTTGCTCACCGCCGATCAGGCCAGGTCTTTGCGCCTGAGGGCAGGTGCTGTGCAGGAGCAGCTTACACATATTGAAGGTGCCGATGAGATTTGCAATGAGGCAATTTATTTTTTCAACCAGCTTCTTCTCAGCTTATATAGTTTAGTGCTCTATTTAAATCCCATTCTCGTTATGATTATCATCATTTTTTACGGCGGGCTTGGTGAGATTATACACGAGGTTATAGGACTTTTGATTTCAGTGCCTTGGCTTCTTTTGAAGGCACTTGTTTTTTCCCCTTCATGCCTGTTTTGGTGGCTGTGAGCGGGGTTGGGCTTGCCGATAATGTTTATATCAACGGGGCATTTTATGAAATCATTCCAAAAAGCAGTTACTTGTCTTTGCGGCGCTGGGGCTCTTTGCAGTGGTGGGCTGCGAAAAACCGCTGGATCTGTCGCTGCACCGCAGCCGCATATTTCTGCTCGGCCGGCTTCTGTCGGGCCAGACCTGCGATGTGCGACTGATTTGGCGCGCCGGGGCTAATGACCCCGTGCCGGTAACGGTGACGGCGGATTTAAGTGAAATCGGCGGAGATGCGGCACAGGAACTGACCGCAGATAACCAAAGCATCTGGCGGTGGACCGGCCAGGTTGCGCCCCCGGCGTTCGGCGAGAAGACGCTGCGCATTACCGCGCTGGACGCTGATGACGAAGAATACCCGAGCGAAAAGCAGGTGCAGGTGCACAATGCGGCAGCAAAGGCAGTAGCTATTGATTGCGGTGCGGCCCAAAGCCTTGCCTTGAAAGCTGACGGCACCGTGGTTGACTGGCAGGTCGGGACGGCTGGTTCGTATGTGAAATGTGATCAGAATCAAGAGGCGTTTTATGCCTCTGAAGGTCTTGACAATGTTGTGGCCATAGCTGCAGGGTATTATCACAACCTTGCGCTGAAAGCCGATGGAACGGTAGCGGCATGGGGCAATAGCGGTGATGACAGTTTCGATGTGCCGGATAATCTTACGGATATAGTAGCCCTAGCCGCCGCAAGCATATATAACCTTGCGCTGAAAGCTGATGGCACAGTAGCGGCCTGGGGCGATAATGATAGCCTCGGGCTGAACATACCGCACGGGCTCACCGATGTTGTTGCACTGGCTGCGGGTAATGCCTGCGCACATGCGCTGAAAGCCGATGGTACGGTAGCTTCATGGCTTGCAGTAAGAACTGAGGATCTCTGGGCGTATCCGGATGATTATTGTGATGTGCCCGAGGGCCTTGAAAACGTGGTGTCTATTGAGGCGTGGGAGAATACTCTTGCCTTAACAGCCAATGGCAGCGCAGTCATGTGGGGCGGCCGGGGTGACAGCCTGCCTCGCCGGGCAGGCGACTTCAGGGCAAAAGCTGTTGCTGCAGGTTATTCTCACTGGATGGCGCTGCGTGAAGACGGTACGGTCATGCTCTGGTGGCGCTCGACCCAGTATGCCGGGTTATATTATGTCAGCCATGAAAGGCTGGAAAATATCATTGCCATAGCTGATGGCCTGTGCGGTTTTACGCCGCCCAACAGCATGGCCCTGACCTCGGACGGCAGCGTTCTGGCATGGGAAGAGTGGTGGGATGGCCAGCATGAGCTAACGGTGCCGGAGGAATTACAATGATAAAGAATGCACCCAGGGGAGGTGTGAAATGAAAAAAACGATACTATTGGTCTTATGTATTGCGCTGCTGCCTGCCGCAGTCCGGGCGCAGGAAAAAACGCTCAACGATATCAGTGAAGACATGTTTTTTCTGGTTGAGGCATACGCAGCCTGTGCGGACCGGGAGAGCTCCTGCACCGCGGAAGATATGCTGGCCATAAAGGCAGGAGCTGTAAACGGCCTGCGGGATTTTGTGGGTCTGGTAAAGTCTGGCGACCGCAGCCGCATAATGCTCACTCCCGGTCAGGCCTCGGCGCTGAGCGTTCGCGCCAGGGTTGTGCGGGAGCAGCTTGCGCATATTGCAATTGCCGATGAGAGCTGCAATGCGGGGATTCATTCTTTTCTTCAACTGCTCAGTAATTTGCAGTATCTGGCGAGCCTTTTGAATCCCATACTTCTTTATATTGTTATTTTATATGAAGGCCCTGTAACATTTATGATCGAACTTATGGTTCTTATAGGGTCAACCCTTTGGTCCTTCCTCATGACGATTATTTTATCGCCAACGTGCCTTTTCTGGTGGCTGTGAGGGAGCAGTGAGCATCCCAGCCTCCTGCCGCTTGAACTTTTTATGAATTTCGCTAATATGCAATCAGCTTCTATTCTTAAAACCCTTCAGTAAATTTCATTTCGCAGATCACGATTAAATAACCGAAAACCAGTAGGTCCGACCAAATCCGCCGGGGCTTATGCCTGCGGCTTTTTTTTAGACAGGTACTGTAAAAAACACGACTACGATTGCCCTGGCTACTTTGTTATTAGAGCAATTTATGCTTGATGTGCCCCTTGCTGCATCTTCAGCGAACCTCAGCCCGTTCGCTCTGAGCCTGTCGAAGGGTTGAACGGTTCAATGCCGGCACGGTAAGCCGCGCATGCTTCGACACGCTCACCACGAACGGCTTACCGAACCTATAGTGTGCGGCTACAAAATAAAGATAAATGCTCTAGCTGAAACCCTGCGACCGTAAAACTACACTGGCGGGCAGGGCCCGTACGGCTTTGATACACTTTTGATTGGTCGTTTGTGTATCATGGGTCACTTTCTTAAACAGATAACAGATCGTGTATGTTTTAACTAATTGAAAAAACTTAGTTAATTATTAATATTAAATTGGCACAAAATTTGTATCTTAATGAGAAGTGGAAGCTACGTAAATAAAAATAAATTTTATTGATGGGGGATTGAGCCAGCGCATTGATCCAGGCCCATGCGGGTATCAAAAGCAACGGCGACTGCCGGCTACTGTTGCGCAGCTAGCCCATGCACCCAAACAGGCGAGATGTTTTTTGGGGGAAAGAAATGGATATAATTAAACTTATTACCAATAAGAAAAACAGGGGGATATTTCAAAAGGATACAGCCCTTTTTGATGTTGATTTCATTTCAACATCTGCCGAAATAGCAGCCAAGCGGGCTCTGGACTATAAGAACGTCACTGATCCTACTTTTTTGAATTATTTTTATTTCACGTCAGATTTCGGCATGTATGCGGTTGAAAAAACCAAGCTCGGCAAAGAGGGGTTTTTGTATTTTGGCAAGCGTGAAGCAAATCCCATTTTCAACAATTTGGAAGAAGCATGCCGGCAGATGCTGGCTGATGAAAATTACCGGCTCAACAAGGAAGAAATAAAAAAAGTTTTTGACTCGGTCAAAACGGGGCATACGCATAGAACCAGGCTCTCATCCCTGAAACTTAAAGAATTTGATCCTGAATTTGCCTATTTTGAAATCGATACGCGCTACTACTGGCAGAACGTTAAGAGCGGCGGCCTCAACAGGGCTCAGCGTGATTTTGCCGAGAAGGTCTTTGGCGAGGGCAAGGATTTTAACCGGTACATGTATTTTTTAACCTGCCACAGCATCAAAAAAATAAGAATTTATGTGCTCAACCCAAAATATATTCAGCAGCACCATAAGCCCGGCACCGCAATCGCCCGGCTGTGCCTGCTGTGTGACTTATATTACAGCTCGAATTTTTATGCCAATATCAGAGGCGTGGATATTGCCGATATGCTGTTCGGGGTTTTGCGGCTTAAAACCAATACCGTTGAGGCAGCCTATCTGAAACTTCTGGAATCGCCTGAAGAAACCGTGGAGATCATGAAGACAAATCCCGCCATGGCTGCCGCACTGTCGGATATCTGCAAAATGTACGAGCGCCGAAAAACCAAGTGAGGTTCATAAGTCAGCCGGTTTATATCAGCCTGCTATGTGTACGTGTTGCAATTCAGTTATATCAATAAACAGAAGGCCGGGCTGTGTGTAGAAGTTCCGGCCTTCTGTTTATAATGCTGTATCTTTCCTACAGTTGTACCGTCTGCATGAACTCCGGTATCTCAACCTCCCATCCAAGCGTCGTTCTGATTTTTTCAGCCATGGCTTGAGCCGCCTCCGGCTCGCCGTGGACGATAAAGGTTTTTATCGGCGGCCGGTTGAAGCCCATGAGCCAGGCAAGTATCTCCTTGTAATCGGCATGGCCGGAGAATCCGGTAATATTTTCTATTTTGGCATGCACGGGAATTATCTGTCCATGAATTTTAACGGTCGGGTTGCCGTTGAGGATTGACCTGCCGCGGGTGCCCTCGGCCTGATACCCGACAAAGAGCACGGTGTTTTCCGCGAAGGGAAGGCGGTGCTCCAGATGATGCAGTATGCGGCCGCCTTCAAGCATGCCGCTGGCGGATATGAAGATGGCAGGGCCCTTTACATTGTGCAAAAGCTTTGACTCCTCAGCATCGCGCACGACATGCAGCATCCTTGTCTGCATGATGTGCTTGCCGTCGAGCTCCTGCATGCGGGCTTCCATGTCGTAGACAAGCTTCCATTTTTCAAAAATCTCTGTGGCAGACACTGCCATGGGCGAATCAAGGTAGACCGGCAGTACGGGAATGCGGCCAGCGTCTTCCAGCTCGCGGATGTAGAAGAGCAGCTCCTGCGAGCGGCCCACGGCAAAGGAGGGTATGATAAGTATGCCGCCCCGCTTTACGCTTTCATTGATAATACGGGCCAGACCATCCCGGCGGGCGTCGTCGCCGTGGTCATGGGTGCGGTCGCCATAGGTTGATTCAAGCACGAGATAGTCCACTTCAAATACCTGCGTGGGATCGCGCAGAATGGGGCGGTCGGGGCTGCCGATGTCGCCGCTGAAGAGGATGCGGGTCGGCTTGTCGCCCTGCATGAGCTTGACGTCGATAAACGATGAGCCGAGGATATGCCCGGCATCCTTGAATTTGACGCGCATGGTGTCTGATAAAAAGAGATCCTGGCCGTAGTTTACGGGCTTAAAGAGGCTGATGGCATCTTCGGCATCCTGCAAAGTATAGAGGGGCAGGGCGGGCTTATGCTTGGAGAAGCCCTTCTTGTTAGCATAGCGTGCGTCTTCTTCCTGCAGATGGGCGCTGTCGCGCAGCACGAGGCTGCAGATGTCTGCTGTGGGCCAGGTGCAGTGCACCGGGCCCTTGAAGCCCTGCTGCACGATGCGCGGCAGATACCCGCAGTGGTCTATATGGGCATGGGTCAGCAGCACGCGGTCGATTTCTGCCGGTGGTATGGGAAACGCTTCCCAGTTGCGCTGCCGTATTTCCTTCAAGCCCTGAAACAGGCCGCAGTCGATGAGATATTTTTTGCCTTCGGCTTTCAAGAAGATAGCGTGAACCGGTGACCGTTCCTGTGGCGCCCATAAAAGTTATGCTTGCGATCATGTTTTTCCTCTCATATTGAGGTTTGAAATTGCAGGGTGGACTCACGAAGTGTGTCCACCAATTTTTGAAAACAGATCGTAGTGTGGGTGAAACCCACCATTCCGCTGCAGCATCATACCATTTATTGGTGGGTTGCACCCACCCTACCGGTTCAGAATCGTTTTTTATGGGCTGCCGCTGTCGGTAAGCACACGATCAGGGTTTGAATAGATGATAATGCTGCCAGATCGGCCGTAGCCTGCCACCGTGACGCCCATGTCCCGCGAGAGAAGGATGGTCTGATGCGTCGGCGCCCCGCGGGAGAGCACTATGGGTATAGCAGCACGCTTTGCCTTGTGCAGTATCTCCGAGGAGGTCCTGCCGGTGCTGAGCAGTATGCTGCGTGAGAAATCAAGGCCGTGCACCAGCCCGTAACCGATAATTTTATCTACGGCATTGTGGCGGCCGATATCGTCGATCAGCATGTCAGGCAGCGCGCCCCCGAGGCTCAGCGCCACGGAGTGCACGCCGCGGGTCTTCTGGAACAGGGTTGAACTTGACAGAGCCACTGTATGCATGAGATAAGAGAACCTGCCTGCACCGTGAACCCGGCTGGCAGCGGGTGGCGCGACGAAAGCTCGATGACGTTTGCATACATGACCCCTTTGCCGCAGCCGCTGGTGTAGACCCTCTTGCCCAAAAGATCAAGATCAACCTCGCGCCGCGTCTCCACATCAAGGCGCCATCTGATCTCATCGCAGCTGCAGCTGACTATATCTTCGGCTCGCGAGATAATGCCGGCGGTAAAGAGATGCCCAACGGCAAATTCCTTGAAATGGGTGGGCGTCATCATGGTGGTGACAGCCTCTTTGCCGTTGATGACGATCGTGCACGGCACCTCGGTTGCCACGGCCTGTATGAATGTTTCGGCAGCACCGTCCCTGATTTTCACAACTTCAAATTCTGTAGAGCCGCCCAGCGCATCGCCAGTCATGGCAGCAGTCCTTTCTAAGTTTGTACAGGGTGCGCATCGCGCACCAGATAAATCCAACCAACGGGTTTGCGTTTCCCTGCAGGGGCTGTTCGCGAACCGCCCCTGCAGTGCGTATTTATTTCATTCACAATTTATCAGTGGTGCGCCGTGCTCACCCGACCTGTCCAAAAGGTCTGTTTCAATATCCCGTATCCGGTCGATGATAGCAGAGTAATCTGCAAGGATAAGCTGTTTCTGTTGTTCTATCCAGTGCTGCTCATCATCTGTGACCAGCCCTGCTTTGATCGCATCGGCCAGTTCATCCTCATCAAGCACTCGTGCTATGCCCTGCGGGGTGATCCAGATATCCAGAATCAGATCATCGTAGCTGACAGCTGTGTTCCCTTATATCAGTATTATTGCAGATATGAAAGAGCGTTCCGATAAGCGTGCGGTCGGCTGCAAACATGCGCCACAGAACATAGCCGCCGTTTTGCCAGTAGTGGGCTATTGTGGTGGAGCCGGGGGCGATGTCGATGTCGGCGATGCGGCCTGCAGATGAGGCATGGTAGACCAGAACGATATGGCCCTGCTCACGCAGGGCAAGGTCGCACAGGAAGCGCTGCTCGGGCTTGTTTTTGTGGCGTTTTATTTCTTCGATTTTTTTCATGAGATTATTTGATTCGCCAATTGATTGATCGATTTGAGGGGCGGGCTTTATGCCCGCCCGCGGGAGGGGATAGAACCGCCTTCCCTTAACATTGTAAACTAGTATTGTCGTGCTTGCAGAACATTCTTTGACATCACTTCACCGCTCACCCCGCGCATAGAATGCCGCAAGCTGCTTGAAGGCTCGCTGTTTGTCGACTTGTCTCGATTTTACTTTTGCCCACCACTTCACGGAGAAATTCGATGGAGCTGTCATACACGTCGCGGGCCACGGGGTAGGGGTGGCCGTCTTTGCCGCCATGGGCATAGCTGTAGCGCACGGGGTCTTTAAATGATGGCGCAGCGCCGTAGATGAGCTCGGAGAGCAGGGCCAGAGCACGCAGCGATTTGGGGCCAACGCCCCGCAGGCTCAAAAGCTCTTCATAGTTTGTGGACTGGGCTTCATAGGTTTTAACAAAAATCGAGTAAAGTTTTTTTGGGTTGATGTCCTGGCGGGTGATCTGGTGCCGGGCGGGAAGGCCCAGCTCTATTATTTTTTCCGCCTCTGCAAACAGTTTGTCCGGATGCTCTGCTGCCAGGCGCACTGACGAGTTGCGGTTGTCATCGCCTTCTGCCGCCACAAGGTTTAATGTCTCATCGTGGGCATCGCAGCAGACAGCGGCATGGGGGTCGCAGACAAATGAGGGCAGCTGCGCGCTCAGCCAGTGATAGCGCCGGGCATAGCGGGTGTCATAGTTGAGCCCCTGCTGCACCACGGCCCACTGGCCTTCGCGGGTGAAGAAGAAGACATGGTGGTAGAGCTGATAGCCGTCCTGCACGGCTGCGCTGTCGACCTTGGCCGACATGCGGCTGGCGTACACCAGCTGCTCAGGAGGCACCGTGATGTCGCCCCCCCGGCTCATTATTTCATCGGGTGTTTTGCGCGAGGTGCGGCCCTTGCCGCCTGCGGCAAAAAAACCTGTTTCATGGGCCATGTCCCCGGCGGCTTCTTTGAGTGCGCCGCAGACCGTAGTCGTCAGTCCGCTTGAATGCCAGTCAAAGCCCAGCACGCAGCCCAGAGCCTGAAACCAGAGGGGATCTGAGAGGCGTGCCAGCAGCTCCTGCGGCCCGAAATCGGCAAGGATAATGAGCATGATCTGGCGGGCAAGGCGCTTCATGCGGTTGAACAGCCAGGGCGGGGCTTTGCCCCAGTGAAGGGGCAGTGTTGCTGTGCCGGTGCGGGAGGGGTGTGTTTGCTGCATGGCTGCATTATACTGTATTGTTTTTTAAAAAGACAATGCCTGCGGCGATGTTTTACTGAAAAAAGCTCCTTGAATAATATGTTTATACGAAAATAGCGAACGCTCGACCATACGGTTTTACGGCCCAGTGGTGAATACAATAAAAGTTTGTTTGGCCTTTGCCGGCCTTCCTGCAGATGGCCGCTGCAACCATTTGACTTGACTAAACAGCATGAAGCGGATAAAAGATTACGGATTATGGTGGGCTTCGCAAAGAACGTATTAATGCCTTTATATTTTTGAAGATTATGAAGGAACGGATAAGAACAATCATTGCACGCGTTTTTGAAGCATGCCGCAGCGAAGGCATGTTTAGCGGAGAACTGCCCGATTTTGTCGTTGAGGCGCCCCGGAGCCGTGAGCACGGTGATCTGGCTGTTAATGTTGCCATGATGCTTGCCAAAAGCGAGAAGAAGCAGCCGCGCGAAATCGCACAGACTCTGGTTGCCCGGCTTCAGGGCTCAGATCCTGTTATCGAGAGGCTCGAAATCGCCGGGCCCGGCTTTATTAATTTTTATCTCAGGCAGGATGCCTGGCATGCAGTTTTAAAAGAGATTGAGCAGCAGGGTCCGCGTTTCGGTTCCTGCGGAGTCGGCAAGGGCCGCAGGGTGATGGTTGAGTTTGTGAGCGCCAACCCTACAGGGCCGCTGCATATCGGCCATGGCAGGGGAGCTGCTCTGGGTGACGCCCTTGCCCGCGTGCTTGCCTTTGCCGGTTTTGACGTGGTGCGGGAATATTATATTAACGATATCGGCAACCAGATGCAGACCCTTGGCCGTTCGCTGTATCTGCGCTATCAGCAGCTGTTAAAAAAGGATGTTGAGTTCCCCGACGAAGGAATGTATCGGGGTGAGTACATGCTGGACATTGCCCGGGATCTGATTCTCAAACAGGCCAATAAAATTCTTGATATGCCCGAAGATGAGGCTGTGGGGCTGTGTACGCAGTTTGCGTCATCCACTATTCTACAGGGCATTGAGGATGATCTGGAGCTGTTCGGCGTGAAGTTTGATTCCTGGTTTTCTGAAAAAACCCTGTTTGACTCGGGGGATGTGCCTGCCACGCTTGAGCAAATGAAGGCAAAAGGGCTTGCCTATGAATCAGAAGGCGCGCTGTGGTTTAAGGCCACGGACTTCGGCGATGAAAAAGACCGCGTCATGGTGCGGGCCGACGGTCGCACCACCTATTTTGCCTCCGATATCGCCTATCATAAAAATAAATTTCAGCGCGGATTTCAGCGGGTTATCGACATCTGGGGCGCTGATCATCACGGCTATGTGCCCCGGCTTGCGGCGATTCTGAAGGCCATGGGCCTGCCGCAGGATGCCTTCGGCGTAATTCTGGTGCAGATGGTAAATCTGCTGCGCGACGGTGAGCCTGTTGCCATGTCCACGCGCAGCGGCGAGTTTGTGACGCTGCGGGAAGTTATTGAAGAGGTCGGCAGCGATGCCGCACGGTTTATGTTCCTGACGCGTCGCTCCGATGCGCAGCTTGATTTTGACCTTGAAGTGGCAAAGAAGCAGAGCGATGAAAACCCGGTTTTTTATGTACAGTACGCCCATGCGCGTATCTGCAGCATGATCGCTGTGGCAGAAGAAAAGGGCGTTGCCCTCGTCCGGTTTGAAGATATTGATGCCGGGCTTCTGGTTGAAAACGAGGAGCGCGAACTCATAAAGAAGCTGGCGCAGTTTCCTGAAATTGTTGCCGGAAGCGCACTTGCTGCCGAGCCGCATCGCGTGCCGACATACCTCATGGAGCTTGTGGGCCAGTTTCACAGCTATTACGCCAAACATCGGGTTCTCAGCGACAACAAGGCACTGAGCTCCGCGCGTCTTAACCTTGTGAGCAGCATAAAGATGGTTCTGGCAAACGGCCTTGCGCTGCTTGGGGTCTCGGCGCCGGAGAAAATGTGAGTTGTCGGAAACCAGCAGTTAGAGGTCTGAGAAATTATAAGGCTGTAGGCTTAGGCTTAGGCGGTAGGGAAGACGGAAGGCAGAATCCAGGAGTCAGTAGCCAGAAGTCGGAAGGCAGAATTAAGGACTTGGAATGCAGGCGTTAGAAGTCAGCATAAAAAAACACCGGAAGAGTTTCAATATTTGATTGTCGGGGAGAAATAAGTAAACTCCTTGAACCCTGTGTGTCTTCCATTCTGAATTCTGACTGCTGAATTCTGGCTTCTTTTCTCAATAAATGCTGTAGAACCATTTAGTGTAAATGACCAAACAGTTTATTGTTTGCAATCGGGTACAATGGGAATAGTCCGTTTTATTTTCAGCTGCATAACGCAGGCAATAAAGATTGCCATCGGGGTTGCCATAACCATAGGGCTTTTTTTCGCCGCGGGTTATCTTGTGGATGTGTTTGCATCTAAAAAAACAGCTCCGCCGACCGACCCGAAGCTGCAGCCCTATGCCGATCACGGCATGCCGCTTACCGGCACCAGTCAGAAGGACAAATCACCTTCCCTGTATATGAGTTTTTTTGAAACGCTTTTGAATAAAAAGCCCGATGTTATGCCGCAGCCCGAAGCTGAAAAAAAGCCGGGAGCAGCAATGTCCCCGGCCACCGTATCCGGCAGCGGTGCAAAACAGTCCGGTACCTTGGCCGACAATAAGACCGCTGCTATTGCCCGGCAGTGGTCTTTGCAGGCCGCAGAGAATAAAAAACAGCTTGCTCCTGCGCCATCCTCTGCCCCGCAAACCGCCTCACCCGGCCTGTCCTCCGAGACTCTTACCTATACGCTGCAGCTCGGGTCTTTTCAAAACAATGAGGTCGCTACGGCATTCTCAAGCTCCCTTGCAGCCAAGGGCTATGAGTCCCATATTGTGAAGATTACGGTTCCCGACAAGGGCGTAGTCTACCGGGTGCGCATCGGCAAATACAGAAGTCTTGAAGATGCGCAGAAAATGGCAGCAGAGCTTGAGAAAAAGGAAGGCATCTCGGCCTTTATCACGTCCAAGTAGAAAGTGTCGTGCATGACCGACTGCGGCGTTGTTCTCATGACTGCCGCCTCGCGGGATGAGGCGGAGAAAATCGCAAACTTTCTTGTTGAAGAGCGGCTGGCTGCCTGCGCTCAGATTATTGCACCCATACAGTCAATTTACTGGTGGGAGGGCAAAGTCTGCCGCGACGATGAGATATTCTTCATGGCAAAGACAACACGAGATGTTTTTCCCCGGCTTATGGAAGCCGTACAGAGGCTTCACAGCTATAAAGTTCCGCAGCTTGTGTTTGTTCCCATTGCCGATGGTTCAGCCAACTATTTGGACTGGCTCCGGGGCATAGTCGATAAAGCCTAGCCGGTAAGCTTGGCCTGTAGCGGAATTATCTGTATTTACTTATTATTTTGTTTTTGCAGCCAAACAGTTCTCCTGTCTTCCCCCCTGGTTAAATTCCTTGACAAAGGATGGCTATGGGCGATATAAAATAATTTTTATGTCGTCGTTCACCGGTCGTAGTTGATAATTTTTTCTTTGACAATCTGTCACGTCCCAGTCTTTAAAGGGTTGCTTTTTGTCAGTTTTGACAGAGCAGGTGAACACGCTTGTGGCAACAGGGCAAACGCTTTCGTAACACATTGAAATTGCTTTTTAATATATTGTTTTTTTATTTGTTGTTTTGGCATGGCTTGTGCCAGTTCTATACTGGGCTGGGTATAAATTCTTAACCAACTTGTAACAGTGTATGAAAGGAGATCGTATGGCAGATTTAATGATCCCGACTGAATTTGGGCTCAGCGAAGAGCGGAAAATGATGCTCGACATGCTGAAGAAGTTCAAGGAAAAAGAATGCCCCAAGGACAAGATCGGCGAATGGGATGAGGAAAACCATTTCCCCGTTGATGTCTGGAAAAAACTTGGTGATGAAGGTATTCTGGGTGCCTGTTTTCCCGAGGAATTCGGTGGAACCGGGGGCAATATCATTGATGAAGTTCTTATTACCGAAGAGATTTCAAACGGTTTTTCAGCCATGGGTCTGGCGTATCTGACCGGCGTTTGCTTCGGCGGTATGTCGATCCTGCACTATGGCACGCAGGCGCAGAAAGATTTTTATCTGCCGAAGCTCATCGCAGGCGACTGGAACTTCGCCCTGTCTCTGACTGAACCGGGCGGCGGAACGGATATCCTTGGCGCTTTGAAGTCACGCTGCGTTGAGCAGCCCGACGGATCGTTTGTAGCAAACGGCTCCAAGATTTTCACGACCGGCCTGCATGTTGCAAATACCGACGTGTTCATCGCACGCACCGATGACATCCCCGGCAAGCCAGCAAAAGGCCTCACGATTTTCCTGCTTGATCGCGACAATATCGGCAAGCATGAGACCGATGGCCCCCTGCTGAAGCAGCGTTTTTCAGAAGGCATCACCTACAACAAGATCAAGAAGCTCGGCAGCCACATCCTGGCATCCTTTGAGGTTTCTTTTGAAGATGTAAAGATCGCCAAGGAAACGATGCTCGGAGAGCGCGGCGCCGGCTGGTACAATCTGCTGGCAACGCTTAACAACGAGCGCATCGTGTGCGCCGCCATCTGCATGGGTCTTGCCCAGGGCTGCCTCGACGAAGCAAATCAGTATGCCAAGGAGCGCGAAGCTTTCGGCAAACCCATCGGCCAGTATCAGGCAATTCAGCATCAGCTTGCCGATATGGCAACCGAAATCGAGCTGTCCCGTCTTATCACCTACAAGGCGGCGTGGCTGCAGGCCAATAATCCCAAGGATCCGGCAGTTGGCGTTATCGCCAGCATGGCAAAGATGTACACCTCCGAAGCGGCATTCCGCTGCACCGACCGCGCCATGAGAATTCTTGCCGGGTACGGCTTCACCATGGAATATCACATTCAGCGCTACTACAGAGATATCCGCCAGCTGGTGTTCGCGCCGATCACCAACGAGATGTCCAAAAACTATATCGGCCAGGTCATGCTCGGACAGCAAAAGTCCTATTGATGAGGAGGCACCGGTCTCCCGCAGGAAGTGCGGGAGACCGGTTTTTTGTGCGATTCCCGCAGGCGTCTTTTCGTTATCAACAGCATGCAGCACTCTCCAGCCACAGTTGGTCTGCACAGCAGGATGCCGCATTGATGCTGAACGCTGCATGAAAGACGCACGATCTAATTACAATTCATTTAGATTTTTAGGGAGGCATTCCATGGAACAAAAGTTTAATACAAGCTTAGTGAGCGGGTTCGGTCCCGCAAAGATGCTGCCAGACCTGAAGTTTGCTGAAATGGAGGCGGGCTTTGACTGCGGTGGTGGAACCTATAAAATCACTGCAGAAGAAGTCGCGAAATTCGCGGCTCTCATGGGCGACAGCAATAAGGGCGATGTGTCGGTTCCGATCGGCATGATCTATATATTCGGCCTGCGCATCTGCTGGGACCGCAAAGTTTTTCTGGACGGCGCCGTGCGCGCGGGCGACAAGATCGTATTTTTCAAGCCTGCAAAGATCGGCGACACCATTACCACCAAGCTCTCCATTGCTGACAAAAAGGAAGTTAAGAAGGAAAAGGACGGCCAGGTGCGCATCAGCAAGTTCCTCTCTGTCGACATGAACGCCACCAATCAGGCTGGCGATAAGATTGTCAATATCCAGATGAGCTTTCTGCTGCCCAAGACGATGCAATAAATCTTTTTTCAGATACATGGAGGACACCATGAGCACAATAGATTTCGCAAGCGCTACTATAGGGGACACGCTTCCCTCCAAGAGCATTGCTGTTTCCCAGCAGTTTATTAATGAGTATGCCGACATCTGCGGCGACTATAATCCCCTGCACGTTGATGTGGAAGGCATGAAGTCAAATACCATGTTCGGCGGCTCCACCATCGCCCACGGCACCATCAATGTCGAGCCTGTGCTGCAGGCTGTTTGCGCCATCCAGGGCCTTCAGTGGCCTGCCGAAGGCACGAGGGTGGATTTGCAGTTTCGCGCACCTGTTAAGCCCGGCTTCACCATTCTGAGTAACCTTGTGGTTAAGGAAAAGAAGAGCGAAGGCGGCAGGAATATTCTGGTGTGTGACATGAAGATACAGAACAAGGATGGCGGCGACTGTGTCATGGGTTCAGCCGAAATCCCCTGCGTATAACAAGAGTATAGTTCATGTATCGCGGCTTGCGCTGCAGGCCGCGATACATGCATTTGACCAGCTGCCATTGATTGGCTCACGGCCTTTCTTGCACTAAAGTAAATTGCACGCAAAACCGGAGCGGAATGTTCCGGTTTTCACATACGTACACAGGAAAGTAGTTTGTTTAAAACTAAAACGTATTCGGAGGATGTTCAATGAAAATTAGCAAGGACACAAAAATTGATCTGCTGAAACGCATGATCCGGGTCAGGACCTTTGAGGATGACACCACCAAAATTTTCTCCGGCGGAGAAATGCCGGGCTTCCTGCATCTGTCACAGGGCGAAGACGCAGTGGCTGTGGGCACCTGCGCCAACCTGCGCCTGGAAGACGCAATCTACACCACGCACCGCGGCCACGGCTGCATCATCGCAAAGGGCGCAGACCTGAAGCCCATGATGGCCGAGCTGTTCGGCCGCATCGCCGGCTGCTGCAAGGGCCGCGCCGGCTCCATGCACTTTGCCGACGTGAAGACGGGCTGCATGGGCTCAAATGGTATCGTCGGCGAAGGTATGCGCATCGCTCTCGGGACCGCGTTTGCCCAGAAATACAACAAGACCGACAATTGCACCGCCGTTTATTTCGGCGAAGGAGCAACCGGCACGGGCTCGTTTCATGAGTCTATGAACATGGCAGCCATTTTGAAACTGCCCCTTATCTTTGTCTGCAGCATCAATCTCTATGCACAGATGACACCCAAGAGCGATCACGTCGCAATCGAGAACGTATCTGATCGCGCCGCAGGCTACGGCATGCCCAGCCTGATCGCAGACGGCAATGATGTCGAGGCAGTGTATGAAGCCATGGATAAAGCCGTGAAGCATGCCCGCGCAGGCAAGGGGCCCTATATGCTTGAGTTTAAGACCTACCGCCATCATGGCCATTTCGAAGGCGACCCCTGCAATTATCGCCCCGCCGGCGAGCTTGAGGAATGGAAGAAGAAAGACCCAATCATGCTCTATGAGAAGAAGCTGACCAAAGAGGGCGTGATGGATGAGAAGGCCATTCAGACAGTGCGTGACGAGATCAAGAAAGAGGTCGATGAAGCTGTTGATTTTGCTCGCAAGAGCCCGCAGCCTGAAATTGAAGAACTGTATGTGGATATTTTAGCCTGAGCCGCCGCATGTGCAGGCGACCCGATGAGCTGATGTGTATAAAAATTTCTTTTTAACTGGAGGATAGATATATGGCTGGCACTAAAACCATAAATGTTCAGTGGGCAATAAACGATGCAATTAAAGAGGAAATGGAAAGAGACCCCAGCGTCTTCATCGTCGGTGAAGACGTGGGCAAGCCCGGCGGTCCTTTCGGCGTAACCAAGGGCCTCATCGACCAGTTCGGCGCGGGCCGCTGCGTCGATACCCCCATCAGCGAAGGCGCCATCGTTGGCCTGTGCGTCGGGGCTGCAGCATCAGGGCTAAGGCCGGTTGCTGAAATCATGTTCATGAACTTCATCACCCTTACGGTCGAGGAGTTCTACAACCAGGCATCCAAGATGCGCTGGATGTTCGGCGGCCAGGTGAAAGTACCCATGGTCGTTCGGGCCATGACCGCAGGCGGTTTCGGCGCAGGGCCCCATCATTCATCATCACTTGAAGCCTGGTTTGCAAGCATGCCCGGCATGAAGGTCGTCATGCCCAGCAATTCCTATACCGCTAAAGGCCTGATGAAGGCCGCCATTCGCGATGACAACCCCGTGCTCTATGTCGAGCCCCTGTCATCCTACAAGCTCAAAATGGAAATCCCGACGGAAGACTATATCTGCCCCATCGGCAAGGCCATGGTCACACGGGAAGGAAAAGATATCACGATCGTGAGCATCGGCCGCATGCTTCAGGAAGCCATCAAGGCCGCCGACAAGCTGAAGGCCGACGGTATTGAGGCCGAAGTAATAGACCTTCTGTGCGTGAATCCCATCGACATGGACACCATCTATGCATCGGTCAAGAAGACAAACCGCTGCGTGATCATTCACGAAGCAAAGAAGGTCATGGGCGTGGGAGCAGAAATAGCTGCCAACCTGCAGGAGAATCTGTTTGACTGGCTTGACGCACCTGTGGCCCGCGTTGCTGCGCCCTTTACTCACATCGCATTCCAGCCCAAGCTCGAGAAGCATTATTTTCCCGATGCCGACAAGTTGGTCGCGCAGGTAAAGAAGATGATCGGCTGAGAAACGCTCGCGTGATGTGAATAAACCAAGAAAGGAGTCAGAGTAATGGCAACCAATGTAACCATGCCCAAGCTTGGTCTTACCATGGAAACAGGTAAGATAGCTGAGTGGAAAAAAGCTGAAGGCGAGCAGGTCAATCAGGGTGAAATTCTTCTGGTCGTTGAGACCGAGAAGATCACCTATGAGGTTGAAGCCCCTGCAAGCGGCCTTCTGCATATAATTGTGCCGGTGGAAGGCGAAGTGCCTGTGGCAGACCTTATAGCCGTTATCGCAACCGATAAGGCAGACTATGACGCAGCATGCGCAGGAGGCGGCGCTCCGGCTGCCGCAGCACCTGCAGCTGCAGCTCCGGCAGCAGCACCGGCTGCAGCGGCCCCTGCCGCCGCAGCATCTGCGAGCTCCCGCTCCGGCGCGGGCAGCAGGAGAGCGTGTGAAGGCATCGCCCCTTGCGCGCAAGCTTGCAGCAGATGCCGGTATCGACATCGCAGCAATCGGCGGCACAGGCCCCGAGGGCCGCGTGGTGCAGAATGACGTGCTTGCCTATCAGGCGGCAAATAAGTTCCGCATCACCCCGGTGGCCGATAAGATGGCAAAAGAAAATAATATCGATCTTAAGCAGGTTGTAGGCACCGGCCCCGCAGGCAAGATCACCAAGGAAGACATAGAAGCCTATCTTGCCAAGGCAAAGGCAGCCCCGGCAGCAGCTGCGCATCTGCAGAACAAAAGACAGGAGGAGAAAAAGTGTCCGAAGGCGATAAACTCGTAAAACTGACCAGCATGCGCAAGGTCATCTCCCGCAAGATGCTTGAGAGCTGCAATCAGGCGGCAATGGCCTATATGACCAATGGCGTCGATGCCACAGCCATTCAGGAATTTCGTGAGAAGATCTTAAAGTCCGTCGAAAAGAAACACGGCGTGCGCGTTACCATCACCGATTTCGTGATCAAGCTTACGGCCATGGCTATTGAGCGCCATCCGGTTATCAATACCCGCTGGACCGATGATGGTATCCTGTTCCTGCAGGATATCAATATCGGTATGGCCATGTCCATCAAGGACGGGCTCATCGTGCCCGTCATCCGCAATGCCAACAAGAAGACAATCACCGAGATCGCCAAGGACCGCACCGCTTTGATCGACAAGGGCCGCAATGGGAAAATGGGCCCCGCGGAAATGACCGGCGGCACGTTCACGGTTTCGGCCATGGGCATGTTCGGTACCGAGCTGTTCACCGCCATCATCAACCAGCCTGAAAACTGCATTCTGGGCGTGGGCGCGATCATTGACAAACCGGTGGTCGTCAACAAGCAGATCGTGATCCGGCCGATGATGAACCTGTCGATTTCCTATGACCACCGCACCATCGACGGCGCTGATGCGGGCCGCTTCCTGCAGACCATCAAGGAGCTGCATGAAGACCCGATGCTGGTACTGGCGTAAATAATTCAGGGCGGGTTTAAAACCCGTCCTTACATAAATTTCGAATAGATAGAGGAGTAACTATATGGCAACCAATCTAACCATGCCCAAACTCGGGCTTACGATGGAAACCGGCAAGATTGCCGAGTGGAAAAAGCCGGAAGGCGCAGATGTCAAAAAAGGCGAAATCATAATGGTCGTTGAAACCGAAAAAATCACCTATGAAGTGGAATGCCCGGCAAACGGCGTTCTGCATATTGTTGTGCCCGGCGGAAGGCGAAGTGCCTGTGGCCGAACTTGTCGCCATCATTGCGGCAGACAAGGGCGAGTATGCAGGCGTTGCCGCAGGCGGCGCAGCCCCTGCAGCAGCCGCTGCACCGGCCGCAGCGGCTCCCGCAGCAGCAGCACCAGCGGCGGCAGCAGCACCGGCTGCAGCAGCAACTCCCGCAGGCGATGTGCATGTTGTTGTTATCGGCGGCGGCCCCGGCGGCTATCCGGCTGCAATCCGCGTAGCACAGCTGGGCGGCAAGGTCACCATTATTGAGAAGGGCGAGTTCGGCGGCACCTGCCTCAACCGCGGCTGCATCCCCACCAAGTCCCTGCTGCAGTCGGCAAACGTATATCATATGGCCAAAGAGTCCAAGGTGTTCGGCATCACCATGACCGGCGCAACGGTTGATTTCCCGGCTGTCATGGCGCGCAAGAACACCGTTGTGAAGCAGCTTGTCGGCGGCCTGGGCGGCATTCTGAAGAGCCATGGCATGACCATTATCAAGGGCACGGGCGAAATCATTGACGCCAAAACCGTAAAAGTTAAAGAGACCGGCGAGACCATCAAGGCAGACAAGATCATCATCGCAACCGGCTCAGTGCCCAGCAAGGTACCCATCCCCGGCGTTGACCTTCCCGGCGTTATCAATTCCGACGGCGCTTTGTCGCTTGAGAAGCTCCCGAAGAGCATTCTCATCATCGGCGGCGGCGTTATCGGCATGGAATTCGCGCAGGTCATGAAGCGCATGGACGTTGAAGTGACTGTTGTTGAAATGATGCCCCAGATTCTTCCGACGGAAGATGAAGAGATTGCAAAGGCCTTTACTGCCATGATTCAGAAAGAAGGCATTGAGATTCTGACCAATACCTCTGTCAGCAAGATCGAGGACAAGGCCGGCAAGAAGCTCGTGACCTATGGCGACAAGCAGAAAGAGGTTGATCTGGTGCTGGTGGCTGTGGGCCGCTCTCCCTATACCGAAGGACTTGGTCTTGACAAGGTCGGCGTTGTCATGGAAAAGGGCTTTGTCAAGGTCAATGAATATCTTGAGACAAGCGTTGCCGGCATTTATGCCATCGGCGATGCCATCGGCAATTATATGCTCGCGCATGTGGCAACCTCCGAAGGCGAAACCGCAGCGCTGAACGTGCTGGGCAAGAAGCACAAGATGAACTACCGCTCAGTGCCCCGCGCTGTCTACACCAGCCCCGAAGTGGCAAGTGTCGGCATGAGCGAGAAGGAAGCAAAGCCAAGTACGGCGACGTGCAGATCGGCCGCTTCCCGTTTGTGGGCTGCGGCAAGGCCCTTGTCATCAATGAGACCGGCGGACTCGTGAAGATCATCGCCGACAAGAAGTACGGCGAAGTGCTGGGCGTTATGATACTCGGGCCCCATGCAACCGATCTCATCAACGAGGCAGCGCTTGCCATTCAGATGGAAGCAACTTTTGAAGAAATGGCCCACACCATTCACGCGCATCCAACGATTGCAGAAAGCATCATGGAAGCAGCGCTCGATGTGGACAAGAAAGCCATTCATATGCCCAAGAAAAAGTAGTCTCAAGTTTGTTTTTATAAACAGAAAAAGGCCGCTCCATTCGGAGCGGCCTTTTCTGTGGAAACAGTGGAAAATTGCTATAGCATTGCAAGACAAGCAAAAGAGGACATGTTTTCCTGGTTGCAATATTTTTACACAACCCCAAGCTGGTCTTTAATCTGACAATTTACACACATTTTCAAATAATTCCATATATGACCTTGCGGCATCCTCCCATGTGCAGTTTTGAATAGCTGCTTTTGACTCTTTTGCCTTTTGAAGAACAAGATTCTTATTCTCAAGTACAAACTTAAGTTTTTCAGCAATATCATATGGGCTAAGGGGATCAAACAGTGTTGCATGCAATCCACTGACAACATCAAGATGTTCAGTAAAAGCACCAATATTAGACATTGCCACAGGCACTCCCAAGGACCAGGCATCGAGAGCTGGCCCGCAGCCAGCTTCATAAAGTGAGGATGAAACTACCGCTTCAGAACATTGCATCAAGCTATCAAGCATTTCGTCGTCTACATAACCAAGACCGATGATATCGCGATCAGTGCTTGTTAGGTCAACCCCCCACTTATATGCTTTTCCTGAATAATGATCAGTCCTTGTGCCAGTATATACTAATCTGATTTTTTTTCCTTCTTTGTTGAGGAGATAAATAGCACAGGCAAGGTTGTGAATATTTTTATGAGCAGTTAAATTTCCTGGATATAAGAAGTATGTTCCTGTAATACCCAGATGCTTAATATTTGCGACTGCTGTTTCATAAGAAACAGTTTTTATGTGCGTGTTAAGAGGCGCAAGATGTATTACTTTAGGCTCTGCAGCGTGAGGGAATAATTTTTTAAGTTCGGATGCCATAAAATTTGTTGAAACAACCGGAACCACCTTGCTATTAAACCATTTTGGCATCTCGTCAAGTGGAAACTGACGAACAGGACTCTCGGCTATTCCATAAAAATAAGCATAACAAAAATCATGGAATGTTGCCACCATAGGACATTTTAAATCAGGGCACATTGTGTACATAGGCCAGAAAAAATAAGCTAAATCATACTCTTTGCAACATTTTTCAATGTCTTTCTTTATACCTTCATGAAAAAAATCCGTTCTCTGTTTTTTTATATTTCTATGATAAAAATCAAGGCTTCTTAAAAAAAAACCTTTAAAACCAAAAGATTTAAGATGCTTCGGGATAATACCGGAATTTGTGAGCAGTTCCTTATAGCCAAACGCTTTTAGCAGTTTTACATTGCAGAATAAATCGATGCTTAAATCTGATTGCAGCTTTTTTATCTCTAATATGAGATTTATAAGCGCCCTTACCCCCCCTCCTCCATTTAGAACAGGATCGATTACAGCTATTTTTTTCATTTTAGAATTTTCTTAAAATAAATAAGATGATTAGTAGCAGGGTCAACCTTATTAAAAACGCAGTCATTGTTAACATGAATATTTTTTGAAATATAATTTTCCGGATGAAATTTAAACATAATGCTGCCTACTTCATTTATTTTGCAGAAAAATTCCGCATAGTGCAGAGCTAATTTTGCCAACCCTTGTCCTTTATATAAAAAATTAATCCAAGAACCGTAGGAGGGGATGGCAAAACCGGCATCAAACCCTCGCAGCATGAAAAAACCAGCAATATCATCACCGGCAAAAACACCCCAATATCTGTCTTCTTTTTTTTTGATAATATCGTTCGCAATGTGTTTGCGTCAAAAGAAAAAGGGGTGAAAAATCTCATGTACTCCAACGGCTGTTTCAGTAAAATCGAGGATAGCATCTCTGAATCATGAGGAAGCAGCTCTCTGATTTCAACAGTTTTCATGGAGAAATCCTTTTATGTGTTTTGTTATTTCCGCTACATCCTCTTTATTAAGCCCTGGATAACTTGGCAAATTAATTCCTCTCCACCCAAGATCTTCCGCAATAGCATGCTGCTGGTATTTGCCGGAATACATTGGCATCGTATGAACCGGATAAAAAAGAGGTCTTGTCTCAATGCCATTATGCTCAAGATGCTCCCTGAGGGGATCTCTTAGTGAAGAATTTTCAACAAGCATGGAAACCATCCAATAGGAATGCCGGACGTTCCCGACTTCTTGATGGATTTCCGCAGAAGCATCTTTAAGAAAGAGTTTATACCATTCTGCAATTTCTCTTTTCTTTTTAATGAAATAATCAGCCTGCTCCAACTGTGCTAATCCTATTGCCGCACAGATATTGGTCATGCGATAGTTGTACCCGATAACATCGTGCCAGTACTGTCGATGTTTTGCGAGCCCCTGGCCTTTAAAATGGACAGCGCGGTCATGGAGCGTCTCATCGTTGGTAACAACCATTCCGCCTTCGCCTGTTGTTATAGTTTTATTTCCAAAAAAGCTAAATGTCGAGATGTTGCCAAAAGCTCCAACATGCTTTCCCTTGTAAAGCGTCCCCAAAGCCTCGGCGCAATCTTCTATAAGAAATATACTGTGCTCCTTTGCAATAGCTGCTAACGCCTCCATATCACAGGGATGCCCGTAAAGATGCACAGCCATAACGGCTTTTGTTTTTGGTGTGATTTTCTTTTTTACATCCGCAGGATCAATCTGCCATGTGTCTATTAAAGAATCGACAAAAACAGGAATAGCGCCGGTGTATGCAATAGCATTAACAGAGGCGATATACGTAAGTGTCGGAACAATAACCTCATCGCCCTCGCCTATGCCTAAAGCTAAAAGTGCAAGATGCAGGGCAACAGTTCCATTGCTAACGGTGGCGGCATGTTTAATATCTATAAACTGTGCAAATTTCTGCTCAAATTCTGTAATAAATTTGCCTTTAGATGAAATCCAGGTAGAATCCAAGCACTCATTGACATATTTTTTTTCATTGCCGGTCAGTGATGGTTGATAGACTGGGAACTTTATCATTTTTGTTCTCCGAAGTTAAGATGTACTTTTATTTATACATTTTTTTGAAATAACATGCAAACAAGTACCTACAGGATTAAACACAGCAACTTATACAATCTTTTAGGTCCAATTTCCCTCAACTGGCTGAGGATTGTTTGTAAAGCTTATAATGTCCTTCATACCCCATTGCGTGCGGAAGGAACCTCATTTACCAAATCCTTGTAAGATTTTAAAGCGCAATCTATTGAAACCCCAAAATGCAGGATAAGCATTTCCAACAAAAGCCGCAATATAAACACCAACAAGACCCCAAGGTTTTACCAGTAAAAAGAGCGCGGCAACAACAACCAAACCATGGATCAGTGCAATCTTAAGTTGAGCCCAAATATCATCCATTACAAGAAGCAGATCACCCGCAGCGCAACTGACACCGGTGGAAAAAAGATACGCAACAAAAAAGAACCATCCGAGATGCCCGAAATGATTATCCAGGGCCTTTCCTACCCAAAAATAAATAAGATCATTTCCAATAAAAAATAAGGGCAGTGAAAAAGCCACTAAAACACCGTTTCTGATAAAAAAAGATCTCCAGATGGATTTTTCCCCCATGTATAATCCTTTCGCTCATAAGCTTCACGTATAGCCGGATAAAAAGGCGTTGAAATAGCTGCCGCTGAAAAAGAAATAAGAGAAAAAATTCGCGCTAGAATATTATAATCGGCCACCATTGTCAGGCCTGCAACAGCAGATAAAATAACATTATAACATTGATCTACTAAAAGAGATGCAATTTGAAAAATGAAGTAAGGACCACTGATGTTGGACACCTTTATTAGAACTGTTTTATTTACAGGCTCTTTAAAGTTTATTTCTGGAAACATTTTAAAAAACAAATACCACAAACATAAGTAACCAAGGAAGGTAACAGCAGACACACAAAATATCATTATTAAAAAACCGGCCTTTGTTAATAAACATATATAAATAGCCAATAGAGACAATACCGAACAAACTGTGTTTACTGTATTTGCAACATACAGCCGCTGAAATGCATTGAAAATATTTACGATTAATCCTGCGGCCAGATTAAGAAGAAAAAACAGGCCGACAATAATAAAACAGTTTTGAGCCATATCGATATAGAAAGCATCAGTGCTTTTTATTATTATTCCCCAGGGAAGATACTTTGCGATTACGAAAACAGGTAATATGCCAGCAAGAAGGATAAGCAGCAAAATAATTAAAGTTGTTTTTATATGTGAAGAAGCGGAAGAATAATCATCTTTTCCGTAATCTTCTGCAAGTATATTGACAACTCCGCGACCTAAACCAAAATCTGAAAGCTGCATCCACCCCACTATGGATGTTATGAGTACCCATAAACCAAAGAGTTCCTTGCCAAAATAACCGATAACCATTGGCACAGAAATTAATTGCGAAAGGGATGTAATGATTTTTAGAACGACATTGGATGAGCCAGACAAAATAATGTTTTTATGCCTGCTCTCCGATAGGTTGAGAGTCGTCTTTTTTTTTAATAAATAATTTTAATATATTAAGAAATAGTAATTTTATTAAATTCATAAACTTTTTCTTTTTTTTCAAACTTAAAAAATATTAATTAGTTATCCACCAAGATTAAATTGCAGGCAGAAACGAAATCCATGCGCCATCTGGATTTCCGCCTGAGCGGGAATGACATGGTTTTTCAGATCGCTATGTTTCAAACGTTCATCCCTGCAAAAGCAGGTATCAAGTAAAGGATGTTACTTCAACTTTCAGGATAACCGCATAATTTTATTGGAACATAACTTATCATACTCCGATTAATTTGTAACTAAATTGAGGGTACCTCGTTTCTGAAGGGGGCTTTGCCATGCCAGGCAGGAAGGGTGTTTTCGGAGTTCAAGCATGAAGGTCTACTCTGCTGTATTAAAATATAAAAAGAGCCGGGTGCATAAACACCCGGCTCTTTTTGCATTCCTTTAAAAGCTTCCGTAGGGCAACCGCTTATCTTATCTCAAGCGTACCCGTGCAGTTATCATCGTTAACCGTCACTTCATACTCTCCAACTTCAGCATTGGCTTTTATCCATACAAGCGAGAAGATGCGCTGGGGGAATCTGAACTGCAAAATGGTATTGATATCGTCGGTTCCCCAGTCAACCGTATCACCTCGTACAAAGTCAATGCCGCTCACGATAAACATACCAAAACGGCCCAGTCGCGCGCTGCGGATTGATTCCGGAAAAACTTTCAGCGTGCAGGTTGAGGCGAAGGCCTTGAAGTCACCGTCTTGCTGCGCAGCATCATCTATCTGGATTGAACGTCTGAACCGGAAGCTTCATAATTTTTCAGCATTTTCGCATCGAATACTTCCATTTCTCCTGTTTCCTGTGCGGCGGCTTTGCCCGCCATACTGAAAATCAGTACAAGCGCCATGATGACGCTAAAAAGTGCCCCTGTTGCATGTTTCATATAGTGCTCCTCTTATAAATGAAGCGAGAATTTTGCAAATTATTACCCCTACAGCTTTATCTATAGACATTTGTTGGTTTGTTGTCAAGTTTTTTAATTTTTTTGTTCATAGTTTTATTACCATCCGCCCAGCATTTATTATATAAATAATTAGGATGGTTTCGTATGCAATATCCTGCAATATCAAAATTACTTAGCCCAGTCGTACTGCAAAAGGCCAATAATGCTTGGCTGTGCAAGTGAAGATTTATGGATAATCACAACTTTTAACTTATAGCATAGCCCTTTAATCGGGAAGGGAGGATTTTTTTCAACTTTGCGGGGATGGTTTATTAAATAAGTCTAAATAAATGCTATGTATACCTACTATTAAAAGCCTTCACCGGGTTTTCAATCATGCAGGTTTTTTTTGGACCCTGCGTTTTTGACGGTTTGACAATTTTTTGCATAACAATCAACTTTGTTGTGATGAAGAGAATTTTTATACAGGTTCATCTTTTTAGGTCAGCCAACGTTTTTTTGTGGTGGTTTTTATCCATCGTATAGTAAAAATGCATTCTTGATTATTTGTAAAAAACAGTTTTTGAAATATTTGACATTGATACCGGAAGGAAATATAATAAAATAGAATAGAGCTTATAAAAATCTGACAGCAAGCTTTATCAGTGGAACATGATTCTACTCGCAGAGTGTGTTGCACTGAAGCAGAACATGCTATCTGCAATGAATGGCCACATAAGCTGTATGAGGTATCATAAGTCGACAGCATGCAGCAGCGGAGTATTTGATTTTTGATTCATAAGGATGTGCCATGATACATGCAAATATGATGAGATTAAAAATCAGGAAGGCGATAGTTATGCGTGCGGCAATAATTCGCGCTTTGCTTTATCTCTCTACTGATATGCTGGTTATAAGTGTCTGTCTCAATTTGGCACTGCTGCTTCGTTTCGATTTCTTTCTGGCGGATGAAATCAGAAACACTGCCTTTTTCTGGTTGCCGGCGTATATCATTCCTCCGTGTATAGCTATGTATATAGGGGGGGTATACAGCTTTAGCTGGCGTTATTTCGGCCTTCATGAATGCTTTGTTGTGCTTAGAGCTTTGTTTGCAAGCTTGCTTCTTGTGTTTGCCGCAAACACTATCGTACAGGAGTACCATTTTGCATATGCACTTCCCCGTTCAACACCTTTCAGCGCATATATTCTTGCCGGGTTTTTTATTATTGTCTTTCGTGTTTCCCGCAGGCTTATTATTGAATTATCCTATCGCTCCCGAAATGTAGGAAAACCAACGCTTATAATCGGGGCTGGGGGCACCGGTGAGCGCATTGTTCGTGAAATGTTCAGAAATGAAAAGATTATTTATAAGCCGATAGGTTTTGTTGATGACAATTTGAATCTTATGCAAACAACGATACAGAGCATAAGAGTTTTGGGTGCGCTTAAAGATATACCTCGGGTTGTAAAAAACAAAAATGTGAAGGTTGCCATTATTACCATTAGTACTCTGTCGCACAGCCAGATAAGCCAGCTGTATGATATGCTCAGACAGTCAGGAATTTTGGAAATCAAGATAGTCCCGAGCATCAATCGGCTTCCCCATGAAGTGGTTTCCGTGAAGGAGCTTCGGGATATCAATGTGGAAGATCTGCTGTGCAGAGAATCGATAAAAATTGAAGCCAGTTCGCTTGGCAAACTATTAAATAACAAAACGGTTCTCGTTACCGGCGCTGGCGGATCCATAGGTTCCGAGATCGTGCGGCAACTCCGGCTCTTTAATCCTAAAGCCATTATTATATTTGAAATTGACGAGACTGAGCTCAACAACCTGCTGCTGGAGCTTGCAGAGTTCAAAATGGCATCAGACACCGAAATTATTCCGATGATCGGTGATCTGCGGGATGTGGCTAAATTAAAGCGCCTTCTGAGCTCCTACCGGATTGATATTGTATTTCATGCCGCCGCCTACAAGCACATTCACCTTATGGAGTATTTCCCTGAAGAGGCAGTCAAAACCAATATTATCGGCACCTGGCATTTTGAGAAACTGTGCATGGAAGCCAATGTTGAAAAATTTATAAACATATCAACCGATAAGGCCGTGAATCCCACAAGTATTATGGGAGCATCTAAACGGATGGCCGAATACGCAGGCATCGCCCTCAACAGCCAGAACAGAACCAAATTTATATCCGTCAGGTTCGGTAATGTGCTGGGAAGCCGGGGCAGTGTTATCCCGATGTTTATCGAACAGATCAAAAAAGGCGGGCCGGTAACCGTAACGCATCCTGAAATGACGCGATATTTTATGACCATACCTGAAGCGGTCGCTTTGGTGCTGCAGGCGGCAACAATGGGCAAGGGTGGCGAAGTATTCGTCCTTGATATGGGCGAACCGGTTAAGATCGTAACGCTTGCAGAGGATCTTATTAAGCTCAATAATCTAGAGCCGTACGTTGATATTGATATTATTTATACAGGACTGAGGCCCGGGGAAAAACTTTTTGAAGAGCTGCTGACCGCGGAAGAGGGGACAGATAAGACATATCATGAAAAAATTTTCATGGCTCGCCAGCGCTCTCTTTTCAGCTTGAAAGATATCGAAGAGATGATCAGTAATTTTGAAAACATGATCATAAGCGGAGAGCCTGAGCTGATTAGAAACACGCTGGGGAAGTATATAGTTTTTTATATTCCGCCCTCGGAGACTTCTTCAGGGAGAAGGCTTAAGGTGGTTCAGAATCTGTAAAAGCTATGGTGTGGTTTACTTATTCCCATAATTGTTTTGCTGTTCTGTTGGTTGAATGGGGAAATAGATTATCAATGCTCAATGTTAAAGGCCTCATGTGGAAAGTGCAGTAAATGCCAATAGCCTTGATCTTTAACCGGCCTGCTTCCTTCAAAAGAAAGGATTTTTTTTGATTGTCCGCTGGCTTTTGTATATAACGGCCCTTTTTTTTCTGACGTGTACTATAGTTTTTCGCATCGCAGATATGGAGCTTAAAGTCGCGTCATACGCGGCTTTTTATCTGCTGGTCGGAGGCGCATTAGCCGTTGCAGCAGTCTGTATCAAGCAGCAAAAGCTTATCAAGTATATTCTTTTTCTCTACGGCGCAAGCTTTCCTTTTTACATCAACCATTCCTGGCGCGTTCATACTGCAATTTTCGAATTTTTCACCGCACTGCTGGCGGCCGTACTGCTGCTTACCACCATCAAAAAAACCGCTTTTCGCAACAGGCTCAACCCGGTTTTTGTCTGGTTTTTCTTTTTATTTGCCACCATCTGCTGTTTGTCGCTCCAGCTGTTGCCCGAGCAGAACTTTGCCAGGCTCATGCAGTGGCCGCCTTTTCTGTCCTCTGTCCTGTCGGTTTTTACCGCACTGCCAACAGATCCGCTTTATTCCGTGGCAGCCGTCTGGAGGCTGCTGCTTTTTATAGTGTTTATTGCCGCACAGTCATTGCGCAAGGATTATGATGAAGGATACAGGTTTCTATTTATTGGAACACTTTTCGGCGGGGTGTGGTCTTCGCTTTCCGGGCTGCTTGAATACTTTAACCTGATCAATTTGCTCTGGGTCAGGCCGCAGATGGATCTACGACTGCAATCAGTCGCGGGCAATCCTGGATGGTTTGCCGAATATCTAACCATGACCATACCCTATATTCTGTTTGGTTTTTTCTCCAAACGCGGATGGAAATTAAAAGCACTGCTTTTTGGAGTGATGATACTCTTTGAGATTGCCATAATACTTACCGGGGCCCGTTCGGGCTGGCTGACCTATCCGGTGACACTTTTTTTCTGCTGGCTTTTTTTCTATCTTTCAATAGATATTTCTGAAGATAAAAAAGAACCGGGCAGGAAATTTCGCATTGCCACCAGGGTTGCAGTGTCTATTCCGTTTACCATAGCCGTGAGTTTGTTTGTAGTCCTGGTTGTTTTTGATAGTTTTCAAAAAAATATCGAGTTTGAGCTGAAAAAAAATTCGCAAGATAATCAGCTGCGCACAGAATTTCAGCTCAACACATACAGGCAGGAGGACTTGAAATATAGATACGCCACTCTTTTTGTGCCCGTTGAGAGAATAGCCATAGCGAAAGAGGCTCTGGCCCTGTGGCAGGAGCGGCCCCTGTTTGGCCTTGGCTGGGAGAGCTACCGATTTCATACCGGTATTATGGCGCAGATTCCCGAGTCGCTTTTTTCAAAAAACAGGTATATCAGAGGTCTGGTTGATACACCCCATAATTTTTATCTGCAATTGTTGACCGGCGTTGGCCTTGCAGGCTGTGTGCTGTGGTTGTTCATGATTGCCTATGGCTTTATAGTGGGACTGTACGGATATTTTCGCTGCGGTATCGTGCCCGCCATCCCCGTGCTGCTTGCACTCTACAGTTTTCACCAATACGGGCTGACGCAGGACCCCCCCTATATCTCTCCTGTCTGGATGCTTGTATTTTTAAATCTCGGGTATTTAATGGCTTTGCCTGTCGAGAATGTGCCTGCACGGGTGCAGAGGTTTTTTATGCTGGCTTGCCCGGAGCTGCTGCGTGCTTGTGGTCTGCGCAGGAATTGTCTATGTCGGGGCGCGGTCGTCAAAAGATTTTGCTGCAAAGTATGGTGTTGAAATTTATGGCCGTGACCAGAACGATAAAACTGCAGACGATACTGCTTATGAAGGGTTTTACAGCAAGGAAAAAGACCAGTTGGGGGATTGCCGCTGGTCTGGTAAAAATTCCATAATGAGGTTTTCGGCCGAGGGTCTTTACAGGATAGACTACATGGTTCCGACCATGTATATCGATGAAGGACCGCAGAGTATAGAGTTTAGTCTTGACGGCACGATTGCCGCGCGAGATACCTGCAGGCAGACCGGATGGCGAACCCGGTATTTGTATGCTTTCGGCAATCTGCGTGAGCATGAAATGAAGATTACTGCATCCGGCCACCTGGAGTCCTGAGTTTTCGAACCCTCAAAGTGACGATAATCGGCTGCTCTCAGTTTTGGTGCGCACACCCCTTATGGCGGTTGACCTGAGCAACAGGGGGTTTGCCTCCGGGCTGTATTGGGATGAGCCGGCGCCAGACATTCCCGGCTGGCCTGAGGGAGTAAAACCGGTATTCCGCTGGATGAGCGGCTTAAGCTGTGCCATACAATTGCCGCCCGAAGTTGCCAGTATATATGTGCGCAACGGGCATCCCAATCCGAAAGATTTTCAGATGAGGGCACATCTCAGCTTAAACGGGAAAAAGCCCCTTGTTGTTTTTTTAAAAACAGGGAAGTGGGTTAAATGTTCTGTTGGCGGGGCCGGTTCTGAGGGCCGGGTCCTGACGATAAATATTGAGCGGACATGGAATGCCCTGCGCGTAGTTCAGGCAACACCCGATGCCCGAGAACTCGGACTGATGGTGGCCGTACCGTTTATGGATTATCGTTGATTATTAACAACGAACCGATAATAAAGGAACAACCAACTATCCGTACTGTGCAGCTTAAATTCACAGCGTTATTTGATTCCAGGCCTTTTATCAAACAAGTGAGACACGCTGGTATTCCTTGTCGGAATTTGAGTTGTATCCCCCAATTAAGCAGTGAAACCAAAGGCTTTTGTAAAAAACAGTGCACAGTACGTCTAGACGACAGTAACTTTTTGAGCGGCTCGTTTAAAAATAGGGGGCAGATCTTTTTTCTACAATATTATTAAACAGTTGAAGGCAAGAGGAAAGGCTAATTGTCCGATATGAAAAAAACCCTCATATGCGGTATATCAGGGCAGGATGGCGCCTATCTGTCACGGCTCCTGCTTGGCAAGGGATACGATGTGCATGGCACCTCTCGTGACGCACAGATGTCAGGTTTCGGCAACCTGCACCTGCTTGGTATCAGTGAGCGGATTACAGTACACTCCATGGCACTCAATGATTTTCGCAGTGTTTTGCAAATATTGACCAAGGTGCAGCCCGATGAAATATATAACCTCGCCGGGCAAAGCTCCGTTGGCCTTTCGTTTGATCAACCGGTGGAAACTTTGGAGAGCATCAGTGTTGGCGCACTGAATCTGCTTGAGGCCATACGTTTCAGTGGCCTGCCCATAAGACTGTACAATGCCGGATCCAGCGAATGCTTTGGTAACACAGGGGGTGTGCCTGCCGACGAGCTGACTCCATTCAGGCCCCGCAGCCCATACGCCGTAGCCAAGGCAACAGCCTTCTGGGAGGTTGCAAATTACCGCGAAGCCTATAACCTTTTTGCCTGTACGGGCATACTCTTTAACCACGAATCGTCGCTGCGTCCAGAGCGTTTCGTTACCCGTAAAATCGTCAAGGCAGCCTGCCGTATTGCCGCGGGCAGCGACGAGAAGCTTCATTTGGGGAACACATCCATTGCTCGTGACTGGGGGTGGGCTCCGGAATATATTGAGGCCATGTGGCTTATGCTGCAGCAGCATACACCGGATGATTATGTTGTGGCAACAGGGGAGACTAACACGCTTCAGGATTTTGTTGCAGCCGTATTCCGCTGCCTGGATCTTGACTGGAGAGACCATGTCGTGAGCGATCAGGCTTTGCTGCGCCCTTTGGAAATTATGGTGAGTCATGCCAATACGCAGAAGGCGCGCATGATGCTCGGGTGGGAGGCAAAGCATAAAATGCAGGATGTGGCCAGAATGATGGTTGAGGAAGATCGGCTGTTTATCGCAGAGCATAAGGAGCGATAAAAATTCCTTTCTGCAGCGCTGATAAACCTGCAAACGTGCAAAGAGGACGGAGTGCAGCAGGTGGAACAATTTTGAACGATCAATCTGGCGGGAGTTTCAGCAAATATGCGTCCTTCAATGTGTCGGGAGAAAAGACAATGAAGCGGCTGTTTTTGCGGGTGTTTCCTGTTCTCGCAGCAGTGAAGAATTATATCTCAAGTGCAGGCCAATGATAGAGTCCGTTGCCGGCAAATTTTCTAGGAGTTTATCGGGCCTGGGGCAAATGCCACCAAGAACCCGAACGGGCCTTCGTGGCCGGATACAGTAATGTTAAGGTTTTCAAGGTATGCCCTGGCCGTATATCCTCAGAGTCTCTCATCTGCTGTTTTACTCTCGAAGAGCGGATGGTCGAAGCAGGGCGATGGTAAGTCCATGCTTGGAATTTCGCACCTGAAGGTCAGACTGTCGTGACGCCGCGAGGTTGGCGGAAAGGCTGTGTGAGGCATAGGAGTATATTGCAGGAGTTACTTTTTATGATGGAGGGCGCACCGGAACTGGCTCCCCTGGTGGAATCTGATGACTGCTCTCGATGCAACTGTGCGCTGGACAATGACGTACCATGATGGTATAAATTTATATTTGATTATATGGATCACATTGATCAATACACGAATTGTGCAGCCTGGCGTGATCCTGGGAAATAGTGACGCATACCTTTCTGGCGGTGTGTAGCATGTTGGGGTGGCTGGCAACAGCACACACACAAGGATAAGAAGCCGGCGGCTTCAACATACTTTATTCGTGAACTCGGCCCGGTTGGATAGAGTTGCTTCGATCCTCCTGATTGTACAGGAGAGCATATGTAGATCAGCATTTCTGGCATTATGTAAGGACAACTATCGTTGCTTCATAAATAAAAGCCTTTGGCAGTGTCCATCCGCAAACAATTGAAAGGGTTAAAGCAATGATCGAGAAATGCCACTGTTTGCCCGCTTTCATGCTGGTTTCATGGATGTTTTCAGGTTATTGTATAGCAGAAGAGGTTCCCTTTTTGAATCCGCCCGCTCAAGCCGTCAGCGCTCAAAATGCAAACGGGCAGAATGATAATGCAACGTCACCCGCTAGGGCATATCCTAAAGAAACAACGAAGCATGTTCTTCCCCGAAAACGAGGTGATTTGCTCCACATAGCATTCGAAAAAGGCTATATTGGTAAAGGGGTTACTCTTGAGCCCGTAGTGCTGCCGGCAGCATATACCATAGAGGTTATAGTGAAACCCTCTGAGAAACAGGTCTCCCAAGCAGTGATTCTCGGAAACATATGTGGAAACGAAGAAGGTTTTAAAATTCAACAGGTTGCGCTGGAACAAAACACATATACTATGGCTTTCAACGATGGTGGAAGGTGGTGCTCTAGTGTCAAATTCAAGCTCAAAGAGGGAGCATGGAACTACCTTGCAGTGGTGTTTGAAGATACGAATGTGCTTCATGTCTATGTTGACGGCAACCTTATTGGAACGGTTACCACCAAGAATAAAATAAAAAATACTTCCAGGCCGCTTCTGATAGGAAATTGGGAATGGGGATACTGGCCTTTCAGCGGTAACATTGCTGAAGTCCGGATAGCAAATTTCCCGCTTGACGAAAAAGATATTGCGATGCGGTGGAGTAAGCTTAAACAAAGGTTGCCCAAGCTGTGACATAAGAATTATTGCTGCACAGGAGAACTGTAAGCGCTTTTTACGTTTTCTTCGAGGGTTGTTGGTGTCCGCCGAAGTAGAATGAGCATGCTGCCCGATGGTGCTCAGCAACGCTTCATCATGAGGAAGCATTATGGCCTCACTATGCTCCATGCATTGTTCAACATGATGGGGAGGGCCGTGTCGCATTTTGAAAATGGGCATTGTTGCTCAGGCCGTCGCAATGAGATGACGTGCTGTTTTGCAGAAGAGGCGGCCCCGGGAGTTTACTTGGAGTCAAACAGTGCGAATGGCTTTTTGGAACAAACCAGTGAGCAAAGAGGGCATCGTGGCAGAGCACTTTTCTATAAACACGGGTATGGAAGCATCGTGCGTACGGAGAATCGAAAACGCTTTAGACCTTTCCATCATTGTCATAAGCTACAACACAAGTTCCCTGCTGCGCAACTGTTTGAACAGCGTGTATGAGAAGACCAGCGGCCTGTCCTATGAGATTATCGTTGTCGACAACGCATCGAGCGATACGAGCTGCGAGATGCTGGAGAAGGAGTTTCCCGATGTTTATCTGATACGAAATCGGGAGAATCTCGGTTTCTCAAAGGCCACTAACCAGGCGATCAGGAAGTCCAGGGGGAACTATGTCCTGCTTCTGAATACTGATACTGTTCTTGAGAACAATGCCATAGGCATCATGCATGATTTCATGCAGGCCCATCCCCGCGCTGCCGTTTGCGGGCCGCTATTGCTGAATGCCGATAAGACCGTCCAGCGGTCAATCGAGGCTACTATTACGGTGACGTATATGATACTTCGGCTGACTCTCGGTTTGGCTCTTAACCGTGCTCCCTGGCCATTTCGCGATAAGTACCATACTGACTCCTTTGCCTATTCCTCGGGGTGCTGTATCACTGACGGCTGGCTGACCGGAGCTGTATTAATGATTCGCAAGACGGTTTTTTCGGAAGTGGGGCTTCTTGACGAGGCGTATTTTTTCTTGCATGAAGACGCTGACTGGGGGTTGGCCGTGGCCCGTTCAGGGGCTGAAACATGGTTTGTTCCCGAAGCGGTCGTTATACATCTTTTGGCAGGCTCTCAGCAATCACTGTCCGGGGAACAGGAGATTGCATTTAAGGTGCGACTTCTGCGCCAAAACCGGTACTATGTTCGCAAGAACTTAGGGCTGTTTCATTACGGTGTATACTCTTTAATTAATTTTTGCTGCTGTGTGGTGAATGTGGTTCGCCGAGTGATCATGGCAGCCGTCAGTTCGCCGGAGAATCGTTTGCAGGCTGTTTTCAAGATGCGGCTTGGATGGCAGATGCTTCTTGCATCAATTGAGATTGGCGGCAGAAAAGCAGGTGAGTGGCGACGATGAGCACGCTGGATAAGGCAATAAGCCAGAACAAGCCTTCGAGGTATTGCGATTGGTTCCTCTCAGGCTGGTTTCGGTTATCGATCGGGGGCACCGTTTTTTTGGCCGTGGTGAGCGGATTTGCCACAGGTGCCCCGGACACCTATATACTGGGGCAGATCGTGCTGGGCTTGAGCGCCTACATAGCGCTGTCATTGCTTGCAGACCGTCCCTTGATCAATCCGATTCAGACCTTTGTATTTATCTGCTACTGGTGGTTAGGCGTTGGCCCGGCGGTTGTGTCGACCTGGAACCTAATAGCCGATCTTCCCAAAGAAGCCCTGGCAGCGCAGCTGGATGGCATGGAGGCACTGTGGATAACGGCTCCGGGCTTGCTTCTCTACGCTATAGTCGCGAGGGGGACGCTGGATTGGTTTTCCGTAAAAGGCTTTTATGCTCGGTTCCTTCTCCCCTCCGGCAGCAATTACAGGCTGAATGTTCTCATCATCTATCTTGCCCTTGTGCTTTGTTCTTCTTTCCTAATGGCGATCCTGCGTATACTGGGAATCGTTGGGTTAGAGGAAACGAGCATGTTCGGGGGCACCAAGACGATTATCTGGTGGGTTGGAGTGATTGCGGCGGTTTATCTAATCACTCCGATGTTACAATCGTTTTTCATGGCAGCTTTGGCTGACCCATGGAAGTCTATTCCCTATGGCCTAAAATTTTGATCGTTGCAACGATAGGTTATACTGTTCTTCAAGCCCTGTACAGCGGATGGAAAGGGCCACTCGCCTTGCTGGTGACCTATTATGTTTTTGCCTATACGCGCCGGATGCAGCGGCCCCCGTGGATGCTCATGCTGATAGGAGGGCTGTTTTTTGTTCTGGTTATAACGCCGTATGTCGTTTATGGCAGGTGGATGGCTGCCACAACAAGTGCATCCAGTTCGTATGACACTTCTAAAGTTTTTAGTTCTGTGCTCAAGGGGGATCCCTGGGATTTTTTGCCGACATCAACCAGGGACGTAGACGTCTCGGTTTTTTTTCGGGGCATATTCCCTTTGGCTGGTGAGCTGACGCGGCGTAATAGCTTTTTTGAAGGGCAGTGGGATGGTAAAACGATCACGTGGGGGTTTGAAATTCTTGTTCCGCGGGCATTCATGCCGGAAAAAAGAGATATGAATATCGGGAATTTTTTTGCACGGACGGTTGGTGCAGACATCGGTGTCTCCCTAAGATTTGATACCCTGAACAGCATAGCGGTAAGCATACCCTTTGAATGCGTGGGCAACTATGGCTGGTTTGGGGGGATACTATCGTTTGGCATCATTGGTTTCTTTTGGGTTCTTCTCAATTGTTGGCTGCTCACCCCCGAGCATTTATCAGATCATCCATTGATGCCATTTATGGCAGCGTTTACTCTCAGTATGGAATCACCGATGGGGCATTTCCTTGCACAGGTACGGGGGCTTATCATCCCATTGCTCATACTTTTTTTTATCAATAAAGTAATTTTGCGCGGAAAGATATAGCGTGTTTGGCGGGAGACAATGACTTCCGGGATTTGAGGCTGCTCTGTCTGCCGGGCGGGTAAGGCTTTGCGATACTAACAGGCGCCAAAAAGCGCTTGCTTGAAATGGAGTGGAGATCGGCTGATGCTGCTCGGATGGGCAATTGCAGTTTTGGTCCATGCGTTTTCCACGATTTCAGGCTCTATGATCGAGCAGAGCCAGAGAAAAAAACTTTATATTTCGATGCCTTAACAAGGATATGATGCATATATGCTGGTGACTTTTTTTCACCGTCTTCCACAAGAGGGGCATTTCAGTGTTGAGCGTCTCTTTGCGGACGTGCGACGAACTTTGCCCGATAGTATTCAGTCCAGGGTTGCTGTCTGCCATTTCCCCAGCAGGGGCATCTGGCGGCGGCTCTACAATGTGGTGGAAGCGGCTTTCCGTCAGGGCGATATCAATCACATTACCGGCGATGTGCAATTTTTGTCATTGCTGCTGCATAAAAGAAGGACCCTGCTCACGATCCTTGATCTCGTGTCTGTGCATCGGCTGAGCGGCTGGCGGAAGGCTTTCCTGCTGTTTCTGTGGTATTGGTTGCCGATCAAGAGATCGGCCGTGGTGTCGGTGATTTCCAACTTTACGAAGGAGGATCTTCTTCGTCACATCAAGGTTGATCCGGAAAAGGTGCAAGTCGTTTACTGTCCCGTTTCAGACGCGTTCAAGCCCTTTGCCAGAAAGTTTAATGAAGTCAAGCCGGTTATCCTTCAGGTCGGTGCTATGCCAAATAAGAATATCAAGAGATTGGCTGAGGCCATTCAAGGTATCCCCTGTTGTTTGCGAGTGATCGGAAATCTGGACGAGAGTACGGCAACCGTATTACAACGCTACGGAATTGACTACTCGTACGTGTCCAATATTTCGTTTGAGGAGATCATTGAAGAATACCGCCAGTGCGACATGGTTGTTTTTGCATCAACTTTTGAGGGTTTCGGACTGCCGATTCTGGAAGCGCAGGCCACGGGCAGGCCTGTTGTTACCGGCAATATTATGTCTATGCCCGAGGTTGCGGGTGATGCAGCCTGCCTGGTTGATCCGTTTGATCCTGCAAGTATTCGGGAGGGAATTTTGAAGATCATCCGCGATCCGGTATGCCGGGAGAGATTGGTGCAGAGCGGATTCAAGAATATCGAGCGATTCAGGCTGGAAAGGATCACGCAGGAGTATGCAACTATCTATAAACTGCTCGCCGCAGGACATTGGACCTAACCGGTACACACTGTATTAATACATGCTCGCCGGCGGAGAACCGCCAGAGTGTTTTTGAGAGAACGTATAATGTGCGGAATAGCCGGAGTGTTAAGCGCCAACCCTATGCAGGCCGAGACTGCTGTGCGTGCCATGAACAGAATGCAGGCACAACGCGGGCCCGATGACGAGGGGCTGAAAGTTGTGAAGACGAGAGGGGGGGGGCTGGCGCTCGGTCATCGACGGCTTTCCATTCTTGACCTCTCGGCTGCGGGCCATCAGCCCATGCTGAATCCTGACACTGGCGATTGGATTACCTACAACGGCGAAATTTATAACTACCCCGATCTGCGGCGAGAACTGGAAGGTGCAGGGGCTGTGTTTCGCAGCCGCTCTGACACTGAGGCCATTCTTCATGCCTATGCCAAGTGGGGCAGCGAATGCTTTACCCGACTTCACGGTATGTTCGCTATCGCTCTTTATGATGCCCGCGAGCAGCTGCTTTTGCTGGCGCGCGATCATTTGGGGATGAAGCCGCTTTACTATGCAGTGAATGACAAAGCCATTGTTTTTGCCTCAACGATGCGTGCTATCCATGCCAGCGGTCTTGTTGCGACAGATATGGATCGAGCCGCACTGGCAGGGCTTTTAGCCTATGGCTCCGTACAGGGCCCACGCACGCTTTTACGCGAGGCGCGCCTGCTGAATCCAGGAACCTATGTTTCCATCAATCTGGCCGTTCCGCCCCGGATATCTTCGGATCTCAGTCCGCAGCGATTCTGGGATTTTCCAGTGCCCCTGGGCCTGAAAGACAGGCATGAGGCCGTGACCCGGGTGCATGATCTTTTGCGCGATGCCGTGCGCCGCCACCTCCTGAGCGATGTGCCCATAGGCCTTTTTTTGTCCAGTGGGCTTGACAGCACAGCTCTGGCTGTGCTGTGCGCCCATGCCGTGCCAGAGGCAGTAAATACTTTTACCGTCTCACTGGAGGGCAGTTCGGAATTTGATGAAAATCCGCTCGCAGCCGAGACAGCCCGTCTTCTCGGCGCTCGCCATCAGGCCATTTCACTCACCAAATCAGCAGTTCGCGCCCAGGCTGAGCGGTGGTTTGATGCAATCGATCAGCCGACTATCGATGGGCTCAATACCTTTATCATCTCAGGAGCTGTGCGCGAATGCGGCATAAAAGTAGCCCTCTCTGGCATGGGCGGAGACGAGCTGTTCGGCGGCTACAGTTGTTTCCAGCAGTTGCCCCGTTTGGCTCCTCTGGGAGCGCTGGCCCGCTGTATTCCCGGAGCACAGCGCGGCAAGATAGCCGAAGCGCTCTTTGCCGGAAATTCGCCGACACAACGGCGGAAGGCCCGCGATATGGCCATGTCACATCTGGACCTGCCTGCTCTGACTCTGGGCAGCCGCCGGCTTTTCTCTGAAGGTGAGATTAGTGTTTTTGGCTTGAGCCGCAGCGGGTTGGGTTTGGACGAACATTACCTTCCACCCGAGGCAGAGCCGCGACGAGGCACAGCGGGACGAGACCCGCAGTCGGCGATCAGTATCCTCGAATCACGGTTCTATATGGGCAATATGCTCCTGCGTGATGCGGATGTTTTTGGCATGGCTCACGGCCTGGAGATACGCGTCCCCTTTCTTGATCGGCAGCTTGCGGATTATGTTCTCGCTCTACCCGGCAAATGGCGCGTTTTGCGAAAAGGCATCAATAAACCATTGCTGGTGGATGCAATGGGATGTGATCTGCGCAGAGATATTTTGCGCCGCCGCAAGACCGGATTTTCGCTGCCGTATGCCGACTGGATGACCGGTCCGCTGCGTGACCGCTGCGAGGGAATGCTGGATACCCTGAAGGGTTCGAATATGGTCGAGGCCGAGGCTGTCGGGCAGACGTGGCAGGACTTTCTGAGGAATAAGGGTTCCTCCTGGTCGCGGGCGTGGATGCTTGTCGTGCTTGGCGAATATATGAATCGTCTATGATTGAAAGGAGTCTGACAACGGGGGGTGTTCCCTGTTGTATAATGTTGTCATTGAACTGCAGCCCTCTGGCCGGCGACTGAACCGGGTTGTGGTACAGTGGGTTTCAAACCTTTAATCGGAACAATATGCCATGCCTAAACCAATAATACTGACTTTCGTCGGCTGTTACCTGCCCGGGTATAAAGCAGGAGGCCCTGTCCGGACTATTGCCAACATGGTGTCGATCCTTAGCGACGAGTTGGATTTCCGCATTATCACGTCCGATAGAGACTTATTCGAAACTAAACCCTATCCGGATGTTGTCACTGATGCATGGAATACTGTCGGCAAAGCGAGGGTTTTTTATACCTCGCCCAAAATGCGCTCACTATGGTGTATGGCGCGCCTGATCAGGGAGACGCCGCACGATGTGCTGTATTTGAACAGCTTCTTCAGCCCGGTTTTCACTCAGCGGCCACTTCTGGCACGGTGGCTGGGGATGACGCCACGGCGCCCCACTATTGTTGCACCTCGCGGGGAGTTTTCCAAAGGGGCGCTGGCGCTGAAGACATGGAAAAAAAACCCCTATATAGCGGTGGTGAAATCTCTGGGGATTTATAAGGACATAACCTGGCAGGCCTCCAGCGAGTTTGAGGCCGATGCTATCCGTCAGGCCATGGGCATGACGGCAAAAAGAATCGTCCTTGCAATCGTCCTCGCGCCTGACATGTCCGATGGTGTCAAATCCGTGAAGGAATCAAATGGGTACGGACACAGAGTCGCCGGGAGTCCCTTGCGGGTATGCTTTTTGTCACGTATTTGTCCGATGAAAAATCTCGATTTTGCATTGCGGGTCCTCGCTCAGGTCAGGGTCCCGGTTGAGTTTGACATTTATGGAGTGGCGGAAGATACAGCCTACTGGACACACTGTCAGAGCCTTGCTAAGAGTCTGCCTGCGCATGTGGTCCTCCGGTATCACGGGAAAATTGATCATGAGAAAGTTCATCAGGCTCTAGCCTCGCACGACCTGTTTTTTTTGCCTACCAGGGGAGAGAACTATGGGCATGTTATCTTTGAAGCCCTTGCCGCTGGCCTGCCCATTTTGATCAGCGACCAGACGCCATGGCGGAACCTGGAGGCTCTGGGCGTGGGGTGGGACCTGTCGTTGATGGCAGAGGAGAAGTTTTGCGCGGTGCTGGAAGCGCAGTCGGCGTTGAGTCATGAGGCAGTGGCAGCGCAACGGCTTCGTGCGCAGCAGTATGCAATGCGCATTTCAACCGATGAGAAGGTGCTGGCAGATAATTTTGCCCTCTTTAAGGGGATACTTACGGACAGGCAGATAATACTGCCGTATCTAAAGGATTAACCCGGCGTTATAAAGGAGATCTCTAATGTTTTCAGACAAAGTCCTGCTTATAACCGGCGGCACCGGTACTTTTGGCAATGCCGTGCTCTGCCGTTTTCTTGAAACCGGTATCGGTGAAATCCGCGTCTTCTCACGCGACGAGAAGAAGCAGGACGACATGCGCAAGCATTTCAACCACGCAAAGCTCCGTTTTTACATCGGCGATGTCCGCAATGAGTCGAGTTTGCGCGATGCCATGCGCGGGGCTGACTTCGTCTTTCATGCAGCAGCTCTGAAGCAGGTCCCCTCATGCGAGTTTTTCCCTCTGGAAGCGCTGCTCACCAACTCACTGGGCACTGAGAATGTCCTTAATGCTGCAATCGGCGCAGGTGTGGCGCGGGTGATCGTTCTGTCCACAGACAAGGCTGTCTACCCGATCAATGCCATGGGGATATCCAAGGCCATGATGGAGAAACTTGCCGTTGCCAAATCGCGGGTCGCCGCACCAAAAACGACGATCTGCTGCACACGCTACGGCAATGTCATGGCAAGCCGCGGCTCGGTTATTCCGCTTTTTTTACGGCAGATACAGGATGGCCGGGCAATTACCGTTACCGACCCGAACATGACCCGCTTCATGATGACAATCGAAGATGCCGTCGATCTTGTGCTGTATGCCTTTGAAAACGGCACCCCGGGCGATACCTTTGTTCAGAAGGCCCCCTCCTGTACTATCGGAGTTCTGGCTGAGGCATTGAAAAGCCTGTGCGGCAGCGCCGTTCCCCTCAATGTTATCGGAACCCGCCATGGGGAAAAGCTCTATGAAACCCTGCTCACCCGCGAGGAGATGGCAATCGCGGAGGATCAGGGCGGCTATTACCGGGTGCCGGCCGACAACCGCGACCTTAACTACGGCAAGTACTTTACCGAAGGTGAGGAGCGGATAACCGGGCAGGCCGATTACAATTCCCACAATGTGCCGCTGCTTGATAGTGCGGGCATGATGGCCCTGCTCGAACAACTCTCCTGTGTCCAGCAGGCTCTGCGCGGGGAAAAGGTCGAGCTTTAAATCCGGCTCAACAGTGATAGGTGATACGGAAAAGAAGGTGTTTGGTTTTATGCGGGCTGTATTTTTACCCCTTCAGCCCTTCTAGACAGTAAGCGAGGGTAGCATGAAAAAAGTTCTGATTACCGGTTCGGAAGGGTTTGTCGGTAAAAACCTGCGCTGCGCTCTGCGGCTACATGAGGACATTGTTCTGTCTACCTGCGACCTTCACAATAAGCCCTCAGAGTTGCCCCTTTTGCTGGATCAGGCTGATATCATAGTCCATCTTGCAGGGGTGAACCGGCCGCAGCATGAAGATGAGTTTCGTGCCGGCAATACCGCCCTGACCGAGACGATTGTTGCGAACCTTCGCGACAAGGGTAAAGCAACGCCGGTTATTATGTCATCCTCAACTCAGGCCGCCTTTAATAATCCCTACGGTCAGAGCAAGCGGGCCGCAGAAGAGGCGCTTTTTGCCTATGGTCGCGAAAGCGGGGCGCAGGTCTTCGTTTACCGTTTGCCCAATGTTTTCGGCAAATGGTGCAGGCCCAACTACAATAGCGCTGTTGCTACCTTTTGTCACAATATAGCCCGTGATCTGCCCATTCAGATCAATGACCCGAAGGTGGTGATGAGCCTGGTCTACATTGACGATGTGGTCAATGCCTTTAGTGCGAGTATCAGGAGCATCCCAATCCCGCAGACGAGCCGCAGCGGCAAACCTGCACGAACAGTGTCAATGCCCGCCACATCGTCGCCGGAGGCAAACCCCACGCCTTTCTGCTCTGTTCATCCAGTCCATACAGTGAAACTTGGCGATATCGCAGCCCTGATCCAGTCGTTCAAAGAGAGCAGGGCAGCGCGCAGCATTCCCGATATGTCCGATCTTTTTACAAAACAGCTCTACAGCACATATCTGAGCTATCTGCCGGCGGACCGGTTCAGCTATCCGCTGAACATGAATGTCGACAGTCGCGGCTCCTTCACCGAATTTGTAAAAACTGCCGACCGGGGTCAGGTGTCGGTCAATATTTCCAGGCCGGGTATCACAAAAGGTAACCACTGGCACCATACCAAAAATGAAAAATTCCTTGTTGTGAGCGGCTGCGGCGTTATAAGCTTCAGGAAAATTGACAGCGGCGATATTATCAACTATCATGTCTGCGGCGGCAAGCTTGAGGTGGTTGATATACCCCCAGGCTACACCCACAACATTACCAATACCGGCGCAGCTGACATGGTGACGGTCATGTGGAGCAATGAAGCCTTCGATCCAGACAGGCCTGATACCTATTTCGAGGAAGTCTGAAGTGCTGGATGCCGGGGCCGCAGGGGGAGAATACATGGCGGGAACTATTGGAACTGCCATGTATCAACGTACAGGCAGGGATGTTCTATCCGGGCTATTATGCAGTTTGGAGAATAAAATATGAAGAAATCAGATAGTTTGTCACCGCCTTCAACAGCGCGCAGCGAGAAACGCCTGAAAGTTGTAACGGTGGTTGGGACGCGACCTGAGATTATCCGTCTGTCGCGGGTGATGGCAAAGCTTGACGCGACGATGGAACACATTCTTGTCCATACCGGTCAGAACTATGACTATGAGCTGAACGAAATTTTTTTCAACGATTTGGAAATCCGCAAGCCGGACTTTTTTCTCGGGGCGGCCGGAGCATGCGCTGCAGAGACCATCGGCCAGACGATTATCAAGATCGATCCGCTCCTGGCCGAGTTGCAGCCGGATGCATTTCTGGTGCTGGGCGACACAAATAGCTGCCTTGCCGCAATCCCGGCCAAGCGCCGCAAAATACCGATTTTTCACATGGAGGCGGGAAACCGCTGTTTTGACCAGCGGGTGCCGGAGGAAATAAATCGAAAGATCGTCGATCATGTGAGCGATATCAACCTGACCTATTCCGACATTGCCCGCGAATATTTACTGCGTGAAGGTTTGCCGCCGGATCGGGTTATCAAGACCGGCTCGCCGATGTACGAAGTGCTGCACCATTATCTGCCCAAAATTCAGAAGTCGGAAATCGGAAGACGGCTGCAACTGACAGAGGGCGAATATTTTGTGGTCAGCGCACACCGGGATGAGAATATCGAACCGGATGCAAGCTTCAGCAAACTTGTCGTTATTCTCAATACCCTGGCTCACAAGTATGGCAAGCGGGTTATCGTATCGACACATCCGCGCACCCGCAAGCGGGTAGAGGGCCTTGGTATCGTGTTCCACGAGAAAGTGGAAATGATGAAGCCTCTTGGCCTGACCGATTATGTCAACCTGCAGATGCACGCCACAGCGGTTCTTTCTGACAGCGGCACGATCAACGAAGAGTCGTCTATTCTTAATTTCCCGGCCCTGAATCTTCGGGACGCACATGAGCGGCCAGAAGGGATGGAAGAGGCGAGTGTCATGATGACCGGACTGTCGATCGAACGAATTGAACAGGGGCTTGCTATTCTGGCCGACCAGAAGCGGGCAGGAGAACGCACGCTGAGACTGGTGGCCGATTATTCAATGCCAAATGTTTCTGAGAAGGTGGCGCGGATCATACTCAGCTATACCGACTATGTGAACCTTAATGTGTGGAAGAAATACTAAGTGCGCATCCTGATGCTGACGCAGTGGTTTGACCCGGAACCGACCTTTAAGGGACTGGCTTTTGCCAGGGAACTGGTGCGCCTGGGGCATGAGGTGGAAGTTTTGACCGGATTCCCCAATTACCCTGGTGGAAAAGTATATGACGGGTACAAGGTTCGACTGCTGCAGCGTGAGAATCGTGACGGTATATCTGTGTTGCGGGTACCGCTCTATCCCAGCCATGATGGTTCGGCGCTGCGGCGTATTGCCAATTACGTCAGCTTTGCCGTGTCAGCGGCTATTATGGGCATATTGCTGGCCAAAAAGGCAGATGTTATATATGTCTATCACCCTCCTGCAACCGTCGGGTTTGCGGCTGTGTGCATCAGTTTTTTCCGGCGCATCCCTTTTGTTTACGACATTCAGGATCTCTGGCCCGATACCCTGGCGGCCACAGGGATGCTGACGCACCGTGCAGCACTGAAGCTCATCGATGCCGGCTGTCGTTTTGTGTATCGTCGGGCGGCAAAACTGGTTGTCTTATCACCAGGGTTTAAGAAACTAATTGGTAAGAGGGGCGTGCCGGAAGATAAAATTGTCGTTATATACAACTGGTGTGATGAAGCCCATATTCAGAAGCACGGGAATAATGCTCTGCCTTTAGAGCTAAGCGGCAGATTCAATGTTCTATTTGCCGGTACAATGGGTAGAGCACAAGCACTTGATTCCGTGCTTGATGCCGCAGAGCTCATAGCGGAATCAGACCGGCAGGTGCAGTTTGTTTTTGTCGGCGGTGGTATTGATGTGGAACCTCTAAAACAGCTATCCTTTGCACGGGGTCTGGCCAATGTCCTTTTTCTCCCCAGAATGCCGGCGCAGGAAGTCGGCAGCCTTCTTGCCGCATGCGACGTGCTTCTTGTTCACCTGCGTGATGATCCGCTTTTCAGTATTACCGTGCCTTCCAAAACCCAGGCTTATATGGCTGCCGGACGGCCCGTTTTGATGGCGGTTCGGGGTGATGCTGCCGCGCTGATTCAGCAGGCGGAGGCTGGGATCTGCTGCCTGCCTGAAGATTCACAGAGTATTGCTGGCGCCGTCAGGCACATGCATGCAATGGCACAAGATGATCTTGCAGTCATGGGAGAAAACGGGAAAAGATTTTATCACAATAATCTTTCTCTTCCCGTTGGAGCAAAAAAATTTGAAGTTGTTTTTATGGAAGTGGTGAGACGAGAAACATGAAGCGTTTTTTTGACTTTACAATGACGTTTCTGGGGCTTTTGGTAATATCTCCACTGCTGCTGACCCTGGCACTGCTCGTGCGTATCAAACATGGCCCCCCGGTTCTTTTTCGCCAGCAGCGGCCAGGCTTACATGGGGAGCCCTTTTTTATGTACAAGTTCCGCACGATGACTGATACGCGGGATGCCGAGGGCAACCTGCTTTCAGACGAGAGGCGGTTAACGAGCCTTGGGAGGTTTCTGCGCAGTACCAGCCTTGATGAACTTCCAGAGCTTATCAGTGTTTTGAAAGGTGATATGAGCCTTGTGGGGCCGCGACCTCTTCTAATGAAGTATTTGCCGCTTTACAGTCAGGAACAGGCGAGGCGGCATGAGGTTCGACCCGGCATAACTGGCTGGGCACAGATACATGGCCGAAATGCCATTAGCTGGGAGGAGAAATTTGCGCTGGATGTCTGGTATGTAGACCACGGTTCTTTGTATCTTGATTTGAAGATTCTTTTAAAAACCATGAAGAAAGTGCTTGTTCGGGAGGGCATAGAATTTGGGCGGGAGGAAGAGATGCCATTTTTCAGCGGAAGTCCGGCTCAAAATAACGATGCTGGAGCCACGGTGCAGCCTGCCGCTGTGAAGAATTTCCACGAGCAGGGTGCGGGCCTGTTGATGAATCATAACGAAGGGAGAAAATAATGGTAAAGGATCTTTTGATCTTAGGGTCGGGAGGCCTGGCTCAGGAGTATGCCTGGCTTGTCGAAGAGATTAACGAAGCCAAAAAGACCTTTAATCTTATCGGGTATTTGGATGACGATTGTGCTCGGCTGGGTCAGGAGTATGTCGGCTATCCCGTCCTCGGCACGCTCGAAGCAATTGAACGATTCCCTTCGGCATTCGCCATCGCCGGCGTGGGCGATCCACGATTCCGCAAGGCAGTGGTTGAAAAGCTGGGGGCAGGGCATACTCGTTGGGCCAGCCTTGTATCTCCCACATGCCGTTTGCATAAATCGCACCAGATCGGAGTTGGTGTTATGATAGGCCGCTACACCGACCTGACTGTCGGTTGCAAGATCGGGAACCATGTAATGCTTAATATTCACTGCGTGCTCGGCCATGCCGTGGAGATTGGAGACTTCTCCGTTGTCAGCCCAAACGTAACTATAAACGGGGAAGCGGTCATTGGAAAGGTCTGCTATATTGGGGCCAATGCATTCGTACGGAATGTTCGTGTCGGTGACGGCGTCACTATTGGCGGCGGCTCGGCTGTGGTGAAAGATATCGAGGATAATTTGGTAGTTGCGGGCGTTCCCGCTAAGGTGCTGCACGCAGGTGCGCCTTCACATAAGCTTACGCGCCTGCCAGGCAAGGACGAATCCAGCTGACATATTGACAACTCGTAAAATGTATCCTGATGCCAAGCACCGCCAGCCAAAAGCCTGCTTGTTAAACTTTGATACTTTTTATCTTTGCCCAGCCGGACAGTATGCAAAGGACATAGCTAAGGGGATAGTAACCAGCACAGGAATGGGCCGTGAATATGACAACAAAACGCATATATCTTTCCCCTCCCCATATGGGAGGGCAGGAGCTGGATTTTGTTAAGGAGGCATTTGACACCAACTGGATCGCTCCGCTGGGGCCCAATGTTGATGCATTTGAGAAGGAACTTGCAGCTATGGTCGGCTTGGCTGGCGGTGCTGCCCTTACGTCTGGCACCGCGGCAATTCATCTTGCACTCAAACAGGCAGGCGTGGGGCCGGGTGATAGTGTTTTTTGTTCCGATCTGACCTTCTCCGGATCCTGCAACCCGATTCTCTACGAGCATGCTACTCCTGTTTTTATTGATTGCGATTATGAAAGCTGGAACATGTCGCCTTCCACCCTGCAACGGGCCTTTACAGACTTTGCCGCCAGGGGAAAGAAACCCAAGGCGGCAATCGTCGTCAATCTCTATGGTCAAAGTGCCGACATGGATCCAATCCTTGATCTCTGCCGACAGTATAATGTGCCACTCATCGAGGATGCTGCTGAAAGCCTGGGCGCCAGCTATAAGGGGAGAGCCAGCGGTTCTTGCGGGCATATCGGTGTTTTTTCATTCAACGGCAACAAGATTATTACCACGTCCGGGGGAGGCATGGCGGTTTCCAACGACGTCGAAGCTTTAAATAAAATTCGGTTCTGGGCAACACAGGCACGCGACCCGGCGCCCCACTATCAGCATACCGAAATCGGCTATAACTACCGGATGTCCAACATTCTGGCGGGTATCGGGCGAGGGCAGATCCGGGTGCTTAAGGATAGAGTCGTTCGGCGGGGAGAGATATTTAAGACCTATCAGCAGGCATTTGCCTCGATTCCCGATATCGAGATGATGCCGATTGCCTCTTATGGCACGCCCAACTACTGGCTGACCGTCATCACCGTGAAACATGAGTCCAGGGTAAGCCCTTCATGTCTCATGGATGCACTGGCGGCGGAGAATATTGAGGCGCGCCCGTTATGGAAACCGATGCATCTGCAGCCGATTTTTGCAGAATATCCTTTTTATGGTTCTTTGACCAGCCTTCGCCCGCCCGCAACGTCGGTCGGCGAAGACCTTTTTACCCGCGGTCTCTGTCTTCCATCCGGATCGTCTATGACGCAGGAAGAACAGCAGCTGGTGATTGATATCATCAGCAGGTCATGTGCGTAGCTCGCACCAGAGGCTGGGGTGCATTTTATAAAGCGAAGGATCTTCGAGCCGGATTTGTGACGGGAAGACCCGTTCAGGCATGCTGTATAAATAAACCGCTGAAAAACTTCGCGTGCGGCAGGTATCGGGTGCCCTTTGCAATGTGCGCATACTTGTTTCATGGCCAAACAAAGCGCCAACCGCATCCTTGCGGGTATGGATGTCTGTACACTATGTTATCATTCCAACTATACGAGGAGGGGCAATGGATGTATTGAAGCAGATTTTCGCTGTTTTGCTTTGCGCGAGCGCTGCCTATGCTGAACCGGGTGCAGGTGTCAGCACCCCTGATAATGTTACGCGTCAAAAAATTACAACCGAAAAGATTTATGCTCAAACAGTAACGGCTTCTAACTTTATAATGCCCGTTAAGGGTACTCTGCGTGCCGGAACTGATGATAAAGAAAAAGTCGTTGGCCAAGTGTCAATAGAGGCATTTGATAATAGCTTTTATGATACCTCGACTCCCCCCCGGCTTATGCCTAACCCCATGCTGGAATTGGGAGTAAATGTAGAAAAGGGCAATAGGAAGAAGGCAGGCAAGCCGGCAATATGGCAAGGCATGGAGACGAGCTATCAAACAACCTCTTTGAACCCGCCGGCGGGGAGCAGGGCGTATTCCGAATGGTATGTGAGCGGCGTGCAATCAGACGGAACCAGGTTTCGGCCCTTTGGCTTTGGCTGGGATACTGATAACCATTCGAAGTATACTCGTCTAGACATAATGGTCGGAGGACCCCAGGGCGTTTTTATAAGGAGGGTAGATACTGATGAGGTGCTGTTTTCGTTTCAAGGTTCGGGTCAAGCGATATTGCCAATTGTGGGTGATCTCAAAATATATGCATGTGGGGGGAGAGGCGGTTTTTGGAGCAGAGGACCATGCAGTCTTTTCATCAAGCGGCCAACTGTCGCTGGCGGGAAAAGCACGTGTTCGGAAATCGCTCATTATTCCTGTTTCAAGACTTGCCCCCGGTGCAGTATGTCCACCGGCTGCGCAAAGGGCTGTCGGGGCTTCAGGCGGCATAAAGGTTCCTGTTCTGTCGTTTTCCAATACAACAGAACAGTCCGTATATGTTGAAATTCATGCTCCTCTGGACATGGACGGCTCTGCTAATATGGAGCTTCATGCTCTGTGGCAACCCGCAGCAGGCTGGTCCGGCGGTAATTGTGTCTGGAAGTTTGAGTACCTTGTCAATGATGAAGCCGGTGATTGTGCTGCAGGCACTCCTGTAACTATATCCTCGGATACAAGACCTGATAGAGCTACAGACTTTCAGAAGGCCATTTTCCCAACCGTTCTGGCTGTAAATAATAGACAGGTGCTCATGGGAAGGTTCTATCGCGATGTGGCAAGTGATGATGGCGATGCTGCGGCCGAGCTTCGGTGCCTTAAAATTGAATACACAGCCAACAAATTAGGGGCGGCATATTGATTTTTAAAAGCAGCATTTCACGAAGCCGGCTTCGTTAGACATAAGAAGTCCCTGGTTGATTTTGTAGTGCGGTTGAACATCGATGAGAGATCTCTATTGTGCGTATCTGGTGTTTTTGCTGCAGGCCGCAGTCTGAACCACATACACTGATCTTAAAATAATGACGATATTTTATTAGCATGCTTGAGCTCACAGGTCTGATGCTGCCAACCTGGTATGAGCAGAATGGTTCCGGAAGACCGGAGCCATCGCACCGTTCTGTCACGATTGTGATTGACCAAAGCTGCTTCTGCCTATATAGTATACACTATGCACTTTGTTTAAAAGAATTATTTTTTTAATGCTTTTATATGAGTATGTTCAGAAGGCAACATGGTATGTGTACAACGGTATATAGCTTGCCTGTATGCATGAAAGGAGCGGGGGGTGGAGCGTAGAAAATATATTGACCTTTTTTTGAGATGGTGGTGGCTGTTGCTGGTTTGTATTGCTTTGACCGGCGGCGTTTCGTATGTGTACAATGCGCGCCAGGCCCCGATATATCAGGCTGTAACTTCAATGCTAATTAATGAAGCCTCCGGCACAAAGGGGATTGATCTGAATTCGCTCTGGTTGAGTGAGCGGTTGGCACGAACCTATGTTGAATTGATGCAGTCTGAGGCTATACTCTCGGAGGTCATTTCCCGCTTGCAGTGTCCGTTTAACGCCCAAATGCTCGCCTACAGGCTTCAGGTCCGTTTGGTGAAGGAAACGCAGTTAATTAAGCTGAGTGTTGAAGATAAGGATCCGGTTCGTGCAGCAGCGATCTGCAACCTTATCCCTGAAGTTTTTATCGCATACAATATTTCCTCGCAGTCGAGCCGTTTTGCTGAGTCCAAGAAAAGTCTGGTCAGGGAAATTGCTGCGCTGGATAAGCAGATTGAGCAGATGGAGCTGCGTATTACCGGTTTGGTGAGCGATAAAGAGCCAGCAGACTCAAACAAAAGGGCTTCTCTGGAAGCTGATCTGGTTCGTTTGGAGCAGAGTCGGTCCAGCCTGGTGCAAAGTTATGAAAATCAGCGCCTGGTCGAATCCCAAATTTTGAACAATGTTATTGTGGTAGACAGGGCGACAGTGCCTGAATTACCGATTTACCCACGAATCGCCCGAAGTATGATTCTTGGGCATTTTATTGGGTGTGCTGATCGGTGTTCTGTTGATTTTTTTTATTGACCACATGGACGACTCCATTAAAAATGCTGAACAGATAACGACCGGGTTGCAGCTTCCGCTGCTTGGGGTGGCTGTTCTTCTGTCAAGTAAGGAGCTGGAGACCAAACCGATTGCGCATAAGATGCCCCGTTCACCCATTACAGAGTCGTTCCGATTTCTGCGGTCCAATATCCTTTTTGCCGACAACGACAGACCTGTGCGCAGGATTCTCGTGACAAGCATTAATGCCCAGGAGGGAAAATCGTTTGTGGCTGCAAACCTTGCCACTGTTTTTGCCCAGGCCGGCAAGACGGTGGCTCTGCTTGATTGCGATTTGCACCGCCCCTCTCTGCACAAGCATTTTGATACGTCAAATACTCCGGGCCTTTCGGGAATGCTATGTCAGGAGACTTTTAATATTGAACATGCCTTGCGCCCCACTGATGCTCCCAACCTCAGCCTGCTTACCGCCGGGCAGCTTCCACCCAATCCGGCTGAACTGCTGGGGTCGCGTAAAATGGTGCAGTTGCTGGACTCAATTGCCGAGACGAATGGATATTATCGTGCTTGACTCACCGCCGATCGGCGCCCTTACAGATGCTGCCGTGCTGGCCAATAAGGTCGATGGCGTGGTGCTGGTCGTTGAGATGGGAAAGACGCGGTTTGCAGATCTGCAGCACGCCAAAGAGCACCTGGAGCGTTCAGGTGCGCATATTCTAGGTGTCGTTCTTAACAAAACGCCTCTTCAGCGCAGCAGTTATTATTATTGCCAATACAGCAGCTATTATTATAATTCCAGACATGAAGAAGATAGCAACCTCAACCCAGGTTTGCTTAAGCAGCCGTTTGCTTATATGCAGGTATTCTTCAAAAAGCAGTTGAATCGAGGTTCTTCAAAAGAAAAGGCGAAAAGATCGTCATCATGGGTATAGTCTGTGCCAGTGCCTTTGGGCATGGCGCTTTGCCAAATGGAACGGCTTCTGTTTATTGTGGATTGGGCATATGCCAACAGTGATGTTCGTGTGTACGGCAAATCTGTGCCGCTCCCCGATTGCGGAGGTTTTGTTTAAACAATGGCTGCAGCAGCACCAGGTTCCCGGTTCCTGGCATGTGCATTCCTGCGGAACCTGGGCGCAGGATGGCGAACCGGTTGCATTGGCAGTTTTGCCGCAGTTGCTTGCTGTTGGAATTGATTTGGCTCATCATCGCTCCCGCCCAATAACAACCAATTTATTGGCTGCATCCGACCTGGTTTTGTGCATGACAGGCTTTCATAAAGAAGCTCTGCATGCTGAATTTCCACAGTATGCCGCGCGTGTTCATATGCTGAGCGAGATGATTATGCAGCACTATGATATAATTGACGTTTCAAGTGTTTCTCCCGCGGAATATCTGGCTGTACTTGAAGTGTTGAGGCCGATTGTTTCACGCAGCGCCCCTCGTATCATGACGTTGCTTCAGCAGGCCTCTGATTCAGTTTAACCGCCTTCGGTTCTCCCGGGCTGCTCAGATACAGTGGGCTTATTATTGTAATGTGTTGCATCTATGGAATGACTGGAAATATCATAGGCGGTTTTTTTGCAGTGGCTGCTTTGCCTGCCCGGCATGCCGAGTATGTTTTTGTTTTAGGATATGATTCGTAATCAATTCGCGCACGCGCCGAACCTTCTGGCTTTTTTCTGAACGGGAATTGCCTTTTTTACGGTTATGGTTTGTATTAAGCAGCACTAATTGGCACCAATCATTCAGAAGACCGTTCCCTTGAGTCTTTTGATGCCTGACATAGAACCCGTTTTTTTTTCAGGAGAACCGTAATGCCGTTTTCCATCGATGAAAAACTTTGCGCCCGGTGCGGCTCCTGCATCGGCAACTGCCCCAACCGTGCCATCGTCCGACGGGAAGACAAGGTGATCGTCACCGACATGTGCTGCGACTGCGGTATCTGCGTGCGCTATTGCCCTGTCGGGGCTGTCGGCAGGGGCGCGGAAGATGCCGTGCTCGACGTAAAAAAACTTGCTTCCTGTCTTAAGGACAAACTCGGCCTTTCCAGCGCTATTGCAGCCATGAAGTTTTCCGACAGGGTCCCCGAGGATGTTCCGGCCGAGGAAGGCCCCCAGTTCTGGTGCGCCATATGCGGCGACATATTTGAGGGCCAGGGTGCGCCGCTGTTTTTTGCTGCTGCGGCAAGCATGTGCGGAGGATGCGCAAACATGGGCCTCGGCGCCAAACGCGTGGCGCGCGAGGAGTTTGATGCTGCGATTGAAGCATCTGTCGTAGGTGCAGGCAACCTGTATGCCTCACGTGAACCGATGACAAAAAACAGGGACGTATTCCCCCGGTTTCACCATATTTTCAGAGGTATGACCATTGGCGCTTTTGAAGAAATAGACAGGCCTGACCTTGTGCTCTTTCCGGCAACGCCTGCGCAGCTGGCCGCCGTCTCGACCGCATTTGCTTTTGATACCGGCGAGATTATCACCGGCTTTGCGGGCAAATCAACCTGCCTTATGACCATCCCTGCAACACTTGTCAACAGCCGGCCTGTCTTTACCGCAGGCGACCACGGCGGCCGGACATTCATGCGGCTGAAGGATGAAGAACTTTTGGTGTGCTTTCCGTTTAGCCTTATCCCGGGTCTTGTTAAAAATCTGGATAAAACAGTCTACGCACACCACCATGAATAATACAGGGTCTTTAGAGGAGGATGCTGTGATGGGAAAAGTGATCGTACCGCAACCAAACGCCAAAGAGCTGCAAGCCTTTGAAATGGCCGGAATCAAAATGCGTGCGGAGATGACTGAAGAAGAGTTTATTGTAATGGCCGTCACGTATCTCAGCAGCCACAACGTGCTGCATTTGGCAACCTGCAAAGACAATGAACCCCGGTGCACGCCAGTGGAGTATTTTAATAACGGCCTTACCGTGCATATGTTCTGCGAGGGAGGGGGCAAAATAGCCAATATCAAGGCACATGAGAAGGTTTCCTACAGCATTGCCGATCCCTATAACCCCGGTGTTGACTTTTTCGGGGCCTCAGGCATGCAGGTCTGGGGCATTGCCAGTGTTTTTAAAAAAAATGAGGACATCAATCGTTTTCGTGAAATTCGCGCGCACTCACGGTATTTGAAACAGCTTGAAGAGCAGGGCCTCAGTGAGGCTGCAGATTCTTATAATTTCAATATTATAACCATACTTCCCTTTAAAATCCGCCGTCTGTGCTACCGCGAAGGCTTGCGCAATGTTATATGGAAACAAGATACATAAGGCAACCACCAGAAACGCTATGCCGGAGCCTTACTGTTTCTGCTTTTCATCCCGATACTCAAGATACTCCCAGATTTTTTCTTCAATGTATGGCGGCACGGTCAGGCCCTTTTCACGCAGGCGCATCTGGTATTTTTTGAATGAGAAGGAGTGCCGAAAGCTGCTGATCATCATGCGGAATACCTCGGCAAGCTCCCCTTCCACTTCAAAGCGGAACGGCTGCATGTTGGTGAGCAGGTTTTCCACCTCCTTGATAAGCTCCGCGTTCACGCAGCGGCAGGTGCCGTAATAAAAAATAAAACGCTGCAGAAGCGTGTTGTGAACATCCTGCGTAACGATCGCCTCCTCGATGCGTGCAAGATTTAAACAGTCGCAGATGGAAAGATCAATGCCGCTGTCTTTCAGCTCTCCCAAACGGGAGTGCACGTAGTCGGGTACAGGATACGAGGCATCATCCGGAACGGCAATCACCGGGTCGCGGAAGTAGAGAACGGTGTCAAGATCCGAGGTGTCGGTTGCCATGCCGAAATTAAGAGAGCCAAGCAGGTGGAATGCTATGTCATGACCTTCCTTATGCAGTTTCAGGCAGAATTTTTCCAGGGCGTCTATGCGTGTGCGTGTTGCCTCGGTTTCATGCTTCTGAAAGAAACCCCGCAGCGTATTAAAGAGGCGGATGGCGCGTATATGCTTCTGGCGTTTTTTTATGTTTGAGAGATAGCGGTATCTCTTAAGGTCTATCACCAGCAGGCGGAATTTGCCGTCGCGCATAATGCACTGCTCAACATCATAGACCTTGCCGACGTCGATCTGGCGCAGCATACCCCCTGTAAAAGTATTGCCGTCCATGTTAAATTCAGTAAAGTAGCCCCCTTTTTTAATTCGGTGTATTTCAACAACGCGTCCAAAGTTGGAAGGGTTGAGGAAGGCTTTGCCGCCATGAAAGACCGCGCCCCAGTCATCATGCATGTGGCCGCTGAGCACGACGCGCACATCGCTGCGCTCGACATAGTCCCGAACGCCGATACTGCCGATGCTGCCGTAGGTGGCAAGTTTGTCAAGATAGCCGTAGGCCGGCTGGTGCAAAAGAATGACATCTGGGTTGGATTTTATAAAAAAGTCATAGGGCTCAGACATAAGCCGCCCCTCCTGGCTGAGCTCATTGTAGGCCACGCGAAGGTTGTCGGGTATGCCTGGGGTAAAGACCGGCGCGCCACCGTAGCCGGCGAAGGTGATGCCGTTTATTATCCGTGTTTGCAGATGCAGGTTCCATGGTGCGAGTGCGGTATATTGAAGGTCCATATCGTAGTTGCCGGGAATGGTTATGATATCGGCCTTTCCTGATGCAGCGAAAATTTTTGCCATGCGGCCGTATTTTTGAAGCATGGTTGCTTGTGCAAGACCGGTAAGGTGAAGAAATTCCTGTGCGAGGGCCTGTTCAATTAAAGAAGCCTCTGGCGCTTCAAGCATATGGCTTGCTATAGTAAAACGTGGGCCTGTAATGGCGCGGCTTAAGCCCCAGGAATAGATGCGCTGCTGCATTTCCGTGTAGCGCTCTGCAAGTTCCCAGGAGGGGAAGGCGCTGTAGAGGAGGTCTCCTGCGATTATGTAGAGGTCGGCATCCGTAACACGAAAGAGTTTTCGCAGATTTTTATAGGACTCATGAATATCGGATGCGTAAATTATTTTCATACGTTTCGAAGCAGTGCTGTTGTGCGTGTGTAGTGGAAACCGGTTATATGCCTGTTGCAGCCAGTGTAATCGCAGCCGGCAGAGATTGTCTACACTGGCATCTCGTCACGCTTAATAAAAATTCAGGCGCAACTCTCAATTTTTAGATTTGTTAAACTGTTTAGATTTCAAAAAAAATACAGGAAATAAATGTTAAAGACACTTTATCTGTACTGTGCAGCTTAATTTTGATGCCCTCGTAAAAAGTATCGGTACGGGTCATTGCGAGGAGCGGAGCGACGCGGCAATCTCGTTTTTCAAGCACGTAAGCAGGCAGAGATTGCTTCACTTCGTTTGCAATGACAGGTATGTTTAACTCTTTATGACTTCATGAGGCCTTCTTTTGGAAAGTTGCGCAGTACAGTTATTAAAATAAAAAAAGCTCGGGAGGTTCCCCTGTAGATGATTTTTTAAGATACACCAGTTTAGCTATATAGCTTATGTATATCGTGGGTTCAAAACTATTTATTCAAATTTCATTAAAAATATAAAATAACACTTGACATAAAGATATGATATTTATATATTAGGAAATGAAATATTAAAAATTTTAAAATGAGGTGGTATATGGATAATAAGGTTTTTATGGAAAAAGTCACTGAAATTGAAGAACATATGATAGAGGTGCGCAACCTTTTCGTGCAGATATTCAACAGAATGGTCAAGGGCAGCCGTCGTATAAGCGATATGCCCGTGACGCTGTCGCAGATGAAGGCGCTTACCGCGTTTCACGAAGATCGCGAGTACAGTATGACGGAGCTGAGCAGGAACGCCCTGGTGAAGATGCCCAGCATGACAGAAATGGTTGATCGGCTCGAGGCCGAGGGCCTGCTCAAGCGGGTGCGCGACACCAGGGACCGCCGCGTGGTCAAAGTTGCACTGACTGATGCGGGCAAAAAAATTCACGACAAGTTCATAGGCCGTCGCCGCGAGGAGATGGGCAATCTTTTTGGTAAGCTTTCACAAAAGGATCAGGATGATCTGCTCACGGCATTACGAAAGGTTTCGGGTATTTTAAAGAAGACAACCAAGCCGTAGCCGGCCCATAGGGATTGCTGCATGCTTGTTATTCTTCCGTCATAGCCGGTTCATGGCGGAAAACAGCCAATGGCATACAGGGTTTCCTCGCAGAAAAAAAACAGGCCAGACTGCAACAGTGTTGCTGGAAAGGCCTGTTTTTTTATTTCCGGATGAAGCACATACAATCAAGACGATACCGTATGGCGCACAACAGAGAGTATTTTTCTACATTCTGTAGCAGTATACCCATTTCGACCGCAGGGAGCACGCAGGTTGCGCAGCAATCTTTAAAGATCTTTCCCGGAGCCTGCCCTGAGCGAAGTCGAAGGGGGCGAGATGAAAGAAAAAGAGGAGTCTACAGTAAAAAGAAAAATGCTCCAGATCCTAAAAAGTCCAAAAAAATAAAATTCTTGGCTTGACAAAAAATAATTCAAAGCCTATATGCTTCAGATGTGAATCTTTTCTGAATGAAATATTTGATGCTGAAATTTTGATGTGTCCTCGCTGTGTGGGGGTGAATGAACATTAGGAAAGGATCCGTAGCGTGAAGAACAGCAAGCAACTCAGTGAGCTTACTGAAATAGAAATGCACTTAATCGATGTCCGCAACCTTTTTTCTGATCTTTTTCAGCATATGGTTATGAGCAGCAAAGGACTGATGGGTTTTTCGGTCAACAACTCTCAGCTTAAGGCTATGACGGCGTTTCACGAAGACCGGCACTACAGCATGGGAGAGCTGTGCAAAATCGCCAATGTGAAAATGCCAAGCATGACCGAGGTCGTTGACAAGCTCGTTGAAGAAGGCTTTGTGGAGCGCGTCCGCGATACGGATGACCGGCGGGTCGTTAACGTGCAGCTGACAGACAGCGGGAAAATGGCCCACGGCGGTATTTTACAGGCGCGCGAGCAGGAGCTGATGAATATTTTCGGATGTCTTGATGAAAAGCAACGTACGCGGCTGTTGAAGTCGCTGCGTGTGGTCAAGTCAATTATGAAAGATGTCGCCGTCCATAACAAGGAATAAGGAGGAAGCCTATGCGGCAGATTGCACTTTACGGCAAAGGCGGTATCGGTAAATCAACGGTTGCATCCCATCTTTCCTATACTTTTGCCGAGCGGGGGCTGAAGGTGCTGCAGATGGGATGCAGCCCTAAAAATGACAGCACCTACCTGCTGCTGCCCGATTTCCCTCCCACCATTCTAGACGTGCTCCGCAAGAATGACTTTATGTATGATGATCTTGCCCCGGAAGACATCATAACAACATCTCCTCTGCATTTTGAAAATGGCGGCAGAATTTACTGCGCCGAGAGCGGCGGGCCCGAGCCCGGTGTGGGTTGCGGCGGCAAGGGCGTTGTGGAGGCCATCGATACGATCAAGAAGCTCAATATATTCAAGGCCCTGGCAATAGATGTAGTGATCTATGATATCCTTGGCGATGTGGTCTGCGGCGGCTTCTCCCTTCCCATACGACAGGGCTTTGCGCAGGAAACCTATGTGGTGACCAGCGGCGAATTCGAGGCTCTCTATCAGGTTACCAATGTATGCAAGGCAATCAAGCGTTTCGACGCCCGCGCAGGCTCAAAGCTGGGCGGCCTGATCTTAAACCTGCGACGTGTTAAGAACGAACTGCAGATGGTGACTGATTTTGCGCACAAACTCGGCACCCAGATCATAGGCGTCATTCCCTATAGTCAGACCGTGAAGCAGTGCGGAGGAGAGGGCGAAACAGTGTTCCAATGTTCGCCGGATTCTGAAGAAGCACAGCTCTATCGCGCAATCGGGCAGATGGTGTTCGACAATCAAAATCTTGTTATTCCGCATCCGCTTGATTTTGAAGAGCTCTACGAGTGGTGGCTGCCGTATATTAAATAGCCTGCGCAGGCTTTGACAAGTCCATGCAAAGTGTTGCTATGCGAATAATGGTACATGAATCATCCAGAGAGAGGTGTAACTCGTGCGGCAAATAGCGATTTACGGCAAGGGCGGTATCGGCAAATCGATGGTTTCATCCCACATTACGTATGCCCTGGCAGCAAAGGGGCTGCGGGTGCTGCATGTCGGGTGCGATCCCAAGCATGACAGCACGCGTCTGCTTCTGAATGGCAAAATGGCGCAGACCGTGCTTGGCACCTTACGCAAGAAGGATTTTGATGTAAAGAACCTTTTGATGGATGAGGTGGTTTTTGAAAGCCCCCTCAACGATACCTGCACGGGCAGGATTTTCTGCGCCGAAAGCGGCGGGCCTGACCCCGGCCTTGGATGCGGCGGCAAAGGAGTGGTTGAGGCAATCGAGGCTCTGAAGTATCTCAATGTGATGGAAGTGCTCAAGCTTGATATAGTGCTCTACGACGTGCTCGGGGATGTGGTGTGCGGCGGTTTTTCCATGCCCATTCGCGAGGGCTATGCCAGGGAGGTATATATCGTGAGCAGCGGCGAGCTTGAGGTTCTTTTTGCCGCATCCAATATCTGCAAGGCCGTGTCGCGATTCAATGCCCGCTCAGGTGTTCAGCTCGGGGGTATTATAGGCAATGGCCGTGAGCTGAAAGATGAGCAGACTATTCTTGATGAATTTTCCCGCAAGCTCGGCAGCCATCTTGTCGGCTTTATTCCCTACAGCGAAAAGATAAAGGAGTGCTCGGGCAAGGGACAAACCCTTTTCCAGCATGCGCCCGACACGCCCGAGTGCGAAGCCTTCCGGCAGCTCGCAGAAGCGATCTTGAACAACAAAGGCTTTTCCGTCCCCTCGTCATTTACCTTTGAAGAACTGCATGCCTGGTGGGCACAGGCAGCAGGGAGAAAGCATTGACGATTTTGGATTTTGGAATGCGGATTTTAGATTTAAAGGATTAACAAAATGTTGGATTTTAGCCGGACACGATTCGCTTTTTCCGGCCCACATGTTGAAAAAGCTTGATTAAACGGTGCGCGCAGCGCACCCTACAGATGCATATTATTCAAAAGGAGGTTCTTGCTATGCCCCTCAAACATTATGAACACTGCTGCTCCACGATTCAGGCCCTGGCAAGCCTTGGGAAGATCGAAGGTGTTATACCCCTGCTGCACGGTCCGCAGCCCTGCTCCTATCAGAACCAGGTGGGCTCCATGTCATGCCGCCCGGCGCAGCTGGTAACGGCAGGCACGCTTGTGAACAAGAGCGACGTCATTTTCGGCGGCGAGGTTGGCCTGAAACAGCAGGTGAAGAATCTGTATGAGAAATACCATCCCAAAGTCATCGTCATCATCAATACCTGCATACCGCAGCTTATCGGAGAAGATATTGATGGCGTCATCATGGAGCTTAAAGGTGAGATTCCGGAGCTGAAGGTAAGCACCTGTCTGTCTGGCTTCAATTATCCGCGTTCCATGCCCCTGGGCTCCGATGCCGCATGGGTTGCTGTCCTTGATACATTTGAAAAGCAGGAGAAGGTTCCGGGTTCTATCGGCATTGTTGGCCGCACGGGGCAGGATGCGGGCAACCTGGCTTGCCTTGAAATGTTTTTCAAGAAGGCAGACATCCCGTACTTCGTTTTCCCTACGCCCCATATCGAAAGCATGAGCAGGATTGTCTGTGCTGAAAAATATTATCCTATTCATATAACCCCCTGGCTCACCTGCAAGCATCTGAACGGAAAACTTCGGCGGTGAGGCTGAGTTTATCGAGATACCCGTAGGCATTCAAGGCACCTCAAATTTTCTGCGCGGTGTGGCCGACCGGCAGAAGAGCCAGAAGCTGCATGACCTTGTGGATATTGAAGAAAAGAGCAGGGCTCCTGAGCTCGCAAAAATCCGCGAGCGCTTTGCCAAAGAGAAGGTTCGCATGCTCATGGTATCAGGACCTGCAAACGAAGTGTCCGTCGGCAAGATTTTTGCCGAGTTCGGCGCCGAGGTTTTCGTGGTGCCTTCCATGAAGAACAAATTCTATCAGCAGGAAAAAAAGCTTATGCAGGAGCGCTATGGCGTCACCTTTATTGAGGAGGATTTCGACATGATCGGCGAGGTCATTGACCGGGTGAAGCCTACTGCCGTGTCCGTGGAGTTTCAGGCCCAGCCCGAGTGCGTTTCGCGCCTTGTGCCAACCTTTCTCAACATGCTCTATCTCTGCGAATACGGCTATGACTATGCCATCGATCTTGGCACTAATTTTTTCAAAAACATGCACAAGCCGGTCTATGAAACCTGGCAGGGCCTTGTGCGGAAATATGGAGGTTGACAATGGCCCAGCCGAGAAATGATTTCAAAATGCAGGAGCTTCATACACCATCAGCATTTGAGGGTGCTTTGTGGACCACCATTGGCATTAAAGGCGCCGACACAATTTTTCATTCGCCGCCGGGCTGCTATATAAACCAGCACGTGAACGCACTCGTAAACGACTGGACCTGTGAGCTCTACACCACCAACCTGTCATACGCCAATATCATGCAGGGCGCGGAAGACCGCATGGAGGCAACGCTTGAGAAAATCGCGGCAAAGAAGCCCGGCGCGATTTTTATCGTCACCGCCCCGACGGTTGAAGTCACGCGCGACGACGTGGAAGGCGTGGTGAAGAAGGTTGATTATAAGGGCACTGTCATCATTCATCCACCCATCGGCGGCAGCCTTGTGGAAGGCAAAGAGACCGCCTTTATCCGGATTCTCGACCTTGTCGATCCAACGGTTAACAAAGTACCCCGGTCGGTCAATATTATAGGTCCGACATTTTCAACATTTAACTGGCGCGCCGATGTGTATGAGCTGACTCGGATGCTTGCAGGCATCGGCGTGACTGTCAACTGCGTTTATACCGCAGGGGCTACCATCAGCCAGATAAAGAATGCCGCGCAGGCAGAGCTCAATATCTGCATGTATCCTTATGACAGCGGTGTTCTTGTTGCGAAGGAGATGCAGACGCGCTTTGGCATCCCGTACCTGGCCGACATTATCCCCATCGGGTTCGGCAATTCAGCGGCATGGCTTGAGCAGATCGCAGGCTTTTTCAAGATCGATGCCGGGACGTATCTTAAAGATACCATGGCAAATGCCTTTGAGTTCATATCCTCAAATATGGTTTTTACCGTCACCTTCGAGATGACAGCTGCGCTGTCGCTTGAAAATGCCAACACCTATGCCGTGGGCATCAGCGAATTTCTTAATAAGGAAGTTGGTGTTGGAATTGTCATGACTGCGGTGAGCAATCCCGATGCTGCAAAGCGCCTGGAGGCACTGTGCGACGATGTGCTCATAAGCCCCACCATCGAGCAGAAGCGCGACAAGTTCGTTGAGAAAGGCCCCATGGTCATCTATGGCAATTTCTACGATAAGAAAGTGAGCATGGATGAAGGGTTTAAGAATTTTATCTTTTCCGACATTCCCACCATTGGCTATCTCAGCTCAGAGAATTGTCCGTTCATGGGATTCATGGGCGCCAAGTATCTGGTTGAAGGTCTGGTGAATGAGGTTTATATGGGCATATTCCTTGAAACCAAGGGCGAGATGATGGGCCCCATCTCCACAGGGGCAGTACCGTGGGATATCGAGGCTGAGCAGGCCATGATAAAGGTGGGAGAGATGATACCCCACTTTGTGCGCGCCACTGCCCTTAAAAAATTGCATTCCGTTGCCGAGCAAATGGCCAAAGAGCGCGGCACCAATGTGACGATTTCAATTTTCAGGGAAGTGTCCGACAAGTTCACTCCCACCAAGTTCAAGGCAAAGTTTTCCGCCGTGTTTGATGACGACGCAGAGCCGCCACCTGCTGCAGAGGAGGATGAGGAAGTGCCAATTTCCAGCCTTACTTTCACCATGCCATGGGATGACGAGGCAAAGGGCATGCTTGAGCTTGTGCCCTCACCCTTCCGTCAGGCAGCCGTGTCCGGCACCGAGGATTATGCCCGCGGCAAGTCAAGAGATACCGTCATCGGCGCGACGGTGGAGGAGTTTCGGAAAGAGTTGGGGATGTAGTGATTTTGGAATTCAGATTTCGGATTGCGGAATTAAGGGATTAAAAAAAATGTAGGTTGGAAGGCTGGCGTGTGCTCTACTACCCGGCTGCAGTTCTACCGATCTTGATCTACGGAGAGTTTTTATGGCATGGATAGGCATAGGTGCTTTTTCCCTTATCGCCGGTTTTGCTGCGGTGCGCTACCTTATTGCCCCGCCCCTTGATATGACCGGCTATACGACCCTCGCTCTGGTGAGCTTTTTATTAAGCGTGGCCCTGGTGGTGAGCCTGAAAAAAATGGCACGGCGCATGGCTGGGGCCGGGCTTCTGCTGCTGTGCGGTGTCGCTGGCTATCTTGCTGCATGTGCAGTCTATCTGCAACCGCCGGAGCATGAAAAAGAACTGGAGATTTCAGCCAGGACGCTGTCATCGCAAGGCCACACCGCTATCATTTATTTTACCCACGGAGAGCCCCGGACCTATGAAGGCTCTTTCGAGGCATGGAAGCATGCCATTCACGAAATGGATGAAACCGGTGTGCCGTTCGTGCCGTGGCCATTCAGGCCGTTTTTTTTCAAAAAGGTACGTGACGAGTATTTCGAAGTGGGCGGCAGCTTTCATAACCTTATTCATACCCGCACCATGGAGCGGATTGAGTCGGCATACCGGAAAACAGGCGATCCCAATGCCCGGTGCTATATCGCCTATTCCGATGACAGCCCGCATGCCGATGCGGCGGCGGTGCAGGCCGTACAGGATGGCGCTGACCGCCTCATTCTTTTGAATGTCTGGCTCACTGATTCGGATCATTCCGAATCGGGCCGGAAGGAGATCGAGGCATTACAGCCTGAAAAATATGGCGTGAAGCTGTGCGTCACCGATACACTCAAAAATTCTCGGCGGCTGATGCGCATGATCGTCGAGCGTGCAATCAAGGCCGCAGGTGATGTGAACAAGGCCGATATCGGCATTCTGCTGGTTGCTCATGGTCAGCCAGCCTCCTGGGATGCTCTGTTTAAGAAACAGCCTGTGCAGGAGAATGATTTCAGGCTGGAAACAAAGAAAATGCTCATGGCAGAAGGATATAAAGAGCAGAACATCTGCCTTGCCTATATGGAATTTAAGCAGCCCAATATTAAGACAGCGGTGCAGAACCTTTTGGCGCAGGGGGTAAAAAAGATATTGGTTGCCCCTGTGAATATCAGTGCCGAGAGCATTCACAGCGAGCATGAAATACCGTCCATGGTGGAGCAGGCTGATGTTCCGCCTTCAGTCACTGTCATGCATCTCGGGGCGTGGAATGATGACCAGCAGCTTATTGACGAACTGATTGAAAGGCTGGCGACATGCCGGTAAAAAAGCAAGTTTTTTTAGGTAAATAAAGTTATTTGTTAAGAAATAACATAAGCCCACCCTGACAATTTGTGTCCCGGGGGTTACATTATGGCTGGAAGCGCTTGTACGTTTCAATCGAACCGTTGTTCTGGAAAGTTTTTATACTTGGTATAGTCATGGAGATAGTCGTGATGACTTGCTGGATGGCTGGTACGGATTCTGCAAAGGCCTGGTTCTCAAAATAATAAATGGCCAGCATCTTGTATGCTCCAAACGCATTTTTTTATCTTTTAGAGGATTATTTTATATTGACACTCAGCCCCCCGAGCCGATATAGTTAAACTTTAGTTATGGTGTGTGTGACCCTTTTTAGATAGCTTGCCAGTTGTTTAGACCTGCGCTGGTATTCAAATAAAAGAGGGTAAAGGGTGAATATTTTTGAAAGGAGTATTGATGAAGAAGTATCCAGCAGTAGGTATGACCGTTATTGCTCTTGTTGCTGCAGTGGTTTTTGCCACGAGCCTCGTATCGTGTTCGGCCGCAGAGAACGACAAGAAGCCGGCAGAACAAAAGGTTGAAAAGCCCAAGGCTGAAGCTCCTAAAGCACCGGCGCCCAAAGCTGATGCAAAACCAGCCGCCGGAGGCAAGGATGATTTCATCGTACAGGTAAATGGTGAAAAACTTACTACCGCAGAAGTGGATGCAATGCTTGAAGGCCAGATGGCCTCCATCTCAAAGCAGGTGCCTCCCGAGCAGATGGAGCAGGTCAAGGCACAGCTTGAGCAGATGAAGGGCAAATGGCGCCAGCAGCTTTCAGATTATTTTATCCAGAAGACTGTGCTCTCGCAGGAAGCCGACAAGAAGAAGATTGCCGTCTCTGACGATGAAGTCAATGCGCAGCTCAAAGAATATGAGCAGCAGATTCCCCCGGGAACAAAACTTGAGGATGTGCTCAAGCAGCAGGGTGTCAGCATTGAGAAACTGAAGGGCGATATCAGGAATATACTCAAGGCCAAGAAGCTGATGGATTCGCAGATTACGGCCGGCACCCCTCCCACAGAAGAAGAAATTAAGAATTATTATGATGTGAATAAGTCGAAATTTGATGAGCCGGAAAAAGTGCATGCACGCCATATTCTTTTGAAGGCAAGCGCCACCGATAACGAAACGGTGAAAAAGGCAAAGAAGGCTAAAATTGATGATATCCGCAAGAAGCTTGTAGCAGGCGGTGATTTCGCAAAGATAGCCCAGGAAAGCTCTGATTGCCCCAGCAAAGCCAAAGGCGGAGACCTCGGCACATTTGGAAAAGGGCAGATGGTAAAACCTTTTGAGGATGCCGCATTCGGCCAGAAGGTCAATGAGATAGGCCCTGTGGTTGAAACCCAGTTCGGCTATCACATTATTCAGGCGCAGGAGCATATTCCGGCAAAGACACAAACGCTTGATCAGGTGAAGCCTGAAATCATCAAAAGTCTTCAGGAGCAAAGCAAGCAGAAGGCCATTAAGGATTATATTGATGGTTTGACCAAGCAGGCAACCATCGTCTACGGTAAAAATTGAGATTGTTGTTAAAGCCCAACATGAGCGCCCGCGGTTTGTATCCGCGGGCGCTTTTTTAATTGGATTGCATTTTTATAAAGTTGCTTTGGCCGTATTTATGAGGCGATCAAAGCTGCGCTGGTTGCTGAGCCCCGGCCTGCGGGTAAAAAAATACGGAGAAAGCCGGCTGCGCGCAAGCAAAAAGCTTCAGAGCCCAGAATGGGGAAGCCGGGCAAGATAGTCGGTGAACAGTGCTTCATGATCTCCTTCATCGTCGAGCACATTTTTTACTATTCCTGCAAGTTCAGGGTAGTCTGCGAAGCGCTCCAGCTGACCGCTGTAACGCTCGCGGGCTTTTTTTTCAAGAGCAATGTCGCTTGTAAGCATACCTTTGATATCAGGGCTCTGGTCAATGGGCCACGGGGTAAATCGGGGTGTTCCGCCGTATTTGGTGATGAGGTCTGAGAAGAAGAGTATGTGCGACATTTCGTCCAGGGCCGCCGATTTAAATGAATCTGAAAGCATCTCATCAACGCCTTTTGCCGAAATACGGTGGCAGATGTATTGCAGCGTCGCCTGAAACTCTTCGTTCATGTTTTCCGTAATACAGCTGAGCACTTCCTCTCGATCCCGTTCATTCTTGAATTGCATCATGGCCATTGCTCCTTTGAGGTTTTTTGTATTTTTATCATAGCGCAATAGCTGAGAAAGGCAAGTGATCAGGTGATCGATCTGCCAGCTCTGATGCTTTATCATTGACAGATATTTGCAGCACGTCTTATACTAAAATTATTATGAATCATTTTCAGGGGAGCTGAATCATGCTCAATGAGAGCTTAAGGCTGCGTTTTTTCTTGATCATATTGTGTGCGGTGTTTGCTCTCGGCACGTTTGGATTCATGGTTCTGGAGCAGGTATCACTTCTTGACGCACTTTATTTCAATGTTGCTACCATCGCAACAGTCGGCTATGGCGATATCCATCCCGTCACCCCGGCCGGCAAACTGCTTGTCATGGTGCTCATCATTACGGGCGTGGGAGTTTTTCTGGCACTCATTGCAACGGTGACCGAGAACATGCTCAAAAAGTACGAAAAGCAGCAGCGGATGGAACGGCTCAATGTGGCTATCGGCCTTTTTTTCAGCGAACTGGGCACCGGGCTGCTTGCGCTTTTTGCCCGCCATGATGCACAGATCGCTCTCATTGAGCAGAACCTTATCATCGGCAACAACTGGACAGCCTCTGATTTTACCGCCGTGCAACTTTGCCTGCAGGACTATGACTATATGGTTGATATCAACAGCATGGAGCTTGAGGAGCTCAAAGGTTATTTTGAAACAAAACAGACCCTGCTGCTGCGCCTGATGGAGAACCCCAATCTGAGCGAGCACGAGAGTTTTACCGATACGCTCGTAGCGGTATTTCATCTGCGGCAGGAACTGCATGCCCGGACAACATTGACCGGCCTTCCCGCTTCGGACATGAAGCATCTGGCCTATGACATCAAGAGGGCCTACGGCATGCTCGTGAAGCAATGGCTTCACTATATGTGGCATCTCAAGCAGAGCTATCCCTTTTTGTTCTCCCTTGCCGTGCGCACCAATCCTTTTGACCGGAACGCCTCGGCCATTGTTCCCTGATACGGCTCAGCTGGTTTTCTCATCCAGGGCAACCACAAAGGCTCCTGGATACCCCTTCTGCTTTAGTCTGTCAGCCTCCTGCTGGGCTTTCTGCAGGTCTTTATATGCCCCTACCTGCACGCGGTAATAACGCTCGCTGTCGCGTGCTGTGGGCGGCCGAATAGAGGCTTGTTCATAGCGCTGCTGCATGGCTTGCCGTAAGCTGATGGCATTTGCTACCTGCTGAAAAGCTCCTATCTGTATGGTGAAATTGCCGTACTTGAAATCAGGCACTGCCTCAGCCTCCCACACTGTTTTACCTTTCAGCTCTGTTTTTTCTGCAACCTGTACCGCCTCAACCCTGACCGGGATAGTGCCGGGCTGCAGCATGCCGAGCTTCTGTGCCGCAGTATAGGATAGGTCGATAATACGGCCGGAGACAAAAGGACCGCGGTCATTGATGCGCAGGATGATTGCCACCCCATTGTTTTTATTGGTGACCTTAACATGCGTTCCAAGCGGGAGGGTTTTATGGGCTGCTGTCATGTCGTACATATTGTAAGCCTCGCCGCTTGAGGTTGGCTTGCCATGGAAAATATCGCCATACCAGCTTGCTATACCATTTTCGGTATAGCCCATGGCTGATGGAATGGGGTAGTACCAGACGCCGTATATCTGATACGGCTTCTGGCCGCGCGGCATGCCGGCTGTCGGTTTCTGTTTTGCCTGAGGCAATGGCATGCGCCCCGCGCAGGCGCAGAAAAGAAAGGACGAGGCTAGAATGAACGCGCAAGCCCTGAGATGTTTATAGAGGAACCAAGTGTTTGGTGATGAGCATGTTACCTGTATGCATATTTTTATAAAAATACCATTCAAAGAAGCGCAGTGCAAGAAAAAGGGGTATGCGCGTCTACACTCTCTCCGAAGTGTTTCCCCAACTGCTCAGCGGACGCAGCTGCGTTGAGCGCCGCCGCATTTTCAGTGACAGCCTGAGCATGGAACCTTATGGAAAATCTGTTTGTTCCCTGGCATAATGTAGATTTTTATTGACTTCACAAACGTATCTGTTATGCCTTTATATGAAGTTTAAACGGGGATCAAATTCAAATTTTTTCGGAAGGCGCCAGCATGAAGCTCTACAAGGAAATTCTGACCAAGACTCTTGAGACGATCGTAAATCACTATGGCAAGGATCATTTTACGGACCTGACAAAGACATTTATCTGCCCAAAATGCAGCACAGCATATCTTTCTTTTATCTCTTCCGATATCATCCTCTACAGCAATGCAGGAAGCAATGGCTGGCGCGTATACGGGGTGCTTGAGGAGGATGAGTCTCTTGATAAAATTTGCGACTGCCAATAAGCGATCATTTTAAAAAAGGGGAAAAACTGATGCCAGAGAACGAAACCGCAAAACAGGATGAAGTGATTATTGGAGAATACAAGGGCAATCCGGTCATTACCCTGCCCTATACCCGGACCACGGGGTGCGCTTCTCGTTCGGGCTTACCAAGGCCAGGGCAATTGTAAAGTATCTTGATGACATCAAAGCATTCATTGAAAAGAATGAACCGAAAAAGGAATAACTGTCTTCATGTAGCGTAGCTGAGCATGGTGCGGGCAGGCAGGATTTGCAGTTTGGTAATGCCTGCTTTATTGGCTTGCTGCTGGTGTTGTTTGTCCGACGGTACATCTTTAGCTTTCACACCTGACAGGATGTATGTTAAATAAAAATAAAAAAGCCGCTGTGGTCTGCACAGCGGCTTTTATATTTTTGCGGTAAGAGGAACTTATGACTTTTGCACCTGACCGACCACCTGCATGACCTTGGACATATCGGCATCGATAATGAACTGCATGCGCTCCCTGAGCTTCTGGGGAACTTCCGGCATGGCCATAAACTGCTGCATAATCATCTCGGTGAAGGTGTACGGAGTTGCCGAAACTTCATCCACGACGATGGGGTTCTTCTCGGAAAGGTCAAACAGGAAGTCGAGCTCCTGCACCGTGAAGAAGCGGGGGAAGAGCACGCGCTTGGTATAGTCGGCCATGCGCTTGGGATTGCGCACCCACTCAAAATGGTCGGCCCACCACTCGCAGTATTCGTCATAGCCCTTCTGGCCCTTCAGCTCCATTTCAACGCACTCTGCGCTCTTATACCCGCACATGACGGCGCACTGGTAGAGGCACTCGCCATAGGCTGCCGAGTCGCCGACATAGAGAATATTGCCGAGTTTTGGCACATTCATGGGGCCGAGAAATTCAACGATAACGCCGCTGATCTCAAGTATTTTAATATTTTTGAACCAGCTGGCAAAGGGGCTTTTGTGGATGAAATACTCGATGATATCGGTTGCGCTTGATGCCGGAAGCATGGACATGGTCTCCGCGCGGAAGCACTTATCGCCGTGAGGGCTGGGAACCATGATGACGCCGCCTGCCATGCCGCCGAAGTTCTTTGAGCCGAAGAAGAAGGCATCGCCGCGGTCATAGGGCATTTCAACGCCGTCCATCTCATATTCGATTGTCGGGCCTTTCATGCCGAAGTTGAGCCGGCCTTGTTGACGCCGGTCACCTTGGCCACGCGGGAGACAAGGCCGTCTGCAGCAATGAGCTTCTTGCAGGTAAGGGTTTTGTTTTTGCCATCCTTGCGCAGGAGCACTTCAACCGACTTGTCCGTCTGCGAGCAGTTGATGAATGAAGTGCCGGTCATAAACTCAGCACCCTTTGCGTTGCCCATTTGTAGCGGTCGGCATGGCACCTGGCGGGCTCAAACAAGTGGTAAAAGGGCTTTTTGCGCGTTGTAGCCTGCCAGTGGCGGCCCGTATCGGAAAACATATGGGAGTGATAAATGCCCTGCATCGGCGCCGAATAGGTTGCGGTAAAGCCGCCGTCGGTATATTCCAGGTCGGTTACATCGCCCCGGGGAATGCACTTGATATACTCCTTGTTGAAAGGCTGATCAAGAAAGCAGTACCCGGATGCGGTGCGGATATTGACATCAAGTCTGGGCTTTTTGTCGACGCCCAGCACTTTTATGCCGCGCTTTGTTAGCTCGCCGACTGCCATCATGCCGGCAGGGCCGCAACCAATAACTATTACATCATAATCGGTCATATTTGTTTAAACCTCCTAAAAAATGAGTTTCATGCATTTACGCAAAGCAGAGCTTGCCGGGATTGAGAATATTATTCGGATCGGTCTCCGTTTTCAGTTTTTTAAGCATCTGTGAATAGTCTGCCGCGCGGCTGTACATGAGCGGCGCCCATATGCCGTAGGGCCGGTCAAAGTATGCGCCGTTATTTATAAGCTCGGCTGAAGCCTGCTGCCAGAGTTTTTTTACCATCTCTCGCTCAGGGCCATCTGCCGCCGGACAGTGCAGGTCAAATTCGCAGTGAATGGCACGACCCCGTTCAAGGGGCATGATGTAGCTGCCAATGTCGGCTGTTGGGTAGTCGGCAGCAGTCGCTAGTTTGTTGAGCAGCTGTTCAAGCTCAGCAACTTTGTTTATGGGCGCCTTGAAGGTCAAATCATGTACAGAGCCCTTGTGGTTGAATTTGCGCAGCACGCCCCAGGGCCGCAGCAGTTCGGCTGCAATGATATTTTCCGCGCCGGTTACATTGGGAAGGCTTTCAAGCAGGTCGATATTCAGCGTATCGCAGATTTCCCGGAGGGCTTCCGCTTCATAGGCTATTTTTTCATCGGTACGGCGCTTCGGGCCGTTAATGACAATAGCCATGGTCCAGGCAGGCAGCACTTTTCTGATCTGCTCGAATTCCTTGGCATCAGCAGGCTTTACCGGAAATTTTGACGGTACTTTCCAGCCGTCTGTGAGCAGGGCTGCAAAGTTAAAGCTGTTGATGATGAAGCTCTCAGCACCGATTTCCCTGCGCTGAATGAGTTTCATTGGCTCTATGGCATCGGCAAGCGCCTTAAACGGTATAAAGAAAATTTTGCGGGCTGCAGGGATATAGGAAATCTGCACGACCATTTTGGTCATAATGCCGAAGGTTCCCTGCGCTGCGGTCCAGAGGCGGAAAACATTGTTGCGTATCGGCCCTGCCGGGGAGCCGGGCCGGCCGCCTGATGCCCAGTTGCCGGTATGGAAAAGCTCCCCGTCAGGCAGCACGATTTCGGTGTCCATGATGAGAAAATTGCCGTCTTCAAAGCAGGGGGCCGACATGACCGGGTCGCGCTCAAGATAGCTGGTGAGCACCGAGCGGTCGGCCGGCGCGCCGAAGGGCACCATTACCTTGAAGCCTTTGGGGGCAAGCTCGTCCTGCAGCTGCTTATAGGTGACGCCGGGCTCTATCATGGCAAACAGGTTTTCTTCATCTATTTCAATGATCTTATTCATCCGTGACATGTTCAAAATGATGCCGCCCTGGTCGGCAATGGTAGCACCGCGCAGCGTAAGCCCGGAGCTGAAAGGTACGATGGGCGTGAGCGTTTCATTGGCAAGCCGCACGATCTGCTGCACCTGCTCCACCTTTTCGACATACACGACGACATCGGGCCGGCGGGGAGAAACAAAGCTTTGATCCTGCGAGAACTGCTTCAGGGTCGCTTCATCATCAAGGACATTTTTTTTGCCCGCTATTTTTTCAAGTTTTGATTTGTCAACTGCCATATCCTGTTCCTTCTCCTGGAATGGTTACTTTCTCACAATGGGCTGCAGGCCATGCATCTGCCGCAGCTTGTTAAAGCCGGCCAGCGCCTGCTCGGGGAAGGCATCATATTCGGCCTTGGTGAAAATCTGCCGGCCGGGTGCGCAGATGCCGTTGGGATCGAACACATCGCGTATTTTTCTGAACAGCAGATGGGAATTAGGCCCCACTTCCGGCATAAACGAGGTGATGGGTTCAATGGAGACGCCAAGGCCGTTTGCGCCGGGGCCGTACTGGTCGGCGATGGTGTTGATCATTCCGCAGGCTACCGTTGCCTGGGCCTGCTGCAGCAGTTCCGGTTTGTTCATGTCGGGATAGACATCTGCCTCGGTAAGCCAGAACCGGCCGCTGTGATTGCTGGAGTAGAGAAACGGCGTGTCATCCATGCCGCCGCGATCGGTAACATAGGTTTCGCCGAAGGTATTGAGCGCTTTTGACCAGACCTCGCGGGTTTTACGGGCAACCGTATCGACGGGGCCGCCAAGGATATTTGAGCCGCAGTAGGAGTGGCGGTTCATGCGGTAGCCGGTGACATGGCGGATGCAGTCAAGGTTCCAGGGGGCTAGTGCGTACAGCACATCGCCCTTATACTCCTCGGTCAGAAATCTGCCGCCGGTTTCGGCAACGATGTCGCGCACGATATTTTCTTCATAGTCAATCTGGCCTTCTGATACGATGCCCTGTATGATTACGTAGAGATTGTAGGCCGGGAAAAATTTGTTTGCCACGCGCTCGAGCGTGAGATCCTGCGTCTGTGAGCAGTAGTAGGCGTTATAGACGCCGGTTGCATTGAGGCCTATGCCGATACCTGCCTGGCCGATTTTGCGAAGGGCTGCTATTTCCGTATCAAGGTCATCAAATTCAACCCATAAAAGCTTATGGCGTTTAGGGGCGGGGCCGGTGTCATACTTGGCATCGGTGAAGGTCTGGATGCTCGGCCTGCCTGCAGGTGGTTCGGGAAGTTCCCTGTCGCCGACCCAGGTATGCAGTTTGCACACAACCTCGGTTACGACGCCCGTGGTGCCGCCGCTGCCGCGCACGAGGGAAAACAAATCCGGGCCGGGGCCGTATTCCCAGAAGGTGTCCATGCCGGAGACCGCGTCTGAGCCGGTCACAAGAACATCGCCGGTCGGCAAAACGACCTTAATGCTGATAATATTGCGCGACAGGGTGCCGAATTTGTGGTCAGTCTGCCAGACGCCGGCAAAAGCGCTCTGCGAGGACAGCTTGCACAGCGTGGTTGCAAGCGGTGTGCCGCCGTTCCAGAGGCCTTTCTTCATGGCATCGGCCTGGAGCTGGGCATAGTCGGCATAGGCCTGCAGCCGGGCGGTCATGTTGTCTTCATTGATTTCAAGCACCTTGTTCATGCGGCTCACATGCACGCAGACCGTGGGGGCAGGCGTTGTCGGGCCGTTGAAGGTGATCATGCCGTTGGTGAAAGGAATAACATTGATTTTATAGCGGTTGCAGATGCGCATGATGGCCTGCACCTCTTCGGTCGACTCCGGATACACGATGCAGGCGGGTATATTGCTGGGGTCTTTCATGTGCTTTTTCAGCGTTCCGCCGGCATCGACGGAGAACTTGCTGTAGCATTCAAGGACCGCACGGTCCTGAGAGATATATTCCCGGCCTACCACATCTTCAAGCGCCCGGTAGATATCGGGTGGCAGTTTGGCCGGAATCATTTTTTTCTTCTCCATGCTTGCTCCTTTCGCTGTGCTGAATAAAATATCTGACAAGCGTAAATTATCGTATTAAGTTGTGCCCCACGGGGGAATAAATGCATAGAAAAAGCCAGAGGATAAAAATGCTTCTTATGCTAAGTATTCAATACTCAATACTGTAACTCGTACTATATGTCAAGTAATTTACCCCTTGCTTGACTGCATGGTTCATGGTGCAGAAGGTCAAGTTTAATTGATGCGGAACATGGTAAATGAGATGCGTAAAAAATCTTAAAAATTTTACACAATCAGGCTTTTTATTGTCTTGATTATCATAGGATGCTTGTGGCATGTGAATGTATAAAAAGTTGCAAAAGGGGTTTTTATGATCGCACGGTATTTTCGACTTCACGAACTAGGCACCTCGGTCAGGCAGGAGGTTATCGGCGGGCTCACGACCTTTGTTACCATGGCCTATATAATAGTCGTTAATCCGAAAATTCTCGAAGCTGCGGGCATGCCTTTTGGCGCGTCCATGGTGGCAACCATTCTGAGCGCATTTTTTGGCACCATGCTCATGGGCATCTATGCCAACCGGCCTTTTGCCATTGCGCCGTATATGGGTGAGAATGCATTTATAGCCTATACGGTTGTAAAGGTTCTTGGCTACAGCTGGCAGACGGCGCTGGGCGCCATATTTATTGCAGGTATCCTGTTTACCCTCCTCACGGTATTTAAAATACGCAGCTGGCTGACCGACCAGATACCTGAAGGCTTGCAGATAAGTTTTGCCGTCGGCATCGGGCTTTTCCTCACTTTCATCGGCCTTAATGAGGCAGGCATTGTGGTGCTGGGAGTACCGGGCGCTCCGGTGCATGTTGGCAATCTCAAGCAGCCGGGTGTGCTTCTTGCCGTCTTTTGTTTCATCTTCATAGCAGCGCTCATGATAAAAAAGGTCAAAGGCGCCATGCTCATCGGCATCATCGCAACCACATTTCTTGCCGTTCCCCTGGGCGTAATCGAACTGCCGAAGCAGTGGGTCAGCATGCCGCCCTCAATAGCTCCGATTTTGTTCAAACTTGATATTGCAGGTGCTTTGCAGTGGGGTTTCTTTTCAGTCATCCTGACGATTTTTGTCATGGCTTTTGTTGATACCATGGCAACGCTGCTGGGCGTTTCCTACAAGGCAGGCATGCTCGATGAAAGGGGCAGGCTGCCCGATATTGAAAAGCCCATGCTCTGCGATGCCCTTGCAACAGTTGCTGCTTCGCTTCTGGGAACAACAACATCGGGGGCCTATATCGAATCGGCCGCAGGGGTTGAGTCCGGCGCCCGTTCAGGGCTCAGTTCGGTTGTTACGGCCCTGCTTTTTTTAACGGCCCTGTTCTTCGCTCCGTTTTTCAGCATTATACCGCCTTGCGCCTATGGGCCCGCGCTGATCATCGTGGGCCTGCTGATACTCACCACCATTACCAAGGCCAAACTTGACGATCTCACCGAGGCTGTGCCCATTTTTTCAGTCATTGTGCTTATGAGCTTTACCTATAATATCGGCATCGGCATGACAGCCGGTTTTGTGCTCTATCCGCTTATGAAGGTGCTTGCAGGAAGGGGGCGCGAAGTGCAGCCGGGGCTGTGGGTGCTGGCTGGGATGTCGCTGTGCTTTTTTATTTTTTATCCGTATTAAAGATTGTAAGAAAAGCTGAAGCTGTTTTCCATACTGCTCGCCGTATTTTCACCGTCTAATGCTAAAGATCAACCCTGCGAGGTACGCGCACCGGCTGGAGCGCCTTTTTTGGATGCATATTCAGCCCAAGGTTTGATCTTCTTGAGCGATGGGCCAAGAGTGCGCTCTGAAACCTCCGTATCGTGGGCAGCCTGAGCGCGCAACCAATAGCCGTTGGAAAGACCAAAGAACCGACACAACCGCAAATCGGTATCAGCTGTGATCGAACGCCTACCCGCAACAATCTCACTGATACGCTGAGCGGGAACGCCAATTTCCTTGGCCAACCGATACTGGCTAAGAACCATGGGTTTTAGAAAATCTTCCAGGAGGATTTCTCCGGGAGTAACAGGTTCAAGTTTGCTCATAATATAGACTCTCCTTAATGGTAATCAACGATTTCTACATTTTCAGCCCCTACATCCGTCCAATGAAAGCAGACACGCCATTGATCGTTAATACGAATGCTGTATTGACCGGAACGATCACCCGTGAGTGCTTCAAGGCGATTGCCGGGCGGCACCCTCAGATCATCAAGTCGACCCGCGATCTCGATTTGTCTAAGTTTGCGCCGTGCAACCTTAGCAATGTTAACGAACAGCCTGACACGCTGGCCTTTTGAAAGCGCCTCGGTGTATGCACATTTGAATGATCTGATCATATTGATATATATAATAACGCATGCCGTGATTAACTCAAGCATGATTATACAGTCGCTACGGGCTACCGATTAAATTGACATTTAAAGATGCCCCTCTATCTTCTCTGCTTTTCTAGGTTCAAACGTCTACTGCAACTCTGCTGGCACATCGCACTGGCCGGAAGAATTATCTCCCCAGGCTGTCACGCTGCCGTCTTCACCAAGGGGAAGTTAGTGATACCAGCCCGAGGCAATAGCAATGCTCTGTTTCAATCCCCTGCTTACCTGAAACAACCATCCATCCTTCGGCTTCCACCAGACCACCACTGTTCCGTCCTGCCGAAGCCCCATATCTACCGTGCTAGATTCATTGCCTCTCGTGTCTATTGCTGTCAGTTTACCAAGTCCCGGCGGCACCATCCGGTGTCGCACCGGCTGAACCCTTCGCCCGCCCCAGGCCACAACGCTGCCATTTTCTTTCAATGCAAGGCTGTGATTATACCCGCCGACAACGGCCGCCACATTGTGCAGCCCCAGCGGTACATTGCACTCTCCGTAATCGTTTTTTCCCCAGCAGGCCACTGTTCCATCTGATTTTACAGCAAGGCCAAAGCCAAAACCCATTGAAATAGCGGTAACATCGCAAGATAGGGGGATATCGCATGCCCCCCATACCATCCCACCACCTGAACACCTGAGCGTGCCATCCGCTTTCAGGATGAGCGATCGGCGTGGAGCTAGCAGATATTGCCACGGCATCATCGGTTTCTTCGGGGGCTCCGTCATTGATTGACCCAATTATCGCCCCAGCACACCATGGTGCCGTCAAACCTTAATGCGAAGCTGTAACGCCCCACCCCCAGCAACAGCCACCACTTCAGTAAGTCCGTCCGGCACATTACATTCCCCATAAACATTCCCCCCCCAGCAGGCAACTGTGCCATCTGCTTTAAGTGCAAGCGTGTGTTGGTTGCCTGCTGCAATGGCTATTGCCTTGCCCGGCACATGCGTCCTGATTTCTTTTATAAATACTGTTTGCCGGCTTTCATTGTCCGTTGCGGTCACCGTAATTGATTTCAGCCCATTATCTAAGGGATACACATTACCTGTCCAGCGCCAGGTGCCGTCGGGGTTGCGTGTTAAGATTCTGCTTCGTGCTTGCCCCGCCCAGAGGATCAGGTCTGCGTGTGATCTGTGCTACCGGCTTGCCTGCCTTGCTTCTACATTGCAGATGACTTTAAGCTTGCAGGTCTCCCCGGCAATCAAGCCGGCCAATGGAAAAACGCTGCTGTATTGTCGGATGCCACCGGCTTTTTGCAGCCCGGTGGCCAGTACAAGTCCAATCAGCAAAGCTGCTATCCAGATGGTTCGTCTTATAATCATATGCTCTCCACCGGTATGATTTTCATGTTCTATACTGTTTTAACACGGCACCCGCCTTACAAATCGTATAATTTTTTTATATAATTTACCACATTTTTTATTCAAGCGGGTTTTTATTCGGGGATTAATAGTCTGTTTAAATAGTCCTTGCGGAAAATTTGGCGGTATGTTAAAAATACTCGTTTTTGTTTGCATCCTGTAAGCTATAAAAATATATACAGGGTGCATAAACCAACAACCCGAAACCAGGCATACAGCCGTTAAAGGGCCTTCACGCAAGGTTCCTGTTGCGCCGCGCCAGCGGTCAATGGACACGGTCATGCCACAGAAAAGGAGACCCATCTTGTCCAATACCACGATGAAACAGCTTCTCGAAGCAGGTGTTCACTTCGGACACCAGACCAGCAAATGGAACCCCAAAATGAAGCCCTATATTTTCGGGGCGCGCAACGGCATTCACATTATCGATCTGCAGCAGACGGTGGTGCTGTTCAAGACAGCCTATGATTTTGTTGTCGATACTGTCGCCCATGGCGGCAAGGTCATGTTTGTCGGCACGAAGCGTCAGGCTCAGGAGGCTATCAAGGAAGAGGCCGAACGCTCCGGTCAGTTTTCCGTCACCAACCGGTGGCTGGGCGGCCTGCTTACCAATTTCCAGACCGTGCGCAAAAGCCTTGAGCGCATGAAGATGCTTGAGATGCAGCGCGAAGACGGCACCTTTGCCAATTTCAAGAAAAAAGAGGTTCTGTGCCTGGAGCGGGAACTCGAAAAGCTCAACTATGTTTTTAACGGCATCCGCTCCATGCAGGCAGTGCCTGATGTGCTTTTTATTGTTGATCCCAAAAAAGAAAAAATAGCGGTTTCCGAAGCCCGCAAGCTCGGCATTCCCACGGTGGCTTTGCTTGATACGAATTCCGACCCTGAAGAAATTGATTATGTCATACCGGCAAATGATGATGCGATTCGGGCAGTCAAGCTTTTCAGCTCCAAGATCGCCGAAGCGTGCATTGAAGGCGAGAGCAGGCGCGATGCAATCATTATGCAGCAGGCCTCTTCCCGTAAGGCCGATGTGCCTGATAAGGATGCGCAATAAGCGACTTAAGACTTATTTGATTGATACGCAGCCTGAAGGCGCAATTTTTAAGTAGGGCCTAAACGGGAAGTCGTTTTTTTGTAGGTTGGGTTAAGCCCGGAAGAAGCCGTTGGGTTTCGTACCTCAACCCAACCTGCGCAAAAACAAATGCTTATATAAGAAGTGCCGGCATAAGGGCGAACCCAACAAATCCATGGCTTGAGATTTTCGTTCAGCCACTACACACATGAATATAAATTACCCGTAAGGAGAAACGGTTATGGCAGTTGATGCAAAAGCAGTAAAGGAATTGCGTGATAAAACAGCAGCCCCCATGATGGATTGCCGCAATGCGCTGCAGGCAACCGACGGCGACATGGAAAAGGCGATTATTTACCTGCGTGAAAAGGGTATTGCCTCGGCTTCCAAAAAGATGGATCGGCAGCTCAAGGACGGCCGCGTGGTGTCCTATATTCACCCCGGCGATAAGCTGGGCATTCTTGTTGAGGTTTTTTGCGAAACCGATTTTGTTGCCCGCGGCGCTGAGTTTATCGAATTCGGTAAAGACATCGCCATGCAGATTGCGGCGGCTGCGCCCCGCTATATCAACAGGGAAGAGGTTCCCGCTGATATGCTTGAGCAGGAGCGCCAGATTTACCGTTCCCAGGCAGAAGGATCTGGCAAGCCAGCCAATGTGATCGAGAAGATTGTCGAAGGCAAGCTGCAGAAATTTTATTCCGAGATATGCCTGCTCGATCAGCCCTTTGTCAAAGACGACAAGATGACCATGCAGGACTATATTAAATCCGGCATTGCAAAGTTCGGCGAAAACATCAGTGTGGGCCGCTTTGCCCGTTTTAAGCTGGGTGAAAGCGCCTGAGGCTCTCACACCGAAGGGGTCGACTGTCATGGCTGTAAGTAAAAGATGCGGTTTCAAACGCGTGCTGCTGAAGCTGAGCGGTGAAGTGCTCAAGGGCGGCAAGTCCTATGGCATAGACCTTGCCGCCCTTCAGAAGATCTCCGACGACATCAGGCATGTGTATTCCCTTGGTACGGAAATCGCAATCGTCATAGGCGGCGGTAACATCTTCAGGGGCATATCCGAAAGCTCAAAGGGGATGGACCGGGCCAATGCCGACTATATGGGCATGCTCGCAACAGTCATCAACAGCCTTGCACTGCAGGAATATCTTGAAAAAGACGGCGTGCCCACGCGTGTCATGTCGGCCATTCAGATGCGCCAGATAGCCGAGCCCTATATCCGCCGCAGAGCTATGCATCATCTTGAGAAGAAGCGGGTGGTGATATTCGCCGCAGGCACGGGCAATCCTTTTTTCACGACTGATACGGCCGCAGCCCTGCGCGCGCAGGAAATGAACGCCGAGGTGATTCTCAAGGCAACCAAGGTCGATGGCGTGTACGATAAAGACCCGGCCAAGCACCTCGATGCCAAGCGGTTTGTCGAGCTGACCTATCAGGATGTGATCAGCCGCAAGCTTCGCATAATGGACCTTACGGCAATTACGCTTTGCATGGAGCACAAGATGCCCATTATTGTTTTTGACCTCAATGTCGCGGGCAATATATACAAGGCGGTACAGGGAAAAAAAATAGGGACTTTTATACGGGGGTAATTAATATGGACAAAGAAGCTATCAGCAAAGCCAGGCAGCAGATGGACAAGAGCATCGAGGCGCTGCAGAAGGATTTCAGCAAGGTTCGCACAGGCCGGGCATCCGTGACGCTGCTCGACGGTGTGCGGGTCGATTATTACGGCACGCCGACGCCGCTCAATCAGCTGGCAACGCTTGCCATTCCCGAGGCGCGGCAGATAACGATTCAGCCCTGGGATCAATCGATTCTCAAGGAGCTCGAAAAGGCGATTCAGAAGGCGGACCTGGGATTCACGCCCAACAATGACGGCAAGATCCTTCGTGTTAATATTCCGCCGCTGACCGAGGACCGGCGCAAGGAGCTGGCAAAGCAGGTGAAAAAGATGTCAGAGGCGGCAAAGGTCGCTATCCGCAATCAGCGCCGCGATATTAATGATGAGCTTAAAGTACTCAAGAACGATAAAAAGATTACGGAAGACGCTTTTTTCAAAGCCCAGGATGAAGTGCAGAAGGTTACCGACGGATATATAAAAAAGTGCGATGACCTGTCTGCGCAGAAAGAAAAAGAGATACTTGAAATCTAACAAGGAGAGATGCCATGGCGTACAAGATTACCGATGACTGTGTTTCCTGCGGCACCTGCGCCGAGGAATGCCCCGTCGAGGCCATCAAGGAAGGCGACGGCAAGTTCGAGATCGATGAAACTACCTGCACGGGTTGCGGCACCTGCGCATCAGTCTGCCCCACCGAAGCAATCGTTGAATAAATACCGTCCATCAGGCCTGCGCAGGACTACTTTCCGGCGCAGGCCCTCTTTTTTCCCCTTTCTAAAGTACATTCTCCATAGTTCCCAAACCCAGTGCAGTCCAGATGTGCAAGCTATGCAAATAAAAGCTTGTTAGTATTGTTTCTGTATGCTAACTAAAATTTAATACCCTCACTTATATAACTTCAGCCTTATAAAATTTTTTTGTATTTTTTTAGTTTTTTTGATTGACGTATGAAGGCTTTTTTAAAGCTTCGGTGAATAGTAAAAACCTACAAAAAGGAGGGAACCAATGAAACAGAAAAGAAAAGAAGCGAATCTGATTGCAGCTCTGGTTATGACGGCAATCCTGCTGGCATGGGCCGCCGGCGGGCAGGCCGCACTGCTGTATGACAATGGCCCCTTGGTGAACAGCCCCGGCACGCATCCGGACGGCAGCGATGAAAGCATAATTCGGTCAGCCTTGCTGGGGTTTGGCATTTATGGCTTTGGAGCCCAGCATACTGCTAGTGGCCGCTATGCCGTTGCCGATAATTTTACCATTGCCGCTGACACAGACTGGTCTGTTTCATCTTTTGATCTTTATGTATATCAAACAGGGGCGGCAGATAATGCATCGATTACTGCGGCGTATCTTCGTATATGGGACGGCAATCCGGCTACAGGCATCCGCACAGTTGTATGGGGTGATAATACGACCAATGTTCTTACATCCGCTGCATTTACCGATATTTTTATTGTGCAAGACAATCCGGGAACTGCCTATGATGGACGCCGCATTCAGCATGTTGTCGTCAATACCGATAATCTTACTCTCGGCCCCGGCACATACTGGGCTGAGTGGAGTTATGACGGCAGCGTATCGTACACAGGTCCATGGCAGCCGCCTATCCGCATCGATAATGAAACGACTACGGGGGATGCGGTTCGATGGATAACCTAAAAATGCATGGAACACGGCTTTTGATGTCGGTCAGCAGGGACTTCCTTTTAAAGTTAATGGTGAGTCGTGCCTTGATCAAAGACGGCGACGGCTATGGCGCAGGCAGCCTCTGCACGGGCACAGACTGCAACGACAATGATGCCGCAATCCATGCCACGGTCACCTATTACCCCGATGTCGACGGCGATGGTTACGGCAATGCCGACAATGACTCGGAGTTCTGCTCGCTGACGCCGCCTGTAGGCTATGTGGATAACAGCAGTGGCTTTGACGTTGACGATACTGATCCTTTTTACACCGATATTTTGCCGACCTGCGAGGTGAAAATCATTCCCAAAACTCTTGGCTGGCTTGTGGGTGATAAAGAAAAAACCAGATTTCTGCTCGTAATTGGAAGAGGGGGACTGAATTTGGTGATACCCCGGTGGTAAAATGGGAGTCAGATGCAGTAGACGTTGTAAGCACACGCGTGTTTTTCAAGCGGTTCATGTTCATGAGAGTAACGTTCAACGGCGAGCCTCTTGAGAAGCAGGAGTACCGAGTGCTTGTTGGCGACTGCGAAGGCAAGATCACATGGGCCAGATGATTGCAGGCGGCGCCGAGCCAGTGCTGTAAAGAGCAGCGGCGACGGTCCAAATACGGAAACTGAACAATGTCATGCCCCGTTGCCCTGTTGTATACAGGGCCGACGGGGCTTTTTTATGCCTGGGGAGTATGCCCGAAGCAGGAGGAGTTTTTGCCAGCGCAGTTTTTGTAACATTTTCACATACAACCATTGCATGTGTTTATGCGAGGCCCCATAACTCGCCGAAAAACCTTGAGCAGTCAATCCTTTTATGATACCGTCACCATTATATTGAACATGGGGCGACATGGACAAAAGGCAATTGCAGATAGAGAAACTTCCGCGGCATATAGCCATCATTATGGACGGCAATGGACGCTGGGCGAAGCAGCGCCATTTGCCTCGAATCATGGGGCACCGCAAAGGCATTGAAACGGTGCGTGAGGTTGTGCGCGAGTGCAGGAAACTGGGCATTGAGGTGCTGACCCTGTACGCATTCTCAACCGAGAACTGGCGCCGACCGAAAACGGAAATAAAGGCGCTCATGGCGCTTTTGAAAAAATTTATACGTTCTGAAATGCTTGAGCTGCACCAGAATAATACACGCGTTACTATGATAGGCGATCTTTCAAAACTGCCCGATGACGTCATGCCTGCAGTCAGAGAGATTATGGATGTAACGCGCAATAATACGGGTATGACGCTCAATGTTGCCCTTAGCTACAGCGGGCGAGACGATATACTGCGCGCCGTGCGCAAGCTGGTTTCAGAGAGCGGCAGGCAAGCCGCAGATATAACCGAGGAGCTTTTCTCAAGCTGTCTTGACACTGCAGGGCAGCCTGATCCCGACCTGCTTATCCGCACCAGCGGCGAGCTTCGGGTGAGCAATTTTCTTTTGTGGCAGATTGCCTATTCGGAGCTCTATATTACTGAAGTGCTGTGGCCTGATTTCGGAAAAGAAGATCTCTCAAAGGCTCTTCGGGATTTTCAGACCCGCAGTCGCCGCTTTGGCCTTACCGATGAGCAGCTGCGCACAGGCTGAAACTGGCCGCCTGCTGCGATATGTGTTTCTGGAACTGTTTTCCTGCAATGCATCGCTGTCTTTTTAAAAAGTGAGGATATGGTTTCTAAGCGCATATTGACCGCGGCTGTGGGCATACCGGTGGTTGTGTACATAGTGGCTTTTTGCGGCACGGCTGTTTTTTTTCTGTTTATTCTTGCCGTGCTGCTTGTCGGGCTGTGGGAGTTTTTTAAAATGGCACTGCCTGCATCATCGCGCGTAACGGTTGGGCTCGGCCTTGCCCTGGGTGCGGCAGTGCTTGCAGGCGCCTATCATGATGCTGATGTTACCGTGCTTGCCTGCCGGAGCATGCTGCCCGCTGCCTGTGCTTTGAGCTTTGCTGTGTTGTTCTGGTATCACATGGGCAGGCGCCTGGCGCCGCTTCGTGATGCCTCCATGATAGTTATGGCGCAGTTTTGCGGCATTATGTACATTGCTTTTCTGGGTTCATATCTGGTGCTGCTGCGGGGCCGGCCTGATGGCGTGCCGCTTATTTTTCTACTGGTGCTTGTGGCCTGGGCAGGGGATTCCGGCGCATTCTTTTTTGGAACATGGATGGGCAAGCATCGGCTTTCAAAGCGCATCAGCCCGAAAAAGACCATAGAAGGAGCGCTCGGCGGGCTTGTGTGCGGCGTTCTGACCGCTGTGGTCTTTAAGCTTTTTTTTCTTCAGAACCTTTCCCTGTGGCACTGCCTCACGATAGGCGTTGGCCTTAATATTATGAATCAGTTCGGCGATCTTTGCGAGTCGTTTATTAAGAGGTCCTGTGTTGTTAAGGATTCCGGCACTCTTTTTCCCGGCCATGGCGGCGTTCTTGACCGCATTGACAGCCTGCTTTTTGCAGGGCCCTTTCTTTATTATTATCTCAGCAGGGCACTTCCCGTATGATGCAGATCGCTCTTCTCGGATCTACCGGCTCTATCGGCGCCAGCACCCTTGATGTGGTGCGCAGGTATCCGGACCGTTACCGGATTGCAGGCCTTGCCGCAGGCGGCAATGTGGAACTCCTTGCCGGGCAGGTGCGGGAGTTTCGGCCCCGGCTGGTGGCGCTGTCAGACCCGGCTGCTGCAGCACGGCTCAGGCAGCTGATCGGTTCACGCGGCACTGAAGTATGCACAGGCACTGAAGGCGCAACTGTGGTCGCTACCCTCGATGAAGCCGATATGGTTGTGGCTGCCATTTCAGGCTCTGCGGGCCTTGTGCCCACCTACAGCGCAGTGCGCGCGGGTAAAAATATAGCCCTTGCCAATAAAGAAACTATGGTCATGGCCGGCAGCCTTATCACCCGTGCTGCGCAGGAGAAGGGCTGCCGCATCATTCCCGTCGACAGTGAGCATAGCGCCATTTTTCAGCTGCTGGAAGGAAGAAGCCGGCAAGATGTGCGCCGGATTCTGCTAACGGCTTCAGGCGGCCCTTTTTTTGGCTGCAGCAGAGCCGATCTTGACCGGGTAACACCGGAGCAGGCGCTCAATCATCCGCGCTGGAAAATGGGGCGCAAGGTCACGACCGACTCGGCGACCCTTATGAACAAGGGCCTTGAAATCATTGAGGCGCACTGGCTGTTCGGCCTGCCTGCCGCTCAGATCGGTGTTGTCGTGCACCCGCAGAGCATCATTCATTCGATGGTCGAGTTTGTGGACGGAACTGTTCTTGCGCAGCTGTCGCAGCCCGACATGCGGGCACCGATCGCCTATGCTCTGTCATGCCCTGAGCGTCTGCATGATATTGTGACGCCCCTTGATTTTGCCCGTATCGGTTCTTTGAGTTTTCATGAGCCTGACATGGACTGCTTTCCCACAATCAGGCTTGCCTATAGGGCTTTAGAGGCGGGGGGGCTTGTGCCAGCGGTTATGAACGCGGCCAATGAGGTGGCGGTTGAAAAGTTTCTTGAGCGCGCGATAGCATTTACTGCAATCGCGCAGCTGATTGAAACAGTCATGGATACCTTTACCGGCGGGACTGCCGACAGTATAGCCGCTGTGCAAGACGCCGACCGGTGGGCGCGACAGAAGGCGGCCACGATTGCGGAAAAATTTTCCGGCTTTTAGGACTAAACACAGAAAGGAATAAATCAGCAGTGGAAAATATTTTGAATGTTATCACTATGTATGTAATTCCTGCGACAGTACTGCTCGGGGTGCTTATTTTCGTTCACGAACTCGGGCACTTTATCGTTGCAAAACTTGCGGGCGTTCGGGTGCTGAAGTTTTCTCTTGGTTTCGGGCCGAAGCTCATCGGGAAGAAGATTGGCGATACGGAGTATCTTATTTCGCTGCTGCCCCTCGGGGGCTATGTAAAACCACTGGGCGAGTCACCTGATGAAGAGATTTCCGAAGCAGACAAGCCCTATTCGCTCAATAGCCAGAGCGTGCCCAAGCGTTTTGCCATACTTGCCGCAGGCTCGGTCTTTAATTTGATATTTGCCTTTCTGATCTTCAGCGGCATCTACATGGCGGGCATGCCCATGATAACCCCGCGCATCGGCGCGGTTCTTGACGATTCGCCTGCGCTAGCCGCAGGGCTGAAGGTTGGCGATATGGTCGAATCGGTTGATGGAAGCCCTGTCGAGCTGTGGGATGAACTCTCGCAGCTCATCGAAAAAAGCCGGGGCCGCACGCTTGCGCTGAAAGTTCGCAGAGGCGGGGAGCAGATGGTTTTTTCGGTCACACCGCAGCCAACCGATTCTAAAAATCTTCTCGGCGAACCCGTGCAGGCATATAAAATAGGCATTTCGCCAAGCGGCGGCGAAGAGGGGCAAATCGTTAAACGCTATAATCCCCTGGTCGCCCTGTGGAAGGGCCTGGAGGATACGGGGAAGTGGTCCAAGCTCACGCTGCTCGGGATGGGTGTTCTTATAAAAAGCCCCATAGAGCGGCGCAAGGACATCGGGGGCCCGCTGCTTATCGGCAAGCTTGCGGGTGATTTTGCGCAGGCGGGTTTTTTGAGTTTTCTTTTGTTGATGGCAATGATAAGCGTCAATCTGGGGGTGCTTAACCTGCTGCCCGTTCCCATACTCGATGGGGGGCATCTTTTCTTTCTGGTCGTCGAGGCTGTCAAGGGCAGTCCTGTGAGTGTTAAAATGACGGAAATTGCCCAGCAGATAGGGCTTGTGCTGCTTCTGTCTCTTATGGCGTTTGTGTTTTATAATGATATTACCCGAATGTTTATTAAATGATAATTCTCTCCATAGATACTTCAACGCCTTCGGCAAGCGCTGCGATTGTAGATGACGGACGGATTCTTGCCGAATGTATGCTCTCCGGTCAGAAGAATCATTCAGAGCGGCTTTTGCAGATTGTTGACAGGCTTTTTGACTGGACTGGTATTGCCCGTGAGTCCATTGATTGTATTGCCGTATCGGTCGGCCCCGGCTCTTTTACCGGGCTTCGGGTCGGCATCAGCACGGCTCAGGGCCTTGCGTTTGCTCTTGATAAACCCCTTGCAGGCGTTCCCACGCTTGAGGTTGTCGCAAGTCAGGCGACCGGCGGCGACGGGTTTGTCAGCCCCATGATTGATGCGCGCAAACAGCAGGTCTATGCATCCCTGTATCGCAGCACCGGCGGCGTGCTTGAGCAGGTTCAGCCGGCAACGGTGCTTGATCCCGTGGCATGGGTTGAGAGTTTGACTCAGCCCGCCGTGCTTATCGGCGCTGGCGCTGCAGTCTATTCTGAGCGTATTGCAGCCTGTGCTGCGGCAAAGAGCTGCATTGTTGCGCCTGAACATCTGGGTATTCCCCGGGCATCAACGCTTGCGATTCTTGCTCAGGCACAGTATGCATGCTGTGCCGGCCGGCCTGAACTGGTGTCAGCCCTGTATGTGCGGCCGCCGGATGCTTTTATTTCTGAAGCGCAGAAATAGCAATCATGCTGTTGCCCTTAGTGGTAGTTGTATGATAAAATATAATAAGATTTTATGGAAATTAGTCCTGTGTTTTTAAAACACGTTTTCAGGCGTATGCTATGACGAAGAATCCTACAAAGCTAAAAGGCGCCCAGATACTGCTTGAGTGCCTGTATAGAGAAAAAGTCAAGGTGATCTTCGGGTATCCCGGAGGATCGGTTCTTGATGTCTACAATGCGCTGTATGAGTCACATCTGGAGCATATTCTCGTGCGCCATGAGCAGGCGGCAGTGCATGCCGCAGACGGCTATGCCCGTGTAACCGGTGATGTGGGAGTGTGCCTGGTGACATCAGGGCCCGGCGCTACCAACACCGTTACCGGCCTTGCCACGGCCTATATGGACTCGATTCCCATCGTGGTGTTCACCGGACAGGTGCCCACTATGCTTATCGGCAATGATGCCTTTCAGGAGGCTGATATTGTCGGCATCAGCCGGCCGTGCACCAAGCATAACTATCTGGTTAAATCAGTTGCGGAACTGCCGCGCATCATTAAAGAGGCGTTTTATATAGCCCGCTCAGGCCGTCCGGGCCCGGTGCTTGTCGATCTGCCCAAAGACATTATCGGCGCAGAGATTGATTTTGAATATCCTGAGAAAATCGACATGCGCAGTTACAAGCCCACCCTTAAGGGCAACCGCCGTCAAATCGTACGGGCAGTCGAGGAAATTGCGAAGGCAAAAAAGCCGGTTATTTATGCCGGAGGCGGAGTCGTCCTGTCTAATGCCTCGCATGAACTGGGCTTGTTTGCCCGGCATTTTCAGATACCTGTTACAACGACGCTCATGGGAATGGGCTGCTATCCCGGCACTGATCCTCTCTCGCTCGGGATGCTCGGGATGCACGGCACCTACCGGGCCAATATGGCGGTGACGCACTGCGATCTGCTGATTGCCGTTGGCGCACGGTTTGACGACCGTGTAACCGGCGACCTCAATTCATTTGCCGCCGGCGCTACAGTCATTCACATTGACATCGACCCGACTTCTATCAGTAAAAATATCAAGGTCTCTATCCCCATTGTCGGCGACTGCCGCGAAATTCTTAAGGACATGATCGAGGTTGCGGGCGAAAAGAAGGTGAAAAAGGCAGACCGGAAAGTATGGCTTGATGAAATCGCAGGCTGGAAAAGCAAGCATTCAATGCAATACCAGATGGATGAGCTTATAAAGCCGCAATATGTGGTTGAGAAAATTTACGAACTGACGAAGGGCAAGGCGATCATTACCACAGAGGTCGGCCAGAATCAGATGTGGGCGGCGCAGTATTACCTGTTTGATGAGCCGAGAAAATTTCTCACCTCCGGCGGCCTTGGCACCATGGGCTACGGCTTCCCTGCAGCTATCGGCGCGCAGGTCGCAAACCCCAAGGCTACGGTCATCGATATCGCAGGCGACGGCAGCATACAGATGAATATTCAGGAGCTTGCCACTGCCGTGCAGTACGGGCTGCCCGTAAAGATTGCCATATTGAACAATATGTGCCTTGGCATGGTGCGGCAATGGCAGCAGCTTTTCTATAAGAAGCGCTACTCGCATTCGACCTTTGAGCAGCATCCCGATTTCGTGAAGCTCGCTGAGGCTTATGGCGCCGTGGGGTTGCGGGCTGAGCGGCCCGGGGAAGTCGTCTCAGTCATTAAGAAGGCACTGGCGGTCAAGGATAGACCGGTGATCATGGATTTTGTCATTGATCCCGAAGAATGCGTCTATCCCATGGTTCCGGCGGGCGCATCCATTAGCAATATGATACTGCTGTAGACACAACGAGGACAGAACCATGAGACATACCATTTCAGTGCTGGTTGACAATAGGCCCGGTGTGCTTTCCCGTATTGCCGGGCTTTTCAGCGGCAGGGGGTTTAATATTGAATCTCTTTCGGTCAATGAAACACTTGACCCCACAATGTCTCAGATGACCATTGTGACCCGTGGTGACGACCGCATTCTCGAGCAGATCAACAAGCAGCTCAACAAGCTTATCGACATTATCAAAGTCATCGACTATGAGAGCAGCGGCTCGGATTTTATCGAACGGGAGCTTGCCCTTATCAAGGTCAATGTCGATGAGCATAAGCGCTCCGAGGTCCTCAGCATTATCGATATTTTTCGCTGCAAGGTCGTTGACGTGAGCCGCACGCACTATACTGTTGAAGTCACGGGCGATGAGAACAAGATTCAGGCAATTATCGATCTGTTCAGGCCTCTGGGCATCAAGGAGCTTGTGCGCTCGGGCAAGGCTGCAATGCTGCGCGAGAACAAGATAAAAGGATAGTTTTTTTAAACGATTGCATGCGGCGGAGGGATGGCTTGTTTTTTTTATTTCCCGTTTTTTCATGCACGAGAGGAGCTTTTTGGAAACCGACACAACAGCTAAGCAGACAATGAAACAGCGCTTCATGCGGCGGCGCAGCAGGCCTCCGCGCCGGGGCCCGCAGATGGACAAGCTGAAGAAGGGCGTCTATATCCTTCCCAATTTTCTGACATCCTTAAGTCTTTTCTGCGGCTTCTATGCCATTGTCTCAACCATGCGGGGCGATTATTTGCACGCGGCATGGGCTATTATTGTTTCAGGGCTTTTTGACGGCCTCGACGGCCGCATCGCACGCATGACCAATACCACCAGCAAGTTCGGTGTCGAGTATGACTCGCTTGCCGATCTTGTGGCTTTCGGCGTTGCGCCCGCAGTGCTTGCCTACGGCTGGGTTCTTTCCGGTTATGGCCGCTGGGGCTGGGTCGCGGCATTTCTCTATGTCGCCTGCGGAGCCATTCGTCTTGCGCGTTTTAATGTAGAATCCAACAATATCGGCGGCAAGGGTAATTATTTTACCGGGCTGCCGATTCCGGCTGCTGCGGGCATGGTTGCCACAACAATTATTTTTTGTTTTCATCTGGACATTGCCGACAAGGTAATTTTAAGCATTCTTTTTATCGGCATGATCTATGTGCTTGCATTTTTTATGGTCAGCACCATACGGTTTCAGAGCTTCAAGCGGTTTGACTTCAGGAGCCGCAAGCCGTTTAATGCGGTTATTCTTGCGATTCTCCTTATTTATATAGTGGCCTCCGAGCCGCAGATAATGCTCTTTGCCATGGGCCTGACCTACACGCTGTCTGGTCCCATAGGCTACGGGCTCTACATGATTAAAAAATCCCGCACCCGGGGTCAGGAAACCGTTGTAGCAGCAACAGAGGAAAAAGATGTCGCCGAAAAAACAATCCGTTGAGCTGGTAAAAATATTTGACACAACACTTCGTGACGGCGAGCAGTCGCCCGGCAATACGATGAATTTGCCGGAGAAGCTGCGCGTGGCCCGTCAGCTTGAGTCCCTCGGTGTTGACATTATTGAGGCTGGTTTTCCGATTGCGTCTCAGGGTGATTTTGAGGCGGTGAAAAAGATTGCCTCAGTCATCAAAAAGAGCGAGGTTGCTGGCCTTGCACGCGCCAATGACGGGGATATAGACCGGGCATGGGAGGCTATAAAATGCGCTGCCATGCCTCGCATACACACTTTTATATCTACCTCGGACATCCATCTGAAGCACCAGCTTCGCAAGACCCATGACGAGGTCCTCAAGATCGCGGTGAAAGCCGTAAAGCGAGCCAAAAAGCACACGCCCAATGTTGAGTTTTCCGCCATGGATGCAACGCGCAGCGACCGCGACTACCTGTGCAGAATGTATGCCGAGGTGATTGATGCAGGCGCCGTTACCATCAATGTGCCCGACACGGTCGGGTATGCCATCCCTGAAGAGTTCGGCAGCCTTATCGCCTATATACGAAAAAATGTGCCCAATATTGCGCAGGCATCCATCAGCGTGCACTGCCATAATGATCTCGGTCTTGCCGTTGCCAATTCGGCTGCGGCTGTGGCAAACGGCGCGCGCCAGGTCGAGTGCACCATCAACGGCATAGGCGAGCGAGCCGGCAATGCCTCTCTTGAGGAAATTGTGATGATACTGCGCGTCCGCCGCGACCTGTTCGGGGCAGATACGCGCATCGCAACCGAAAAGATTTATCCCTCAAGCAGGCTCATCACCTCCATTACCGGCGTCATGGTGCAGCCCAACAAGGCCATTGTTGGAGCAAATGCTTTTGCCCATGAATCGGGCATTCATCAGGACGGCCTGCTGAAAAACAAGATGACCTATGAAATTATGACGCCCCAATCCATCGGCCTCAGCAAGAGCAGTATGGTGATGGGCAAGCATTCGGGCAGTCATGCCTTTCGCAAGCGGGTGGAGGAGCTGGGGTTTACGCTTACAGACGATGAGGTTAAAAAGGCATTCCAGCGCTTCAAGGATCTCGCCGACAAGAAAAAGGAAGTTTTTGATGAAGATATCGAAGCAATTATTGCCCAGGAGGTGCTGCGTGCGCCGGATATCTTCAAGCTTATCGATATGAATGTGGTGAGCGGCACGGTGGCTATACCCACGGCAACAGTCGAGATGGAAATTGAAGGCAAGGCAGTGAAAGAGGCCGCTTTCGGCGATGGACCGGTTGATGCGGCTTTCAAGACAATCGCAAAAATTACCAAAACCAAAAGCAGGCTGCTGAAATACGCCGTCAATTCCATTACCGGCGGCACCGACGCTCAGGGAGAGGTGACGGTGCGGGTTCAGGAGAATGACACCGTGGTGGTGGGGCAGGGTGCTCATATGGATATCATCATCGCAAGCGCTCTTGCCTATATCAATGCCCTGAACCGGCTTGAGCATGCAAAGAAAAAATCGGGCAGGGGTCTGTATCAGTAAAGCCGCATAAGGATAGTTTATTTTCCGGGGGTGCCGCAAGGCGCTCCCTTTTTTATTTAATACCTGGAATTCACCAGTCAGAATCCAGAAGGAAAGGCAGATAGAGTCACAGTGTTTGAACATAAACCATTGTTTTTTCGGTTGAATTCTTAATTCTGGCTTCGGCCTCTATTGGCCTGAAATGTCACCGTATTTAGCTGTAGACCTTTGTTTTTAACCAGAGATTTATAAACATGGCGCAGAACACCAAATTCCATACAGTCACTTTTCTTCCTGAAAACAAGGTTATCAAGGTCGAAGACCGCAAATCCATATTTGAAACCATACTTGAGCATAATCCCCGCGGCATCGAACTGCACTTTGCGTGCGGCGCCGAAGGCATTTGCCGCAAATGCAAGGTGCGGGCTTTTCAGCAGATGGGTCCGGTGACGCCTACGGAACGGGGCTGCCTGACCGACGAAGAATTTTCCAAAGGTATCAGGCTTGCCTGCCAGGCCCGCGTCATTCAGGATACCACTGTTGAAATTCTCTACAAAAAGCCCTTCACCATTACCCTTATGGATGAACCGATTACGCAAATCGTTCAGTCGCAAGCGGCGCAGGGCTCCTATGCTGTTGCGGTTGATCTTGGTGTCAATACGCTTATGCTGTCCCTTGTCGACCTCGGCCGTGGCAGAAAAATTGCCGTCGTTACCGACACCAACCCGCAAATCGAGCTCGGGTCTGATTTTGAGCAGCGCGTTGCCATGGTGGAGGAAAGCGAGATGAACCTTGAGGTGCTCAATGAGGAACTTCTTCTGCGGATTGATATTCTTATAGAGGAGCTGTGCCGGGCAGCGGGCGTAGAGTCTGAAAAGGTCTGCGATATTGTCGTGTCTGGTGAAACCGGCATGCTGCATCTTATGCTCAAGGGCGTGTGGAACCCGCTTGAGCAGAGCCTGGGCCAGAAAGACGGCATATACCGGGCAGAGCAGTTCGATATCAAGTCATCTCACCGGGCGCGCGTGTATGCCCTGCCGGTCATTTCCTCCTATGCCGGCGCCGACATGACAGCGGCGATTCTTGCAACGCGGCTGCATAAAGGCAGCGCCACAACCCTTCTGCTTGACCTGGGGACGAATGCCAGGGCAGTGCTGTATCACCAGGGCGTTGTTGCGGCAGCAGGAGCAGCGGACTGCGCAGCATTTGACTGCGTCGGTATCGCCTGCGGCATGCGGCCGGAAACCGGCGCGATTGAGCATGTGGCTCGCGATGGAAGCGCCTTTCGCATTTCCGTTATCGGCGAGAGTTTAGCTCGCGGGATTTGCGGCAGCGGACTTCTGGAGCTTGCTGCCGCGCTCAAGCAGGCAGGGCTTATTGATGACCATGGGGTTTTTCAAAGGCAGCAGGATCTGCAGCATTCGGCTTTCGGGTTTATCGATGTCGATGGCGGCACGGCCTTCCGTTTGTATACGGATGACGGCGTTTTTCATACCGATATTTTCATCACGCAGGACGACATCTATATGCTTCGCGCTGCCAAAGCCCGTGTAACAGACCTCATACAGCGACTTTTTGATCATGCGGGCATCGGCTGCAAGGATGTGGAGCGCGTGCTCATAAGCGGGGCCTTCGGGGCACTGTCTGATCCGTCGGCGCTTTTTGATCTGGGTATGCTGCCGCCCATTCTTGAAGGAAGGGTCAGCTTTGTTGGCAATGCCTCAAAGCAGGGCGCTCAGATGGTGCTGTTTGATAAGTCGATACTTGCCGAGGCCGACGCTCTTGTACGCAATGTTGTCTGTCTGCCGGCATCGGTCGGCCATGTTCCGGATGACACCCTGCATTTTTCGCCTGCGCTTTGAGATGGTGCGGTTTTTGTAATCTGGTCAAGCACTTTCCCCTTGCGTTTGACAGGGGTAATTGATATATTTTTTTCTAAATATCGGGCGATTAACTCAGCGGGAGAGTGCCACCTTCACACGGTGGAAGTCACTGGTTCGAATCCAGTATCGCCCACCATGAAATATTGAAATGGCTCCGGGATACCGGAGCCATTTTTTTGTTGAAGCGGACTTTGTTTTTCTGAAACATGCAGATGCATTTTGATGGAGTGTTTTACATGTGGCACATTTCGTGTTATTAATATTTTAAGGCAATTTTTTTTTAGCCGAAAAGAGTATTTGTACTGAATGCATAGTTTTTTTGTTTTAAAGCCCAATGTGACTCTGGGCAGCTCAGTTGGGTTGAGTTTTCGGCAGAACCATGAAGGGTGTCCAGGCATGAATTGTTTTGATACATTTTAGCAAAATGGAGTTTTTATGTTCTCTGTTTTTATTATCTGGTGCATGAGCAGATTTTTTGTATTAGACGCATTTTGGCAAGGTCGCCAATTGAGGCGCCCTAATATGAGAAAAGATACGCCACTACTGGCAGTCTACCGGGTTAAGCAACGTCAAAGTGTACCGGGATGTACTCGTTGCTGGTCTAAGATAAGGAGGACCGAACAATGAAAATGCGGCTATCTTGTGCAGTTATAAGTTTTGCCATTATCCTTGGAGCTTGCGGGGCATGGGCAGGCGAATCTGTACAGCAGGTTATCCCTTACGTTAAAAAATTTCGTCCGCAAGATCATGTGATTCTAAAATATAAATTTAAAATTTTAGACAACCCTACGGATGTAACATTTAGCCTGTGGGACGCTGAGAGTGGTGGCACACAGGTTTGGAGCGAAGAAAAGTCCATTGTTATTAGACCTTTCATTCATCACGAAATTAAAACACAGCTTGGTGACACAGTATCCTTTGAATCTGCCTCGGTCGATTTTGCAAAGCAACTCTGGGTTCAGGTAGATGTTAACGGATTGCAGTTTGGCTCACGTGATAAGTTGGTGGTTGCCGCATATTCTCTTTGGAGTGCCAACGGGGGAGGGGCAGGTATACCAGGTCCTGCTGGAGCAACCGGAGCAACCGGAACAACGGACCTACAGGGTCGACCGGGCCCACGGGAGCAACAGGAACTGCAGGAGCGACAGGTCCCACAGGCTCCCAAGGCATACCGGGCTCAGACGGTGCAGTAGGTGCGATAGGGCCTACTGGCCCGAAGGGTGATAAAGGGGATAACGGAACCATCGGCCCGCAGGGTGCCGCAGGTGCAACAGGCTCAACAGGTCCAACAGGTGACACGGGTCTGACAGGGTTAACCGGCTCAACAGGTCCCACAGGAGATACGGGTTTAACGGGAGCAACTGGGCCCACAGGTGATACAGGTCTGACTGGAGCAACAGGCTCAACCGGTCCTACAGGAGATACGGGTTTAACGGGAGCAACTGGACCCACAGGTGATACGGGTCTTACAGGAGCAACCGGTTCAACAGGCGCTACGGGAGACACAGGTCTGCAGGGCATTGCAGGAGTAACGGGTGCAACAGGTTCAACAGGAGATATAGGCCCGACAGGTTCAACAGGCGCAACAGGGGATATAGGTGCGACAGGTTCTACTGGAGCAACAGGTACAACAGGTGCAACCGGAGACACAGGTCTGCAGGGCATTGCAGGTGTAACGGGTCCACAGGACAACAGGTGCTAACAGGAGCAACCGGAGCCACAGGTGATACAGGTCTGACCGGAGCAACAGGATCAACCGGTGCCACAGGTGATACAGGTCTGACCGGAGCAACAGGTTCAACGGAGTGACATAGGCCCGACAGGTCTCTACTGGGGCAACCGGATCAACGGGCGCTACTGGTGATACAGGTCTGCAGGGCATCGCAGGTGTAACAGGTCCCACAGGTGATACAGGTCTGACTGGAGCAACAGGATCAACTGGAGCCGACAGGTTCTACTGGAGCAACCGGTTCAACAGGTGCTACGGGTGATACAGGTCTGCAGGGCATTGCAGGAGTAACGGGTGCAACAGGTTCAACCGGACAGGAGACAGGTCTACAGGCTGGCAACGGGCGCAACAGGACCTACTGGTGAACAGGTCTACGGAGCAACCGGCTCAACAGGTGCACAGGTCACAGGATATAGGTGCGACAGGTTCTACTGGAGCAACAGGTACAACAGGTGCAACCGGAGACACAGGTCTGCAGGGCATTGCAGGTGTAACAGGTGCAACCACGGAGATATAGGTCCGACAGGTTCTACAGGGGCAACCGGATCAACAGGTGCAACAGGTGACACAGGTCTGCAGGGCATCGCAGGTGTAACAGGTGCAACAGGTACTCTACTGGAGCAACAGGTCAACGGCTACGGAGATACAGGTTCTACAGGAGCAACCGGTTCAACAGGTGCTACGGGAGACACAGGTCTGCAGGGCATTGCAGGAGTAACGGGTGCAACAGGTTCAACAGGAGACATAGGCCCGACAGGCTCTACTGGGGCAACAGGTTCAACAGGTGCTACAGGAGATACAGGTCCGCAAGGCATCGCAGGAGTAACGGGTTCAACCGGCGCAACTGGGGATATAGGTGCGACAGGTTCTACTGGAGCAACAGGTTCAACAGGTGCTACAGGTGACACAGGTCTGCAAGGCATCGCAGGAGTAACAGGTTCAACCGGCGCAACTGGGGATATAGGTCCGACAGGTTCTACTGGAGCAACGGGTACAACAGGTGCAACAGGAGACACAGGTCCGACAGGGCATTGCAGGTGTAACGGGCGCAACTGGAGCAACAGGTGCAACAGGTTCAACAGGTGCGACAGGTTCTACTGGAGCAACGGGTACAACAGGTGCATACCGGAGACACAGGTCTGCAGGGCATTGCAGGTGTAACGGGTGCAACAGGTTCAACTGGAGACATAGGCCCGACAGGTTCTACTGGGGCAACCGGATCAACAGGCGCAACAGGTGATACAGGTACTGCAAGGTCCAGGCGCAACGGGCTCAACCGGTGCCTCACAGGTGACACAGGTCTGACAGGAGTCAACAGGTTCAACCGGTAGACATAGGTCTGACATGGGCGCAACCGGATCAACCGGTGCCACAGGTGATACAGGTCTGCAACAGGCATCGACAGGTGCAACAGGAGCATACAGGTTCAACAGGAGCTACCGGTGACAACAGGTCCGCAGGGCATTGCAGGCTAACGGGTGCAACAGGTTCAACCGGAGACATAGGCCCGACAGGTTTACTGGAGCAACCGGTTCAACAGGTGCTACCGGTGATACAGGTTCTGACTGGAGCAACAGGTATCAACAGGTGCTACCGGTGATACAGGTCTGCAGGGCATCACAGGTGTAACAGGTCCCACAGGTGATATAGGTCTGACTGGAGCAACAGGCTCAACCGGTCCAACGGGAGATACAGGTTTAACGGGAGCGACCGGTCCGACAGGTGATACGGGCTTACAGGAGCAACCGGTTCAACAGGTGCTACAGGAGACACAGGTCTGCAGGGCATTGCAGGAGTAACGGGTGCAACAGGTTCAACAGGAGACATAGGCCCGACAGGTCTACTGGGGCAACAGGTTCAACAGGTGCAACTGGAGATATAGGTCCGACAGGTTCTACTGGGGCAACCGGATCAACAGGTGCTACAGGTGATACAGGTCTGCAGGGCATCGCAGGAGTAACAGGTGCGACAGGTTCAACCGGTCCTACAGGTGACACAGGTCTGCAGGGCATTGCAGGCGTAACGGGTGCAACAGGTTCAACTGGAGACATAGGCCCGACAGGTTCTACTGGAGCAACTGGATCAACAGGTGCTACAGGTGATACAGGTCTGCAGGGCATCGCAGGTGTAACAGGTGCAACAGGTGACACAGGTCTGACAGGAGCAACAGGTTCAACAGGTTCAACTGGTGACACAGGTCTAACAGGAGCAACCGGATCAACAGGTGCTACAGGTGATACAGGTCTGCAGGGCATCGCAGGTGTCAACAGGTGCAACAGGTGATACAGGTCTTACAGGAGCAACAGGCTCAACCGGTGACATACGGGTCGACTGGAGCAACGGGTTCAACAGGAGCAACCGGTGACACAGGTCTGACTGGATGCAACGGGTGCAACAGGTTCAACTGGAGACACAGGTTCGACAGGATGGCAACCGGATCAACAGGTGCTACCGGTGATACAGGTCTGCAGGGCATCGCAGGTGTAACAGGTCCCACAGGTGATACAGGTCTAACTGGAGCAACAGGATCAACAGGTGCCTACAGGAGATACGGGTCCGACAGGAGCAACAGGTTCAACAGGTGCAACAGGTGATACAGGAGCAACCGGTTCAACAGGAGCAACCGGTGACACAGGTCTGACCGGAGCAACAGGCTCAACAGGTGCCACAGGTGACACAGGTCTGACACGGCGCAACAGGATCAACAGGTTCCACTGGTGATACAGGTTCTAACGGGAGCAACCGGATCAACAGGTGCTACAGGTGATACAGGCCTGACAGGGCATCTGACTAGGAGCAACAGGTGCAACAGGTCGCTACAGGTGATACAGGTCTGCAGGAGCAACAGGTGCAACAGGTTCCACGGAGCTACAGGTTCTACAGGAGCAACAGGTTCAACAGGAGCTACAGGTGATACAGGTCTAACAGGAGCAACAGGTCCCACAGGTGATACAGGTCTGACCGGAGCAACAGGATCAACCGGTCCTACAGGTGATACAGGTCTTACTGGAGCAACAGGTTCAACAGGAGCACACAGGTCCAACAGGTGCTACAGGAGCAACCGGTGATACAGGTCCGACAGGTGCATACAGGTGTAACAGGTGCAACAGGTTCAACTGGAGCTACAGGTGATACAGGTCTACCGGAGCAACAGGCTCAACAGGTGCTACAGGTCGACCGGAGCAACAGGATCAACCGGTCCTACAGGTGACACAGGTCTGACAGGAGCAACAGGTTCAACAGGTGCAACAGGAGATATAGGTCCGACAGGTTCTACAGGAGCAACCGGATCAACAGGTGCTACAGGTGATACAGGTCCGCAGGGCATCGCAGGTGTAACAGGAGCTACAGGTGATACAGGTCTAACTGGAGCAACAGGTTCAACCGGAGCAACCGGTCCCACAGGTGATACAGGTCTGACCGGAGCAACAGGTTCAACCGGTTCAACAGGAGATACAGGTCTGACAGGAGCAACGGGCGCAACAGGTGCAACAGGAGACATAGGTCCGACAGGTTCTACTGGAGCAACCGGATCAACAGGTCGCTACAGGTGATACAGGTCTGCAAGGCATCGCAGGTGTAACAGGTGCAACAGGTGATACAGGTCTGACCGGAGCAACAGGCTCAACCGGTTCTACAGGAGATACGGGTCTAACAGGAGCAACAGGCGCTACAGGTGACACAGGTCTGCAGGGCATCGCAGGTGTAACGGGTGCAACAGGTTCAACAGGAGACTACAGGTCACGACAGGATCTACCGGAGCAACGGGTTCAACAGGTGCTACAGGTGATACAGGTCTGACAGGAGCAACAGGTTCAACAGGTTCCACTGGAGATACAGGTCTGACAGGCGCAACAGGCTCAACAGGTGCTACAGGTGCGACAGGTTCTACTGGAGCAACAGGTTCAACAGGCGCTACAGGTGACACAGGTCTGCAGGGCACTGCAGGCGTAACGGGTGCAACAGGTTCAACTGGAGATATAGGCCCGACAGGTCTACTGACCGGTAGCAACAGGTTTAACCGGAGCAACAGGACCCACAGGTGATACAGGTCTGACAGGAGCAACAGGTTCAACAGGTTCAACTGGGACATAGGCCCGACAGGTTCTAACTGGAGCAACCGGATCAACAGGCGCTACGGGTGATACAGGTCTGCAGGGCATAGCAGGCGTAACCGGTGCAACAGGTGATACGGGTCTGACAGGAGCAACCGGTTCCACCGGTCCTACAGGTGCTACAGGTCTAACAGGGGCAACAGGCGCAACCGGCCCGCAGGGTGTTGCAGGTATTAATGGTGCTGATGGCGTTGATGGTGCGACTGGCTCCACCGGCGCAACGGGAGCCACAGGTGCGACCGGCAATGCTACTTACTCTTTCGGCATTACGATTGATAACGGCGGAAGCCCGATTACAACCGGAACAAAATCCGGTGCTAATCCCACAATGCCGTTCACTGGCACTATAGTTGGCTGGACCATTGTCTCCGATGTAAGTGGTTCAATCGTAATTGATATTACTCGCGCCGCAGGAGCTGTACCGGTCACAAGCATCTGCGGAACTGGCACCAAGCCTACACTTTCAAGCGCCCAATACGCGAGCGGCAACAACTTTACGAACTGGACCAGTACGGCAATCAACCAGGGCGATGTTATCGGCTTTGATGTGAAATCCATTACATCGGTGACGCGCGTGACTTTGACGGTGCGGTGTACAGTACCATGAAAAATATACTAACCTGGATCGTGTTCATGGCTGTGCTGTTGGGCATTGCGCCAATGGCCCATGCTGTGGGCTGGGTGAGCCCCACAGGCTGGACAAACGGAGGAGGCTGGACAAACGGTAATCGGGCTTATGACAACAATATTACCACCTACGCCAGCCATACCGCGCCGGGGGGTGTTCCGGTTTGGGGCAACTGGATCACTTTCACGCTGGCCGCTCCGATCCTGTGCAATCAAATCAAAGTGTTCGGCGACTATGGCCAGGGCCACGTGGATAATGTGCAGATGGATGTGTATAATACAGGCACAAGCGCATGGGAGACGGTTTTTACAGGTTCGACCAGTGATGCTGCGTGGTTCACTACCCCGACTTTTACTGCCCGCACAGTCTCCCAAATGCGCTTCAGGTATCATTATTACGCCAGCGGCTATGTTATGTGGCTCCATGAAGTCAGCCTCTATAATTGCCCCCCCGTTATTACCGCACCGACGATCACGACTTTGAACGCAACCTCGATAGATACGAACTCAGTGAAGTTTCAAGGCCAGATCGTGAATGACGGCGGCGCGTCCTGCACAATCTGGTTTGAACACGGCCCGACGACATCCTACGGATCGTCCACGGTGACGCAGAACGGTTATAACACTGGCGACATCTTCGGCACTTTTCAAAATGGCCTCACCACCGGATCGTCTTATCATTATCGCGCGAATGCACAGAATAGCGCAGGCACTACCAACGGACTCGATGTGCTTGTTACGCCCAAAGCACCCGGACCGGGAGTGTGGATTGATCCGACAAGCAGCACTGCCGATGGCAGCCCACCAACTCCCAATTCAGGTCAATGGGCAAACATACATTATGTGTACGATGCTGATGCCAAGACCGCAGCCTCACTTGCTCACAACGTGGGCGATGCGTCACCGGGGGTCTACCTTTACCTTAACCACTCGGCAATTAATTGCGATAAAATAACTATCACAGCTAAGAAAACGGAGGATATTACGGGAATCGACATGTGGGTATTAAAGGATGGCGCTTGGGTTAATGTATACCCAACCGGAACATTTTTTGATAATACACCGTTACCAGTCTCGTTTACGGCAGGTTCTGTCACGCAAGCCCGAGTGAGATTCAGCACAAACAATGTTGGAATATCTTTGGGTATATACTCTTTTGATTTTCATATTGTTGGTGTTGAACATTGCCAGTCTTTCGTGGATGGGGCATTCACGGGAGCGAAACAATGACAAAAACCCAGCCTGTTCTTACAAGTCAACAGATCAAAAGTGGCGCCCCTGCCTGCTGAGCCGGCACGACAATCAACCAGGGAGACGGTGTCGGCTTTAATGTGACTTCGGTACTATCGGTGACGCGCGTGACTTTGACGGTGAGATGCACGGTATCATGAAAAATATACTACCCATCATCATGTTCCTGGTTGTGCTTGCTGGCATTGCGCCACTGGCGCACGCCGTGGGTTGGGTCTCTCCCACCGGGCACCTTGATGAAGAGGGTGGGCAGTGGACCAACCTTCTTAATGCTTATGACAACCCTGTGCAGCCTACTATCAACTATGCCACCAGTAGCCCCCGTTTGGGATGGGCAGGTTGGGCTGATTTTACGCTGGCCGCTCCCATTAACTGCGGGCGCGTCCGGGTGAACTGCGATTTTGGCTATGCGCATGTGGATCAAGTTCAAATGGATGTTTGGAACGCCGACACGCTGGCGTGGGATAATGTTCACACTGGTGTTGTCAGTGACGGCGCGTATTCCGAGCTGACTTTTACCGCACGCAATCTTTCCAAGATGCGTTTCCGGTTTCACTATATAGATGCAGGCTGGCAGTTCTGGCTATACGAAGTCGGCTTTTATGAGTCCCCCCCTGCTATTGCAGCCCCTACAGTCGTGACTCTGGACGCTACCTCAGTTGATGTGGCCTCAGCGAATCCTCATGGCCTTATCAGCAATGATGGCGGAGAGCCCTGCAGCACCTGGTTGGAATACGGCCCCACGGCGGCATACGGATCGACCACATCTGTGCTGAGCGGTTATCTTACCGGACAATCGTATGGTGCTTTTTTAAGCGGTCTGAGCGGAACCTATCATTTTCGCGCTGCGGCCAGCAACAGCGCAAGGCACCAGCTACGGGAATGATCTAACTTTTACGGTCAACACCGTTCCTGTCTCGGGCTGGGTGAGCCCCACAAGCTCATATACTGATCCGTCGCCGCCCACACCGAACACCGGCGGCTGGACCAAACAGACAGCCTCCTACGATGATGAGGGTTTAACCGGCTCGATATTGACGCACAGCATCAACGATGCCTCTCCAAGCCCCTATTTGTACCTGACGCACCCTGCTTTGACCATTGATAAAATCCGCTTTCAGGCCAAAAAAACCCCGGAAATCACCTCAATCGACGTTTGGCTGCTTCTTGATGGCGTGTGGACTAATGTGTACCCCTCAGCCACATTCAATGACTCGGCAGGGGGAACAGTATGGAATGAAGTGTCGTTTACGGCAGGTTCTGTTACGGAAGCACGAGTGAGGTTCAGCGTTCCGACAAATTATGGTCTGATTTTAGCACTTTACGAATTCGATTTTCATACCGTGGGCGTTGAACATTGCCATGCTTTCGTGGATGGCGCATTCGCCGGGGCAAATAAATGACAGTTGGCAGGCAGCCGCAGGCTAAAGATTCATCCCCAATTCCGGGTTCTCCTACCATCCCCAGACAGCGGCTTAACGGCTGCGGTGACGGGGTGCGTTTGACTACATAGTATGCTTGCGCCCTGATGATAAGCTCTTAGTATGTGCATGAAAAGGTTTGTTCCTGCGAACGGTCTTTTGTGTATCTACCATGAAAGGAGTATCGTGCTTATGAGCAATATCAGATCGGCAGCAATGCTTGCGGCGATTCTGCTGCTGCTGACGGTTACCGCCTATTCAAACAGCTTTCATAATTCTTTCCACTTTGACGATTCCCATACCATCGTCAACAATTTGTTTATTCGCAATGTGGCCAACATACCGCTTTTTTTCAAGGACAGCACTACGTTCAGCTCACTGCCCGCAAATCAAACCTACAGGCCTGTCGTAACAGCGACTCTTGCCATTGACTACTGGCTGGGCGGAGGGCTCCACGACACGTTCTATTTTCACATTGCCATGTTCATCATGTTTATTATGCAGGGCATTTTGATGTTTTTTTTCTATCAAAAAATTTTCGAATGTACAGACTGCCGGGAAGGAATTACTTTTACGGCACTTCTTGCCGCAGGCTGGTATTTGCTCCTCCCCGCCAATGCAGAGACGATCAATTATATCATCTCCCGGTCAGACTCCTTTTCAGCGCTATTTATCGTTCTTGGCTTTGTACTCTACGTCAGGTCGGCATTCTGCAGACAATGGCATCTTTATCTGCTTCCCCTGGCGTTGGGCATGCTGACCAAACCGATCGCATTCGTTTTCCCGCTGCTGTTGCTTATCTATAGCTTTTTCTTTGAGGAAGGCGCCTCTCTAACGAAAGCATTCAGCAAAAAGGGTGCGAGCCATCTGTCGGCTGCTTTCAAAAGGGCTTTACCAGCTTTTCTCTTAACGTTCGGCATGCTCGTCGTCATCAAGATAATGGAACCGTCCACCTGGACCCCGGGGGGAGCATCGCAGTTCCAGTATGTGATAACTCAGCCCTATGTCTTTCTGAAATATTTTTTTTCCTTTTTTCTCCCTGTCGCGCTGAGTGCGGATACCGACCTGCTGCCGTTTACCTCTATCGTCGATGCTCGCTTTTTTGCAGGCGCTTTTTTTATGGCGGCATTGCTCGCCTTAGCGATCCTGACATCGGCAAAGCAGACACTGCGGCCCATCTCTTTCGGGATACTCTGGTTTATCATCACGCTGCTGCCGACAAGCATTATTCCACTGGCTGAAGTCATGAATGACCACCGTGTTTTTTTGCCCTATATCGGGCTCATGCTGAGCGTGTGCTGGTCAGCGCATTTACTCAATGCTGAATACCGAAGCAGAATCCGGTATTTTACAGCTACGGCAACCGTGCTTATAGCCCTGCTTCTGATCGGCAGCGCCTATGGCACCTATCAGCGAAATAAGGTCTGGAAAACGGAAGAAACACTCTGGCGCGACGTGAGCGAAAAGAGCCCTGGAAATGGCCGGGGGCTGATGAATTACGGTTTGGCATTAATGGCAAAGGGGGACTATGCCGATGCTGAAAAATATTTTTTAAAGGCGCTAAATTTAAATCCAAATTATGCAACACTGCAAATAAACCTGGGAGTATTGAAAGCAGCAACAGGAAACACCGTGCAGGCCGAGGAGTTTTTCAAAAAGGCCGTTTCCTTGCAGCCTCGCGATCCTGAAGCATATTTTTATTATGCACGCTACTTGAATCAGCAAAAACGTTTTCAAGAAGCTATAGCGAATCTAGAAAAAACCATGGGCCTTGCTCCCGCACATATGAATGCGCGTCACCTGCTCATGACAATATATAATGAACTTGGCGATAGCAAAAAGGCGGCTGAGCTCGCTGAGCAGACGCTTGCTATTGCACCCGATGACGGGCAGGCGCTGATGCTGCAGAAAGCTGTGGTCCTGGGCCTGCCAAAGGCTGAAAATAGTGCCGGGGCTTCAGCTGCCACAACAACGCCGGAATACTATCTTGGCTTGAGTCTTGGCCATTATCGCGCAGGTGAGTATGCCCGCTGTATTGAAGCGGCACAGAAGGCGCTGGACGTGCGGCCCGGCTATGATCTGGCCTACAATAATATCTGCGCGGCATATAACGAACTCAGGCAGTGGGACCGGGCAATCGAGGCAGGGGAAAAAGCCGTTTTGCTGAACCCCGATAATCAACTGGCAAGAAATAACCTGGCCTGGTCAAAAGCTCAGAAGAGGGCGGCTGGCGCAACGGGCATTCAGGGAGCCGCACAGTCAACTCAACCATAACGAGAATATATCTATGCAGGTCATTGCACTCATTCCCGCTTATAATCCAACAGAGCACCTGGTTCCGCTGGTTCGGGGACTTGCTGCAGAGGATTTCGCTGCTGTCATTGTGGTCAATGACGGTAGCGAACCGGAATATTTTCAATACTTTAATGAGATTGAAGGCATAGACAGGGTTACCGTACTTCGACACGCGGTCAACCTCGGAAAGGGAGCCACGCTCAAAACCGGTATGAACCATGTCTACTGCCGTTTTGAAGATTTCGCTGGCGTTGTCGTGGTCGATGCAGACGGGCAGCACAGGGTGGCCGACGCCGTGAAGGTTGCCGACCGCCTTAAAAGCCAACCGGAAAGTTTGATTATGGGGGTACGGGCTTTTGATGGTGCTGTACCGCTGAGAAGCCGGCTCGGCAACCGTTTAACCTGCGGGGTATTCCGGGTGCTAACGGGCAAGAAGCTCTCTGATACCCAGTCGGGCCTTAGAGGTATTCCGAAAATAATGTTTCCGGGGTTGCTGAAGTTGAGCACCAACGGCTACGAATTCGAGCTTGATATGCTGCTGGCATGCAAGTATACCGGCCGGTCAATAGTCGAACAGCCGATCAGTACAGTCTACCTTCAGGGGAACAAGTCTTCGCACTTTAACCCCATAATTGATTCCATGCGGATATATTTCGTCCTGCTGCGCTTTACCCTCGCCTCTCTCCTTACCACCGTCATCGACTACACGGTTTTTATCTTCGTCTATAACCTGAGCGCCAGTATATCCGCCAGTCAGGCTTCGGCCCGTTTGATTGCAATGGGGTTTAATTATGCTGCTGTAAAGAAGGCCGTTTTTTACTCCGAGAAAACAGTTGCCAATACCTTTCCGAAATATTTTGCCCTTGTCTGCGTTTCGGGCTTTGTTTCATATCTGCTCATAAAAGGACTCTCAGTGTACACGTCCCTGCCCGTTCTGGCCGCCAAGATTTTTGCTGAATCAATTGTTTTTTTGGCTAATTTTGCGATTCAGCGTGACTTTATTTTTGTTGCCAAAAATTCGATTCGGGGAGGCAAGGTGTCAGGTATGCCCAAACCCCATGGTGAGAAGTTTTATATAGAATAAGGGCCTGGGCGGAAAAGGTCGGAGAAAAATAGGGGATAGCTTGCAGGGTAGGGCCGTCGCTGGCAGGGAGCAGTAATCAGAGAGTACCGCATCAAGCACCAGACCAATAATTTTATCTACCCTCGCACGACATCGATTCTTTGCTGCGAGTTTTTTGTGGAGCAGGTCGGACGCTCGTATGCACGGATTGCCAGCACGGCCAGATCAAAATCCTCTAAAGGATTAGCCAGTAATCAGGCAATGATAAAACTTTTTCACGGTCAAACCGGCTCATGCTTTTCCGTTCGTCAGGCTGGGCCGAAAAACGTTAGTGGCCTGAGCAGCTTGGAATAATAAAAATCCCTGAGTGAATATCGTTGATCGCAAAAAACCTTGTTCCAGTATGCGCCCGAATTGTCCGCAGACTTCGATCGCCTGATCCACTGTCATCGGCACTTCATCAGGGAATTTCCAGAGACCTAACGATTCGGAAATCCTGCGGCTGAAACGATACAAAAAAGTCGGTGTTGGAAAGGTAATCAAAACCAGCCCCCCCTCCCGGACCGCTTCAAAATGACGCTCAACGATAAGTTTTTGCTGCCTGCCGGTGAAATGTTCGATTAATCCGACACTGAAAACCAGGTCGGCAGGCAAATTGGCAACACCGGATTCTAAAAGATTCAGACAGTGCAGATCTGCATTAGAAGCTGGATGGAAATTTCGGAAAAAATCAAGGCCACGCTGATTCGAATCAACTATTGTATAACGTGACACGGCGAGAGATTTACTAAAAGAATCGTAAAAACAGCTATTTCCTCCACCAAGCTCACAGACAGACAATTCGGCAGGACAGCCATTGCGGCGCAAGAGCCGAAGGATAAGCCGCGCTGTAAAAGCTCTGGTGAACCGACTGGCCCAAAACGGTTTTTCGTAATACCCTGTCCAATCAGTTTTGTTTTTATCGGATATAATTTTCTTTGCTCCTGATTTCACGAACCTATATTTCAGGGCCATTGTGTTTTCAAAAGTAGAAATATCATGCTCCTTATTTTTTTGCAATCACGGCTAGTGTCGGAAACCGGGGGGACATACAGGGCACATTAAACGATCTGGATTATTCTGTTAAAAAAGGATGTAAAAGGATGCGGAGGGCCCTGCAATAGTGCTTATGGTAAACTGCAATCATTTTTTTATGCTACCATGTTGCTGCATAAATAGAAAAAACGACCGCAAACAGCGGTCAATAAAAAATAGGCTTAACGCCTAAACCTCTGATTCTGTTTCCACCTGCAGCCTTGCACCGATTCCCAGCATTGCCCAGAAGATCGGTGCCGTTGAAATCGTGCTGATATTAAAAAAAGCCTGAATCAGATACCCCGTAATGCAGCAGAACAACACCTGCTGGAATGGCTTGTTTTGAACCCTTTTGACGACCCGCAACAATACCAATCCGACTATCACCAGATAAACGCTTGTTGCCGGCCACCCTAATGTTATCAGCATCTGTAGATATTCATTGTGTGCTTTTGGGTAATGCAAATCGATCTCCCCATACTCATTTCGCATCACCTGCCCATAGGTGTCAGGCCCGCTCCCGAGCCCTGGTCGTTCAAACAATAAGGGGAGTGTGCGTTTCCAGTACAATATTCGACTGGATCCAGCGGTATCCTGCTTGATGTTTTGTGCGTCAGCTCACCACTGTTTTGGCCCGTGTCTTAAGTTCGTCTTTTTTCGTATAATTCATCAACCAAAAATATCGACGCAAAAACCACAATCAGAACGCCCCAACGCTTCATCAGTTCTTTTGTCTTAAGGCTAAACACAAAAAACATCAGCAGGCAAACCATGAGAGCAATCCATCCGCTTCGGGTTTTGCTTGCCATTAAAAGGGCGAAGAGCATCCCCGCATACGCGATCCCCCGCAGATGCTTTTTGTAAAGATAGAGCCCACAAGCAATGGGAAGGAGCAGCATGCTGTAAGTTCCTGCAAAATTTCTACTCCCAATTGTGCTCATCCTTTGTTCCCACCCGCCCCTTAGCAATACAAGTGCCCCTACTGCAACATTGTAGTACTGTAACAATCCATATATGGTTATCAACATTGCACAAATAAAAACAGCCTCCAGGCATTTTGGGGAGGATTTGAAGTTTTGATAAAATAAATAAAATATCAAAATATAAAGTACGAGCGAGACCATTCCTTCCCGAATATACGGTTGTCCCCAGATACTTGAATAACTGTCAACTGAAAATGCTGTCGACAGTAGCACGAGCAGCACATAGGTTGCCAGCAACCATTCAATATTATCTAAACGCCGCCAGGAAATAGTTGGCTTAACAAAGAGCTTTATAAGTATATAGAGTCCTGTAATAACTACAGCGAAAACTATTTTTCCATCATAAAACACATCTTCTCGCCATGGCGTAAGCACCATAGGCATCAACCCGGCAATGCAGAAAATATAGAGTTGAAATAAATTTTTTTTCAATTTTCACCACTCCATACAGTTAAGCACAATCTGGCAAACAGGACCTTTTAGATGTTTTTAAGTATAGGCCAATTCTGCCAAAATGCATGCAGGTTTTCCCCGATAAAGCATACTGGATTTTTTTTGAAAGCATGCATTTTGGGACATAAATGTATGCTACAAAAGAGTATGATGGTGCATCTCTTTTGCATTTAAATAACATGAATCGAGGATGAAGTAAAAGGTTTCAGGAAAATACTTGCAGGTTTTTTATAAAAATAGCTTAACATTTGCCCATAATGGAATAAAAAAAGTGTAAAAAATTAACAATAAAATTGCAATAATTATAATTATTAGGTAAAAAATTAGTTCTTTTTTGAACATGGCATGTTTCGTGTAATATATAGATAATGCAAAAAATTTTTTTGCCGAAAAGATGCTAGTAATGTGCATTGCTTATTTGAAGGTTACTGCCGAAAAATTTATACTCAATGGCGCCTTATATGCTGGTTGAACGAGTTGTTAAAAGCTTGTGCAAAATGTTTTCTGAACGCCTGGTGGCATGGCTGCAGATTGCAGCGACCGAACATGGGGATTGCTTTGCATTTGCAGGCAATCAGCCGGGTTCAGGAACTTTAAAAATTACCGGGAGGTTCTCCATGCAGAAGCGATATATCACAACAATCCTTTGTCTATGTGCCTCTGTCTGCGCGCTCTGGCCGCTTATCGGTCGATGCCGCTCCAGCCCTGCGCTACCAGACCGATATTCACGGCAACTTTGAGATGATCGGCAATCCCCTTGGTTATGCCTGTGAGGCCTGCACGTTAAGGCTCCGACTGTCGGCACAGTCCCCTGTCCTGCAACTAATGCCAGCTGCGGTAACAACTGGAACGACTACGAAGGCGCAGATACTTACTGGGTCGTCTCAGACGCCGGTGTAGCAAGCGCCGTGTATGCTAACACTGCAGCCAATGCGCGAACGACCTGTAATCTTCAGTTGCCGACCGGCGCGACTGTTCATAAGGCATATCTCTACTGGTACGCTACCCAGGATAATGGATTTGTAAATCCCGATACGACCGTGACCCTTAGCCGGACCGGTACCGGCGCCTTCTCCAGTACAATAACAGCCACTCAGGGGTTTTCGGTCAATATTGCAACTAGGTATGCCTATCTGTCGGTGGCAGATGTTACGAGCACTGTTGCACTACGCGGCAACGGCACATATCGGTTAACGGGGGTCAATATTTACAATTATAAAGCACAACAGGATTACGTTGCTACCGTCGGATGGTATATGGTCGTTCTTTATGAGCTTGCGTCAGATCCGCTGCGGAATCTGGCAGTTTTCGACGGCCTTGATTTTGTGAATACTAACCAGACAGTTCCTGTGACGCTGTCTGGATTTGAGGTTCCCCAAGCCGGTTTTGACGGCAAACTGGGTGTCGTGACCCTGGAGGGCGACTCTGGACTTAACGGTGACAGCCTTCAATTTGACGGCAATACGCTCGGCACAGGCGTTGCCGGCCTGAATCCGAATAATAATTTTTTTAATTCAACGCGTTCAAATTTCGGCTCTGCCGTTTCCGTTGCAGGCGATCTGCCTCGTCTTGCGGGAACGGCCGGTACGGAGGCTGGCCTGGATTTGGATATCGTCGATATCAAATCATATCTTTCGGCAGGGAAGACAAGCGCGACAATTTCAGCATCCACCACCAGCGACGTATTCTTTTTAGCTGGTTTCGTCACTTCCATATCAACATATAAGCCGGAATTCAGCACTTCGGGCAAAGAAGCTGTCGATATAAATGGTCCGCCTTTGGTTGTAGGCGACACTATCGAGTATTCTATTTTTGTCGAAAATACGGGCAATGATAATTCAACCTTCACCGTGCTTACTGACCCCTTGCCTAGTCAAGTAACCTATGTGCCGGGCTCCCTGCACATCGCGAGCAAATGGGACACAGATAATAAGACGGATGCCAGTGGAGATGACACGGGCGAGTACAACTCCGCGAACCGCACAGTTTATTGCTATTTAGGCGACAATGCCACCGGTACGCATGGCGGTCGCATGCTCATCGGCGACAATGCCACTGTGCGCTTTCGCGTCACGGTGAATCCCGGCCAGCCCGGGAGTATTTTGAATCAGGCTATAATCAGCGCAATCGGAGAGCTGGGTGCGCCGCAGGAAGAAACCCCCACCGACGGCAATGACAACGGAACCGGCCAGCCTCCGACGGAAGTCATCGTCGATGAATGCACTATTGATGACAACTGCTCATCCCTTGAACCGTTCTGCAAAACGACAGCATCACCCAAGATCTGCGTGGAGTGCCTCTCGAATGCCGATTGCACCGTTTCACCCAATCTGTATTGCAGCCCGACCACTGATACCTGTGTTTCCTGCGTGCAAACAAATGGCGGAGTCGAGGCCTGCGACGGTATCGATAATGACTGCGACGGCACCATTGATGAAGGGCAAACCCAAAATACGTATTACCATGATTCTGACGGTGATACGTATGGAGATCCGGCTGATTCAATACAGGCATGTTCGGCGCCTCCGGGGTATGTAGGCAATGACCTTGACTGTAATGATGCCGATGCTGCTATCAAGCCGGGCGTAACGGAAATCTGTAACAATATTGATGACGACTGTGACGGCAGCACCGATGAAGGTCTGCCGCTCAATTCGTATTATCGCGATGCGGATGGCGACACCTACGGTAATGTGTCCCAGGTGACACAGACCTGCTCCGGCACACCTCCCTCCGGCTATGTTCTAAATAGCACGGACTGTAATGATGCCAATACGGCGGTATATCCTGGCGCGACGGAAGTATGCAATGGAATAGATGATAACTGCGCCGGCGGCATTGATGAAGGGTTGTCGTCTGAATACGTACTATCAGGATAGCGACAGTGATACCTACGGCAATCTTGCGGTAACAACGCAGACCTGTTCGGTAACACCCCCGGCAGGTTATGTTGCAAATAGTACTGACTGTAATGATGGCAATGCTGCGGTAAATCCGGCAGCGGATGATGCGAGCTGCAACAATGTGGATGACGACTGCTCCGGCGCAGCCGATGAAGACTATGTAGCAGACTCAAGCTGCTTCCTGCCGGGAGCGTGCGCTGCGGGTAATGTGGCCAGTAGTTGCGTAGCAGGAGTTGAGACTGCGTGTGCGACGGGCGCTCCGACGGGCACCGACACGACGTGCAACGGTCAAGATGAAGACTGCGACGGAGCAAAAGATGACGGGTATGTGGCAACGGCGACGAGCTGCGGAGTTGGAGCGTGCTCGGGCAATACGGGCCTGCTGACGTGCGTGGCCGGCGGGACGGTAGACACGTGCGATCCGTTGGCGGGTGCAACGGCGGACACGACGTGCAACGGTCAAGATGAAGACTGCGACGGAGCAAATGATGACGGGTATGTGGCAACGGCGACGAGCTGCGGAGTTGGAGCGTGCTCGGGCAATACGGGCCTGCTGACGTGCGTGGCCGGCGGGACGGTAGACACCTGCGATCCGTTGGCCGGGTGCAACGGCGGACACGACGTGCAACGGTCAAGATGAAGACTGCGACGGACAACATGATGACGGGTATGTGGCAACGGCGACGAGCTGCGGAGTTGGAGCGTGCTCGGGCAATACGGGCCTGCTGACGTGCGTGGCCGGCGGGACGGTAGACACCTGCGATCCGTTGGCGGGTGCAACGGCGGACACGACGTGCAACGGTCAAGATGAAGACTGCGACGGAGCAAATGATGACGGGTATGTGGCAACGGCGACGAGCTGCGGAGTTGGAGCGTGCTCGGGCAATACGGGCCTGCTGACGTGCGTGGCCGGCGGGACGGTAGACACGTGCGATCCGTTGGCGGGTGCAACGGCGGACACGACGTGCAACGGTCAAGATGAAGACTGCGACGGAGCAAATGATGACGGGTATGTGGCAACGGCGACGAGCTGCGGAGTTGGAGCGTGCTCGGGCAATACGGGCCTGCTGACGTGCGTGGCCGGCGGGACGGTAGACACGTGCGATCCGTTGGCGGGTGCAACGGCGGACACGACGTGCAACGGTCAAGATGAAGACTGCGACGGAGCAAATGATGACGGGTATGTGGCAACGGCGACGAGCTGCGGAGTTGGAGCGTGCTCGGGCAATACGGGCCTGCTGACGTGCGTGGCCGGCGGGACGGTAGACACGTGCGATCCGTTGGCGGGTGCAACGGCGGACACGACGTGCAACGGTCAAGATGAAGACTGCGACGGAGCAAATGATGACGGGTATGTGGCAACGGCGACGAGCTGCGGAGTTGGAGCGTGCTCGGGCAATACGGGCCTGCTGACGTGCGTGGCCGGCGGGACGGTAGACACGTGCGATCCGTTGGCGGGTGCAACGGCGGACACGACGTGCAACGGTCAAGATGAAGACTGCGACGGAGCAAATGATGACGGGTATGTGGCAACGGCGACGAGCTGCGGAGTTGGAGCGTGCTCGGGCAATACGGGCCTGCTGACGTGCGTGGCCGGCGGGACGGTAGACACGTGCGATCCGTTGGCGGGTGCAACGGCGGACACGACGTGCAACGGTCAAGATGAAGACTGCGACGGAGCAAATGATGACGGGTATGTGGCAACGGCGACGAGCTGCGGAGTTGGAGCGTGCTCGGGCAATACGGGCCTGCTGACGTGCGTGGCCGGCGGGACGGTAGACACGTGCGATCCGTTGGCGGGTGCAACGGCGGACACGACGTGCAACGGTCAAGATGAAGACTGCGACGGAGCAAATGATGACGGGTATGTGGCAACGGCGACGAGCTGCGGAGTTGGAGCGTGCTCGGGCAATACGGGCCTGCTGACGTGCGTGGCCGGCGGGACGGTAGACACGTGCGATCCGTTGGCGGGTGCAACGGCGGACACGACGTGCAACGGTCAAGATGAAGACTGCGACGGAGCAAATGATGACGGGTATGTGGCAACGGCGACGAGCTGCGGAGTTGGAGCGTGCTCGGGCAATACGGGCCTGCTGACGTGCGTGGCCGGCGGGACGGTAGACACGTGCGATCCGTTGGCGGGTGCAACGGCGGACACGACGTGCAACGGTCAAGATGAAGACTGCGACGGAGCAAATGATGACGGGTATGTGGCAACGGCGACGAGCTGCGGAGTTGGAGCGTGCTCGGGCAATACGGGCCTGCTGACGTGCGTGGCCGGCGGGACGGTAGACACGTGCGATCCGTTGGCGGGTGCAACGGCGGACACGACGTGCAACGGTCAAGATGAAGACTGCGACGGAGCAAATGATGACGGGTATGTGGCAACGGCGACGAGCTGCGGAGTTGGAGCGTGCTCGGGCAATACGGGCCTGCTGACGTGCGTGGCCGGCGGGACGGTAGACACGTGCGATCCGTTGGCGGGTGCAACGGCGGACACGACGTGCAACGGTCAAGATGAAGACTGCGACGGAGCAAATGATGACGGGTATGTGGCAACGGCGACGAGCTGCGGAGTTGGAGCGTGCTCGGGCAATACGGGCCTGCTGACGTGCGTGGCCGGCGGGACGGTAGACACGTGCGATCCGTTGGCGGGTGCAACGGCGGACACGACGTGCAACGGTCAAGATGAAGACTGCGACGGAGCAAATGATGACGGGTATGTGGCAACGGCGACGAGCTGCGGAGTTGGAGCGTGCTCGGGCAATACGGGCCTGCTGACGTGCGTGGCCGGCGGGACGGTAGACACGTGCGATCCGTTGGCGGGTGCAACGGCGGACACGACGTGCAACGGTCAAGATGAAGACTGCGACGGAGCAAATGATGACGGGTATGTGGCAACGGCGACGAGCTGCGGAGTTGGAGCGTGCTCGGGCAATACGGGCCTGCTGACGTGCGTGGCCGGCGGGACGGTAGACACGTGCGATCCGTTGGCGGGTGCAACGGCGGACACGACGTGCAACGGTCAAGATGAAGACTGCGACGGAGCAAATGATGACGGGTATGTGGCAACGGCGACGAGCTGCGGAGTTGGAGCGTGCTCGGGCAATACGGGCCTGCTGACGTGCGTGGCCGGCGGGACGGTAAACACGTGCGATCCGTTGGCGGGTGCAACGGCGGACACGACGTGCAACGGTCAAGATGAAGACTGCGACGGAGCAAATGATGACGGGTATGTGGCAACGGCGACGAGCTGCGGAGTTGGAGCGTGCTCGGGCAATACGGGCCTGCTGACGTGCGTGGCCGGCGGGACGGTAGACACGTGCGATCCGTTGGCGGGTGCAACGGCGGACACGACGTGCAACGGTCAAGATGAAGACTGCGACGGAGCAAATGATGACGGGTATGTGGCAACGGCGACGAGCTGCGGAGTTGGAGCGTGCTCGGGCAATACGGGCCTGCTGACGTGCGTGGCCGGCGGGACGGTAGACACGTGCGATCCGTTGGCGGGTGCAACGGCGGACACGACGTGCAACGGTCAAGATGAAGACTGCGACGGACAAATGATGACGGGTATGTGGCAACGGCGACGAGCTGCGGAGTGGGAGCGTGCTCGGCAATACGGGCCTGCTGACGTGCGTGGCCGGCGGGACGGTAGACACGTGCGATCCGTTGGCGGGTGCAACGGCGGACACGACGTGCAACGGTCAAGATGAAGACTGCGACGGAGCAAATGATGACGGGTATGTGGCAACGGCGACGAGCTGCGGAGTTGGAGCGTGCTCGGGCAATACGGGCCTGCTGACGTGCGTGGCCGGCGGGACGGTAGACACGTGCGATCCGTTGGCGGGTGCAACGGCGGACACGACGTGCAACGGTCAAGATGAAGACTGCGACGGAGCAAATGATGACGGGTATGTGGCAACGGCGACGAGCTGCGGAGTTGGAGCGTGCTCGGGCAATACGGGCCTGCTGACGTGCGTGGCCGGCGGGACGGTAGACACCTGCGATCCGTTGGCGGGTGCAACGGCGGACACGACGTGCAACGGTCAAGATGAAGACTGCGACGGCAGCAAATGATGACGGGTATGTGGCCACGGCGACGAGCTGCGGAGTGGGAGCGTGCTCGGGCAATACGGGCCTGCTGACGTGCGTGGCCGGCGGGACGGTAGACACCTGCGATCCGTTGGCGGGGCAACGGCGGACACGACGTGCAACGGTCAAGATGAAGACTGCGACGGAACAAATGATGACGGGTATGTGGCCACGGCGACGAGCTGCGGAGTGGGAGCGTGCTCGGGCAATACGGGCCTGCTGACGTGCGTGGCCGGCGGGACGGTAGACACCTGCGATCCGTTGGCGGGGGCAACGGCGGACACGACGTGCAACGGTCAAGATGAAGACTGCGACGGCACAAATGATGACGGGTATGTGGCCACGGCGACGAGCTGCGGAGTGGGAGCGTGCTCGGGCAATACGGGCCTGCTGACGTGCGTGGCAGGCGGGACGGTAGACACGTGCGATCCGTTGGCGGGGCAACGGCGGACACGACGTGCAACGGTCAAGATGAAGACTGCGACGGCACAAATGATGACGGGTATGTGGCCACGGCGACGAGCTGCGGAGTGGGAGCGTGCTCGGGCAATACGGGCCTGCTGACGTGCGTGGCAGGCGGGACGGTAGACACCTGCGATCCGTTGGCGGGGGCAACGGCGGACACGACGTGCAACGGTCAAGATGAAGACTGCGACGGCACAAATGATGACGGGTATGTGGCCACGGCGACGAGCTGCGGAGTGGGAGCGTGCTCGGGCAATACGGGCCTGCTGACGTGCGTGGCCGGCGGGACGGTAGACACCTGCGATCCGTTGGCGGGGCAACGGCGGACACGACGTGCAACGGTCAAGATGAAGACTGCGACGGCACAAATGATGACGGGTATGTGGCCACGGCGACGAGCTGCGGAGTGGGAGCGTGCTCGGGCAATACGGGCCTGCTGACGTGCGTGGCCGGCGGGACGGTAGACACCTGCGATCCGTTGGCCGGGTGCAACGGCGGACACGACGTGCAACGGTCAAGATGAAGACTGCGACGGCACAACTGATGACGGGTATGTGGCCACGGCGACGAGCTGCGGAGTGGGAGCGTGCTCGGGCAATACGGGCCTGCTGACGTGCGTGGCCGGCGGGACGGTAGACACCTGCGATCCGTTGGCGGGGCAACGGCGGACACGACGTGCAACGGTCAAGATGAAGACTGCGACGGCACAACTGATGACGGGTATGTGGCCACGGCGACGAGCTGCGGAGTGGGAGCGTGCTCGGGCAATACGGGCCTGCTGACGTGCGTGGCCGGCGGGACGGTAGACACCTGCGATCCGTTGGCCGGGTGCAACGGCGGACACGACGTGCAACGGTCAAGATGAAGACTGCGACGGCACAGCCGATGACGGGTATGTGGCCACGGCGACGAGCTGCGGAGTGGGAGCGTGCTCGGGCAATACGGGCCTGCTGACGTGCGTGGCCGGCGGGACGGTAGACACCTGCGATCCGTTGGCCGGGGCAACGGCGGACACGACGTGCAACGGTCAAGATGAAGACTGCGACGGCACAGCCGATGACGGGTATGTGGCCACGGCGACGAGCTGCGGAGTGGGAGCGTGCTCGGGCAATACGGGCCTGCTGACGTGCGTGGCAGGCGGGACGGTAGACACCTGCGATCCGTTGGCCGGGGCAACGGCGGACACGACGTGCAACGGTCAAGATGAAGACTGCGACGGCACAGCCGATGACGGGTATGTGGCCACGGCGACGAGCTGCGGAGTGGGAGCGTGCTCGGGCAATACGGGCCTGCTGACGTGCGTGGCAGGCGGGACGGTAGACACCTGCGATCCGTTGGCCGGGGCAACGGCGGACACGACGTGCAACGGTCAAGATGAAGACTGCGACGGCACAGCCGATGACGGGTATGTGGCCACGGCGACGAGCTGCGGAGTGGGAGCGTGCTCGGGCAATACGGGCCTGCTGACGTGCGTGGCAGGCGGGACGGTAGACACCTGCGATCCGTTGGCCGGGGCAACGGCGGACACGACGTGCAACGGTCAAGATGAAGACTGCGACGGCACAGCCGATGACGGGTATGTGGCCACGGCGACGAGCTGCGGAGTGGGAGCGTGCTCGGGCAATACGGGCCTGCTGACGTGCGTGGCAGGCGGGACGGTAGACACCTGCGATCCGTTGGCCGGGGCAACGGCGGACACGACGTGCAACGGTCAAGATGAAGACTGCGACGGCACAGCCGATGACGGGTATGTGGCCACGGCGACGAGCTGCGGAGTGGGAGCGTGCTCGGGCAATACGGGCCTGCTGACGTGCGTGGCAGGCGGGACGGTAGACACCTGCGATCCGTTGGCCGGGGCAACGGCGGACACGACGTGCAACGGTCAAGATGAAGACTGCGACGGCACAGCCGATGACGGGTATGTGGCCACGGCGACGAGCTGCGGAGTGGGAGCGTGCTCGGGCAATACGGGCCTGCTGACGTGCGTGGCAGGCGGGACGGTAGACACCTGCGATCCGTTGGCCGGGGCAACGGCGGACACGACGTGCAACGGTCAAGATGAAGACTGCGACGGCACAGCCGATGACGGGTATGTGGCCACGGCGACGAGCTGCGGAGTGGGAGCGTGCTCGGGCAATACGGGCCTGCTGACGTGCGTGGCAGGCGGGACGGTAGACACCTGCGATCCGTTGGCCGGGGCAACGGCGGACACGACGTGCAACGGTCAAGATGAAGACTGCGACGGCACAGCCGATGACGGGTATGTGGCCACGGCGACGAGCTGCGGAGTGGGAGCGTGCTCGGGCAATACGGGCCTGCTGACGTGCGTGGCAGGCGGGACGGTAGACACCTGCGATCCGTTGGCCGGGGCAACGGCGGACACGACGTGCAACGGTCAAGATGAAGACTGCGACGGCACAGCCGATGACGGGTATGTGGCCACGGCGACGAGCTGCGGAGTGGGAGCGTGCTCGGGCAATACGGGCCTGCTGACGTGCGTGGCAGGCGGGACGGTAGACACCTGCGATCCGTTGGCCGGGGCAACGGCGGACACGACGTGCAACGGTCAAGATGAAGACTGCGACGGCACAGCCGATGACGGGTATGTGGCCACGGCGACGAGCTGCGGAGTGGGAGCGTGCTCGGGCAATACGGGCCTGCTGACGTGCGTGGCAGGCGGGACGGTAGACACCTGCGATCCGTTGGCCGGGGCAACGGCGGACACGACGTGCAACGGTCAAGATGAAGACTGCGACGGCACAGCCGATGACGGGTATGTGGCCACGGCGACGAGCTGCGGAGTGGGAGCGTGCTCGGGCAATACGGGCCTGCTGACGTGCGTGGCAGGCGGGACGGTAGACACCTGCGATCCGTTGGCCGGGGCAACGGCGGACACGACGTGCAACGGTCAAGATGAAGACTGCGACGGCACAGCCGATGACGGGTATGTGGCCACGGCGACGAGCTGCGGAGTGGGAGCGTGCTCGGGCAATACGGGCCTGCTGACGTGCGTGGCAGGCGGGACGGTAGACACCTGCGATCCGTTGGCCGGGGCAACGGCGGACACGACGTGCAACGGTCAAGATGAAGACTGCGACGGCACAGCCGATGACGGGTATGTGGCCACGGCGACGAGCTGCGGAGTGGGAGCGTGCTCGGGCAATACGGGCCTGCTGACGTGCGTGGCAGGCGGGACGGTAGACACCTGCGATCCGTTGGCCGGGGCAACGGCGGACACGACGTGCAACGGTCAAGATGAAGACTGCGACGGCACAGCCGATGACGGGTATGTGGCCACGGCGACGAGCTGCGGAGTGGGAGCGTGCTCGGGCAATACGGGCCTGCTGACGTGCGTGGCAGGCGGGACGGTAGACACCTGCGATCCGTTGGCCGGGGCAACGGCGGACACGACGTGCAACGGTCAAGATGAAGACTGCGACGGCACAGCCGATGACGGGTATGTGGCCACGGCGACGAGCTGCGGAGTGGGAGCGTGCTCGGGCAATACGGGCCTGCTGACGTGCGTGGCAGGCGGGACGGTAGACACCTGCGATCCGTTGGCCGGGGCAACGGCGGACACGACGTGCAACGGTCAAGATGAAGACTGCGACGGCACAGCCGATGACGGGTATGTGGCCACGGCGACGAGCTGCGGAGTGGGAGCGTGCTCGGGCAATACGGGCCTGCTGACGTGCGTGGCAGGCGGGACGGTAGACACCTGCGATCCGTTGGCCGGGGCAACGGCGGACACGACGTGCAACGGTCAAGATGAAGACTGCGACGGCACAGCCGATGACGGGTATGTGGCCACGGCGACGAGCTGCGGAGTGGGAGCGTGCTCGGGCAATACGGGCCTGCTGACGTGCGTGGCAGGCGGGACGGTAGACACCTGCGATCCGTTGGCCGGGGCAACGGCGGACACGACGTGCAACGGTCAAGATGAAGACTGCGACGGCACAGCCGATGACGGGTATGTGGCCACGGCGACGAGCTGCGGAGTGGGAGCGTGCTCGGGCAATACGGGCCTGCTGACGTGCGTGGCAGGCGGGACGGTAGACACCTGCGATCCGTTGGCCGGGGCAACGGCGGACACGACGTGCAACGGTCAAGATGAAGACTGCGACGGCACAGCCGATGACGGGTATGTGGCCACGGCGACGAGCTGCGGAGTGGGAGCGTGCTCGGGCAATACGGGCCTGCTGACGTGCGTGGCAGGCGGGACGGTAGACACCTGCGATCCGTTGGCCGGGGCAACGGCGGACACGACGTGCAACGGTCAAGATGAAGACTGCGACGGCACAGCCGATGACGGGTATGTGGCCACGGCGACGAGCTGCGGAGTGGGAGCGTGCTCGGGCAATACGGGCCTGCTGACGTGCGTGGCAGGCGGGACGGTAGACACCTGCGATCCGTTGGCCGGGGCAACGGCGGACACGACGTGCAACGGTCAAGATGAAGACTGCGACGGCACAGCCGATGACGGGTATGTGGCCACGGCGACGAGCTGCGGAGTGGGAGCGTGCTCGGGCAATACGGGCCTGCTGACGTGCGTGGCAGGCGGGACGGTAGACACCTGCGATCCGTTGGCCGGGGCAACGGCGGACACGACGTGCAACGGTCAAGATGAAGACTGCGACGGCACAGCCGATGACGGGTATGTGGCCACGGCGACGAGCTGCGGAGTGGGAGCGTGCTCGGGCAATACGGGCCTGCTGACGTGCGTGGCAGGCGGGACGGTAGACACCTGCGATCCGTTGGCGGGGGCAACGGCGGACACGACGTGCAACGGTCAAGATGAAGACTGCGACGGCACAGCCGATGACGGGTATGTGGCCACGGCGACGAGCTGCGGAGTGGGAGCGTGCTCGGGCAATACGGGCCTGCTGACGTGCGTGGCCGGCGGGACGGTAGACACCTGCGATCCGTTGGCCGGGGCAACGGCGGACACGACGTGCAACGGTCAAGATGAAGACTGCGACGGCACAGCCGATGACGGGTATGTGGCCACGGCGACGAGCTGCGGAGTGGGAGCGTGCTCGGGCAATACGGGCCTGCTGACGTGCGTGGCAGGCGGGACGGTAGACACCTGCGATCCGTTGGCCGGGGCAACGGCGGACACGACGTGCAACGGTCAAGATGAAGACTGCGACGGCACAGCCGATGACGGGTATGTGGCAACGGCGACGAGCTGCGGAGTTGGAGCGTGCTCGGGCAATACGGGCCTGCTGACGTGCGTGGCCGGCGGGACGGTAGACACGTGCGATCCGTTGGCGGGTGCAACGGCGGACACGACGTGCAACGGTCAAGATGAAGACTGCGACGGAGCAAATGATGACGGGTATGTGGCAACGGCGACGAGCTGCGGAGTTGGAGCGTGCTCGGGCAATACGGGCCTGCTGACGTGCGTGGCCGGCGGGACGGTAGACACGTGCGATCCGTTGGCGGGTGCAACGGCGGACACGACGTGCAACGGTCAAGATGAAGACTGCGACGGAGCAAATGATGACGGGTATGTGGCAACGGCGACGAGCTGCGGAGTTGGAGCGTGCTCGGGCAATACGGGCCTGCTGACGTGCGTGGCCGGCGGGACGGTAGACACGTGCGATCCGTTGGCGGGTGCAACGGCGGACACGACGTGCAACGGTCAAGATGAAGACTGCGACGGAGCAAATGATGACGGGTATGTGGCAACGGCGACGAGCTGCGGAGTTGGAGCGTGCTCGGGCAATACGGGCCTGCTGACGTGCGTGGCCGGCGGGACGGTAGACACGTGCGATCCGTTGGCGGGTGCAACGGCGGACACGACGTGCAACGGTCAAGATGAAGACTGCGACGGAGCAAATGATGACGGGTATGTGGCAACGGCGACGAGCTGCGGAGTTGGAGCGTGCTCGGGCAATACGGGCCTGCTGACGTGCGTGGCCGGCGGGACGGTAGACACGTGCGATCCGTTGGCGGGTGCAACGGCGGACACGACGTGCAACGGTCAAGATGAAGACTGCGACGGAGCAAATGATGACGGGTATGTGGCAACGGCGACGAGCTGCGGAGTTGGAGCGTGCTCGGGCAATACGGGCCTGCTGACGTGCGTGGCCGGCGGGACGGTAGACACGTGCGATCCGTTGGCGGGTGCAACGGCGGACACGACGTGCAACGGTCAAGATGAAGACTGCGACGGAGCAAATGATGACGGGTATGTGGCAACGGCGACGAGCTGCGGAGTTGGAGCGTGCTCGGGCAATACGGGCCTGCTGACGTGCGTGGCCGGCGGGACGGTAGACACGTGCGATCCGTTGGCGGGTGCAACGGCGGACACGACGTGCAACGGTCAAGATGAAGACTGCGACGGAGCAAACGATGACGGGTATGTGGCAACGGCGACGAGCTGCGGAGTTGGAGCGTGCTCGGGCAATACGGGCCTGCTGACGTGCGTGGCCGGCGGGACGGTAGACACGTGCGATCCGTTGGCGGGTGCAACGGCGGACACGACGTGCAACGGTCAAGATGAAGACTGCGACGGAGCAAACGATGACGGGTATGTGGCAACGGCGACGAGCTGCGGAGTTGGAGCGTGCTCGGGCAATACGGGCCTGCTGACGTGCGTGGCCGGCGGGACGGTAGACACGTGCGATCCGTTGGCGGGTGCAACGGCGGACACGACGTGCAACGGTCAAGATGAAGACTGCGACGGAGCAAACGATGACGGGTATGTGGCAACGGCGACGAGCTGCGGAGTTGGGAGCGTGCTCGGGCAATACGGGCCTGCTGACGTGCGTGGCCGGCGGGACGGTAGACACGTGCGATCCGTTGGCCGGGGCAAC
>CAVRBJ010000017.1:0-59389 GCA_963718965.1 uncultured delta proteobacterium | reverse complement strand
AAGAGAATTTTGTTCTCACATCATAGAATGCAAAGCCGTTCCCTCTCCGCCGCTTTCGGGGGAGAGGGCCAGGGTGAGGTGGCCTCAAATTTTAACCCCCTCACCTCAATCCTCTCCCCCGTTTCCGGGGGCGAGGAAGAAAAATTTAAATTTTTTCGCTGTGCGTTCAATCTTTAGAATTTAATTTGGATAGCTAAAAGCCTATAGCCTATCATTAAATAATCTACAGCCTAGAGTCTCATAGTCTAACAGCCTAATTTAAAAGGAGAGCGCATGGAAGAAAAAGTAAAATGGTATAACAACCGCGCAAAAGTTATTTTTTCCCTGCAGGCATTTCCGCCGCTGGGCATTTATGCCCTGCTGCGCAGCACCGCTTTCACCGCTATTCAGAAATGCTGGGTTGTTGTCGGCGTTTCGGCTCTTATCGGCCTTATCATGTGGAGCGGCATTATGAAGCCGGTCAATAAATGGATGATGAGCCTTTTTGCGTAATTACCGGGGATCAGGAGTCAGGGGCCAGGGAAAAAATCCGAATTCCTGAACCTTTATACATTCAAAATTTCAGGCGGGCAATTGCCCGCTTTTTTTTGCTTTTTTCTCAGATGTAGGTTGGGTTAAGCCCGGAAAAAACCGTTGGGGTTCGTACCTCAAACCAACCTGCGAAAAACAAATATTTTTGAAGAAGACAGCATAAGGGCGAACCCAACAAATGCGTGGTTCATAGTCCGTAGGGTGCGCCGCGCGCACCAATGAGGGGCATGGCGCCGGACGGTGTGGTGATATGCCCCCGGTGTGCAAAAACGGGTTGTTGCTGGGTTTTGTAATTTGATTATCGTGATTAACGGTGCGCACGGCGCACCCTACAAACTCATATTTATATTTTGTACTTATTGAAAATCTCCTTACGCACAGGGCAACCACACACAAATCTGTAGCCAAATAAACGCTGATAAGAACAGGGTCCTTTATTTAGGCATTGTATGAAGTGGAGTTTTCCATCTATGCAAGATTCTACTGTGCAAAGGTTGTTGTTTTTTTTCTCTAAACAAGAAAATTCCTTCTGGCAGTTTGTTGCTTCCCTTCGAGCTTTGTCGCTTACGTGAATATCCATTTTGCTCTCCATATTTTTTGACGACTAAAATATATTATACAGAATTCTGTAATTTCCGGCCTCAACCCACTGTTTTTGTTTCAGTTTTATAATAATATAATTTTATAATAAAATCAAATAGATTATTGCTTGTCTACATTTTGTTGCTATTAAGCGGTTATGCAGACCTCTATATAAAATAGGGTTTTTGGCAGGAGGATGGAGCGCGCACCAATGAGGGGCATAGATTAACGGTGCGCACGGCGCACCCTACAAACTTTTCGCGTAATAACCAGAGATCAGTTGTTGGGTTAAGCCCGGAATAAACCGTTGGGTTTCGTACCTCAAACCAACCACACATACATGACTTTTCGTTCAGACACTAATTATGAAAATTATGAAACTTGCGCCCTCATCCCCATACCCCTAACTCCGAACCCTTACCCCCGATCCCTGACCCCCGCCCCCTAAACCCCCCTTAAATCCTTTTTTTCTATTTCTTTTTATTTAAAAAGTTGAAGATTTTTACTTGACAAAAGGGTTTTAATTATCTAAATATTAAGAAATATTTAAAATATATTCAACATCTAACCGTTAATACAGTTTACCGTTTTTAAATTTTATATAATTAATATGGTATAAATTATAAAAATGACCGAGCCGCGTAAACCACCTGAACAGCCTGATACGCTACAGCCTGCCGATGACGTGCAGCAGGTTGAAGGCCGTCGTCCGGGCCGACCGCGGGAAATCCACTACAACCTTGAAAAAAAATTCACGCTTCTTTTGCCCAAAGATGTGCATAAAGCGCTGAAAGTAAAATCGGCTGAGCTTGAACTTCCCATGACTACCATGATTATCGAAGCAATCAAGAAAGCCTATGGCATTTAAAACAGTCCGGCGTTTGAAAAGGCGCAGGCCAATACAGGGAAACAATAACTAATTTATTGCATTCATTTATTAGACAGGGGGTACACCATGAGTTTCCAGTTCAATGAACAGCAGAAAGCATCCATCAAAGTCATCGGTGTGGGCGGGGCAGGCTGCAACGCGGTAAATACCATGATTGCCTCGAAGCTGGAAAATGTCGACTTCATTGTCGCCAACACAGACCGCCAGGCGCTGGAGCGCAACCGCTCGCCCATCAAGGTACAGCTGGGCGACAAGGTTACCAAGGGCCTCGGGGCAGGCGCAAATCCGGAAATCGGCAGAACCGCTGCCATCGAGGACATCGATCGGATCAAGGATACGATCGAAGGCTCCGACATGGTTTTTGTTGCCGCTGGCATGGGCGGCGGCACCGGCACGGGAGCCGCTCCCGTCATCGCCCAGGCGGCCCGTTCGCTCGGAATTCTTACCGTGGGCGTGGTGACCAAGCCGTTCCGGTTTGAGGGCAAGGTACGCAGCCGGCTGGCAGACGAAGGCCTGAAAGCACTTGAAGAAAATGTCGATTCCCTTATCGTCATTCCCAATGAAAAGCTGTTCAGCCTTGCAGACCGGCGGCTGACCCTGCTTGACGGGTTCAAGATGGCCGACGAGGTGCTGCTCCACGCGGTCAGGTCGATTTCGGACCTCATAAATGTTCCGGGCCTCATCAACCTCGACTTTGCCGATGTGAAAACGATCATGACCGACAGCGGCATGGCATTCATGGGCCTCGGCATCGACAGCAGCGAGCACCGGGCGTCGGAAGCGGCGCGCAAAGCCATTTCCAATCCGCTGCTTGATGACATCTCCATCCGGGGCGCCAAAGGCATGCTCATAAACATAATGGCCAGCTCCACCATGACATTTGATGATCTTGAGCAGGCCACTGATTTTATACGCGAAGAGGCCCATGAGGAGGCGAATATTATTTTCGGCGCAGCCATCGATGACACCATGGCTGAAAAATTCCAGATCACCGTTATTGCCACGGGCTTTGCCAAGCAGCAGGCGAAGCAGGCGGTCGAACACCGGGCCGTGAACGTTCAGGCTCAAGGCGGTCAATGCGCCCGACCCCCTGCCGGAGCCTTCGGTACAACGCGCGAGGGAAAACGAAGATCGGTCGGATTCACGGGTGGTGAAGCTGGGAACCATCATCAGCGATTTTGATGATGACGAAGGCTATGACATACCCACATTTGTGCGGCGCAAGTCGGTGCTGTAGCGTATTGTTAAATATGTTGCAGCCGATAGCAGTATGAACCGTATAGATTTTTTTAAAAAGGTGCCACCCCGGTGAACCCCGGATCGGGTCCGGGGCAGGCTCCGGGTTCCGAAAAAAACATGATTCTTACATGTCTGGATACCGGCTTTCGCCGGCATGACAGGAAAGAGGCGCTGTAGGGTTTTTTGCGAGCGCTGCTTTTAAACTACAGTAGAGAAAAAAATATAGTGGGGCATTTTTCTAAAGGGTGAAGCCACATTGTCATTTCGAATCCCGCTGCAAGCGGGATGAGTCCGCAGGTTGCGCCATTGCGCATCTATCTTAAAACCTTGATCGTACTTCAGCCTAAGATCCCTCCCGGAGCCTGCCGTGCTGTCAGGCTCTATTACGGCTATCGGCAATGAGGCTGTCGATTACCCCGATGATGTCCTGCTGAACAGTCTGAAACCGTTCATCTTCAATGCGGGCGACGATGATGGGCACTTCATGCAGGTAGATGGTGCCCGTGTTGGCGTCAAGCGTTATAAGGTCTCCTTCCTTGATCTGCGTGCCGGCCATGATAATTTCTTCTCCGCCTTCTCCCCGCTCCCAGGATACATCGGTGACACAGGGCTTTTTTTCGCCGATAGCGATGAGTGCGGCATGCGACGTGACCCCGCCCTCCTTTGAAATATAACCGGCAAAACGATTTTCTTCCATGATGACCCGCGGCGGCACATTGCTTTCCGTCAAAAATATGAGCGGCCCGTCGAACCGGGCTATGGTGTTCTGGTCGATAATGATGCGGCCGCACACAGCCCCGCCGCACACAGGTTTGCCGATGGCGATGACCAACGCCGAGTCAGCAGCCTTTCGGTCAAGATAGGTGCTTGTTATTTTTTTGTTGAGGCTGAAAGCTGTCCGCTTGATAAGCTTATAGGGGCTGTAGATGCCCTCCCGGTAGAAATCGTAGCTGTTGATGATCTGCGCGGCAGGCGACTGGCGCAGGACGCGCGACTGCACAATATGAATTCTGCCGCTGCGGACGGCAAACTCGATGTCTGTGGGGTAGCGCTGCGAGCGCTCGTCAAAATATTTAAAATCCCGAAGGCATTCATACTGCAGCGGATACTTGGCGGCAAAGTTTTCAATGGCCTCCGGCGACACCATGCCGTCGGCAATGACATTGCCGAAAAAGCCGCGGCCGAATTCTATCTGCTCCCGGTAGGGGCCGTTCATGTATCCGGTTGCGGGATTGCGCGTGAAGAAGACGCCTGAGCAGTCTTCAGAGGAGAGAATCGGCAGGCATTCCTGAATGAGGCAGGCCGTCTGGAACTGCCCGGGGATGCCGTAGCTGCCGGCCTGCTGCAGAACGATGTCGTTTTCATAGGATGTAAATACGGCTACAGCCGCAGAAAAGACCTGCTCGAAAGGGTCGTCGGGAAGGGCAGTGCTCGTGCTGCCGCTGAGGGTCTGAATTATGCCCTCTATTCTCAGGCACACCTGCTCCAGAGTTTCGGCCTGCTGGTTGAGCAGCCCGTCGTAGCGCTCATAACCGGCAGCCCGAAGAATTGCCTCCGTGCCGATGCCAAGCACGCTTTTTGCGTAGCTGAGCATGAAGCTGAGCCGCGCCTGCCATGCCCGGGCAGGCTCATAGAGAAGGGCTGCCCAGCGGCCGGCCATGGCATGCGTGATGCCGATATGGCTGATGGTGTCAAGTACGCCGGGCATGGAGATGACGCCGCCCGACCGCGCCATGAGCAGCAGCGGCCGCTCTGCGTGCCCCAGTTTTTTGCCGGTGCGGCTCTCCAGTTCAGCTATGATATTTTTCAGCACCAGCTTGAATTCAGCAATTCGCTCGGGGCGGTTATTGATAGCCTGCCAGGTGAGCGTGCTGAACCCTGCACCGCGGGGCACGTCAAGCCCCCGCAGGCTGTTTTTAATAATGATCAGCGAATTGCGAACCTGCGAATACCCTTTGCCGCCCATGAATTCAGGGCAGGCGCGGTCGTCAAACGAGTCGGCGATATCCGTGCCGAAGCTGAAAACAAGATCTCGAACGGGCCGCAGCCCTGAGCCTGCATAGCGCTCAAGGAGTTTCGCGTAGACCTCCAGGTTGCGGCTGCTGAAAAATGTTTTAAGGCTGTTGATCAGGTTGCCGAGCAGGTGGGTCGTTTTTTCCCGAATTATGCTGTTGAGAATTCTCGTCACCCGGCTTGTCCGGTCTTCGGCAGGTGTGTTCTCCATGAATACATCCTGCAGGAGGGAAAAGTTATTTTCAAGCTCCGCGTTCATGGCCTCCAGTATGCTCGGTATATAGTCTTCAAGTTTTCGCGACTCGCGCCGCAGCCGCTCTATCAGGAAAGCGAAACGGCCAAGATGCCTGGTGCCATGGCCGACAGCGCGGGAGCAGAGCGACAGGTTGTAGAGCGCCTCGATCGCCTTGGGGAAATCGGCTTCGCCCATGGAGCTGAGTTCGGCATTAACTATATTTGCATAATAGATGAATGCTATGCGCTCAAGCAGGCCCTCGGCTGTGATGAGGCGCAGAGCGGTTTCGCCCTTTTTGGGCAGCTGCCCTGCAATGACCCCAAGAATAAGGTGCTTGAGGCCATGGCGGATTTTCCCGATGGCCATGGCGCCGATATCGAAGGACTTCAGTCGCTCAATCATTGCCGGCAGCACGGCCAGTGATTCTGCATAGCCCGCTTCATTGTGCAGCGCTTCGCTGTCAGCATCGGCCATAATCCTCTGCAGCAGCTCGGCAAAGTCGCCCTGCTGCGACCTCGTCTCTTTGCCTGCCCAGGCAGTAGCAAGCTTGTCCTTGAGCTGGAGAAGCTGCTTAAAAAGTTTCGAGCTGAGCATCGCCTGCTTGTCGGCAGGGCTGGCGCCGGTAATGATGCTGTCGTCGATAAGGCCGCTTTCAAGGGGCGATTGGAGAAACTGCCGGAAATTTTCAATTTTTGATATGACTTTTTCTGAAAGGTGCTGGTGAACGAGTTTGCGGATGTCGGCGGCAATCGAAGCAAAGGCCTCATGGGTGCGCCATGCAGCATCAAAATCGTGGGTGATTTCGCGAAGCTCGGTGATGTCGATGCCGAAGATCTGGAATTTTGGCACCTGGGTGATGATTTCGCGAAGTATGCCGTACAGGTCCTCGATATCGGCCCCGGTGTAGGCATCAAGGAATGCGATGAGCGCGGTTTCAATCTCTGCAATCGACTCAGTGCTGCGGCCCGAAAAAAAACTGCGGCTGCGCATATACATGACAATGCGCACGAGCCCCCTCCTGAGGGTTGCACTGTCGTTTTCTCCCGAAAGCCGGTGCAGCAGCGCGCAGACATCGTCGGCGGAGTTTAGAAGATAGTCCCGATCCATAGCAGCCTCCGGTTCCGCATCAGCAGGTCATGGCATTTCAATTTGTATCTACCCCACCCAGCCTCCCCTGTCCAGGGGAGGAGTTTTTGTGATGGCACCCTTGTGCCGGATGCCATTGTTTCTTTGCCCCTCCTAGTCAGGGGGGTGCGGGGAGGTTGTTGAACTCATAATTTTAAGTGTCGCAATCTACTAGTGGATCATCACCTTTGAAATTATCAGTTGAATCACCCTCCCCTTAATCCCCTCCCATCAAGGGAGGGGAGAATTGTTGGCCCCCTCTCCCCTTGTGGGAGAGGGTTGGGGTGAGGGGGGGGTAATCAGCTCAACAAGAAACGGGCCTGCAAAACCATCAAAGGTTCAATTTCTCCCATTTCAAAAAGGGGGGTTGGGAGGGATTTTATGTGTTTAGAAAATCCCCCATACCCCCTTTTCCAAAGGGGGATTTGAAAACTGCATATGTTACAGCCACCCGCAGCGGGCAAAAGCGCAGATGGTTTTGGCATCAATAATCTTTCCGGCAGCAAAGAGCTCCCGCACCATTTTTTTTGTCACCACAAGCGTCTCGATGACTTCATCGGCCTCGCAGGCCATGCCCCGTTGCGTCAAATTCTCGGCTTTATACATCGTGATCTTTTCGGTTGAGTAGCCCGGTACGGGATAGATGATGCCCAGGCGTGTCAGCTTCTTTGCGCTGTACCCGGTTTCTTCGATGATTTCACGGCGGGCGCAGGCGCGGGGCGCCTCGCCCTTTTCCAAGGTGCCCGCCGGCAGCTCGAAAATATATGCGTTGATCACCGGCCTGAACTGCCGCAGGAGAATTACCTTATCCCTGCTGAAAAACGGCACAATGAGCACTGCCCCGGGATGATCCACAAGCTCAATGTGTACAGTATGGCCGTTGGGGAGTTTGGTTGTGCGCTTTTTAATGTTCAGAAACTGTGCCATGATCAATAGCCTTTCTAATGCGTGCCGTCAGCCGCTCGATGACATGGTTCAGTTCCTGCCCCGGCCCTATGACGATGTCGGTATGCGCCCTGGTGGGCTCCACGAACTGCACGTGCATGGGCCGAACCTGCTCAAGATACTGCCGGGCCACAGACTCCATGGTGCGGCCCCGCTCGGTGATGTCCCGCTGCATGCGCCGCAGCAGGCGTATATCGGCATCTTCATCAAGATATATTGTCAAATCAAAAAGCCGCCGGAGTTCATGAGGCACAAAGATAAGTATGCCCTCTACAAGTATCACGGGGGCCGGCTGCAGTATCACCGTTTCCCGCAGATGCGTATGGGTGGCAAAGTCATAAACAAGCCGGTTAACCGGCTTGCCCGACTTGAGGTTGCGCAGGTGCTGCGCCAGCAGAGCGAGATTAAGGGCATTGGGATGGTCGAAATTTTCCAGATGCCGCTTCTGCAGCGACAGGTGCGAGAGGTCGGCGTAGTAGGAATCAGCGTCGATGAGCGTGACGCGGTCAGCCCCGATGGCGGCTGCAAGCCCCGCTGCAACGGTTGTCTTGCCCGACCCGGTTCCGCCTGCAATGCCAGCAATGAATGGTTCATGTTTCATGGCGCTCACTTTCGTTAATGGTGGTTCGCCGTTCCGGGTCGACAGCATGGGTGTCCTGTTCATGTTCCCTCCCGAAGCGCCCGCTGCCCCTCTCCCGCCTGCCGGGGCTCAGCCGGGCGGCGCATGCTGCTTTTATCCAGCTTGAATGCGGAAACCTGCCGCTGCAGAACCTTCGACTGATTGGACAGGTCCTGAGCAGCCGCTGCGCTCTCCTCGGCATGCGCGGCATTTTGCTGCGTCACCCGGTCAACCTGATCGAGCCCTGCGCTGATCTGCGCTACGCTCTGCGCCTGCTCATTGGACGCTGCTGCAATATCGGCAACCAGTTCCGTCATCTTGCCTGCCGCTTCAACTATCTCCTGCAGCGCCTCAGCCGTCACATCAGCCATCTCCGTGCCGTCGTCAACTTTCTTCACCGACCCCTCAATCAGCTCCGCCGTCTCTCTGGCAGCCCTGGCGCTTCGCAAGGCAAGGCGCCGCACTTCATCGGCCACCACGGCAAAGCCCTTGCCGTGCCTGCCGGCGCGCGCCGCCTCAACTGCCGCATTCAAAGCCAGCAGGTTTGTCTGAAAAGCAACTTCATCAATGACCTTGATAATACTCAAAATGCTCCGGCTCGACGAGTTGATTTCCTTTATGGCATCAACCATGCGGGCCATCTGCCGGTTGACCTTTTCGGCGAGCGCTTTTGTGTCGGCGGCAAGTTTTTCAGCTCCTGCCGCGTTCTCCGCATTGTGCCTGGTCTGCGCAGCGATCTCATTCATGGAGCTGGCTATCTCTTCAAGCGAGCTTGCCTGCTCGATTACACCCTGGCTCAAAGCCTGGCTGGTCGAGCTCATCTGCCAGGCGCCCCCGGCCACAGTATCCGCCGCCACATATATCTGAGCTATCGTAGCGCTCAGCTTATCAACCATGGTTGCAAGGGCAGTGCCCAATGTGTCGCGCTCGGATATTTTAGCGACTGTTACCGCAAGATTTCCCCCGGCGATTTCCCCTGCGAGATCCGCGGTCGCCTTCAGGCGATCCACCATGTTCTGCATCGCCAGCAAAACGCCCTTTACCTCTTTGGTGTTTGAATAAAAACCAAGGCTGAGATCGCCTGCGGCCATCCGGTTGGCTATGCCGGCAATGGTTCTGGGATCTTCGCCCAGCTGATTTAAAACACCTGCAATTATTAAGAACGGCGATGCCGATTGTCGCCAGCAGGGCGATAAAAACCAGCGCCATTGCCGTCGTTCCATACTGTTGTACCGCCGCTTTCGCTGCGGCTTTTTTTTGCACGCCCCCTTTATTGACAGTTCTTGATACCGCCTGCACCGCGAGCTCGAGCTGCTGTGCCGCTTCATCAAGCGCGGCTGTCAGAGGCTGCATGTTCTGTTCTTCCGCCCCCGCGGAACCGCTCTGGACCTGTTCGCGCATTTTTACGGTTTCATCAAAACGTCTTTTATAGTCTTCCGACACGAGGGAGAATGGCCTGCACTTTTTCTTTCATCTCATAATTTGACGAGCGGTCGCTGAGGTCAGCGATTGCCCTGCTGGCATCATACAAGGCGTTTATGCTTGCCGTATGCTTCCGAATATATTTCTTGTCCGGGCTCTCCAGATACTCCCTTTCATCACTGCGGCATTGCTGCATCAGCGTCTCCAGTTTCAGAGCAGTACTGGCAATGCCGAAGTCCTCCTCCATGAATATCTCAAATGCGTCCGTCGTTTTGTTAAGAGCATTGAACATGACGGCGGTTATGGACAATAAAAAAAAGAACATGGCCCCGAAGCCGCCGATAAGTTTTGTCGATAGTCTCATATTGTTCAGCATGGCTGTCTCTCTCGTATCTGCGATATAAATATAAAAGCGCACCAACAATTAATCTTTAATCTTTTTGATGTGCTTCGTCAAGAAGGGTTTGCTGAGGAATAAGCCGGTGGGCTATGACTTTTCAATTTTATTCGTAGCCCCTCCTGACCTCCCCTTGCCAAGGATAGGCGTCTGTTATCCCCCTCCTTGACAAGGAGGGGCCAGGGGTGGTCGGGCAACCCACAATTTTAAATGTGAAGTGCCCGCCAGGCTATGCTGCGCTTTTACCCAGCACCTTGCGGATCGTTTCCGCAATGGCAAGCCTGTTCAGGGGCTTGATCACAAAGGCCTTGTATGCCGCCGGCAATGGCCGACTCTGCCGTCACCAGGTCGCTGTAGCCCGTGCACAGGATGACCGGCATGTCCGTGCGTATCTCCATCAGCCGCTGCGCCAGCTCATAGCCCGTGAGCCGCGGCATGGTCTGGTCCGTGATAACGACATCAAATGCCGCAGGATTCTTTTTGAACATCTCAAGGGCCTCCACCGCGCTGCCAATCGCCGTCACGCGGTAGCCAAGGGAGCTCCAGTATTTGTCTCCCCACATCCAGCAGCACAGCCTCGTCATCCACCAGCAGCACTGATTCGCTGCCCTGCGGCGCTTCCCGCTCGACAGACTCGCGCCTCGACCTTCTCGGCCTGAGCCCGCGGCAGCACGATATGAAAAACCGCGCCCTTGCCCGGCTCGCTGTACACCTTTATATCCCCCTTGCAGCTTTTTACAATGCCGTGCACCACGGCAAGCCCCATGCCCGTGCCCTTGCCGACTTCCTTGGTGGTGAAAAAAGGCTCGAAAATGCGGCCGATGATATCCGCGGGGTATGCCCATGCCCGTATCCTTGACGCTCAGCTGCACATACGGCCCCGGCCCTATGCCGGTATAGTAGCCGGCGTCTGCTGCATCCAGATCAACAGGCTTTAATGTCACCTCTATGACGCCCCCGGTCTGGCTTCATGGCATAGGCGGCATTGGTGCACAGGTTCATGACGATCTGGTACATTTCGGTGGCATCGGCCACAACGACATCATCCGTGTCGTCTATGTCTGAGCGTATGGAGATGGTTGAGGGCAGCGAAGCCCGCAGCAGCTTGAGCGCTTCCTTGATCACAAGGTGCATGTGCAGCGGCTTGACTTCGCTTTCGGTTTTGCGGCTGAAGGAAAGAATCTGGCGCACAAGGGACTTGGCCCGGTCGACGGACTTTAATACCTGCGAGAGATTTTTCTCCAGAACGCCGTTGCCCTTCGCCAGATCCTTTGGAAAGCTCCGTATACCCCATGATCGCGGCCAGAATATTGTTGAAATCATGGGCGATGCCGCCGGCAAGGGTGCCGATGGCCTCCATCTTCTGCGACTGCCGCAGCTGCTCCTCAAATCTTCTTCCTGTCGGTTATATCCCTGGTCGATGAAACACTTCCGGCAATGGAGCCGTCCGGATTTTTCAGCAGCCACATGACTGGCTTCGATCTGTATGATCCTCCCGTCTTTGTGCTTCCGCTCACCCATAAAATTCCGTATGATGCCCGTTTCAAACAGCTCTTCAATCATATCCATTGACTTGCTGCAGCTCCCGTCTCATCCTCCGGGGCGAAAATAGATACATGCTGCCCGATGATCTCTTCGGGACTGATAGCCATACACATCATAAACCGACTCGTTTGCCATGACAATATAGCCGTCGGCATCGGCAACAAAAATGGCATCGGGAGAGGCCTTGAAAATATTTTCAAGGTAATCAGCGACTGCCGCAGCCTGCTCCTCAAATTGTATCCTGTCGGTTATATCCCGGCTGGATGAAATGCTTCCGGCAAGGGAGCCGTCCGGGTTTTTCAGCAGCACGTGGCTGGCTTCGGTCTGTATAATCGCTTCCGTCTTTGCGCTTCCGCTTGCTCACAAAATCCCGGACGATGCCTGTTTCAAACAGCTCCTCAATCATGCCATTTGAGTTTGCACCACCTGCTCATATCCGGGGCTAAAACAGAGACGTGCTGCCCGATTATTTCTTCGGGATGATAGCCATACACGTTGTAAAGAGACTCGTTTGCCATGATAATATTCCCGGCGTCATCGGTAACAATAATCGCATCGGGAGAAGCCCTGAAAATATTCTCAAGAAAAAGCTTGTCTTCTTCTATCGTGCTGTATGCTTTTTGCAGCTCCCGGGTCTTGTTGCTCACCAGCTTTTCCAGGTTGTAACGGTGCAGCTTCAGCTCCTCTTCAAAGACCCGTCTCTGGCGGAGCTCTTTGTTGAGCCGCTGCCCCAGGTCGCTTAACCTGCCTACAGCCAGCGCAACGAGCATGAGGGCAATAGTCCCTACAATGCCGCCACCGGTAATCAGCATATTGTTAACCAGGCTGATGCCGACCAGGGTGAACATGAGCATATTGAAAGGCAAACTGAGCAGGCCGGCGATTACGCCGATGAGGGGTCCATAGAGCCAGGCTATAACAATCACAGGAATTGTTGCAGCGATGGGCATGGCGGTAAAATGATAGACATAATGAAAAAGGAGAAAAAGGGCGCTATAGAGAAGGACAGAGCCTATGCCCAGGCTCAGCCTGTAGGCGCGATAGTTCTTCGCAAAAAAGAGGCCTCTGTTTTCTTCCGGGTTTTTCATAAATATATCTTCGGCTGTATTGTCCATACAAGATCTCTTTATATTTTAAAAATAAGCCCTTAACAATATATTTTTAAAAACCAGCATAGCCCCTTATACAAAAAACAAACGGGGCAGGCATACCCGGCTAGAGCAAGTTAAGGTTGTGATGACATATAGAGCCGTTTTAATTATTGTGTAGCAGGGCCCATGTCCGTTCATGGTGAACTTGTCGAACCATGAACGGACAAAAGGCCATCAGCGTTCTCCCTTTCAACCCTTCGACAGGCTCAGGGCGAACGAGTTGGGTTGGCTGAAGACGCAGTAAAGGCCTCCTTAAACTTAAAATGCTCTATGCCGCGCTCTTATCCAGCACCCTGCGGATCGTTTCCGCAAGGGCAAGCCGGTTCAGGGGCTTTATTATAAAGGCCTTGATGCCGCCTGCCAGTGCGGACTCTGTCGTCACCAGGTCGCTGTAGCCCGTGCACAGGATGATGGAAATATCGGGACGCACCTGCATGAGCTGCTGCGCCAGCTCATAGCCCGTGAGCTGCGGCATGGTCTGGTCCGTAATGACAAAATCAAAGCCCTGCGGGGTTTTTTTTGAACAGCTCAAGGGCCTCCAGCGGGTTTTGCAGCGCCGTCACCCGGTAACCCAGCGACTCCAGCATTTGCGTTCCCACATCAAGCAGCATCGTTTCATCATCGACCAGCAGCACGGACTCATGCCCCTGCGGCACCTCCTGCACGCACCACGCCGCTTTCCGGAAGCGCCTCCTCAACCCGCGGCAGCAGCACGTGAAAAACCGAGCCCTTGCCCGGCTCGCTGTACACCTTGATATCGCCCTTCAGGCTCTTCACGATGCCATGCACCATGGCAAGCCCCATGCCCGTGCCCTTGCCCACCTCCTTGGTGGTGAAAAACGGCTCGAAAATGCGGCCGATGATGTCGGCTGGTATGCCCGTGCCCGTATCCCTGACGCTCAGCTGCACATACGGCCCCGGCTCTATGCCGCTGTAGGACCTGACGCTGTGCTCGTCAATATCAAGGGGCTTGAGCGTTCACCTCAAGAGTGCCGCCGCTTGCTGCATGGCATGGGCGGCATTGGTGCACAGGTTCATGATGATCTGGTGGATCTGCGTGGCATCGGCCATGACGATATCGTCCGTATCGTCTATGTTGACCGTATGGAGATGGTCGAAGGCATCGATGCGCGCAGCAGCTTCAGCGCCTCCTTTATTATAAGGTGCATCTGCAGGGGCTTAAGCTCGGCTTTCTGTTTTGCGGCTGAAAGCAAGAATCTGCTTCACGAGATTCTTTGCCCGGTCGGCCGCCTTTAATATCTGCTCAAGGTTTTTCTCCAGACCGCTGTTGCCCGCCGCCAGATCCTGAGACAGTTCGGCATAGCCGAAAATGACGCCCAGGATATTATTGAAATCATGGGCGATGCCGCCCGCAAGTGTCCCGATAGCCTCCATCTTCTGCGACTGCCGCAGCTGCTCCTCAAGCCGCTTCCGGTCGGTTATATCCCGGTTGGAGGAAACACTTCCGGCAATGGAGCCGTCCGGATTCTTCAGCAGCACATAACTGGCTTCGGTCCATATGATGCTCCCGTCTTTGAGCTTCCGCTCAGGCTCAAAGTTCCGTACGAAGCCCTTTTCATCGAGCTCTTCAAAAACGGCCATTGTCTTTTCCATGTGCTTTCTCATTATGCGGGGTAAAAATAGAGCCATGCTGCCCGATGATCTCTTCGGGACCATAGCCATACACATCGCGGACCGAATCATTTGCCATAACAATATTGCCGTCGGCATCGGTAACAAGAATTGCGTCGGGGGAGGCCCTGAAAATATTTTCAAGGTAATCGCGGGCCAGACGGAGCTGCTCCTCAGACCGCTTTCTGTCGGTTATATCCCTGCTTGAAGAGATCGCTGAAAATCTTCCATCCGGATTTTTCAGCAGTACGATGCTGACCTCAGTCTCTATAATGCTCCCGTCCTTTTTCCTGCGCTGGCTTGCGAAATTTTTAACAAAGCCTTTTTCATACAGCTCTTCCATCATGCAAAAAGTCTTTTGCACAGCTGTTTCTTCCTGAACGGACAAAAGAGATACATGCTGCCCGACAATCTCCTCCGGGCGGTAGCCATAGACGCTGTAAACGGAATCGTTTGCCATAAGTATATAGCCGTCGGGATCGACAACCATGATGGAATCGGGGGAGGCTTTGAAAATATTTTCAAGATAATCGCGAGCCAGGCGGACTTCATTCTCGGCCCGCTCCCGCTCGGTAATATCGCGCATGATGGCGGTAAAAAAAATCTCGTCGTCTATGTGCCAGGAAAAAAAGGGAACTCGACGGAAAACTCGGTGCCGTCTTTCCGCATGGCAAGGGCTTTCTGGACGGGCGTGCATATGGACGCAAGACCGTCGGCGCCGATATACGATCTCATCTCTTCCAGCTCGGCCTCGCGCAGCCGCTGCGGCAGAAGAATGCTGTGAGACTGCCCCGCCATTTCCTGCTGCCCGTAGCCGAACATTTTTTCGGCCGCGCTGTTGCAGTAGCGGATTATGCCCTTGATGTCCGTTATAATGACTGCATCCGGCACATTTTCCGCAATCGCCCTGAAGCGCTCCTCGCTCTCCCGCAGCGTGTGGGTGGCCTGTTCAAGTTCAAGCGTGCGCAGCCGCACGCGGGCATCGAGCTCATGGTTCATCTGCTCGAGGCTTTGCTGTGCCTTCCGGAGCAACCCCTCGGCGCGCTTGCGCGAACCGACCTCGCGAAAAAGCCTTCTGGTCCAGTAGGCTAAAACAACCAGCAGCAGCACCAGGGGCAGCGCCACCTTCCACAAGAGCCCGTAGTCGGGCAGCCGCTCATGCGCCACAGCCATCCATTTCCGCTGATCTTCTTCGCGCTGCTCGGGGGGGATGGCGTCAAGGGCTTTCTGGAGGATGTTCGCCAGCGGCTGATAGTCGCTTCGGACAGCCATACTCATTTTATACACATAGGGCGTCTGCCCTGAAACCTTGATGCTGCTATTCCCCTGTTTGCCGAGATAGTATCCTGCCGTTGGCAGGCTTTCGACACAGGCATACACCTGCCCGTTTTCCAGAAGCCGGAACATGTCTTTGACAGACGCTGCCGGCACCAGTTCAATGCCGGGAAAATCCTTTGCAAGCCACTCCTGCACCGCATAGCCCTTCACGACAGCGACCTTTTTACCCTTAAGCTCCTTCAAGCCGGAAACATAGGGCACATCACTGCTCGTAAGAATCACGAGCGGCACTGATATATACGGCTTTGTGAAGGCAAGCTTCCCCATGCGGCTGGGCATTTCTACAACACAGCTCAGCATATCGATCTCGCCCCGCATGGCCATGTCAAGATAGTCGCTCCAGGCACGGCCTGACATGATTTCAAAACGGATGCCAAACATTTTCTCAAACTGCTGCAGGTAGTCGATGGAGAGGCCCTGGCTGTGACCGTCAGCGTCGGCAAACTCAAGCGGAGCCCGGTTGGCATCGATGCCAACGCGAATAACCGGGTGGTTCTTGAGCCATGTCCGCTCCTGAGTGGTAAGATCAAGCACGGTAAGGCGGAATGCGGCATCATCCATGAACGCAGTCCATTTTTTCAAAAGCCCCATGCGCTCTTCATGCGAGATGGTTCCAAGGGCCTTCTGCAGGGCGGTGTGCAGCTCCGGAAACTCTTTGCGGACAAAAAAGGCGGCCGGGTATCCATCGTGATACACTTTAACGGAAACCAGCTCCTGAATGAAGTTTTTGGCAAGGATATAGTTTGTCGCCGGGTGCACATCGAAAAAGGCATCGGCCTTGCCCTGCAGGACAAGCGTGATGGCCTCAAGATACGAATCGCCGAAAATAAAGCTGTTGCCGCGCAGGGTGTCGAGGCTCGGGTTCTTCATGTCCCAGCCGGCGACGAGGGCGATGGTTTTGCCGGTTATAGCTTCGGGCAGGTGCGCGGCAAGGTCTGAGTCCTTGCGGACGAAAAGCGCATAGGGCATGAAAAGAACTTCATCGGTCATCAGATAGTGCTGCTCATAGGGCGCGTCAAGAGCATCAACAAGCGTTGCCGCCTCGGCGGTTCCCTGCCGCACATGCTCAACCAGGGCGGCATAGGTCATGGGCCTGAATTTTATCCGCAGGCCCAGCAGCTCTTCCAGCCTTGCGGCAATATCCGGCATGACCCCGATATACCGGCCCTGCTCGTCGGCAAAGCCATAGGGCGCCATGTCCCCGTCAGTAATGACCGTAAGGACAGGATTTTTGCGAAGCCAGGCGCGCTCCTGCGGGGTGAGATCAACGGTAGTTTTTCCCGGAGCGGTCTCTTTATTCGCGAAAGCGATAGATGAGGAAAGAAGTGATGCTGTAAGCACCGAGACTGTGAGCACTGTCAACAGAGCTGTTCGTGCTTTCATGCGTTCCCTTCAATTGCATTGAAGCATACTGAAAAACTGAAAGCAATGGACGGTGGATCATGCTTTTCAATTATATATCTGCACTATCCATATAAAGTTTATTAGTGGCATTATATCTCTGCGTCAAGAGTAAAAATTTTTAGCACGCTTTTATTGTCTTCAGAAAGACACCGCCCATGAGGCTGTGTCACAATTCAAAAAGCGATGTCAAGACTTCATTTTTCGGAGGGGTCGAACCCCTCAAAATCAAAAATATTTCATTGTGGGGCAAATGTGAAAGCCTCTTTTTTTTAACAATCAATTGTGACACAGCCTCTATGCGGGTGGTTGTTGACTTCTCGCCACGCCACACATCCTGCTCATTAACCATGCCGTTTTTTCAGCATGGCGAGCAGTTTACCGCGATACAAATAGGCAGCCAGCGCTGCCGCGACAATGGCCCCTGCGGCAATAAAAAACATGCCGTTTTGATGCCGGCGGACACTGCTGCCGGCAACCGAAAGCAGTATAGTTCCGAAAAGCCTGCCCGCCGTTGATGTGCACAGAAAGACCCTGTTCCGGATATGGCTCATGCCTATGAGGTAACACAGGGCATCTTTGGGGAAGCCAGGAATAAGGAAAAGGGCAAATGTAACAGCGATACCCTTATGTTCCATGAAGTAGTCATACTTTTGTATGACCTCGGGCCGGACAAACCTCTCCGCCAGCGGCAGCCCATAGAGCCTGCCCAGATAGAATGCCAGCCATGACCCAGCGGTGAGGCCGATGGTGGAATAGATCGTGCCGAGCACCGGGCCGAAGAGATACCCGCCTATAAAGCCGGTTGCGTCGCCGGGGATGGGCGCGATGATGACCTGCACAGCCTGCAGCAGAATAAGCGCCAGCACTGACAGTGGGCCGAAGGAGGATATGAAACGGATGGCCTTTTCCTCATCGGTCAGATAGAGGTGCAGATCATAGTGGTAAAAACCGTACACGCACGGAATGATGCACAGCAGCAGCAGGGCGATCTTAAGCAGGTTTTTTTTCATATAAGGTACACACGAGCTTTTTTTCACTAAATATTATATAGCCCCTGCAGCTTAAAATGCAAGAATAAGCTCTGTCCGCGCGCGGCCTGCGGATATGGAGGTCTGGAAATTTTAATGCCCAATGCTTGATGCTCCCGTAAAAAGTCGAAAATTCAACAAAATCGTCATACCGGCGAAAGCCGGTATCCGGAAATTTTAGATAGTTGCAAAGCACTGGACACCGGTTTTCAACGGTGTGACGACTTCTTACGACCGCATCATGCTTTATTTTTTATACATGATGGCCGGTATGGCATCCGGGAGTGTGCTGCTGTTCCCGGACAGCGTATTTCCCCGCTGGAAGGGCGTTGAAAAAGTCAATGTATACAGGCTGTTCAAAAATGCCCGGATGCAAGGCGTGCGATAGCAGGTGAAACGAGGCGTACTTTTCGTACGCCGCAGTGAAGCATGATGAGCGAAACGCAGCAGATGGGCGTTTTTCAACAGCCGGCTAGAGAATCGCCCCGTTTGCGGCAATCACCTCTTTGTACCACGCGGCGGAATCCTTCGGAGTCCGCTGCTGAGAGGCATACTCTACATGCACGATACCGAACCGCTGGGTGATAGCCTTCGGCCCATTCAAAATTGTCCAGAAGAGACCAGACAAAATAGCCGCGAACATCAACTCCCTCTGAGATAGCGCGCCTGAGTTGACTGCAAATAGCGCCGGAGAAAATCAATGCGCTGAGCGTCGTGCACGCAGCCATCGGGGCTGATGACATCATATGCCGCCATACCGTTCTCAGAAATAATAACCGGCAGGCGGTAGCGCTCTGCGTAAAATTTCGCCGCCCAGTAGAGAGACTCGGGCATTACGGGCCAGTTCAAGCTCGTGCGCTCCTGATCGGGCGGTAACGAAACCGCTTCAGGCGACCCCTGAGCGCCTGCGCGATAGTGCTCCCCGAAGTACACATTGAGGCCGAGGAAATCAAGGGGCTGGCAGATGGTGGCCAAATCATTACCGCCGATTGGGGGCAGGTCTTTTTCAAACAGAGCCAGACCGTCTTGCGGATAGCACCCCAGCACCACCGGGTCGGTCCACCAGGAATTGTTGATGCTGAAGGGCCGGGAAGCAGCGAAAAAAACCTCGCGGGCCGCCTGTATGTCCTGCATCGGTTTCTGCTGCCGGCACTGCCACCGGGCTTACGGCCACTGCATACCCCACAGCGGGCTTGACTTTTGCGCGGCTGCGGATTGCCTGCACAGCCTTGCCATGGGCAAGCAGCACATTGTGGCCGATCGTCAGGACCTGTGCAAGCTCCAGCCTCTCTCCCGGCGCATGGCTGCCGTCCTGATAGCCGAAGCCCACAAATATCTGCGGCTCATTGAAGGTGAACCAGTGACGGACGCGGTCTGAAAGCCTGTCAACAATGACTTCGGCGTACCGCGCAAACCAGTCGGAGCTATCGGGGTGCAGCCATCCGCCGAAACGGTGCAGCGCCAGCGGATAATCCCAGTGATACAACGTAGCATACGGAGTGATTCCCGCCGCAAGCAGCGCGTCGGTCAGGCGGTCGTAAAAATCAAGGCCGGCTACATTGACGCGACTCATGCCATGAGGGAGAACGCGGGGCCATGAAATCGAAAATCGGTAGGCCTGAAGCCCCAGCTCCTGCATGAGCCCTACATCCTGCAGGTAGCGGTGATAGTGGTCGCAGGCAATAGCGCCGCTTGCGCCGTCGGCTATTGTGCCGGGCCTGCGGCAGAACTCGTCCCAGATCGAGGGGCCCCGGCCATCATCGCCTGCGGCGCCTTCGATCTGATAGGCCGATGTTGCCGCGCCCCAGACAAAGTTTTTCGGGAAGGTCATATGCCTGTGCCCTGTTTCGTACAGTCATCCATAAAAAGCCTTTCGGTATTCATTATTAATACTTTAATGCAGCCGTTGAAAAGCGGTTCTACCGCGAAACCGGGCTTGAGGTCCGATGCCGCCATCTCATCAGCACTGCAAAAATATGCCGGAGATCCCTATGGCAATGAAGAGCCCTGGGGCGCAACAGAAACAGCCGGCCATTGACTATAATACGGTACTCCATGTACCGAATCATATTAGAGCACATTAAAGATGTGAAGACATATAAAGAGCTGTTTTCATTATTTTGTAGCAGCGCCCATTTCCGTTCGTGGTGAGCTAGTCGAACCATGAACGGGCAAAAGGCCACATCAAGCTTAAATATTGTATATATCCTTTATTTCGTTTATTATTATAATAACATAAATGCAGGAAGCATTATTGCTTACATGGTGCGATTTTGTTCTGACCTGGAACTCTCCGTCTCTCAGATAGTGCCTTAATAATAAGCATGAACGATTGAAAGGAGAAAAGCATGAACAAGTATGGCGCAGAGTTTTTCGGGACATTCTGGCTGGTTCTTGGCGGGTGCGGAAGCGCCGTGTTGGCTGCGGCATTCCCGAACGTGGGCATCGGCCTGCTTGGTGTTTCGCTGGCCTTCGGCCTGACCGTGCTGACGATGGCATACGCAATAGGCCACATCTCCGGCTGTCATCTCAATCCGGCGGTTTCTGTCGGGCTCTGGGCCGGTGGCCGTTTCCCTGCGAAGCAACTGGTGCCATACATCATCGCGCAGGTTCTGGGCGGCGATTGTCGCGGGTGGCGTCCTGTATCTCATCGCCACCGGCAAAGCAGGCTTTGACGTGTCGGCCGGTTTTGCTTCAAACGGCTACGGCGCCCATTCACCCGGTGGCTATTCCCTGCTGGCGGCGCTGGTCACCGAAGTGGTCATGACCATGATGTTTTTAATCATTATTCTGGGTGCAACCGACAAGCGGGCTCCCCAGGGCTTTGCGCCGCATTGCAATCGGCATGGGTCTTACCTTGATTCATTTGATAAGCATCCCGGTCACGAATACATCAGTAAACCCGGCGCGCAGCACGGGCGTAGCCCTCTTTGCCGGAGGGTGGGCTGTTGAGCAGCTGTGGCTGTTTTGGCTGGCGCCGATTGTCGGCGCCCTGCTTGGTGCGGCTGTATATCGTTTAATCGGCAGCACAAAAGACTGATTGAAATGACGCCTGACAACCCGTTGCAGCGAGGGCACTGGCAGAAGATGCGCGAAACAGTGAAAATCTACACGTAAAACGTTGCACCTGCTTCATATAAAAAAATTTTAATGGAGGATGTATGCCGGAGCAAAGACAGGCACTACCCAGGGTAGCAACCACTATCGAAATAACATTTCAGCATGACGATGTTTCTGTACGCACCTTTATGGTAAATTTAAGCAGTGGCGGCATTTTTATCAAGACTGACAATCCTTTGCCTATTGATTCCCCTCTGGGCATGCGGTTCCACTTGCCGGGCGACCCCGAAATAATGGAGATGCAAGGCAAGGTGGTCTGGGTAAAACAAAAATCCAATGTTTTTCCTGCAGGAATGGGTGTTCAGTTTACTGAAATAGCTCCTGTGCATTGTGCCAGGATACAGGCCTTTGTTGAAAGCTGTCGGCAGGAGAGGCAGGAAGGCCCTCCGTATAAAGTTGCGGATGAAGCAGCGCTGCTCTAAAGCATTTTTTTAAACAATTCTCTTTTCACCTTTCTTCCAGGCCCCCCCCGCTCTGTTGACACGCCCCGTCCTTTCCACTATAGTTGCCACAGCCAGGCATCGTGATACAATAAAATAACTTCAGCGGACGGCGCTTCAGCATCCGCCGGCCAGAGCATGCGCATCTGAAAACACCCCGAGGAATCATGCAATGACCATTCAGAAAAATTTTCCTGTTTGTATTGAAAGCCCTTCCGGGCTGAAGTTCGAGCTGAACGCCAACGGCTCCATCAGGCGTATGGACTGCGGCGACATCATGCTGAACCTGTTTCTCGGCAACGAGATGGAGGGCGGGCCTGCCAATATCTACCTGCGCCGCAAGGGGCAGAGGTGGAGGCCATACCGCTTCTGGGGCCGCGCAGCCCGGCATCATTTCAGATCGATGAGCAGGGGTTAATCGCAAGCGGAGAGTGGCAGGGCGTTGCGCTTCCGCCTCAGCCTGGTGCTTGCGCAGTCTGCGCCGGCATGGTTCTGGCATGTGGAGCTTGAAAACACCGGCACGGAAGCCGAAACATATGATCATCATCTACGTGCAGGACCTCGGCCTTGCCCATTACGGCGCCATACGGCTCAACGAATATTATGTAAGCCACTATATCGACCATACGCCCCTCAACCACCCGCAGCGCGGCACGGCCCTGGCCTCGCGGCAGAACCAGTCCATGGGCGGCATGCTGCCCCTGGACGGTCATCGGCAGCCTTGGCCGCGGGGTAAGCTTTGCTACCGACGCCCTCCAGTTTTACGGGCTTGCAGGCCGCGCGGGCCTGCCGCCAGTTGGGCTTACCGAAGGCCTGCCCAATGTCCGGCGGCAGCACGAGCACTCCATGGCCGCACTTCAGGACGCGCCTGTGCGTCTTGAGCCCGGCGCCAAAGCGCAGCGCGGCTTCTTCGGCTGGTTTGAATCCGACAAGCAGTCGGCAACCTCGACAGCTGATCTCTGCCTATGTCGACAGGGCTGTGGCCCTGTCTGAAGCAGCGCCGGCGCAAAATGCCGCTGCAGCAGCAGGCACGGCTCCTGCGGCAGCGCTTTTCAGCTCGGCGCCACGGCTTGCTTCACTTGATCTGACGAAGCCGGACATCACGGCTCTGTTCGGCACCGAGCATCGCCATGAAGAGCGTGACCACGGCAGGCTGCTTTCCTTTTTCACCGGCGATACGCAGCCATGTGGTGCTTAAAGAAAAAGAGCTGCGCGTGCTGCGGCCCCACGGGCACCTGCTGCGTACCGGAAACGCTTTGACTCCCGATGAAACAGCTCTTACCTCCACGGCCTGGATGTCCGGCGTTTTCCATTCCATGGTGACGCAGGGCCATGTGAGCATCAACCGGTTTCTTTCAACCACCCACAGTTATCTGGGACTTTTCCGCAGCCATGGCCTGCGTCTTTTTGTCGAGCATGAACGGCGCCTGGCACCTGCTTGATATGCCCTCGGCCTTCGAGATAGCGCCAGACAGCTGCCGCTGGATCTATAAGCATGCCGGCGGCCTGATCGCCGTGCGAAGCACGGGGCCTGCGGATCGCCATGAACTTAGTCTGTCGATTGACGTGCTCGCCGGAGCGCCCGCGCGTTTCTTCGTGTCATGCCATGTCGCCATGAACGGCGACGACGGCAGCATTGCGCAGACCGGTTTCGTATATACAAGGAAACAGATGCCATATTTGTCCGCCGTGCCCGACTGCGATGTGGGCTGGCGCTTCCCCGACGGCGGGTTCCGCATACAAACAGCCCCTGGCACAGGTATCGAAAAGCTGGGCGGCGACGAACTGCTGTTTGCCGACGGCGCCTCGCGCAATCAGCCCTTTCTCTGCATTATTACCGCAGCGTCGGCAGCATCGGGTTGAGCATAACCGGCTGCCTGATTCCACCGCTTGCCGGAGCACAGCAGGGCCTGAACAATTTCTGGAGCGACGTCACAGCCGGGCTCACGTATCTCGTCCCCTGCGGAGAGCCCGCTTGCAGAGGCGGCAGCGCGCATTGCGGAAATTTTCCCCTGGTATATCAATAATGCCCTGATACATTATCTTTCCCCGCGGGGCCTTGAGCAGTACTCGGGCGGCGGCTGGGGCACGCGCGACGTGTCGCAGGGGCCGGTCGAGATGCTGCTTGCCCTTGGCCGTTTCGAGCCGGTGCGCGATATCCTGATGCGCCTGTTCAGCCAGCAGAACCCCGACGGTGACTGGCCCCAGTGGTTCATGTTCTTTGACCGGGAGCGGGGCATCAGGCCCGGCGACTCCCACGGCGATATCGTGTACTGGCCCGTGCTGGCGCTGGCCCAGTATCTTCTGGCAACTGAAGATGCCGGGCTGCTTGATGAACAAATGCCCTTCTTTCACCCCGAGGGCGACCAGAAGGCAGAACAGGCCACCCTGTGGCAGCATGTGGAGCGGGCCCTTGCCGTGATGCACAAGCCGGGTCATCCCGGGCACGCAGCCTTGCGGCCTACGGCAACGGCGACTGGAACGATTCGCTGCAGCCCGTGCAGCCCGGCATGCGCGAGCACCTGTGCAGCGCCTGGACCGTGACGCTCAACTACCAGACCCTTACGACCCTTGCCGCAGCGCTTGCGCCGCCTGGGCCGCAGCCGACAGCGCAGCAGAATTTGAGGCCATGGCGCCGACAATCCATGAAGAGCTTCCAGAGCACGCTGATCGTTGATGAAACCATCACCGGATTTGCCTATTTTCATGCTGAAGGCAGTAGCATCGAGTATCTGCTGCATCCGCGCGATAAACAGACCGGCCTTTCCTACAGCCTGCTTCCGATGATACACGCCATTATAAACGGCATGCTCACGCCGCAGCAGGCAGGCATCATCTCGACATCATCAAAGAGCACCTGCTCGGCCCCGACGGCGCGCATTTGTTTGACCGGCCCATGCAGTATCATGGCGGGCCGCAGACCTATTTCCAGCGCGCCGAGAGCACCACGTTCTTCGGCCGGGAAAACGGCCTCATGTATACCCATGCCCACCTGCGCTATGCCGAAGCTCTGGCAGCCTACGGCGATGCCGACGGCTTTTTCAAAGCCCTCTGCCAGGCAAACCCCATCGCCATCAGCGACCGTGGTTCCCCCTGCAACGCTGCGTCAGGCCAACTGCTACTACTCAAGCTCAGACCCGGCTTTTGCCGACCGCTACGAGGCATTTGAGCATTATGAAAAGGTAAAAAAGGGCGAGGTGCCTCTTGACGGCGGCTGGCGTGTCTATTCAAGCGGCGCCGGCATCTGCGTGCGGCTGATCATGCAAAACTTTCTGGGCCTGCGCTGGGAAACAGCACGGCTCGTCATTGATCCGGTTATACCCAAAGCTTTAGACGGCCTGCGTGTCGAGCTGCACCTGGCAGGCAGGCAGTTTGATATAACCTATCGCATCGAAAAAAACGGCTGCGGACCTACTAGGGGTAAGCCTTAACGGTACAGCCCTGCCCTTTAAACGTTGCGTCAACCCCTACCGCATTGGCGCGGCAGAAATAGCTATGGCTGCGGTGCGTGAAAACCTGACAGAAACAGCCAACCGGCTCACGGTGCAGCTTGGGTAAGAAATGCGAGCCGGACTCATGTGATCTATGATACCCGACATTATTGAGCGCTATCTGATTGAGATCATTCTCCTTGGCGGTTTTTTTCTTGCGGGGCCGCTTGCGCGCATCATTGCAGACTCGGTTATAGAGGGAACCGAGAGGAAAGAGATCAAAGCTTTACCGACATCCGCTCGATATTCAGAATGCTGTTTGCCGGTCTGATTGCGCTGTCGCTGCTGCTGTTCAAGATCATCCTGCCCCTTGTATAAACCGCAGGCAGACAATATCTGGAGTGTTTCAAAGCTGTACTTATTTTTCGGTAGCAAAGAGCCTGATCGAATAGAAGAACGACTCGGATGTCAGACATCGACAAGCGCAGCAGATCGGGCTTGATGTTTGTACGAAACAGACCGATGCTAGAACCTCACCACCACCATGGCCGGGCACTGGCTGAAGGTAAAGCCGTCAGCCTCGAAGGCTTCAAGCGCCTCACCATTGACTTCAACAGAGCGGATCGGCCGAGGCAGGGGCGGCTTGATAACGATGCCCCCCGGCGGCAGTGCCAGAGTTCCCGTAAGGCTCAAACACATGGTATCTGCATTCTCAAGACTCAGAGAGTAGGAAAGCTTGCCGTAACAGGTCGACAAATTTTCAACGCCGATCGGAGAGCCGTCTGACAGCCATTTATAGGGAAGCCCTGCCGCCAGCACCAGCGACTGGTCGGCCTCGCGCTCATAGGCAAACAGGCTGCAGGCCGACAGTATAAACTCGGCGCTGATCCAGGTATGGGGCAGGTCGCCCATAAAGCTGGGGCTTTCGGGATCGAACCAGGTTATCTCAGGCCACTGGTTCCAGGCGGCTATGCGCTGGTCTTTAATCATGATAATGCGCCAGCTCAACGGCTTCATTGCGCTTTCCAAGCCGCACCAGCGCACCTATGATGCGCACTTCGTAAGCGGTATAATTATTCCAGCTGATCGTGCCGCCCGACGCGCTTGCGAAACAGCTCAAGATATCTGTCAAAAGTGTTGCGGGTTTCGGGCTGCAGGCAAAATATGCTGCTGGTCCAACAGCCCGATTGCAACGGCGATTGACGTCGGGTCGAAATCCCCCAGCTCCACTGAGCCGGGCAGAAAATCAATGCCGTGCTGCGCTATGGCTGCCGCAAGTGATGCCTGCACGTTCTTGATCAGAGAGTCGTGCTCATGCTTCAAGCGAGCAGCCTCATACTGATCGCCCAGAATTTCAACCATGCGGGCAGCATCCCGGTAGCCGCATATCGCCCAGAAATCATCCCAGTAGGCATGCACGGGATGGGCCATATACCCCTCATGGCTCATGGATTCCGGCAGCAGGCCGTAATAGGCCTGCTTCCCGGGCTGCAGGTACTCCTCTGTCAGGCGCTGTGCGCGCAGATTTTCCATGCAGCCCAGCGTCCTGGCAACTGCAGGCAGCATTTCCTCAAGAAACGGCCTGTCGCCCGTGAACCGGTAGTATTCCATGACGCCGAAAATAAGCTGGCCATAGGCATCGTATTCCGGCAGCCATTCGGAGCCTTCGGCGTCCGTGCAGTCAGGGATCGTGCCGTCATCTGCCTGAAAACCGGCATACCATCTGATAAAATCCCGCAAAGCATCCGTGCAGCCCACCCGCAGAAGGGCCGCGCCCATGACCACGCCATCGCGTATCCATGAGCGGCAGTAGCGCCGCGGGCCGGGGTGCAATGCAGGGCCATCGCGGTTAATGCGTATATGGGCTGCTGCGGTTTTAACCGTAAGGGCAAGACGGCGCAGATGCAGCGGCACAAAAATTTCAAACGCACCGGCCTCCTGCTGCTCCCAGCTCTGTAAAGCACGGGCGAACTGTGCAGGCCCGGACTCCCTTTTAATTGAGGCTATGCAGGCTTCGCCGTCAAGAACAGCCCCGAACGGGACGGCAACATAGACCTCCCGGGCGCTGCCCGGAGCAAGATTCAGATTAAACAGCACTGCGCCGGAAGCATAGCCGAACTCATCATGGACCTCCTGCAGGCCCGGTACCTCGCCCGATTGTAAATACCGTGTCACCGGCCCCCCGGCAAAGGGCGCCGCACCGAATCCTGCCGCAGGGCTCAGGGGAATTACCGCTTTGGAGCCGTTTACCCAGACCGCTTCATCATGGAATGCAAAATCACGGATTGGGGTGACGCCTCCGAGCTCTCGCCAGTTTTGCCATGTCGGGTTTACCTGAAACGGCCGGACAGCGGCAAAGAGCCGTACCTCCTGAGTCTCGCGGCTGGTGTTCTGAACGCTATAGCATATATACAGAACGGGCCTGCCGGTCTGGCCGGAGGCAAACGCGGTGATCTTCATGACAAGGCCGTCCATGCGCCACTCGGAGGAGGGCATGGGCAGATACCTGTTCACCAGATCCTGGTTCAGCATCACATCAGCCCAGGTGATAAGCCGGTTTTTCACATACAGAAAGGGCTCGATAGAAAATGCCCCCCGGTCCACCTCCACCATACCCTCTTCATTAAACAGGGCCTGGCCGTCGCCATCGCCCGTACCCAACGAGCGTCCAGTAGGTCTGGCGGCCCATAAGATATTTGGGATACTGCCCCGGAGGCTCCGCGTGGGCGATACTGTGAAAAAAATTATTGATGGAGCGCGAAGCCTCATAGGGTTTCACGCCGATACTCCGGATGCCGAAGCCGTTTTTTCCGGCACTTTGATACAGCCCGAGCTTTATATAGCGGGACATGGCTGCCGGAAGATACACATAACTGCGGTCGGCGCCTGCCTGGCTTGTGGCATAGGCGGTCTTCCAGTCGGCGCCGTCGAGAGACAGCTGAACATCAAACTGCAGCGGCTGAAGGCCCGGCTCCCAGTCAATGACCAGCCCGCCGTATTCACGCTCCTGCTGAAAATCAATGAGAAGCCACTGGGGCTCATCCAGTGCAGCGCTTCGCCAGCCGGCTGTTGTCAGCCTGTCCAGCGCGTTCTGCGGCTCATGGCCCGGCAGCTCGCTTGAAGCCTGCGCCACAGGCAGTGACCGGTAGGTGAGATCCTGAAACCACAACTGGTCTATCCAGACCGTGCCTTTGCCGCCCGGGCCTGCGGCAATGACCAGCTCGACGGCCTCGGTGCTGCGCGCGGGGCCGCCGCCCAGCGGCCCCCAGGCAAACTCGATCTGGCTGTTGCGGATGGCAAGAGGCTGCCAGTCTGCCGGAAACTCAAATGCCTCCACCCGGTAGCGCCAGACATTCTGGCCGGAAGAATCGGCAAGCTTGAATTCCAGAATATTTGCCGGGGCTTTACCGCGGATATTAAAGCCGAATGTGTAGCTTTCGGGAAGCTGAAGCGGCAGCAATCTGCGCACACCGACAAAGCCGCCCCCTCCGTGAAAGTCAAAATCAAGGCGCATGGCATTGCCCCCGGGGCCTGCATCAGGCGACGATGGCCAGAGTCGCTTCTCCCGAGGCGAATGCCGTCCAGCCCGAGAGGTCGTCAAAAGCATCAAGAACATTATCCTGCACAGCGCTCCTTGTGATTAGCAATTGTCCCTGTCAGCCCGGGCTCCGCGGGCTTTATCCGCAGATATGGCCGTCTACGATTGACTTGCAGGTCCAGACCCCGCCCCGCTCAAGCTCCAGCATCCTGTCGTAGTACTCAAGATGGGCCCCGCGCTCTTCAAAAGTGACAAAAGTTATCTTATGCTGCCGGAGCAGACCCAGAACGCATTCAAGGTGCTCCGGGCCCAGTGTGGCGCTTGGCCTGTCGAGAAATACAAAGCTCGGTTTCACCAGCAGCAGGCGCGCCACGACCAGCAGCTTCTGCTCGGCAAGGGGCAGCACATTTTCCCAGTGATGCCGGGTATCAAACCCGCCGTACCCTTTAAGTATCGATTCGATCTTCAGCTCGCGCATGTACGCCGATCATCCGCTCCTCGGAAAAATCAAGCTGCTCGAGCATTGCTGCGTTTTCAACGCCCTCCTCGGGCAGAGGCCGCATCAGCAGCTCGCGAATCGTGCCGGGCGGCAGATACGGCGATTCACCTACAAATAAAATCTGCTCGAGCGGGGGGCGTATAATCGTGCCCCCGCTTATCTTACAGAGGCCGGCGGTGGCGTTAAACAGTGCGGAGCGCGCGCTTTCATCCTGGCCGCACACCAGCATATTTTTGCCGCGGGGGATTGTAAATTTCAGCTCATTGATAAGCACGCGGCCGCTGCGGGGCGACAGGAGCGTCAGCCCCTCGTAGGCAACGCAGTTTTCGTCTTTCGGGCCCGGCGGCGGCGCTCTGCTCAGCCTGCGCCTCGCGCTCGCTTGCATCAACCATGGTGCTCAGCCGGGATATAACCGCCGTATAGGAGGAAATGGACTGAAACTGGGTGATGATAAGAGAAAATGCGCCCAGCAGCTGGGTGAAGGCAATGGCCGACTGGGTAATGACGCCGAACTGGACCTTGCCTTCCATGAACAGCGGGGCCACGATCAGGGCGGGAATGATCTGCATAAGCCAGTTATAGCCCGTGGAGCAGTAATTGACGGTGCGGTTGATGGCGATAAGAGAGCACATGTTTTTCACGACCGCATCCAGGTTGTGCAGGGCCAGCTGCATCAGCCCCCCTTCGCGGCGCGTAAGGGCCACGGACTCGGCATTGGCGCGCAAAAAAGTGAGCGACGAGCGCAGATTGGCCTCTTTATCAAGCTGATCATAGTTCAGCCGCACCAGCGGACGGCCGAGCAGAAACGTCACCAGTGAACCGGCGGCGGCATAGACCACGGACACCATGAACAGCTTTGGGGCTGATTGACCACATGACCCCTGAAAAGGCGATAACGGTAATACTGCTGTTACACAGCATGAGCATGAAGGAAAGCGTGGTGGCGGTATAGGCGCGGATATCATCGGCGATACGCTGATCGGGATTGCCGACCTCGGGGTCCGTTCTGAGGCGGTAGTAAACGCGGTGATTGCCGTAGCGCAGTATGCTGCGTTTGGTTGTCCACTCGCGCCACAGCAGCCCGAGGCGCTCCTCGGAGAACCGGCACAGCACCGACGTGAGCGTTAAGGCGGCGAAAACGGCGATATAGAGCAGGGCCTGCCGAATAAACTCGGCGCGGTTGCGGTCCTCGATGGCCGTCATGAAATCGCGGCCGACATAGCTGTTCAGGACATTCAGGCCGTTGATGCCCAGCAGCAGGGCCATCAGCGCTGCAAACAGCCAGATTGCCCTGCGCCCGACATCCGGAGCAGTTGCGAAGAGCTTCAGGCTGCGCAGAAAATGCTCCAGCGTCTGCCAGTGGAGAGGAAACCGTTTTCCGTCCATGCTGATCGACCCGAAACAATCAAAGGAATTCAATGTGATGCCGCCTGCCCGGACGTCCGCACATGCGGCAGGCGCTGCAGCTATGCAGGTTTTTATGAGATATTAACAAGTTTGCCGCCGAACGACAAGAGATTAAAGCACGGATTAAAGTGACGCTTCCCATAAAAATACTGTTGACTCGCCGCATACACATACTATGATATAGGGCTGAGTCTGCACGCATGGGCGGCCCGTCAATTGACGGAACAGTTCAGGGCTCATGGCCTGATTGGCGGCAGCAGGGAACCGCAATAAGGCCGGGATTCCGCCCGCTGCAAACACCTGCTCCGCGCCTCAGCAACGGGCACGGTTAGGCAAATGGCTGACTAAACAGAGGAAGGATGTATGACACAGCGCTGCGCTCTTAATCTTTTTTGGTGCATGAGTATAGCATGCTGCCTGATTTTTGCTCCCGCTTCCGCGGTATCGGCCAAGGAAAAAACAAAACAGACTAAAAAAACGACGCGTGCCGCCCAAACAGGTGTTCGGAATAAAAAATGTCGTTGGCATGGCCCGAGAGCTTGCCGAAACAGCCTATAAGGACCCCAAAGGCACCATGCCGCAGTGGCTTCTTGATATCACCTACGACCAGCACCGGGACATCCGGTTCATTCCCGACAAATCATTGTGGCGGGAACGGAAAAGCTGCCCTTTGAGCTCCAGTTTTTTCATGCTGGTAACTATTTCAACCGCACGGTAAAAATATATGATGTGACGCCGCAGGGGCCGATACCCGTCAAATTTTCCACAGACTATTTCAACTATGAAAAAAGCGCCGCCGATCTTAAGGACCGGGTGCCAAAAGATTTGGGGTTTGCCGGATTCAGAATTCACTGCAATATAAACAATCCGGCTTACAAGGATGAGGTTGCGGTATTTCTCGGCGCAAGCTATTTCAGGGCAGTGGCTAAAGACATGCATTACGGCCTTTCAGCGCGCGGGCTTGCCGTTGACACGGCTCAGCCCGCAGGCGAGGAATTTCCCTGGTTCCGCGAATTCTGGATACAGCGCCCCGGGCCAAAAGATGCCCAAATAACCGTCTACGGCCTGCTGGACAGCCCTCGCATGACCGGCGCGTATTGCTTTGTGATACAGCCCGGCAAAGAAACCTTGATGGATGTTGAAGCAACGGTCTTTCTGCGCAAGGGTGTCGACAAGCTGGGCATTGCCCCCATGACCAGCATGTTCTTCTACGGTGAAAACACCAATACGCGGCCCAAAGACTGGTTCAGGCCCGAGGTCCATGATTCCGACGGCCTTATGATAAATATGGAAAACGGCGAATGGCTGTGGCGCCCTCTCGCAAACAATAAAAGCCTCTGGGTCAATGTCTTTCAGGCCGACAATCTCAAAGGATTCGGCCTGATGCAGCGGGATTTAAATTTCGATCATTACCAGGACCTCGAAGCCCGCTTTGACCGCAGACCCAGCCTCTGGTGCGAGCCCAAAGGCGCCTGGGGCAAAGGCTGGGTGGAGCTGGTCCAAATTCCCACGGAGGATGAAATTCATGATAATATCGTTGCGTACTGGCGGCCTGCCGCAGCGCCCGTCGGCCAGCCGCTTTCCTTTGCCTACAGGCTGAGCTGGCAGTATCCGGACGATAAACGCCCTCCCGCCGGACGGGTCGTCGCAACGCGGACCGAAACTGACCGGCAGACGGGCATAAAAAAATTCATCATCGATTTTGAGGGGGGCGAGCTTGCCGGGTGCGGGCCCTCAGACGGCGTGGAAGGCATTATTGATATCGGTTCAGGCGGGCGTCTGATCGAGCACCAAATCTATAAAAATCAGGTCACCGGCGGCTGGCGGCTGGTGTTTCATGTCAAGTCCGAAGAAAATTCCACGCTTGCTGAAAAAATCATGCCCGAAAAAAAGCCCATTGTCGAAATGCGGGCTTTTCTGAGGCACGGCTCCAGCATACTGACCGAAACGTGGATCTGCGGTGCGCAGCTCTAAATTTTTTGAAGATGATTTGATATCGTATCATGAGCAGAAAAGAACCATCGAAGCACCATCGCAGACAACCGTTGCCCCGCCCGTCGCCGATCAGCTTGAAGCGGCACACAGACGGGTACTGGCCTATCTTAAAGCGCTGCATATCCCCGTTCAAAAACGATATGAGCTTGCTGCACAGTCGCTTGCAGAGGCCGAAAAAGCATGTGCTGCCGGCAGCGGCGATTGTGTTGCCGCTGCCATGAGCAGCCTTAAAGCGCTGCTGCGGGCGTACAGGCCCGATATATGCCTGACCGAGCTTGGCGATCTGCAGGCCATGCCGCCGCTCAACCGCGGCAGCATGATTCCCGTTGTTATCGACAGATCAGGACCCTTCACCTTCTTTTTTATTATGTTCATAAACGTAGCCGGCAAACTGCTCCGGCCGCCGCTCAGGCTGTATGTGCTGATTCTTCTGCTGGCGGCGGCTGCAGGCCTGTACTGGCGGTACTGCACAGCACCGTAAGGATCGAAACGATATGTCCAGAGAATATCTGCATGAAATATGGGGCCGCGTTGCGGTATGGCGCAGGGCAGTGCTTCTGGTGCTGCTGCTGACGCCCACCTTTTTTGCCGGCGGCTATATGGCAAGCGTGCTGCCCTATAAAGGCACCGTCTGGCATGAAATGATTCTTGTCATAGTATTTACCCTGCTTTTTGCCTGGATATCCATGGGCTTCTGGACCGCCCTGGTCGGGTTCATAACCCTGCGCAGCAAATTCAGCCGCTTCTTTATACCCGGCAGCGAGCCCGAAACCACTGACAGAGAAAAGCCCCTTGCCAGGACCGCAATCCTTATACCGGTCTGCAATGAATACCCTGCGCGCGTCTTTGCCGGCATTGCCGCCATCTACAAGTCCCTTGCCCAAACCGGCAAGCTCGACCGGTTCGAGTTTTTCGTGCTCAGCGATACCAGCGACCCCGATGTCATGGTTGAGGAGGAATTCGCCTGGGCCCGGACATGCCGCATGCTTGGCGCCACAGACCGCATCTTCTACCGGCGCCGCAAGCTCAATATCAAACGCAAGAGCGGCAATGTGGCCGACTTTTGCAGACGGTGGGGAAAAAGCTATCCCTATATGATCGTGCTGGATGCCGACAGCATCATGAGCGGCGCCACCATCGTGCGCATGGTGCAAATCATGGAGCAGCATCCTGAAGTGGGCATTCTGCAGACGGCGCCCAAGGCCATAGGCCGCGAAACCCTCATTGCGCGCATGCAGCAGTTTGCAAACAATGTCTACGGGCCCATATTTACCGTGGGCTTAAGCTTCTGGCAGCTCGGTGACGCCCATTTCTGGGGTCACAATGCCATCCTGCGGGTCGAGCCGTTCATGAAGTACTGCGCCCTGCCGTCGCTTCCGGGCAAGCCTCCGCTGGGAGGGGATATCATGAGCCATGATTTTGTTGAGGCGGCACTGATGCGCCGCGGCGGCTGGGCCGTATGGCTTGCCTTTGACCTTGGAGGAAGCTATGAAGAAATGCCCCCTACCCTGCTTGATGAGCTCAAGCGCGACCGGCGCTGGTGCCAGGGAAATATGCAGCACCTGCGGCTGCTGTTCACCAAGGGCTTATGCCCCGTGCACCGCGCGCTTTTTTTAAACGGGGCCTTCTCCTACATTTCAGCGCTGCTCTGGTTTTTTTTCCTCACCCTGTGTACCGCGGCTGCCATCTACCAGGCCCTGCACAAGCCGGACTATTTCCCCCCGGAGCGAAGCCTTTTTCCTAACTGGCCGGTATGGCACCCCGAATGGTCCATCGGGCTTCTTGCTTTTACCGCCGTTATTCTCTTTCTGCCAAAAGGGCTTGCCATTGTGAATATACTGCTGCAAAAGGGGCGCGCCAGACTCTATGGCGGCGGGTTCAAGCTCATCATAAGCGTCATCATGGAAGTGCTGTTCTCGACCCTGCTTGCCCCGGTGCGAATGCTGTTTCACAGCAAATTCGTCTTTATCACCATGCTCGGTCAGCAGGTCGGCTGGGGCGGGCAGCAGCGAGACGACCGCGAGACGGCCTGGAGCGACGCGCTGCGATTTCACCTGACCGGGACACTGCTGGCCTGTATCTGGGGAGCCGTTATTTTCGTCATTAATCGCACCTTCTTCTGCTGGCTCATGCCCATACTGACCGGCCTGGCTCTTTCCATACCCATGTGCGTCATCAGCAGCAAGGCAGGCTGGGGCAGGGCCCTTCGCAAGAAGGGATTCCTGCTCATCCCCGAAGAGCTGGAGCCTCCGCAGGAGCTTCAATGGCTGGAGGCATGCCTTGCAGAACTTGAAAAACAACCGCCGGCGCTGGCCGCTCCGCAGACCCGCGGTTTTGCCCGTGCCGTTGCCGAACCTATTGTCAATGCACTGCATCTGAAAATCACCCGCAGCAGAAAGGTCGCATCAGCCATTGCCTCCCGCCGGCAGGAGATTGCCCGCAAGGCTCTTGAGCTTGGACCCGAAGGCCTCTCGAGAAATGAAAAGCGGGAGCTGCTGGCAGACCCTGCATGCCTTGCATCGCTTCACGGCATGGTGTGGCAATTATCCGACCCGGCACATGCCCGAAAATGGGGATTGACTGACAGCTGATAAAAATTGTGCCTGTGCTGGTTGAGAACTGGCTGGTTGCGGCTCATACTGTAAGGCTCGCCGCCTGAACGGCGGCACACTACGGTTAAGACCGAAGAAAAAGCCTCTTTTTGCCAAGCGGCTTTTTCTCTACGGCTCCCCGACACCGAATCGCAATACGGCTATGGTGATTGTTCCGCCGCGGCTGACTCATGCCTTCCTGCTGAAAAAAGCGATCTTCTTTTTTACTGTTTTCATTATTGATTTTTCACCCTTGCCTTTCTGGACATCAGCCCCATCAGGATAGCCATAGTACTGGCGCGAGTAATAGTATCCGGCATGTTTGACCTCAACGCTATTCAGAACAGCGCCAAGTATTGGAACCTGTATTCCTTCAAACTTTTCCACCGCAACCCTGACTACCTTTCGGGGGGTTTTGCCTGCTCGCACAACAAGCACAACGCCATCAACCGACTTTGCCATCACTAAAGAATCGGACAAGGGAACAATGGGCGAAGAGTCGACAATAATCTTATTAAAATGCAGTTTAAGCTGCGACACCAAAACCTGCATTCTTTTGCTGCCAAGTATTTCGGAAGGGTTGGGGGGGATAGGCCCGGATGGTATCACATAGAGATTTTTAACATAGGTTTCAAACAATGCTTCCTTGATTTCCTTGTTGCCGATCAGAAGATTTGACAGGCCTTCTTCTTGTGGCACGCTAAAAAGCTTGCGCACGCGAGGCCGATGAAAATCGCTGTCAACCAAAACTACTTTATAGCCGAATTGCGCCATAACAATGGCAAGATTGGCTGCCGTTGTGGTCTTCCCCTCCTGAGCCAGTGCGCTTGTAATAAGAATCGACTGGGGTTCTTTGTCTGCCAGGGAAAAAAGGATATTTGTCCGTATGCCCCTGTAGGACTCACTGATTTGTGACCGGGGCGCATTGATGGTTTCCAGGTAGTTATCGGTATCTTCAGCCGTGGATGCTTCACCCAGAGGAATAATGCCGAGCGAGGGAATGTGCAGGTGGTGCTTAATATCTTCAGGCCCGTTGATGCCCTGGTCTAAATATTCCAGAAAAAGGGTCAGGGAGAAAGCCCCGAGCAGGCCTAACAAACATGCAAGAAACAGATCACGCCCCCTTTTGGGTCTGACGGGAAAAAACGGCACTTCCGCTTTGTCGACAAAACGGATATTGTCCATTTTTATATTTTCCGCAACAGATGTTTCTTTAAACTTTTTCAGCAGCATGGTGTACATCTCCTGGGTGCTGAGCGCATTACGGCGCAGACCCATGTACTCGACAGCTTTCTGATTGAAGGCCATAGCGGCCGTCTTTTGTGCTTCAAGCTCTTCTTTTAAAGAAGTCTCTTTCGCAAGGGCGCTCCTGTATGCATCGCTCAGTGCCGTTACGACACGATTTGTTTCCTGCTCTTTTTTTGCCTGAAGGTCTTCAAATTGGGCTTGTATCTCCAGCATTTTCGGATGAGCTGCATCATATTTTTTCGACAGCTCTACCCTGCTCTGCACAAGCCCTTCCTCTTTGCTCCTGAACTTCTGGAACAGATCATTCTTGAACGCTTCGGGAACAGGAGCGCGCATAGTGGGGTTGTCAGCAAAGGCTGCGGCCTGTTTGTAGCGGGTTTCGGCCTCAGCCCTGGCATTTTCGGCTTCGGCAACCCGCACAGTGAGTTCAGATAGTTTCGGCACTGCTGTGGGCTCCGGATCACTGTAGGCATCCGCAACTATGCCGTACTCCTGCTTATAGGTAAGCCGGGCCAGTTCCGCTTCCTCAACTTTTTTTCTCTCGATTTCCAAATTGTCATTAAGCCATTTAACCGCATTCTGCACAGCCTCAAGCTTGGTTTCATACGCATAGTCAATATAGGTCTCAACGTATGTGTTTGCCAGTGTAGCGGCACCGACAGGGTCTTCCGACTCATATTTTATACTCACAACGCGGCTGAGCTTGTCAGGAAGCACTCTTAAACCGCCCCGTATAGTGGGGACTAAAAAACCGTCGCCGACAGCGTTTTCTTTCTGCCCCCCCCTGCTTGCGGCTTTTGTCTTGCCCTTCAGAAGAACAGTATCGGTCTTATTAGCCCTCAGTCTTGCCAGAACCTTCTTTGCCATAGTCTGGCTTTCCAGTATTTTATACTGAGTCTGATAATACTCGCCGCTGAAGGTGTCCGGGTTGAAAATATCCTGAAGCGTAACAATATTTGCATTTTCTTTTTGAATTGTTATGGTTGCCGTTGCTTCATATACAGGCACCTCCCTGTATGAGGCTATCATTCGCAGACCAAATATAAAAAGAAATACTCCGATAATAACCCATCGTCGTTTTACAACCACCCGGACAATACTGCCCATATCAAAGGCCTGATCAACATTTTCCATGATATAAAAGTTTCCTCCATAAAAAGCTCTCCGGAACCAGGATGGCAGAGCATTTATTTTACTGTAAACCTCTCTTGTTCTGTCATCTCGATCTCAGGGAGAGATATTTAAAGATTGATGCGCACTGCGCAACCTTCTGACCCGCTTGGCTCGAAAATGACAATACCGCTACAGAATTAAAAAAAGCATTCTAAAGTCTGTCCGTACAAAAACCCCGTTTTGTGCCGCCACCGGTATTGGCATCAAACTGCGCCTGGATGTTTTTCCCGGCCATTTTACGAGCATCCTTCCCTGCGGTTCGGGGCGACAATGGTAATAAAGATTTCTGCCCGGCCTCTTTATCAATGATACAATGACGGGGGTTGCCTCCGGTAAAATCCATACATCCAGTGCAGGTGCATGCCGCACAGATGTTCTTTATGTTCATTGCTTATATGAATACCATGTATTGCAGTTGATGTAAATTGAATGCTTTTCATGAAGGCGGCAGCATTTTCTTTATTTTATTACATGATTTTTGGCATCCATAAGAAGCCAGTCTTTAAGAGCATTCCTCCTGTTTTCGATGTGTGCGAAACCCAGCATCTCTTTATCGCGCAGCAATAAAAGCCCTACGGTTTTTGCGTGTCTTTTAAGGACTCCTGCGATGCGAAAAAAATACTGCGCATACAGCAGGCATGGGTGGCCGGCCCGGGGATATATGGACGCCATCGTCTCCCTTGACGGAAAAGCCTGCCGGATGCCGTACAGGAGCTTATCCAACAGGCTGTCAGTGCTGAACAACCTTGCTACGTTTGATGCTATCGGTGTGCTGTCACCCAGCAGGAGCTCCTCGGCAAGCAGCGCAGCATGCGCGCTGTCACGATAGGTTTCCATGCCGCTGCGCATATGCTCGGGGATAGATACGCCAAGGAGCCTCTCGGCCAGATGCAAGACAAGATACACGCACTTGTCAGCGCCCCATGTGCCGGCCCTGCTCATCAACTGGTCCCAGTCAAGCTCTGCTTCGTACCGGTACATGACACGGGAAATATCCATCAATGCCCTTATCCCATTATCCAATCCATGGGACATGCAGGTATGCAGGCAGAGATGGAGAAGCAGATCCTCGGGGCATAATGCCCGTGCTTCCGAACCCTGCAGCGAAACCTTGCGGGCCCGCTCCCACAGCTCCCTACTGTCGAATCTGCCGGAAAACGGCGGGCCGGCAATAGTATAATGAATCTCGATACGAGGAACCCCGTACTTCGTAAAAGGGGGCATATGCCTCACCACCGAGCATGCCGCTTCACTTTTTTCGGTGATGGCATAGCCCTGTCCAACCAGTATATCATGGGCCCGCATCAAGTCGGCCTGCTTCACCAGCAGGTCAACATCGACCATCGGCCGAAGCGCGATATTCCCGTACACAACCTCGGCAAGGTGCGCGCCCTTCAGCAGGATGACGGGGGCTCCTGCTTTGTTAAAGGCTTGCACTACCTGTGCTAATTCTCTATAGAGCCGCATGTTCCGTGCGGCGGCCTGAAAGTATATTTCTTTCAGCCGCTGCTGAACATGCAGGGGAACAGAGCCTGCGGCAAAAAACGGCTTGATCCGGTGATAGAGCAGCGGTGTGAGGCCATGGTGCAGCGAAGCATCAAGAAGCATGCCCCAGTCGGTGTCCGTGAATCCGTTCAATGCCCGGGTCGCCCCTTCGGCCGCATCGTGTCTGAAGAAGCTCAGCAGTAAGCTCAACGCAGGATCCATATCCTCTGCACCACCATCACGGTTACCGGTAATGCTGCGCCTGCATATCAAAAAGGCGCGCATACTTGCCCCCACGGCCGATCAGGCTGTCATGAGTGCCATGCTCAAGGATACGCCCCTGATCCAGCACATAAATATAATCGGCCATCCGTACGGTCGACAGCCGGTGACTGATAAGCACCGCCGTTCGTCCGTGAAGAAGCTTGCGGAATGCATTGAACACCTCATGCTCAGCCTTTGCATCCATCGAACTTGTCGGCTCATCCAGAATAATAAGTCCGGCATTGCTGTAAAACGCCCGCGCCAGGGCAATCTTCTGCCATTCGCCGATACTGAGCTCTTCGCCGTCTTCAAAAAGGCAGCCCAGTTGCGTATCAAAGCCTTTTTGAAGCCTGTTAACAGCCTGCATGACTCCTGTCTGTTCCGCCGCGGCACGAATTGCTTCAGCGCCCGGGTCACCATCAATGTTTCCGAGCCAGATGTTTTCCCGGGCCGTAAGATGGTAATGAATGTAGTCCTGAAAAATGACGCTGAAATGTTTCCTTAAGACACGCACATCAAACTGCCTGAGATCGATGCCCTCAAACGCAATAGTCCCGCTTGCAGGGTCGTATAACCGGCATAACAGCTTCACCAGTGTTGTTTTTCCAGAGCCGTTTTCCCCGACCAGGGCAACCACCTGCCCCGGCGCTATGCGAAGGTCTATGTCCTTAAGCACTGGTTTCGGATTGCCCGGATAGCGAAAGCCCACTTTGCTGAACACAATGCCCTTCTCCATGGTCTCCGGAAATGCCACCGGAGCCGAAGGTTCTGCGACCTTTGATTTCAAGTCGAGAAATTGATAGAAGTGCGAAAGGAAGAGATTGTCTTCATACAGACCCGCCAGGCTCGAGAGCACCTCCTGCAGGCAGCCCTGTGCCCGCTGAAAAGCCTGGTAGTACATTACCATGTCGCCTAAGGTCATCGCACCCGCCAGCGTCCTGTGTGCAATAAAGGCAAATGACCCGAAAAGGGCAAGGATCCCGCATGTCTGGGTTATCAGCTCAAACAGAGCTCGCCGCGTGCTGATGGACAGCTTTTCCCTTCTCAGCCGGGCGCTGAGAGTGCGGTACCAGTCCATAAACAAGGGGCCAAGGCCAAACAGCCGTATCTCCTTGGCATGGGAGCCGTCAATCAGCACCCAGTGGAAATAATCGGCTTTTCTCTCGGTCTTTGTCCTGTCCTGCTGCCACTGGTACATCCGGTCGGCATACTTGAGGCGGACAAAAATGCCCGGCACGAGCACCACAAAAAGAATAAGCGCAATGGCCCAGTGGAGATAGATGAGAAGCCCTGCAACGGCACACAGTGAAATGCCGCCCTGAAACAGCTGGGTGAGGCTGTTGACTATATGTATCGGCCGGTACGGGGCTTCCTGCTGAGCAAGGTGAAGGGTGTCGTGATAGTTGGGGTTATCATAATACTCAAGATCAACTTCAACCGATTTAGCATGAATCATATCGGCCACATGATCGGTTACCACCCTGCCCTGCGTCTCTTTGACTATTTCCGCCAGAGACCTGCACAGGACGGTCGCAACGCCGACTGCTCCAGCATAAAAAATAAGCAGGGCAATATCCGCGAAGGCCGTTGCGCGGCCGGAAGCTCCGATACTGCCGGTCACTCCGTCAACGATCAGTTTCATCAAATATAAGGCGATCAGCGGCAGCAGGCCCTGCAGAATAAGCAGCACAATGCCTGCAGCTGTCCAGCCGGGAACGCTCTGCCACACTAAACGCAGAGCGCGGTGCAGCTTCATTATGCCGCGCAGTTTGCGGGCAATATCCACACTCACGGCTTTCTCCCTGCATCATGCATGAGAGCGGCTCGGGCATGGGCGACAGCACAAAAGTAGGGCGTTTCACCGTCCAGCATGCCGGTCTCAAGATGGGCATGTGCCGGGCACCAGAGACAGAGGTCGACAAGCCCGCAGCGGCGGCATGCCTCCAGGACCCCGGGGTTGGCCCTGCGCAGATCACGCACCTGCGGCACAAACTTCCCCCAGGCCTCGCGCAGCGTGCCGGCGCGTAAATCATACGTTGTCCCTTCCGCCCACAGCGAGGAGCACAGCCTGAACCTGCCGTCATAACTGACGCTGAAGCTGCCTTCGCCCGCTCCGCAATGAAAAAGATGGTCGCAGCCCCCGTGGGGCAAATCGTCTTTGATGAGGGTATCGCAGTTTTTCTTCAGTGCCGCAAACCGCTTTTCATCAGCACGCTCCAGGGCGACTATTTGTTCCGGCGTTAACCGCTCCGCGCGAATTTCATCATTGCGCGCGGGGTCGCCGTCAAAGCGCAGATGCAGCTGGGGATCGAAGCGAAAAAAATCTTTTGTCCTCGCGCGGCAAAAATCAGCAATGGCGCCGTATTCGTGCAGGTTGGATTGCATTGCCATGGCCTTGAGGCGCACCCTGAGCCCGCTCGCCAGCAGCAGGTCTAGGCCGCGCATACAGGCATCGAACGACCCGGGCCGACGGGTGATATGCTCATAGGTTGCACGCGTAACCCCGTAGACCGTCACCTCGATATCGCGCGGCGGGTACTTTTGAAACAAATCCACATGTGCGGGGGTGATCAGGCAGGCATTGGTGAAGACCGAGACCAGCAGGCCGAGGCGCTTGAGGCCGAGATACAGCTCGGCAAAATCTTCCCGCAGCAGGGGCTCGCCGCCGGTCAGCAGGCACCACATGGCACCCATGCCGGCAGCTTCGCGCCCTATGGCTAACATCTCACCTGCGGTGAGCTCGGACGCCTGCGCCGCAGCGTCGCCGGCTGGCAGGTTGATGTAGCAGTGGCGGCAGCCATTGTTGCAGCGCGCCGTTATTTCAAGATCAAAGGACATAGGAGCCCGCCTGGCCTGCAGCTTGTCCCAAAGTTTAAACTGCTGGATTTCAAGAGTTGTGGCCATGCCTCACCTTGTGTCGCTCATCAGCACACCTTCAGGCGCTTGCACATAATGATGCGCCGCCGGCCGAACTGGTGCGCCTCGGCTGCCAGGCCCGGCTCAAGCGCCGGCAGGGTAATATGCTCAAAGCCCAGTTTGCTATACATGCACATCGCGCTGCCATTGTCGCTGAAGACGGCAAGAAACAGCTGTTCTGCGCCTTGAGCCCCGGCATATTCGATGACACATTTGATCAGAGCCTCGCCGATGCCAAGGCCGCGATATCGCCGCCAGACGGTCAGGGAAAAAAGCCAGTAACCCGCCCAGGGGGAATGGGGTTCCGAATGATGCACGCACTGCGCAAAGCCAATAACCTTCGCGCCGGCTTTGGCCACCCAGTCCGTCACATTCGGGTGTGGCTCCTCCATGCGACAGGGCTCGCCTGGAGAGAGATAGCGATGCACAGCCTTCAGATCAGCGGCACCTGCCGCCACAATCTCAATGCGCGGCGCATAGCGTTTACCCAGAGCGCGGTATATGGCACGAGACTGCAGCCAGCGCACAGCAATTCCGGCAGCGCGGCGGGGCAGGCGCATCAGCATTTTTAAGCGCATCAGTGCGGCCCCGCGGTTCAGCGCGGCAATCCATGCGCCTTCTGCTCCCAGGCCAAAGCGTACTGTCCGACCCTGGCGTTGTACGCGGGTCACGCGTCCGATGATGTTTTCCAGGGCAATGAGACCATCGGACTCAAAGGCATTATCACCGCGCATGAGCCAGGCCCTCCCCCGCCGCGCAATGACGCGATGAATGGCCATGCGCCCCGTGTCGGGCATAATGAAAGCAACAACCTCTCCCGCGAGGGGCAAGCTGCCGTTCATCGGCACAATGGTCAGTACGTCTTCGTCGCGGATACAGGGGGTCATGCTGAAGCCGCGCACCATCATGCGCAGGGGCACGCCTCGTTCCGCCGCGCCGCGCAACAACTGCATTTGCCCGAAATTGGACAGGTTCAGCTCGCCGCCGCGCGACACAAACGATAAAGAATCAGCAGCGCTTTTCATGTCTGATCATACAGCCTGTGCAGCAAGAATTCCCCGCCTGGTCATTTCAGCGGCAAAGCCGAGCACGTCGGCCTCAATCTCACCCTGCGTAGCGTCAAATTCCTGCGTCAGGGCTGAGGCCACCTGGCCCAGCGTCCGCTGTCCATCAAGCATGCTCCAAATGGCATGCCCGGTCGGGTTCAGCGTATACAGTTCATCCTCAGCATCGCATATTCCCGCCACCAGGGGAACAATGACAATGTCGCCTTCAATCTCGCGGGCAACCACGTCTTCCGATGGCGCGCAGACGGTTTCCAGCGTAACAGGTGCAGTCATGGCAGCAGGCCTCCTTGTCCGATTGTATCTTCTTGACTCCGGCGGTATGTGCCGAAGAAATATAACCGCCCGTTGGATTGTCCGCATGTTTTCAGTGCTGTCTGAAAGAAATATTCCATCTGGGCTTTCGTGTCATTTCAGCCGCGAAGTCCGCCGCAGTTGATTACCTGAGCCACACATTTTTCAGCCGCCCGGCTTCTTACAATGGAACATCCGGAAGTATAAAGAATTTATTATGAAGCCCCCCTCCGTGCAGTTTCAGAATACAAGAAAAATCAGTACGGCATCCCCCGTTAGTCCGCCAATTACAAAAAAAATTATCCCCATTCTCAATAAGTGCGTTGGGGGTTTATAACGATAACCGCAACGCTTCACTCTCCCGCAGATATCCCCTGCCAGAGGGTCAAGGCATAGAAGGTCAGGTGCTATTGATAAGAAAACAGCTTACCCCTCGCAATTTGCACTTGTTGGCATTAGGCCCTTGAAATTGACTGTTTGGAGCTTTACAAATAACCAGCACCGCCTCCTCCGGTTTGCTGCGCACCAGCACAATCAGCTCCGGCTTCTGCCATGGTTTCTTTTCAGGCCGGCTATTCTTGTCCATCTCTTTGCCTTCCTTTTTTTCAGGGGCTACCATAATCGGATTCAGTACATGTTGTTTGTTATTGCACTGCCAGTAAAAATAAAAATTTAAAACAAAAAATATCCTCTTGCCGTTTTATTTTACTCTGCAGGTATGGCTGCATAAGGAATTCTTCAACATAAAATTTTGGGTCTATCTTTTAATAATAGTTCCTACTATCATCTCCAGCAAACAAATATAGTATCTGCTTTATGGAGACTTGTTAACTTGTTAATATATCGACATATCGGGCTGGATAATTACCATTATAAATTTAATTAGCCTTTCATAATACAAAATACATAGATAATTAGCATCCTATAAATAAAATAACATAAAAAATGTTTTTTTTCAAGCATGTTAACTGTCAAGAAGTTAAAATACCCTGGCTGGGCTTCTGGATTGCAAAAAACAATCAGCGATCAACTTCCCAGCCCTGTTTATTTTCATCAAGCCAACCCAGATACCGCGCCTGCGCATGCGCCACCTCGCACAGATATTCTACCGGCGTATCAAAAGTGCCATGCTCAGCCCAGGATTTTGCCGGGCACTGCTCGCACAAGCCTTTAAGAATACAGACCGCGCAGCGGCGCAGATAGTCGGGGTTAGTGGCATGCAGCTGGCTGAGGCGGGAAAAAAAGACGAGGGCAGCCCCCAAAGACATATGGCTGTTGGCTCCTGCCACAGCGCAGGTCAGCTCGGACGCGCGAATGCCCATGCACGGCTGGGCTCGTCCATACGCGTCGATGCTCATGCCGTGGCCAGCGCCGCAGGCAAACAGCTTGTCTCCGGACGGACCCATGAATGTGGCGGAAAACTCCGCCATTTCTTTGCGATATGCCGGCTCATCGCGCGTGAGCACTGCCAGCACTTCCTGCGGAGACGGGCGCAGAGATTCGATGAGGCGGTTTTTATCCGCATCGTCGCGGCGATTGCGCAGGTCAAACAGCATGGCATAGCCGGGCGGCCTTGTCATCCACGGAATTGTCTTTGCCCAGGCTTCACATGCGTCAATCTCGTGCCGGTTCGGCGGCAGCAGCGCAGACTTCACGATAAACGGCACCTTTCGCTCCAGCAGCAGGCTCACCCCGCACCGGAACCGGGCGAACGAGCCAGGCGTGCGCGTTCTTCCAGGCACTCCAGGCGGCGACCACATCGGCCCCGGTCTTATCCGCAACACCGCTGATGGTCAGCATCCTGGCCGTAACGGCAAAGGAGATCGTGTCGCCGGTAGCCTGGATTTTGGCTTTTTGGGCGTATCGGTGCTGGCGCTGCCGTAGCGCACCAGGATACCTTTGTCGCCAAAGACTTTTTGCCAGGTGCTGCTGGGGGCGCTGGCCGACGGTGCACTTTCGCTTCAATCGTGACATCCTCTTCCCGATAGAGGTAGTTGAGCGAGGTTTGGAGATAGGGGTGATAGGCCGCATTGCATTTCCGCTTACCGCTGCCATTGCCGCAAGCGATTATCCCAGGTCGGCTTGACTCCCAATTGCAGAAGATGGAGGGACACAAAAGCGTTCAGTGGAGCGAGAATTGGCTTGAATCGAATCCACGTTGACCCTGCAGTGAGAATAGCAGGATAGTGGACAATTGCACCTTTGTCAATCCCCCAAAAATCAGAAGGAATCAAGAGCGGCGCGGCTTGGACTTCGCCGACGCCGAACTGGTCTTCACAGGCCCGACGTTCTCCTTCGAGGATGATCGTTATATCCATGCGTTTCGTATTGGACTCCAGCCAGCGCCGCGCAAAACGTCAGCGTAACGATGCTGTTGGATACTGGCCTGGTGGAATACTTCAGTTTTGGAGGCTCGCCCACTGCTCGGCGTATACCGAGCCTGGACGCTGGCTCTGCAATCTCGGCTGGATGAAGCCAGGGCGTTGCTTGACAGGCTGCTCCCACACATTCTGCCGCGTGGCGTGCCTGAGGCGGAAAAACTGGGCGGCGAATACCTGCAGTACATTTCCCACGCGACCGCAGGCGATACTACACCTCCGGCAACCTGGCTATTGTCCTGGCCGAAGTCTTGCTGGAGAAAGACGATAATATCCGGCGGGTTTGAGGTATACTTATCTTGTGCGGTACGCTTTATCCTTCAGGTTCAGGTTTTCAAGAGGAATGGTTGATATGAACAAGATTCAAGTTGCGAACAGCGACCTCAATGTTTCGGAGCTATCGCTTGGCTGTATGCGCATTTCGGAACTGACCAATGCGGAAATTGCGCGCCTGATCCATACTGCACTGGACGAAGGGATCGATTTCTTTGACCATGCGGATGTGTATGGCGGTGGCCAATGTGAGGCGAAGTTCGCTGAAGCGCTTGAGATGACGCCTCGGGTGCGCGAAACGATGCTGCTTCAAAGCAAATGTGGGATTCGTAAAGGATCCTTCGATTTTTCAAAGGCTCATATCCTCGCGGCGGTCGATGGCAGCCTGGAGCGGCTGCGTACTGAATATCTGGATGTGCTGCTGCTCCACCGGCCCGATGCCCTGGTCGAACCAGAAGAGGTGGCCGAAGCGTTCACGATCCTCCACGACAGCGGCAAGGTCCGGCATTTCGGCGTCAGCAATCAAAACCCGCTGCAAATTGAGTTGTTGAAAAAGTTCGTAAAGCAGCCGATTGTCTTCAATCAACTCCAACTGAGCATTACCAACACCGGCATGATCGACGCTGGGATCAACGTGAACATGGAAATTGATGGGTCGGTCGATCGCGATGGGAGCATCTTGGACTACTGCCGGCTACATGACATCACGATCCAACCCTGGTCACCGTTCCAGTACGGCTTTTTCGAAGGCGTCTTTCTGGATAACCCCAAATTCCCCGAACTCAATCAGAAAATTGACGAGATTGCGGCGAAGTGGAACGTGACGAACACGGCGATCGCAATTGCCTGGCTCCTGCGTCATCCCACGCGAATGCAGCCGATCCTTGGCACCACCAACCCGCAGCGTGTGAAGGATGCCTGCAAAGCGTCCGCCGTGAAGCTCAGCCGGCAGGAGTGGTACGAAATTTACCGGGCCGCCGGCAACAAGCTGCCCTGACCAGTTGTTGCTGCGCTTGAGCTGGGCGGCCCGCCACGAGCACGTCTGAAGAAAAATTGGTTGCATCTGTTCCCCCCTTGAGAATAGAATCTACAAACTGGTCTTTCTCCGTTTTCTTTCAGAAAGCCTGCGCGTTGGCGCAGGAGCGGCTCGTCAATCGCCCTTGCATCTAGCTTGCTTGCGCCGAGAAAAGTGACGAAGCGCGCCGATCCGCAGGCCAGTGCCTCCGCAAAGGCCTCGTTTTTGCCGAGGGCTTCATCCTCCAACCACAAGCCCAAGATGACGAACGTATTGGTCGTCCGATCAAGTTTGCTGTCAAAGCGTGCGACGAGCCGGTCGCCCCACAAAATCGGCAGTGTGTAGTAGCCGAACTTGCGCTGTGGCTCGGGCTTGTATACCTCCCACACATAGTCGAAGCCGAACAAGACTTTGGCCCGTCCGCGCGCACTGACGTGATCGAGCGGGGCGAGGAAGACGACCTCCTCCGTCGTGGTCGTCGCCAATGGCGTCCATGCCTGCGGCACGCGCCCCGTGCTCAAATCATCCAGTACACTGGCGTCACTCCCGAGCGCGTAGTGCATTGCCTTCCAGCCCTCCACTTGGACCTCGATGAGTTCGCCGTCAGCCAACATCGCTTCGATGATCTGCCTGGCGCTGCCAAATGGCACGCCGCGATGAAACGAATCGCTCGTACGGCTCATCCGCGCCAGGCCAGAGAAGCTGACATCCTTTTTGATCAAGAAGCGGTCGGCCTCGCCCTCGTCGCTTTCACGCATGAGCTGCGCTGGCGCGACCGTTTCCGTGAGGGCGTAGACCCGCTCGAAATTCTCGCGATGGTGCGTCATCACTTCACCCGTGAGCCACAGATAGTACAAAGCCAAAGCGCTGTCCTTGCGCCCACGATAACTTTGCGTCCGTGTCCGCGTCGCCATCTTGAAGTCGCGATTGCTCACGGCGCCGCGCTCGTGCAAGATAGCCCGCATTTCGACGATGGCTTCGGCATGCTCCTGGGCGATGCTGTGAAGTCGCGCGTTATGTTCGCGCTCCCGGCGCATGACTACACGCCAGTGTGGCAACTCGTCCATGGGGCGGACCGCAAGCCAGCCACCCCAGTCAAAGAACTTGCGCTGCTGATAGGCCAGTTCTTCCCACATGCCCAGGCGTATAATCGAGGACGCGGCTATGCAGCTTGATGTCATGGCTGCGGGCGATGATTTGCAGCGGGTCGAGCTGCAAGTATTCCATGGCGCGCATGGCCTGCTCCGTGCCCTGGATGCCTTGCCAGCGCCGCCCGGGCCACAAGCCCTGCTTGCCGAGGATGTAACGACGAGCCGTGTCGATGTCGATAGTCAGCATGATTTCATCCGAGCCGTCCTCCATCGTTCCAGTTGCCAAACATCTGGTTGGCCGCACTTTTCTGCACAAGATTGTTCAGCCGGCGCTCGAACTCGCTGCGGTTCTTGCGCATCTCTTCGACATAGCCAATGCGCACCCGGCGGTACAGGTCGGGGAACGCAAGAAAATTGGACCAGGCGTCAGGGACCGCCTTGAGCGCCGCCGCAATATCATCAGCGACTGCGAACTCGATGGTCAGATCGGGAAGCGTTGCCCGTCCGGCCTCGGTCATCAGCCCCAGCCGAATCAGCCGCCGCGCACGCTCCTTGTTCAGTTCTGTCCAGTTGCTGCGTCGCTTGCGCGGGGAAAAGCGTTGCGCACGCTCATCGGGTGAGAACCGTTTCTGGATGCTGTCGATCCAGCCAAAACAGATGGCCTCCTCGACTGCGTCAAGATACAAGACGGTTGGCTCTTCAGGACGGTCATCGAGTAATACCCAGATCTCCTTGGGCTGTCCCCTGATTTTGCTCGAGCCAGCCGCGCCACGCGGCCCTGCTGCTGGGTTTGTAGGTTGTGGTGACCTGCATCCACGTTCTCCTGTTTGGCGTACAACGCCCGCAGGCACAGAATCTCGCCCCGACAACAGCGGATGTTCCCAAGCAATGGCGGGAGTCCCTGCTGGCACGCGGTCATCTGATCCTGCCGCACAGTATACTGAAAAATCGCCCGATCCCAAACGTCTCTGGCAGGGTGACGTGCTCGGACTAGCATTAGCCCGCCCTGACCGACGCGTCAATCAGCGTTCGATAGTCACATCATGCCCCATACCTTGACGGCACCACAAACGACGAAAAGAGCCTCCTCGCAGAGACGCAGAGGCTGCACGGAGAGCACAGAATCGCTCTGGCTCACTCAGCGCCCTCCGCGCAGCCTCCCGCGTCTCTGCGAGGAAGCTCTTTTCAGATCAGGCCCCATGCCTTAACGGCACCATCACGAGGAAAAGAGTTGACCGGCGTCGCCCCTCGCATCTCGCCCCTCGCCCTTATCTTCGCATCAGTAAGTAAGCAGCACCTTGGCGGATTGGCCCGAGACGAACTTCTCATACGCTGCCGCAGCCTCTGTGATTGGATAGCGATGGGAGATCAGCTCCTGGAGCCGCAAGCCGTCGCGATAGAGCGCCAGCATCCGACCGAACTCGGCGAAGTGGTAGAACCATGCGCCTATCGCAGTGATGTCGCGGCGGATGAAGTGGTCGCTGGGCGAGAGCGGCAATGCGCCCTGCTCACCGTTGAAAACGACCGTGCCGGCGGTGCGCACGGCGGCAAAACAGGCCAGGGCCGTTTCCGGGCGACCCGCCGCCTCGATGCAGACGTCCGCGCCAGCGCCGCCTGTCAGCAGCCGCACTTGCTCAACAGCTTCGACTTCCTGCGCGTTGACGACATCGCTGGCGCCCAGGTCTTTGGCCAGCGCCAGTCGCGCCCCGAAAACATCCACGGCAATCACCCGGCGGCCCAAGTGCGCCTGGACAAGTACGTTGCCCAGCCCAACCGGCCCAACGCCAAAGACAGCGACGGTCTGGTTCTCTGGCGCTGCGATCTTGGTGGAGGTGTGGAACGGCACACCCAGCCCGTCGCCTGTCAGCAAGACACCCACGTCCCATGCGAGTTCGTCGGGCAGTGGATGGCAGGCATTGGCCGCGGCCAGAAAACGCTCCGCATGCATGTTGCCATAGAACCGCCAGGCCGGGCACCACGTATATTGGCCCTTGGCGCAGTACGCGCAATTTCCGCAACCAGCGATGGCGCTGACCCCTACCCGCTGTCCGACCGCCAAACTGGAGACGCCCGCGCCAAGCTTGACCACTGTGCCGGCAGCTTCATGGCCGCTGTTGCCTTGCGGAACTCCATCCCCATGATAGGCGTGCAGTTCGCTCCCGCAGAGCGCCGAGACCGCCGTCTCGATCAGGACTTCGCCTGCTCCTGGGATCGGCTCAGCCATTTCGACTACCTCGACCACCCCTTTTCCTGCCGATCTGATGCCCCGCATGGAATGATCTCCTTTTATAGCTCCATTTTCAGCTTTCGTTCGCGCTTTCCGCGCCATGTTTCACAGCCGCCTTGTCCGGTTGGGCGCACCGAAGGCTTGGCCAGGTCGTCATGGCCTTTCCAGGCGTAGGGGTCCACGCCGGCCACCATTTCAATGTCCCGATAGTCGGCAATGGCCATATGTTCGCCCTCTTTGGGGATGCGCCAGGGGAGCAAGGTTTCGGCGCTGCAATAGTGGTTGACCAGCACCCGTCGATAGCCGCTGCGGGCGCGATTGGGCAGCGAGCGGTGCAGCAGATAGCCGTTGAAGAAAACAATGGCGCCTGCCTTCACCTCCACCGGCACGGCATCTTCATCGCTGTATGGAAAGCCGTAGGTCTCGCCGGCACAGTCAAAGCGATCATCGTCGTGGTCCCACTGCGGCCAGAGGACGCCATACTTGTGGGAGCCGGGGATCACCCACAAGCCGCCATTTTCCACCGTGGCGTCATCCAGCGCAATCCAGCCGCCCGTGAGCGAGCGGTCGCGCGTGGGGATGAAGTATTCATCTTGATGCCACGCCTGGCCGGGCTTGCCTGACGCTTTGATAAAGAGCATGGATTGCATGCATTTGACGTTGGGGCCAATGACTTGCGTCAAGACATCGACCATGACCGGATGGCTGAGCGCGTCATACATGATTTCGGAAAACTTGTGTGGGAAGTGGATGCAAAGATAGCGCCGCAAAATATCATCACTCCCTTCGTCGTGCTCGTCAAGATCCCCGCGGATCATCTCCCCGCGTTCGCCCTGACAGATGGCCAGCGTTTCGGCGCGCAGAGCTTCCACTTCGGCTGGCGAAAGCGCATCCGGGACGATCACATAGCCATTTTCACGATAGAACTCAGCCAAATCCCCGGTTGGAGAGAGCGTTGGCTGTACAATAAAGTTGGGCGTAGTTAGAACAGCACTCATTGATGGTATCTCCTTTGCGGTAGGACTGAATATCTGCTGTTACGCAGCGCCAGATGCATCTACTGATGGCGATAGGTTTGTCTACGAGCCGCTTTCCTTGAGGCGCTCATGGTATGCAAGAGATGCATAACATGAATCATAGCATAATGTGGTGTATTATCTTCCCGATCCCATGCTGCGGTTATGAAGACACGAACCCTGGCTACACTGTGGCCCAGACTCCGTGCCATCCCTGGGATGTGGGATACAGGATGACAAGATCTACTGAGTCGGCAAAGTAATATGGCGGAGTAACATATCATGCCCATGAATGACATCAGCGATGCGCTCGGAACCTTGATGTTCCAAATCTGTCGCGCCCACCGCAATCGAGCGCAAGATCTGCTCTCAAGTCTTGGTCTCTACTCCGGCCAGGAAATTCTACTCATGCATCTGTGGGAAAAGGATGGCCGCACCCAGTCTGAACTTGCGCAGCTCATGCGGATACGGCCCCCAACCTTGACCAAGTCCATCGATCGCATGTCCCACGCTGGGCTGGTGGAGCGGCGTGCGGACATGGCAGACGGCCGAGTGTCGCGCATCTTTCTTACCGCAGCCGGCCGCAACCTCCGCGCCCGTGTGGAGGCGGCCTGGCAACAGGTCGAGGCGGAGAGCTTTGCCAACCTCACCCCAGAAGAACGGATCTACTGCGTCGTCTGCTTATGCAGGTCAAACAGAACATCGGTCTGGACTGAGTGGGCGGCATTCTATTTTATTTGTTTGCCGGCTCAATTAGTACTTAGTGTACGAAGAGTCAGGGCACATGCAGGTAGTGCCAGGCCATGGCCGACCCGTGACCGGGCCGGGGCTTGTTGCCGGAAATGCGCTCAAAGTCTACGCAGCCACACCGTCAAGCTGTGCCATCTTGACTCCGGTCAGTGTCTCCGAAACGTCCCAAAAGCGCTTGAGGGCGGCCGTATCATAGGCTGCCTTGTTGGCCTTTTGCTCTGCCGGATAGCCCCGCAGGTTGAAGGTTTTGGGGCCGTAAAAGGCCCCGCCTTTGGCACCCACAGCGGTGCAGCCAAACAGTTGGGGCAGCACGCCCATTGTGATGTCCTGGGCCATGAAGAGTTCAGAAAAGCGGTAGAGCCATGCCTCCATCTTTGTGCCGGACTGCTCCACGCTGTTTGCCTGCAAATTCCCGAGGACCAGACCGGGATGGGAGGTGTTGCTGATCGTGTCGCACCCGGCGGCGGTCAAGCGCTTTTGCAGTTCGAAGGTGAAGAAAACGTTGGCCAGCTTGCTCTGGCCATAGGCCTCCCAGCGCCCGTAGGACCTTTCGCCCATCAGATCGTCAAAGTTGATTTTCCCTGACCAGTTGGCGCTGCTGGTGACGTTGTGAATACGGGCTTTCGGGGTCTTTGTAATCAGATCCAGCAACAACCCGGTCAGGGCGAAGTGGCCCAGATGGTTGACCCCAAGCTGCATCTCAAAGCCGTCAGCGGTCAGCTGACGAGGGATGGCCATCACCCCGGCGTTGTTGAGCAGGATGTCCAGCCGGTCATACCTGGCCTTGAACGCATCGGCAAAGGCTCGCACCGAGGCCAGGCTGGCGTTGTCTAGTTCCATCACATCCAGCTTGGCATTTCGGTTGCCCGCCAGCACCTCCGCCCTGGCCTGTTCCGCTTTGCCCAGATTGCGGCACGCCATGACGACGGTTGCCCCCTTGGCGGCCAGCGCTTTGGTGGATTCCAACCCCAGGCCACTGTTGGCCCCGGTGATGACGACGACCTTCCCGGTCAGATCGGGGATGTCGGCTTGTGTCCATTTCATACGATAGTTTCTTCCTTTTCGATTGAGCGGTCAGTCGTAATGGTATAAAGAATTGAGACTACGCCGTAATGACTAATCAGTCAAGCCAGACAACCCCGCTGCCAATCGGAATCAAGTTGCGTTGCCGCGAGCGTGTCTGTTGAGTGAGGGAGCATTGGATCGACACGGGTGACATGCGTGCCCTTGAGGTTGGGCATGGACAGGATATGGTCGCCCGGTTTCCAGGCCGTGCCGGTCAGTTCGGACCCCAGCACGAACACCTTGTCGCCGGTGGCCAGTGTGTTTTCCTGCGCCCAGGTGGCATTGCCGTTGAAGAGGGTGGTGTAGAAGCAGGTCTCGAGCCCTCGCCGCTGTCCGGGTTGACTACTTGTGGGCCAGGGCGAACTCGGCAAACTGGGTGCCCTTGGCCCCTACGGTCTTGTAGCGGACTTCGCTGAGGATGGTGCCGACGACTTCGATGAGGCTGAACATTTGTGTGTCTCCTTGTGAACGGAAATTGAAACTGAAACTTGAAACTGCTACCTGTCTTCACTGGCTGCTGCCGGGCGGGCCGTCAGGCCATCGCCCGGTCAGCAGGCATGCATTCACAGCGCCTGGCGGCGCGGCTGAACGCGTTCGTTGGGCGACTCGCTGCACGCAGGAGTGTGGTAGCGAGCGTGTTCTAGCTCGTTGCTCGTCCACGTAGTACACACTATTCCTCCTCTCTTGCTTTTCTTTCACGAGCCCAGGAGGTATCGGTCTGACACCCTTACGCCAACGAATGCTCGAGGCCGTGTAGTTGCCCGGCCTGGCCGCACGGACGCAGGAGTCCTATCTGGGTGCGGTCCAGCAGTTGGCGGAGTACGCTGGCCGGCCACCGACAGCTCAGTGACGAGGAGGTACGGGGCTACTCCCTCTACCTGCAAAACGAGCGGCAGGTGGCCAACAACACCTACAACGTGGCCTTCAACGGCATCAACCGTCTAGTGCTGTAGCGCCGCGCCCCGCTCTGGCAGCGTGAAGATTGTCCTCCAGCGCGGTTGCGCGGGTCCTTTGCCGGTCCGCCTGCGCTCGGCTATAATTCAGCCACCGTCACCGCCTTTGACTCTGTCACTGCGCTGACGGCAGGCTTGCATAATTTCCATGACCCGTCACCTACCGGCTTCGATTAACATGGGATATGCGGCGGCTGGGTTGACTGGCAGGAACGAACTTCGCTCTGCTGCGCCGCATAACCTGTAGTTCGCTAGACGCCTGAGGCGATGTGCAACGTGAATGAGAACTTCAGCTTCGACCTTCACCTGATCCACAATTCGGCGGACAAACCGCCAGTGAGGACGATCGGCTCACACCATGACAACTCTGCACATTCGCCAGGAAGCGGCAAGGAGAGACGCAGGATCCGGCTGACCGTGAAGCGTCCGGGAGTGCCGACATCGAGGCCGAAGCCATGATCGCATTCACGTACTATCGGAGGACTCTCCCTTGATGACACCCACCCCAAACCCACTCAGTCAGTACCACGTCTTCCTCGCCTCGCCCGGCGACGTGGCGGCGGAACGGCAGTACGTGCGCAAGTTCTTTGACGAATACAACCGCCACACGGCCCACATCTGGAATGCCCAGTTCAAGGTCGTCGACTGGGAGAACTACGCGACGATCGGCGTGGGCCGGCCGCAGGAACTGATCACGCGAGCAGACGCTGGAGAAATATCGGAACTCGCTGGCCCTGGTGGTGGGCATCATGGGCCAGCGGTTCGGCTCGCCGACCGGCAAGGCCGAATCGGGGACCGAGGAAGAATTCAACTGGGCGATGGAAAGCCACAAGGCCACGGGCTTCCCGGAGATCAAATGGTTCTTCCGCAAAGTGGACAAGCTGGACGGGCTGCCGGCTGATCCGGCGGAAGCGATGCAAGGCGCTGGAGCAATGGAAGAAGGTCCTCGCCTTCCGCAAGCGGATGCAGGACTTGAACAACCCGGTCTTCTACACGGAGTACCCCGGTGCGGCCGGGTTTGCCGAGGTCTTCGAGCGCGACCTGAACCTCTGGCTGGCGGATCCGGCGCGGCCGTGGGCGGCGGAGCGGGCGGCCCAGCTTGCGGCCGGCGGCGCGGCGGTGCCGGCTCGCCCTGCCCGCCGAGTTCGATGCGGAACGCTACCGGGCCGCGGTGCTCAAACGGTTCGACAAGCTCAACTTCGAGATGCTCGACACGACCGGCGCGTTTTACAGCGGCGTCCGGCTGTGGAGCGTCTTTGTCCCGCAGTCGGTGCGGGAATGCCACCAGTACAACCCGCGGCTGCTGGAGATCCCCAAGGAACACCAGCAGCGGCTGCTGGACGCCGGCGAAATCACCGCCAAGGAACTCGAGGAAGCCGAGCAGCAGGCCGATCGGCTGCGGCAAGACTACTTCCACCAGCCGCTCCGCCCCGTGCTGGACGTCGTCGACGAGTCCCTTCCTCCCCCTAGTCTTTCACCTAATTTTCACGCAACTCGCGCCCGGAAGCTAGTCATCCTCGGCGACCCCGGCTCCGGCAAATCCTCGCTGATCCGCTACCTGGCCCTGCGCTGGGCCCGCATCGCCGAACCGACGGTCCGGGACACGCAGCCGATTCCGCTGGTGATCGACCTGGGCACCTACGGCCGCTGGCAGTGCGACGGGCGCAAGGATTTCGTCCGCTTCCTGGAAGAAGCCCCGGTCTGGCACGAATGGCCCCGCGGCCTGCTCGGCCGGCTGCTCGAACAGCCCGGGCGGGTCGTGCTGCTGCTGGACGGGCTGGACGAGGTTTTCGACGTCCCGACGCGCGAGGCGGTGATCAACGACATCCAGCGGTTCAGCAGCCAGTTCGCTCACACGCCGATCGTCGTCACGTCGCGCGTCGTGGGCTATCAACCGCAGCGGCTGCGCGACGCCGAGTTCCGGCACTTCATGTTGCAGGACCTGGACGCCGCGCAGATCACCGCCTTTGTCGATCGCTGGCACGAGGTGACCTTCGACGACCCGGCGCAGGCGGCGCCGAAACGGGACCGTTTGCAGAAGGCGATCCGCGAGTCCAAGTCGATCGCCATGCTGGCGGGCAACCCGCTGCTGCTGACGATGATGGCCATCCTGAACCGCAACCAGGAACTGCCGCGGGACCGGGCCGACTTGTACGCCCAGGCGTCGCGCGTGCTGCTGCACCAATGGGACACCGAACGCGCCCTGGTGGACTTTCCGGGGATGAGTACCGAGATCGGCCTGCGGGAAAAGACCGACATCCTCCGCCGCGTCGCCGCGCACATGCAGGCCGCTCCCGGCGGTCTGAAGGGCAACCTGATCGACGGCCCGACGCTCACCGGCTTGATCGAGGACTACCTGCAGAACGAACTGCACTTCGCCCAATCCCGCGCCGCGGCCCGCGCGGTGGTCGAGCACTTGCGGCAGCGCAACTTCATCCTCTGCTTCGTCGGTGCGGACAGTTACGCCTTTGTGCATCGCACGTTCCTGGAGTACTTCTGCGCCGCCGATTTCGTGCATCAGTTCAACGTCGCCAAGACGCTGGACATCGACGGCCTGATCGCCCTGTTCGACCAGCACTGCCGCGACGACGAATGGCGCGAGGTCCTGCGGCTGATCTGCGGCCAGATCGACGAGACGTTCGTGGGCCGGATCGTCGAGCAGTTGGCCACGCGGACGGACTTGGAGAAGTGGGACGGCCGAACGCCGCTGCCGGAACTGCCCTTGGCGATCTGGTGCTTGAGCGAAGTGCAGAAATCGAGCCGATTGAGGACGGCTGCGCAGGAGCTTGTCTCATGCGAGATAATTGCACGTTTCTAGACATGTCGGGCCATCGCACAACATCGAGCCAGAATGTCTTGACCGCGATCGAGTCGCAGGATCGTCCGTGGATCGGTGGCCGCGATTATCCGGAGATTCTGACAATTGCCGTCGCGACACTGGCACCGATTCCGCTCAGATAGCATTACTGGCGACGCGACTGTGTTCTGGCCGAATTCCTTGGCTGCGACGTCGACAGCCAGATCGCACTGCTCAGCGACAGACGCTGGCTGTCACTGGCGCAAACAGCTGGGCGGTCTCGGCTGGGCCGCGTTGAGGCGTTGGCGGAGAAGTGGCCGGACCAGACCACCCGCGACCTGCTGGCCCAGCGGGCCGTCCAGGATGACAACGACGACCCCGCCGCGCCGCGCTGCAGGCGTTGGCGGCGAAGTGGCCGGACCAGACCACCCGCGCCCTGCTGGCCCAGCGGGCCGTCCAGGATGACAACGACGACCCCCGCAGCGCCGCGCTGCAGGCGTTGGCGGCGAAGTGGCCGGACGAGACCACCCGCGCCCTGCTGGCCCAGCGGGCCGTCCAGGATGACAACGACGACCCCCGCAGCGCCGCGCTGCAGGCGTTGGCGGCGAAGTGGCCGGACGAGACCACGCGCGCCCTGCTGGCCCAGCGGGCCGTCCAGGACGACAACGGTACTCCCCGCCGCGCCGCGCTGCAGGCGTTGGCGGCGAAGTGGCCGGACGAGACCACCCGCGCCTGCTGGCCCAGCGGGCCGTCCAGGACAAAGACGGCCTCCCCGCAGCGCCGCGCTGCAGGCGTTGGCGGCGAAGTGGCCGGACCAGACCACCCGCGACCTGCTGGCCCAGCGGGCCGTCCAGGACGACGACGCGACTCCCCGCAGCGCCGCGCTGCAGGCGTTGGCGGAGAAGTGGCCGGACCAGACCACCCGCGACCTGCTGGCCCAGCGGGCCGTCCAGGATGAAACGACTACCCCCGCCGCGCCGCGCTGCAGGCGTTGGCGGCGAAGTGGCCGGACCAGACCACCCGCGCCCTGCTGGCCCAGCGGGCCGTCCAGGATGACGACGACGACCCCCGCAGCGCCGCGCTGCAGGCGTTGGCGGAGAAGTGGCCGGACCAGACCACCCGCGACCTGCTGGCCCAGCGGGCCGTCGAAGCGCCGGACGTCAGGGACGCGGCGCGGCCTGTGCGCGCTGGGCAAGATGCACTCCGAGTTCGGCCGCATCCTGCCGACGCGAGACCTCGATGGCGCCGGGCCGTATCTCGATCCGCTGGAGCCGATCCCGCGCGAGCACATCGAACGGGCGGCAGAGAAGGCCGGCATCCGTCCCGAAGACATCGACGCCACGGTCGCCGCGCTGTCGGCCCACTTGGGGTGGGACCTCACCCTCGGGGCGAAAAAGAAGACGGTGGATAACACCGCCCGATCAACGCATGGCCGCAAGAGGCGCACTGATGGGCGCCATGCGGCCAACGACCGGGGATGACGCTGGCGGAGCGCGGGCTTTGTCTGCGGCAGCCGACGGATGTGAATTTGCACCCGTGACGGTTCTCCCCAGTTTTTGATGATCCTGCGTAAATGCCTCGATGAAGATAGAATTGGCGGCTCTCACAGTCGAGTTCGCTGAAGCCAATCTAGCAGCCTGTTGGAGAGAACAATTCTGCGGGTCTTCTGATGCCGATCGGGCGTCATTTGTGGTCAGAAATCGGCGAATTTGACCCAGTTTAGCCCCAAAAGTATACAATAAGGCCGTCTTGGGTTTCCTCTCCGACAGACTGCTTGGAGATGCCATCGATGCTTCCGATCCTGTTACTGCCTGCTGCTGCTGACCTGCGCCTGACTGATGTCAGGCTCCAGGATGCACTGATACGTCCGAAGCCCGTCGATCCATAAGGGATGTAGATCGACGGGTCTTTTGCTGAATCGTGTAGGCCACTCTGCCGGCGGGCAGCGGCGCCAACGGGCTGACTGGGGAGCTGGCTGGGAACGCACTGGCGATGGCGTCGGCGATTGCATCGAGGACTGTATTTGTCTGCGGCCAGGCGGCTACTCGCTCGATGGCCGGCTGGTGCGTGCGGTCGGTTATATCGAACTGACCGTAGATGTCCCACTGGCCGTCGGCGTCGATACGGCCCAGGCGCCCCAGGCGGTCATCGTTGAACTTGCTCGCCGGTATCCCCAAGATGCTGATCAATGTGAAGATGCCCCTGCTAAGCCCGAATTCTCACTCTGACTTCGCCACAAATGGGGCGTCTTCACATATTCTTTC
>CAVRBJ010000016.1:0-125755 GCA_963718965.1 uncultured delta proteobacterium | reverse complement strand
CTCGGTGGAGTTGCAGAACCTGGGGGCAGTCATCAGCCAGTCTTCGGAAGCAGACGGAGAGAAATCACTGTGGATACGGAAGAAAAAGTAGTTCTGAGATGAGAGCACATTTTACCACCAGGAGCTGCTACGGCATTCGCGCTATGATAGCAATTGCTATGCAAGCCGGGCAGGGCGCACCGTACATGCTTCAGGAAATCGCAGAATCGGAAGGATGTTCCCTGAAGTATCTCGGGCATGTGCTGGCTGCCCTTACAAAAGCGGGTCTTTTAAAAAGCAGGAAGGGCAGGGGTGGCGGGTATTGCCTGAGGCGGCCGGCTTTGGAAATAACCGTAACAAGAGATTATCAGGTATTCTGAGAGCGCTTTGTCGTGCGTCCCGCTTCGTGATGGAATTGAATTTATTAATGATATTACGGTTGCCCCCTCTTCTGAAATCAGAAAAAAGATTGCTGAGGCCATCGATACGATCCTTGAAAAAACCACTTTGCAGGAATTGGTTTTAAATAAAAAAATTAAATGTTCTAATTGGCCATGCTCCGGTCTTGATACATAGCCGGTTGATATGTAACAAAAATTCTGGAGGGTTCCAATATACAGAGTGTGCATTCACCCTATGCGCCTGAGGCAATCGGGCCGTATTCGCAGGCAGTAATCGCCGCACCGTTTGTGTTCTGCTCAGGCCAGATAGGCCTTGACCCGGCAACGGGCGCGCTTGTCGAAGGCGTTGAAAGCCAAACGCGGCAGGCCCTTGCCAATCTGGAAGCAGTGCTTATTCGCGCGGGTTTTTCTCCCGGCAAGGTTGCAAAAACAACCATCTTTCTCAAAAGGATGGAGGATTTCGCTGCGGTCAATACGGTCTATGGGGATTTTTTCGGTGAGCACCGCCCGGCCCGTTCGACTGTGGAGGTATCAAACCTCCCCAAGGGCGCCCTTGTAGAAATTGAATGTATTGCGGTTCTGTAGGGGCAGACCTGCGTGTCTGCCCAAAATGCCTACAACATCAGGTGACACATGGCAAAGCTCGTAGCAAAACCAGCAATCATCCAAACGGTAGGAACGCCGGTCGAGGAAATCATCGGACGCCTCAATACCAAAACAGCTGAAATCAGCATTGCTAAAATGCACAGCCGCAAGGGATGGGCGCAGCCCGGTCAAGTACGAGAGTTCAATGAATATATTCTGATCTTCAAGGGAGTCCTGCAGGTAAAAACCCGGCGCAGTGAATTGTTGGTGCGGGCGGGACAGGCCGTCATCGTGAATGCCGGCGAGTGGGTTCAATACAGCACGCCCGAACCCGGCGGCGCACAGTATCTGGCAATTTGTCTTCCTGCCTATTCTCCAAAGCTTGTGCGTAGCAAGTGAATTTCATTCCTGTTTAGCTGCAGTGATGCCGTAGTGTTTTAATTTTTTCCAGAGCGTTACCCTGCTGCAGCCAAGGAGGGCTGCCGCCTCTGCCTTTTTGCCTCTCGAGCGCTTCAGGGCAATCTCGATGCGCTCTCTTTCATCGCAGGATTTGTCCGCAGCACGAGACTTCAGCATGTGGTCGGGGAGATTCTCAGGCCCGATTTCCCCGCCCTGCGCCGTGACGATTGCGTACTCAAGCACGTTTTCAAGCTCACGAACATTGCCCGGCCAGTCATACTGCATGAGCAGAGCCAGCGCCTCCCTGCTGCATTTCATCATGCACAGGCCGCTGTCGCAGGCATGCTTTTCAAGAAAGTGCTCCACGAGAAGAGGCAGATCGGTTTTGCGCTCGCGCAGCGGCGGGATGCAGACCGGTATGACATTGAGCCGGTAATACAAATCTTCCCGGAATTTGCGCTCCCTGATAAGCTGCGGCAGATCGGTATGAGTTGCCGCGATGATGCGCACATCGACATTCACCTGCCGGTTGTCGCCCACCCGCTCGATTATTTTTTCCTGCAGAACCCGCAGCAGCTTTATCTGCACCGACAGGGGCATATCTCCGATTTCATCAAGGAATATGGTTCCGCCGGTCGCCTCTTCGAAGCGGCCTTTGCGGTCGCGGATGGCATCGGTGAATGCGCCTTTAACATGGCCGAAGAGCTCGCTTTCAAGAAGCGATTCGGCAAGGGCCGCGCAGTTGACGGTTACGAAGGGGCCTGCGCTTCTGTCGCTTGCATGATGTATGGCATGGGCCACCAGCTCTTTGCCGGAGCCGCTTTCTCCCAGGATGAGCACGGAGGCGGTGCTGTGTTTGGCAAGCTCCACCAGCTCATAGATTTTCTGCATGCTGTGATGGCTGCCGATGAGCTTGCAGTACGAGGACCGGCCTTTCAGCTGGCGGCGAAGCTGCTGCAGCTGCTGCTCTTGATTCACCTGAGCGGTAATATCAACAATGTTTTCAACCCCGCCGATAATCGCGCCCTGACCGTCCCGGAGCAGTTGTGCGTTTTTGATGATAAAGCGCTTGCTGCCGTCTTTGGCCTGCACCATGCAGCGGCGCCGAACAATTTTGCCTTCTGAAAATAGCCGGCATTTTCCTTCAGCGTCAGCGCTTCGGGATTTCATGCAGGACGGGCTAGTCAGCACATCGCAGGTTCGGCCTATGACCTCCTCTCGGGAGTAGCCGAGCATGTCCTCGGCCGCTTTGTTCCAGTACGTGATGGTGCAATCGGCATCAACGGTAAACAGGCCGTCGACCATGTTTTCAAGGATTAGATCAACGTGTTCTCCCATGGGAGCTTTGTGTTTCATGGTGTTAACTTTCTTAACATAATTAACGTTAACTTAACATTTTCATTATAACGTCGCAGGGTTTTTTTTCAACTAGAGAATTTAACTAGTTAGAATAGCATAATTATTTCTTTGTGGTGGCGAGCTGCTTTTTTGGCCTGGATTTTGAATACTATATATAATCCGTATTTAATAAAACCTATTTTTTACAGAAGGAGGAGATATGAATGTTATGAAGGGCTGTTGTGCAGGGTTGTTTCTGTTTTCTTTTTTGCTGTATGGCGCGCAGGGGTTTGCCGCCACAGACCACACCACAAAGATAACAAGCTATGAAGGCTCTAAAACCTGCCGCGTCTGTCATGAAGACGCGGTCGATGATTTGAGCCATGCGCTGCACTATCGCCTGCTAGGCCCGACACAGGGCGTTTACGATTTTCTGACCAACAAGACTGTCACGACCGAGAAGGGCAAAGGGAACCGGTATTGAGGCCTCCCCGGTGGCCTCGTTGGGGCCAATTGGGCTGAAGTATGGACCAGTGCCTTTGATGAAACACATACCAAAAATGCGGGCTGCGGCAGCTGCCACATTACGGCAGGCGCCTGATGCCATGCCGGTAACCGTAGACGGTGAGGCCGATCGAGCCACCGAGGCGGCAAAAGATCAGATCGACTGCGTGCTGTGCCACGGTAAAACCTATGACGGCGGCGGCGACGGCGGCCAGCGCGTGGTGCTCACCGATAATCAGAGCCGCACCTACTGGAGCCATGCCTCACTTGCCGATGCGCAGTCGGTCGGCGACAATGTAACTTCGCAAGCCTGCAAGCGTTGCCATGTTAATTCCGGCGGCAAGGTGTTTTCACCTGACGGCACCATGTCCAAAGCCTTCAAATACGGCACTGACTATGTTGCCGCGAATTATGAACTGACCTATGACAACGGCCAGGGCGTGCAGGAAACCGCCACTATCGACAACGACGTTCATGCAGCCGCCGGGCTGCGCTGCGCCGAATGCCACTATGCAGGCGAGCATAAATTTAAATACGGCAAGCACAATGTGTCCTGGGGCCGTGACATAGTGCCCGATACGCTTGACTGTTCCGACTGCCACGGCGTCAACCCCGCACAGCGCCCTCGACCAATGCGAACAAGGCCACGCTTGACATGCACACTGCAACATCTGTCCTGCCAGACCTGCCATATCCGGCATACCGGCGGGCTCATGCACCGGGACCTGCGCAAGCCCTTTCTGGTGAAAGAAGACTCACCATTTTATGATTTCAAAGATGTCGTGAAATACGGCGTTGAGCCTGAGTACCGGTGGTTCAACGGAACATCTGGCGGCTGGGAAGGTGATCTGGAAGGGCCCTGCCCGATCGGGCCCAAGGGCAGCAAAAAAGGCAAAGACGAGGGGGATGGGTCCAAAATAACACCGTTCAAGCGCTATGAAGCCCTGGTGTGGTTTGACCTGTTCGTGCTGCAGCCGGTTCCCTATGTGCTGAAATACTTCCTTGTTGACGGCGATCTGACAACAGCGGCCAATGAGGGCATGGAAGCCTCAGGATGGTTGCGCGGCAATAAGCAAAATTATAATTTCGCCCTGCGCAAGGCGATGGGCGCCGTGTTCACCTTTCCCATGGTGTGCGAGCTGAAAATTGATCACGGCGTACAAAAGGGTGCAAATGCTCTTGGCTATGACAAGCAAGTTGCAATACCTGCCATAGCAGCACCAGCAGTTTCTGGAAATATCTGGGCTACAAAAAATCAGAACTGCGCTCATTGCAGCAGCCCCGGTAGTTGCTAGTCTCCTCCGGCGGAGGCGGTTGTGCTATAATTCTAAGCACAGCCGCCTTCGCTTTATTAATTTTAGGCAATAGCTGAAATGCCCTCAATGCAGCGCTGTGTTCTCGCAAGCTGCGCTGAGAGTGCCGCAGAAAGTCCATCCCCGGTCTGCGGCCTTACCCATGAACACATAATAGGACGGAGCGTATGAAAACAACAAAAAAAATTGTCATTATCGGAGGTGTTGCCTGCGGCATGAAGACCGCGTCCCGGCTGCGCAGACGTGACCCCAATGCGGATATTACGGTCATTGAAAAAGGAGAGTATCTCTCCTATGCTGCCTGCGGGCTGCCTTTTTTGCTGTCCGGGATGGTGCAGGATACAAACAAGCTCATGGACACTCCCGTGGGCGTGGTTCGCGACGCACAGTTTTTCAAAAATGTTAAAGGTGTTACAGCGCTTACGCGCACCGAAGCGCGGGCAATAGACCGGCAGCGGAAAGTCGTGGAAACGGTTGGCCTTGCAACGGGCGCAGTCGCCGAAATTGCCTACGACAGCCTGGTTATAGCAACGGGCGCAACGCCCTTTGTCCCGCCCGTAGATGGCGTTGATCTCAAAGGTGTTTTTACGCTTGCAACAATTCACGACGGCCTGGCCGTAAAAAAATACATCGCTGAACGGGCTGTGAAAAACGCCGTCATTATCGGCGGCGGACTTATCGGCCTTGAAACAGCCGAAGCACTGTGCCAGCTGGGCTGTAAAGTCACCATTGTAGAAAAGCTGGATTGGCTGCTGCCCGGTATGCTTGATGCTGATATAGCGCTGCTTCTTGCCAAATATCTGGCTGCAAAAGGCATTCAGATATGCACCGCGGACAGCGTGGAGCGTTTTGAAGGTGATAACAAACAGAGTCTTGCAGCTGTAATTACCGGGAAACAGAATCTGCCGGCAGACTGTGCCATAATTGCCATTGGCGTTCGGCCAAACGTTGAGCTTGCCCGTGCCGCGGGCCTTGAGATTGGCTTGAGCGGCGCCATAAAGGTTGACGGTCATCTGCGGACGAGCGACCCCGCTATTTATGCCGGCGGCGATTGTGTTGAAAATATAAACTGCCTCACGGGCAGAGGTGTCTTTGCGCCCATGGGTTCAACGGCAAACAAGCATGGCCGCATAATCGCAGATAATATCGCAGGCGACGATGTTCAGTGGCGGGGTGTTCTCGGCACTGCAATCTGCAAACTCTTTGACTATACGGTGGCGCGTACCGGGCTTTCGGAACACGAGGCTACAAGCCTTGGCTACAGCGTGGAAACAGCCATAGTTCCCGGGCCGGACAAACCCCATTTTTATAAGGGAGCGCAGCCGGTAATCATAAAGCTTATCGCTGATAAGACCACGGGAAAACTTATCGGAGCACAGATGCTCGGACCCGGCGATGTGGCAAAGAGAATTGAAATAGCCGCCACGTGCCTGAGCTTCGGCGCAACGGCTGCGCAGGCCGCGCTGCTTGACCTTGCCTATGCCCCGCCTTTTTCTCCTGCCATGGACAATATTATTACCGCGGCCAATGTCATCTGCAACAAGCTTGACGGCCGCGCTCTGGGCATATCCCCTCTTGCTGTAAAGCAGATGCTTGACCGGGGCGATGCTATTGTATTTCTCGACGTGCGAAGCCCGCAGGAATTCAGCGAAATGCGGATCGGACATCCCTCTGTCAGGCTGCTGCCTTTAGGCAAACTCAGGGCCGAGGCGGAAACGCTGCCCAAAGACAGACCGATAATAATTACCTGCAAGACAAGCCTTCGTGCCTATGAAGCACAGCTGATTCTTCAGGCGAAGGGTTTCACGGATGTGAAATTCATGGACGGCGGCCTTTTGGCATGGCCGTTTGCCCTGGAAAAATAGAAGCGATGTGTGCTCCCGTTCGCAGCGAGTTTTATTGTCTTCATGAAAACCATCGTCTATGAGGGTGGCTGTTGTCTGTTCCAGGATCAGCCTTGTTGCTATACAGTATGAAAAGAGGGGAAAAAATATATAATTCGGTGTCTTTACAACATAGCTGAATGCAACCGAGCGGCATGCAACAAAAGCTGCCGGCGTGAATTAAGTGAGGTACAACCATTCAATGGTTATTGAAAAAACAATGGCTCGTGATTATCGTGCTTATTAGAATACCCAGGTCAAAGTGAACCCCTATCAATCAATTTACCAGGAGTCTCTATGAATGAATGCTGCCCTATTTCGCGTGAAATGGTTAATGAAAATGTTGTCAGACTAAACGCTTTTTTTGTATTCATTATCGGACTGGTTTTTGTCATTGCGCCCAGTAGTGTTTTAATAGCTTTTTTGCTCATCGACTTTTTTATCCGCGCGTTTTGGCAACAAAAATTCAGCCCCATACGTTTTGCAAGCCTCTCGGTAAACAAAGCGCTAAAGCGGATCCCCGTCATGGTTAATGCCGCTCCGAAAGTTTTTGCAGCTAAAGTTGGATTTTTTTTCTGTCTTATTGTCCTTATTGTTTCCTTGATCCCGGCCGCCCACCTTGTATCAAGACTCCTGATGGCGCTATTAATGCTCTTCGCAGCGCTTGAATCATTTTTTAAATATTGTGTGGGCTGCAAGATGTATAGTATCTATTTTCGCTTGTTTCAGAAATGATCATGGCTCTATGAAACAGTAGTCAAAAGCCCGGAGCGGAGGACTCACCATGCAACAAGGGCTTATTTATATTTGTGCTCATCGGAAACTTGGCGGCGGTGACATCGGGCATGTTCGGCATCGGCGTGGGAATCATCATTGTCCCGGCACTAATCTACCGGGCTGGGTTTTTACAACACAAAGTAACGGGAACCAGCCTTGCTGTACTGCTCTTGATGCATAATCCCGGTTAGGTAATCCCCAATATCCAAAAAGGAATTGATATGGATATGAAAAAACCCTGGAAGTATTGCTACTGGCTTACACGCGAACATTTTGAGGAGCCTAAAGCCGCATGCAGGCGCAGGGGATTGAAATGGCGCGGGCAAAGCAGAACCCCTGCGAGGTAATGCTTGCTGAAATCGGCTATGCCGAGCCTGCAACCTGGCCTGTGATCTGCAGGTTTGATGCAGCACCGTGGTACAATGCATCACAGCATGCAGGCAAATATCTTGTTGTCTCATCGCGGGAACTTGATGAACCGTTTCGTGAATTCCTTGAGACCACTATCGAGCCTGTCGAGTTTGATCCGCCATACATGCCCTCGCCTGAAGAGCAAAAGGAGCTTTCTGCCGACCCCGCTTATCAGGCGCGTCAGCCTAATGGCTGGGGCGCCTTTCCGAAAGAAATGGGAGAAGCAATTGTCAACGGGCTTGGCAAAGTGTTCGGAACAAAAATCGGTAAATTTGAAGACCTGCTCTGCACATGGACCGCGGTACATTCTAACTTTGTTTGTCCCGTCTATCGGAGCGGTAAAGCGTTCGGTAATGTTCCGTACTCAATAGCGGATTCAGTTTATATGAGCACCTGCTGTGCGGAAATGTTTAATCTGATTGATACCGGGGAAAAGGCACTGCTTGTAAGGCCATGTATCGGCGGTGTATTGGTAAAGGCCTTTGAGCGTGACCAATTCTATCTCGTCACACCGGTAAAAAAGCGTTATAGGGAATAGTGGTTTGTGTTTTGATTGAGATGTTCAGGGCACTCTGTGCATATGCATGCTGCATTTATTGCCGTAGTAGAGGCGGCGGCCCGACTTTTGCGCATGTGCCGGAAATCCTGAAAATCTTCCAGGATATTGAGTTTGCTTTTTTGAAAACACCCCATTTTTACCCTAAGTCCTGAGTTTGTGCGTACAGCCTGCTTGCTGCAAAAAAAAGCGGTTCGAGAAATCTCCAACTGACGGTGATACATATCAAAAGCAGCAGTGTTTTTATATGTATAATCAAGTTAATTTATGAATTAAATTATCAATATTAATTATTTTATTATAAATATAATAGGGCTCTCGTAGCTCTTGGAGTGAAAAAATATTCAGAAAAAGTCTTGACAAATTTTTTGAGCAAGGTAAAATATCTATTAAATCGCTAGACCAACTAGATAAAAGGTAATCAACAATGTGTCGCAAGATTTTAAAAATGTATATGTGTAGTTTTGTTGATAGTGGATAAACGCCTGTGCTCTGGGTGAAGAAGATAAGGCCACTATCCAAATCGCATGAAACGGATAGTGGCCTTTTTGTTTTAAAAATGGGCATACTCATAATACAAACAAAGAAAGCGAGGAACTCAATGGCCTATAAAAATCTGGAAACTATTGCGCTGCATGGCGGGCAGACGCCCGACCCCACAACCGGCTCGCGCGCCGTGCCGATTTATCAGACAACATCATATGTATTTAAGGATACCGAGCATGCGGCAAATCTGTTTGCCCTGAAAGAATTCGGCAATATCTATACACGGCTTATGAACCCGACTACCGATGTGTTTGAGCAGCGCATCGCCCAGATTGAAGGCGGCACGGGTGCACTGGCGGTTGCAAGCGGCCAGGCAGCGGAAACATTCGCGCTTCTTGCCATAACCCGGCCGGGAGATGAGATTGTGGCCGGCAATAATCTGTACGGTGGAACGTATCAGCTTCTGCATTACACCTTCCCCAAGCTCGGACGGTCGGCAAAGTTTGTGGAATCGACAAAGCCGGAGGAATTCAAAAAAGCGATAACTGATAAGACGCGGGCTATTTATGTCGAGACCATCGGCAACCCCAAGCTTGATGTGCCTGATTTTGAAGCACTAGCTGCTATTGCCCATGATGCGGGCCTGCCGCTTGTGGTTGATAATACGGTCGGGGTGGGGCTCGTGCGGCCCATTGATTACGGCGCGGATATTGTTGTTGCATCAGCTACGAAGTTTATCGGCGGGCATGGCACTTCCCTTGGCGGCGTTATTGTGGATTCGGGCAAATTCGACTGGAGTAATGGAAAATTTCCTGAGTTTACCGAGCCCGATCCCAGCTACCACGGCCTTGTATTCTGGGATGCCCTCGGGAATCATCCGGCGCTCGGGAATGTGGCCTTTATTTTGAAAGTGCGGGTCCAGCTGCTTCGGGATCTCGGGGCTGCGATCAGCCCGTTTAATTCCTTCCAGCTCCTGCAGGGCCTGGAAACGCTGCCCCTGCGGCAGCAGCGGCACTGCGAGAATGCTCTGGCTGTTGCGCGGTATCTGAAAAAGCACCCGCTGGTCGGCTGGGTGAATTATCCGGGCCTGGAAGAGAGCCCCAATTACCGTGTGGCTTCAAAATATCTGAAAAAAGGCTATGGCGCCCTTGTAGGCTTCGGCATCAAAGGCGGACGTGAAGCAGGCAAGAAGTTTATCAACTCGGTTGAGCTTCTGTCGCATCTGGCTAATATCGGCGATGCGAAAACGCTGGTCATTCATCCGGCCTCGACAACCCATCAGCAGCTGACCCCGCAGGAGCAGCAGGCAACGGGCGTGACCGATGATTTCATCCGCCTGTCGGTAGGACTTGAGCATATCGATGATATTATTGCGGATATCGAACAGGCATTGCAAAAGACCGCTGTTTGAATCTCTGTTGTACAATAAAAGCAGTGCGGGCGACTAGCCATTCACCCCTATATTCAAAAGAGAGATCCTTCATCCGCAGCTGCTGATTCAGGATGACCCTTTTAAATTGCGATACGTAGAGACAGGTTTGAACCCTGTCTCATATGCAGAAAAGCAGAAAGAAAGAAGCATGCAGCACAGCAAAAAAGAAATCGGGATTGTACAGACACAGCTTGCTACTGTTGCCGATGAGCTGGTGCTTGAAAGCGGCGAGAGGCTCGGGCCGGTAACGCTTGCCTATGAAACCTATGGCGAGCTGAATCCCGAGCGCTCAAATGCCGTGCTTATCTGCCATGCCCTGTCAGGGGATGCCCATATTGCAGGCTATCATAAGGGCGAAAAAAAACCCGGCTGGTGGAATGACATGGTCGGGCCGGGCAGGGCATTTGATACGGACAAGTATTTCGTCATCTGTTCAAATGTGCTGGGCGGCTGCAAGGGCTCGACCGGGCCGGCCTTCGTGAATCCGAAGACCGGACAGCCCTACGGCCTTAACTTTCCCCTTGATCACCATCGGCGATATGGTGAAAGCCCAGCAGCTGCTCATACAGCAGCTGGGCATAGATAAGCTGTGCTCGGTTGCCGGCGGGTCGATGGGCGGGATGCAGGCCCTTGAATGGCTCAGAAGCGCGCCCGGCAAACTGGAGAGCGCAATTCTTGTCGCAACGGCCGCCATGCATTCGCCCCAGCAGATTGCGTTCAACGAGGTTGGCAGGCAGGCCATTATGGCCGACCATTACTGGCAGGGCGGCAACTATTACCACAGGGGACACGGGCCCTCGAAAGGCCTTGCTGTGGCGCGGATGGTAGGGCATATCACCTATATGAGCGAAGCATCGATGCTTGATAAGTTCGGCAGGCAGCAGAAGAATGAAAAGCAGCCTTTTAAGTTTACTGCCGACTTTGAAGTCGAGGGCTATCTGCAAAATAAAGGCGACAGCTTTGTGAAGCGCTTTGATGCAAACTCCTATTTGTATATTACCAAGGCCATGGATTTTTTTGATCTTACAGAAGAGAAGCCCCTGCATGAGGTTTTTAAGGGGCTTGACGCCAAGCTGCTGGTAATAGCCTTCAGGTCGGACTGGCTGTACCCGGTCTGGCAGTCGCAGGAAATTGTAAAAGCGTGCAAAATCGCCGGCCTCAATGCCACGTACTGCGAAATAGACTCAACATACGGCCACGATGCTTTTCTGCTTGAGGTAGAGCAGGAGGCGCATCTTGTCTCGCATTTTTTAAAAAGGGTTTCAAACGGATACGATGTGACGGGTGACTATGAAATATGATTGTGTTCCGCTGGATCAGAGAATAATTTTAGGGCTGGTGCCGCAGGGGCATCCGTGCTTGATCTCGGGTGCGGCAGCGGGGAGCTTCTGTATCTGCTTGCCAAAGAGAAAAAGGCCCGGTGTCAGGGCATTGAAATAGATGACCAGGCAATCTATGACTGTGTGGCCCGGGGCCTGTGCGTTTTTCATGGCGATATCGACACCGGCCTTGCCGACTATAGCGACAAATCATTTGATTATGTCATTTTGAATCAGAGCCTGCAGCAGGTGCGAAGGATTGAAGCGGTTCTCAGAGACTCGCTGCGGGTCGGGAAAAAAGTCATTATCGGTTTTCCGAATTTTGCGTATTACAGATCCCGGGCGCAGATTTTTTTTCATGGCAGAACGCCGGTGACGCCATCGCTGCCCTATGAATGGTATGACACGCCGAATTTGCATTTTTTGAGCATGTCTGATTTTGTTTCCTACTGCGGCAGGAAGGGCATAAGCATCGAAGAGAAATTTTTTTTAAATAATAAAAAGCAATAACGTTTCTGCCGAATCTGTTTGCGCAGACAGGCATATTTCTTATTTTAAAAAACGGGCTTTGTGCGTAACTTCGTCAAAGACTGTATTGCTCACTGAAGGGGCAACATCCTTTTGTTAAACCATTGACAATTCCATTAAATACATCCTACTGTATGAGTAGATTAATAGATTTAAGGGGTCTTCTATGAAGCTTTCAACCAAAGGGCGCTACGGAACGCGGGCAATGCTTGACATTGCCGTGCATAAGGACAAAGGCCCCTGCGTGATGAAGGATATATCGGCGCGCCAGGATATATCGCCGAAATATCTTGACCATATCCTGTCTGCTTTGCGCAGGGCCGGTCTTATTAAAAATATCCGCGGCAAGGGAGGCGGCTATATTCTTGCACGGCCTGCCTCAGCAATTACGCTCAAGGAAATTATTGAGGCGGTGGAAGGCTCTCTTGCGCCGGTGGAGTGCGTTGACAATCCTGCCCTGTGCGACCGCAGCGCAGCATGCCCTACCATAGAGGTGTGGCGAAAAGTGCGCGATGCCGTGGAGGGCGTGCTTGTCGCCACAACGCTTGAAAGCCTTGTGGAGCTGCAGAAGAAAAAAGAGCCGTCGGCCCTGCAGTATGTGATTTAGAAGAGGTGGAATTCAGAAGCCAGAAGTCAGAAGCCAGAGCAGGAGTCAGGAGGCAGGAGTTAGAGCCATCAGGCAGTCAGAGCAGGAATACATATAGGATTGGAGACTTGACTTGTTTTGCTTCTGAATTCTGACTACTGAATTCTGGATTCTATTTTAACAGTACCCACATAACCATTTCGCGGCTAAAGCCGCTCCTGAAGCAACTTTTACGATACAGGGAGGATGGAAAGTATGTCCCGAATATATATAGACAATGCGCAGTCAATCGGCAATACGCCCCTTGTCCGGCTGAACCGGATTGCCGAGGGTGTGAAGGCAGCGGCCATACTCGGGAAAATCGAAGGCCGCAACCCGGCTTATTCGGTGAAATGCCGCATCGGCGCGGCCATGATCTGGGATGCCGAAGAGAAAGGCCTGCTGAAACCCGGCGTTGAAATCGTCGAGCCCACCAGCGGCAATACGGGCATAGCACTTGCCTATGTGGCAGCAGCCCGCGGCTATAAGCTGACGCTGACCATGCCCGAAACCATGAGCATCGAGCGCCGCCGGGTGCTTGCCGCCTTCGGAGCCACTATCGTGCTGACCCCGGGCACCGAGGGCATGAGCGGCGCGATACGCCGGGCCGAAGAGATGGCAGCCTCCGACCCGAAGAGATACTTTCTGCCGCAGCAGTTCAAAAATCCGGCCAACCCGGCGATTCATGAAAAAACAACAGGGCCTGAAATCTGGGATGATACGGACGGGGCCGTGGATGTGCTCGTTGCAGGCGTGGGCACCGGCGGCACCATTACCGGCATATCCCGCTATATCAAGAACACGAAGGGCAAAAAGATCATCTCCGTGGCTGTAGAGCCTGCGGAGAGCCCCGTTATTACGCAAAAGCTTGCCGGCGAGCCCCTCAAGCCCGGGCCGCATAAAATTCAGGGAATCGGCGCGGGCTTTATTCCCGACATACTTGATCTGTCCCTTATCGACCGGGTGGAGCGGGTGGACAGTGCTGAAGCAATCGCCATGTCGCGGCGGCTTGCAATGGATGAAGGCATGCTGAGCGGCATATCATGCGGCGCGGCAGTGGCTGCGGCCCTGCGTCTGGCGCGGCTGGATGAGTTTGCGGGAAAAACATTTGTCGTCATTCTGCCCGATGCCGGCGAGCGCTATCTTTCAACGGTTTTATTTGAGGGCATCGGCGCTTAAGGGTATGTACAGGTATGGCGGGTTCGCCCGCCGCGGACTTAAGCTGAAGGCTTGTGGCAGCCGCACACAGCAGCTGGCAACGAGCAACAGATAATTCACAGATAAGTGGAGTGCAATATGTCAAAGACAATTCAGGAGATCAACGAAAAGATCAAAAAGGGCTCAGCCGTTGTGGTGACAGCCGAGGAGATCATCGACATTGTGCATAAAAAAGGCGCTAAAAAGGCGGCCGCCGAAGTCGATGTCGTGACAACGGGCACATTCGGCCCCATGTGCTCATCAGGGGCCTACTTTAACCTGGGCCATACCAAGCCGCGCATCAAGATCGGCGGCGGCACCTGCACCTTAAACGATGTGCCCTGCTATACCGGGCTTTGCCGCGGTTGATGTTATTCTGGGCGCCACCGCCATGCCCGACTATGATCAGCGCAACGCAGCCTATCCGGGCTCGTTCAAATACGGCGGCGCCCATGTGATCGAGGAGCTTGTGGCAGGCAAAGCGGTGAAGCTTTCGGCAACGGCCTATGGCACCGACTGCTATCCGCGCAAAAGCGTCGAGACGATGGTCTACCTTGCCGACATGAACGAAGCCGTGCTGTTCAACCCGCGCAACTGCTACCAGAACTACAATGTGGCGGTTAACTGCTCGGACAAGGTGATCTATACCTACATGGGGCGCCTGCTGCCGCGCATCGGCAATGCCAACTACTGCAGCGCGGGCCAGCTCTCTCCGCTGCTCAACGATCCGCTGTACAAAACCATCGGCATCGGCACGCGCATATTTCTCGGCGGCGGCCAGGGCTATGTTTCCTGGCAGGGCACGCAGCACAACCCCAATGTCAAGCGCAGCGACAATGGCGTGCCGCGCATGGGCGCGGGCACGCTTGCCGTTATGGGCGATCTCAAGCAGATGAGCCCCGAGTGGCTGCGCGGCGCGAGCATGACGGGCTACGGCGTCACGCTCACCGTTGGCATCGGCGTGCCCATACCGATTCTCAATGAGGAAATCGTGCAGTATACTGCCGTGCGCGACGAGGAGATTTTTGCGCAGGTCATCGACTACAGCAAAAACTATCCCGAGATGATTCCGGGCAGTGTTGCCGAAGTGAACTATGCGCAGCTCAAGAGCGGCTCCATCACGCTGGAGGGCAGGCAGATCCCGACGGGCGGTCTTTCAAGCTATGTGTGCGCTCAAAAAATAGCCGCAACGCTCAAACAGTGGATTGTGGATAAGAAGTTTTATCTGAGCGAGCCTGCGGCGCTGCTGCCCTCGGTCGATTCGGGCATCAGCGTCAAGCTTATGGCCGACCGGCCCGTAAAGAAATAACCCTGTTTTTAACCGGAGGAATCCGTTATGCCGAAAAAAAGAGTTGTTCTGACATTTCCGCCCACGCTGGTGAGCCAGCCTGTTACCTATCATCTGGTGAAGGATTATGACCTCATGGTCAATATCCTGCGCGGCGTCGTGACCCCCAATGAAGAAAGCGGCCTTGTCGTTGAGCTGTCCGGGGCCAAGCATGCCCTTGAAGAGGGCATGAAGTATCTGAGCGACACCGGCATTCATGTGCAGCCCCTGGGGCAGGATATCAAGTGGCATGCAGACAAATGCACGCACTGCACGGCCTGCATTCCGGCATGCCCCACGCAGGCCCTGCCGTTGACCGCGAGAGCATGGAAGTGTCCTTTGAGAAGGATAAATGCATTGCCTGCGAGGTGTGCATTCAGATATGCCCCTACCGGGCTGTGGAGATACAGTTTTAAGCAGGGGCGGGTTTTACCCCCGCCTATTGCAGGCTATGATCAAGAGGTGCGCACAGCGCACCCTGCATTTTTTTAATTCACCGGAGGCTTACATACCCCCATGTCCGACCAGCAGCTGATCGAGAAAATCGAGGCCCTGAAGGCCGATCGCAATGCCATCATTCTTGCCCATAACTATCAGCGCGATGAGGTTCAGGACCTTGCCGATTATACGGGCGATTCTCTGGGACTGAGCATACGCGCCGCACAAACCGATGCCGATGTGATCGTTTTCTGCGGCGTGCACTTCATGGCCGAAACCGCCTCGATTCTCTGCCCGGAAAAAACCGTGCTCATGCCCGACCCTGATGCGGGCTGCCCCATGGCAGACATGATAACAGCCCAGCAGCTGCGCGAGCTCAAGGCGCAGCATCCCGGCGCCGTGGTGGTCACCTATGTCAATTCATCGGCTGAGGTCAAGGCCGAGACCGATGTGTGCTGCACATCGTCAAACGCGGTGAAGGTCGTGCAGTCGCTCAAAGACGCGCAAGAGATTATTTTCGTACCCGACCAGTATCTCGGCTCATTTGTGGCACAGCAGACCGGCCGCGAGATGATACTGTGGCAGGGCTACTGCCCCACGCATATGCGCATTACCCCTGAACACATACAGCGCCAGAAGGCGGCCCATCCCGCAGCCGAGGTGCTCGTGCATCCCGAATGCACGCAGCCCGTTGTGGCTTGTGCCGATTATGCCCTTTCCACCGAAGGCATCTGCCGCAGGGCCCATGAGTCAAGCGCAGCAGGAGTTCATCATCGGCACGGAGCTTGGGGTCATGTACCGCCTGAAGAATGAAAACCCGGGCAAGACCTTTTACCCGGCAACGGATTTTGCCCTCTGCCCCAATATGAAGAAGACCACGCTTGAAAAAATCCTCTGGTGCCTTGAGGGCATGAAGCACGAGGTGCGCGTGCCCGAGGATGTTCGCGTGCGCGCCCGCCGGGCAGTTGACCGCATGGTTGCCATCGTGTGAGAAAATTAAAAAATTGAATATTTTATTCTTTTCCTCTTGCGCTCGCCTTAATGGTTGGTATATATAACTATACAATTTCTGAAATTTAATCTTCTGGGTTTGCAATACTGGCTGTACATTGATGCACGGAAGGCGAATAACCGCGTGAAGACGCAGTCGGCAAACCAGCCTATTCATTATAGATACTTCATCAACATGGGGCCGCAGCACCCGAGCACCCACGGCGTGCTGCGCCTGGTGGTGGGGCTGTACGGCGAGTATGTGCTCAGCCTTGAGCCGGTCATCGGCTACGGGCACCGCATGCAGGAGCTTATGGCCGAGCGCCGCCCCTGGCCAGCATTTCTTCCCAATACCGCCCGCATGGATTATGCCTGCGGCCTGCCGCATCAGCACTGCTATCTGCTGGCTGTCGAGCAGATGCTGGGCATTGCCGTTGCGGAACGCGGCCGAATATCTCCGCGTCATCACGACCGAACTCAACCGCATCGTAAGCCATCTGCTGTGGCTGGGCGCAAATCTGCTTGACCTTGGCGCTTTTACGCCTATTCTCTACTGCTTTGACGACCGCGAAAATTTTCTCGACATTCTTGAAGATGTAACCGGCTCGCGCCTCACGCACTGCTGGTACCGGGCAGGCGGCGTGCTGAATGACGTGCCCGACGGATTTTGTTGAGCGGGTTCGCGCTGTTGTCAAACGCATGTACGGCCGCTTTGACTATCTACAAGAATCTCGTCACCGACAATATTATTTTTCAGAAGCGCACCAAAGATATCGGCATCATCACGGCCGACATGGCACGGCGCTATGGCGCCACGGGGCCGGTGCTGCGCGGCAGCGGCATTGCCTATGATATCCGCAAGAGCCAGCCGTATTCGATTTACTCGCAGCTTGATTTCGACGTGCCCGTGGGCGAGAAGGGCGACTGCTTTGACCGCTATATCGTGCATATTGAGGAGATGCGCCAGAGCCTGCGCATAATCGAGCAGTGCCTTGACCGCCTTCCCGAAGGCGAGATCAGGACTAAGCTGCCAAAGAAGATGACCTTGCCTCCCGGCGACTGCACATTTTCCGTGGAAGGCGCCCGGGGCGAGGTGACCTATTATCTTGCGGGCGACGGCACTGACATACCCTACCGGCTTAAAGTTCGCGCACCGTGTTTCTCAAACCTGAGCCTGCTGCCCGAGCTGTGTCAAAACATGCTGCTTGCCGACATGATTGCCACCATGGGAAGCCTTGATCTGGTGATACCGGAAGTTGATAGATAGAGATTTTGGATTGGATTGCGGATTAGTTGGATTGGTTTTGATTGGTTGTATGAGCAATTGTTGAATTAAAGCCTAGTCGGATCAGCAGTGGGTGAACACGATCATTGAGATGACGTCATGAATCTACATCGGGTGGGAATTTGCCCCTCACGGCCTACAATTAATGAAGGACTAATTTAACGAAATACACTGATGAACCAATAAAACAATTCAACCAATCAAACATATTTAAATGGATTTATTAAACAACATACCGCCCCATCTTTTCCGCATGATCATAGCCGTGGCCGTGGCGCTGGGGTTTGTGTTTGCAAACGCTACGGTCATGGGCTATCTCGAGCGCAAGCTTGCAGGCCGGTTCCAGCGCAGGCTCGGGCCCATGGAGGTGGGGTGGCACGGCATACTGCAGATGCCGGTGGACGGCATCAAGCTCATTGCCAAACAGCTCATCGTGCCCGACAAAGTGGCAAGCGTGCTTTTTTATGCCGCCCCGATCATAGCGCTGTCGCCCGTGGCCCTGCCGTTTCTTGTTATTCCCTTTGCCCCCGGCCTTCAGGTGATCGATCTTGATGTGGGGGTGATATTCATTCTTACCATGATTTCCTTCAACACAGTTGCCGTTTTTCTTGCGGGCTGGAGCTCCAACAACAACTATGCCATGATCGGCGCCATGCGTGCGGTGGCGCAGAACATTTCCTATGAAATTCCGATACTGCTGTCCGTGCTGGCCATTGCTCTCATGACCAATACCTTCAGCATGAAGGCAATCATTGAAGCGCAGAAGAGTATCTGGTTTATTATTGTGCAGCCCGCGGCATGTATCATGATGTTCATCTGCCTGCTATCGCCGAGACAAACCGGGCGCCCTTTGACCTGGCCGAGGCGGAAAGCGAACTGACAGCAGGCTTTCATACCGAGTACAGCGGCATTGCCTTCAGCCTGTTCATGATTGCAGAATATACCTATATGTTTGTGAACTGCTGCCTGGTAACAGCACTTTTTCTCGGCGGCTGGAAGGGCATACCGCTCCCCTTTGGCGAGTACAGCTCCATCATCTGGTTTTTCACCAAGGTGTATGGCCTGATGTTTGTCATTGTCTGGTGCCGCTGGACATTTCCCCGCGTGCGCTTTGACCAGCTTATGAATTTTTCCTGGAAGTATCTTATACCTCTGTCGCTGGTAAATCTTCTCATAACCGCCATACTGGTGAAGCTGTTGTGAAAAAGTACTTTAGCGAACTGATGACCGGTGCACAAAGCCTTATCGCAGGCTTTGCCGTGACGCTGAAGGCCCTGCTGTCGCCTGTGGTTACGGTTCAGTTTCCGCGCGAAAAGCTTTTCGTGGGGAAAGGCTACCGGGGCCATCCGCACCTGATAATGGAAGATGAAACAGGGCGGCCCAAATGCATCGCCTGCGGCAGCTGCATGCGCCTGTGCCCGTCGAAGTGCTTTATCGTGCAGGGTGAGAAAAAGGAAGGGGATAAGAGAAAATATCCGACTGTGTTTCAGATGGATTTTACCGCGCTGCAGCCTGTGCGGAACCTGCAGCGAGGTCTGCCCGGTGGCGGCGATTGAATATTCGCGATGTATACGGCCTTGCGGGATTTACCCGTGAGGAGTTTGTGTATGATTTAATAAAGCAGATTAGTGGTAATCAATAAAAATTCAACGCTAGCTGATGTGCCCGGCCTTGTAGAGGCGGGTTTCAAACCTGTCTCTACGATTGGCAATGAAACATCAGAGTAGGCGATATATATATATGCATTTTTATCAAATCAATCTCCGAGATCATTTTCTGGCTGCTGGTGCTTATCACCATGGGCGGCGGTTTTCTTGCCATCGGCGCGCGCATGCTCATCTATTCGCTGCTGGGCCTCTCGATCACATTCCTTGGCGTTGCGGGCCTGTATATCTATCTCGGGAGCTTTTTGTTTCCCTGCTGCAGGTTCTTATTTACGGCGGAGCCATCTGCATTGTTCTGGTGTTTGGTATCATGGTCGGGTACACGCCGCGCCAGATTGTTGAAACGCGCATCAGGAGCGAGAACCTGCTGCTGGCCGTTCCGACCTGCGGGCTGGGCGTAGCTCTTTTGTTTTTTGCCATCCGGCGCACAGGCTGGGTTCCGGCGGCGCAGCGTCTTACTGATTATTCTATTGAAAGGGTAGGGCATACCCTCATGTATGATTTCTGTCTCGGCTTTGAGCTCATTTCGCTGCTGCTGCTTGTGGGGATGATCGGCGCAATCATTGTCTCCAACAGTCAGGAGGAGGAATCCGATGGGGAGTGAGAGCCTGAATATCTATCTGCTTGTTGCAGGCTTTCTGCTGGTGGCCGGCATCTACGGCATGGTTCAGAAGCGCTCGTTTATAGGCATGCTGATATCAATAGAGCTGATCTTGAACGGAGCGGGCCTCAATTTCATGGCGCTCAACCGCTTCCTTGCGCCCGACCCTGCTGTTGGGCAGGTGATAACGCTTTTTATTATGGGCATCGCCGCAACCGAAGCAGCTATCGGCGTGAGCTTTATACTTGCAGTCTATAAGAAATTCAGAACCATCGATCCCAGCAAAATATTTACGATGAAACGGTAATATGACCAATTGCTACCAACTGCTGCTGCCTCCTGTGCTGCCGGCTATCGCGGCGATTCTGGTGCTTGTGCTGCGAAAGCGCCCTGCAGTCAGGGACTGTGTTCCGGTTATCGGCGCGGTGCTGACATTCTTTTCGGTGGTGCTGCTTGCCCCTGCGGTGCTGGCAGGCCAGGTATGCCGCGTCAGCCTGTTTACTCTGCTGCCGGGGCTTTCGGTGAATTTGCGCATCGACGGCATGGGCCTGCTGTTTGCCGGCACGGCCTCGTTTCTCTGGATAGCAGCCAGCCTGTACTGCATCGGCTACATGCGCATGCTGCGCGAGCATGCACAGACGCGCTTCTACGTGTGCTACGCCGTTGCCGTGGGCGGGGCCATGGGTGTGGCCTTCTCCGAAAACCTGTTCACGCTCTATCTTTTTTATGAAATCGTTTCCATCTTCACCTACCCGCTGGTGGCCCACCACCAGGACGGCAAGGCCTATGACGGAGCGCGCAAATACCTCACCTATCTCATGTTCGCCTCCAAGGCCCTGCTGCTGCCTGCCATGGCCATTATATATATCACGTGCGGAACGCTTGACTTCAACATGGCCGACATACACCGGGGCATTTTCCCCGCGGGCGCCAACCCGGCGATCATCCAGGCCTGCTATTTCATGATGCTGTTCGGCTTTGCAAAGGCCGCCATTATGCCCTTTCACGGCTGGCTGCCGGCGGCCATGGTAGCGCCCACACCCGTGAGCGCCCTGCTGCATGCCGTTGTAGTGGTGAAGGTCGGGGTGTTTTCAGTCTGCCGTATGATGCTTTCGCTGTTCGGCACTGAGCGTCTTGCCTCCCTTGACCTTGGCATTACAACTGCGTGGATAGCAGCCTTCACGATACTTGACCGCCTCGATAATCGCCATGACCAAAACCGATCTCAAGGCACGGCTTGCCTATTCAACGGTCAGCCAGCTTTCCTATATCGTGCTGGGTGTTGCCATGCTTGTGCCCAACGGGGTCACGGGCGGGCTTATTCATATAGCTAATCACGCTTTTTCGAAGATAAGCCTTTTCTTCTGCGCCGGTGCTATTATTTGCGCAACCAGCAAAACAGATATCCGCAACATGGGCGGCCTGGCGCGGCAGATGCCGGTAACTCTTGCGGTCTTTGCAATTGCTGCGCTGTCCATGATCGGCGTTCCGCCGGTCGGCGGTTTTGTGAGCAAGTGGTTTCTGGCTGTAGGCGCACTGGATATTAAAAACACAGGCCTGCTTGCGGTGATACTGGTGAGCAGCATTCTCAACGCCTACTACTTCGGTGAGGTGATCCTGCGGGGATTTTTCGGCAATCCTCCGGAAGGAGAAGTGGCTGTTGCAGGTACGCTTGAATCAACGGCCCATATGAGGCTCATGATATACCCCATGGCGGCAGCCTCGGCGCTGTCAATCCTGTGGGGCCTGTATCCTGATTTGTTTTTGAAAATTATCCGCCTGAAGCTCGGTTGATTGATTCTGGCGGACCGGGCGCATGTAGCCTCATGTGCACATTTGCAAGAAGGATATATGCTTATAAATATTCTTACATTTTTAAACAGCCGAACAGCATTGCTGAAAAAGTGCTTCTTCGCCGTGCTTGCAGTCATCTCTCTTGCAGATATTTTTGTTCCGCGGCATGAGGCTCATTTTTTTGGTGATCCTATTCGTTTATTCTGGACGGCATTCGGTCTGGGCTGCTGCCTTGCCATGTCGTTTATCTGCAAGTGGATTTCAAAACATATGATAGCGCGATCCGAGGACTATTATGACGGCTAGCCTCCTGCTCCAGCATCCGTCTTTTCTATTTATACTGGCTGCCGTTCTCATGCCGCTTCTTCAGCGGCTGCGGCTGCAGAAGGCTGTGCTTCTGGCTGTGCCGCTCATTGCCTTCTACCAGATCAATACGCTGCCGTCTTCTGCCGGTGCCTGCCAGTATCTCGGGCTGCAGCTGAGTTTTATCAGGGCTGATCAGCTGACCTATATCTTCCTGAATGTCTTCACCATCATGGCATGCGTCGGCGCAGTCTACAGCCTGCATGTCAAGGACTGGGCGCAGCACACGGCATCCTTTCTCTATGTGGCCGGCTCTCTGGGCGTGACGCTCAGCGGTGATTATGTGACGCTGTTTATTTTCTGGGAGCTCATGGCTCTGGCTTCCACTTTTCTTATATGGCTTCGCCGCAGCCCGCAGTCGCAGGGCGCGGGCCTGCGGTATCTGCTGGTGCATATCGCGGGAGGACTTGCTCTTCTTGCAGGCATTTTGCTGAAATACAGCGCCACACGCGATTTGAGTTTCGTGCAGGTGCCTGTCGCGGCTGCAGGCCTGGCCGACTATTTCATCATGGCGGGGTTCATGCTCAATGCCGCTGTGCCGCCCCTGCATGCATGGCTGGCTGATGCCTATCCTGAAGCAACCGTGTGCGGCGCGGTTTTTATGTGCGCATTTACGACAAAGACGGCGGTGTATGTTTTGTGCCGGGCCTTTCCCGGGCTTTGAAGTGCTTGCGGTCATGGGCGCCATCATGGCTGTCTACGGCGTTTGCTTTGCCATTATCGAAAACGACGCGCGCCGGATACTCTCCTATCATATTATCAGCCAGGTCGGCTACATGGTCTGCGGCATCGGTATCGGCACCGACATGGCGGTAAACGGCGCCTGCGCTCATGCCTATGCGCATATTTTGTACAAAGCCCTTTTGTTCATGGGCGTTGGGTGCGTACTGGAAATGACGGGCAGGCAGAAGCTCTCGGAACTTGGCGGTCTGTGGCGCAGAATGCCCCTGGCAATGATCTTTACTGTTATCGGCGGTATTTCCATTTCCGGCTTTCCTTTTACCAGCGGTTTTGTGAGTAAATCCATGATAATTTTTGGCGCTGGCGAAGCCCATCGCATAGTACTGCTAGTCATGCTCATGCTGGCCTCGGTGGGAACATTTCTTTCGGTCGGCATCAAGCTGCCGTATTTTATCTGGTTCGGCAAGGACAGCGGTGTTCCGGCCAAGGATGCGCCCTGGAATATGACGGCCGGCATGGCAATAGCCGCTTTTTTCTGCTTTTTTATTGGCTGCTACCCCGAGTTTCTCTATCGTATGCTGCCGCGGCCTGGCGAGTATGAACCCTATAATTTATACCATTTTTCGGAAACACTGCAGGTTCTCGGTTATACGGGTCTCGGGTTTTATCTGCTGCGCAAGTTTCTTACTCCTCACGCCACCATGAATCTTGATATTGACTGGTTCTATCGCAAGGGCGCCCAGGTTGTCATGCGGCTTGCCCGCGGCCCCATAAGCGCTGTTGACGGCTGGGTCTGCGAGCTGTACCGCACCGCCGGGATGCGCTCTGCCATGGCTGCTGCGCGCGGGTTTTCGGGTTTCGACATGCATGTCATCGATTACCTTATCGACGGCTTTGCCGGCAAGGTGGTTGTGATGGGCGAGCATTTTCGCAATCTCCAGACAGGCAAGGTGCAGCATTATATCGCCGCCGCAGTTATTTTTATTTTTTTGCTGCTGATATGCGTCGTGCTTATATAGAAAAGGATTATGGAACAGTATCTGCTTTTTAATAACAGCGATTTTCCGGTTCTCAGCACACTGATCCTGCTGCCGCTTGCGGGGGCGATTGTGTGCCTGTTTATCCGCAATGAAACCTTCCTGAAGCTCTGGGGCCTTGCCGTGACGACAGCCACCATGGCGCTGTCGCTGCCGCTGTATTTTCTTTTCGACCAGACCAGCGACAAATACCAGTTTGCCGAGCTGGGGCAGTGGATACCGGCGCTGAAGCTCGACTATGTGGTGGGCGTTGACGGCATTAGCCTGCCGCTGGTGCTGCTCACCACCTGCCTCATGCCCCTGTGCATACTGTGCTCGTGGAGCCAGATCAAGGAGCGGCTCGCGGAATTTATTTTCGTGCTGCTCATCATGGAATCCTCCATGCTGGGCGTGTTCATAAGCCTTAACACAGTTCTTTTTTATATTTTCTGGGAAGGCATGCTGATTCCCATGTACCTTCTGATCGCCGTGTGGGGCGGGCCCCGCAGGGATTATGCATCCATTAAGTTTTTCCTGTACACATTCGTGGGCAGCGTTTTCCTGCTCATCGCCCTTATCGTTCTGTATGTGCGCAGCGGGTCGTTTTTTATTCCCGATTTCATGCGCCTTAACTACCCCTTTGATATCCAGATGATAATTTTTGTCTGCTGCGCTATCACGTTCGCCATCAAGATGCCCATGTATCCGTTTCACACATGGCTGCCGGCGGCGCATGTTGAGGCCCCGACGGCGGGCAGCGTGATACTTGCAAGCGTGCTTTTGAAAATGGGCGGCTACGGCTTTCTGCGTTTCTGCCTGCCGATAGCACCCGCAGCCAGCGTGTACTGCGCGCCGGTCATTATCGTTATGTCGCTTGCTGCTATCGTTATCGGCGGCTATCTGGCCCTCGGGCAGAGCGACGTGAAGAAGCTCATCGCCTATTCCAGCGTGGCCCATATGGGGTTTGTGACGCTGGGCATATTCCTTTTTAATATGCAGGGCGTCAAGGGAGCTATTCTGCAGATGGTCAACCATGGCATCACGACCGGTGCGCTTTTTATCTGCATCGGCATCATCTATGAGCGCACGCACAGCCGCGAGCTTGAAGTCAACAAGGCCCTTGGCATCCTCATGCCCGCGTATGTTTTTTTTCTGGGTATTTTTTCTCTCTCTTCATTCGGTTTTCCCGGCACGAACGGTTTTGTGGGCGAGTTTATGGTGATCGCGGCGGCTTTCTCCAAGTCTACCCTTGTCGGCGCACTTACCGTTCCGGGCGCGGTGCTGGCTGCAGCCTATATGCTGCGGATGCTGCAGAAAATGGTCTGGGCCGATTCTGACGGACATCATCATGCTGCACCTCAAGGGAGTGAAGGCCAGCATGCGCTTTCCGATATCAACCCCCGCGAGTGGTTCATTGTTGCTGTGCTTGCGGTATTTGTTTTCTGGCTGGGGTTCAAGCCCGGGCTGGTTCTTGATATAATGGATCAAAGCGTTCGGCATCTTCTGGTGCATGTTGTGGGTGTTGCGCTATGACCTGCCGCACGAGTGCGTGATACACTAACTGGCATTAACAGTTATACTGGAGAGATATGGACTTTTTTTTGCTGCTTCCTGAAATAGCCCTTACGGCCATGATCCTTATGTTTTTTACCGCAACGCTTGCCAAACCCCGGCAGGCTGTGCTCGAGGGCTGCGCTATTGCGGGGGCTCTGTGCGTTTTTGCTGCGGCATGGTATACCTATGGCCGCAGCGGACTTTTTTTTCATGATGTGTATAAGGTCGACACGTTCTCTCAGACGTTTAAGCTGATCATAGCGCTCGGGCTGGTGCTGATCCTGTGGATGGGCGCCGGACTGCGGGGCATTACCCGGCATCTGCGGCCCGAGTACTATCTGTTTTTGTGTTTCAGCTGTTTCGGCCTTTTCATCATGACCGGCGCTGTTGAGCTTATGACCATCATCATCGGCCTGGAAATATCTTCCTATTCCCTGTACGTACTCATCCCCCTGCGGCGCCAGCCGCACCAGCGCGAGCCCCTCGAGGCCAGCATCAAATATATCTTTTTCGGCGGAGCCGCAACCGGAATCGCTTTTTATGGCATGAGCTATATCGTCGGCCTGGGCCATTCGACCTACATTGCAGAGCTTGCCAGGGTGCTGCCGGGGCTTCTTGCCACGCAGCCGCTTGCCGTCATCGGGTTCGTGATGCTGCTCTGTACGCTGTTTTACAAGCTGGCGCTTTTTCCCATGCATTTCTGGATGCCTGATGTCTTTGTTGGCGCCGCCCATGAGACCACATGCTTCGTGTCAACGCTGCCCAAAATTGCCGCCATTGCCCTTATTGCACGCCTGATGTCCATGGCGGGACCCGGCTCGCCGCAGCTGGAGCTGATCCTGTCGATCATTGCGGTGCTGTCCATGTTTATGGGCAACTTATCCGCCCTCAGCCAGCATGATTTCAAGCGCCTGCTTGCCTATTCCAGCATTGCACATGCCGGCTACATGCTGGTTGGTATCGTAAGCCTCAACCAGCTGGGCATCGCCTCCACCATATATTATGTTTTCGGCTATCTGCTCATGAATGTCGCCTGCTTTGTCGTGCTCTACAATCTGACGCCGGAGGGTGACAACCTGTCTGTGGACGGCCTGAAGGGCCTCTACCGCCGCTCTCCTCTGCTTGCGGCGCTGCTTGCCGTCGGGGCCATAGGTCTTTCGGGCATTCCTCCCACCATCGGGTTTACCGGCAAGTTCATGATCTTTTCCGCAGCACTTCAGGAAAAGTATTACTGGCTTGTCGGTTTTGCTGTGGTCAATGTCTGTATTTCGGCTTTTTACTATTTGCGTCTTGTACGGGCTGCCTACCGCAGCGTTGACGAGTCGGAGGGGAAAATCAGCCTCACGCTGCCCGCTGCAGCGCTGGGCATTCTGGTCATGGCAGGCATTGTTCTGGCAGGAGTTTTCCCGCAGGATTTTTTCAGGCTTACCCTGAAAGCCGTGCTGTCGGTGCTGTGACTTTTTAAGTATTGATATCCCGTAGTTGTTCCTGCCCCGTCGGTATTCCAATCCTTTAACACCAATCCTTTAATTTCTTGACAGACAGGTGTGGTTCTGTTATTTTTATTGTATTACCGGGTAATACCATAAGGAGGCATACCATGAGCACACGACAACGGGCCGTAATCAGCCTATCCGTTCCGCCCGAAACTGCTGCCGAATACAGAAAAATAGCGCGGTCGCAGGGGGAAACAATCAGCCAGTTTTTCAGGGAAATGTTTGATTTTTATAAGCGTGAAAAACTGAAAAAAGAACTGTATCGGCTGCAGGATTACGGTGCTGCAAAAGCAAAGGCGCTTAAAATAAACGAGCGGGAGATTGAAAAGCTCATTTTTGAAGGCAGGTGATGCTGAAGGTTGTGTTTGACACCAATGTCTACATTTCCGCTTTTATCACCAGAGACGGCCGTGCCCACCAGGCTTTTATGCGTGCAGTTGACGGACAGGCCGCATGCTTTACTTCAATCCCAATACTCACGGAAACCGGAAAAAAACTCAGGGAAAAATTTCTCTGGGAGGACGATAAAATAATAGCCGCACTCAAACTCATCAGCGCTGTTGCATCCGTCGTAAAACCGGAATCAAAACTTGCCATCCTCAAAGACGATCCGGACAACAGAATTCTTGAATGCGCGCAGAAGGCCGCGGCAGACAGTATTGTTACCGGCGATCATCATCTCCTGCAGCTGAAAAACTTTGAGAGGACAAAAATAATCACCATAGCCGAGTTTTTAAACGATAGACCGAATGCATAATTCAAGCAATTCAACAACGGCCCATCGCCTGCTACGGTGTAGAACCCGTTCGCGGGGGCGGCGCCGACCGAATGTTGATTTAAGTATGGACGCGCGAATGTCACGAATGCGGGCCAGCAATTCATCAAAATAATCCGGCACGAGCGAACCTTTAACCGGCGGGTTTTTCAGCCGCTCGTCGTCCATGACAAAGCCCTTGACGATATACTCCTTCAGCCGCTGGGTTGCCCAGATCCTGAACCGTGTTGCAACATAGCTTTTAATGCGGTATCCCACCGAAATAATGGCATCAAGGTTATAGAAGTTCGTGCTGTATTTTCATCTGCGGCAGTTGTAAATAAATTCTTTACAACTGAATCCTGATCCAGCTCCCCTTTTTCAAAAATGTTTTTCTGGTTTTGGCCGATATTCTGCTTACTGGTCTGAAACAGCTCTGCCATAAGTTGCTGAGTAAGCCACACACTCTCTTCCTGCAGCCGGACATCCAGCCTTACGCTACCGTCGTTCGTCTGATACACCAGAATTTCGCCTTTGCCTTCCGCATCAGGCAAGCTGGAAGTCTCAGCGCCGTTTACCTGAGGTTTCTTTTTCACACCTTTGCCTCCCACATGCGGTTTGTCGCTCATTCTTCCTCTACCCCACCGGTCGTGCCCAGCACTATAGTCATCTGCCGGTAGTGGTCAAGATGGCAGGATTCGTCACATAATTTAAAGGGGCCAGCGCCCCTTACTGCCTCTTCTGCTTCGCGGCACATACCTCAAACTGGTGAACGCCGAAATCATAGCCTGCAATAAATTAATGTGCAATTCTATTTATAATTATGATTTTAGATGATTGCATAACGAATATTAATAATTCAAACTTGCGGGTTGCCATCTGGTAACCCTGGTTCTACTGGTGAAAGTAATACATGGTTTTGTCAGATGAGGTCAAAATGGAAAAAACAGGGAAAACTGTCTGGAATGCTGCCGTCAAGATGCGTTTGCCATGGTAATGCTGGCGGAAAGGCTTAAATGAAAAGCGGGTTAAAAAGCCGCCGGCTTTTTGTTGTCTTCAGGAATAATCTCTATGCGAGCGGTTTTTGATGTGCTGCTAACACTGAGCGCAGCAGTGCTGCAGGCGCCATGCCTGCAAGAGCAGCCAGGCAATTGACAACAATATCGCCAAGCTGGCAGGTGCGGTACGGAATGAAATACTGTATGAGCTCCATGCAGGCTCCGTACAGGGCGGCAAGCAGGGCGCCTTTCATAAGGCAGTGTGGAGTTTTTTTTATGAGCAGGTAAGTGCCTGCTGTGCAGGAAAGCGTGCTGTAGGCAAGGCCGTGGGCTAGCGTGCCGCTGTTGATGCCACCGCTTACCGATGGAATCACCGATAGAACACCAATGGCCGCCGCCTCTATCAGGAAGGCCGAAAGCCAGAGCCCGGGAGCGCTCAGGCGTGCAGTGAGCAGTTGAGTCCCTATGTGCATGGCGAAACGATAGCACGGATGGCCGGTTGATGCAATTGCAGCAATCCGCCACCCTGTCAGCAGCCCCGTGCTTTCCTCATGGACAGGGTCAGATGTTTCTGCTATATGGTTTTTTATGGAGAATAAAGCTTCTCGAATTTCCTTTCTTGTGCTGCTGCTGCTTTTGATGGCTGCCTTCGGCGTCATTATTCAGCCATTTCTCGTTTCTGCTCTGGTGGCGCTCATCATAACGGTCATATGCTGGCCCATTAACCGGCTTTGCATGAAGCTGTGCAAGGGCCGGCGGTATGCCGCGGCAGGGTTGGCCACGCTGCTTGTATCGATCTGCGTTTTGGGCCCGCTGAGCACCATTATTACCGTTGCTGCCTTCAATGCCGTTGATGCGTTCAAGTCCGTTATCTCGCACCTTCAGGTCGGCTCCATTGCCCAGGCCCTCGACCACGCCAATATCTGGATTCAGACGAAAATGGCGGCCCTGCCCCAGTTTATTCCCGCTGAGTTCAATATCAGGGCCAAGCTTTTGGAGCTGCTTTCTTCCATGGGTTCGGTCGTCTATGAGTATTCCCCAAAAGTCTTTTCGGCAACGGCTGGTTTTTTTGCCGGCTTTCTTCTGGTTGTGCTGTTTCTCTATATCTTTTTTGCCGAGGGAGAGCAGTTAAACGATGCCCTTATGAGCCTGCTGCCCCTTGACCCGGAGCACAAGCAGGTGCTGGCCAAAGAGGTTGCCGGCGTCATCACCGGCATATTTGCCGGCATGGTTGCAACAGCCCTGGCACAGGGGATTTTAATCGGTATCGGCTACTGGATTGCGGGCATTGCCAATCCGCTGGTCTGGGGCGTGGTTGCAATCGGTGTGACCCTTATTCCGGTTATCGGCGGTCCGGTCATGTATATACCTCCTGCTATCGCCCTCATTATCGGCGGCAGCATGGGCAAGGGTGTTTTTCTGCTCATCTGGGGCGTTGCTATCGTCTCCATGGCTGATAATATTATTAAACCCATTGTGATGCGCGGTAAGGTCGATGTACATCCGGTGCTGCTTGCCCTTGCCATTATCGGCGGCAGCATGTGGCTTGGCGCCATCGGGTTCATCGTGGGGCCGGTCGTGGTGGCCCTGATGCTGGCAATGCTGCGGATCTATCGCAGGGAGTTTATGTAAAATTAATCTGCCGGTCCGCCAAGCTGGCCGCAGGCTGCATGAATACCCTGGCCGCGCGATGAGCGCATACGCACAAAGATGCCTTCACGGGCAAGCCAGGTACAGAAAAGTTTACAGTGTTGCTCTCCCGGGCTTTCAAACAGGCCGTCCGGGCCGGGATTATAGCCGATTACATTGACCCGCACCGGCAGCCCTTCCAGAAAACGGGCAAGACCTGCTGCATGCTCACCACTATCATTTACTCCTTTTAAAAGCACATATTCAATAAAGAAGACCCCTTTTTTTCGAAGCGGGTAGCTGTGCAGCGCCTGCTTGAGCAGTGCAAGGGGGTGGATGGCGTTGACGGGCATCAGCTGTGAGCGAAGCTTGTCATGTGCTGCATTGAGCGAGATTGCCAGATTGAGCCCGGGCCAGCCGAGTTCACCCAGACGCCGGATGCCATCGGTCAGGCCTGCGGTCGAAATCGTCATATGGCTGTGGGCAATGTCAAGACCGCGCTGGTCGCTGAGCACGCGTATGGCCTGCATGACATTTTCGAAATTATCAAGCGGCTCCCCCATGCCCATGAAGACGATATTGTCTATGGCCCGGCCCAGCCCATGGCGTACGGCATAGACCTGCCCGACTATTTCTTCTGCCAGAAGATTGCGAAGCAGGCCCAATGACCCCGTGCGGCAGAAGGCGCAGCCCATGCGGCAGCCCACCTGGCTCGATATGCACAGCGTTGCTCTCCCGGGCATGGGTATCCAGACCGATTCCACGCGAAGGCCGTCGGCAAGAGAAAAAACGATTTTTGTAACTCCTTCCTGCTCCACCACATCTGCAATATCCGGAGCCTTGACATCAAATGCGCGCTGTATTTCCTTCGTGAGTATGCCTGCCTGCGACAGTTCGGGAGCTGCTGCGAGGTCTGGATTCCCCTGCTTGAATACGTGCCGATAGAGTGCCGCGGCATAAAATAGTCCCTTGCCCCAGCCCTCGTGCAGGGCGGCGGCAAAGTCATTGCAGGTGAGTGACAAGAGATGCATGGACGGTTTTTGCCCGGTAGTGGGGTTGACAGGTGGCTGCTGCCTGTTCACAGCAGATTGCTGGCAAGCTCAGCAAGCACGGATCGTTCGCCTTTTTCAAGATTTACATGCGCATAGATCTGCTGGCCATGCATTTTTTCAATCAGATAACTCAGGCCGTTTGAATAGGTGTTGAGGTAGGGGTGGTCGATCTGAAATATATCGCCGGTAAAGACCATTTTGGTGCCTTCGCCGGCGCGGGTGATAATGGTTTTGACCTCATGGGGGGTGAGGTTCTGCGCTTCGTCAACAATGAAATAAATGTGCACGAGGCTTCGGCCTCTGATGTAGGACAGCGGGGAGATGACCAGCTTTTCGTCAACGAGAAACTCCTTTATTTTTTTGTTTTTCGTATCGCTTTCCGAAAACTGGTTTTGTATGACCCCGAGATTGTCATAGAGCGGCTGCATGTAGGGATCAAGCTTTGACTGTATGTCTCCGGGCAGGTATCCGATGTCCTTGTTGCTCAGGGGCACAACGGGCCGTGCGATGAATATCTGCCGGTAGTTTTTTCGCCGCTCAAGGGCTCCGGCAAGGGCAAGCAGTGTTTTGCCGGTGCCGGCCTTGCCCGTAAGGGTGACCAGCTGTATGTCGGGATTGGTAAGCGCATCGAGCGCAAATATCTGTTCGGCATTGCGCGGCATGATGCCGTATGCCTGTTTTTTGTCGATGCGGCGAAGCTGCTGCTGCTGTGAGTCAAACATGGCAAGAGCTGATTTTTTGCCGTTGCGCATGATGAGGTATTCATTGGAGGTAAACTGGTTTTTCACCGGCAAAAGGCCGGCATTGATTTCAAAAGGTTCACGGTAGATGCTTTCAATGAGCTCGGCCGGTACGTTTTCTTCGATTCGATGCCCGCTGTAGAGTGCGGCAGGGTCCTTGACATGGTCGGTGAAGTAATCCTGGGCAACAATGCCCACCGATTTTGCCTTCATGCGCAGGTTTACATCTTTGGAGACCAGTATGACCTGGCGGGAAGAATTTTCCTGCGCCAGGCGATAGGCAGTGTTCAGAATATGATGGTCGGGTTTGCCGGGGGAATAGTTATGGGCTATGTCTTCGTGGAACGGCTGCTCAAGCCGTATGATTATGTTGCCGCGGTTGGGGCCGATTTTCACCCCGTTGCCGAAGAGCTTGTCGCCGCTCAGCTCGTCCAGGGCGCGCACGAATTCGCGGGCATGGTAGTTGACCGTGCCGCTGCCCTTTTTGAATTGATCGAGCTCTTCGATCACCGTGATGGGTATGACCACATCATGCTCCTGAAACTGGTGTATGCAGGAGCTGTCATGCAGAATGACATTGGTGTCGAGGACGAATATTTTATTTTTATGCCGTGCCATGCAGATAACGAGTAAATTTTACAAAAGCTTATCATGATTAACGGTACTATGCAATAAAACAACCCGCTCTATGCACATTATGCTCTGAAATACCATTCCCGTCGATCCATCAGATACAGCACAAGCCACCATGCAGCGAGATAGCATGCGGCCAGGGTGAAAGAGCTTATATCATTGCGGCCCATCCATGAGGCAAACAGCCGGTCATACAGCCAGAACCAGAGATGTATCGCCTGACCATCCCTTGTGATGGTGACCGTCAGCAGTATGCGGGCGGTAATACCCGAGGCGAAAAATAACAACAGAGCATTGCGGCCCATGATTTGAAAAAATATGCCGGGGCAGCGAAAGTTCCGCACCTCCAGCAGTTCATGGCAGATGGCGAAAACCAGAGCGGCCCAGCCTGCAGATACCAGCACATAGGGCCCGCTCCAGAGATCCTTGCAGATTGGCTGCCAGCTGCCTGCAGCAGAGCCGCAGACCAGCGCTATAGTTCCGGCGCAGAAAAGCAGGAGCGACGTTTTTGACGTGTGTGGCGACTGTTTCAGAAAGAGTCCTGCCTCGTATCCGAGCAGCGCCGTGGTTAGCGCGGATACTGAGCTGAACAATCCCTCCGGATCAAGCCCCCCGTGATACATGTGGGATGCACCGAGAAGCAGCCTGTCTATGAACAGGGCGGGGTTATTGTCCGGCGACAGGCTGCCTGAAAAAACCGCCAGCACAGCCCCGTATCCCACAAGCAGCAGGGCAATGGTTATCCGCAGCAACCGTTGAGAAAGCACGACAATGCAGATGCTGGCAGCACAATAGACAAGAGCTATGCGCTGCAGTACACCCATGATGCGCAGGGTGCTGAAGCCGGGCGGTTCGGCATAGATGATACATTGCAGCAGGCCGGGGAAAGCGTTCAGGAGAAGCCCCAGCAGGAAAAGAATCACCGTTCTGCGCAGAATCCGGATGAATAAATTCAGCGGTAGCCTGCCGGTATGAGCTGTGTTGGCAAGGGAAAAGGACTGTGAGGCGCCGACGGCAAAAAGAAAAAAGGGAAAGACCAAATCGGCAAGGGTATAGCCGGTCCAGCCCGCATGCCTGAGCCACGGGAACATGTGCTGCCATGAGCCGGGATTGTTGACCAGCACCATGCCGGCAATTGCAATGCCGCGCAGCATGTCAAGGCTGCCAAGGCGGCGTGAGGTTGGGTGTGTTCTATCGGGCATAGTGGGAACTGCTGCTTGTTGTCTGCTTAGGGTTATTCCCCAGACATACATCTAGCCGCATTGCAAACAATTGGCAATGGGTATTCAAAAAGGGAAAAAGTACGGATAGGGGCAGATATGAAAATTATACATCCTCTGCTGAGGGCGGAGAAAAAAGACCTTGAGCAGTGCATTTTTACAAGGCTCCAGAGGTGCGGGAGCCAGAGCATAGTTCTTTATTTTGTAGCCGCATTCTACTGCATGGCAATGCCGTTCGTGGTGAGCTTGTCGAACCATGAACGGAAAGTCGCCCTTCGACAGGCTCAGGACGAACGGATAGGGCCATCGTTATCGGCAGATGATTTTTATGAAGGCTACAGTATTTAGAAAAATGCTCTAATAACGCACATGCATGCCGGGGCTGCACCGGCAGTAAGCCATGGGCGTCAGTTTGTTTTACTGCAATATTGTCTATAAGGCGTGTTTTACCGAAGAATACTGCCAGGGCTACAACTGCATCACGCTTGAGCTGCACTACATCTTCAAGCGTTTCAAGATCACAAATTTTTATGTAGTCGATATGCGCCAGGGGTTCGGTGCTGATTTTTTGCCAGACATGGCGGCTGAGCTTGAGCGCGTCGCGCTCTCCCTCTGCGCACAGCTGACGTACGTTGAAGAGTGTTTGTGAAAGAATCAGGGCTGCCCTGCGCTCCTCAGCTGCAAGATATTTGTTGCGCGAGCTCATGGCAAGCCCGTCGGGCTCGCGGACAATGGGCGCGCCGATGATTTCAATGTCGACATCAAGATCGCGCACCATGCGCCGGATGACCTGCAGCTGCTGAAAATCCTTCTCCCCGAAGACGGCAACATGAGGTTTTGTTGCATTGAAGAGCTTGGTCACAACCGTTGTCACGCCTTCAAAATGCGTCGGCCGCGTTATGCCGCAGAGATGCTGCGTCAGCTTGTCTACCCGGACAGCTGTCTGATAGCCTTCCGGGTACATCTCTTCAGGCGTTGGGCGCGTACACGCAGTCAGCGCCTGCCGAGGTGACAAGCTTCACATCGCGTTCCATGTCGCGGGGATAGGTTGTATAATCTTCCGTTGGTCCGAACTGCGTGGGGTTGACAAAAATCGTTACAATCACCGTATCGGCATGCTCTTTAGCAAGGCGCACGAGACTTAAATGCCCCTCATGCAGATAGCCCATGGTGGGCACGACCGCAACGCGTTGTTGCTGCTGGCGCCGGGCATCGCTGTAGCGCTGCATCTCTTGAACGGATTGTATGATCTGCATACGGCCTCTTATTTAAATGAAAATTCTTCTGAGGGGAATGTGCCCGACTGTACTTCGTCAACATACTCGGTAACCGCCTTTTTGATGATGTCTTCAAGCTGTACATACTGCTTCACGAATTTTGGCCTGAATTTGCCCGACAGCCCGAGCAGGTCGTTTATAACCAGCACCTGGCCGTCGCAGTCGGCGCCCGCGCCGATGCCGATGGTGGGGATGCTGAGCAGTGCAGTAATCTCGCGGGCAAGGCTTGCAGGCACACCCTCGAGAACGATGGCAAAAGCCCCGGCCCTCTCAACAGCCTGCGCGTCGGCCATAAGTTTCTGCCGCTGATGCTCCTCTTTGCCCTGTATCCTGTAGCCGCCCATGCGATGGATAGATTGGGGCGTAAGTCCGATATGGCCCATAACGGGAATATCGATGCGGGTAAGCGCTCTGATAACGTCTTCGGTGTTTTCTCCGCCTTCGACCTTAACCGCCTCTGCACCGCCCTTTTTAATGAAGACGCCGGCATTGCGCCGCGCCTCTTCAAGCGATGCCTGATAGGACATGAACGGCATATCGGCAACTACCAGCGCCTGCCTGCGGCCGCGCGTGACAGCCTGCACATGGTGCAGCATGTCTGCCATGGTCACCGGTAGAGTATTGTCAAGTCCCATAACCGCGTTACCCACGGAATCTCCCACCAGCAGAACATCAACATTGCACCCGTCAAGTATGCGGGCGATCTGGCAGTCATAGGCCGTGAGCATGCTGATTTTTCTGCCCTCATTTTTGAAGCGCTGAATGTCGAGAATGGTAGTTTTTTTCATGGCTCTCCTTCTGCTCAGTGGATGGTTGCCTTGGGTTCCATGCGGTCGAACATGTCATCCAGCTCATCGACCATTTTATCTGCAATAGCCCTGTTTACAAAGACCGGGCATTTCATGCGCACGGCAAGGGCCATGGCATCGCTCGGGCGCGAGTCTATTTCATAGGTCGTGCCGTCAAGGGCAATATACACGATGGCAAAAAACGTATTATCGCGCAGATCGGTTATCACAATTCGCTCCACAGTGGCGTTGAGCTGCGTGATAATGCCTGCCATGAGATCGTGGGTAAGGGGCCTTGGGGTCCATGTCTGCTCAAGGCCCAGTGTTATTGATCCGCCCTCAAACTGCCCGACCCATATGGTGAGCACGCGGCCTGTTTCGCGATCAACAAGCACCACCCGGTATTGACCGGCATTGAAGTCAGGCGTACATTCCTTGATAATAACTTCGATCAGGTTTTCCATTGCGAGTCTTTCTGTGTATGAGTGCGGCACTGGCTGTAGCCTTGTTTTCTTATGCCTGTGTAATGTACTATAAAACCGCGGATCGTGCAAAAAAATGTTATAGCGCTGCTGCAGAGCATGTGTGGCGGGCATGTGTAACTTTTATGGATGTGAGCGCAGGTTTTTTTCAAGGGGTATTTTTTTAGATGAGCGGGTATCTGCTTTAAAGAAAGGCGGAGTTGCTCTCAGCATTCAAGAAAATAAGCAGAGCAAAACCCGCAGCTTTTACAGCGCATTTTTCAATGGTCTTTATCATTGCAGGCATCTTTTAGTGCCGGATCGTAACCGGGTATTGAGGCAACATGATAGACAGTACCTGCTTTATTTAGAATTGCACACCATAGCTTGTTATTAATTCTATTAGAAACGCTTCACCTTCTTTCCTGTTTTTTTTATTAAAATTTTATTAAAAAAATATAAAAATAGTAATTTTTATATTATTAAAGCAATTGGGAGAGTAATTATTTTTGATACAGCCTATAAAAATATATTGACGTATTCCAAGAAGTATAATATTTTTCTTCTTTTACCCCAATAGGGGGCTTGACTCTTGAAGGAGAGCTGATAGTAAACAGCCCGCTGAATTAATTACTTCATGAGCTCTGAGAGCATTGATCACCACACACGCTTTCTGCATCTGTCTCGTGCCGGCCGCATTCCAGCACGCAGTTGTCTCTCATCTCTCGGGCAAAAAGGAAACGCTTTAGCCGAATGGCATGCGAGCCTTTGCTCCTTCAGTACGTGCAGTACAAATAAATTGTATTTTATTGTTGAATTAAGTTGTAAGTCCTGTTAAAATTTTAAGATTATGCTGGCGTAGCTCAATGGCAGAGCAGCTGATTTGTAATCAGCAGGTTGCGGGTTCAAATCCCATCGCCAGCTTGCTATTGGCTGATACGCATTTCGGTGAGGTACCCGAGTGGCCAAAGGGGGCAGACTGTAAATCTGCTGGCGATGCCTACGAAGGTTCGAATCCTTCCCTCACCACCAGATCTTTCTTATGGGCGGGAATAGCTCAGCTGGCTAGAGCGTCAGCCTTCCAAGCTGAGGGTCGCGGGTTCGAATCCCGTTTCCCGCTCCATGGATGATACGCAAAGAGGCCCACGTAGCTCAGTTGGTAGAGCACTTCCTTGGTAAGGAAGAGGTTCACCGGTTCAAGCCCGGTCGTGGGCTCCACATTGCTTAAATTGTATATTTGCTGCAACAACACACGAAAGAGTAATTTATAGATTAAAAAACATATTCTTTTAGGAGGATAGCCGATGGCAAAGAAGAAATTCGAGAGAACCAAGCCGCATGTAAATATAGGGACGATCGGGCACGTTGATCACGGCAAGACGACGCTGACCTCGGCAATCACCAGGTATCTGGCGATGAAGGGGATGGCGGCAAAGATGGATTTTGACCAGATTGACAAGGCGCCCGAGGAGAAAGAGCGCGGCGTTACGATATCGATAGCGCACATCGAGTATGAGACTGTAAAGAGGCACTATGCGCATATCGACTGTCCGGGCCACGCCGACTATATCAAGAACATGATTACGGGCGCAGCGCAGATGGATGGTGCGGTTCTGGTTGTGAGCGCTGCAGACGGACCGATGCCTCAGACGCGGGAACACATACTGCTTGCCCGTCAGGTGCGCGTGCCCAGTATGGTGGTGTTTCTCAACAAAGTTGACATGGTTGATGATCCCGAGTTGCTTGAGCTGGTTGATCTTGAGATTCGAGAGCTTTTGAGCAAGTATGAGTTTCCGGGCGATGATACGCCGATCATAAAGGGAAGCGCTTTGAAGGCGATGCAGGCCGCAGAGGATGTAAAGCTTGATGAGTACAAGTGCATACAGGAGCTGCTTGATGCCTGCGACAGTTTTATTCCTGATCCGGTGCGCGACATTGACAAGCCGTTTCTGATGCCGGTTGAGGATGTGTTCACGATATCGGGCCGCGGCACGGTTGTGACGGGCAGGATTGAGCGCGGTCTGGTGAAGGTAAACGAGGAAGTTGAGATTGTGGGGTTTCGGGATACGCAGAAGACGGTGTGTACGGGCGTTGAGATGTTCCGCAAGATACTTGATCAGGGTCAGGCCGGAGATAATGTCGGGCTGCTGCTGCGGGGTACAAAGCGGGATGATGTAGAGCGCGGGCAGGTGGTGTCAAAGCCGGGATCGATAACGCCGCATACGAAGTTCAAGGCTCAGGTGTATATTCTGGGCAAGGAAGAAGGCGGGAGGCATACGCCGTTTTTCAATAATTACCGGCCGCAGTTTTATTTCCGCACGACGGATGTGACGGGAATGGTGCATTTGCCCGAAGGCGTCGAGATGGTGATGCCGGGAGACAATGTGTCGATGGAAGTGGAGCTTATCACGCCGATAGCGATGGAGAAGGAGCTGCGCTTTGCAATACGCGAAGGCGGCAGAACGGTTGGTGCCGGCGTTATCAGTGATATAATTGCGTAATCTGTTTTGACGGGTTTTGAGCCATGAGAGATATAGTGACGCTGTTGTGTTCGCAGTGCAAGCGCAAGAACTACAATACGACGAAGAACAAAAAGAAAACGACAGGCAAGCTTGAGTTTAAAAAATATTGCCGTTCTTGCCACTCGCATACAGTTCATAAAGAAGGCAAGTAGTGTAAGTATTCATAGTGGCTTTATGTCGCCGGAAGCAAACGCACATTATGTGCATAGGCCAGTAGCTCTAACGGCTAGAGCACCGGACTCCAAATCCGGGGGCTGAGGGTTCGAATCCCTCCTGGCCTGCCATACTACTGAAAAGGATAGATGCGTGGATTTCAAAGGCTTGATTGAAAAGACCAGACAGTTTTACCATGAGGTTCGGGTTGAGCTGAAAAAAATTTCCTGGCCGCCCCGCAAGGAAACGATGGCATCTACATCGGTGGTGCTCATTATTGTCGTAATCGTTTCGTGTTTCCTGGGCCTTGTTGATCTCGGGCTTTCCAAGATTATAAACTCAATTCTGAGCTGAGGCCTCCATGGCGAAAATGTGGTATGTGGTGCACACGTATTCGGGGTATGAGAACAAAGTTAAGGAAATGCTTGATGAGCGTATCAAGGCCTACAAGATGGAGGATTATTTTGGTGAAGTCCTGATCCCTACAGAGGATGTAGAGGAGATAGTTCGGGGCAAAAAAGGCGATAAGCAGGTCAAGAAAACGACCCGAAAGTTTTTCCCCGGGTATGTGCTTGTACAGGTGGACATGAATAATGAAACATGGCACCTTGTTCGCAATACGCCGAGGGTTACAGGTTTTATAGGTGGGAAAATAAGGCCCATCCCGATTCCTGATGATAGCGTCGATGACATGATCGGCAAAATCAGGGAGGGGAAACTTCGCCCCAAAGTGATGATGAATTTTGAAAAGGGCGATGACGTAGCTATCATCGAAGGCCCGTTTGCAAGTTTTAACGGTGTTGTAGAAGATGTGAAACCGGAAAAAGCGCGATTAAAGGTTCTGATAAGCATATTTGGACGTCAAACACCAATTGAGCTTGAATACTCGCAGGTCAAAAAGATTAACTGAAAAAGCACGGTGTAGAGAAAAGGGATTTATATGGCTAAAAAAATAATGACCCAGATTAAACTGCAGATTCCTGCGGGGAAGGCCAATCCATCGCCTCCTGTTGGCCCGGCGCTCGGTCAGCACGGGGTCAATATAATGGAGTTCTGCAAAGCATATAACGCGCGTACCGCAGACAAAGAAGGGTTGATTGTACCGGTTGTTATTACGGTCTATGCCGACAGGTCTTTTTCTTTTATCACGAAGACCCCTCCCGCATCAGTTCTTTTGAAAAAAGCCGCCGGCATAGTTAAAGGGTCTGGCGAGCCGAATAAAAGCAAGGTCGGCAAGGTAACAGGGGCTCAGGTTCGTGAAATTGCCCAGGCTAAGATGCCGGACTTGAACTGCAATGATCTTGACATGGCCGTTCGAATCGTTGAGGGTACAGCGCGCAGCATGGGTATTGAAATCGCAAACTAAAGTAATGCTTTTTTAGAGTCAGGGTGAACTGATATGGCACAACATGGCAAAAAGTACGAACTGGCCCTCGGAAGGGTCGACCGCGAAAAACGATACGGCCTGATGGATGCTATCGGCCTGCTGAAAGATGCGGCATATGCAAAGTTTGATGAGACTGTTGAGTTGGTCGTGCGCCTGGGCGTTGATCCGCGCAAATCCGACCAGATGGTCCGTGGCACCGTGCTGCTTCCTCATGGAATCGGGAAAGAAGTGAAGGTGGTGGTTTTTGCAAAAGGAGAAAAAGAGAAGGAAGCACGCGATGCCGGTGCTGATTATGTAGGCGCAGAGGATTTGGTCGAGAAAATTTCAGGAGGCTGGCTTGATTTTGACCGGGCTGTGGCAACCCCCGATCTTATGGGGCTTGTAGGCCGCATAGCAAAGGTTCTCGGTCCGCGTGGCCTGATGCCCAATCCAAAGCTCGGGACGGTTACCCAGAATGTGAAAGATACAGTTGAGGATTTAAAAAAGGGTAAAGTCGAGTTCAGAACGGACAAGGCAGGCAATCTGCATGTGTCGGTGGGCAAAAAGTCTTTTGATGATCAGAAGCTTTTTGACAATATTTTAGCGCTTATTGATACAGTCAATCGCCTGAAGCCGGCGACCAGCAAGGGGCATTATCTGAAGAATATCGTGCTTACTTCCACCATGGGCCCCGGGATCAAGGTGGACGTTGGATCATTGAAGGCCAACTGATAACACGTAACCATTTATTTTCAAAGTTGATAGGTGACAGCCGTGGGTAGACGAGAACGAGAAGAAGCAGTAGCAGTACTGTCAAAGCGGGTACAGGAGACAAAAGGCCTGATTGTGCTTGACTATAAGGGCTTGAATGTTGAAAAGGTGACACACCTTCGCAAGCAGATTCGTGAAGCAGGCTGCGAGATGAAGGTTGCCAAAAACACCCTTATGCGGCTCGCCACAAAGGACACCGTGTTTGAGCCTCTGCATGAGCAGCTTGTGGGGCAGATGGCGGTTACCTTCATCGACGGTGATCCGGCCATGGTGGCGAAAGTTATTACTAAATTCCTTAAGGACAATCCCGATACGCCGCTGAAGGTTAAATCGGGCATGCTTGAAAAAATGGTGCTCAATGAAAAGGCTATTGAGCAGCTGGGGAATCTGCCGAGCCGCGAGGTGTTGCTCGGTCAGCTGCTTGGCACGATTGCCGCACCGCTTACGGGTTTTGTGACCGTCCTCTCGGATATTCCGCGCAAATTCCTGAGAGTGCTGATGGCCATTAAAGATACAAAGAGCAATTAACTTGAATCCATGTAACATTTAAACGTTTTAGGAGGTCATTACAATGGCAGAGATTACGAAAGACGAAGTGGTCAAGTTTATCGAAAATATGACGGTGCTTGAACTTGCTAACCTGATCAAGGAACTTGAAGATAAGTTCGGGGTTTCAGCTGCAGCAGTGGCAGCTCCCATGGCTATGGCAATGGGCGGCGCAGCGGGCGCTGCCGCTCCGGCGGAAGAGCAGACGGAATTTGATGTCATCTTAACCAATGCGGGTGAAAAGCGCATCAATGTCATTAAGGCCGTTCGCGAAATTACCAGCCTGGGACTTAAAGAAGCCAAGGACTTTGTTGATGCTTTGCCCAAGGCTGTTAAGGAAGCGGTATCCAAAAGCGAAGCGGAAGATATCAAAAAGAAGCTTGAAGAAGCCGGTGCCACAGCAGAGGTAAAGTAGTCTGCGGTTCGTGAAAGAACGCACGTAACTGGTGCTATGATTGGGCAGAACTTTTGTGCTGCCCATTTTCATTACAACAATGGGGTGTTGCATGAGCAAGATTGGTGCACATAAACTGCGCTTTCGCAAGAACTTCGAAAAAATACCGGATATCATGAAGATCCCGAATCTGATTGATATTCAGAAAAAGTCCTACGAGAGTTTTTTGCAGCAGCACGTGCCGACGGAGCTGCGCGCAAACAGCGGACTGCAGTGGGTGTTCAAGAGTGTGTTTCCTATAAAAAATTATAATGAAACATCGTCTCTTGAATTTGTAAGCTATGGACTTGGCGCGCCCAAATACGATATCGACGAGTGTCGCCAAAAGGAGCTTACCTATGCCTCTCCTCTGAAAGTGCTTATCCGTCTGGTGAATTATGATCCTGAAACGAAAAATATCCGCGACATAAAAGAGCAGGAGGTCTATTTCGGGGAAATACCCCTGATGACCGAGACGGGAACGTTCGTCATAAACGGCACTGAACGGGTTGTTGTCAGCCAGCTGCATCGTTCACCCGGCGTTTTTTATGATCATGACAAAGGCAAAAATCTTTCAAGCGGCAAGTTTCTCTATTCTGCCCGTTTGATACCGAGCCGCGGATCCTGGATTGATCTTGAATATGACTCCAAGGATATCATCTATGTGCGTATTGACCGCCGTCGCAAGTTTCCTGTCACGGTGCTTCTGAAGGCGCTTGGTTTCAACAAAGAGGAACTGCTGCACTACTTCTATACTGTCGATGATGTGGTTTTTGAAGATGGCAAGCTGAAACGCAGTATCCGTTCGCCGTTTTTTGAAGGAAGGGCGCATGGGGAGATTGTCCATGCAAAAACAAAGACGGTCATCGTCAAGAAGGATAAGAAAATTACGCGGGCGCTTGTGAAGAAAATTCACGAGGCAGGCATTGAGTATATTCCTGCGCTTCAGGAAGAGCTTGAAGGCCTTATTGTTGCCGCCGATGTGCTGGATCCACAGACGGGAGAGGTTGTTGCAGCCTGCAATGAGGTGATTACTCATGAGATTCTGGCTGCTATCCTGCAGCGTGGCATAAAGAATTTTAAGATTCTTTTTATCGACAACCTTCATGTTGATGCATCATTGCGCGAGACGCTCCTGCTGGATAAAGCCAAGTCCGCTGATGATGCAATTGTTGAAATCTATAAGCGGCTTCGCCCCAATGATCCGCCGAGTCAGGAGAGCGCAAATCTTTTCTTTCACAAGCTTTTTTTCGACCAGGAGTATTATGAGTTAACCGAGGTCGGCCGTATTAAAATCAACCATCGCCTCAATCGTAAAACTCCGCTGGACATGCAGGTCCTTACCAAGGAGGATATTCTTGAGACCGTGCGCCTGCTTATTGAAATCAAGAGCGGCCGCGGGGTGGTCGACGATATAGACCATCTGGGCAATCGCCGCGTACGAACGGTTGGCGAGCTGATAGAAAATCATTATCGTATCGGACTGGTGCGCATGGAGCGCGCGATTAAAGAGCGCATGAGTCTGCAGGAAATCGAAACGCTCATGCCCAATGACCTGGTGAATTCCAAGATGGTGTCTGCCGTCATTAAGGAGTTTTTCGGGTCAAGCCAGCTCTCGCAGTTTATGGATCAGACAAATCCTCTTGCTGAAATCACCCATAAGCGCCGGCTGAGCGCGCTTGGCCCTGGCGGACTTACCCGCGAGCGTGCGGGCTTTGAGGTCCGTGACGTTCATCCCACGCACTACGGCCGTATCTGTCCGATTGAAACGCCGGAAGGGCCGAATATCGGCCTCATCGCATCGCTGTCAACCTATGCGCGCGTCAACGGGTACGGTTTCATTGAAACACCATACCGTAAGGTTGAGAAGGGGCGCGTGACAGATACGATCAGTTTTCTCACGGCCCTTGATGAGGAGGAATACAGCATTGCCCAGGCCAATGCTCCTGTTGATGAAAAGGGGCGTTTTAAAAATGCCTTGATTCCTGCGCGCAAAGGCGGCGAGTTTGTGATGGCGGCAGCTGACGAGGTCCAGTATATGGACGTATCGCCCAAGCAGCTCGTAAGCGTGGCGGCATCGCTTATTCCATTTCTTGAAAATGATGATGCTAACCGGGCGCTTATGGGCTCCAATATGCAGCGCCAGGCGGTTCCGCTTTTATGCACCGAGGCGCCCCTTGTTGGAACGGGCATGGAGGTCAGCACCGCCCGGGATTCGGGCGTTGCCGTGGTTGCCCGCAGAAGCGGTATTGTGCGAAGCGTTGATGCCGATCGCATCGTTATCAAACATGATGACGATGATGCCCGCATCGGCTCTGATGTTGATATTTATAAGCTTACCAAGTACCGGCGCTCCAACCAGAACACCTGTCTTAACCAGCATCCGATTGTGAACGTTGGCGATATCGTTGAAGCCGGAGATGTCGTGGCAGATGGCCCATCGACAGAAATGGGTGAGCTGGCACTTGGCCGCAATGTGCTCGTCGCTTTTATGCCATGGGGCGGGTACAATTTTGAAGATTCGATACTGGTGAGTGAAAAGCTTATTCGTGAAGACAGCTTTACCTCGATACATATTGAAGAATTTGAGGTTCTTGCCCGCGATACCAAGCTTGGCAAGGAGGAAATCACCCGGGATATACCCAATGTCGGCGAAGATATGCTCAGCAATCTTGATGAAAGCGGCATAATCAGAATCGGGGCAGAGGTGAAGACCGGCGATATTCTTGTCGGGAAGATAACGCCAAAGGGCGAGACTCAGCTCTCCCCCGAAGAAAAGCTGTTGCGCGCTATTTTTGGTGAAAAGGCGCGTGATGTTCAGGATACATCGCTTCGCGTACCAACAGGCGTTGTCGGGACAGTGATCAGTGTTAATATTTTTTCACGTAAAGGGGCTGATAAGGATGAGCGGACCCGCTCCATCGAGGATGAGGAGCGCGCGCGTATTCTGAAGGATCAGGAGGATGAGATCCGTATTTTGCGTGAGAGCATCAATAAAAGATTGAAGAAACTGCTGGTCGGAAAAGCGTGCTCCAAAAAACTTATTGATGAAAAAAAGGGCAGGGTAATTTTTAATAAGAATCAGGTGTTTACAGAAGCCGATGTTGATTCAATGCCGATCAGCAAGTGGCTGCATATACCAATAGCCAACGGCGATGATGTTACAGGAAAGATTCACAAGATCAAAGAAGGGTCTTGATGAGCAGATTAATCTCATTAAAATGATCTTTGATGAAAAGATAGAGAAAATCAAGAGGGGCGATGAACTGCCTCCGGGCGTCATTAAGATGGTCAAGGTAAATCTTGCCGTAAAGCGGAAGCTTGCTGTGGGAGACAAGATGGCCGGGCGCCATGGCAACAAGGGCGTTCTTTCCCGCATACTGCCTATTGAAGACATGCCGTATCTTGCCGACGGAAGGGCTGTTGATATCGTGCTCAACCCACTGGGTGTTCCCTCGCGCATGAATGTCGGCCAGATACTTGAAACCCATCTGGGATGGGCAGCCAGAGGGATTGGCGAAAAGATAGAGGCTATGGCAAAGTCGGGGATAAGCCCTGCAAAGATAAAGGAAAAGCTCAGGGAAGTCTATGGAAGCCGTGACATCTCAAAACTGATCGACAAGCTGTACTGATGAGCAGGTTGTGGCACTTGCCAGAAAGCTTGGTCGCGGCATACATACGGCAAGCCCTGTTTTTGACGGGGCCAAAGAGGCCCAGATAAATAAAGCCCTGGAGGATGGGGGGCTGCCTCTCAGCGGTCAGACCGTGCTTTTCGACGGCCGTACCGGTATCCCGTTTGATAAGGATGTAACTGTCGGTATTATTTATATGCTGAAGCTGCACCATCTTGTTGATGATAAAATCCATGCCCGATCTATTGGCACGTATTCGCTCGTAACACAGCAGCCTTTGGGCGGCAAGGCGCAGTTTGGCGGTCAGAGACTGGGTGAAATGGAAGTGTGGGCTTTGGAAGCCTATGGTGCGGCCCATACTTTGCAGGAACTGCTCACCCTGAAGTCCGATGACGTGTTTGGCAGAACCAAGCTGTACGAAAATATTGTTAAGGGAGATCGTGATATAATGCCGTCTATTCCAGAATCTTTTAATGTTCTCGTCAAGGAACTGCAGAGTCTGTGCCTTGATGTGCAGTTTATTGAAACAGAGAAAAAAGAAATTTAATAATCCATTTAAAAGGTGAATGCATGAATGGATTTTTTTCACTCCATCAGACACAGTCCCGCGCAGTAGACAGCTTTGACGCGCTCAAGATTTCTATCGCATCAGCTGAAACCATTCGAAGCTGGTCCAACGGTGAAGTCAAAAAGCCGGAAACTATCAATTATCGAACATTTAAGCCGGAGCGTGATGGCCTGTTCTGCGCAAAGATTTTCGGGCCGGTAAAGGATTATGAGTGCAACTGCGGCAAGTATAAGCGGTTGAAGCACCGCGGGATTGTATGTGAGAAATGCGGCGTTGAGGTTATCGCCTCCTTTGTCCGGCGTGAGAGGCTTGGCCATATTGAGCTTGCCTGCCCCGTAGCGCACATTTGGTTTTTGCGCAGTCTGCCGAGCCGCATTGGGACGTTGCTCGACATGACGCTGCGCTCCCTTGAGAAAGTCCTGTATTTTGAGTCGTTTGTGGTTATTGATCCCAAAAAATCGTCGTATAAGATGGGCGATTTTCTTGACGATGATGCCATGCGCAAAGCAAAGAATGAGCTCCATGAAGATTTCGAGGCCGGGATGGGTGCTGAGGCCATCAGGGCCCTGCTTCGCCGGCTTGATCTTGACGCGCTTTCATCACAGATGCGCGAAGAAATTCTGCTTACCTCATCTGAGGCAAAGAAAAAAAAGCTCGCAAAGCGACTTCGTATTGTTGAGGCTTTTCGCCTGTCCGGTAATAAACCGGAGTGGATGATACTTGAGGTTGTTCCGGTAATCCCGCCTGATCTGCGACCGCTTGTGCCTCTTGACGGAGGCCGTTTTGCAACCTCGGATTTGAATGACCTGTATCGCAGAGTTATCAACAGAAATAATCGGCTCAAAAAGCTTCTTGAGCTTGACGCCCCTGAGATTATCATTCGAAACGAAAAACGCATGCTGCAGGAGGCTGTGGATGTTCTGTTTGATAACGGACGCCGCGGCAAGGTCCTCACCGGACGCAATAAGCGGCCGCTCAAGTCCCTCAGCGACATGCTCAAAGGCAAGCAGGGCCGTTTTCGTCAGAATTTGCTCGGTAAGCGTGTTGATTATTCGGGACGAACCGTTATTGTCATAGGTCCGGAACTCCGGCTTCATCAGTGCGGGTTGCCTAAGCGTATGGCCATTGAGCTTTTTAAGCCTTTTGTCTATAACCTGCTTATCATGAAGGGCCATGCCACGACCATCAAAAGCGCAAAGAAACTGGTCGAGCGTGAAAGCTCCGAGGTGTGGGATTGCCTTGAAGAGGTCGTGAAGGAATTTCCCGTGATGCTGAACCGCGCACCGACACTGCACCGTCTGGGAATTCAGGCCTTTGAACCCGTGCTTATCGAAGGAAAAGCCATTCAGCTGCATCCTCTTGTCTGTACGGCCTTTAATGCTGATTTTGACGGCGACCAGATGGCTGTGCACGTTCCTATTACCATGGAAGCGCAGATTGAGGCGCGGGTGCTGCTGATGTCAACCAACAATATCCTCTCGCCTGCCAATGGCAAGCCCATTATCATTCCGACGCAGGATATTGTTCTTGGCGTCTATTATATGACGCGCGAGAAAGATATGGCAAAAGGCGAGGACAAGGCCTTTGCAAATCCCGACGAGGTGCGCATGGCCTATGATGCGGGCGAGGTTGACCTGCAGGCCCGCATTCGTGTGCGTCTTGAGGGGGCGCTTGTTGAAACTACGGTCGGGCGTATTATTCTGCGCGAGATTATCCCTCCCGAGATCCCTTTTGCGGAGTTATCAACCGCGTCATGAATAAAAAGGAGCTCGCCAACCTTGTCGATTACTGCTACCGGTACTGTGGTGATAAAAAAACAGTTATTCTTTCTGACCAGCTTAAGAATCTCGGTTATAAGTATGCAACACAGTCGGGCATCTCGATTTCCATCAAAGACATGCGCATCCCTAAGCGCAAGGCTGAAATAATTGAGGAAACCCAAAAAGAGGTTCAGGTCATCGATGATCAGCATAAAGAGGGCCTGATAACTACGGGTGAGCGCTACAACAAGGTTATTGATATTTGGGCCCGTGTCACAGAGCAGGTTTCAGATGAGATGCTCAACGAGCTTGGCAAAGATGAAATTAAGGATAAAGAAGGCAAACTGAAGCAGGCACAAAGCTTTAATTCCATTTATATGATGGCTGATTCGGGCTCTCGCGGCAGCGCGCAGCAGATTCGTCAGCTTGCGGGCATGCGCGGTCTTATGGCTAAGCCATCGGGTGAAATTATCGAAACGCCCATTACCGCCAATTTTCGTGAAGGCCTTACCGTGCTGCAGTATTTTATTTCAACACATGGCGCGCGCAAGGGTCTTGCCGATACGGCGCTTAAAACGGCAAACTCGGGCTATTTGACGCGCAGGCTTGTGGATGTAGCGCAGGATTGCGTTATCAATGAATATGACTGCGGAACCATTGACGGTATCCCCATGTCATCGCTGGTTGAAGGGGGTGAAATCATTGAGGCTCTCGGAGATCGCCTGCTCGGACGTGTGAGCCTTGATGATGTTATCGATCCTATTACCGGCGAAGTCATTGTCCGTAAAAGTGAAGAGGTTGATGAAACAGCTGTCGAAAAATTGAAAGAGGCGGGTATCGAACATGTGCGTATTCGCTCGGTGCTTACGTGCCAGTCAAAGCGCGGCGTGTGTGCTAAATGCTATGGCAGAGATCTGTCCCGCGGCCGCATGGTCAATATCGGTGAAGCTATCGGTATTATTGCCGCTCAGTCGATTGGCGAACCGGGCACACAGCTGACGATGCGCACCTTCCATATTGGTGGAACCGCAAGCAGGCGTGTTGCGCAGACAACCCTTGAGGCGCAACATACCGGAACGGTCAAGTATATAAATTTACGCTGTATAACCAATCGCGAAGGCCATATTCTCGTCATGAACCGCAATGGGCAAATTGCTATTGTTGACAGTCAGGGGCATGAACGTGAAAAGAATCCGGTCAATTATGGCGCAAAGCTGAGAGTCAAGGAGGGCGATAAAGTTAAAAAGGATGATATCCTGTCAGAATGGGACCCCTTTTCAACGCCAATCCTGGCTGAGGTCGGCGGCATCGTGAAGTTTGGTGACTTGAAAGAGGGCAACACCTTTCGTGAACAGGTTGATGAGGTGTCGGGGCTGTCGTCACGAGTTGTTATGGAGTCAAAGGATCCCGACAACCGTCCCCGTATTTCGATTAAGGATGAAAAAGGCAAAACGATAAAATTGCCTGCTGAAAAAGATCGTGAAGCCAGGTATTTTATGCCGGTCGGAGCTAACATAGTTGCCAATGAAGGTGCCAGGGTTGAGCCTGGAGACAGTATAGCAAAAATTACGCGTGAAACATCAAAAACCAAAGATATAACGGGTGGATTGCCGCGTGTTGCAGAGCTTTTTGAGGCCCGCAAGCCTAAGGAGGTGACGGTCATCAGCGACATCGACGGCAATGTTTCCTTCGGCAAGGACGTGAAGGGTAAGCGCAAGGTCATCATTACGCCTCTTGTCACCGATGTCGGCGGCCACAAGCTTGAGCCAAAAGAGTATTTGATCCCCAAGGGCAAGCACATCAACGTTCATGAGGGCGACAGGGTGCGCGCAGGCGAGCAGATCATGAATGGGTTGAGAGACCCCCATGACATCCTCAGGATATTGGGAGAAAAGGAGCTGGCTAAATTTCTGGTTGATGAGGTTCAGGAGGTCTACCGGCTGCAGGGTGTTAAGATTAATGATAAGCATATTGAAGTCATTGTTCGTCAGATGCTGCAGCGCGTGAAGATAATGGATGTGGGCGACACTAATTTCCTTCTCGGCGAGCAGGTCGAGAAGATGCGTTTTGAGAATGAAAATGATAAGGTGCGTGAGCGCGGCGGTCAGGTGGCGGTAGCAGAACCCCTTCTGCTTGGAATAACAAAGGCTTCACTCAGCACGGAAGGCTTTATTTCTGCAGCATCCTTTCAAGAGACGACCCGCGTGCTTACGCAGGCTGCTATTGAAGGGAAGGTTGACCAACTGCGCGGGCTTAAAGAAAATGCGGCCATGGGGAGGTTGATTCCTGCCGGAACCGGTTATCTTGAGTATCGGCAGGCCGATATTGTTGTCGGAGATCAGCTGCCGTCTGAAGCCGTATCGAAATGATTTTCGTGAATTTTACAAAAAATAAATGGTTTTATCGTTTTTGTAATTGACAGAATTTTGTACGTATGATAATTAAGTTTCTTTAATTTGCTAATGTTGTTTAGAGGAACATATGCCGACAATTAATCAGCTTTGCACTCAGGGCCGTCAGCCGACAAAGTATAAAACCAAATCGCCTGCGCTGAAAGACTGCCCGCAAAAGCGTGGTGTCTGCACGCGCGTTTATACCACTACTCCGAAAAAGCCAAATTCGGCGCTTCGTAAGGTTGCCCGTGTTCGTTTAACCAGTGGCGTTGAAGTTACCGCGTATATTCCTGGTGAAGGGCATAATCTGCAGGAGCATTCCGTGGTGCTTGTGCGTGGCGGTCGTGTCAAAGATCTTCCTGGTGTGCGCTATCATATAGTGCGCGGCACACTGGATGCGTCCGGTGTTGACAAGCGGCGGCAGAGTCGTTCCAAATATGGCGCAAAAAGACCAAAGAAGTAATACAGTCTCAGTAATGGAGTTGACAGTATGGCCAGACGTCGTGAAGCAGTAAAGCGGGAAAACCTCCCTGATCCGCGGTACAATGATGTAACGGTTGCCCGTTTCATAAACAGGATTATGCAGTGTGGCAAAAAAAGCGTTGCAGAAGCTATCGTGTACGGCAGTTTTGACGTGATAAAGGAAAAAATCGGTAAAGATCCTCTTGAAACTTTCAAGGCGGCTCTGAACAATGTCCGACCTGCCGTGGAAACAAAATCGCGCAGAATAGGCGGAGCTAATTATCAGGTGCCGATTGAGGTCAGACCTGAAAGGCAGATGGCTCTTGCCATGCGCTGGATTATCGGATACTCCCGTGCGAGGTCTGAAAAGACCATGGGTGAGAAGCTGGCCGGTGAGCTGATGGATGCGATTAATAATCGGGGTAATTCAGTCAAGAAAAAGGAAGATACCCATAAAATGGCAGCTGCCAATAAGGCGTTTGCGCACTACCGGTGGTAGTCGGGGAATTTTAGGAGGATAGCCATGGCAAAGAAGAAATTCGAGAGAACCAAGCCGCATGTAAATATAGGGACGATCGGGCACGTTGATCACGGCAAGACGACGCTGACCTCGGCAATCACCAGGTATCTGGCGATGAAGGGGATGGCGGCAAAGATGGATTTTGACCAGATTGACAAGGCGCCCGAGGAGAAAGAGCGCGGCGTTACGATATCGATAGCGCACATCGAGTATGAGACGGTAAAGAGGCACTATGCGCATATCGACTGTCCGGGCCACGCCGACTATATCAAGAACATGATTACGGGCGCAGCGCAGATGGATGGTGCGGTTCTGGTTGTGAGCGCTGCAGACGGACCGATGCCTCAGACGCGGGAACACATACTGCTTGCCCGTCAGGTGCGCGTGCCCAGTATGGTGGTGTTTCTCAACAAGGTTGACATGGTTGATGATCCCGAGTTGCTTGAGCTGGTGGATCTTGAGATTCGAGAGCTTTTGAGCAAGTATGAGTTTCCGGGCGATGATACGCCGATCATAAAGGGAAGCGCTTTGAAGGCGATGCAGGCCGCAGAGGATGTAAAGCTTGATGAGTACAAGTGCATACAGGAGCTGCTTGATGCCTGCGACAGTTTTATTCCTGATCCGGTGCGCGACATTGACAAGCCGTTTCTGATGCCGGTTGAGGATGTGTTTACGATATCGGGCCGCGGCACGGTTGTAACGGGCAGGATTGAGCGCGGTCTCGTGAAGGTAAACGAGGAAGTTGAGATTGTGGGATTTCGGGATACGCAGAAGACGGTGTGTACGGGCGTAGAGATGTTCCGCAAGATACTTGATCAGGGTCAGGCCGGAGATAATGTCGGGCTGCTGCTGCGGGGTACAAAGCGGGATGATGTAGAGCGCGGGCAGGTGGTGTCAAAGCCGGGATCGATAACACCGCATACGAAGTTCATGGCTCAGGTGTATATTCTGGGCAAGGAAGAAGGCGGGAGGCATACGCCGTTTTTCAATAATTACCGGCCGCAGTTTTATTTCCGCACGACGGATGTGACGGGAATGGTGCATTTGCCCGAAGGCGTCGAGATGGTGATGCCGGGAGACAATGTGTCGATGGAAGTGGAGCTTATCACGCCGATAGCGATGGAGAAGGAGCTGCGCTTTGCAATACGCGAAGGCGGCAGAACGGTTGGTGCCGGCGTTATCAGTGATATAATTGCATAAGTAGGAAACTGACGTTTATGAAAAAAGTAGATGCTCTTGGAGAAAACCAGAAGATACGAATACGCCTGAAAGCGTATGATCATAGACTCTTGGATCAATCTGTGGTTGAGATCGTTGATACGGCAAAGCGAACCGGCGCACGGGTCGTTGGCCCGATTCCGCTGCCGACCGTCATAAACAAATATTGTGTTCTCCGCTCTCCGCACGTTGATAAGAAGTCCCGGGAGCAGTTTGAGATGAGAACGCACAAGCGACTGCTGGATATTCATGAGCCTACGGAACAGACAGTTGATGCCCTCATGAAGCTTGATCTTTCCGCAGGCGTTGATGTGGAAATTAAGCTCTAATAACTGAGTTGTTTGGAGATTTATACAGTGGCACTAGGATTAATCGGTAAAAAAATTGGCATGACACAGGTCTTCTCTTCTGAAGGAGAGGTTGTCTCCGTGACGGTCATTGAGGCAGGCCCTTGTGTGGTTATGCAGAAGAAAACTATAGAAAATGACGGGTATTGCGCTCTTCAGCTTGGCTATGGCCAGAAGAAACTTGAAAAGTTCAATAAACCGATGCAGGGCCATTTGAAAAAAGCAGGAGACCAGGGCCTTCGGTTTTTAAGGGAATTTCGATCGACAAAAGTCGATACGTTCTCTGTTGGTGATACGGTCGGTCTTGATATTTTTGAAAGCGGAGAAAAGATTGAAATTGCTGGCATAACCAAGGGTAAGGGTTTTGCCGGTAATATAAAGCGCTGGGGTTTTAACCGGGGGCCGATGTCTCACGGATCAAAATTTCACCGGGTTGTTGGGTCGATAGGATCCAGCGCGTATCCGTCCCGTGTTTTTAAGGGTAAAAAGATGCCGGGACATCTTGGCTGTGATAAGCAGACCCAAAAAAATGTCAAGATTATCGATAAAAAGTCGGATCAAAACATTATTCTCGTAAAGGGCGCGGTTCCTGGCCCCAAAAATGGCATCATACTAATTTATAAAATGACAGACTAATTAATGTTCCGGGTATGCTACTATGACAATCCTTGACGTCTACAATATAAATAAAGAAAAAGTTACTCAAGTCGAGGTCGATGAGAGCATCTTTGACGCTGACGTAAAAGAGCATCTTTTTTACGAAATCATAAGGGCTCAGCTGGCTAATCGCCGTTCCGGGACAGCATGCACGAAAACCCGTGGTGAGGTTAGCGGTGGAGGCAGGAAGCCCTGGAAGCAGAAAGGAACAGGACGAGCCCGTGTCTGGAAGTTCCCGGTCCCCCGTATGGCGGGGTGGCGGCGTATCATTTGGCCCAAAGCCGCGCGACTACAGCTATGCGGTGCCTAAAAAAGTCAAAAGACTTGCGCTTTGTTCTGCTCTTACAAAAAAACGCAGAGAAGAAAAGCTGATTATTCTTGATAAAATTGAGCTGGCCGAGATCAAGACCAAGGTGTTTACAGGTATAATGGACAGGCTCGGGAGCAAGCGAGTGCTGATTATCGATGATGATAACCAGAATCTCTGTCTCAGTGCCCGCAATGTACCAAACGTGAAAGTTTTGCCGCCGCAGGGCCTCAATCTGTATGATATTCTTTACCATGATGGCCTGTATATTACCTTGCCATGCCTTGAAAAGATTCAGAGGAGACTGGTCGCATGAAAGAAGTATACGGATGCATTCGAAGACCAATCGTGACGGAAAAGAGTAACCTCATCAAGGACGATGCCAATAAGGTTGTTTTTGAAGTCGATACGGCTGCCAATAAAGTCGAGATTAAGAACGCCGTGCAACAGCTTTTCAAAGTTACCGTCGAGGAAGTTAATGTTATGAACTTTCTGGGTAAGCGTAAGCGGGCCGGGCGGATCATCGGTAAAAAACAGGATTGGAAAAAAGCAATCGTGACTTTGAAAAAAGGCGACAAAATAGAGTTCTTTGAAGGCGTTTAAGTAATTATGTGTTTTGACCGGCAATTAATAAACGGAGTTTAGAATGGCAGTTAAGGCATTTAAACCAACGTCTGCAGGTAGGCGCTTTCAGACCGTTGCAGACTTTGAAGAGATAACGAAAAGCATACCTGAGAAAAGTCTGCTTGCTCCTCTGCGAAAGTCGGGCGGTCGGAATAATAATGGCCGCATAACCGCTCGATATATCGGCGGTGGGCATAAGCAGCGCTATAGAGTAATTGATTTTCGTCGTGACAAGCATGACATACCTGCAAAGGTAGCAAGTATTGAATATGATCCCAACAGAACCTCCAGAATTGCGCTGCTGCAGTATACGGATGGTGAAAAACGCTACATTGTTGCGCCAGCTGAAATCAGGCTTGGCGATGAGATAATGGCCGGTGAAAATGCTGAAATACGGCCTGGAAATGCCTTGCCGATAAAAAAGATACCCGTCGGCACCATGATACACAATATCGAGCTACGCCTGGGTAAAGGGGGGCAGTTGGTTCGAAGCGCCGGAACCAGCGCACAGCTTTCTGCCAAAGAAAAAAATTATGCTCATATAAAAATGCCATCAGGCGAACTTCGCTTAGTACATGTTGATTGTTATGCTACAATCGGACAGGTCGGCAATGCAGACCATGCTAATATTTCCATCGGTAAAGCGGGCAGAAAAAGATGGCTTGGTAAAAAACCAAGGGTTCGCGGTGTTGCTATGAATCCGGTTGACCATCCCATGGGTGGTGGTGAGGGCCGTTCCTCCGGAGGCCGGCATCCCTGTACGCCATGGGGTAAACCAACCAAGGGATACAGAACAAGAAAAAATAAACGGACTAGTAACTTCATTGTCAGAAGAAGAAACAAGTAACGCGGAGTGAGATGCGATGGCACGGTCAATTAAAAAAGGCCCCTTTATAGATGAAAGTCTGATGAGAAAGATCAGAAAGGCCCTGGACGCCAATAACCGGCAGGTAATCAAGACGTGGTCCCGGAGGTCTATGATCATTCCCGATATGATTGGTTTTACTTTTGCCGTTCACAATGGGAAGAAATTTTTTCCTGTCTATGTCACGGAGAACATGGTTGGTCATAAACTTGGCGAATTCTCTCCGACGCGAACCTATCATGGTCATGCCAAAAAGTAACCGAAGCTAACCTCTAGAGGCAGAGAAATAGTGTATGGAAGTCAGGGTAGTTGATAAATATATTCGGATATCTCCGCGAAAAGCTCGTTTAGTGGCAGATATGGTCAAGGGAAAGCCTGTGAGCGATGCTCTGAGTATTCTCCAGTTTACGCCGAAAGCAATCAGCATTTATATGTACAAACTCATCAACTCGGCCATTGCCAATGCATCCCACAAGGAAGGTGTTGATGTTGATATTCTCTATGTGAAGAACGTATTTATCGATCAGGGCCCAACACTCAAGCGTTTTCGCCCTGGGCCCCAGGGCAGAGGGTTTAGGATTTTAAAACGCACGTGTCATTTAACCGTGATTCTTGCTGAAGCTTAATTAATTAAGGAGGTCGGTTTGGGTCAAAAAGTACATCCTATTGGTTTTCGTCTCGGGATTATCAAAACATGGAATTCCCGATGGTATGCAGATAAAAATTATGCTCTCCTGCTGCACGAAGATCTTAAGATCAAGAGTTTTGTAAAAAAACAGCTCAATCAGGCCGGCATTTCATCTGTAGAGATTGAGCGTGCGGCCAATAAACTTCGGATCAATATAGCTGCTGCACGACCAGGCATCATTATAGGTAAGAAGGGTTCCGAGATAGAGAAGCTAAAGGCTGAAATACAAAAACTCACTGACCGTGAAGTGTTTGTTAACATAATTGAAGTACAGCGCCCGGAAGTTGATGCACAGCTTGTCGCCGAAAATATCTGCCAACAACTTTTAAAGCGGGTCGCCTTTCGACGTGCAATGAAGCGTGGTGTTGGTTCTGCTATGAAGTTCGGCGCGAAGGGCATAAAGATAGCCTGTTCCGGGCGACTGGGCGGGGCTGAAATGGCGCGGCATGAATGGTATCGGGAAGGGCGTGTTCCCTTGCAGACCTTGCGGGCTGATATGGATTATGGTTTTTTTGAAGCGAATACTACCTACGGAATTATTGGGGTTAAAGTCTGGATATTTAAGGGTGAAATGTTGACGAAGGGGAAATCATCACATGTTGGCTCCTAAGAAAATAAAGCATAGAAAAATGATGAAAGGCCGCATGACAGGCGTCGCCTGTCGCGGTAACAAGATAGATTTTGGCAGTTTTGGCCTTAAGGCTGTGGAATGCGGATGGGTATCTTCGCGTCATATTGAGGCTGCTCGTATTGCTTTAATACGCCATGTGAAGCGTGGCGGCAAGCTTTGGATCCGCATTTTTCCGGACAAGCCTATTACCAAAAAGCCTGCTGAAACCCGCATGGGCAAGGGTAAGGGGGCTCCTGAATACTGGGTTGCCGTTGTTAAGCCGGGCAGGATTCTCTACGAGATAGAGGGTGTAACTGAAGAGATTGCAAAAGAGGCTTTTCGTCTTGCTGCGCATAAACTGCCCATTAAAACAACCTTTGTCATGAGGGAAGTCAGTGAAAGCTAAGGATTTTCGTGAATTATCAGCTGAAGAGCTTGCTCAGCGCGAGAAAGATATTCGAGGCAAGCACTTTAATTTTAAAATTCAACGCGCCACAAATCAGCTGGCAAATACCGCAGAGATTACACATGCGCGCAAGGATATCGCTCGTATCAATACAATCCTGAACGAGAAGAAACGTTCTGTAACCAAATAATAATGATTGAATGTTTGGAGCATAGGGAAAACCGATGGAAGGCCAGAAAAAGAGAAGAACGGGAGTCGTTGTCAGCAATAAGATGGACAAGACGGTCGTGGTAGTCACAGATAGAATGACCCGGCACCCGTTATACCTTAAATACATAAAGAAAAGAGTAAAGTTTAAAGCCCACGATGAAGTTAATGCCTGTCAGATAGGGGATACTGTGCTGGTAGAGGAAACACGGCCATTAAGCAAAGACAAGCGCTGGAGAGTTGTTGAAGTTGTTCAGAAGGCTATTTAAAAGAAGTCCATTTAAGGAAAATAATTCCTCGATAATAAAGGAATACGGCAATGATTCAGATGCAGACAAGGCTGGTGGCAGCTGATAATTCGGGAGCAAAGGAACTGCAGTGTATTAAGGTTCTTGGCGGTTCGCGGCGTCGGTATGCGTATCTTGGCGATGTTATAATCGTCTCCGTAAAAGAAGCAATACCGAATTCCAAGGTCAAGAAGGGGTCGGTCATGCGTGCGGTTATCGTGCGCACTGCCAAAGAGATTAAGCGGGCTGACGGTACGTATATCCGTTTTGACGACAACTCGGCGGTGCTAATAAATAATGTCAATGAGCCTGTTGGCACACGAATTTTTGGCCCTGTCGCCAGGGAATTGCGTGCCAAGAATTTCATGAAGATCATTTCGCTTGCCCCTGAGGTTGTGTGAGCGTTTAGGTAGCGGGAGACAGGAACAATGGTAGAACGATCAAAACTGCATGTGAAAAAAGGCGACACAGTCGTCGTGCTTTCCGGTAAGGAAAAAGGGCGCTCCGGCAAGGTTCTGTCGGTCAACACCAAGCAGGAACGAGTGTTTGTCGAAAAACTTAATATGATCAAACGGCACTCACGGCCCAGTAAAAATGCTCCTCAGGGAGGAATTATAGAAAAAGAGGCATCTCTGCATGTGTCTAATGTGAATATTTTCTGCCCTAAATGCAACAAAGCAGTGCGTGTTAAGAAGCGAATGCTTGATGACGGCAAAAAAGTTCGCACATGTGTTAAGTGTAGCGAAATTTTGGATCAGTAGGAGAACGATACATGAGCCGGCTTAAAGAAAAATACATACAGGACATCATGCCCCAGATGATGAAGAAATTCGGGTATAAGAATGTCATGCAGGTGCCTAAAGTTGATAAAATTGTTATCAATATGGGGCTTGGTGAGGCAATACAGAATGTCAAGGTTCTTGAAGCTGCAGAGAAAGAGCTTGCTGCAATAACCGGGCAGAAGCCGGTGATTACCAAGGCAAGGAAAGCTATTGCGAATTTCAAGCTTCGCGAGGGTATGCCTATAGGCTGCAAGGTGACGCTGCGCAACGAGCGGATGTATGAGTTTCTGGATCGCCTGCTGAACCTTGCATTGCCCCGTATACGTGATTTTAAAGGAGTGTCAGCAAAAGCCTTTGACGGCCGCGGGAACTACGCTCTGGGGATTCGGGAGCAGATTATTTTCCCTGAGATCGACTATGATAAGATTGATAAAATAAAGGGTATGAATATTGTTATAGCGACGACTGCCAAGAACGATGAAGAAGCCAAGGCTCTTCTGCAGTTTATGGGAATGCCCTTTGGTGCTAACTAAGACGTGTTTAGAGGAGAGGTAAGTGGCCAAAAAATCGCTTATTGTCAAAGCTCAACGCACCATGAAATTCAAGGTGCGACAGTATAACCGGTGTCCGATCTGCGGACGCTCACGGGCATACTACCGCAAATTCAATATGTGCAGGATTTGCCTCAGAAAACTGGCGCTGCGGGGTGATGTCCCCGGTGTTATAAAATCGAGTTGGTAAAACGTTGTAAGCAAGGAGTACGGCGCATATGATGACTGATCCAATTGCGGATATGCTGACCCGCATACGAAACGCAAACAAGGCAAAGTTCGAGAAGGTAGAGATACCCTCGTCAAAGATCAAGGTAAACATAGCCAGGATACTTAAGGAAGAGGGCTATATAAGAAATTTTGCTGTTGTTAATGATAACAAGCAGGGTGTTCTGCAGATAGCGATGAAGTATGAAGGCAAGGGCGGGGCAATTATTTCCGAAATTAAGCGGGTATCAAAACCCAGTTGCCGCAGGTATGTCGACAAAGATGCCATTCCCTTAATTCGCAGCGGGTTAGGCCTGGCGATTTTGTCGACATCAAAAGGCATCATGTCCGATAAAGAAGCGCGCAGGCAGCAGGTTGGCGGCGAAGTTATTTGCACTTTCTGGTAAGAATAGGAATAAAAGTATCATGAGCAGAATTGGTAAAAAACCCATCGCGGTACCCAAAGGTGTCAAGATTCAAAAGGACGGCGATCTGCTAAAGATCGAAGGTCCGAAAGGAAAGCTTGCTCATACAATTCCTTCGTGCATTACCGTTGAAACGGGAACAGATGAAATACTTGTTTCGCGCCCTTCAGATGAACGCACAGAGCGCTCATTGCATGGCTTGACCCGTACACTGGTCGCAAATATGGTCGAGGGCGTAACACAGGGTTTCAAGCGGGAACTTGAGGTCGTGGGCATCGGCTATAAAGCTGAAAAAGCCGGCAAGACGCTGAAGCTTTCCGTCGGCCTCTCTCATATTATCAACTTTGACGAACCTGAGGGCATCCTGATTAATGTGGAGAAGCAGATCATCAGGGTTGAAGGAATTGATAAATGCCTTGTTGGTCAGACGGCTTCTAAAATCCGTATGTTTAAGAAACCCGATGTTTATAAAGGCAAGGGTATCCGCTACGTCGGTGAAGTGGTGAGAAAGAAAGTTGGCAAGGCCGGCGCTAAGTAAAAATCAAGTGCGGCCATGATGTGACCATATCATAAAGAAAAATGGAGCAAGTGTGAATCTGCAGCAGAAGAAAGAGCTCAACAAGCTCAAACGTAAAAAAAGAATTCGCAGGCATGTGTTCGGTACCAGCATACGACCGCGGATGACAATTTTTAAAAGCCTTAATCACTGTTATGTGCAGTTGATTGACGATGAGGCTCAGAAAACAATTGTGTCAGCATCAACGGTCAGCAAAGAACTTAAAAGTTCGCTTTCTCAGACCGGGAACACGGAAGCGGCGCGTAAACTGGGACACGTGATAGCTGAAAAAGCTCTGGCTGATGAATATTACATGCTGTTGTGTTTGATCGTAATGGTTTTCTGTATCATGGACGCGTAAAGGCTTTAGCTGAAGGTGCCCGTGAAAAAGGCCTGCAATTTTAAGGAGGAACTGTCTTGGTGTACGAGAGCGAGCAAGAATCTAATCTTACGGATAAGGTAGTACATATAAACCGTGTTGCCAAGGTTGTTAAGGGCGGTAGGCGCTTTAGTTTCAGTGCACTGGTTGTTGTCGGCGATGGCAATGGCCAGGTCGGGTGCGGATTGGGCAAAGCACGTGAAGTCCCTGAGGCAATACGCAAGGCCATTGAACATGCCAAACGCAATATGATTAATTTTCCGCTTGTTGATGGGACAATCCCCCATGAAGTGATTGGGGCGCACTGCTCCGGGCGCGTGTTCATGAAGCCGGCCTCTCAAGGTACCGGCATCATAGCAGGCGGGGCTGTTCGCTCGGTCATTGAGGTTTCAGGTATTAAGAATATACTTACGAAGTGCCTTAGAACCAATAACCCCCATAATGTGCTCAAGGCGACCATAGATGGTCTGAAGCACCTCCAGCATGCCGATGAGCGGAAAAGAAGGTTGGCCCAATAAAGTGGGTTTTATACATAATAATTAAGGCTTTTCTGATAAGCAGAGGATATTTGAATGGATCTTAGTAGCTTACACCCGAATAAGGGCGCTGTAAAAAGCAGAAAACGAATCGGTCGCGGCCCTGGTTCCGGACATGGAAAAACTTCCTGCCGCGGGCATAAGGGCCAGAAAGCCAGAACCGGATCAGGCGGGTTTAATGGATTTGAAGGCGGGCAGATGCCGTTGCAGCGCCGATTGCCCAAGCGCGGCTTTACTAATATTTTCAAAAAAGAGTATGCTCTTGTTCAGGTTAAGGATCTTAATACTTTTGAAAAAGACAGCGTTATTGATGCAGCTGTTTTAGTTAAGTGTGGTTTGGTGAGTAAAGTCTGCGATGGCATTAAGCTGCTTGGCAAAGGGGAAATTGACAGACCGCTGAAGCTTAAGGTTCATAAATGGAGCCAAAGCGCTTACGCTAAGATTATCGCAGCGGGCGGTATCAGTAGAGGGGATATAAGTGGTCGGCGGTTTTAAGAATATTCCAAAAATTCCAGAGTTGAGAAAGCGGCTTCTTGCAACTTTCATTCTTCTGGCAGTGTATAGGATCTGCGTACACATACCAACCCCCGGCATTGATGGCAAGGCTCTGGCTGCTTTTTTTGCCCGTACCAAGGGGTCACTGCTTGGCTTAGTTGACATGTTTTCCGGCGGTGCTTTTGAGCAAATGTCGATAGTGGCGCTTGGGATAATGCCCTATATCAGCGCGTCAATTATACTGCAGCTGCTTACAGTTGTTGTGCCGTATCTGGAAAAGCTTAAAAAAGAAGGCGAGGCAGGCCGCAAGAAAATCACGCAATACACCCGCTATGGAACTGTTGTATTGAGTATTATTCAGGGATTTGGTATTGCAGTAGGCCTTGAGCGCATGACCGGACCCGCGGGAAGTCCAATAGTAATAGACCCGGGGTGGGGCATTCAGAATAATTACGGTTATAACGCTGACCGCCGGCACAGCTTTCCTCATGTGGCTTGGCGAGCAGATAACTGAGCGGGGCATCGGCAATGGAATCTCTCTGATCATTTTTGCCGGCATAGTGTGCAGGTTGCCCGCAGCATCAGTAAATACCCTCCAACTCATGCAGACAGGCGAAATGGGGCCCGTGACGATACTGTTTATAGTTGCGCTTATGGTGCTGGTTATCGGCTGCATTATTTTTATTGAACGTTCACAGCGGCGCATACCGGTGCAATACCCCAAGCGTGTCGTCGGCAGAAAAGTGTATGGAGGGCAGAGTACGCATTTGCCTTTAAAAATTAATACAGCAGGTGTTATACCCCCAATTTTCGCATCTTCAATACTCATGTTTCCGCTGACGATTGCGCAGTTTATTTCATCAGACACACTAGAAGCCTACCCCTGGATTGATAGTATCATAAAAAGTCTTGGTCCGGGGGCTTTAGCATATAATGTTCTGTATGTTGCTTTTATAGTTTTTTTCGCATACTTTTACACAGCAGTAACATTTAATCCGGTTGACATTGCCGATAATATGAAGAAACAGGGCGGGTATATCCCCGGTATACGGCCGGGCAAAAAGACCGCAGAGCATATTGATTGGGTTTTAACAAGAATAACCTGTATCGGCGCAATTTATATTTCTGCCGTTTGCGTTTTGCCGACAATTCTGATCAGCAAGTTCAACATACCTTTTTATTTTGGCGGTACGGCGCTGCTCATAGTTGTTGGTGTGGCTCTTGATACGATTGGTCAGATAGAATCTCATATGCTTGTTCGTCATTATGATGGTTTTTTGAATAAAGGACAGATTGGCGGAAGAGTCCGCAGGTAGTACAAGACAGCAGCAACGGCAATATGCAGGTTTTATGGCGCGAGATGATTTAATAGAACTTGAAGGCGAAGTTCTTGAAACACTTCCCAATGCGATGTTTTGGGTAAAGCTTACTAATGGTCATAAATCGCTTGCCACCATATCTGGCAAAATGCGAATGCATTATATAAAAATATTGCCAGGCGATAAGGTTACCGTTCAGTTTTCTCCATATGACCTTAACCGTGGCAGAATAACCTATCGGGCAAAGTAACTAAGCGAGCATAAAAGGTAAGGGTTATGAAAGTACGTTCTTCTGTTAAAAAAATTTGTGACAAGTGCAAGATTATAAAGAGAAAAGGCGTCGTCAGGGTTATTTGCGATAATCCAAAGCATAAACAGCGCCAGGGTTAATGAATTTACTTGTAAGAAAAGGAGTAGAACGTGCCAAGAATCGCGGGCGTTGATGTGCCAAAACAGAAACAGATATGTATAGCATTAACTTATATATACGGTATCGGTCCTTACACGGCGAAACAAATTCTCCAAACTATCGATATCGATCCGACAAGACGGGCCGGGACACTTTCCGAGCAGGAAGTGGCAAAGATCCAAAATATGATTTTTGCTGATTGCAAAACTGAAGGTGATCTTCGCAAGGAAGTTTCCATGAACATCAAGCGGCTCATGGAGATTGGTGCATACCGCGGCCTGCGCCACCGCAGGGGCCTGCCGGTGCATGGCCAGCGAACGCATACGAACGCTCGCACGCGTAAAGGCCCACGCCGCGCAATACAGGGCAAAAAGAAAACACCGACAAAATAAGGTGAATCAATTAAACGATAGAGGAAACTGATGGCTGGCAAGAAAAAGATTATACGCAAGAAAAAGGAAAAGAAGAACATCCCCAATGGGATTGCGCACATTCAGGCCACGTTTAACAATACCATCATAACCATAACCGATGTGATAGGTAATGTGATAGCATGGTCAAGCGCTGGTACTGCAGGGTTCAAGGGATCCCGCAAGAGTACACCATTTGCTGCCAGTCAGGCTGCTGAAGATGTTGCAAAAAAAGCCAGAGAAAATGGCGTTAAAAACATTGAGGTACTTGTCCGTGGCCCCGGCTCCGGGCGGGAAGCAGCCATACGTTCCCTGCAGTCCAGTGGCCTTAATATATCAGTGATTCGTGATCAGACCCCGATCCCTCATAACGGCTGTCGTCAGCCAAAACGCAGAAGAGTCTGATGGCTACTGCTAACGTGTACCGGTTTCATACGAAAGGAGATTTTCTTTGGCTCGATATATAGGATCAAAATGCAGGCTTTGCCGCAGAGAAAACACTAAGCTCTTTCTGAAGGGAGAGCGGTGCTATACGGATTCATGTGCATTTGACAGACGACAGTATGCTCCTGGGCAGCATGGCCAGAATCGCGCCAAGTTTTCCGCTTATGGTGAGCAGTTGCGGGAAAAGCAGAAGGTCAAGCGTATTTACGGCGTGCTGGAAAAACAGTTTCGAAATTATTTTCACAAGGCTGCACAGAAGAGGGGTATTACCGGCGAGAACCTGATCGAGATGCTGGAAAGCAGACTTGATAATATGCTGTACCGCCTGGGGTTTGCTACTTCCCGAACTGAAGCACGGCAGCTTATCCGGCATCGTCATTTTGCTGGTAAACAACCGCCAGGTTGATATACCTTCGTATCTTGTCAAGATTGGTGATGTTATTCAGGTGCGTGAGAAAAGCAGATCCATAGCACGTATCAAAGAATCGGTTGAGACCGCTAAACAGCGTGGCATTCCAGGCTGGGTTGAAGTTGATGCTGAGCAATTTCAGGGCAAAATAATTGCCCTGCCAAAGCGTGAAGAAATTACAATGCCTATTAAAGAACAGCTTATTGTCGAGCTTTACAGTAAATAATTCACATACAACATAACAGTTTCTGAAGGTGAGGTGCTATGCGTCGCATGTGGCAGACCATTATAAGACCAAAACGGCTCGAGGTTGACGAGGAGACACTCTCCCCGACTTACGGGAAGTTTGTGGCTGAGCCATTCGAAAGAGGGTTCGGAATAACGATTGGCAATGCGCTTCGTCGGGTTTTGATATCGTCAAGTCAGGGTGCAGCTATTACAGCAGTTCGCATAGACGGAATTCTGCACGAGTTTTCTACTGTGCCCGGGGTCAAGGAAGACGTTACCGAAATTATTATGAATCTTAAGGAAGTTGAGCTCAAGCTCTTTCCGACGGGCCGGAAAAGATCTACATTAAAGCAAAAGGTACTGGAATCGTCACAGCCGGCGACATCACTACAAACAATAATGTGGAAATTCTCAACCCGACGCAGCATATAGCCACGCTTTCACATGATGCCAAGCTGTCTATCGAAATGACTGTTCAGGCTGGCACCGGCTATCTTCCTGCCGAAAAAACCCGTGATGAAAACGCACCAATCGGCACGATACCGATTGATGCTATTTTTAGCCCTATCAAGAGGGTTAATTTTAATGTCAATTATGCACGTGTCGGGCAGATGACCGACTATGAAAGGCTGACTCTTGAGGTCTGGACAGATGGATCCATAGCCCCGGAGGATGCAATTGCGTTTGCTGCAAAAATTCTCCAGAATCAGTTAAAGCTTTTTATTAACTTTGAAGATGAAATTGAGGTCCTGCCAAAGGCAGAGCCGACCAGGCAGCGGTTTAATGATAATTTGTACAGAAGCATCGATGAACTTGAACTCTCGGTCCGTTCATCAAACTGTCTCAGAAATGCAAATATCCGTTACATTTGGGAGTTGGTCACCACGGACAGAGCCCGAAATGTTGAAGACGAAAAATTTCGGACGCAAGTCACTCAATGAGATTAAGGAAATACTGTCTGAGATGGGGTTGACTCTTGGCATGAAGCTTGACGGGTTTGAGCCTCCCGCGCGTCGCGACGACGACCTCGACGATATTGATGATTCTGATGAAATGCTTGACGATGACCAGGATATTGAAGACGAAGAGTAATTGACTGACATTACTATTTAGGATGCTGAAGCATGAGACATTTAAAGGCGAATAAAAAACTGGGCATGGATTCCAGCCACCGCAAGGCAGTGCTGAGAAATATGGTGACATCGCTCATTGAACATGAACGTATCAAGACAACAGATACGCGGGCAAAAGAATTGCGCCGTATTGCGGAAAGAATGGTCACCCTTGGCAAGCGTGGCGACCTGCATGCACTCCGGCAGGCCATGGAAGTAATCCGTTTAAAAAATGTTGCAAAGAAGCTTTTTGAAGATATTGCACCCCGCTATAAGGACATCAATGGGGGCTATACGCGCATTATCAAAATCGGCCATCGGCATGGCGACAATGCAGCACTTTCCATAATTGAATTTACTGTCCAGAAACAGGAAGAAAAAAAAGAACCCAAAAAGCCGGCTAAAAAGAAAATTAAAGCTTCTTCTGAAGAAAAAGCCTAGGCTTATCCAGCGATAGATATCAAGGGGTTATCCGATCTGTTCGAATAACCCCTTTTTTATTGCGTTTAAGCAATGCTCTGATTATAATATAGAACATTTTTATGCTAGCATAACATTGTATGAGCTTAAAGCAGGTTGATAGACTTTACCGGAAAATGATTATTTATGATTCGGCTTGCGCCGGCAGAATCAATTCCGGTGTTCGTTCAGAATTGTTCCATGTTATTATGGACGATATTGATCGACTGCAGAAGAAGGCTGTGCGTCTGCCCCACAACTCTGAGGAGTACAGGGCTTTTGACAGCGAGATACGCAAACTTCTTTTGAAAGAGATACAGATTATTATAGATGATTATATGATTTCGCAACAGCAGGGGACTCTTGAACTCTGGAATCGCATGTATGGAGATATAAAATACTATATCAGAAATTTTTATCTTTACAGTAAGGGTGAACTTGTTGAGTCTGATGAGCATGTAATGGACAGATACGGTTTTTACATGGACGATGGAACCCGTGCGTAAGGAGGCCTTCAGCCAATGGTACTAGATCGGGATATCGAAAAACTTGCTTCAAGCATCATACGGGCAAAAAAGGTAGTTGCTCTGTGCGGTGCCGGCATGTCGGTTGAGAGCGGGATCGCTTCATTTAGAGGCACGGGAGGGCTCTGGGAAAAATACGATCCCGAGGAGTATGGTCATATAGACACTCTTCGTCATCATCCCGAAAAAGCCTGGATCATGCTCAGGGAAATGTCCCGTGAAATCATGAAGGCCAAGCCCAACACCGGGCATCTGGCCCTTGCAGAACTCGAGAGGCTGGGGAGGCTCAGCTCCATCATTACGCAGAATGTCGATGGCCTGCACCATGTGGCCGGCAACAAAAATGTGATCGAGTTTCATGGCAATATGCAGTCGGTTGTGTGCATGGACTGCGGCGATCAGCAGCCGATTTCGGCAATTAACATAGATGACAGCCCCCCGCGCTGTAAAAAATGCCGGGGCGCCTACAAGCCCGATGCTGTTTTTTTTGGAGAAGCCATTCCTTCAGACGCTCTGACCCGCTCTCATTTTGATTCCAGAACCTGTACCCTCATGCTTGTGATTGGCACATCAGCCCTCGTGTATCCGGCAGCAACCATGCCGGAAATTGCAAGCAGCGCAGGCGCAGAGGTGGTCGAGATCAATCCTGCCGAAACCCCTCTCACGGCAAGCCATATTTCAAACTACATTTTAAAAGGTCCCTCCGGAGAGGTTCTGGGCCGCGTTACGGCCCGCGTGAAGGAGTTGCTTAAGTCCGCCGGCCAGTGAATTTTTTCTTTGTACTGATGCGGCAGCCGGTACGGAAGCCTGCAATCGTGGAATTGAACTGACCGTAATCTAACAGAGCAAAAGCTTCATCTGCTACTATGAAAGATTAAAGTATGGTTCGCGGGCTGTAAGTGCGAGACGTCATGCGGTGTTTTATTCTGCCACGCCCTGGCACAGTGAGTGTGATACATAGCCTTTTAAGCGGCAGGAGTCACAGACCTTCTTTTACTATAAAACCAGTTTCACCTGCGATTGCTGCTGGAAGGGCTGATTAAATCCTTTTTTATAAGTGAGGGCTGTCCAGAGAGGAGAAGGGGGGGCCAAAACCCCTCTGGACGTGGTTGCCCTCACTTAATTCTTATTTAAATACCATTTTTTTAATATGAAAACCAGTGACTTTTTGTTAAGGGCTGTGACCGTCAGAACGCTGTAATGTGCTGGATTTTTATTTATCCAACCTGAGCTGTAATGCGGAATTTTTGGCGAGAAACAGTAGAAGAAGATATTGTGCCCACCTCAACTATCCAGCTATGAGAATTTTGTATCTAAGGCACCATTGTGCCTAAAAAATAGCCTTTAGGGCTATTGCTCTATTTGATATTTTTTTATAATCTGAACAATTGCAAGAAGTCATCCTCTAATAGAAATATTGGTTGTACCAAAACAGCCAATCAAGTCTGCAAATTGTTACTGATAAAATTTCGGCAAATACGCATCATCAGGAAATCAGAAGAACGAATATGGCTCAAAGCATCACAGCTAAAAAATCTGGAAAAAAAATTATAATAGCCGTTTCGATAACCATTGGCTCGTTTATCGGTTGGTGGTATCGCAGGAAACAGCAGGAACAGCAGCGAGCATATATGGGGCAGATTGTCTCTGCCCTGGAGGATTGTTTGAGAAAGGTCGAAATCGAGCTTATGCGCGTCAAGACTTTGTCGCCATCAAGGATTCAAGAACTGAAGGAGGAGAAGAATAAACTGCTTGCAGAGATTGATGCCGTGAGCCGTGCGGCTGGTATTAGGCACCGCATCTGCTCTTCCTGTTTTCAGTAAACTGTCGAGGACCCTCTTTTTTTGTCATTTAGGCCCCTTCGACTTCGCTCAGGGCAGGCACCGGGGGAAATCTTTAAAGATCTCTCCCTTCGGTCGAGATGACAATACGGCTACAGAATTTAGAAAAATGCTCTAGCGATAAAGATGCATTGGTTGCTCTGCGATGTTAAAAGGGAGGTTCACAACACCATGGGCGAGACAGTAAATCAAGCTATGGAGCTATACCGGGCGGTTTTTGATTCAATACCGGCACTGGTTTTTATTGTCAATTCAGATTTCAGGATTACGCAGTGCAATGCTGCGGTTGCAAAGTTTTTCGATGGGGGTGCAATCCTGCAGCGCCGGGCTGGCGAAATCATGAACTGCCTCCATTCTACAGACGCGCCTGAGGGCTGCGGCAGCGGATCATTTTGCAGAGATTGCATTGTCAGAAACGCCATCAGCGAAGCTTTCCACGGAAGCAAGGTTGTCCGTCGGCGGACAACTATAGAAGTAATCAGCGATGGAAAGAAGGCCAAAATATCCGCACTTATCAGCGCTACCCCTTTTCATCATCTTGACAAGCCCCTGGCTCTGCTGATGATTGAAGATATGGAAGAAACAGACAAGCTGAGGCCGTTTATCGCCGTTTGCTCCGGATGCCGCAAGGTGCGCAACGAGCACGGCGCATGGCTGCACATGGAAGCATATTTTAAGGATATGGATTTTTCTCACGGCTATTGTCCGGACTGCCTCAATGTTGCAGCAACAAATATAAAAAAACAATTTATGGCCGCCATGGATGATGGAGCTGCTGATAAAAAAAGGGGGGGCATTGAGACTGCCATATCAGAAGCACAGCAGAAAAGCTCCGGAGGAGCCTATGATGACAAAAAAACACAGTGCGCAACGGAGCCAACAGACCCTTAACCGCCTATCGAGGGTTTCCAGCGGCAAATCATCGTAGTGGATGTATTCGTTATCCTGCAGGGTCTTAAAAGCGTCCTTGGATGCGGCAATGTCTTTGGATACTCCGAGTTCCCAGATATATTGCCCGTATATTGCTTCGTAAGAATAACCGAGCAGCTGCAACAGGAAAGGATTGACATCAACCACCTTGCCCGTATCAGCATCGAGTATCAATATACCGTCCCGGGCTGATTCAAAAAGTCGTCAGTAGCGCTTCTCGGAATCCTGCAGCGCTTCCCCGGTCCTCTCCTTTTCCAGCAACTTTTTTTCCAACAGCGCAATTCGCCTAGCCAGTTCGGTGTCGGCGAGACGAAGCTGGTTTTCGATATTCGTGTCTGACATAGTCACAACCGCTATAAATTTGAATTCCGGCTATTTATTACAGATTGCAAAGGCATCTTTGATCCAGCATTTTTTTGTAGCTGCAACAGGCATGAGGCAGCCCCTTTACCTTGCGCCCACAGCTTGTATAAGGCGGTTTTGCACTTTGTCAAAACGCAGGTTTCCGAGATGCCCGCCGCTGGAATACTCGATCAGGCGCTGGCCCATCAGATCGCGGTACCACTTCAGGTCCTTTTCTGTCATGATAAAATCATCGGCATTGACCTGCAGAACTATTTTATCGCGCATGGTCTTAAGCGATGGCCCGATTGATTCAATTGATTCCGCTTTGGTGAGCGTATCAAGAGCACTTTTGCCAAATGTTTTTTCAACATATGGAAAAACAAATTGCTGCTGGTATTCATTATAGCTGATCTGGCGTATCTCCCGGTAGAGCGGCATGCGGCGGAATGCTGCCGGATCTTCTTTCAGGACGCCAAGATTGTAGCGTTCCTGGGAGTTCTGGATAACGTTAAGCAGCATATAGCGGAACACCACGCCGATGATAAACTGGGACTCCTGGAGAGTCATGTTGATCTCGCGGCTTGTGTCAAGTTCGCCTTTGGCAAGGTAAACCGCTTTCTGGAGAGTCTCCCTCATGCGCTGCTCGCGCGTATCCGCAGGCCATTGCAGCGGGGCATTGAACATGCGGTCAAGCTGCTGCAAGCCCCTGATCAGGCTCACGGGCGGGTTGACGGCAATGTAGCGGTCAAAACTCAGTCCGTACGCCCTGTTGCGTGAGACGGCCGCAGCAGTCTGCAGGGTCATGTAGCCGCCATACGATACGCCGCCAAGCAGCAGCGAGGTCACCCTGCCCGGATAGTCCTCCCGCACATCTTCAACGACCCCCTTCAAGACCCGCAGCACATCATCCAGATCGCGCATCGTGTCGCCGGGCAGGGGCGAGGAAGATGCGGTCTCCATGAATTCGGGGTGAAAGACGTTTGAGATCGCAACAACCGAATACCCGTTGCGATAAAAAATATCACAAAAGGCAAGTGTTCCGCTGTCTAGCCGGTGTGATCCAAGGCCGGGCATATAGACGAGCAGCGGCGCAGGCTCTTTCTGCAACCAGAGCGAGTAGGTAACTTTCCTTCCCGACGGCTCCCAGTAGATGGTCCGGTTTTTCGCCCTGCCGAGGAAGCCCTCTGTGCGTGCTTCAAAAAGTACATTGCCCAGGCTGGGATCCGGGGCGGTCGTGTTGTCTTCAACGGGCACGTAATCACGAACACTATTCTCGCGGTTGAGCGACCAGAGGGTGCGGCTGACCAGATAGGGATCATTGCTGGTCGTGAACATATGATAGAGCTCCTCATTTTTCTTGCTCATGTTGTTGAGGGTAAAAAACGCCCGTGCCCCGAAAAGCTGTGAGGCAAGATCAAAGGGTATGTCTAAAATTGTGCCAACGGCGTCCCGACCGTTTGAAGGACCAACAAGCGGCAGCGTCAAATAGAATCCCGTACCTGAGCCGTAGTGTCCGAAAGTCTGGCCGAAGTCCTCATCCGACCGGCCGATGCCGTATGTCGTGGCAGGGTCGAAAAAGCCCAAAAGCCCCACGGTCGTGTTGGTTCCGAACCGCTTTGTCTCTTCCCATGCGCCATGCCATTTTCCCTGCAGGCAGCTGTTGACGCCCCGCACGGGATAGGCAAGGTTATGGCCGAATTTTTCTATGGAGTCGCGGACGGGCTGCGGCAGCAAAAACGAGTATGCCCGGTTGAACGGATAGATAAGGCCATAAAAAACACCGCGGTTGAACCCGCCTGTAAACCGGTTTACCGGCTCGATCGGATCGGGCACGATATCAAAGTACGGCATCTGGCCGGGAAGCGGCGCAGGCGACGACGGTGCTTCAGCCTGTATCATGGGGGTCTGCACGGCAGGAGACCTTGCCTGCCCGAATGCGGTCGCTGTGAATGATAGCGCTGCCATCGATACTGCCATGACCGCTACGTGCATCATATGCCGGGTTAGTTTTTTTTTCATTGTTTGGGGTTCCTCTTCTCTGCATGTTTAATCGAGCGCTGCAATTAATTTTACTTTTGCCCAATTTTTCACCACTGGCTCAATCAGCCATAGGAGCAATTTGTTCTATTCATCAACCACTTCACTGTAAGTATTGAAATATATACAAGAAGCGGGCCATGATGGCTTTGCATGCAGCATTACCGGTATATCAGCTGGTTAGCAAGGTCTAACACAGGGAAGGAACTTTGACATATCGGAAATTGTCCTCTGGTACGGGACTGCAGTCCCACCATACGGGATTTGTTTTTCTTAACAGGACACATAATAATATTTGCTGGTACCGATCCCATATCAAACAGAAAAAAATATTAAAAAAAACATATAATGTGCTATAAGCTTAATTTCAAGTACCATTGATGATAAACTTTAGATAGAAAAATAGTTTTTTTCGACGAACGGTTTTCGCACAACAACTTTTTGAATCGTAATAAAAGCGAAAAAAGGCGACTAAAGGTTTTTAAATAACTGCGGGCAGCAGCAAACGCGGCACTTCGAAAAAATGTATGGCAACCATTCTTATTATTGAAAATGACAAAACATATTCCGATTCATTATCCGGCACCATACGGGGCATGGGGCATGAGGGAACCTGCACTGACACGCTTGCTGGCGGGTTAAAGGAATTGAGTTTAAGAAATTTTGACATAGTGTTCCTGGAAGTTCATATGCCCGACGGTAACGGGCTGGATGTATTGTCAGAAATCCTTGAAACCCCGTGTCTCCCCGAGGTCATTATAATCACCGATTTCAGAACACTTGAACACGCTAAGATTGCGATTGAAAAAGGCGCCTGGTGCTATATAAAAAAGGAGTTTTCCACAAATGAAGTAACACTGCTGATAATTAATATTCTCCAATACCTGCAGAAAAGATTGGGCAGTCATGAGCATACCCCTCTGGAAGATAAATATTTTGAAGGCATTATAGGAAGCAGTCCATCCATTAAGTTCTGTAAAAATCTGGCCGCAAGTATTGCAAAAATCGAGGCCAATGTGTTAATTACCGGCGAGACCGGCACGGGCAAAGAACTTTTTGCAAGCGCCATTCACAAGCACAGTCAACGCGCTGAGAATAATTTTGTGACGGTTGATTGCACGGCACTGCCTGCCGGGCTTGTGGAGAGCATCCTTTTTGGTTACGAAAAAGGGGCTTATACGGGGGCGGATAAATCCCGCGATGGTCTTATCAAACAGGCCAATGGAGGAACACTCTTTCTTGATGAGGTTGGAGAACTTCCCCTGGCTATGCAAAGCTCCTTCCTCCGTGTTATTCAGGAACACCGCTTTCGGCCCGTCGGGTATAAGGATGAAATCGGGAGTGATTTCAGGCTCATAGCCGCCTCCAACCGCAACCTTGAAGAGATGGTGCGACAGGGGCAGTTCCGGCAAGATTTACTTTTCCGTCTGCGTGCTTTCACCATCGAGGTGCCCTCCTTGAGAAAACGTTCTCAGGATATCAAAGAAATTGCATTATATTATATGGCTAACCTGTGCAAAAAGTATGGTATGGCAAAAAAAGTATTTGATCCTGGATTTTTCAATGTCCTTGATGCATATAGCTGGCCCGGGAATGTGCGTGAATTAATACATGCCATTGAAAATGCACTTGTTGCTGCACAGAATGATCCGGCCCTGTTTCCCAAGCACCTGCCGACCTATATTCGCATCTGGCTGGCGCGCGCCTCACTTGGAGTTGATGAGTTTCCCGTTGATAAAGCAGCCCCGGCAATCCAAGCTTCAGGGGCATTTCTCCAGCTTAAGGATGTGCGGGAAATTGCTCTGGCCAATGCAGAGCACCAATATTTAAAAGACCTTATGGCTGTTGCCAAGGGAGACATCAAAAACATTTGCAAGATATCAGGTTTGTCCAGAACCCGCCTCTATGTGCTTTTGAAAAAGTACAACATATCAACCCAGTTCTAATTCTCCCCCTTTAGTATCGCCCCCCTGTTTCATATTCTTTTTCAGCAGGATAAATCCCATATGGCGGGACTGAAGTCCCGTTCCAGAGGACAATTTCCAATAGTTGAAAGTTTACTCCTTGTCGTTAGAGGTTCCTAACCAGTTGATATACCGATGCTCCAGCATGAAAAGGCATCATGGCCCGCTTCTTGTATACGATAGGTGCTGTGAGGTGATTTATGGAATGCATATTCTACGAAAAAAAAAGCGGAGTTATTGCGGGAAAGATCATCTGGCTTATGAAAGCATTTGCGGTAGAAAATAAAACTGAACTTTATCAAACCATCAAAAAATTATCCCTAAGGCTTACAAGACCTGTTGAGGAGCAGTCTGTTGTGCTTCTAATAGCTGCAGACCGCCTAGATCTTTTGGCTATCCTTGAAATTCAAAAGCTGCTTGGTGACATTCATCTCATCATCATACTTCCTGACCGGGAGGACGAAAGTGTAAGCATAGGATATAAGCTGAAGCCATGCTTTTTAACCTATGTGAATGGCGATTTATCCGAGGTGTATGCGATATTAAGAAAAATGCTTGAACTGTCAGAAACAAACGAAAAGGGGTACAAGGTAGCAATTGAACAACCCAATTCTAAACTTTGTCCTCAGTTTTCAGGATGCTGAAATTTTTTTCAAGGAGAGAGCTATGTGCAGGGAAAGAAAACTGTATACGACGTCCACTGATCCCTACTGCAGGTTTATAAAACAGTATTTTAATAAAAAAGGCATCGGCTACAAAGAGGTGGATATAAGCAGGAATGAAAAAGAGTTTTATGAACTGTTGAATTTTTATGGAACAGGGCCTTTGCCCGTTCTTGTGGAGGACGGCAAAATTATTCCACTCAATCAGGTAGTGGAGAATGTTAACTCGATGTTCTCCGGGTCTGCAAATAACATTGAATAATCATTCAATAGATGCTGCATGGTGCACCACGTGCTCCTGCAAAATACTTATGAACGTTGATCACAACAACAATAAATAAGCGGTACAGGCTTTCAGATTACTTACTGTTGAACAAATACAAGGAGAAAAAAATGCAAGCAATCATGAGAAACACTATGGGGTACACGCACAAGCAAAGACTATCAGTTCATGTAGCAACAACCCTGTATGACGTTATTGAAGCGGTTTCAGAGCAGGTGCCTTCGGATAAGCAGTATTTGCTCACTCCGGCAGTGCTGAAGCTATTGAAAGACTGCGGAGCAGGCTTCTTATTCAAAGGATCCGCCTGAATATGTGGCGGGATACATTTTTGAGCAACCGATAGTAGGAAATAAACATTCCGTGAGACGGGTTAACCCATCTCAGAATATTGAAAAGGAAGTGCTACCATGAATAAATTAATTATCATTTTATCTCTAGTACTGTTTTTTGCTACACCGGAAACAGTTTTTAGTGAATCCATGCAAGTGCAAGGGGCATTTCAAACCACGGATACTAAACTGTTTAGAAAGGCTGCTGAAGGATCAAAACTTTTTAACAGCCCGGAAGACCTGGAAAGTGCTCTGCTGAGTAAGGCTCAGGACAACAGGGTTGGCCGCATGAAGCAAAAGATTGCAGCAGTCAGAATGCTCATGGCAGACAATCAGATACAATCAGGAGATGAAGTTTCATGCTCTGTTGCAAAGCTCTCGGCACAGGGGCTCGTTGCTGCTGGCGAACACTGGGTTTTAATGGCGCAGGCAGGGGATGAAAACACTGTGCCTTCACAGGAGGCGGCAGTTTCATCTGATGCAGCGGAAAAGTCTGCTAAAGAAAAACAGGACACGGCTTGCAGCAAAAATGATAACCGGTTTGACATTGGGGATTGTGATGAATTCAATCTTTTCGATATCATCGCATTTCCATTCAGGATCATCGGCTGGGTACTGGAACTGCTTTTCAATATTATTCTATTTCCATTCAAAGTGCTTTTTAACATTATTTTTTAAATTGCAGGCCTCTGTATGATTGCAAAATATATTTTTTCGGGGCAGGAATTCATGGCTCACATGAGCATTCAAAAGAATGGAGAGTGTATATGCCCAGTTTAAATATTATAGGCATTTTAACTCTAACTGCGTTTACTGCGATTTTCATCTATCAGAATACAGCAGTCATGCAGCTTACATTTTTATTCTGGTCTGTCTCCATGTCAGCTTGTCTTTTGCTGCTCATTACATTTTTTTCGGGAATCAGTATGGGGATTCTACTTTCACTTTTAAATGCGCGCAGAAAAACCGGAAAGGGGGGGGCGGGCTAAAAATAATAAAATTATTTCAATAAAAATTTTTTTTTTGAAAGGAGCAAACATGGCAGGGATAGCACTTATTATTTCAATACTAGCTTTGGTAGTTGCATATCTTGCATACACCAAAAGCGGAGGGTCACTTGATGACTTGAAGCAAAAAGTCGACGATATTCACCTAACCACGGAGGCCCTGAGAAGCAAGGTTGCAGATTCTCTGGAAAAAATTGAAAAAAAGGTCCGTGGTGAGCAGCAAGATCCCCGGGGGTAATCATGCCGGTATTTATCAGGAGATTTTATTGTCCGCGTTTTAAAGTTTTGTTTTTTATAAATAATTTAATTCAAGGGAGGTTCTGTATGAGACAAAAAGCTTTATGTGTTTTGATTATTGCCGCCTTCGCCTTTACCGGTTGCGCTTCAATGAACAAGAGGTCTAAGTGTGCGTGTGTGGGTGCTGCAGTTGGAGCGGCAGTGGGCGCAACCGCGGGCGCTATTATCGGCGACATGGGGCCCACCCACGACAACAGGCTCGGCGGGGGCATTATCGGTGGCGTGGCAGGAGCAGTGGTCGGTGGTGTTACAGGATTTCTGGCATGCAAAGAAGAGCCGAAACCCGTGCAGCATGTAATGGTTGAAGAGCCCAAGTGCGACAAGATCGTTCTGAACTCCGTGCATTTTGATTTTGATAAAGCCGTCATTAAGCCTGAATTCTATCCTGCGCTGGATGAGGCTGTCAGCGAACTGCAGAAATGCACCAAAAAGAGCATTGTCATTGAAGGCAACACCTGCAACATGGGTTCCGATAGCTACAACATGAAGCTGTCAGAAAGGCGCGCCCTTGCCGCCAAGCAGTACCTTGTGGACAAGGGCCTGGGAGCTGACCGATTTACGGTTAAGGCTCAGGGAGAATCAAATCCCGTAGCTGATAACAAGACCAAAAAGGGTCGTTCCATGAACCGCAGAGTTGAGTTCATCATAAATAATTAATTGTGTAAGGAGACATCATGGCAGTTCTGTCACTCATTATTTCAATAATGGCTCTGGCAATTGCATCTATTGCCTATACTAAGAGCGGAGGATCAACCAGGGATTTAAAGCGTAAAGTTGAAGAACTTGGTGCGAGTACGGAAACACTGAGGAGCAAGATGGCGGATGCTCTGGATACCCTTGAAAAAAAGGTTCGCGGTGAGGAGAAAAAATCCCCGATTTAAACCGGTGATACTGGCGGTTTAAACAAGGACACCACAGGAGCGGCTCATTTCTTTTGCAAGGGAGCCGGAATAAAAAAACATCATAAAAGGAGAGAACAATGACAACATTGAAACTAAAAAAATCACTGTATCCCGCAGCACTTATAACGGCAGCATTCGCTCTGCTGGTTGGTATCGTGCCTGCGCTTGCTTCCCAGACGGATGATCGCATCGAATCATCAGCCAAGCAGTCGTATGTATTCAAGACCTACCTCAAGGACGATGCCATTACGATCGCGTCCAAAGATGGCGCCGTTACTTTAACAGGAACTGTCAACGATGATCTCAATAAATCATTGGCCAAGGAGACTGTCGCGGGCCTGCCCGGCGTCATAAGCGTTGACAATCGGCTGGAAATAAAAAAAGCAAGCCCTGCCGAGAATTCGGATGCATGGGTTAGTGCGAAAGTGACAACCACGCTCCTGTTCCATCGGAACGTGAGCGCCACCAGCACTGAAGTTTCCGTCAAAGAAGGAATTGTCACCTTGCGCGGCGATGCCAGCAGTCTGGCTCAAAAGGACCTTACGACTGAATATGTCAAAGACGTTGTAGGAGTCAAAGATGTAAAAAATGAGATGACGGTGCCAAAGGCGCCCAAAAGTTCAGTCGTAAAAACGATGGACCAAAAGATTGATACCGTGGGTGAAAAGATCGGTGATGTTGGTGAAAAAATTGATGATGCGTCCATCACGGCCCTGGTCAAGATGACGCTGCTCTATCATCGCTCGACGAGCGCCCTCAATACCAAGGTCGAGACCAACGATGGAGCGGTTACCTTAAGCGGCAAGGCCAAAAATGCGTCTGAGAAGGATCTGGCCGTTAAATTCGTACAAGATGTTCGCGGTGTGAAGAGCGTAAAGAACCAGATGACTATCGAGTAGTTAAATAAGCTGCCGGATCGCTGCCGGCTTGTTCGTGGTGCGCAAGTCGGCAGCGAGTCCAGGAGAACTCTGAAAGGAGGCTGCTATGCTGTATACAATTGCCGTCGTACTGATAGTTTTGTGGCTGCTGGGGTTGGTGAGCAGTTACACGATGGGAGGGTTTGTTCACATTCTGCTGGTGCTTGCCATTATCATGGTGCTGGTCAATGTTATTCAGGGCCGACGACCGGTGTAAGAAACACGTGACAGGGGAAAGGAAATCAAAGGTTTACAATGAGCACAAAAACCATACTTGCAACCATACTGATCGCACTAGGCGTTGTGGTGTTCGCTTACCAGAGCATCACGTATACAACCAGAGAGAAGGTCGTTGATATCGGTCCTGTGCAGATGACAACTGAAAAAACAAAAACGATTTCCCTGCCGCCGATCCTCGGAGGAATTGCACTCGTGGGCGGTATCGTGCTGCTGGTAGCAGGGGCTAGAAAGGAGTGACCAGAGATAACATGTTTCAACCGCGAAGTCGCTTGCTGTGATTAACACATGAAAAGCGTGCGGGATCCTTTACTGCGCCTGCACTGAGAAATCAGGACAAAACAGAATTGTGCGGACCCGCTTAATAAAAACCATATAAGAAGAAAAGGAAACATTATGAAAAATTTAATGAAGATAGCAATCATGGTTACGGGCTTGTTCTTGACAGCAGCATCGGCATCTTATGCTGCAGCGCCTTTAGCTCTTAATGGAAATGACTATAAGATAACGGCGTTCTGCAGAAATGATGCCGGAGACTATTGCAGCAAAGGGGACATAAAAAACGATGCGTTTATATTTGATGTTGATGGTGAGGATTTCATAGTTGACAGCTTTGATGGTGGCGTCCTTGGTGGGGGAGGCAGCGGTGATTTTAGTGAAAACGGACTCTCTTTTACTGCAAGCTATGAAGTTATTACTCAGGATTCGCTGGATAAATATACGTTTGATATCAAAGGCATTAATCTTATCGACACCATTCTCCTCGGCCGCATGGATATTGCCTATTATCAGCTAACTATAGGTGGATACGATAAACAGGATGAGACACAGGCATTCTTTTTCGGCATAAAAAAGTAGGGGCAATTGAAGTAGTGCCATAATAAAAAGTCATTTTTTTGCAGGTTGGGTTCAGCCCTGAAGATACCGTTGGGTTGATCCGCCTCAGTGGCTCAACCCAACCAGGGCTGCAATCAGTTCCAGAAAGGAGTAATCGCATGCAACACAAAAATTCAAACAGGCTGTTGTTTTTACCTTTATTTTTCATGGGAGCCCTTGCCATGCTGACGATTGGCTGCGCATCAAGCGGCAGCCTTTCCACCGCAACCATGAAAATATCAGAGAGCGAGAAGGCCATCAGCGTTGCAAAGGAGAGCAATGCAAGCACAAAAACGCCGGTTGACTTGAGGAATGCCGAGGAGAAACTGGCGCAGGCAAATCGGGCATTTAATGATGCAGAGTATCTGCAGGCTACCCGGCTGGCAGAGAAAGCCACGGTCGACGCGGACTGCGCCAGAATCGAGGCCAAAGCCGATAAGGCAAAGAAAGATGCTGAACAGAAGCGTCAAAACATCCGGACCCTGCATTAGGATCATAAGTACATATCCGGATAACAGCCTTTTAAGGAGGATCAGAAAATGACTATCAAAATGAGCAGTGTGATGAAAACCGGGCTCTGGTTGTTCATCCCGTTCCTGGTGTTTTTTACAGGATGCGGACCCTCCCAGCAGGAAATGATGGCTCGGGACCGCCTGGCCAATGCACAAGCATCATATGCCCGCGCCAGGGCGAACCCAAATGTGGAAACAAATGCCCGGATTCCCCTGATGGAGGCCGGCAGGGCTGTCGATGCAGCTGCGCAGGCCACGGAGTATGATGAAATGGATCACCTTGCCTACCTGGCGGAAAGGAAAACCCGTATCGCCGTTGCCACTGCAGAAGAGCAGATGGCGGAAAATGACAAAAAGGCTCTCAACAGACAAGCCGAACACTTAATTGTTCAGGGTCGCGAGAGTGAGCAAAGCGCCAGGATTGATGCCCGGGAATCAAATGCGGCAGCCAGAGAATCCAATGCTGCAGCCAGGCAGTCAAATGCGGAAGCAAGGGCCCAAACACAAAAAGCTGAAAAGGCTACGGCCAAGGCGGATATGCTGCAGCAGGAATAGCCGCCTTGAAGGGAAGGATGACCGAGCGAGGGATCATACTAACGCTCGGCGATGTTCTTTTCGCCACCGGCACGGCGTCACTGTCTCCCATGGCTGATAACGAAATTAACCGGTTGGCTGTTTTTCTGAAAAAATACCCTGATCGCAGCGTACTCATTGAGGGCTATACCGACAGCACAGGTGCTGAGGGATCAAACCTTGATCTTTCCCTGCAGCGTGCCAATGCCGTGCGCACGAAGCTTGTAGCTCAAGGAATCAGCATGGGTCGTATTACAACCAAGGGGTTTGGAGAAGAATTTCCATTGGCCGGCAATGACAGCCCGGAGGGACGAGAGCAGAACAGACGGGTTGATGTCATTATCCTAAATGAAGGAAACGCCCCTGTGACCGAGTTGACGCGGTAAAGAGCTGAATAAAAAAAGGTTGGGGCTTGAAGAGTCGTGCCTTTTTTGACAACACATAACAAGGTAGTGATTACAAGCTACACATTTAATTGTTAAAACAACTATTTTTTCGAAACAGAACACATTTAACGTAAACAGGAGGTCCCTATGAAGGCAAGTACAAAAAAGAACTTGTTTGCAGCAGTGTTGCAGTCTTTTTCGGTCTGACTCTAGCGCTCTCCGGCGCGTTTGCCCAAAGCACATTCAACAAATCAGCTGCCCGGATCGATGCAGACGCCAACAAGACGCTACAGCGTTTCTATAAAGAGGTCAACGGCGCAAAAGGTTCAGCTCTAAAGCGAAAGCGCTCCTTGTGATGTCAGGCGTTACCAAGGCGGGATTCGTTGCCGGCGGGACCTACGGCCAGGGCGCGCTGCGAATTGGAGGAAAAACAAATGGGTACTACAATCTTGTCGCCGGCTCCTATGGATTCACCGTCGGCGTGGAACAGATGGATATTGTCATGGCCTTCATGACCCAGGAGGCGCTCGACCAGTTCAGGAAAGTTGATGGCTGGGAAGCAGGTGTGACAGCCAACGTAGCGCTAGTTGACGTTGGCGGCGGCAAGCGGCTCGACACCACGTCATTACAGGACGCGGTCGTCGCTTTTATTTTTGATCCAAAGGGTCTCATGTTTGACGTTTCCCTGAAGGGGGCAAAATTCACGAAGCTCAAGAAGTAAAGTTTAACACTCAGATAAACAACAGTGCAGAAAGGGATTAAAGACATGAATAAACTGACATTCACCGGTTCGTGGAATGAAGTACAGGGCAAGCTCAAAAAGAAATATGGCCTGCTCACGGACAATGATCTTGTCTATAAGCACGGCCAGCATGACGAAATGCTTGGACGCCTTGAGCAAAAGCTGGGCAAGTCACAGGATGAAATCATTAAGATGATCGCCGAGATTTTAGGGCGCTTCAATTTGTGAGCAATTATCCGATGGGAGGGTTTGTTCACCTCCTGTTGGTAATTGCCATTCTGAGTGTCATCGAAGCGCTTAAAGAGACAGTGTCAAGGCACATTTTAAAAAGAGGAAAGATATGCTCGGAACAATTTTGATTGTCATTGTCATTTTGATGCTGGTGGGTGCAATACCCACCTGGCCGCACAGCAAACAATGGGGTTATTATCCCAGCGGTGGAATTGGCTTGGTTCTACTGATTTTAGTCATCCTGCTGCTGATGGGCCGGATTTAATAATGCGGCCTTTGGCCACAAAAGAGGTAAAAATGAAAAAAAATATGCGCAGGGTTTTGGGATTTGTTGTCCTGCTCGGGGCACTGTTTGCCCTTGATTTGATAAAGAAGCGTTGGCAAAAGTTCAGGTCAACATTACATCGTTGCACCTCCGCCTTTGGGATTTGCCGCACCGCCTGATGTCTACGTGGTTCCCAGTGGAAGAAGCTATGTCTATATGGTGCCGGATTATGATGGAGTCTATTTCTACGGTGGCAACTGGTACAGGTTTTATAATGACCGTTGGTTCCGGTCTTCCCACTACACCGAGCGCTGGGACTATATCGAGACGTCTATCGTCCCCAAAGTCATCATTGTTCTACCGCCGGAATATATTGACTACGTGCCATCGGATATCACCGGATACACTACGATGATTTCCACAGCAACTGGCAGTCATGGGATCAAAGTCGGCATTGGGACAGTCATGATTGGTATCAGCATGAGAGAAGGGATGATACAAGGCGGGAACGGCATAGTAGTATTGAGAGCTATCGCCAGCAGCGGCGTGTTCAGTCTCCTCAGCACCAGCAGGAGCAAAGCCACCAGCAGCATGATGTCCAGTCTCCGCAGCATCAGCAGGCTCAAGGGCATCAGCAGCAAAATGTCCAGAAACAGCAAAAACAAAATGGTCAGAAACAACAAAAGCAAAATAAACAGAAACAGCAGCAGCATGATGGTCAGAAACAACAGCAGCAGCAAGGGGAAAAAGAACATGGTGGGAATAAATGAGGTTCCTGGAGCCATGTGCTGCAAATTGAATGAAATGGGCAGACAAAATAATAATTAAACAGAACCACGCACCATATTTAAAATAATTGTGCAGTGATGAGCGTGAGCAACGAAAGGAGACTCATATGAATGCACATCTTTTAGCGTGTTTATTGAAAAGAATACCACGGATTAAACAGGTAAGAAGTACCTGTTATAGAATTTTACCGTATGTATTTTGTTCTCTGCTGCTCCTGACAAGTTCCTGTTTTTGGAAGTTTGACAGAGATGGACCTGGACCGCACGACGGTCATGACCGGGACCAGCATCATGATCATGAAAGATATAACCTACAGGATGAAAGAGAACGTTATGGCATGAATTTAAAACAGGATGACTACACCCTCAATGAGTTCAGCGGGCAGGGCTGAGAAAACGGGAACTATAAATTCGATGAAGGCTTGGAGCAGAATAAAAAAACAACTGACGCCTTTTCTTTAAAAGCAAATCTCTTTTTTCTGTAATGTGAAACCAAATGAAAAAGACAGTCCTTATTCTCATGCTTCTGTTATTTCCTATTATATGCTGTCAATCATCTTGGGCAGGCCCTGTTGTTGATACGCAAACCCATTGCCCGATAATTCTGGTACACGGTCTTGGCGGCTGGGGCTCGGAGCAACTCGCCGGAAACTACTACTGGGGAGGTAAAACTAACCTGCAAGAGTTTTTAGAAGAAAACGGCTATGAAGTCTATGTTTCTAATGTCGGGGCTCTCTCAAGCAACTGGGATCGCGCAATAGAGCTCTTCTATGAGATTAAAGGCGGACAGGTCGACTTTGGTCTTGAACACAGCAAAGAGTTTGGTCACCTCCAGAGTCCGGCAGGAAAACATTATGATTATCCGCTTTATCCACAATGGGATGCAGACCACCCGATTCATTTAGTCGGCCATAGCATGGGGGGGCAGACCATCCGGATGCTCTCAGCACTGCTGTCAGGACAGGACCCCCGGTTTCGCAATATATTAGAGATAAAGATGACAAACCGTTTACACCTGGCAATGGCTGGATAAAAAGCATAACTACCTTGTCTACACCGCATAACGGCAGCACACTGTATGAAATTCTGATCGACAAGGTCACGATCGTGACAACACTGATGACACTTGCCGGAATAAACCCGCAAGGTGATACTACCCCGGCAGCTGTATAGCTTTGAACTTGAGCAGTGGGGCCTTAAAAGAGAGGAAAATGAAAGCTTCAATGATTATATGAACAGGGCATTTAACACCTTGGGCGATACAAAAGATATCTGCACCTGGGACATATCAATTGCAGGGGCACAGGAGCTCAATAGCACGGTAAACTTTACAACCGTTGATCCGGATGTTTATTACTTTTCTTATGAAAACGAAAAAACCTTTCCCGTTGGAAAGCAGCTCTTTTTGCCGGAACTCAATATAAATCCAAAATTAAGATCACATGCGTTTTTCATGGGAATTCTCTCCCAGGGTGATCCTTTCGGGCTTGGTGACGGCTGGCGGGAAAATGACGGCGGGGTTAACACCATTTCCATGATAGCGCCACAATTAGGCTGCAGGGACGGTGTCCGCAGGTACAAAGGACGGCCGCAAAAAGGGGTGTGGAACTTATTGGGTAAGTTGAAATGGGATCATGGCGAGATTACCGGAAAGGCCGTTGTAACTTTTCCCTGGCAAGTTAAAAAGCTGAAGAAGTTTTATTTGGATCTAGCGTCCTTTTTGAGAAAACTTGAATAAGGGTGTTCGGTTCGATATCAGTGCGGAGCAGCGTATAAGGGTGCGTTAAAAAATATCTGCAGTATGTAGAATGCGGAATGCTGTGCCCGGAACAATTTTGATTGCCATGATAATTATAATGCTGGCTGGCCAATGCCTGCCTTGCCGCATAGCAAACAATGGAGGAACTATCCCGGCGGTGGATTTGGACGACTCCTTCTGTTTACAGTCATCCTGCCATTGATGGATCGTATTAAAATACAGCCGCAGGCTGGCACATATCAGCACAATATGATGCGTAGGATTGAGGACTGATGGCAGCAGCAGTTCAGAAAACCATAGCAGTTGTTGAATCTCACGGGAGCCTCAGGCGTTTGTATGAGCTTGAGCTGCAGGATGAAGGGTATAACACGATATTTTTAGCCGGGCATGCCGAACTGTTTGCTCTGCTTGCGGACAGGGACGTGCATCTGGTAATCTCAGGTGACGACGGGCGGGAACAGGGGTTGCTTGAGCTCACACTCAAACAAAATATCCCGCTGATCATCAACACAGGGGATCCTTCAAGATGCATCAGCGCTCCCGACGGCCACAATATTGCAGTTTTACTTAAAACAGCAGACACGGTACAGCTAAAAAATAAAATACGTCACATGCTTGCGTACGATAGACCGCGTGACCAATGAAAAAATGAATCCGTACTTTTCTTTGATAAGCTCCAAAAAGTCGACGGATTATTGAACTCATTCCCCCTATTCTTTCCCTATCGCACGGCAGTATTGCGGGTACTGTCAAGCGGGACAAGTCCCGTTTGGCGGGACTGAGTCCCAGCCCAAAGGACAACTTCTGCTAGTTTACAGTTCCACACTTGTCGTCTGACCCTGCTAACCTGCTGTTATAACGGTGCTTCTAAATTTAAAACCATAATGGCCTGCTTCTTGTATTGATTACAAGATGAGCCGATCCATGAAATGTATATTTGTGAGAACATTCAAACAAAATAAGACAGGAGAAAAATTATGCCATTGATTCAGTTAATTATTCCTCTGGTTATCGTTGGGGTGATTCTCTGGCTGGTGAACACCTACATACCGATGGAAGCTACAATAAAAAGAATCCTGAATATCGTAGTGATTATTGTAGTAATCCTCTGGATATTGAGTGTTTTCGGCATTATAGGCCCTACACCATGGATTCGTCTGGGCAGGTGAAGAAGCCCCCTATAAAAGATAGGGAGCAGGATCTGAAGCAGCATCTCATAGTTTTTCAAGGGAGCAAAAAATAAAAAAATACAACAACCATTCAGGAGAGAACAATGAAAACAAGAAAAGTAATGTATCCTGTGGCACTGATGGCGGCAGCGGTCGCTCTGCTGGAGATAATAGCGCCTGCATATGCCTCCCAGACGGATGACCGTATAGAAGCATCGGCCAGGAAGTCCTATGTGTTCAATACCTACCTCAAGGACGATGCCATTAAAATCAATTCCAGGGATGGCGCTGTCACCCTGACGGGACTGTCAACTTAGACTACCATAAAGTATTGGCCAAGGAACCGTAGCGAGCCTGCCCGGCGTAATAAGTGTTGACAATCGGCTGGAACTCAAAAGTGAAAGCCCTCTCGAGAACTCGGATGCCTGGGTCAGCGCAAAAGTGACGACCGTGCTCTTGTTCCATCGGAACGCGACCGGTACCAACACTGAGGTTTATGTCCAGGAGGGAATCGTCACCTTGCGCGGCGATGCCACCAGTAAGGCCCAAAAGGATCTGGCGACGGAATATGTCAAGGACGTTGTCGGCGTTAAAGACGTTAAAAATGAAATGACCGTGCCAAAGACCCTCAAGAAAGCGAACCAAAAAACAATGGGTGAAAAGATCGGTGATGTCGGTGAAAAAATTGATGATGCGTCCATCACTGCCCTGGTCAAGATGACGCTGCTCTATCATCGCTCTACGAGCGCCCTCAATACCAAGGTCGAGACCAGCGATGGAGCGGTTACCTTAAGCGGCAAGGCCAAAAATGCGTCCGAGAAGGATCTGGCCGCCAAATACGTGAAAGACGTTCGCGGCGTGAAAAGCGTAAATAACCAGATGACTATCGAATAGATCTAACAGGCTCTGGATCGCTGCCGGCTGGTGCGCGGAGGAGGGCTAGCCGGCAGTGCATCCACGAGCACAAAAGAAAGGAGCATCATATGCTGTATACAATTGCCGTCGTACTTATAGTTCTGTGGCTGCTGGGGCTGGTGAGCAGTTACACGATGGGAGGGTTTGTTCACATTCTGCTGGTACTTGCCATTATCATGGTGCTGGTCAATGTTATTAAGGGCCGACGACCGGTGTAAGAAACACGTGACAGGGGAAAGGAAATCAAAGGTTCACAATGAGTGCAAAAACAATAGTTGCAATAATACTGATAGCGATAGGCATAGTGGCGTTCACCTATCAGGGCATCACGTATACAACCAGAGATAAGATCGTTGATATCGGTCCTATCCAGATGACTGCTGATAAAACGAAAACGGTCCCCTTGCCGCCGATTCTCGGAGGTATTGCGCTCGTGGGCGGAATCGTGCTGCTGGTCGTGAGTACTAAAAAAGTATGACCAGGGTACACGGGTGCTACCCTGAATCTGCACAAGAATGAAAGGAGAACATCGATGAATAGTATCAAGAATATCGGAATGTTCATGCTTGCCATTTATCTGATTGTTTCGGGTCTGATTGGGGTTTTCGGTATCAGTTTCGGTCAACTCAGCATACTTGTGCCGATACTTGCTGTAATTGCTGGTGTCATGATCCTGATCGGCAAGTGATTGAGAAAATTGCAACTTATAAAGGAGACCAGATGGCAGAAAAATCTTTATATAGCCTCAGCCAGAGTTTGCTCTCGGGGATGGGTATTCGTGCAGGTCGATATGTGCTTTTGAGTATCGTAGCCGTCATAGTCTTGCTTTTTTGGCTTCACAGTGGTGTTGCTATGTCAGGGGAGAAAATCGAACAAAAGGCTGAAGCTCTTGCAGAAAAAGTAGAAAAGAAAGCCAAACAGACAGAGAAGTCGGAAGGGAATAATAATCTGGTGAAGGATGAGGTCAAGGTTACAAATGACGCCAAAGGTGGGCTAGTCGTTGAACAGGTCGGAGAGGCGTCGTGGTACGGCAAAGATTTTCACGGAAAAAAAACCGCCAGCGGCGAAACATTTGATCAACAGGATCTTACTGGCGCTCATCCGACATTGCCGATGGGGACTGAAGCAAAAGTGACGAACATGGAGAACGGCAAGTCTGTAGCTGTAGAGATTAACGACCGTGGCCCTTACAGCAAAGGGCGTGATATCGATTTATCAAAAGAAGCAGCCAAACAGATTGGAATGAAAAAAGACGGCGCCGCACCGGTCAAGATCGAAGCGAAAGTTCCTCCGGAAGATGACAAAAAGGATAAGAAATAGCTGATGTTTACAGGCTGATAAGAAAAGGGCAAAGCAGCCCTGCGAAAAAATCGTATTCGAAGGATTACAAGAATGAGGTCTCCCATGGCAACAAAGATAAAGATCATCACCGCAAGCGATTTTATGGAAGTAACCCCTGATGGAATCATAAACATGGCCACAAGCAAGCAACTTCTCGTAGATATAGCAAAGGCTGAGATTCCTACGGCAGACTACGAACTGCTCGTTGATTTCCGTAACACACAATCCGATTTATCAATAGTCGATGTATATACACTTGCAGCGGAGCTTTACCGGCATGGCGACACCTTTCGCAGGAAAATCGCTCTTCTTGTTCTCCCTGGTGTCAATTTTGATCTCGCATGTTTCTTTGAGACATGCTCTCACAACAAAGGTTTTTTAATTAATGCCTACACAGACTATGAAAACGCCATGCGCTGGCTTCTCTCAATGGAAGACCTGCCAGACCGCAATAATCCGACCAACAAGGCAGATGCAGGCATTGATACAGCTAAAGCTGAAAAGGATGATGCCGCAGAAAAAGCCAGAGATAAAAATAAGCAATTAAGCCTGTAGGGTTCAGCGGGCCTTGTGCTGAGCAGTTTGGGGATTTTATGTGTGATGCATCAGGCACTGTTAATTATCTCATGAATTTTTAAGGAGAGAACCATGTACATGACCAGCAAATTATTTATCCGAACAGTATGCCCTATCATTGCATTGCTTTTTTTCTTCGCTACGATCACGCCCACTGTCGTCCAGGCGCAGGCCAATGATAAGAGGGGAAATGCATTTTCGCTGTATATGCTGAAAGTTGCAATGGCCTGCAAAAACGGGCAGGCAGCTTTGTCGAAAGAAGATCGCAGGGCTATAAAAGAAAAAGTTTTAAACCAGGTTGGCATTATATTTAATCAAATTGAACAGTCCGGCCTTTCTGATCCAGCCATACGAAAATATGACTTTGTGCTACCGCAGGGTTTTAGTGAAAAGATCATGCTGGTGTCTGATATTGCACAAGCAGGCCTGACAATAGAGGAAAAGCTTCAGGCTCTTGCAGGTGCTTTTGACTATAGTTGCAATGATATTATGTATGTAGGAGTTGTGGTGTATGTATTAAGCGTGTTTGGCGTTATTCCCTCCCTCGGGTATATGGGAAGTCTCCTGTTTGCAGCAGCAGCTCTTTGTTATTTGGGGGTTATTTAAGCTGAGCGGTTCATCCGGTTTTACTGTGGATACTCTTTGCCAATCGCTTCTTCCAGAAAACCATTAAGGTGGCGCTTTATGAAACAATAGGAAATTTTATCTTTGAACTTGTGAAACGGCAATGGATCATTTCAGAACTTCAATAAAAAATATTAACCCAAGGAGGATATTATGAGCAAAAAGAATAATGCAAAAAGAACAATGACATTTTGTGCAGTCTGCATTTTTATTCTGGAACTCACCTTCGGCACCCTGGCCGCCGCTTCTATTGTCACTGATCATACAGCCTCTGATCTGTCTCAAATTCCAGAGTTGTGGATCGTGCAGTCAAAAACAGATCTGCATATCGCCTACCAACACACTTCCCATGGCAGCCAGCTCATTACCGGCATGAATGCCCTGCAAAGATATCCGGGCTATGGGACAAAATACAGCTGGACTGATGTGGGCACGGCAGGCACCCTCGACCTTGATGATGTCGGCATTCCGGGCTGCGACGACCTCAGCGCGGGAGACTCTATCGACGTAAACGGCGTAACACCCTGGGTAACTGCCACACGAAATCTGCTCAATAACCCGGCAAACAGCCATGTCAATGTCATTGTCTGGTCATGGTGCAGTATCAACAATCATAATGCCCAGCGCTATGTTGATAATATGGAAATTCTGATTGCACAGTACCCAAATGTGAAGTTCGTCTTTATGACCGGCCATGGCAGGGCAGGGGGAAAATCTACAACCCAACTCAATACACTACAACAACACGCTCATTCGGCAGCACTGTACAATCCACGACCGTATTTTGTTTGACTTTGCCGATATCGAAGCCTACAACCCCGACGGCACGTACTTTTGGGATAGAAACCTGTACGATAACCTTAATTACACCGGCGGAAACTGGGCGGTAGAGTGGATTGCGGCAAATCCTGGTCATGAGCTTACAAAACTCACGACCGGCACAACAGGCTACAGCGGCTGCACGGGCTGTGTCCACTCCGACAGCCCGACACAGGCAAATCTTAATTGTGTTCTAAAAGGCCGTGCGGCCTGGTGGTTGTGGGCGCGGCTTGCGGGCTGGAGCGGTCCTAACGGAAGCTCGACAACCACAACAATATCTTCGGTTATTGATACAGATGGTGATGGCGTTGAGGATGCTTTTGATAACTGTCTGAGCACTTCCAATCCGCTTCAGCTTGATGCCGATGGCGACGGAACAGGTGATGTGTGCGATTTAACACCGGGCTGCGGGGGCGGCTGCGGTCAGCCTGTATGTGAGTACCAGGTAGATATAGACGGAGACGGTATAGAAGATAACTTTGACAATTGCCCTAACACCTGCAATAGTTATCAGCACGATGTCGATGGCGACGGAACAGGTGATGTGTGCGATCCAACGCCAGGCTGTGGAGACGGCTGTGGGCTGACTGGCTGTGAGTTGCTTTGCACGCCGTAGTAAAAGAAACAAAGAATTTGGCCAGTTACAGCAAGCCTGGCCGAGATAAATGTGATGTAGGGCTCGGGACATTGAAAAAATGTATATGGCTCAAAGAATAATTTCCCAACATGGCGTCATGGCAAAGCGCGCCGCAGCTATTATTATATACAGGCTCGCAAAGATAGACTGAACAGTAACGGCAGATATCCACCCTGTTTTGATAAATTCTTGACGAAACAAGTGATGCTCCCCGCCTACAAGGCGGGGCATCCCGGCAGATAAATTGATTTTTTGATACGTGCCGCTTTACCCCGCTTACAAAGCGGGGCTTGCGCGGCACAATCCGGTCAAGCTTTACACAAGAGGAGCGGTACTAACATGTTTGAAGATTTTTTAGAAACAGCACGTGAACCCCTTGTGGCGTTGGATGCTCACCTGAGGGTTCTCTCGGCCAGCCGTAGTTTCTATGATTCCTTCAAGGTCACACCGCAGGAAACGATAGGTAATCTTATCTATGACCTCGGAAACCGGCAATGGGATATACCCGGGCTGCGGACATTGCTTGAAGATATTCTCCCCAAACACAACAAGTTCTATGACTATGAAGTTGAACATGTTTTTTCAAATATTGGGCTTAAAATCATGTTACTCAATGCCCGCAGCATCACGCAAAAGGAAATTCCTTCTGAACTGATCCTACTGGCAATCGAAGATATAACTGAAAAAATGGAACTGCAAAAAGAATTGGCAGTACGAACACACGACGCCGAGAAAGCACAATTCGCAGCGGAGACGGCAAACAGGGCCAAGTCTGATTTTCTGGCTAACATGAGCCATGAGCTGCGGACTCCTCTCAATTCGATCATAGGATTTTCGGAGGTGCTGGAGGACGAACTGCTCGGCTCGCTGAATGCGTCGCAGCGCGAAGACGTGCAGTACATCCTCAAAGCGGGAAAGCACCTGCTCAGCCTGATCAACGATATCCTGGATCTCTCCAAGGTGGAATCGGGCAAGATGCAACTTGATGTGGACAGGGTGTCCTTAAGAGAGCTGCTTGATTCATCGCTGGTAATGCATCGGGAGAAGGCATTGCGTCATAAAATCAGTCTGGATTTCAAGATGGAGCCGGCTACGGACATGCTGATCTATGCTGATGAAAGGAAACTCAAACAAATACTGTTTAATCTTCTGAGCAATGCGGTTAAATTCACGCCTGACGGCGGTACCGTATATGTCAGGACAAGGGTAATCACCGGCGCACAGGAAATAGAGATCAGTATCGAGGATACAGGAATCGGGATTAAGCCGGAGGACATTCCGAAGCTTTTCAAGGAATTCTCTCAACTGGATTCTGTCTATGATAAAAAGTACGAGGGTACGGGGCTCGGGCTTGCCCTCACCAAAAAACTGGTTGAACTGCATAGTGGGAGCATTAAAGTGTCGAGCGAATTCGGCAAGGGCAGCTACTTTGCCTTTGTCATACCAATACAACAAGAGAAGGAAATACATGGCTGAAAAAATCCTTGTGATAGAAGACAACGAGCAAAACCGCGTACTCATGAGACAAATATTTATTTACCATGGCTATGAGGTTCTTGAGGCAAGCGATGGGCTGACGGGCCTCGAAATGGCCCGCGTTCACCTGCCCGATTTGATCCTGCTGGATATTCAGATGCCGGTGATGAACGGTTATATGGTTATCCGTGAATTGCGGGGTACTCCAGAGCTCAGAAAGATCAAAATAATTGCCGTAACATCCTTTGCCATGAAAGGCGATAGAGAAAAAGCGTTGCAGGCTGGTTTCGATGAATACGTCACTAAGCCTATAGATACACGGGAATTCCCAAAGCTGGTCAAAAAAATTCTTTCACAGGTGTAACCATGAATACACACAATCAGACCATTCTCTGCGTTGACGACGAAGCGGCCAATGTCAAGCTGCTCGAAAAAATACTCCTTCCCAGAGGCTACACAGTGGTCAGCGCGGCCAGCGGTGAAGATGCCTTGCTGAAGATAAAAAGTCAGGCCATCGACCTCGTACTTCTTGACATTCTCATGCCGGGGATGGACGGCTTTCAGGTATGCCGGCAGATCAAAGAAGACCAAAAGCTCAGGAACATACCGGTCATCATTGTTACGACATTGACCGCCAAACAAGACCGCATTCGGGGCATCGAGGCAGGGGCAGAGGAGTTTTTGTCAAAGCCGTTCGACGCGACAGATGTGGTCTTCCGGATAAAGCTATTGTTGCAGGTGAAGCAACTCAACGGCGACCTCAAGCGAGCAGAGGATGCTCTGCAAAAATGCCACGATGAGTTGGAATTCCAGGTGCAGGCACGAACGGCGGAGTTGACACAAGCCAACGCAATGCTGCAAGCAGATATCACTGAGCGAATGAGAGCGGAAGAAAAAATTCAACGCTAAATCGAGTAACGCGCCGCCCTGTTCGCCTTCGGGTTACGCAACAAGGATACCGAAGCCCATACCTAGCGTGAGATGGAAAGCCCGTGTGTGATACGTTTTGCACGTTGTAATATATAAAACGTAAACTTGGGCAAGCTCAAATAAGCCGTGCTTGGATAGATGGTGAACCCTTTTACATCATCATAAAGGCCTGACTGCAAGATATAGTGGGTGGGCTTTTTCTCTAAAAAGTCCACATTGCGTGTCTCTACACGTAACAAAACGATAATTGACCAGTAGATCCAAGGTGTCATTATATAGCTGATTTTTTATGGAAAATACAAAAAGGATCAGAAAAGATTTACACAGAAAAGGGCGTGGAGTAAGACAGTGTTTGTTTTTCGCTGAGAGCGAAAAACAAACCTGCTTCGTTCACTCGGTATTCTCTTCGTCTCGATTGCAGTAGCCAGTGTTTGGAATGGCGGATTTTTTTAGAAAAAAGCTCTGAGGACCAAGATATTTTATTCTGTACTCACCCCACCCGGCCCCTTTCCAGGGGATTGTGTCATAATAGCCCTTGATGTTATTTTAAACGAATGCGCGTCCGCAGGTTGAGCTCTTGCGTATCAAGATTACCCTTTTATTTTACTTCAGCACAAGATCGAACATCTCCCCCTGCGATCGAAATGGCAGAATATTTAATTGCGACACAGTCTCCAGGTGAGGTTTTGCTCTGTCGTAACGCAACTTTTTGCCCCTCCTGGTCAGGAGGTGTATTGTATAGACCGGTGAGGTGGGACAATACTTAAATTTAAAAGTTTTGCCCGCTAGTAGCCCATGGAAGTATAAACTTAAATTTTATATAATAATATATTTTTTAATATAAAAAAATATATTATTGATTTTTAATCCGTTGGGACAATATGAAAAAACCATTTTTTTTGTATTTTTATTGGCGGATTAAGATTTTTGATGTTATAATAAAATTAAAAGGTTTAAATTTTATTTATTCAAGAAAACTTAGTTTTTCTAAATAAAAAAGTAGTTTAAACAGTGATAAAAAAAGGTGAAAACCCAATCTGTTAACTAGTGATGAATCCAAACAAAATCAGTTTGTAAATAACCCCCCCTGTTTTTTTAGACATTTTTTTTGAGTATTAAAAAAACAAAAGAATATTTTTTAAGCATTGATTTTAATACAAAACATGTTATATATTGTTTAGGTATGAATTAATAAGGTTGCTCCCCTGCAGCCTGGTCAAAAAAATAAATCGAAAGGAGATATCTTACATGAAAAAAGAAGCAAGTGATTCAATAATTATGACAGTCGATGAAGTTGCTGACTATTTGAAGCTTTCAAAAATCACTGTCTACAAACTCACCCAGAAGGGAGAGATCCCCGGTTTTAGAATTGGAAGTTCATGGCGATATAACCGTCAGGTTATAGACGAAATCGCAAGAGTCGGCACCAAAAAGAGCGCATAGTTTTTGCGTTTCAGCCACCCTTTATAACTTGAGAGATGTACGGATATAAAGGAGGTTTGATTTTCTAAAAAGGTCTCCAGCATGCTGGAGACCTTTTCTTGTTGTCCGGATTACAATTGCCTTGAAATTACAACTCGAATAAGTTATTCTACTATTTTATTTTCAAAAAGTTTCTGCTTATATCAATGTTGCACGAAGTCATTTTGGCTTTGAACGAAAAACAAGGAGGATGAATGGGTAAAATAAGCCGTCAGCAGTCCGCAAAAAGAAAGAAAAGAAAACGGAAAGTTAAAAGAATCGGTCGAGGGAAAAGAAGATAGTTCAGCGTGTTGCACGTTAAAAGAAATTTGCTGCTTCATGTTTGTTGCGCTCCGTGCGCAACAGCTGTTTTTGAAGCATTGATAAAAGATTTTACGGTAACAGCTTTTTTCTACAATCCCAATATCCAGCCGGACACGGAATATCAAAAGCGCCTTGAGCATCTACAAAAGCTTTGCCGGATGCAGGATATATCGCTCGTCATACCTGAGTATGATGATGGGTTCTGGCTGCGGCAAACGGCCGGCTTTGAGCATGCACCCGAAGGAGGCAGCCGTTGCAGTGTCTGTTTTAAGTTGCGGCTTGCCCGAACTGTGTGTGCCGCAAAAACCATGGGAATTGAGACAGTTGCCACAACACTATCGGTGAGCCCACATAAAAAAGCCAGTATTATCAATGACATTGGCTCTGATGCGGCGCAAGGTACAGGGGTTGAGTTTTTAGATCGTGATTTTAAGAAGCAGGATGGATACCGGAAAAGCTGTGAACTGAGTAGACACTATGGTCTGTATCGGCAGCACTACTGCGGCTGCCTGTACAGCCTGCCAATGAAGAGCTGACATGGAAACCAGAGAAAGCAAGAAAGCTTTTGAATTTATAGAAATCCTGCAGCGGTCTGAAAAACCACGCAAGCAGGGCCTTGTGATGATGCTTGATAAGGGGCTCGGGCTTCATCTTGCGAAGGACATGGCTGCTGCAGCTCAGTTTATTGATAGTGTAAAGCTCGGGTGGGCGACGCCCCGTCTTTTCTCTGAAGCATTTATCCAGGAAAAGGTTAAGCTGTACCGCGATCACGGCATCATGGTCGGCAATGGCGGGACACTTTTGGAAATTGCCTATCAGCAGGGCAAAGTAGAACAGTTTCTCATGTATTGCAGAAAACTGGGCCTTGAGCTTATTGAGGTTTCAAACGGGGTGGTGCCCATTAATGCCAGTGAAAAAGCGGGCATCATACGCAAAGCCTGCTCCATGGGGTTTTCAGTCATATCCGAGATCGGGAAAAAAGAGCCGGCCGAGGATAGAAGGCTGTCGCTTCCTGACCGTGTCACCGAGGCCAGGCGTGATCTTGATGCCGGAGCCCAGTATGTGATTATCGAGGCCCGCGAAAGCGGAAAAAACCTTGGTGTGTATGACGAATCAGGCGGTCTCAAGGAAGACATGGCGCGCTATCTCGCAGAAGAAATCGGCATCGAAAATATCATGTTTGAGGCTCCGGCGAAAAGCCAGCAGGCCGAGCTGATCCTTCTTTTCGGCAGAGATGTAAACCTCGGCAATATTCGACCTGAGGATGTGACATCGCTTGAAACTCTGCGTCGAGGCATACGAGGTGATACGTTTGGCAAAGTACCGCATAGCGACCGGCCCTGGCCCCTTTCCTGAGCTTCTGGACGATGAAGTTATTGTCCTTATAGATACGCTGCGTGCCTCCAGCACCATTGCAACAGCTCTCTCCCTGGGTATTGAGACAGTTATTCCCGTTCTTGACGATCAGCAGGCCTTTTCCCTTAAAAATGATTCCACTATCCTTTCCGGCGAAGCCTGCGGCGTGAGGATTCAGGGATATGATATCGGCAATTCGCCAGTTGAACTCATCAAATTCTTCCGGCAGTCTCCTTTTATTAAACTTGTCCTGAAAACATCAAATTTCATTCCAATTCTTGTATCGCTGCCCCGTGCCGTGGTATGCTCAACACTGAATCTTGCTGCTGTTGCGCGCTTCCTCGATGGTAAGGACGCCCTCATACTGGCGCGGCGGCAGGCGCGGCATTTCAGAGGATGCGGGCACCGCACTTGCCCTGGCAGGTATCCTCTCGGGTGTGCAGCTGGATGCCGGCTGTATAACGTCTTTTATACGAGAATCAAATGCGGCGCAGCATCTCTGCGGTATTGGTTATGCTCAGGATGTTGAGTTCATCGCACGAGTAAGTGTTTTTGACAGCGTACCGGTTTATGACGGTACGGTGATCAGAAAAGCGGGCATATGAGAGCGCAGGTGTGTGCATCTGCGCAGGCAAAGAGGCCTTCCTATGATTGACAGGCTTATAGTTGATTGCATGCAGGCTGCATCGGTTGATATGGCTTTGAGCCTGCCCTGCAATATGCTCTCGGGTGTGCTTGATGAAATCGACCGGCGGGCAATTATGCGCATTCCCGTCTGTCGGGAGGAAGAGGGCGTCGGCATTGCTGCAGGTGCGGCGCTTGCAGGCAGACGGCCCATTCTCGTCATGCAGAATTCAGGCCTTGGAAACTGCATCAATGCTCTTGCTTCGCTTACCGGCCTTTACCGGCTGCCGCTGTTTCTGCTCATGAGCCATCGGGGCGGTCCGGGCGAGCAGATTGCAGCACAGATTCCCATGGGGCAGGCTGTGCCCGGGCTGCTTGAAACACTGGGTATTGCCCATATAAGAGTAGAAACGCCGGCTGATTTTGACGGCCTTTCATCCTTCATGCGCAAGACATATGACAACAGCGCTGTTGGCGCAGCGCTTTTATCGCGGGAGCTGTGGCATGCGCCGAAGTGATATTATACAGGAAATTGCGCGCCGCGACTGGCTGATTGTGGCAAATATCGGCTATCCATCCCGGGAGTTGTTTGCCGCTGCCGATAAGCCGGGAAATTTTTATATGCTCGGTTCCATGGGGCTTGCAAGCTCCATAGGGCTGGGTCTGGCCGTCAGTCAGCCGGAGCGGGTCTGTGTTATCGACGGCGACGGATCAGTGCTTATGAATCTTGGCTCCCTTGCCACCATTGCCCATCATGCCCCTGATAATTTTTGCCTGGTCATTGTCGACAACAAGGCCTATGGCAGCACGGGAGGTCAGCCCACCTATACCGGCGGCAAGACCGACCTTGCGGCTGTGGCCCGCAGCGCAGGCAATGCACAGGTGATTCTCGTCCGCACGCGAGCTGAACTGGCTCTGGCTCTTGACGGGCATGCAGGGCATGCCGTGGTTATAATCGCTGATACCGAGCCGGGCAATCAGGACATGCCGGTCATTTCTCTTTCTCCTGTTGAAATCAAACAGCGCTTTATGGCGCATCTTCAGAAAGGGATATGCTAGCCATGGGCTATCTGTTCGGCCCTGTCCCCTCACGAAGGCTCGGGTATTCCCTGGGCGTGGATATCATCCCGCATAAGGTCTGCACGCTTGACTGCGTGTACTGTCAGCTCGGGCCTACAACACTGAAGACCATTGAGCGCAGGCCCTATGTCGAGGCCGGGACCCGTTCTTGCCGAGCTTGATGAAATGCTTGCGAAAAAAGTGCAGATCGACTGCATCACGTTTTCAGGCTCAGGCGAGCCGACACTCAATACCTGCCTGGGGGATATAATCGCAGGCATTAAGAAAATGTGCTCCATACCGGTAACAGTGCTGACCAACGGCACGCTGCTGCATGTGCCGGAGGTTCGTGCCGGTCTCATGCAGGCCGATATCGTGTGCCCGTCCTTTGATGCGGCTTCCGGTGCCGTATTTACCCGTATCAACCGGCCCCATGAGAGCCTGCGGGTTGAGCAGATGATTGAAGGGCTTGCGGCATTTCGCCGTGAGTTCAGTGGCAGAATTTTACTTGAGGTTATGATTGCACGCGGCATTAATGACAGCGCCGGGGAGCTTGAAAAGCTGGCGGCCGCGTTGCAGTCTGTTCGAGCGCTGATAAAATTCAGATAAATACGGTAACGCGGCCGGGAGCAGAGCCGGGGGTTGAGGCTGCAGGTGAAGGCGTTTTGCAGCATGCCCGTAATCTTTTTGGTCCCACCGCTGAAATAATAGGATGCTTTCAGAAAGAGCGCAGCATATTTGAGCAGGAGAACAGCGCCGATAAGATTGTGTCGCTCGTTTCCCGGCATCCCTGCACGGCAGCAGATATCTGCTCCGCCCTCGGACTCACCTCAGAGCTGGTCGAGCACTATCTTAAACTGCTTCTCCAGCAGGGCCGCATTTCGGCCATGTCCCATGGCGGCAGTACGTTCTACAAGGTGTAAGGTCTTTTTGTTATTCCGGGCGGATGCCGGGATGTTCAAACATGGGCAGGCCTGCATATGAGGTTTTTACTATCCCCTCGGCAGGTAAAAACGGGGGTTGCGGGGCTTGTTGTCGCAGCGGATTTGAAAATGAAGATAGGGGCGGGGTTTTGTTTCGGTCGAGTCGCCGACCTCGGCAATTTTCTGCCCTTTGGTGACGGTCTGTCCCTGTTTTACGAGATTGGCCTTATTGTTTGCATACACCGTGGCGTAATTTTCTTTATGCTCGATGATGATGGTATTGCCGTAGCCTTCCAGAACACCTGAAAACGCCACCGTTCCTTCTTTGGCTGCTTTCACCGGCGTGCCGCAGGCCGCTTTGATATTTATGCCGTCATGTTTCATGCCGCCGTAAATGCCGTATTCCTCAATGACCTTGCCGCGCACGGGCCAGCTGAAAAGGCCCGGCCTGTTGATAATTTTTTCGGGCGGGGTGTTGTCGGCAGCTGCTTTGGTCTCAGAAAGGTTTTTGGGTTTATCGGCGCCGGGGATGAAAATTTTGTTTCCGGCCTTAATCTGTGACGTGTTTTTTATATTGTTGAGCTCGGCCACATCCTGCAGGCTCACGCCATAGGCCTTGCAGATTTTCCACAGGCTTTCTCTTTTTTGCACGGTATGATAGGCGCCGGGCACTGACTGCTTTTTATCTGGAAGAATCGGGGCAGAGTGGCGAAACAGTGCGCAGGCCTGCAGCAGCAATGCCACACTAACAACAAGCAGCAGTGTTTTTGAAAGTCTCATTGTGTATTAACCATATGCAGGGCTTTTTCAACCGCCTCACGGGCAGTATGGGCCTTAATGATTTCAGGGCCGATGTCCCATGTCTGAAGCCCTATGACGGGCTTGCCCATCTTCAGCGCCAGGGCTATTTCTGAAAGCGTGCCGTATGAACCCTCAACAGCGATGAGGGCCATAGACGCGCGCACCACCAGAATATTGCGCGCATGGCTGAGCCCGGTTGGTATGGCGATGTCGATATACGGGTTGGCATCGCTGAACTCAAAACCCGGCAGCAGCCCGACAGTCAGCCCTCCAGCCTCACGGGCCCCTTTTGCCGCCATTTCCATCACCCCGCCCAGGCCCCCGCAGAACAGCACGGCGTTGTTGACGGCAATATGGCGGCCCACATCATAGGCAAGGCGTGCAGCCTCTTTGGAACAGTCTCCCGCTCCTATGACGGCTATAGGGATCCTGTCTTTTATATCGGCCATGATCGTAAAATCTCAAGAGCTTTGTAGTTTGTAAGATCAGTCTGAACAGGTGTTATGGATGCGCAGATCTCAGACACAGCCTCGGCATCGGAGCCCGGAATATTATGGTGCCGGTCGCCATCGCCGCCGATCCAGTAATAGATTTCTCCGCGCGGATTCATGCGTTTTTCTATGGCGCCTTCGTAGATGCTTTTGCCCTGATGCGTAACGTGGTATTTTTCTATGGCGCCTCCCTGCGTGTCGGGGATGTTTATGTTGAGGAAGGTATCCGGCGGCAGGCCATGGCGCAGCACAGCGGCCGCAACCCGGGCGGCAAACTGAGCCGCCGGTCCGAAATTGAAGTTTGTGCGGCAGGCAAGCGATACCGCCATGGCTGGTATGCCCCAGATGGTGGCTTCAAAGGCTGCGGCTACGGTGCCGGAATAGGGGATATCATCGGCCAGGTTGGCGCCCTTGTTGATGCCAGATACCACGAGTCCGGGCTTTTCCGGCAACAGGCTGTTCACGGCAAGGTTGATGCAGTCCGACGGGGTGCCGTCAACCATGATGCGGCGCTCGGCAATAGTGGTTGCTCGAAGCGGCCGGTGCAGCGTGAGGGCCCTTCCCACGGCGCTCATCCCCTGCGCGGGCGCAACTGTCCATATCCGGCCAAGGCCCTTCAAGGATTCCTCAAGGGCATGAATTCCCTCGGAATGAATGCCATCGTCGTTTGATATAAGAATAAGCATGATACAGAAATATCCAAAAGCCCTGCGGGTGTCAATCAAAACAGGCGCCGGCCTGGTGCCGAAATACATTTTTATTGACACAATAACATATATTTTCATATAGTTGGAGTTCTATTCGCAGCCAAATCCATATGAAACCTTCGGCGGATGCTGCTCGCGAGCCGTTGCAATCATAAATACCCACACCAGAAACCAAGGAAGGATAGAGGCATGAAAAAGAACGAGTCAAAGCAGATCAGGAATATTGCCATTACCGGCCACGGAAAATCCGGGAAAACATCCCTGGCCGAAGCGCTTCTCTACAGCGGCAAGTCGACGGACCGGCTCTGCAAGGTCGACAATGGCGAATCAGTGCTTGACTTCGAGCAGGAGGAAAAAGACCGCCACATGACCATCATGAGCGCCTTCCACCATGTCTCCTGGAAGAAGGCGACCATTAATATTATCGACACACCCGGCGACGCGAATTTCGTTGCCGATACCTATAACAGCCTCCAGGTGGTTGACGGCGCCGTCCTGGTTGTGGATGCCTCATCAGGCGTTCAGCTCATTACCGAGAAGATCTGGCAGCGCCTGCGCGAGAACAAAACCCCTGCCATCATCGTCATCAATAAGCTGGATCGCGAGAATACCGATTTTTACAGGGTTTTTGAAAATATAAAAACCATGCTCAAGGCAAAGGTCACGCCGCTGCAGATACCCATCGGCAGTCAGGCGAACCTCAAGGGCTTTGTCGATCTGGTGAAACTGCAGGGCTATGCCTACGCCGCTGATGATTCCGGCAATACCTCCGACTGCGACATTCCCGGCTGATAGTAAAGAAAAAGCCGAGGAGCTGCGCATGCAGCTCATCGAAGATGTGGCCGAGTCAAGCGAGGAGCTCATGGAGAAATATCTCGACGGCCAGGAGCTTTCAGATGATGAAATAGCCGCCGGCATCAGGGCCGGCGTTCAGTCAGGCAGCCTTGTCGGGGTGCTGTGCGCATCGGGAATCAAAAATTTCGGCGCAAAGCAGCTTATGGATTTTGTGGTGCAGTTTTTTCCGTCACCGCTTGAGCGGCCTGCTATTCAGGCAATTGATGCCAGGTCAGGAGAGCTGAAAGAAGTAATCCCGTCCGAGGACGGGCCGCTGTTTGCCTATGTCTTCAAGACGATTGCCGACCCCTATGCCGGTAAGCTCACAATTTTTCGCGTTTTTTCAGGATCGCTTGCTGCTGATGCAACCGTGTACAATGCCAGGAAAAAGGTCAAGGAGAAGATCGGCTCAATTCTGCAGCTTGAAGGTAAGGCGCAGAAGCCCATTGACATGGCCGTGGCCGGAGATATCGTGGCGCTGGCAAAATTGCGCGAAACCACCACAGGCGACACTTTCGGGGTTGAGGGCAAGGAGCTGAACTTCAAGAGCATAGAACATGTCAGGCCGGTTACCTCCTATGCCATCGTCCCGAGGAGCCGCGGCGACGAAGACAAGATGGCAGGCGCTTTTGCCCGCCTGATGGAAGAGGACCCCACGCTCGTCATGAAGCGCGATGAGCAGACCTTCGAGTTCATACTTTCGGGCGTCGGCCAGGCTCACCTTGATGTAACCGTTGCGAAAATGAAACGCAAATTCGGCGTCGAGATCGACATGCAGCTGCCGCGCATTGCCTACCAGGAAACAATCAAAGGCAAAACAAGGGTCCAGGGCAAGCATAAAAAACAGACCGGCGGCCGCGGCCAGTTCGCCGACACCTGGATTCAGATCGAGCCCAATGCCCGCGGCGGAGGGTTCGAGTTTGTTGATAAGATCGTGGGCGGCGCCATTCCGCGCAACTATATACCCGCTGTTGAGAAGGGTATCGTCAACCAGATGAAAAAGGGCATCATCGCGGGCTACCCGATCGTCGACGTGCGCGTTCTTCTCGACGACGGCGGCTACCACGATGTTGATTCATCAGATATGGCTTTCCAGATCGCAGGATCCAAGGGCTTTAAAAAGGGTTTTGTTGAATGCCACCCGATTCTGCTTGAGCCAATTATGACGGTTGAGGTGACTGTGCCGGAGGATATGACCGGCGACATCATGGGCGATATGAACAGCCGCCGCGGCCGCGTGCTCGGCATGGAGCAGTGCGTGGGCGGGCAGCTCATTAAGGCCATGGTCCCCCTGTCTGAGATGCAGCGCTACTCGGTTGAGCTCATCTCCATGACCAGCGGACGGGGCATGTTTACCATGGAATTCGACCACTATGAGGAAGTTCCGCAGCATCTGACGCAGAAGATTGTCGCCGCCTCCAAGCACAAAGATGAAGAAGAAGACGAATAATTATTGAGGTGCATGCAGCCATGGACGATACCGAATTCCCCAAAGAGCTGATTGAGGAAACCGATGAGGTGAAGCCCGAAAAGCTTTTCGAGTCTTTGTATCAGCGGCTTCTGAATATGGCGGTCAATGAAAAGATCCGGCTCGCGACACTCGGCAACAAGGAGGCGCGCAACCTGCTGATCAAAGATCCCAACCGCCTTGTGATACATTCCGTGATCAGCAGTCCCAAGCTGACCGAGGATGAGGTCATCAGTTTTGCGGGCAATAAGAACCTGTCGAAAGATGTGGCTAACCTCATTGCCAACAAGAAGGAATTTCTGAAAAGCTATGCTGTCAAGGTGGCGCTGGTGAATAATCCAAAAACCGCTGTTCCCACAGCCATCAAGCTTATGCCGTATCTTATGGAAAAGGACCTGCGCAACATGGCAAAGAGCAGAGCTGTTTCCAGTGTTGTAGTCGCGGCAGCTCGAAGGATTATTACACAACGAGCAGCCAAGTGATGTGAAAACTGATTCGCCGGCAGATAATGATGGTTTGCCGGCGCTTTTATTATGCGAGTGTCGTATGCGTGCTGCAGTGCTTACTATCAGCGACAAGGGTGCAATCGGCCAGCGGCAGGACACAAGCGGCCCGGCGGTGGCAGAGGTCTTGAAAACCATCGGCGCCGCTATCGAGAAATATGAGATCGTGCCTGATGAGATCGAATTGATTGCCGGCCGGCTCATCGAGTATGCCGATGATCTCAGGCTTGATCTGGTCGTCACGACAGGCGGCACCGGCGTTGCCCCCCGCGATCTGACCCCGGAGGCAACCCGTATGGTCATCGACCGGGAAGTGCCGGGCATGGCCGAGGCCATGCGCATGGAAAGCTTCAAAAAGACCCCCCACGCGCTTATCTCCCGGGCGATTGTCGGTATCCGCAAACAGACCCTCATTATCAACCTGCCCGGAAGCCCTCGCGGCGCCACCGAAAATCTCCAGTTTATCCTGAAAGCCATTCCCCATGCCGTTGAGAAGATCAAGGGCGACCCGTCTGAGTGCGCAGTTCAATAATGATCCTTGAAGGCACCAAGCGTGTCGGATTTTTTCCCTGCGGTATTTTAATAAGTTACAATGGTTTTTTATTCAGTTTTGTTTCAATATCGTGCTGCTTTCGGCGGGGTGGTTTATTGGCCTTTTTCATAAAGGCGTTCTGCGCTTTGTTCATTCGTGGTACGTATTTTGCGCTTTTTTCTTGAAAATCCTTCAATTTTTAAATAGTTAGCTTGTTCGGTTTGAGATCATTGGCGCACTAATGATTTGACAGAAAAGGACTTTTTTATTATCATCATTAGAACTTTCTAACTATAGCCAGAAACAGGTGTGCTCCAGTAAAAAGTTAAATTTTGTCAGAGGAACAGGCGATGAATCACACAAGTCACATCATCCGGTTTGCAGTTGTGCTGGTAGCAGTGATAGCTGGGTTTTTTACGCTCAGGAGCTTTGTGGTTCCTGACAGCTTCGGGGTGCAGCAGGATTATACCTACGGGTATCACCGGGGGGCATCCGACGCGGAGCAGGCGGCACTGCCCGCACTCTACACGGGCAGCGGTAAGTGCAGCCAGTGCCATGCGGCAGAAACTGCGGAGTGGCAGGCGGGCAAACATGCAGGCGTGGCATGTGAAACCTGCCATGGCAACTGGCAGGCCCATAATAATAATACCAAAGACAAAGCTGGCAAAGACAGCTCGGTTGCGGCCTGCCTGCTGTGCCACGGCAGCAGTTGATGCGAGGCCGGCTGATTTCCCGCAAATTGCCGACATGCAAAAGCATGTGCAGGACAAGGGCGGCGCCTATGAAAAAGGCATGCTCTGCGTGGCCTGCCACAGCTCCCATAGTCCGCAGCAGTAAAGAGCTTATGGCATGATGAGCGCTGATTTCTGAATCAACTGATGGCTTAAAAAAAACGATTCTCAAAAAAAATGAATCAAGCATAAAAAAGGGAATGGCCATGGTGACGAACAGACGAGACTTTTTGAAGCAGGCAGGCTGGACAATGCTGGGCGGGGGTCTTATGGCGGCTGTGGTACAGGTGCCTGCCCGCGGGGCGCAAGCCTCATCGGGGGGCAGAGCGCATATCTACGGCTATGTGGTTGACACCCACAAGTGCATCGGCTGCGGCAAATGCGTCGAGGCATGCAGGCAGGAGAACCGGGTGCCGGAAAATTATTACCGCACCTGGATCGAGCGCTACACGATTTATGCCGATGGCAAGGTTGCTGTCGACTCTGTGCATGGCGGCGAGAAGGGCGCAGCGCCACTTGAAAAGCAGGGCCGCATCGACCGGTCTTTTTTCGTTCCTAAACTGTGCAACCACTGCAAGGAGCCAAACTGCGTGCAGGTCTGCCCGGTGGGCGCGACCTATGTGAGCCGCCAGGGCGTGGTGCTTGTCGATGAAAAGCACTGCGTTGGCTGCGGCTACTGCATACAGGCATGCCCCTACGGAGCCCGCTTCATTAATCCGAAGACCCATGTCGCCGACAAGTGCACGTGGTGCTATCACCGGGTGCTCAAGGGCCTCAAGCCCGCATGCGTGACCGTCTGCCCGGTCGGGGCGCGGCAATTCGGAAAAGTTAATGATCCCAATGACCCTGTCGGCAAGCTTATCGATGAGTCCCGGCTGCAGGTGCTGAAACCCGAGATGGGCAATCAGCCCATGGTCTTCTACAATGGCCTTGACAAGGAGGTGCGGTGATGCTGCATGAAGTGCTGACCACAGGATTTGTTTTTCCCAATGAGATTGAGGTTCTCTGGAGCCTCATGATCGTGCTGTATCCCTATATAACGGGCCTTGTGGCAGGAGCTTTCATCGTTTCCTCGCTGTACCATGTTTTCGGCAAAGACGAGCTCAAGCCCGTGGCGAAATTTTCGCTCGTGGCAGCGTTCAGCTTTCTGCTGTTTGCCTGCACGCCGCTGCTGTTTCACCTGGGGCATCCGGAGCGGGCATTCAATATCATGTTTACGCCCCATTTCTACGTCGGCCATGTCAGGATTCGGCTATATCTACTCATTCTACCTGCTGGTGGTGCTTCTGGAAATATGGTTTGTTTTCCGGCCCGACATCATCGCCGGAGCAAAGAGCAGCACCGGGCTTATGAAAGCGCTGTACTGGGTTCTTGCCCTCGGGAGCATGGATGATTCAGAGGAAGCCCTTCATATCGACCACAAGATAACTCTGGTGCTGGCGGCAATCGGCATCCCCTCGGCCTGCACGCTGCATGGCTATGTCGGATTTCTGTTCGGTTCGCTCAAATCAAATCCCTGGTGGTCAACGCCCCTTATGCCGGTCATTTTTCTCCTGTCTGCCATCGTCTCGGGTATCGCCATACTGATCGTTTCCTACTACATCGTCATGATTGTTAAAAAACAGCCTGTTGATAATATCTGCCTGCAGTCCATGTACAAGTTTCTGTGGGGTTTTTTCATCATCGATTTGACACTTGAGTTTCTCAATGAACTCGGTATGGCCTATGCCCAGAGCCAGACATGGCCGATCATTTCATTGCTGACCTCTGAGCGGCTCCATTTCAGCTACACCATCCTGCAGATGGGCATCTGCTCTGTAATCCCCCTGGTGGTGCTCGGATTTGTGGCGCTCAAGCCCATGTCCGATATGCTGAGAAACCGTTTGGGACTCATTTGCTCGGCTCTGATTCTCATACAGGTTCTGGCCATGCGCTGGAATGTCGTTGTCGGAGGCCAGCTGTTCTCAAAGAGCCTGCGGGGTCTGACGAGCTATATGCCAACGGTTCTCGGCCGCGAAGGCATACTGGTAGCTGTCGTTCTGTTCTCCATGCCTTTTGTGGTCATGTATGTATTCAACCTGATTCTCCCGCTTTTTGAAAACAAGGGCGAAGAGGCGCAGGGCTGAGTGGTGCTGATGGTGCGGTCAATTAATCATAGTTTGAGGAGATGACGTGACATGCTGACGATATTTGATCCTTTACTGGTTGTCATAGCACTGGTCATCTGCATTACGGGCTTTGTCAAGCGCTCGAAGATGTGGATGAAGGGGAAACCCGATGATGAGAATATAGCAAACGCTGGCCGGCGCTTGTGGGATTTTATCGTGTACGGTGTGGCCCATGGCCGCATTCTGCGAGAAGCCTATCCCGGCATTATGCATCTTTTTATCTTTTTTGCCTGCCTGATTCCCGTGCTGGTCATTGTTGCCGTGCAGGCGCCCTTTTCCGTGCCGAAAGCGGCGGGCAATGTGCTGTCGCTGTTTCTTGATATCGTGGGCCTCTGCGGTCTTGCGGGCATCGCTCTTGCCGCCTATCGCCGCTACATTCTGAAGCCGGATCGCCTGAGCGACACAAAGCTGGAAGACGCCATCGCTATTATCTGGGTGGCAGCAATCCTTGTCATCGGCTTCTGCATCGAGGGCCTGCGGCTGTCGATCACCGGCGAGGGCTCTCAGTGGGCGCCAGTCGGCGCGGTGTTTTCCTTTATTTTCAAGCCGCTGCCGCAGGGCTTTCAGGTGACGCTGCACAGCCTCTTGTGGCGCATACATTTTTTTATTGTTCTTGCGCTGCTGGCCGCTATCCCGTATACAAAGTTTCTGCATCTCATTACGTCCTCGATCAATATATTCCTGCGCAAATACGGCCCGCCGGGGGTTATCAGCAAGATCGCCGATTTTGAAAATGCTGAGACTTTCGGCGTTGCCGCAATAAACGAATTTACCCGCACGCAGCTTTTTCAGCTTGACGCCTGCACGCGCTGCGGCCGCTGCCAGGACAACTGCCCGGCCCATTTAAGCGAAAAGCCTCTGTCTCCCAAGAAACTGCTTCAGGATCTGAAAGCCCATATGGAAGAGAAGCTGGGCGACAATCCGCCTGCCCTGCAGGACGGCGCAGAGGAAAAGCCGCTTGTGGGCGGCGTGATCGAGACTGATACGATCTGGGCCTGCACGACTTGTCTGAGCTGCCATGCCCAGTGTCCGGTGTTTGAAACCACCGTTGATAAGACCATTGAAATGCGGCGCAACCTGGTGCTGATGGAGTCCAACTTCCCGCAGGAGGTGCAGGCGGTATTCCGCAATATGGAAAATAACTCCAATCCCTGGGGCGTGGGCGCGCATACGCGCGGCGACTGGGCAAAAGAGTTCGGCGTGAAGCTGGCAAGCTCGGGCGAGCCTTTTGAATATCTTCTCTATGTGGGCTGCGCCGGCGCTTTCGACGACCGGTATAAGAAGGTTGCCATAGCAGTCACAAAGATTCTGCAGGCCGCGGGCATCGATTTTGCCATACTTGGTGCTGAGGAAGGCTGCTGCGGCGATTCTGCCCGCCGGATCGGCAATGAGTACCTGTATGAAACGCTTGTTCAGAACAACCTTGCCGTTATGCAGGGCTATAATGTAAAGAAAATCATTACCATGTGCCCCCACTGTCTGAACTCTCTCAAGAACGAATACCCGCAGCATGGAACTAATTTCGAGGTGCTGCATCACAGCCAGTTTATTTTAAATCTAATCGAGCAGGGCAAAATCAGCCTGAAGCCGGCGGAGCAGAGCATGAAGGTCTGCTATCATGATTCCTGCTATCTCGGGCGCTATAATGATATCTATGATCAGCCCCGCAAGGTGCTGACCTCCATCAAGGGCATCTCTTTAGTGGAGATGGACCGCAACCGCGACCGTGCTTTTTGCTGCGGCGCAGGAGGCGGGCGCATGTGGATGGAGGAGCATCACGGCAAGCGCATCAATGAGATGCGCACTGACATGGCCCTTGATAAAAATCCCGATGCTATTGCAACGGCCTGCCCGTACTGCCTGACAATGCTGTATGACGGTCTTAAGGTGCGCGAGAAGTCCGAAGCGGTCAAGAGCCAGGATATTGCTGAATTTGTTTTAAATGTGATGGAGTGAGCCGACCATGAAAAAAGACAGCCATCTCAAACTGACAGTAACGATTTTCATCTGTGTGTGCATGGCCCTTGCCTTCGGCACTGTCCGGCAGTCCTGTGCGCAGGATATCGACGACTGCCTTGCCTGCCATCAGGATCGGAACCTGACGAAAACTGAGGCCTCCGGCAAAGTGCACAGCCTGTTTGTCGACAAGGAGGCCTTTCTCCGGTCAGCCCATGGCAGTTCTGCATGCGTTGACTGCCATGAGGGTGTCGAGGCAAAAAAGCATCCTGCCGCAGGACTTCCCAAGGTGCAATGTGCAAAATGCCATGAAGAAGAAGCAAAAAAGTATGCAAACAGCAAGCATGGCCAGCTGCTTAAGGCAGGCAATCCCAATGCGCCGCAGTGCTATGACTGCCATACGATGCATGCCGTACTCCCGGCACACGAGGCGGCATCGACCGTCAATAGCGCCAATCTGCACAAAACCTGCGGCGCCTGCCATGAAGAACAGGCAAAAGCTGCCCTGGCTGCCTCTGGTGCGGGGATTTATGCAGGGTGAAGAGCCTGCCAGCGCGCTGACCCTGACGACCCTTGCTTCTCAAATTGCCATACGTGTGAAAGGCCATGGTAAAGTGAACCTCGGCTGCGAGTATTCCACAAAGACCTGCTCCAACTGCCACCTTGACCCCATCAATCACGGCGCTGATCCTCTCAAGCCCGCCGTGTGCGTCAACTGCCACGGTCAGGCGAAAGCGGGGATCATTTTCGGGAAAATCCATAAAGCCGATGTCGTGACAAATCCCTTCCTGTCCGTGCTGCTTGCCCTGGGGTATATCGCGGCGCTCGCAGGCTTTGTTTTTTACTGCCGGTCGTCCTGCTGCTGTAAAAAGGCGGAAAACAATGAACCGCCGGCAGAAGGCTGAAAAGGCCGGGCATTCACGTAAGCCGTATTAATTGCATGCCGGACACAGGCTGATTTTGAATCTTGACAGTGTCCGGCATTTTTTGTTTAATGAAAAAAGATTTTTTGATTCACTTATACAATGGAGGTAATTATGGATGAAGATCTGAAGGAATTAATTGATCGGGCACGCAAAGCACAGGCTATTGTCGAGCACTGGTCACAGGAGCAGGTTGATGAGATGACCCTTGCCGCGGCCTGGGAAGCGATCAAGCCCGAAAGCGCCAAGGAGTGCGCCGAGCTTGCGGTGAAGGAAACAAAGATGGGCGTGTATGAAAACAAATACGCCAAGCACCGCAATAAGTGCCTGGGCGCACTTATGGATCTTGAAGGCGTCAAGACTACCGGCGTTGTGGAAGAGGACAAGGAGCGGGGCATTTTCAAGGTTGTAAAGCCCGTGGGTGTTATTTTCGCTCTTGTTCCCTGCACCAACCCGACGGCCACACCGGTGGTGAAGGGCATTTCCGCGCTCAAGACCCGCAATGCCATTATCATGGCCCCCCATATGGTGGCCCGCCGCTGCACCGGCAAGGCAATTGATCTCATGCGCCAGGGTCTGGAAAAAGCGGGCGCCCCGGCCGACCTGATTCAAGTGCTTAAAAATCCTTTCATCGAAAGAAACCAGATGATGATGGCCGCCGCGGACCTGATTATTTCAACCGGCGGCGCCGGCTCGGTCAAGGCCGCCTACTCAAGCGGCAAGCCGGCCTACGGCGTTGGAGCGGGCAACTCGGTGGCCATAGTGGATGAAACGGCAAACGCCACGGAAGCGGCTGAAAAGATCGTTGCCAGCAAAACATTCGATAATGCCACCTCCTGCTCGGCTGAAAACTCGGCGATCATTCATGAGTCGAAATGGAACGAAATGCTGGAAACCTTCAAGAAGCTGGGCGGCTATCTGTGCACTGATGAAGAGAAGGAAAAGCTCAAGGCTGCTCTGTGGCCCGACGGCGAGCATATCGAGGCCAAGCTTGTTGCCCGCTCGGCAAAAACCATTGCCGATGCCGCAGGCATTGCAGCCCCCGAGGCAGTGCGCTTCATCATGGTGCTCGGAAAAGAGCCCATTGCGCAGGAGAAGTTTGCCGATGAAAAGCTCAGCCCGACCATGACGCTGTGGAAATACACGGATTTCGACCAGGCCATTGCCATGCTGCAGCAGATCCACGGCGTGCGCGGCGAAGGCCACTGCTGCGCCATTCACACGACCGACCGCAGCCGCATGCTGAAGCTTGCGGAGGCAGCACATGTGAGCCGCATGATGGTCAATCAGCCGCAGTGCCTGGCTAACAGCGGCGCCTTCACCAACGGCATGCCCTTCACCATGACGCTGGGGTGCGGCTCCTGGGGCGGCAATATTTCATCGGACAATATCACCTGGAAGCACCTGGTCAACTACACCTGGGTGTCCGAGCCCACGCCAGAGCACAAGCCCGATGAAGAGAAAATTTTCAAGACCATCTGGGACAAGTACGGCAAATAAACCAGCACATACTAACCGGCATACTATGAGCAAGGAGACACGCTATGGAAAGACAGGAAGTTGTTGAAAAAATCACGGGTTTTGCGCGCAGAGCCCTCGGCAAAAAGGATATCGAGATAGCGCCCGATGCGCGGCTGAAGGATCTGGGCATGACCTCCGGCGGCCGCCTGGAGCTGTTCACCATGATCGAGGACGAGTGGGACCTGATGATGGAAGAGGAAGACCAGGACAAGATCCTGAACGTCAACGACGCCGCCGACTATGTCATGTCGCAGGTCGGCTGAGCAGTAGGAATCTGAATAATAAAAAGAAGCGCGCCGGAGATTTAAATCCGGCGTTTTTTTTTACAGCTGCACTACAAGGATGCCTAAGATGTCGTAACCTGTACTTAATTCTATACTCACATAACTTAGGGTTCACTTTTTCTGACAGAGAAAAGATTACTTTTGATAATGTGGAACAATTACGTAATGCTTTAGAGTCTACATTTAGAGAGCCGCAATGTGGAATTTTATATGATTAAACGGGACACACCAAGATGTTGGGTTAACGATCAACCTCATTTAAGATTAGCAGGAGAATGCCATGCGTTTTATGGGTGTTTTATTTTTACTTCCTGCTTCTCCGTCAGGTTTTCCTTGCGCTTCAGCAAACACCACCGTGACTTTTTGAGAACTTCCTCGTAGCCGTCTTTCTTCATTTGGCGATGTTCGTCGGCCCGCACCGCATCTATGGCTTTGTTGATTCGGGCAACGATATGATAGCGGTCCAGTATGTGTACAGCCTGTGCTGCCTTTCGAGCGATTACCTTCAAATACGGCTTCCACATGTCTGAGCAAATATAGCGCAACACCCGACTTCGCTCTTTGCCAAAAAAATGGAAAAACCTCAGCAGTGTTTTGGCTCTGCGATCTTTACCGATCCACAACAGACGAATGCAGCCTTCATTGATCTGATACACCAGCGTCAAATACTTGTGCCCCCGGTGCCATTGAATCTCATCGACTCCAATGGCCGTTATCCCGCTCAAATCACGGTTAACTAAACCCCAGGCAACTACATACTGCACCGCATAAAACACTTTAGGCCAACTAGTCTGGAAACTCTCTGCTTTATTTTTTTTGCAGCGGCCTTTTTTTCCTCTTCCTGCGGAATCATCACCGATAATGCCACCCGCACCGATATCGGCAATCTTCAGATTTTCCCGTCTGATAATCCCTGGAATACCGATATCTCATCCTACCCGCTGCATCCCGACTCGAATTCTTTTATTGCATCCATAGGAGCGGACACGGGCCTGCATCCTGATTTCGGTACGGTGTGGGAAGGGGCGCCCATCGGCATTCCGTATGTGGTGGTGCCGGGCGGGCAGCAGAAGGTGCCGGTTACGTTTACTGCATACGGCGATGAGAGCGACCCGGGACCGTACCCCATACCGCGCAATGCGCCTGTGGAAGGCGGGGCTGCGAGCAGAGGCGACCGGCATGTTCTTGTTGTTGATACGGACAATAAGCGTCTGTACGAGCTGTACCGTGCCTTCAAGGCTCCCGGCGGCGGCTGGAAAGCCGACAGCGGCGCAACATGGGATTTGACATCAAATGCTGTGCGTCAAAAATACTGGACATCCGCCGATGCCGCAGGGCTGCCCATATTCCCCGGGTTGGTGCGCTATGAAGAGATCGAAAAGGGCGAAATCATCCATGCCATTCGCTTTACCGTCAGGTATACGCAGAAAGGCTTCATTTTCCCTGCGCGGCACTTTGCCTCAAACAGTGACGACACAAATCTTCCTCCCATGGGGCTTCGGCTGCGCCTGAAGGCGGGCGTCGACACTGCCGGCTTTTCCGCAACCAATCAGATCATCCTGCAGGCTTTGAAGAAGTATGGGCTTATAGTCGCTGACAACGGCGCAGACTGGTTTCTTTCCGGCTCGCCCGACAGCAGGTGGGATGATGACGATCTGGCCCGTCTTGGTCAGATTACGGGCGGTGATTTCGAGGCCGTGTATACCGGACCGATCGAGCATTGACAGGGGCTGCGCGGGCAGAGTGCTGCGCGCAGTATGGTGCCCGGAAACTCCGTTAAGTCAGGGTGTATAGGGTGAGGATTCAGCCGCCATCGGTCTGGGGGAAGGCTGTGTTTGAGTAAAGGTATTCTACTTTTTCCTTGTGCAGTTTTTCCTCATTTGCCATCCGCAGGAGCATCTCTTTGACCTGACCGTCGGGATGGATGGCAGCCAGACCGGTATAGAAGTTGACAGAGTTCTGCTCCCTGTGGGCTGCCACCAGGTAGACGTCACTGCTGTGCATGTTCTTTTGGATGTCGGGCTTTTCCAGGTGCTCGGCGATCTTGTAGTCGATCACCTGCGAGAGCCTCAGTGTGCCGGGCCCCAGCTGGCCGGCCTGATAGCTTTCCAGAAATTCGCGGTGCTTCCGCTCCTGGCTGGCAAGAAAATCAAGGGCATCCCGTGCGGTTGTGTCCTGCACCGTGGCACAGAGTCCCCGGTAGAACTCATACGCCTCGATTTCGCGCTGTATAGCGATATCGATGAAGTCAGACAGCCTTCGCTCCTCCATACGGCCTCCTATCGTGGTTGACACATGCCCCGTATTATAGAGGCGCCTGCATAAGAGTCAAATCTTAAAATACAAAAAGTTTTTTTAAGCCGCTATGCACATACGCGCAGTATACCGTGAAGGCGCTCCGGCAGGCAAGAGAAGCGACTGTATCTTCATGCCATACTGGAGCGAGACAAAAAGGTTGAAGGGTCACTTTAGAAAAAGGACTTTCAACCCGATTAAGATAAGCACGCCGCCGCCGAGCCGCTCCGCCCATTCTCCAAGATAGGTGCCAGCGCGTTTTCCGAGAAACATTCCGAAGGCGGTCATAATCAGGGCCACAACGCCGATCACTGCGGCCGGAAACCATACCGAAACCTTCAAAAGCGACAGAGATACGCCGATGGCAAAAGCATCAAGGCTGGTGGCGACCGACAGCCCCACAAGGCTCATGCCCCGCGTCGGGTCGAAATCGCGTGCGATTTCCTCTTCATGAAAGGATTCCCAAATCATTTTACTCCCCAGAACGCAGAGTATGCCGCAGGCTATCCAGTTGCCGAGGCTGCCGATGTGGCTGACAATGGCTTCGCCAAGCAGCCACCCTGCTATGGGCATGAGCGCCTGAAACATGCCGAAATGCCAGCTCAGGCGCAACGTATGCCGCCAGGTATGGCTGTTCAGGGAGATGGCAACGGCAATGGCTACGGCGAATGCATCCATGGCAAGGGCTAGGGCGGTACCGGTGAGGGTAAGAATATCCATACAGGGTTCAGCTTTTTTTGGATTTAAAATATGATTGCAGGATATCCACGGCCTCGGCAACGCGCATGGCCGGCGTAATTCCTGCTTTTTCTGCAAGTTTGTTGACATGGGTTATAATGCCGTTTTTGCAGGTGTCTGCGGCATTGGCTATTTCTGCGGATTCATGGCTTACAGCACATTGCGATAATACTGTGTTTTTGCAGACTCTCTAAACCCCTTGATGCCTGCAGTGTTTTTGCCGATGCCGGCATCATTAAAAAAAACAGCAGCAACTCGTGCATCAATGGCATACCCGGCAGAGGATGTGCCTCCATGGGAGCCGGATATGATGATGTCGCCGCGGTTATCAGGTGAAACGTATGAGATGCTGTCCATCAGCACGGTTTTCCGGTTGCCGTCGGTAAAGACTATATCCATTGTATGCGGCATGTTGATGCAGCCTTTTTAATACTGATTGCCCCGACATGGTGCTGAAAAAAACTGTAGGGAACGGCCGCGACCATTCCCTACAGGTGTGATAGCCATTTATGTACAGATCACGTCTTCTGCCCGAGGATATTCAGCACCTGGTCTGCCGATGCTGTCACCACGGTGCCGGGACCAAATATTGCCGAGACGCCTGCCTGCTGCAGAAACTCATAATCGGCAGGAGGAATGATGCCCCCGACTACGACCTTTATGTCTGCGGCATCCTGCTTTTTCAGCTCCTCGATAAGCTTGGGAACGAGGTCTTTGTGCCCGGCTGCAAGGCTTGATATGCCAACCACATGCACATCGTTTTCAACGGCCATCTTCGCCACTTCCTCCGGCGTCTGGAACATGGGGCTCACGTCAACATCAAAGCCGAGATCGGCATAGGCCGTGGCGATGACTTTAAATCCCCGGTCATGGCCGTCCTGGCCCATCTTGGCAACCAGGATGCGCGGCCTGCGGCCGGTTGCCTCCTTGAACTCGTCGCAGCGCTTGCGAAGGGAGGCCACGATTTCACTGTCGCCGTATTCGGCGGCAAAGGCGCCTGATATGCACTGCGTGGTTGCCACATAGCGGTTGAAAACTTTTTCAAGGGCATCGGAAACCTCTCCGCCTGTTGCCCGAATGCGCATGGCGGGTATTGTCGCCTCAAGAAGATTGCCGCCCTGAGAAGCGCAATTGGTGAGGTGTTCAAGGGCCTGCTGCACGGCCTGCTCATCGCGTTTGCTCCTGATTTCCTTGAGCCGCGCAACCTGCTCGTCGCGCACGGCGCTTGATATTTCGCGAACCGCCATGGGCGTTTCATCTTTTACTTTGAACTTGTTTACGCCGACGATGATGTCCTTGCCCTGATCGATGCGGGCCTGCTTGCGCGCGGCAGCTTCTTCAATGCGCATTTTGGGCATGCCAGCCATGATGGCCTTGGCCATGCCGCCCATGTCTTCGATTTCTTTGATGATCGTGCGAGCCTGGTCGATGATGGACTGGGTGAGGCTCTCGACATAGTAGGAGCCGCCCAGCGGGTCGACAACGTGGCAGATATGTGACTCTTCCTGCAGCACGATCTGCGTATTGCGGGCGATGCGCGCTGAAACATCTGTGGGCAGGCTCACCGCCTCGTCAAATGAGTTGGTGTGCAGCGACTGCGTTCCGCCCATGACCGCAGCCAGGGCTTCAAGAGTTGTGCGGATGATATTGTTATAGGGGTCCTGCTGCGTAAGGCTCCAGCCCGAGGTCTGGCAGTGCGTGCGCAGCATGCGCGAGGAGGCCTTTTTCGGGTTGAACCGGCCGATGATCTCATTCCACATGAAGCGGGCCGCGCGCAGCATGGCAATGTCCATGAAGAAGTTCATGCCGATGCCGAAGAAGAATGACAGGCGGCCGGCGAAGGTATCGATATCAAGGCCGGCGTTCATGGCCGCTTTCACGAACTCCAGGCCGTCGGCCAGGGTGAAGGCCACCTGCTGCACCGAGTTTGCCCCCGCCTCCATCATGTGATAGCCGCTGATGCTCACGGTGTTGTATTTCGGCATATTTTTCGAGCAGTAGCCGATAATGTCCGAGACGATGCGCATGGACGGCTCGGGCGGATAGATATAGGTATTTCGCGTCAGGTACTCTTTGAGAATATCGTTCTGTATGGTTCCCTCGAGCTTGTCCTGCGCAACGCCCTGCTCCTCGGCGGCGACGATATAGCCCGCAAGGATCGGCAGCACCGCGCCGTTCATGGTCATGGAAACAGACATCTGGTCAAGGGGAATCTGGTCGAACAGTATTTTCATGTCCTCGACCGAGTCAACGGCAACGCCGGCCTTGCCCACATCGCCGGCCACGCGGGGATGGTCGGAGTCATAGCCGCGATGGGTGGCAAGGTCGAAAGCCACGGAGAGGCCTTTCTGGCCTGCTGCAAGATTTTTCCGGTAAAAGGCATTGGACTCTCTGGCCGTTGAAAAGCCGGCATACTGGCGTATGGTCCAGGGCCGCTGCGTATACATGGTGCCGCGCACGCCGCGAACAAAGGGAGCAAGGCCCGGCAGTGTATTGACGCATTCAAGGCCTTCGAGATCTTCTGCGGTGTAGAGCGGCTTTACCAGAATGCCTTCCGGCGTTGCCCAGTTCAGGGATTCGGGCGGCTTGTCTTTCAGCTCTTTTGCCGCAAGGTCTTTCCATTTTTGCAGTTCGGGATGTTCAGCCATGACTTCCTCCAGTTTTAATGTGATTGCCGTAGGGGCGTATGGCATACGCCCGTTTCAACACACGGTTACGGTTCGTGTCCGCCATGGTTATGTTAATCTCTCTGAGAAAGCTCCACAAGGATGCCGCTCGTGGCCTTGGGATGCAGAAACGCTATCATGGCCCCTCCGGCGCCGCGTCGCGGCTTTTCATCAATGAGCGGAATGCCCTTGGCCTTTAATTCGGCTAGCGCCTCTTCGATGTTCTCGACGCGGAAGGCTATATGCTGAATGCCCTCGCCCCGCTTTTCAATATATTTGCCAATGGGTCCGTCGGGTGCCGTTGACTCGAGCAGTTCAACTTCGCTTTCTCCAACGGGGAAAAAAGCCGTGGTGACCTTTTGCTCCTGCACGGTCTCAGTGCCGGTAAGCTGCAGCCCCATCACATCAGTCCAGAAGTTTTTGCCTTCATCGATGCTTTTAACGGCAATGCCCAGATGGTCGATTTTTAAAATTTTCATGGGGTAGCTCCTTTTTTTTTACGTTTTTTATCCAAAGGCACGGTGGGTTTATTTCTGAATGGCCAGTATAAAATAAGAGGTCTTTGCTGTCAATCAGGAACAGCACCATGCCCGACCGGTTAAAAAGAGGCTGCTTTGTACGCTTTGGCCCGAAGGTTTTTACCGGTGCAGAGCGTAGAAAGGCAATAAAACGCTGTACCCTGAATAAAAATAGGGTGGCATGCGATACTTCCGGCTGAACTGAGACATGGCTGCATGCGTTATGTTTGTTGCTTTTTCAGAAAATTGTTGGGTTCGCCCTGCGTGCTGTAGTTTTTCCTGTTTGCGGCAGCACCTGTTTTTGCGTTGACATGCGCGGGTGATTTACCTATATGAAATCTATCCAGCACTTCATTATTTTATTCAGCCATACTAATTTTTTTGAGGAGGCAATTATCATGCGCAAAACGCTTATCCGCTTTCTGCTTGCCGCAGCACTTGCCTGTATGACCCTGCCTGGCGCTCTGCAGGCCGCACCTGCTGCTGATTTAAACTACAACCTTATTGATTTCAGCGTTCAGGCCCGCCGCGAAGTGGGCAATGATCTCATGCAGGCAACGCTGTTTGCAGAGTCGGTCGGCAGCAATCCGGGCGAGCTGGCAGCCACTGTCAACAAGCGCATTGCAGCTGCTGTGGCGCAGGCCAAAGCCGTTCAGGGCGTCAAGGTGGAAAGCGGCAATTATCACAGCTGGGCCAATTACCAGAAAGGCAAACAGGACGGCTGGCGCACCCGGGCTGAGCTGCGCCTCGAGAGCCGCGATTTTGCAAGCCTTGCCGGGCTCATCGGCAGGCTGCAGGCAGGTGACGTGCAGCTGGGCGGCATGCAGTTTTTAATTTCGCCGGCCCTGCGCTCGCAGGTTGAAGCGGAGTTGACCAAAGAGGCTCTGGCTGCTTTTCAGGCCCGTGCCGATCTGATCAGGCAAAGCCTTGGCGCACAGGCAAGCAAGATAGTAACGCTTCGCCTTGATACGCAAACCCCGCAGACACCCCGGCCCATGATGCGGGCCAGGGCCATGGCTGCCATGGAAGAGGCGGTCGCGCCGCCTGCTGAAGCAGGCACAAGCGAGATTGTGGTCAGTGCAAGCGGCACGGTGCAGGCGCAGTGATAGACACATGGAAGGGCGTTTCTTTTCCAGCAGAGCATTCATGCAAGGGGCATGCGGCATTACCTTCGACTACCGAAAAGTTCAAAAAGTAAACAAAAAAACTTGCTATTGATCTACTCACATACTAGAATTAATCATCAATAGTAACGGTGCGTTTTTTTCAGTTTTTTGGTTTGTGGCTCGGAACAGGATACACTAACGCCGGCATGAGCAGCGGCGACAGTTTCATTACCCTGGCGTTACCGGCAGGCATACGCATAGCAGACATGCTGCCTCCCGGGAGCAAAAGACACTATCCATCAGCATATGGAGGGCCAATCAATGAACAGCCATGCTACCTGTGCCAAGATCTGCTTCGCCGCTATCGGTCTTGCCTGCATGTTTTTTTTCGCCGCATCAACAGCCATGTCAGCTGAAAAAAATCCGCATTCCTGCCTTGATTCGCTCAAGAAACCCCCGCTGCCTGCCTATGCCGCCAACAAGCTGAGCGCCATGGAACAGGACGTTGCGGGTTTTGAAAAGCGCTCTCTGGTTACGACTAACGAAGAAGAGACCATACATGAGCTGGTTCGGATACTGAAGTCGACCAAATCAAAGTACGAAGCCATCAACCACTATGTTTTCGGCTGGAGCACAACGATTGAATATCTCTATCGCGCCAATGTCGAGACGGCAAGGAGAGGGGTTGAGGTGTCGCGGATATTTATTGTGTCAGACGATGTCCTGTGCAATAGAAGCAAGCTGGAGGCCCTCATAAAAGTTATGGACATGCAGAAGCGCGACGGTATCAAGGTTTCCTACGGCCTGCGGCGTGACCTGGAAAAAGACGCCAGCTATCATCCTTATGCGCTTCTGGACCTGGGCCTCAGCGATGATGCCGTTCTGGCAAAGGTGACGGCAGTGAGCCTGATGGGCCCGCAGCCTGCGGGCCTGCAGATAACCTGGGACGAAAACGATATCAAGGCCCAGAACCCGTTCCCCTATTTGAAAAAGTCGCTGTATATTTTCCCGTACGACGAAAGCTCTGCTGATAAACTGCTGGCTCTGGCGTCCAAGGAATCCGCGCCCGTCAGCGCGAAGTAGCGGTGCGTTCGGCAAAAAAATCATATCCAGACTGAGGATTGCGGTGCTCAATCAGATAAGCCACATTCTCAAGGCTATGGCAGCACTGCTGCTGCTGGCTGCAGGCTTTTTAGTGTTCAGGAGCCTCATTGTGCCCGACAGCTTCGGCGTGCAGCACAGCTATACGTACGGTTATTACCGCGCGGCGTCAGATGGCGAGCAGGCGTCGCTGCCCACGCTCTACCAGGGCAGCAGCGCCTGCGTGGATTGTCATGCCAAGGCGGCAGCCAACTGGAAAGAGGGCAGGCATGCCGGAGTGCCCTGCGAGGCCTGTCACGGCATCTGCCTGGCCGGCAAAAATGAAGCCGGTGAGAAACCGGTCTCGGACAGCTCTGTGAGCTGCCTGCATGAAATGCCATGCGGCACTGCGGGGCCGGCCCGCAGGCTTTCCCCAGGTGGCCAGCCTGGATCAGCATGTTCAGGAAAAAGTCAAGTGGGGGTGCCAGGTGGGTTCGCTGGCGGCTGTGGACAATCGCAAGAGCGTGAAGGACAAGGGGGATGTTTTTGCTCTCGGGCTGCGGTGCGTGCTCTGTCATGACGCGCATCATCCGCTGCTGCGGCTGAAGGATTTTGCCATGCAGAAAGCCGAGCGGGAGCGCGCGCAGAGGCAGGCCGCGGATAATGCATCACGGTCAAACGGGGAAAAGCCATGAAGACCAGCAGGCGTGATTTTTTGAAGCAGGCAGGCTGGACGATACTGGGCAGCGGGCTTCTGGGGGCCGTGGTGGAGATGCCGGCACGCCCTGCTGGGGCTGCCTCAGGCCCGGCTCAGCACCTGTACGGCTATATTGTGGATACTACAAAGTGCATCGGCTGCGGCCTGTGCGCCGGCGCCTGCCGCACAGAGAACCGGGTGCCCGAGGAGTGCTATCGCACCTGGATCGAGCATTACACGGTCTACGTCGACGGCAGGGTTGAGGTCGAGTCGCCCCACGGCGGAGAGAAGGGTTTTGCCCCGTCTGAGGCAAAAGGCAAGGTTGACCGGTCGTTCTTCGTACCCAAGCTGTGCAATCACTGCCGCGAGCCCAACTGCGTGCAGGTTTGCCCCGTGGGCGCCACCTATGTGAGCCGCGAGGGCGTGGTGCTGGTGGATCAGAAGCAGTGCGTGGGCTGCGCCTACTGCCTGCAGGCCTGCCCGTACGGCGCGCGGTATATGAACCCGGAGCTGCGTGTGGCGGACAAGTGCACATGGTGCTACCACCGCGTGCGTCAAAGGCCTGCTGCCCGCCTGCGTAACGGTTTGCCCGGTGGGGGCGCGGCAGTTCGGGAAGCTTGATGACCCCGGCTCACCGGTGGGCCGGCTCATCAAAGAGGCGCGGCTGCAGGTGCTGAAGCCGGAAATGGGCAACCAGCCTATGGTCTTCTATAAGGGCCTTGATAAGGAGGTGCGGTGATGGGCCATGAAGCGCTGACCGCTGGATTTCTTTTTCCCAACGACATCGAGGCGCACTGGAGCCTCATGATCGTGCTGTATCCCTATATCACGGGACTGGTGGCAGGAGCTTTTATCGTATCATCACTGTATCACGTCTTCGGCAAGACCGAACTGAAACCGGTTGCCCGGTTTTCGCTCGTGGCAGCGTTCAGTTTCCTGCTGTTTGCCTGCACGCCCCTGCTGTTTCACCTGGGGCATCCCGAGCGGTCATTCAATATGATGTTTACACCACATTTAACCTCGGCCATGTCGGGGTTCGGCTATATCTACTCGTTCTATCTGCTGCTGGTGCTTTTTGAGATATGGTTCGTGTTCCGGCCCGAGATCATAGCCCGGGCGCGAAGCAGCTCCGGCATCATGCAGCAGCTGTACAGAGGCCTTTCGCTGTGGAGCATGAATGATTCGGAAGGCTCTCTGAAGATAGACCACAAAATCACGTCGGTGCTTGCGGCTGTGGGCATACCGTCGGCCTGCACGCTGCACGGGTATGTTGGTTTTTTGTTCGGATCGCTGAAGTCAAACCCCTGGTGGTCAACGCCCCTCATGCCGATTATTTTTTTGATGTCCGCCATTGTATCGGGCATCGCCATGCTGATCGTATGCTACTACATCGTGATGGTTGTAAAGAGGCAGCCCGTTGACAACACCTGCCTGCAGTCGCTGTACAAATACCTGTGGGGGTTTTTCATCATCGACCTGACGCTCGAGCAGCTCGGGGAGATCACCATGGCCTACTCCAAGAGCGAGTCATGGCGAGTGGTCGAATGGATGCTTGAAGATCGGCTGCACTTCAGCTACACGATCCTGCAGATGGGCATCTGCTCCGTCATTCCTCTGGTGCTGCTGGGGTTTGTCGCCTTGAAGCCCATGGCCGACATGCTGCGCAACCGCCTGGGCCTTATCTGCTCGGCGCTGATACTGGTTCAGGTGTTTGCCATGCGGTGGAACGTAGTGATAGGCGGGCAGCTTTTTTCCAAAAGCCTGCGGGGGCTCACGAGCTATGCGCCGACATTTATGGGCCGGGAGGGCATGCTGGCAGCCGCGATCATTTTTACCATGCCGTTTGTGGTCATGTACGTGTTCAACCGTATCCTGCCGCTGTTTGACAGCCCTGCCGACGTGGCTGGCCGCTGAGTATCCATCAATCTCTTTAGCAGCATTTCTCAAGATAAAGACCCCGGCTCTTTGCCGCCGGTCACTGCGCGACCACGCCGACATAGATGGGGTTGGTAACGGCGATCATATAGCCGTAGAGCAGCCGCAGGGGCAGGGGCATCTGCGGCCGGCCGAGCAGTTCGGCGCGGAAATAATCACCATCCCGGGCCGGAGCGCTGAACTCTACTGCCCCCATCCCATTCATTCGCCATGCCTTGTAGAGCCTTCCGTTTTTATACACGCAGGCAAGATAGCGCTCTGAGCGCTGTGCGCTAATGGTTTTATTTTTTTTTACCGCACTGGTATAACGGCTCTTGCCCGCTGTCAAGGCTGTCAGTTCTTCAGGGTTCAGCAACTGCGCGGCAGTAGCGCCTAGTGTTGTACTGCCTGCTGCCACAAGCGATAACTTCATGCTGAGCTCTCCGCCTGCGAAATCCTGAGCCGCATCACCCATCATGGTTTCAAACTCCCCATCGTTGTCGGCATCAGCCGCAAGCTGAAGGCGCGGCGCGTCAACAGAATAACTGATTGTCACATGCCCGCCTTTAATGCCAGCAAGTATCGCCTCTGCCGACCGCTCCTGCGCCCAGACCCAGGTTGTTGGCATGGCCATGTCGTAGATACATGACATCCATTTTTTCAGATGATGCGTGTCGCTGCCCCCCACAGCCGTGATTCGCCTGCCCTGCACAAGCAGATTGTCCCAGAAGGTGTGCGCTGCCATGCGGTTCATGCCCGGCAGGCTGTACATGGCATTCCATATCTCGATGCAGTCTGCATCAACGGCTGTCGTGTAGTTCCACGGGCAGACCACGAATTCCTGCGGGTGATTGATTGAAAAAAGCGCTCCCCCGTCATGGGCGGCTCGTGCTGCCGCAGCCGCGTCCCGGTTTTTATGTTCCTGCCACAAGGGTGCATAATCAAACGGCGCCGCAGCCCATACATTGGCATGGCCCAGCGCGGTCGTCCACTCCATGCCATAGAGCAGCACCAACTCGTCTGAGGCATAGCCCGGATCGCTCCAGTGCAGGGGCAAGCCGCCAAGGCTTCCGTCATGGTCGGTAAGGGCAAAAAAGTCAAGCCCCAGCCGTTCCGCCTCGGCAACCACATCCGCCGGCGGGCTGTCGCCGTCGCTGTAGGTTGAATGGCTGTGCAGGTCACCGCGCAGCCATTGGCCGGCCAAGGCAGGGCAGGGCGTTCCGAGCAGACGCACAAACAGCGCCGCGCACAGCAGCACCTGTATCTGCAGGGCCGTTGTTTTGCTGAAAGTTCTAAATTTTTTCATGGTCATCTCACCTGTCATGTTGTTTTGCCGAGCGGCATGTGGGCTTTTATATGTATATCTACCACGTAAACGCCTCTTGGGCAAAGCGCAGCAGCTGAAATGCTTGTACGCTTTTTCGGCAGATGGTGCAACTTACAGGGCAGTGCTGTGTTTGAAAATTATAGTTCCCGTACGGGTATCAGTAGAAAAAGTTTCTGAAGCATGCGCAGGCCGCAGCGGTCAAGCTCTGCCGGCCACTGCAGGCAGGCGGATTATGTTGTCTTGCATGCTCTAACTTTAGCCGGAGGCAGTTTAATAAAATTCAAATAATTACATGGGAGGAGTTATGGAAAAAGGTAAGATAAATACGATAGCTTTGTTCCGGTTTTGTTGCCAGCCAGAAGTTTCCCCATGCCTGCAAGCATCCGCTGGCAGCCACAAGCATACCTCGAAAAGACATCTCCTGTTTTATGTATTGTTTTTATGTGTCGGAGCCGTATGTGGCGTTACGTCTGCCCGCGCGGAGTGGGTCGACACGTACAGCGGCAAGTACAACCTGACCTGCCAGCGGGCCCGCATCACCGCCCAGCTCGACGTGAGCGGCGGCGTGGGAGCTCAGTCCGGCAGCCAGTCTTTTCCGTTCAGCATCGAGCTTTCCTGCGACAAGGACGACCCCGCATTTCTCTCAGCCCTTGACCAGCTCCAGACGAAGCTCACCGATTCCTGCATGGTTTCCACGCAGGGGCTCTACGCCAGCTGCGGCGCGGCTGCCGAATCCTACACCGATGCGCTCTACGATGTAAACGCCGCCCTCGTTGACATGACCCCAAGCTTTGCCGACATGAGGGTTTACAGCTCAACCAGCTGGGCCAATGTCATGTTCAATATTTATCCGTTCAACGGACTTGTGAAAAACGCGCAGGGCGCCCCGCAGTACGTTCAGTTTTTGATCAACCGCTATGGCCAGTTCGGAGCCGCAGGCATTCAGGTCTTTGGCGGCAACGGGGTGGGCAATAATGAAGCGGGTCTCGGCTGCATAGCCTGGGCAACCGCAGGTGTGAACGGCACGATCAATGCCAATGACGCCTACCGCATGAACGCAGGCTACGCCCTGAATGCAAACCTGACCTGCGGCGCAGCCAACCAGAGCGCGGCATGGTTTCTTGTCAATATGAATGTCGGCGTGTCCGGGGTCGCGGCCGGCCCGAAGAGCAAGTGACCGATAGCAGGGCATAGCATGTTTCACCGCCCGCTGCGCTCGAGACAGAAAACATCGAGGACTATCCAAAAAGCAAAGGCAAAACTGTTTCGCCTGGTATATTAATTCAAAAAATGGGCA
>CAVRBJ010000015.1:0-49534 GCA_963718965.1 uncultured delta proteobacterium | reverse complement strand
TTTAATATGTAGTAGCCCACACGTACTCTTGCACTTGTAGAATTTAGGTTTAACTTAATCTGACAGAAAAAAATTACTTCTGGTAATGTGGAATAATTAAAACATAAGCCGCAGTCCATATAGAGAGCCGTAGTGTGGAGTTTCCGTTAGTAAGTCAAGACCACAAGATATAGCTATATACCCAACCTCCTTGTTCTGAGCATATTCATATCAAATGCACTATGGTGCCGATAAATATGTATTATTTGCAGCCTTGTGAAGTATGCCGACAATGTACATTTACATTGATGCGTACCTTTTTGAGGATAAACTTCCATACAAAGGCTGAATTCTACGATTGAATTGCAAGTGAAGTGCTGAATTGCAAAAATTTTAAAAATTTACTAGTATGCACAAGTGCGTAATGCTTCGACTGGCAATTAATCTTTTTCCTGAATCTGTTTTCATGCTGCATACTTATAAAATATTTATTTTTATTTTTGTTCTGATGCTGCCGGCGCAATCAGCCTTCGCTGCAAATATAGCAATCATTACGCGTAAAAACATCCTGCCCTATGATGCTTTTGTCGAAGGCTATCAAGAGGCCTATAAAAAATATAGTCTGAAAAAACACGCCCTGAAGGTTTTTTTTGCCGACCCTGTGAATAATTTTCAAGATGATACTCTTGCAACTCAAGTGTCTTCATTCCAACCTGACATTATAATCGCAGTAGGAACTAATTCCGTCAAATTTGCGGCACTCTGCTGCTTTAATGTACCGCTTATTTATTCCATGGTTATCGACAATCGCAGAAATGCCGATATGAAAAAAACAAACCAATGCGGCATTATTATGGAGCCTGATATGCATCAAAGGCTTCAGGTTCTTCTCGAATTCAATAAATCGGCAAAACGTATTGGCGCGGTTTATAATCCTTCTGAATCCAATGATCAGTTCCGGGAGCTGCAGCAGGCTGCCAGGCAGAAGAACCTCATGCTTGATGCCATAGCTGTTTCTTCTGCCAAGGCTGCGCTGCCTGCCATAGAGGCCGTCGTTGGGAGGGTGGATGCTTTTATGCTGTTGTTTGATAAAAGTTTATTTGTCCCTCAAGTGGTTGAGTACCTTTTTTCCTGTTCGTTCAGGTCAAAGGTTCCCGTCATAGGCCTTTCCGAGAAATATACAAGCCTCGGCTCTCTTTTTTCTGTTCAATATGATGTCAAAGATTTAGGACGTGAAGCATGGGATCATACGGCGGCATTTTTATCCGGTGATGGTGTCTGTACTGGTTTGCAAAAACCGGCAGCGATGCCGCGGCTTTTTATCAATAAAAAAATTGCCGATAAAATGGGAATTCTCATTCCTGCTAAACTAAGCGAACGGTGCACGTTTGTTGAATAGCAGGCGTTTTCTATGATTTTAAAAAAATGATACAGACGGATATACACGGGGGAGGATGAATCATGCGGTTGTCAGGTATGCCAGTGGTTGCGTTTCTTGCTTCAGCCTTGTGCTGCAGCGCCATGATGGGCTCTTCGGCTTTATCTGCCGACAGGCTGAAGCCTGAATATGATCAGGAAATGGAGGATTTAACGTTTTTTTATGATGAGGATGACCTTGTGTATTCCGTCTCAAAGCGGGCCGAGCAATACATGCAGGCGCCTTCGGCAGTCTATACAATCACGGATGAAGACATAAAATATTCAGGGGCCAAAAAGATTACTGATGTTTTTCGCATGGTACCCGGCCTGGACGTGGTGGACATCAATTCTTTTTATAGCGGCGTTCAGTCCAGAGGGTATTCGTTTATTCCCAAATATGCCCGTGAAATGCTGGTGCTTATCGACGGCAGAACCGTCTATACGCCTGAAATTAACGCCACGTTCTGGGACCAGATACCGCTGTTTCTCGAAGACATAGAGAGAATCGAGGTCATTCGCGGCCCGAATGCCGCCATCTATGGCGCAAATGCCTTTAATGGGGTCATTAATATCATAACGAAAGACCCCGAAGATGCTCAGGGCGCCCTTGTCTCTGCGACGATAGGCAATCAGAATTCACAGTGGGAAACAGCCCGTTTTGGCGGTACATCCGGCAATCTCTGCTATCGGGTAACGGCAGGCTATCATGAGACAGATGGGTTCAGAAACGTCTCCGACCACCAGCGCAAGCCCCAGGTGACAGCGCGTGCCGATTATCAGCTTGATGCCACGCAGCACTTGAGCCTTCAGGGCGGCTACACTGGCGGTGAGCGCGAATTATCGCGATCCGTTCAGCCGGATGTCACCTCATTTTTTCTTATGACGAAATATGAAAAAAACTTTAATGCGCACAACAAGCTGCTGGTGCAGTATTATCACGATTACCGCAACAGTGAGATGACCTTCGGGCATGCCGATAAGCTCTGGGAAGAGGATTTAGAGATTCAGTATAACCGGGATGGCGACAAATATAATATGGTTATAGGCGCAGGGCTGCGCTATGATTTTGTAAAGCACGGATTTCTTTCAGGCCAGACCTATGAGGAGTATGCGCTTAACGGTCCCCATGACCTCAGCCTGAAGAAGCAGAATAATCAAACATTGAAACTCTTCGGCAATTATACCTACAGGCTCACCGATCAGCTGAACATTACCGGCGCGCTCATGGCCGAGGACAATGATTTTGTTGGCACGATGTTTTCGCCCAAGGCCGATCTTGTGTATCTGCCGACAGAAAATAATTCACTGCGACTCAGTATATCGCGAGCGTATCGCACCCCTTCGTTTATTGAAAATGAGGCTGATTTTTCAGTGCCTGTTGAATTTAAGCCTTTTTATCTCGGCCAGGAGGGCAACCGTGATTTGAAGCCGGAGCGGATGGTGGCCTATGAGCTTGGTTACCGGGGCAGATTCTTGAATAATACTTTAACCACCAATATTGAAACTTTCTATCACAATATAAACAATATAATTCTCTATTCCGTCAAGCCAAATGATCCGGGAATATACCGCTTTGAAAACACGCGCAGCAACCATGTTCGGGGTGTGGAAGCATCGTTTGCATGGAAAGTAGCCGATTGGTGGCGTTTAACCATGGCCTATACCTATCAAAAAGCAACTGATGATTATCTCAAGGGTTTGGTGATTGAAAACAAGTATTCCATGGGCAATCGATTTATGCTGCCCATGGGCTTTGTCGCAAACATGCAGCTGCATTATGTCGGCCGAACCCGTTTCGAAAAGGAGGCATGGATTCCTGCAAGTAAGGTGAAAGACTACACCCGCCTTGACGTTCGCCTGTCGAAAACATTTTTTAAGGAAAAGCTGGAAGTTGCACTCATTGGGCAGAATCTGCTGGACCCCCGAGCATTATGAGTATCCTCTTACCCTGAGCGCTGGCGAGGCATATCGTGCCTTTATGCTCGAAATAAGGTATTCTTTCGGGGGCACATAATACCAGGGTTCCGAGACCGCCGCCCTGAGGGTATCGGCTAAAGGTTTTTTGCAAGGCGGAATCCGAGATATTTGTTTCGAAAATTCGGCGAATGGCGACGGCGATGGGCTGTACGGCAATGGCCTGATAAATAACAGTATGCTCCGCCCCTCATTACTTTTGCCTCACCCTGCGCCGGGCCGGTGTAATCAACGGCAGGTTCTTCGGGGTAAGGCCCGTACCAGTCATGGCACCACTCATAGACATTGCCGTGCATATCATAGATGCCCAAAGTATTGGGCTCTTTTTCCCCGACCGGGTGAGTTGTGCCGCCGGCATTGCTGCAATACCAGCCTGTTTTATCAAGGTAGGGATCCTTGAAGCAGTCAGTGTCGGCCAAAGTGCCGCGAATTGCGTCCGGCTCCGTTTCTAGCTTGCATGCATATTCCCATTCGGCTTCGGTTGGGAGTCGATAGCTGTCGGTACCCTCAAGGGCATTAAGCTTCACTATAAACTCAATGCATTCATCCCATGATACTCGCTCAACCGGGCATGTCTTCCCGCACTCGGAAAAAAAAGAAGGGTTGTTGTGCATGACAGCCTCCCACTGCCCTTGGGTGACTTCAGTGGTTTGAAGATAAAAACCGCGCGTAATTCTAATGGTGGTTGGGGTCTCGTCAGCCGGTTCCCCCGGCTCACGGCGGGTGCTGCCCATTTGAAATGATCCAGCCGGTACAAAGACAAAAGACATGCCAAGTGTATTGGTGCAGTGCCGGGCGTGCTTCACGGCCTGCACTGGAAAATTTTTTTGGAGAGCGGTGCTGCTGCATCCGATGAGGGCGGGCATAAGGCAGAATAAGAAAGCTAGCTGGTAAGCCGGTACCAGGGTCTTGACAGATATTTTTCTTAAAGCCATGGCATGTAATACGTTCTGTAAAACGGCACTATCTGCTATCACTTCAAATGCCCTAGAATTCATGAAATCTCCTGCCCGCACTATGCATTTTAATGTATGCGGTCGGAATGACAGAAAGACAATTTGTGACAATAAGACAACAGCCGGGGCACTTTATCTAATTTGTATAGCCGTTTTCAAGGGCATACTTAATCAGTTCAGCCGTTGAGCTGATGTTGAGTTTTTTCTGTATATGGAAGCGATGATTCTGCACCGTCCGCTTGCTGAGATATAGAATTTCCGCGATTTTTTTGCTCGTTTTGCCTTCGGCAATTAGCTGTAAAATTATTCTTTCACGCATCGTTAGCGTTTCCGACGGGTATTGGGCATCATTTTTGTACAGCAGCGACAAGTCCTCCGCCAGTTCCGTAGAGAGGCGGGGAGTGACATAATGGCCCCCGTTTTTTATGGTTTCTATGGCCCTGGTCAGCTCGGCGCCGGAATCCTCCTTCAGCATATAGCCTGATGCGCCTGAGGAAAATGCATGATGAACGTATTCGATGCGCTTATGCATGGTGAGCAGCATGACCTTGATTTTAGGATAAAACCTTTTAATCTCCTGGGTCGCCTCTATGCCGCTCATGGAAGGCATGGAAATATCCATAATGACCATATCAGGTGTCAGGCTTTTGAGAAGTTCCAGCAGTTCAGTTCCGTCGGCAGCTTCCCCTATGACGTTCATATCACGCATCATTTTGATAAGCTGCTTGATGCCCTGGCGAAACAGGGGATGGTCATCTGCCAGTATAATCCGGTAAGGTTGGTTTTCCATTATCCCACAGCAATTGGAATTTTTAAGATTACGTCTGTTCCCCTGTTCGGGCTGCTGCGTATGGTAAATGTCCCCTGCAGCATGGTCGCCCGCTCTTCCAGAGTCGTCAGCCCCATTCCGCGCAGTTTTTGGTTTGGGCCAGATGAATCGACGACATCAAAGCCCCGACCATCATCAGTTATTTTGACTGTAATATAGTTGTTTATATACTCAACAACAACAGATATTTTATTTGCACGCGCGTGCTTGTGAATATTGGTAAGAGCTTCCTGACAGAATCTGTACAGATTGATCTGCTCAGTGGGCGTTAACAGATTGTCGATATTTGTCAGTTCCTGGATGAGGTCTATCTTGTAATGGTTTGAAAATTCTTTTGATAGAATTTTCAAGGCTTCGGTCAGCCCGAGATCTTCCAGAACAACAGGGCTCAGATCTCTAGAGAGCCTGCGAATGTTTTCGATGATTTGTTCTATGTAGAGATCAATATTCCGGCAATCATCTTTTATTTCAGGCTGATCGTCCCGAAGCTTCTGAGCAAGCGTGTAGGTTTGAATTTTAAGGAATGCAAGCGTCTGTCCCAAATCGTCATGAAGCTCTCGGGCTAGCCGGCGGCGTTCTTCTTCCTGTGCGTTCAGGACCAGCGCCGAGAGCTTGCGCAGGCGGGATTTTGATGCTTCAAGGCGCTGTTCGCGATTGCGCAATGATTCTGCCATGGTATTGAAAGCTCTGGCCAGATTGCCAAGTTCATCATCGGAGGTAATTGTAACTTTTTCCACCACACCTCTTAAACCAAGGGTTTCAACCGCATTTCTCAATTGCTGAATGGGGTTTGTTACCATGCGTGCCAGCAGATAGGCCCCACAAAAGCAGCCGACAAGAAAAAGTGCTCCGATAAGGATGCTTTCATACAGCAGGGCGCTCAGCTGATCGCGCAGCGGCCTTGTATCTATCAGCAGCCGGGCATATCCGATCACGGGGCTCGTGGTGATATTATCCATTATTTCCGGGTTCAAATTTTCTTCTTCAAAAGAATTTGTTGCCGTATTTATAGCAGACCAGAATTCAAAACCGTCTTTTCGTTCCTGAAAAAAGGGCGCCGTCTGTATTTTGTTAAAAGCAGGGGTCTCAGGGGGTTCCGGTTTTTTATCGGTTCGCTTCCCGGGCCTGAGCGCTACGGCCAGGCATGTTCCTTTAACATCATGGAGGGACGCCTCAAGCACTACGCGCTGCTGTAGAATTCCAGAGATTGATTCATTAAGAAGTTTTTCATTTTCTGTAAAAACGGCAATTCTTGAATTGAGTGCAAGATTTTCACACAGGATGGTGCCTGCTTTTATTATTTGAGCCCGCAGTTGATTGCTCTGTTGGCTGATGAAATAGGCCGTAAATGATGCTGAAATCAGGGCAATGTAAATTGCAAAAATGAGAAAAACCCTGAATCTGTAGGTTGAGCCTAAAACAGTGAGAAAATTAAAGCGCACCGTACTCCCTTACACAGCAGGATAATGAAAATGCAGAGAAGCCAAAGCGAATGTCGCCCTGTGCCGAAATCCTCCCCTACATCATATCTTTTTTAATTCCCAACAAAAAGAATTTTTATCATGCCTGTCATGAAATGAGTACAAGTACTCATAGGCTGAGTACTTGTACTTATGGAAAAAAGAGCACAAGTGCTCATGTCTTATTGAGTACTTATGCTTATTGTGTTTTGTCAGTCAAGGTATATAGAATAGCGCATAGAAAACAAAGCAAAAATTCATTATCAAATATCCAAAGAGCCAATTGATTAATTTCAGTATTTGATATTTTTTTAAGATTAAAAAATTTTAAATGTTTTAATCATGGAAGGAGGGACTGTAAATGAAGGGAAAAAAATCAACGACAATACAAGCACTGCAAAGGAGGGAGGTAAATTTGAAATATCTAAAAAGTATTTTATTTGTTTCAGTTCTGCTGTTTGTTTTTGCCGATAATTCATTCGCTATCGATCAGACATTTTTTGACGGACGCCTTCATGAGGTAAAAGGCAGGGTCCAGCAGACAATGAACATCCGCACGCATCAAGATTTTAGAGACATCAAGATTAGCAGCAACAGAACAATGTTTCGTCTCGAAGGTCTTTTTGATGTTGCAAAAAAGGAAAACTACAACCTTAGTCTTTATGGATTTTTTAATTACTGGTACGATTCGGGAACTTCGATTGACGGCGGGCTGAAGCGCTCAATCAGGAGCGAAGGTGGCGGCAGTCATGGACTGAAGGCATTTCGTCAGTCCAACGAGGAAGAGGAAATTATTAAGGAGCTCTATTCCGATTACAGCTATGGAAGCTGGCTGAATATTCGCCTCGGCAAGCAACTTGTCTCCTGGGGTGAGGCGGCAGAAACACGCGTTGCGGATATTATTAACCCCCTTGATTTCTCCAACCTGACGGCTTTCCCTGACTGGGAGGACTACAAAATTGGTCTCTGGATGGGCCGATTTTTCATCTCCCCCTCCGAGCATGCCCCAGGATATTTCGTTTGAATTCCTGGTCATCCCTTTTACTGAGTATGACCGCTTCCCTCCGGGCGGAAGCGGCGCATTTATAGGTACGCCATACAACCCTTATACTGCTGACATACTACACAAAAGGGTTCATGACTACCCCGATCCCAGCCTTTCAAATACGGAGCTTGGCTTTCGTATAAAAGGCTTGACACAGGGGACTGACTGGGCTCTGTCGGTATTTAATACACGGATTAAAACTCCTGTAATACGGGGAGCAAGAGGGGCTGCTAGCCAAGCACTCTGGTTAGCCGGCGGCCGCAATGTGGGGGATATCTATGAGTATCCGTTTTATACATCTTATGCAGCCACATTTGCACGGCCTATCGACATTTTAAAAAGCACGATTCGTGGAGAATTTGTTCTGAATGCCAACCGGCCATACAATTATGCCGGCTATAAAAGAGTAGACAAGGATGTGCTTATCTCAGCCATAACATGGGACAGAAACAATATTATACCCTATATTTCTGAGCGTATGCGCTACAAGGCCATCGTTTCATCGATTTCATGGTATCATTATAAGATGATAGGGGGCAATAAAAAAGACGGGCAGTATATAACTTGGGACAGCGCGCAAAGGGATTCGACCTGGGATAAGATATCGGCAACATTCAGCACGGGTTTTTATTATGACACCATTTTACCGGCTTGCAGTTTTGTGTATGACTTTAACGGCTATACAAGCTATCTCTACAAGGTTACTTTTGCTCCGGGTGACCATTGGCGCTATGAGGTTATTTTCCAAAAATTTAACGAGCAGGAAATTAAGGAGTACAATGATATGTTCATTTTATCACTGAGATACGAGTTTTAATTCTGCAGGCAGTAAAATAAAACTAATTACATCCCTTTGAGGAAAGGAGCATTTTTATGGTGAGGATAGAAAGGTTTTTATGGATGCGCGTTCTGGTCTGCTGTGCCGCAGTGCTGGGGCTTGTGACAGTAAGCAGTGCCGAGGTGGCAAAATATCCAATTGCCAGCTATGAAGGTGCCGAGCTTGCAAAAGTCCGGGATTGGGAAAAAACCTGGGTAGGGAAAAAGATCGACGCTTCGAATCTTGACCAGGTCAAGGAGTTTCTGCCTGAAAACCTGGCAGCCCTGATAAAAGATAAAGCCATATGGGGCGATGGATGGTTCACCATTGTTCCGTATCAAACCTATCCCTTTACTCCGGGCAGACTCAAGTATACCAAAGAAGGCAAGGCGAAGCTTGACGAAAAGGGCCTGCTTGTCGACTGGATCGCCGGTGTGCCGTTCCCGGAGCCGAAGGATGGCGCTGAGGTTGCCTGGAATTTTGATACCTGGAACCGCTTTGACCAGAGCTATCGCTATCCCAAAGGCTACCTGACCGACGGCCGCCTGAAATATGATCGTATCGTTGCACAGCGCACCACTATTCAGCAGTTTTATGGCCGTCTGGATACCGAGCCTGTGCCGGCTTTCCCAGATAACCCAAAAGGTATTCTCAGGGGTGAGTTTGTCGAATTTACCGATCCGCCGGAAGTCAAGGGGCAGATATCGCTGTCGATACGCTATACCGAATGGGACCGGCCCTATGATACCTGGGCCTGGATACCGTCGCTGCGCCGTGTCAGAAGACTGTCTGCCGCCCAGCGCATGGACACCCAGGATGGCACCGATTTCTGCAATGATGATAACGGTATCTGGAACGGGCTGTTAACCAGAAACAAGTATAAACTCATAGGCCAAAAAGAGTATTTGCTGTCTCGCCATCAGGACATGAGCAAAATCGTGCATAAAGAAGGTGAGTGCGTGTTTGGCGGACTTGAAAGAGAGCGCGTCAAGGTATGGGTGGTTGATGTAGAGCATACAGAGCCCGGCTATATTTATTCCCACCAGGTTTGGATGGTTGACCCTGAGCTTTGGAAAATCATCTATGCCGACAAATACGACAAGTACGGCAAGCTGTGGAAAATTCAGGAGCATGCGCACGTTGTCGTCAAGGGTGAAAACGGGGTTGAGGATGTTGACTATTTTGGCAGTCAGGGTATCGATGTTCAGAGACGGCACTCAACAAATGTACTGATTCCAAGCGGAAATTCCAGAATGGGCTACCCGGGCACGACCGATTACTATACGGTGAATAATCTTACAAAACTTGGCCGGTAAGGACATGCTGAACCCTGGTGCGTAACATTTTAAGCCGGTTTCATCGTTTTCCCCCCTTCGGTGAAACCGGCCGCACCCCTTGCTCTGAGCGAACATGCACCGATGGTTCCATGGGGTATATACACCTTAGTGAAGGAGATGCTGCGATGGACAAACGGAAGCTGAAATGGGTTTGGTGTATAGTGGCCGCCATGGTATTCTGTACTGCCGGCCTTGGATTGCTGTCCTGTGCGGGCCCGCCTGATACCTCAAAAGGCGGCCCACAGTTCACGTTTGTGACCCATCGGGGTTTGCTTGCCGTGTGCGCTCCGGATGCTGAAAATGTGTGGGTTGTGGGGTTTAGCGGCATTATTTTTCATTCCGGCGACGGGGGGAGGACCTGGCAACAGCAAGTATCACCTGTTGAAACCGATCTGTATGCCGTTTGGTTTGCCGATGCCTCCAGCGGCTGGATAGCCGGTAAGGCGGGCACTGTTCTGCATACCGCCGATGGCGGCAGCACATGGCAGAAAGTACCTGTCCCGTCCGAGGAACGTCTTTTTTCGATTTGCTTTGTGGATGCCGATACGGGGTGGGTGGCAGGCCCTAACGGAACCATCCTGCATACGGCCGATAGGGGCAAAACCTGGGTCAAGCAGGGGCCGGAAAGTGATTATATCTATAACAGCATTTTCTTCATTACTAAAAGCGTCGGCTGGGTTGTCGGCGAATTCGGGACGATACTGCACACCACTGACGGCGGGGCAAACTGGGTGCTGCAGGAATGCAAGGACATTGTCCCCGTGGTGAGCGCAAAAGAATGGGAAAGCCCGACGCCATCACTCTATGACATCTGTTTTGTTTCGCCGGAAAAGGGGTGGGCCATTGGGCTTGATGGCATCATCATAGCCACGGATAATGGCGGCGCACACTGGTCGCAGCTTAAAAGCGGCGTAAATCTTAACCTCTACAGCCTTGCTGTCAAAGACGATGCTGCCTGGGTTGTCGGCGATCGCGGCGGCTATATTGTCGCCGAAAATTACGGAGCAACGTGGAAGCCGAAGGATGAGAGCATAAAAACAAAATTCTGGCTCAGGGATATAGCATTTGCTGATAAGCAACATGGCTGGGCTGTCGGGTCCAAGGGAACCATTGCTCGTACAGTTGACGCAGGCAAAACCTGGGATATCCTCTCTGGGATAAAAGTTCAATAGCGGTGGAGGTGACGATTGATGAATAATTTTGCGGATTTCATTCTGAAAAAAAGACTTTTAATTCTTTCAATTGTCCTGGGGATCACGGGAATCTTTTGCTACGGTATGGTTACCCGCTTGAAAGTCAGCACCGTATTCGCCAATCTGCTGCCGCAGAATCATGAGTATATAAAGGTTCACAAGGAGTTCGAGCGTATATTCGGCGGGGCTAATCTGCTTATTGTCATGCTGAAAGTCAAGGAAGGGGATATTTTCGAAGAAAAGACCCTGAAAAAAGTACAGCATATTACCGAAGTTATCACGCAGATTCCCGGCGTCGACCGGCATAAGGTGCTGTCAATTGCCGCCCAAAAGCTGAAACAATCCAAAATTACAGCCTGGGGGCTCGAATTTACCCCTCTCATGTACCCTTTTGTGCCTCAAAATGCCGATGAGATGAAGAGGCTGAAAAACTCGATTTACTCAAATGAGCAGTACTACGGCCTCTATGTTTCCTATGACAGCAAAAAGACCCTTGTTTTTGCCGATTTTTTTGAAGATGAGATGAATTACGAAATCGTCTATGACGCCCTGAACAAACTGCGAAGCGAAACTGAGGATGAGAATACCGAGGTCTGTATTGTGGGAAACCCCATGCATCTCGGCGTAGTTTCCAAGATGACAACCAACATGAATTATATCATGGCGGGAACGCTCCTGATTATCCCCCTGCTGCTGTTTTGGTGCTATAGAAGTATTTCCGGCGTCCTCATCGTTATTGCAGCGCCGGTTTTAGCCCTTATGTGGGGCCTTGGGTTTATGGCTTTCATGGGCTACAACCTCGATCCGCTCGTCTTTGTAATTCCGTTTCTTATCGCGCTGATGGCCTTTCGCCATTCCCACCAGTTTTTCAACAGGTACTATGAGGAATATATGAAGACCGAGGACGTTATGAAGTCATGCAAGATCGTCCTGGTTGAAATGTTTATTCCCGGTCTTACCAGCGTGGCAACCGATGCCCTGGGCATCATGATCGTCGGCGTGGTGCCGATCGTGCTTCTGCGGAATATTTCATTCGGTTGCGCATTCAGCAGCGTGGCCACGATTTTGATCGGCTGCATTCTCACCCCGATTCTTATCAGCTACACAAAACCTTCGCCGAAATTTATCGAATATATCGAGCGCGAGCACAAAATGGACAGCAACTGCGAGGGCTGGGCCAATCATTTTGCCAGGTGGCTGGGCAATTATATTATCCACAAGGGCAAAGTAGTCATTCTCATCTTGACGATTCTTGTTACGGGGTTTTCATATTACTTTGCAGAGAGAATAATCATCGGCGATGCGGCGGTAGGATCGAATCTGCTGCGCCCCAGTTCCCGGTACAACCAGGATTCAGTTGCGATCAACCAGAACCTGCCGCTTATCAACCCCCTGTTCATAACCGTCTATGGCGCCGATCGCAAAGCTCTTCAGTCGACGCAGGTTATTGAAGATATGGAAAAATTCGCCCTGTACATGGATGAACACTCAGGAAGCGTACGATCGCAAACCATCTGCGAGAACTTCAAGGGCATGGGGCAGCTTTACCATGAGGGCGACCCCAAGTGGAAAAGTCTGCCCACCAATGACAATGAAATGTCTGCTTTTTTCGGCTTGATGCGCACCTCGGCCGATCCGGGCGATATGGACAAGTTTATTGATTTTGAAGACCGCTACTCGAATATCGTCGTTTATTTTAAAGATAAGATGGGCCCCACCATTGCACAGGCAATTGCCACGGCAAAGGACTATATGGCGACTAAGGCCAATCTTCCGGAAAAAGTAGAATACCGGCTTGCCGGAGGCGTGATGGGTGTCGAGGCGGCGATAAACGAGACGGTGGCCCGTGACCAAGTTCTGACGCTGGTGCTCGCCCTTATAGCTGTTTTTATTTGCTGCATGCTGGAATTCCGTTCAATTAAGGCAGGGCTTATCCTTACCATACCGCTGCTGTTTTCAAACTATATGGCCTTCGCCTATATGGCCATCATGAACATCGGACTTAATATTTCAACGCTGCCCGTTTCTGCGGTAGGCGTCGGCATCGGGGTTGATTACGGTATTTATCTTCTTGCGCGGCTTAAAGAGGAAAAAGACAAGGATCCTTCACTTTCCCTGAATGATGCCATGCGAAAAACAATTCAGACCTATGGAAAATCAGTTCTCTATATCGCAGGCACACTGATAGCCGGCCTTTTGATATGGCCCTTTTCTCCGCTCAAGTTTCAGTCTGATATGGGCATCATGCTGGCAATCATTCTTTTCTTTAACTGCCTGGGCGCCATATTCACTGTTCCCGTGTTGACCCTGTTATTTAAACCAAAATTTCTTACCCGGGAAACACAGCCGGTTTCAGTAACGGGCGCACCCCAGAAAGATTAAATGAACCGCATTTAAAAATTTACAACACTAATTGCTAGGGAGGGAGAATATGGAATTAACAAGGGCATCACCTGCAGGTGTACTTATATGTCAGTGGGTGAACAATAATCCACAAAAAGTATTTAAAGGAGGAAGGTCTATGAAAAAGTTTTATTTAATGATCGCTCTGGCAACTATCATGGTCAGCCTGACAGTGGGAAATACCTATGCACAGGATCAGCCGCCTGCTCCGTCGGTCGTAGGGTTGACCTATAGAACTGTTATCCAGGCTGGCGCAGACCAATCTTTTGTGACCATGGCCTTTTCAAAAACAGGCGTTTTGAGCATTGCCGGATGGAACGGGTTTGGGATATATATTCCCGCCGGATCGACTTTTGTCGGTATATTCTGGGGGATTGATGTTGCTTTTCCCGGCTATAAAGGCAATTGTCTCATTTTGTATGTCGGTGCTGCCACGACTGCAAATACATTAGCGGGATTTGGTTACGTGTTTCAAGAGAATGTGGGAGATTATAAGTCAAAAAAATTCCCCTTTATTTTTACCGGCACATTCTAATAACCGGTGTTTGATTGGTTTGTAATCCTTGGATACAAAAGCCACTGTTGCAAAGTGGCTTTTGTATCCAATATTGTACAATATGCGGTAGGAGCTATTTTGTCCTATTTGCTGAGCGTTTATATGCAAAAAAACCTTTCACCTCTCAATATTCGCAAGGTTTTTGCAAATGATCCATCCTTGGTGTCTGCCCATAACCGAACCGCCTTCAGTTCCAGCACTAGATCGGAGACTTCGGGTACATCCTTGATTCGGGCTATGTCGATGTGTATAGGCAGAGGAGTTTTTTAGATGCGCTAAAGCTGAGCAACATGCAAAAGGAAGCAATGGGCTGTCATGGCGAATGTGGAAGTAGATTCTGGATGCAGTTTTGATGGATGCTCTTAGATTGTTTTTAAATGATTTCGGGGCTGAGCATAATTTGTTATGTAATGGTATGTCTTACCGGAAAGCTTAAAATCAGATTATTTTAATGGTCTTGTTTGAGGCATTTTAATTTAACTGGTTATCTCCAAAGCTGAAACTGTCGGTAGAAGCGGAATTCACACACCAGCTGAATTCCCGCCTGCGCTAGAAGGAGATGTTTTTTTAGTTTGTTACGTTTCAAACGGTCATCCCCGCGAAAGTGGGGATCCGGAAAACCAGGGTTAGGTTCAGCTTTGGAGATAAACTAGATAATCTTTTTTGGAGGACTCTAGCATGAAAAAAACTCTGGTTGTTCTGGTTGCCCTTGCCGCAACAGCCCTGCTTCAGTCCGGCGCATATGCCGCCGGGCAGACAGCATGGGAAAAAGGCGGGCCGAAATGGCTGTACGTTACCCCCACGAAAAAGCCGCCACATCACGGCGTGTATGATGAAAGCATGAAGTGCCTGGACTGCCACAGCTATGACGGCGTTGATGCCTACACATCGGCCACCATGGCCATGAAAAAAAGCAAAAAGGGCGTTGCCCCGCGCAAGGAAATCGAGGAGGCTGTGTTAAATACGCTCAAGGGCAAGGGCGACTACCGCGAGATTTATGCCCTGGCAACATCCTACGAAAACAGGCCACTCGCAACGGTTATCGAATTCGTGATCGATCCAAAAACTTTTACCTTTTACGCCATGTCTGAAAAGCAGACTGAAAAGCTGTTTCAAATGGCTTCCAACCAAAATGTGTCCCTGGCGTATATGAAGCAGCGGGAAAACTACGATTACTTCGGCTCAGCACTGGGTGTCCAGATTGTGGGCAAGGCCACCGTGCTGCAGGGCACAGACCCCGAGTTTGAAAATGCCGCGCGAATTTATATTCCGACGCTGCCCATGCCGGCGCCCAACCCGACCATGCCCCAGCCGCCGTCCGTTGACGCTCTGATCGAAATGATAAGGGCCGGCAAAATCATCACCAAGGTCGTGCCCGAGCGCATTGTCATCATGAACCGCGCGTTCAAGGAAAAGGGCTATCACGCCGTTCAGATACTCTATCTGGGAGAAAAAAAATAGCGACGTAACGTACAACAATGTCATATTAATTTATTATTAGAAATTAATAGAAAACAGATCAACATATCAATTGGCCCAACTACTATATATAGTGGTTGGGCCTTTCTTATAAAAAGTCAACATTACGTGGCAGCGTCTTGACAGCAGTACGATACCGGATTTATTCCATGATACTTCTGGTAATATTGTTATTGTCCGATAAAGTAAAAATAATCTCGTAAACCCGTCAGTTCAAATCCAGATTTTTACAAATAAACAACACTGCACTGAACCGCTGAAGAGCTTTTTTAGCGGTTTTTTTATTACAGCCTCTGGTGTGCAGTTGGCGAACCCCGCTAATAAATCAGGCAGTCCCGGGGCTCAGGTCGGGGTTGGCGCCGGAGCGCTCTACCTGTCTGCAAGCTCTTCAATCATGTACTCAAGGCCGGCCGTTACACGGGCCATGCGCTCGTAGTCGATCGTCTCAGGAAGATCCGTGGGTTCGTGATAATGGGGGTTGCGGAAGAATGCCGTGTCGGTGACCATGATGGCAGGATAATCGTGCTCCCAGAACGGCCAGTGGTCCGACCAGAAGACGCCCGGAATAAACCAGGGCAGGGCTACGCCTTCAGACGGGAGCGGGTTTGCTCTGCGGAACGAACCTACAGCCTGATGCAGCAGGCTGCGAGACTGCAGATTTGAAACAAAAGCTATGAAATTGCCCGTGTCAGGAAAAAAAAGATTCATCGGGAAAATATAGCTCTGTGACCCCGGCGCATCGCTGTAAAAACCGAGCATTTCAAGGGCAATCATGGCGGTAATAGTGTCGCCGCGCCGGCGGCACAGCCCGGCATACCGGTAACTGCCCATGTCGCTCGTCCAGAAAAACGGCGGCTCTTCATTGGGGAAAAAGGCAAAGCGCACGGTGCAGCCTGGATTTTTCGCCGCAAAGGCCCGCGCCAGCGCAAGCAGGGCTGCCACGCCTGAACCATTGTCGTCGGCGCCCTGCGACCCCAGGGAGCAGTCATAATGAGCGCCGATGATGATGACCTTGTCGGGCTGTTTAGCTCCGCGGCGCTCGGCGATGATATTGGAGAATTGTTGACCCTTTGCTGCAAACTCCTGCCGGACAATGCCATATCCCATGCCGGAAAGCGTTTTTTCAATATAGGCTGCCGCTTCTTCAAGGTTTTTATAAAAGATATAATTGCGGTCGCCGATCCTGGCTGCAAGCATATCGACATGGCTGCGCAACTCATTGCTGAGGGCTGCTTCATGTTGGGTAAGCCTGGCGGGATGAGGCTCCGAGGCCTGTTTGGGTGCTTTCCCGAACAGGCAGAGCGCCGAAATCAGTCCTGCATACGAAATAAATACAATTATAATTAAAAATATAATTCTAAAAATAGATATCATTTTTTTTACCAATTTAAAATTAATTTAGCAATTGGTCGTATACAGCCAAATGGAAAAGATAAAAAGAAAAAAACTGGCTCAATCCAACCAATAAGAAGACAGACTCAAATGACTAAAATAGAACAGCAAATAAAGCTATCGTCTAAACCTCTGATTTATATTATTTTTTTATCGATTTTTCCGCAAAAAAGATTAGTTTTTTCTTGTGGCACGGTCATTGCTAACTTTATTAAACAAAGAACCTCTATAGGCAAAGACACATGACCGCAGCTTATTACTACGACAGAAACTGGGACAAAAAGAAGCAAGAGCGCAAGCGCGTTGTTGTTACCGGCATTGGTTCGGTGACCCCACTCGGCAATACTTTAGAGGACACCTGGTCAAATCTCATAAAGGGCACCTCGGGCATAGCGCCCATAACCATTTTTGATGCAGCAACCTTCCCGGTCAAAATCGGCGCAGAGGTTAAGAATTTTGATTTCAATGCCGCAGTACCCGAAGACCTGAAGCCTTTTCTTGGCCGCAGCACCAGCTTCTGCATTCAGGCAGCGCGTGAAGCCCTGCGCAATGCCGGTATTAATCTTGATCATATGGACACCGCATCGGTGGGCATTTCTCTGGGTTCAAACGAAGAGACGGTAGGCCTTAATATGTTTGACAAGCTGTTTGATTCCCAAACCATCAAGCAGCACCTCGAGCGGCAGCAGGATGCAACCAGCCTGCACCAGCCCTTTGCTCATCTTGCAACCTCAAAACAGCTGGGCAATATCTGGCCCGTTCGGCGCAGCGCAGCTACGGCGGCAAATATTCTGTCTATTCTGTTCAATATTCAGGGCCCCGTGAGCACGTCCTCCGGCGCCTGCGCATCTTCAGCCCAGGCCATGGGCCGGGCCCTTCGCATGATTCAGGACGGCGATGCTGATATGGTTATCACCGGCGGCTGCGACTCCATGATCGGCGAATTTTCCGTGACCGGATTTCACCGGCTGCGCGCCCTGTCGAAAAACAATGATGACCCCTCAAAGGCATCGCGGCCCTTCGACCTGAAGCGCGACGGCTTCGTGCTGGGCGAAGGATCAGCCGTTCTGATTCTTGAAGACCTCGAGCATGCGCGCAAGCGCGGGGCAACCATACTGGCAGAGCTTGCAGGCTACGGGTCATCTTCAAATGCGGCCAGCCTCACCGCATCACCTGAAGACGGCCGCGGCGCAGACCTGTGCCTCAAGGCAGCCCTTGCCGACGGCAACTGCTCCCCTGACGAGGTTGACTATATCAATGCTCACGGCACCTCGACCTATCTGAACGACAAGTCAGAAACAGCGGCCATCAAGAACGTGTTTGGCGAGCGGGCCTATGACATACCCGTGAGCTCCAACAAGTCGATGCTGGGGCACTTGGTGGCAAGCGCGGCGGCCATAGAGCTTGCGATGAGCGTGCAGACGATCAACAGGCAGGTGATACCGCCGACGATCAACTATGAAAACCCCGATCCGGTCTGCGACCTTGACTATGTGCCCAATGAATTTCGCCGGAAGAAAGTTGAGACCATTCTTTCCAATTCATTCGCCTTCGGCGGCCAGAACTCATCGGTGCTTGTTAAAAAGTTTGTATGAAGTCAGGGAGTGATGCAGTCGGATCCGATAGCGTATTTTGCAGCGGCTGCGTATGGCAGGATGCAGGGGGTAGCAGGGCACAGGCTGTAGAGTCTTCAGAAAGTCTTTCAGACTTTCCTTTTTCCCCACACAAACCGACGATGGCGCCAGTGCGCGCTTGTATCAGCAGAGTAAATCGTGCAGGATGAGGCATGGTTTTATTCGCGTACGAATTTTGCGTCGGCATTGACCGCATAAAAATAAGGCGATTGAACAAAACCTGTTACATGCTACATTGTTAATACAGTTATGTAGTTAAGATACTTGAAGAGACGGGCCCTGTGCAGCAGCTTGTTACACTGCTGCCCGGATTCATGCAAGCGGAGATGGACAGGAGATGGAAAAACGGGCGGTTATTACAGGCATGGGTGTTGTTTCCCCTTTGGGCATCGGCACAGAGGCCAACTGGAACAGCCTCATAACAGGCGTATCCGGCATCGGTGCTTTCACCCTCATCCCTGCAGAGCATCTGCCGGTGAAACTGGCGGGTGAGGTAAAAAACTTCAATCCGAAACAGTTTATTGCCGACCGCAGGACAGTCAGGCTCACGTTCCGCAATGTGCATCTGGCGCTTGCTGCTGCTAAACTCGCCTTTGAGGATTCTGGAATTCAGAAAGGGCAGGTGCCTCCGGAGCGGCTCGGCGGCATTATCGGCTCTGGCGGGGGCGGTTTCGACGACGGCCCCGGTTTTGAAGATTTGAGCGAGCCGATACTGAAATCATGGAATGAGGAAAAGCAGACTTTCGACTCCTCGCTGTTTGGCGAAGTCGGCGTACCCATAAGCTACCCTCTGTTTCTCCTGAAGGCGCTTCCCAACAATGCCTTCTATTATATTTCCCTCGAGTACAATATCCAGGGAGAGAATGACAATATCGTGTCGTCCTACACGGGCGGGTCTCAGGCCATCGGCGATGCCTTTCGCGCCGTCAGGCGCGGCCTTGCCGATGTTATCGTCGCCGGCGGCTATGACAGCCTTCTCACCCCGAATACCATTTTCAGCCTTGATTCCTTCGGCCTGCTGTCAAAGCAGGAGGATCCGGCCCTTGCCAGCCGCCCCTTTGACCGGGACCGCACCGGCATGGTTGCCGGCGAGGGCGCCGGTTTTGTGATCGTCGAGGAACTGGAGCATGCGCGCCGGCGCGGGGCGACCATCTATGCCGAAATCGTCGGCTATGGCAATGCCTCAAGCGCCTATCACATGTACAAACCTGATCCTGCCGGCAAGGGGATTATCAATGCCGTATCGCAGGGCGCTGCGCGAAGCAAACCTCGCGCCCGGCGAAATCGACTGGATATGCGCCGACGGCACCGGAACGCCCGAGAGCGACCGCGCGGAAGCGCTTGCCCTGCGGAGCGTATTTCAGGATGACATTGCCGCCATCCCCGTGAGCGCCACAAAATCTATGACCGGCCATATGGGCTCAGGCGCTGGCGCTGCAGAGTCGATCTACTCGATCATGGCCATGCGCAGCGGCACGGTTCCGCCCACACTCAACTATGCAGCGGGCGACCAGGACTGCGGCCTCACCATCGTTGCGGGCACGGCGCAGCAGCGCCAGGTCGACATTGCCCTCAATATCAACCAGGGCATCGGCGGCCAGACGACAGCCCTTGTTTTTAAAAAGATAGAAGCCTGAGAATGGAGCCCGCTATGAAGCTGAAGGACAAGGTTGCTATTGTGACGGGAGCTGCCCGCGGCATCGGCAGGGCCATCGCCCTTGCGCTGGCTGCAGAAAAAGCAACAGTAATCTGCGTTGATGTTTCTGCCCCTGACAAGTCTGAAGCGCTGGTGAATGAAATCAAGGGCATGGGCGCTGCGGCAGAAGCCTATCAGGCCGATGTGCGTGATTTTGAGGCCATAGAGAAGATGGCGCAGCATGTGATAGAAACATACGGCCGCATTGATATCCTTGTCAATAACGCGGGCGTGAACCGCGACTCGCTCATACTCATGATGACGCCCGAGCAGTGGCGCGAGGTTATTGAGATTAACCTGTATGGCGCGTTTCACTGCACCAAGGCCGTGGCGCAGCAGATGATGTTTCAAAAATACGGCCGCATCATAAATATTTCCTCCATCGCCGGATCGAGCCCCGGCCGCGGCCACGCAAATTATGCCGCCTCCAAAGGGGGCGTGAACGCCTTCACGCGCGCTGCCGCAGTGGAGCTGGCGCCTAAAAAGGTAACGGTCAATGCCGTGGCGCCCGGCGTCATCGAGACTGAGATGAGCGCTGAGGTGATGCGGCGGGCAAAGGACCTGGTGATGGAGCATATACCGCTCAAGCGCCTGGGCACGGCTGAGGATGTGGCCCGCATGGTCGCCTATCTTGCATCCGATGATGCCGCCTATATCACCGGGCAGATTTTTAACGTCGATGGCGGTTTTAGAGGGTAATACGCCGCGCCTGAGCGGTGTCTGCAGTTTATACATGTCAGAACAACAGTGAAGACTGAAAAGGAGCTTGCAATGGAAGAAAGAGAGATTTTTGAGAAAGTGAAAGACGCAATTGTCGATGCCCTTGGTGTTGATGAGGATGAGGTCAGTGCCGAATCTGCGCTGTTTGACGATCTGGGCGCCGAGTCCCTCGATCTGCTTGATATCGTTTTCCGCCTTGAGAAAACGTTCGGCATCAAAATTCCCCGCGGCGCCGCGCAGCAGGATCTGCTTGCCGCTGAAGGCGTCAAGGAAGCAGATGTGCTGGTTGACGGAGCCGTCACCGAGTTGGGCGCAAAGCTGCTGCGCGAGCGCATGTCAGAGGTGAAGCCCGAGAAGATACAGGCCGGGTTCCGCATTGATGATATCCCCACGCTTTTTACGGTACAGACCTTCGTGAAACTCGTCAAGGAGCAGCTGGCCGCCAAGTAAGCGCGGCTCGGGGGCATTGCCATGCGTGTGGGAACCGACATTACCGAGGTCAGGCGCATCCGTGAGCTTATGGGCCGGCATGCCGCGTTCAGGGCTACGGTGTTCACTCCGCAGGAGATCGACTACTGCGAGAGCAAGCGGCACTCATGTGAGCATTATGCCGCCAGGTTTGCCGTGAAGGAAAGCGTTATGAAGGCTGTAGGCAGGGGCTGGCTGCAGGGGCTCGAATGGACGGACATCGAGGTCGTGCGCCGTGCTTCGGGCGAGCCTCTTATAGCAGCTCACGGTTCGCTGCGGGCGACGATGCAGAAACTGGGCATTGGTGCTTTTGCCGTTTCTCTGTCTCATTGCCGCAGTCATGCAACAGCAGTGGTCATAGCCGTGGAATGATTACGTTTGACAGGGCAGGCAGCCTGTACGGTGCTGCCCGGGAAAGCAGCCCTTCCTGATCGTGAATTTTTTTCAAACAAGCAGCGTCAGTACAAAGCCCCACAAAAGAGGTGGTGAAACAATTCCCCCTTTAGCAAAGGGGGAGTAAACATGCTTGTTTTTCTTATAAAATTAATATTGTCCCCTTGTTTGTGTGGGGAGCTGTGTTAGGCTATCGTATGAAACGACGCATCGTCATTACCGGTATGGGGGCCATTACCCCCCTGGGCAATACCCTGCAGGCAACCTGGGAGGGTGTGGTGAACGGCCGTTCAGGCATCGGGCCGATTACCCTCTTTGATGCATCGGGAATGCCGGTGCGCATTGCCGGCGAGGTAAAGGGTTTTACCGGCGATGCATCGGCGATTCCAGAGGACATGCGCGCTTTGCCGGGCCGCAGCGCATTGTTCTGCCTGTCGGCGGCACATGAGGCACTGCAGGATGCGGGGCTTGATATGGGCCGCGAGAATCCGCTCCGGGTCGGCATCTCTCTGGGCGCGGACGAGGAGACGCAGCTTTTTCATGCGATCAGCAGCCTGTATGATATGCCGCTGGTTTTGCGTGCTCTTGCCGGGGGCCTGCCGCTTTTTGTTGAATGCCTTGAGCATTCGCCCCTCTCCGGGCAGCGGTGGTCATTTAAACGCAAAGCAGACATTGCCACCAAGCTGCTTGCCATTACCTGCGGCATAGAGGGCCCGGCTGATACCGCCCATACAGCCTGCTCATCAAGCGGGCATGCCATCGGCAAGGCCAAGCGCATGATCGAAAACGACGACTGCGATGCGGTGATTGCGGGCGGGCACTGCGCCATGATCAGCGAATTTGCCGCTGCCGGGTTTCATCTGCTGGGCACGCTTTCTACGCGCAATGACGAGCCGCAGCGGGCAAGCAGGCCTTTTGATCTTGATCGCGACGGTTTTGTTATCGGCGAGGGCGCGGGTATTCTGGTGCTCGAAGAGCTTGAGTCACGCTTGCAGGCGCGGGGCTCGCATCTACGGCTGAACTTGCGGGGTACGGGTCGTCATCGAATTCATACCGCCTGACCGATACGCCCCCGGACGGCAAGGGCGGCGATACCGCCATGCTTCGTGCTCTTGAGGATGCGGGCCTGGATGCCTCGGGCGTTGGCTATATCAATGCCCATGGCACGGCTACGCTTCTGAATGACCGCAGTGAAACGCTTGCCATCAAGCATGTTTTCGGCCACAGGGCGCACAAAATTCCTGTCAGCTCCAGCAAATCGATGCTCGGCCACCTGGTCTGCGCTTCATCCGCAGCAGAGCTTGTCATCACCGTCATGGCTGTCAAAGAGAATATCCTTCCGCCCACGATCAACCTTGAGCATCCTGATCCGCAGTGCGATCTTGACTATGTGCCCAACACGGCCCGAAGGCAGGATCTGGGGGCGGCGCTATCAAATTCATTTGCCTTCGGCGGCCAGAACGCCAGCCTGATAGTTACGAAATTCAAAGACTGAGCATCGATTATACCGCAGTGCGGAAGGATACCGCACTGACCCGTGAACACGAATATGCAAGAGAAGGGACGAGTGTATGAGATTTCTCATGGTTGACCGCATATGTGAGCTTTCGCGCGGAACAAGCGCCCGCGGCATCAAAAACATTTCCTGGGATCATGATTTTCTTGATGAATATGTGCCGGGAGTACCGGTCTTTTCCCCTGTTCTGCTCACAGAGTCGGTCGCTCAGCTGCTTTCATGGGCCATCATCGAGGCCAAAGACTTTACCGTCAAGCCGGTGATCACCATTCTGGACAGCTATGTCTGTACGGGCCATCCCCGGCCGGGCGATCAGCTCGAGCTTATCGGCACCATCGAAAGCCTAAGCCCGGAGAGCGCCCTTGCCCACGGCACAGTTTTATTAAACGGCAGGCCGATCATAGAGCTTGGGCACGCGGTCTGCTATCTGTATCCGCTCCAGGAGCTTGATCCGCCCGAGCGGGCGCGCAGGCAGTTCGAAAATCTCTAATACGCCAGGCCACCCGCTGCCTGCGGCGCAGCCGCCTGCTCCCGTGGGCCCTTTTGTCGAGCAGAGTTTTGCCGGCCGTCGGCGCTGGCTGGACCGGATCATGGAAACCGGCGACAGCACCAAGCTGCAGGGCATAAAAAATGTCACCGCTACCGACGACTGCTTTAACGACCATTTTCCCCTCAAGCCCGTTCTGCCCGGCGTTGCCATCATGGAGGCGCAGCACAGCCTTGCCCGCGAGCTTGCCCTGCGCCAGCTTGCCGAGCGCGGCTTGACCGAGAGCTTTCCCGTTCTCTGCCGGGCGGAGAAGGTAAAGTTTCGCCTTTTTATTCAGCCGGGAGATCAGATGGCGGTTGAGGCTACGGTGAAATCTTTTTCAGACGGCCAGTGCTCCGTGGCCACGCGGGTGACCGTGGGCGGAAAAAACGCCGCCAGTGTGCTGCTGCATTTCGAGCTGCCTGAACGTGCCGCCTATCTGCAAAAATATATTCTCGGCAGGTGAGCTTGCTGGCCGCACGAGCAGCTAAAATGCCCGTGAGAGAATTTGATTGACAAAAAAGCATTGATCCTGTAATAAATACAATCCTTCCAACTCCTCAAACAGAACCATACGGAGGTCATTGATGGCACGCATTACCGTTGAAGATTGTCTGCGCAATATTGAAAACCGGTTTATCCTGGTGCATATGGCAAGCCAGCGCACCCGCCAACTGCTCAAGGGCGCTACGCCCCTTGTTGCCGCGCCTGAGAACCGCGAGGTCGTACAGTCGCTGCGTGAAATCGCGGCCGGCAAGGTGAGGCTTACTGAGGCAACCATAACCCGTCTTCAAGAGATGGATATCCTTGATTCAAAGAGCTAATACAGGCGTGAGCCGCGTATTTGTTAAAAAAAGGCCGCTTTCAGCGGCCTTTTTTATTGCCCAAAAAAAGCTGGCAGTGGGCTCAGTCGCAACTATTTGTTAGGGTTTTTTGTGTACGGCAAATCCGGGTGCAATTTTTTCAAAAAAGGAGCCTGCATGAAAAAAGAAATACTGCCGGAATTTCTCTGGCATCTGGACAAAGTGGTTTTTACATTTCAGACTACCATTATCACCACGGTTGATGCCCTGGGCAATGTCAACGCGCCGCCCCTTTCGGCCTTGTCTACCCCTTCAGCACGGGCATGGACAACCCGCAGATGCTTGCGGGTATCAACAGCCAGTGGCATACGGCGCAGAACATTCTTGCGACAAAAGAGTTTGTCATCAACTACCCGCCGCGCAGGCCGCTGGAGCAGGCTACCGCAACCGGCCTCTTTTTCCCTGAAGGCGTCAGCGAACTTGAAAAGACGGGCCTCGAGGCGATGCCGTCGCTGCAGGTAAAGACGCCACGAGTAAAGGACTGCTATCAGCACATCTGAGTGCCGCCTTGCAAGCGTGCTGCGGCCCAATGACTTGCAGATTAATTTCATCGGCGATGTCGTCTCCATCACCATGAATGAAGAGCTGCCGGGTAAGAGCCGGCAGGAAAAAATGCGGGCGGCTAGATCCGCTCATGTTTCTTGGAATCGATATAACGACATTTCAGGGCACCTACGGCCGCATCGCAGACATGTGCGAATACACGCCGCCCATGGTCGATCTTGAGGGCAAAGGCTGATGCTTCTCCATCGCGGCTGATGTAAATTGGAAACGTTATGCGGACATTTTAGTGCGCGCTGCCGTCTATGACCGAAAACCACGTCATGCAGTCAAACGGAAGCCTCTCAGAGGCTTTGACGCCATGCTGTTTGAGCTGCTCGTAAAACGGCAGTTTTCCCGCCTCCATCACCAAAACTTTTTCTGCGCAGGAAAATCTGATGGTTTTGTGAAAACGCTCAAAAAGCTCTTTGAGCTCAGGATAGATGAGCGAGCTGTTGGCAAGAGCCTTCACGAAGCCGTTAAAATCGCCGTTCCCGGGCCTTCCCCGCCGCGCGTCCCAATCCGGTGATTGATGCGCAGCAAGCGCGAGCCGCAGCGACAGCTCACGGGATCCGTTTGGCATGTCCGGTTCGAGCCTGCCCCAGAACACTGTGCGCAAAGACTGCGCGTGCTCATTGTTTTGAAAAAACACCCGGCAGATATTTTCCAGCAGTTTAACCTGAACCGTAAGGGGCGCCGCGCACTGGCTCCGGTGAAGCACGACGCCTTTTTCGGAGTTGCGGGCAATCCAGGTAAGCGTGCAGCCGCCTTTCGAAATGCTGTACTGCGTGGCATTATCCCGCTGGCTGTGCTCAACGCTGACAATGCCTTCTCCCACCGGCTGTGCCGGTGCACCGGTGATCCCGTCAGGTTCACCCGAGGCAGATGAAAAGGCCAACAGAACAAGGCCGGCCGCAAGGCGGAGAGGCTGCCTGCCAGTTTTTAAAATTTTCATGAAAGGGCCCCCATAGATTATTTTAAAAAAGGTCTCTTTAGGATTGTAAAATTCCATGGTTGTGCTATTGCGCTTTTTAGCGCACATGGTCTTATTGTTTCTATAGAGCATTGGCGCGACTAAATCAATGATAGTGATTAATACTTTTTCGATTGCCGGGTCATGCAGTGCAAGCAGTGCGACAGACCATTTGAGAATGACGAGAGGGTTGCCTCCATATCCGGCAGCATCATGGGGGATGAGGTAACCGACGCCTATTTTTTCTGTCCGGTATGCGGTGTGTACACCGTAGCGCAGTGGTGGGATGACTTTACCGGCGTGGAGACCATGAGCCTGGCCGGCCCCCTGCCAAAGCAGGAAGGGGATGAGCGGATAGCCCTCATCAGGAAGTGCTCGCAGCCCTGGGACAAACAGTGCCGCTGCGATGCCCACTGCACCTATTTCAACAATACGCTGGACTGACAGAAGCGGCATGCCGCAAACAATTCTTGAAGGGGGAGTGCACCTGTGGCTCTACTGACTTTTTTCTACAAAAACGGCCTCTGGCTGTCATGGCCGGTATGTGGCCTCGGGGTTTTTCTGCTCTGGTTCTTTATTGTGACCGTGGTGAGGCTGGGAGACAAGAACCGCCTGTGCAGCCTTCCGATGGAGGCCGAGCAAACCGTCGAGTTTAGCGAGGCGGGCCAGGCAATCCTCTGGCTGGAGGGGCCGTTGCTCACCACACGCTTTGGGGGCCTCAGCTTTGAGCTTACCGGCCCCGACGGCTCGTTACTGAAAGGGCGTATGGCCCTGTTCCGGCAGGGTTCGTCAGGTTTTTCGAAAGCACGAATAGCTGACCGGGTCTTTACCATCCCCTATCCCGGCCGCTATATTCTGCACATTAAAGGGCTCGGCACTGCGAAGGCCGGCGACGAAAAGCACCGGATCATCTTCATGCGGCCCTATCTTCCCCGGACCATAGGCTGCATACTGGGCATCCTGCTGGGAGCCTTTCTTGCCATCGGAAGCATCGTGAACTTTTTTATACGCCTTTCGGAGGGGGGCGGCTCATGAGCGACTCAGGCTACTGGACAGGCCTTCTCATTACCGTGCTGGTGATAGGTGTGGCCTTTTTCTGCCTGTTTCTCGGTGCTTCGATCTTTGTTTTTGTGTATGACCGCATAAGCGTCTTTGAACTATGGAATTCTCCGGTCTGGATCAAGCTAAAAGTGCCGCTCATCATCATCGCAGTCATCGCCTTCCTGGCGGGCGTGATCGCCGTTAGCCCGCTATCAAGAGCAAAAAGAGCTGCAGGCTGCTCAGGAATATGCGCAGGCTCAAGGCTGGGGCTTTTCGCGCAATGACAACCAGGGTCTGCTGGCCCGGGCTGAGGCGATCCTCCGCAGTCTTAAAAAAATGTACATCTATAATATCAGAACCATTGAGACCGGGCAGCGCAGCATGTACCTTTTTAACTGCACATATAATTATACAGAGGACAGCGGTCGCAAGTCATCCTCCTATGGTGTGGCATGCCTGATCCAGTCCGAGCGGTTCAGCCCGGAAATTGTGGCCGTGGATATTGTCGGCCGGGACTGGACAGAGGTCATGATCTCGGACAAGGTCGACATGGGCCAATCTCCGTTTGCTGAGAAATTTCTTGTCCTGTCAAAAGACCCGGCAGCTGCAAAAGCTGCTGTCAGCGAGGCTGTTCAGGCGATCATGATTGAGCACCTGAAAAACCCCCTGGATAATCCGGTACGACTGACCATCGGGCCAGGAGGAGCTGTGGTGCTCACGGGCAGGACTGACGAGCCCGAGCGGCTGCAGGATATCATCGACCTTGCGCGCCGGATTGAATCGGCGAAATAAAAACCCATCCCCCCACTTTTTTGCAGCATCCCTTTGCCATTGGCAGCAGCTACGGGTGACAAGGGACAAGCGCACCATATGAAACTTCAATGAAGACTTCACGGGAAATTGATAGCTGGACCATTTGCGAGGTCGAGTGCTGTTTTTTTAACAATGAAAGCAAGCTGCTTTTCTGTTACTATAGTAATATATTTTTCTTTAGGGAAACAGCCATGAGCCATCCCGCTGAAAAAAGGATGCCAGGCCCTTGGTATGGCATCATTGAAACAAGAGCAATGATATGAGTATGCAGAACGAAGCGGCGCCGTCACTGGGCAAAAAAATTAAAGACCTGATGCGGACCATAACCATCAGGCAGAAGCTTTTGATCGGCTCAAGCCTGATCATCATTTCGGTTCTCATCATCAGCCTGTACGCCATTATACAGCTGCGGCAGCTTGACACGCTCATCACCACGGCCGTCACAATTGACGAAAAAATTCTGCGAGGTTCGGATAATCTCAAAAGCTATCTGCTTGTGCAAATGAGCAATGCGCGCAAGTTCAACATAACCGGCGACACGGATTTCCGGCAGCTCTTTGATGATAACGCCCGTGATTTCCGCACCACCCTGACCGCCATGGAGGCCCTCGCCGAAAACGAGGAGGTGCGCGGTCGTATCGCCCGTGTCAGAACAGCTTATGAAGCATACACCGGCCTTGCCGTGGCGAGCTTCTCCCGCGAGGCACAGGTGGCCGAGCCGGACCGCCGGCAGCTGAAAGCCGAAGCCGATATCAACGACAGCCTGGAGTCTCTCTACGAAACAGCCCAACAGGTGCTCAGCCGCAAAATGCTCAGTTCACAGGAAATCAGCTCGGGCGGCACGCGGCTTGCCGTGCTGATTTCGTTTATTACAGCGCTGTTTGGCATGCTTTTCGCGCTGCTCATAGCCCGCTCCATCTACACGCCCCTTCGCCGTCTGAAAGAAGCAACACATTATATTTCCCGGGGCGACTTCAGCAAAAAAATCGACATTGCCCGGCAGGACGAAATCGGCGAGCTGTCCGACTCCTTCAACCTGATGTGCGACCGGCTGCTGGAGCTTGACAGCCTCAAGTCGGATTTCATCTCCAATATCACCCACGACCTCAAAACCCCCCTTGCCTCCATCACTGAGGCTAACCAGCTCATGCTGGACGGCGCAGCCGGAGAGACTACGGCCCAGCAGCAGCGCCTGCTGGGAATCATCCGTGAGGATTCGGCCCGGCTCACGCGCCTTATCTCGTCGATCATCGATCTCGCCAGGATGGAGTCAGGCATACTCAACTATGACCTGCTTCCCGCCGACATCGGCCTGCTGGCGCTTGAGGCCGTGGAGTCTGTGCGGTTCCTGGCCTCCGGCAAAAATATTGCCATTGCGTTTCAGCCCGACAGAAGCCTGCCGCAGCTTTTGATCGATGACGACAAGATGAGACAGGCATTGATAAACCTTCTGAGCAATGCTATAAAGTTTACTCCTGCCGGAGGCACGGTAACGGTGAGCATTGCGCGCACGGACAAGCATCCCGCTGATTTCGCCTCCCGTCAGGCCGCCATGATCTCTATCACCGACACGGGCGTTGGCATTGTCGATGCTGACCTGCCGCGCATTTTCGAAAAATTTTTTCGCGGCAGCGCAGGCTCCGTCGGAAAAGGCTCGGGCCTCGGGCTCACCATAGCCCATCATATCGTGCAGGCCCATGGCGGGCTTATCTGGGCTGAAAGCATACCGGGCAGCGGCAGCACGTTTTATGTGCTTCTGCCTATTGATCATAAAGACGTGCCTGCACCTGATGCCGCAATGCTTGCGCGCAGCGATCTTGAGCAGTATTTTACCAGGAGAATGAAGTGAGGAAAGCAGTACGAAGGCTCGCACAGTATCTGTGTATCGGCGTTCTTGTCTCAGGGCTCATAGGGTGCGCCGGCATCTCAAAGCCCGGAGGAGACATGGCATCGGATCTGTACGCCATAAAACAGCTTTTTGCTGGCGGCAAGTACAGGGAGTCCATGCAGGGCTGTCTGGCGATCATGGCAAGCCGGCCCGCCTGCGCAGCCCTTGATGAGGCGCTCTATTACGCAGCGCTGAACAGCATGCGCATTGATCCTGGCCATGGCGGCAGAATTGAGGCGGTAAACTACCTCCAGCGACTGATAACCGATTGCGCAGGCAGCCCGTATAGGCCGGAAGCCGAGATATGGCTGCTGGCGCTGACACCCCCTGAAAACAGCAGCCTGCAGAATGGCCCCATATTTAACGACAAAAACAGCAGCCACGACAGCTTCAAGAAAAAAGATCAGGAGATCAAGCGGCTGCGCAGCGAAATCGTGCGCCTGAACCGCGAGATCGATATGCTTAAAAATGTCGACGTGCAGCTGCACCGGCAAAAAAAGGACCTTGATGATGGCCCAGACGAAGGAAAAAATACTCGTCCTTGACGACGAGCCCCATATTCTCGATCTCATCCAGATGCGCCTTGAATCCCAGGGCTATGAGGTCATAACCGCGGCAACCGGCGAGGAGGCCCTGGCAAAGGCCCGCACGACGGTTGTTGACATGGCCGTCATGGACCTCATGCTCGGCGCCGGCCCCGACGGCATTCAGGTGATGGAGCAGCTGCTGCTCATCAATCCTCATGTGCCTGTCATTATTCTCACGGCCCACGGCACCATCACCAATGCTGTTGAGGCCATGAGCCGCGGCGCCTACTGCTATCTGACCAAGCCCTATAAGCCCGAAGAGCTGACCCTGCATGTCAAAAACGCCCTTGAGAAGCGCCGCCTTACAAGCGAGATCGCAACGCTCAAGCACATGCTTGCAGAGCGCTCGCAGGAAAAAAATATTATCGCCCACAGCCCCCGGATGCGGGAAATCATCAGGCAGGTACAGCAGGCCGCTCAGACCGACGCCACTATCGCCGTGTATGGCGAGAGCGGCACGGGCAAGGAGCTGATAGCAGAAATCATCCACCTGCGCAGCAAGCGGTCAACAGGCCCGTTTGTACCCGTCAACTGCGGGGCCCTTCCCGAGGGGCTTCTGGAAAACGAGCTGTTTGGCCATATGCGGGGCGCCTATACCGATGCTCGCGAATCGCGCATTGGCCTGTTTGCCCAGGCGGAAAAGGGCACCATTTTTCTGGACGAGATCGGCAATACGAGCCCCGCGCTGCAGGTAAAGCTGCTGCGGGTGCTGCAGGAGCGGGAGCTGCGGCCCCTGGGCGGCGATCGTGCGATTAAAGTAGATGTGCGCGTGATTGTGGCTTCAAACAAGGATTTGCAGAAGGCTGTTGAGCGGGGCGAGTTCCGCGACGATTTGTTTTACCGCGTTCATGTCATTCCCATCTACCTGCCGCCCCTGCGGGAGCGCCGGGAAGACATACCGCTTCTTGCCGACCATTTCCTGAAGCAGTTCAACAAAAGCGTGGGCAAAGAGATCAAGGGCTTTACCCCGTCTGCCATACAGCGCATGATGCTCTATCACTGGCCCGGCAATATCCGCGAGCTTAAAAACACCATCGAGCGCGCGGTTGTCCTCAGCATGCATGATGTCATTGATGTCCCCGACCTTATCCCTCTTGCCTCCATGCAGGAGGCTGCAGCCTCAGCCACCACCGCAGCGCCCGGTCTCTCGGTAACCTATGAAGATGCCAAGCAGGATTTTGAGAAGAGCTACCTTGAGCACCTGCTGCGGCAGACGCAGGGCAATGTGACCAATGCCGCCAAAATCGCCGACCGCTACCGCGGCGATTTATACCGCCTGATGAAAAAGTACGGGTTGAAGTCTGAAGACTTCAAGTAAGCCATGTGCAGGGGTTGGTTGCGGAACAAAACCAACAATGAAATGAAAGAATGATTCTGTTGCAGGGGCGGTTCGCGAACCGCCCCTACTTCTTTTTTTCTCCGGTGCTCATCTGATCCTTGAGATAGGTATAGGTGAGCAGCTGGCTGGCAGAATCCCCGGAACCAAATGTCAGCTCCACAGGTATTTTTGTTTTCTGCGCTTCTTTTTTATAGACCAGCTCATAGACATACGTATTCGACGGCTGCACGGAGACTTTCTCCTGAGGGGCATCAGGCTTTTTTACGCTTTTATAGGTATACGAAGTCAGGCTGCCGAGGGTCTTGCTGACGTTTTGCTGAATATCAACAAATATCGGAAAAGGATATCTGCCCCTGACATCGGGGGTGAAAAATGCATGGGCTGTTTTGTAGTCGCTGCTTTTATTGCGGAGATGAATTTCTCTGCCACGCGCTTCTGTTCAGCCGCCGGTTTAACTTCCCCGGCGCGGACAATGGCCGGAAACGCGAAAGACAGGCACAGGCAGGCAAAAAGCATTTTTTTCATAGTGTCATGCTCCTTGTTATGAATTTTTGTGGCGATAGCCCCATCCTGCCGTATGAGCAGTTAGGCTTGTATGTCTTCAGCCTTCCTCTGCATGTTTTGATGAAGCACGGCGTGGATGGCGTCGTGAACTATATGATGAAGCCCTAGTGATGTCAACTCCATGGCAGGACTCCGAGTCGTAGCGTAGGGAACGTCGCGACCGTTCCCTGCAAAATCTTTTTACGGAATAATCTTCCTGGGAGCCTAGCAGCTGCGCCACCCCCTTTTTCTTTGACTGAAACCTGCAATTGGTATACTTTCAATCTATTAATCCGAATCAACCAAAACCCCACTATAAACAATGCTGCAAGGCCTGCGCGCTAGCCGGTCTGCCAGCCGGAAGGGCCTTCCATGACCGAGCGAAAAAAACTCTATCTTATTGATGTGAGCGGGTATTATTACCGGGCTTTTTTCGCCCTGCCCCCGCTGTCCACCTCCGAGGGCCTGCCCACCAATGCCATCTACGGCTTTACGACCATGCTGCAGAAGCTGCTCAAGGAGCAGAAGCCCGACTATCTCGCGGCGGTGCTCGACTGCCCTGAGCCCACGTTCCGGCACGAGGTCTATCAGGACTACAAGGCCCACCGGCCGAAAATGCCCGATGAGCTTTCAGCCCAGATTCCCCATATGAAAGATGTCATCACGGCATTCAGCATCGCATCGGTTGAGAAGCCCGGCTTTGAGGCCGACGACGTGATCGGCACCATGGCGCGGCAGGCAGAAGCCGCCGGTCTAGACGTGGTAATCATTTCCGGCGACAAGGACATGTGCCAGCTCGTGAGCGACCGCATCACGCTGCTTGATACCATGAAGGGCACCGTGACCGGCACGGAAAAGGTGCAGGAAAAATACGGCGTGCCGCCTGAAAAGATCATCGAGATATTCAGCCTCATGGGCGACAAGAGCGACAATGTACCGGGCGTGCCCGGCATCGGCGAGAAGACGGCAGCAGAGCTTATCGGAGCCTACGGCAGCCTTGATGGCGTGTATGCAAACCTTGATGCGATCACCAAAAAGAAAGCAAAAGAGGCTCTTGCCGCCAACCGCGAGAAAGCCTATTTGAGCCGCCAGCTGGTGACCATAGACACGGCAGTGCCCCTTGATATTTCATGGAGCGACTGCCAGTTGCACCAGCCCGATGAAGAGGCGCTGCGGGGCCTGTATAAAAAATTTGAGTTTAAAAAGCTTCTTGAATCGGTCGCTGCTGCGCCTCAGTCAAACAAGAACTACCATATGCTCACCAGCGCAGCTGATATCGAAGCCCTCATTGCGCGGCTGCGAACCTGCCCCTCCTTTGCCCTTGATTTTGAGACAAACTCCATAGATGCCATGCGCGCAGACATAGTGGGCATTTCTTTTTCCGTGCAGGACCATGAAGCCTACTATATACCGGTCGGCCATCAGGGGCTTCCCGGCCAGCCGGACCTGGGCTGGCTGCTTGCTCAGCTGCGGCCCCTGCTTGAGGACGAAGCGCCAAAAAAAGTCGGGCATAATATTAAATATGAATACATCATTTTCAAGCGCTACGGCATAGAGCTGCGGGGCATAGCCTGCGACACCATGGTGGCCTCCTATGTGATCAATCCGTCAAAATACCGGCACAATCTTGATGATGTGGCCCTTGACCAGCTCGACCACCGCATGATCTCGTTTAAGGATGTGGCAGGCTCGGGCAAAAGCATGATCACCTTCGACCAGGTGCCAATCGACAAGGCCGTTGAGTATGCCTGCGAGGATTCCGATATCACGCTCATGCTTGCAGGCAAACTGCTGCCGCAGCTGAAAACCGCAGAGGCTGAAAAACTTTTTTATGATATGGAAATGCCGCTGGTGACCGTGCTTGCGCAGATGGAGATGGTGGGCGTGAAAGTGGATATGGAGCATTTGCGCGGGCTCTCTGATGAATTCGGCTTAAAAATCGCGGGCATCGAGAAAAATATTTATGAAATTGCAGGCTGCGAGTTCAATATCAATTCCCCGAAGCAGCTGGGCGAGGTGCTGTTTGAAAAACTCAATCTTCCCGTGCAGAAAAAAACCAAGACAGGATATGCCACCGATGTCGAGACCTTAAACGAGCTTGCCCATCTGCATCCGCTGCCCGAGCAGGTGCTGGCATACCGCAGCATTGCAAAGCTGAAATCAACCTATATAGACAATATGCCCGATCTGGTAAACCCGGCCACGGGCCGCATCCATACCTCCTATAACCAGACCGTCACAGCCACGGGCCGCCTGAGCAGCTCCGAGCCCAACCTTCAGAACATCCCCATCCGCACCGATGAAGGCTGCCGCATACGCGAGGCTTTTGTCAGCGAGCCGGGCTGGAAGATACTGTCTGCCGACTACTCCCAGATAGAGCTTCGGATACTGGCGCATATGTCCGGCGACAAGACCCTGTGCGAGTCCTTCCGCAAGGATGAGGACATTCACACCCGCACAGCCTCGGAGATTCTGGGCGTCACGCCGGAACTGGTCACCCCCACCATGCGCCGCGACGCAAAGGTGATAAACTTCGGCATCATCTACGGCATGAGCTCATTTGGCCTGAGCAAGGCCCTGGGCATCGACGGCCGCACGGCGCAGGCCTATATCGACGATTATTTCCGCAAGTACCGGGGCGTGCGCGACTATCTCGACGGCGTGCTGGAGGCTGCCCGCAAAACCGGCTATGTGACAACGCTTATGAACCGGCGGCGCTACCTGCCCGAGATCACCGCAACCAATGGCGCCGTGAGCAAATTTGCCGAGCGCACGGCCATCAATGCCCCCATTCAGGGCACGGCCGCAGACCTTATAAAAATGGCCATGCTGCATATCGGCCCGGCCCTTGAGCGCGAGCATTTGCAGGCGCGCATGATCATGCAGGTGCATGACGAGCTTGTGTTTGAAGCGCCCGAGGCGGAGATGGAAAAACTTGCCGCCCTTGTGCGCACCGTGATGGAAGGCGTTGTGGAGCTCTCCGTGCCCCTGAAGGTCGATGTGAACTGGGGCAATAACTGGCGCGAGGCGCATTGAGGAAGGTACACCACAGAGGCGCAGAGGACACAGTCGTAGGTTGGGCAAAGCGCAGCGTGCCCAACAATATTGAAACCAATTAAAAAAGAAAGCTGGGCACACTTCGTTTTGCCCAGACTACGATGATTAGAAGCAGGGGTTGAAATTATTTTGTTATGCTGGACATGATCTGGAATCAGTAGGGGCGACCGGCCGGTCGCCCCTACAATCTGGATTTCGGCTTTCGACGGAATGACGGCATGCGCGTCAGGCTGCTTATTATTGAAACGAAAGCCAATAAATCACCGTGCCTCAGTGGTGAAAATTATGCTTTTTACAAATATCGACGGACACAAATCAGCCTATAGAATTTCCTCGGTCGCCGGGCATGGCAAGCCCACCCTGCTGTGCGTGCACGGCTCGGGCGGCGACAGTTCAGTCTGGGCAAGCCAGTTTGCAGGCCTTGCTGCCGACTGCACGCTTATGGCCCCCGATCTGCCCGGTCATGGCGCAACACGCGGCAGGGGCGGGTACAGTATGAAGATTATGCTTCATGGATTGAGGCTTTCGCCGAGGCCCTCGGGCTGCACAGGTTTGTTATCATGGGCTATTCCATGGGAGGCGCCATAGCTCAAGCAATGGCCCATGCCTATCCAACGCGGGTTGCGGGGCTCATCCTTGTGAGCACGGCCATGCGCTTTGTTGTTGCGCCGGAATATCTGAAGGTGCTGCAGAAAGATTTTCACCGCGCAGCGCGGGCCTCCTGCGACAGCGCCTATGCCCCGGGGGTTGCGCCCGAGCTCTATCATCGTGGGCTTGAAATGCTTTTGAGCAACGGGGGCGAGGCAATGTATGAAGACGTGTTTGCCTGCACGCAGTTTGACGCTACGGCCTGGGCAGGCAAAATTTCCGTCCCTGCTCTTGTCATCTCCGGCAATCATGATACAATAACGCCTCCTGATGCGGGACGCGAGCTTGCTGAGAAATTGCCGCAGGGCGATTTCATGTCTTTTGCAGAAGCAGGCCACATGGTCATGCAGGAAGCCGCGGATGGATTCAACGGCGCAGTGCGACAGTTTATTACAAAGCACGAGTGGCTTCACATTTGGTTTTGTAGGCACCCTCACGACCAGCCGTTCTCCCACCAGGTTGGAGTTAGGGATCCCGATAATCGTTGGGTTCCGTTCCTCAACTCGGCCTACGCAGGATCAAAGGCTTATGGCGCCTAAAAACGTAATTTTCTAAATATACAGGTCGAGCGGCTACAATATATACATACACACACGCTAGCTGCCCTGACCGTTCATCAGCTAAAGGAGAACCCTCATGATACTTATAACGGGTGCCGCCGGTTTTATCGGCAGCGCTGTTGCCTGCGCCCTCAACCGTACGGGCAGAAGCGATCTTATTCTTTCCGACCGCCTGGGAGAGCGGGACAAATGGAAAAATATTGTGGGCCTGCGCTACAGCCGTTTTGTGCACTGCACGGAGCTGCTTGAATTCCTCAATGAAGACCAGCAGGCAGACGCCATCAGCGCCGTGGTGCATCTGGGCGCCTGCTCCGACACCACCGAAACAGATATGGATTATCTGCTGGCAAACAATGTCGATTTCTCCATCCTGCTGTGCCAGTGGGCCCGCGAGCGCGGCAGGCGATTTGTGTATGCATCCTCTGCCGCTGTCTACGGCGACGGCAGCCTTGGTTTTTCCGATGCCGACAAGCTGACGCCGAAACTGCGGCCCCTCAACAAGTACGGGTTTTCGAAATGGATGTTTGACATGTGGGTGCTTGAAAACGGCCTTTCAGGAACAGTTGCGGGCCTTCGTTACTTTAATGTTTTCGGCCCCAATGAATATCACAAGGCTAAAATGGCAAGCGTTGTTTTTCATTCCGTGCCGCAGGCGCAGAAGACCGGCAAAATACGGCTTTTTGAAAGCCACCTGCCCGACTGCGGCCACGGCGAGCAGGCCCGCGATTTTATCTATATTGATGAAGTGATTGATGCTACGCTGTTTGCTCTTACTCATGACACGGTAAACGGCATCTTCAATGTGGGCACAGGCCGGGCGCATACCTTCAACGATCTTGCCTGTGGCGTATTTGAAGGCCTTGGCAAGCCGCCGGTCATTGAATATTTTCCCATGCCCGATGAACTGCAGGGCCGGTATCAGTATTTTACAAAAGCCGATATGCAGCGGCTCCGCGCGGCAGGCTTTCCTGAACAGCCTGACCGGTTCCGCGAGTTTGTGGCGCGCTATGTGCGCGACTATCTTGTGCCCGGCAACCGGCATGTGACTGAACTGTAATCTGATCTGAACCGGCGAAAGGATTTGACAATGAGTGACGCGAGAGTTGCAGAGGCGGAGGAGCTTTTTAAAAAGGCCGAGACATTTTCCCGGCAGGGCGCTGCGGGGGATGAAAAAAAGATCTATGACGACATAGTCGGCCGATTCGGCTCAGCGCCGGAGCCGGAGCTGAAAAAGCTTGCGGCAAAGGCGCTTGTGAACAAGGGCGTCATTCTGGGCAAGCAGAACTGCCATGCCGAGGCCCTGGCTGCTTTCGATCAGGCGCTTTTGCTTGTGGCCGGGAGCGATGATGCCGCAAGCCGTGAGAGCAGCGCCATCGCCCAGGTGAACAAGGCTATTACCCTCGGCCAGCAGGGCAAAACCGCCGATGCCATTGCCGGTTATGAAGCGGTGGTGCAGCAATTTACCGGCGCGCAGGAGCCGGCCATTCAGGAGCAGGTGGCAAAGGCCCTGCTGCAGAAGGGCTTTACCTATACCCGCAAGAATATGCTTGAAGAAGAGCGCAGCTGCTATGACGCGCTCATAGAGCTTTTCGGCGCCTCTCAGGAGCCTGCGCTGCAGAGCCTGATTGCCAATGCCCTGTTCAGCAAGGGCCTGTCTTATGGCAAGGCCATGCACCGCGAGGCCGCCAACGCAGCCTATGACGAACTTCTGAGCCGCTACGCCGGCTCCGACGACCCGGAACTAAAATCCCTTGTTGGCATGGCCAATTTCAACAAGGGCGTGAGCTATCATTTTTAAACTGTATTGATAGAACGGCATGTATGAGCCCAACTGTTTTTAAAGTAAAAGGCTATCGATTTTATTTTCTTTCCAATGAAGAGCCGCGCATGCACGTGCATATTACCTGTGAGCAGGGCGAGGCAAAATTCTGGATTGAGCCGATTGTTGCACTGGCTGTCTATTTCGGCCTCAGTACAACAAAGCTCAATGAACTGCAAAAAATAGTGGAGCAGCGAAAAGATGAAATCATCAAAGCATGGCACACCCACTTCGACAAGCGTTGAAAACATAACGCCTTTCGGAATCTGGATACTGGTGCAAAATAAGGAATATTTTTTAAGCTATGATCAGTATCCTTGTTTCAAAGACCAGACACTGCAGGCCATTCAAAATGTGCATCTGCTGCATGGAGCTCATCTGCACTGGCCCGACCTTGATGTTGATCTTGAAATAGACAATCTGGAAAACCCCGGAAAATATCCATTAAAAAGCAAAAAAATCGTCCGGGCTATCGTAAAAAAACGAACTTCCCGGACAGGACGTTTACCGGCATCAGCCTCCCGCCCCACACACTAATTGTTGACAGACGAACCTGTTCGATATAGAGTGTTCGGGAAATGCGCAGGGAAAACCGGCGCTTGCACACTGTTGCCCGCACATGCTGCACCGCTTCAGGTGCATTACTTTTTTTATCATAATGTAAGGAGGATTTTTAGTATGGCACTTATCGATTTCGGCGGCGTGAAAGAAAACGTCGTCATGCGCAAAGAATTTCCCATGGCAAAGGCCCGCAAGGTTCTGAGCAAAGAAACTATCGCTGTGATCGGGTATGGCGTGCAGGGCCCGGCACAGGCGCTCAATATGAAAGATAACGGCTTTCATGTCATCATCGGCCAGTCGAAAAAGATCAAGAGGGACTGGGACCGTGCGGTCAAAGACGGCTGGAAGCCCGGCACGACCCTGTTTGATATTGAAGAGGCAGTGCAGCGGGGAACCATCATCCAGATGCTCGTGTCGGATGCTGCCCAGCGCACTATCTGGCCCATAGTAAAGAAAAACCTGAAGGCAGGCGATGCTCTGTATTTCTCTCACGGTTTTTCAATCGTGTACAAAGAGCAGACCAAGGTCATTCCGCCCAAGAATGTTGATGTGATACTGGTTGCACCCAAGGGCTCGGGCACATCGGTGCGCCGCAACTTCCTTTCCGGCGCAGGCATCAATGCAAGCTTTGCCGTATTTCAGGATGCAACGGGCCGCGCTCTTGAGCGGACCGTCGCTGTGGGCATCGCCATCGGCGCCGGCTACCTGTTCCCCACGACCTTTCAGCAGGAAGTGTACAGCGACCTGACCGGCGAGCGCGGCATTCTCATGGGCGCTCTTGCAGGCGTTATGGAAGCGCAGTATGACGTGCTGCGCAAAAATGGCCACAGCCCCAGCGAAGCATTCAATGAAACCGTTGAGGAGCTTACCGAGAGCCTTATCCGCCTTGTGAGCGAAAACGGCATGGACTGGATGTATTCAAACTGCTCAGCCACGGCCCAGCGCGGCGCTCTTGACTGGAAGCCGAAATTCAAGAAGGCCGTTATGCCCGTATTCAATGAGCTGTACAAGCGCGTGAAGACCGGCGCCGAGACCCGCCGCGTGCTCACCACCTGCAGCAGGTCCAATTATCAGGAGCTTCTGACCAAAGAGCTTGCAACGCTCGGGAATTCCGAGATGTGGCTCGCAGGCAAAGCCACCCGCGCCCTGCGGCCAAAAGAAACGGCAAAGCTGATCACCAAGGCAACCAAGGGTATCGCAGGCCGCAAGTCAAATTAAGCAATGACGGGAGCGGGCGTATGCCCGCTTTTGTTTATCTGCACTGCCAGGAGGAGAGCAAAGGGGATTTCAGCATACCTGAATCCCCTTTGCTGTTTATTGCGCTATGACACAGACCGACAATAAAGCACAAACCGTTCGCGGATATTTCAATGCCATTGCAGGCCGCTATGACCTGCTCAATACCCTGCTGAGCTTCGGCCTGCACCATCTCTGGAAGCGCCGGACAATTAAGCTGACCGGCATCAGGCCGGGCTCAAGCGTTCTTGACCTGTGCGGCGGCACGGCAGACCTTGCCCTGCGCGCAGCTCGTGCAGGCGCTCAGTCCGTGACGGTCTGCGATTTCAGCCCCGGCATGCTGCATGTCGGAAAAATAAAGGCTGCCGCAGTCCCTGCTGTCTCATTTGTCTGCGGCGATGCCCAGCGCATCGCCTGCAGCGACAATTCGTTTGACGTGGTGCTCATCGGCTTCGGCCTTCGCAACCTTACCGACCGCGAGCAGGGCCTTCGGGAAATGCTGCGCGTGCTGCGGCCCGGCGGCAGGCTCGTCTGTCTTGAATTTTCAACCCCCGTGTGGCCATGGTTTCGCCTGCTGTACGATTTCTATTCCCGCTCTATCATCCCCACTGCCGGGCTTCTCATCGCCGGCTCCCGCGAAGCCTATGAATATCTTCCCGACTCAATAAAAAAATTTCCCCTGCCCGATGAGCTTGCCGCTATGATGCAGACAGCGGGTTTCAGACAGGTGCGCTATATCCGGCTTACCAACGGCATTGCAGCTATTCACACCGGAGAAAAGCCGTAGCCTTCAGCGTTATACTGCCGCGGCGGGTGTTGCGCGGCTGCGATGATTGGTTTTTTTATGCCACCTCACCCTGACCCTCTCCCCCATCCTGGCGGAGAGGGAGCAAGAATGAACGGCTTTAAAAATGTACAAGTTCGAAATTGTAATTAAACGTTCCTTCGCCCCAGGAATGACGAAAAAAACGGGCAATAAAGATGTTTGGATCAAATAATATACGCTATCATGAAAGCTGATACGATTTAAGCACGGTGTGAATAAAAGAGTCCCTTCGCCCCCTGAAAGGGGGAGAAGGTCAGGATGAGGGGGTAATCTATTGTCGGTCAACAATGCACGAGCGCTCCGAAAGCGTATGACTGATGCCGAGCAGTTGCTTTGGCGTCATCTGCGCAGTCGCACCATGAACGGCTTGAAGTTTCGACGCCAGCATCGCATCGGATCTTTTATTGCCGACTTTGCATGCGTCGAAAAAAAGCTTATCATTGAAGTCGACGGCGGTCAGCATGCGGAGAATCATGATGCATCCCGAACTGCATATCTTAACAGTGTTGGCTGGACGGTGATACGATTCTGGAACAATGAAGTGCTGCTGGAAACCGAATCTGTGCTTGAGGCGGTTTATAATCGGATTCAAAAAGATGCCACCTCACCCTGACCCTCTCCCCCATCTTTGGCGGAGAGGGAGCAAGAATGACCGGCTTTTAACAATGTCGAGTTCAAATTTAAATTAAACGCTCCTTCGCCCCTCGATAAAGAAGTCAGCGACTCGTCGTAGTGTGGTCAGGATGAAGGGGGATTTCGTTGATTTAGAAATTTGACCGAGCGATCACAGTAGATTTAGTTAATAACCGCGGCATGAATAAAAGAGTCCCTTCGCCCCCTGAAAGGGGGAGAAGGTCAGGATGAGGGGGTAATGATCGCTCAATAACCCGGTGATACAAGGAACACATCATGCACGGCTGGACAGGCAGAATTCTTCAGATAAATCTTTTCTCACAAACCTTCACCATCACGGAAAATGATGAACACAGCCGCAGGCTGTTCCTCGGCGGCAGGGGCAGAAATTCTCACCTGTTGTATAATCTCGTGCCTGCACAGGCCGACCCCTTCGGCCCGGACAACGCCATTATCTTCGGCACCGGCCCTCTGGCCGGAACGCTTGCGCCGGGATGTGCCCGCTGCACCGTGACGGCCAAATCGCCGCTGACGGGAATTCTCGGCGATGCCAATTTTGGCGGGTTCTTTGCGCCGGTCATGAAGCGGGCCGGCTATGACCATATCATCATCACCGGTTGCGCTGAGAAGCCCCTTTACCTGCTGGTGACAGCTGACGGCGTCAAGTTTTGTGATGCCGAACACCTGTGGGGGAAAGCGACCGGAGCAACCGAGGCTGCTTTAAAGCAGGCCCACGGCGACGGCGTTCAGGCAGCGGTCATCGGCCCTGCAGGTGAAAACCGCGTGCTCATGGCCTGCGTGGTGCACCACTATAATGTTGCCGGTCGCACGGGCATGGGTGCAGTCATGGGCGCAAAGAACCTGAAGGCCGTCTGCGTCATGGGAACCGCAAAGATTACTGTTGCCGATGAGGCATTGTTTAAAGAAGTTCGGCAGCGCTGGAAAGACAGGATCAAGGCAAATCCCTTCACAAAATTTTTTGGCCAGTACGGCTCGGCAGGGCCCCTTGAGCGCGAAGACGAGTCAGGCATACTTGCCGTTAAAAACTACACACAGACAGGCAACTACCCCGAGTCGGTGCAGGTGAGCGCCACGACCATAAAAAATTACCTCACCTCGTCGCATGCCTGTTTTGCCTGCCCTGTGCACTGCATACAGGGCTATGAAGTGAAGGCCGGGCAGTACGGACATTTCAGCGGCACCAAAATGACCGAGGGGTGCAATTCCTCCTGCGGCCCGAGCTGCGGCAACACGAGCCCCGAGTCGCTGTTCAAGATCAACAATCTCTGCAATGACTACGGCATCGATGTGCTGGATTTCGGCCTGCTCATGGCTACGGCCATGGACTGGTATGAGCACGGCATTATCGGGCCTGCCGACACCGGCGGCATAGCGCTCAACTGGGGCAATCACGAGGCCATGGTTGCCATGCTCGAAAAGATCGCCCGGCGCGAGGGCCTTGGCGACCTGCTTGCCGAAGGCGCGGTGCTGGCGGCACAAAAGATCGGCGGGGATGCCGCAAGCTTTGTCAGCTCAAGCAAAGGCATGCTTTTCGGCGGGGTCGATCCCCGGGTGCTGCGCGGCAGCGGTCTGTGCTATGCCACGGGTACACGCGGCGGCGATCACCTGCGGGGCGGCGTGCTGTTCGAACTGCCGTCGAAGGAAGGTAAAACCGCCATATCGCCGCAGGAGGCTTGCGAGCGCTTCGGCACGGCCGATGTTCTCGACCCCATGTCCTACAACAAGTCCGCAGCCGCCGTCTTCTGCCAGGACATGTACACCATTGCCGATTGCCTTGAGGTCTGCAAATTCATCACCGAGCATGTGGGCCACGGCATCACCCTGCAGGACATGGCCGATATGCTCCGCGCTGTCACCGGCATGGATGTTGATACCGTCGGGCTGCGCACCGTGGCAAACCGGATTTTTGCGCTTGAGCGTTCTTTTCTTGCCCGCGAGGGCATCACCCGCAAAGATGACGTGCTGCTGGGCAAGTGGTCGCGAGGCCCGGTGCAGGGCGGCCGCTACAAAGGCGCAGAGCTTGACCCGGAGAAGTGGCAGGAGATGCTTACAGACTACTACCGCCTCCGCGGCTGGGATATTGTAACGGGCAATCCAACCAGGCAGACGCTTGAAAGTTTGGGGCTTGAGGATCTGGTGCGGTAGGCAGCAAAATTTAAAGGGTAGGTAGGGCAGTAGCCGTGGGCGGATTAATACATGCCACCTCACCCCGACCCTCTCCCCCATCCTGGCGGAGAGGGAGTAATCCACTTGCAGCAGCAGGTAGGGTGGGTGAAACCCACCATTATATGATTTAAAAAGATTTAAAAGTAATCGGTGGGTTCCGCTATGCTGCACCCACCCTGCGGACTGCGCCCCCTTTTTTAATCGGGGGGGCATAGCCCACCCTGCAAATCTAACCCTATATCCAGCAGCCAAGCCACTTTCGATGCATGACTGATTATTTACTGCCCCAGTATGGTAATCGGCGTTGCAAAACTATAGGAAGCTCCCTTTTCAGAATCTTTATATATGAGCTCAATATAAAAGGCTCTATAGCCTGCATCCGGCGGCGGCACCGTTCCTGTATATGAGCCAGTGGCTTCTTTTGCAATGTCGGTTGAAGCCCAGGTTTCATTGTCCGTTGTCTGCCTGAAATCCCGGTTAACCGGATTGGTGGAGCTCCACAGTTTGACGGCAACGGGTTTTTTCTGCCCCGGCGTTACGGTAAACGATCCTTCCTGCAAACCAGCCCAGGTAAACTCAGGCAGGGGCTTGCTGTTAATGATGTGCCGGTAAAAATTTACCGTGGCGCTTTCCACCGCAGGAAGCTCCCTGATGTCATGCCCTTGATTAGGAGCATACAATATCCGGGTATCTTTTGACATGTTATCGAAATAGAGGTTTGCCGCGTCAGAGCATGAGTAGGGATCACCGGTGCCGACCAGAATCAGTGCGGGGATGTCGAGGCGATCTCGATATGCAGTATGCGTCCAGATCGGCTATCAGCTGTTGGCCAATAGCTGTTTTATACCGGGTATACAGATCAAACTCCATGTTGGGATCCTGCTCCTCACTGCGGGCAGGCCAGGAAGCATCCTGCAGGGCAATCTGCTCAGAGATATTCAGCAGATCATAGCTGACCGGCACCACTGCTGCCACCCGCGCATCCAGCGCAGCGGTAAGCCAGACGATATGCCCGCGTTTGGAATGCCCGGTGAGGACAAACTCTTTGACTACCTGACGCCCCAGATACTGCTGCTGCAAAAACTCCTGAATAACATCCATGCCGCGGACAACCGCTTTTGTCATGGGCGCCATAATCGCCCAGCTAAAATCTTCTGTGTCCAACGCCAGATCAAAAGAGCGGGCCTGCAGCGAGTCTTCGCTGCGAAGAAGTTCGCAGTATCTATCGTCTTTATCAAAGGATTATCATCATCACATAACCAGGTACCGTTGACTCTGGCTGCTCATCAAGAAAAGCCACCGGGCCGATCGGAATGCCATGCAGCTCCGCAACAATTGAACGGGAGGTGAGCGCCGGCAGCGCTTCCTCGAATGTCGCCCCGGAAGGGGCATCTTCATGGTCGGCATCACCCCGCAAAAGGTACAGCAGGGCTTTGTCGGATTTGACCAGAGAGAAAAACGGTATTTTCTCTGTGTATTTGCCCAGCAGGCGCGGCTCGATTATCCGGAGCCAGTGTTTCCATTTTCCGGGCTCAACATCATCAGGGTGCCACTCCTGGGAGGTGATTTCAAAAATATAGGTTGTGTACAGAAAAGTGTACGCTGTTTTAACCAGCTTATATTCGAATGCAGCGTCCGGCGCGCTTACATATTCCTCCAAGCTTATAGCAAAACAGTTTTTTGCCAGAGCCAGCATAAGGATGATAAGAACAATGCTGCTTTTTGTTGCACGCTTTTGTACTGACATATAAAACCCCTGTTTTTTTAAGTTATCCGTTATAGAAGCATGTAATCTGCACAGTTGAAATCTGCTATCTAAAAGATACAACTAAATGGTGCATTTTGCAATGGAAGGTGTTTTCTCTGCTTTCCCCCTAACTTGCTTCTAATAATTCCTGTGTTATATATTATTAGAAAGGACAATGCACAGCGGTTCGTGCAGTCTCTTTTCGATAAAATGTGTTCATAGGGTGCAGAGAGGGTGTTTCTCCTCCTCCAATATTCTCTCTGCGCCCCTTCTCCTATTTAAGCGGCTACGGTCCTGCATGCAGGACCGTAGCCGCTTTTTGCTTTAATTGATTTTCTGTAATTTACTCCAGAAGCATTTCTATTGCCGGGGCTGCTTTTTCAAGAAGCACGGCTGCGGCTTTTTTGAGATAGGGCCTGTTGTTCAGAAGCCCGGTTATCTTCTCGCCATGGTCATAATACAGCCGTATGCAGAGCTCCCCAAGAGCGCTTTTTCCCAGCGTCTCGTCCCGGAACCGGCGCAGTATTTCAAGCTCCCGCGCGCTTCCTTCAAGAACCCTCTGCGCTGGGCAGACGCCTTTGCGCCTCGGGTCGGTTCTGGGCCGGACCGGCATGGTTCCGGTGATGTCAAAATCATGTTCGCGGTAAAACCCCTGTGTGATGATCGTTGCATAGCTGCTGATGAATTCCTGGTTCGTAAAGCTGAGCGGGTTGCCGGTGGTGATGCCATCACCGGAGCCTTCTATTTTTATGTTTGCCTGGTATATCTCCGGCGGCACGGGCACATAAATAAGCCCGTCCTGCTGCTCCTGATACAGGTCATAGTCAAGATAGGGGTGCTCAGGGAATGTGAAGGTCACTTTAAAAAACGGATAGGCGTCGCCAGTCTTTATAAAATGGCCGGGCCAGGGCTCCTGGTTGTGGCGCTCGGGTCTCTGGTAGTTGGTGGCCTGGCCTATGGTTTCGCCGGTATCATACTTGATGGGATCTGCAAGATCAATGTAGGGGTCGTTGCGCAGTTCAGGCCGACCCCTTATTGGCTCCCTGAAGTCATATTTTTTATTCCCCTCATTCGTGTCGGCAAAAAAACCATGATTAATAAAAATCCGGTCAATGTCCGTTTTTTTATCAGGGTAGGCTTCTATAAACCCCTTATACACTTCATGCATGTTGGCGCGGTAGTCTTTAAGCACTGCCCATATATCGTCAAGCGTCAGCTGTATGCTGTCATTATCAAGGGGGTCGATGCTGTCGTACAGGTCCCAGAGCACTCCGTCAACCGCATCTTCCTCTGCATAGCCAAAGCTGTCCCATGCGCGCTCGTTAACATCCCCGGCACCGGAGGAGCCACCGCTGTATGAGGCGATCATTACCCGGGTCATAAACTGGGCAAAGCCCTCGACAAAGCTGTCTGAAGTGGAGGGGTTCATGTACCCGCCATGATTTTTTTCTTCTGGTGTTGCGCCGGCGGGGGGTGCGGGGAATTTACTGCCATACATGCAGTACATGATATGGTGGGAATATTCATGAAACACAATCAGAGGAGAGCGCATGTCTTCATTGTAGCCCTTGTAAATAGTTTCTAAATCCCTGAGCTGAAACCCTTTCCCGACGGGACATATTTTGTCTTGCCGTTTGAGTATGGCAGAACCACGCAGGGCTCGGGCTGAACTTTCAGCACTTCCTTATAGAAGGCAAGCGCCTCCAGCATATCTCTGTAGACGTCTCCCAGATAGCTCCGTGCCCCTTGTTTGTCCTGAACGACGGCATCATGCTTCAGGTCAGCCGCCGTGCGTATGGTGAAGGTTTCCCTCACAACATGGGGAGTAAGGGGGCTGAGGTTGTCTGCAAGGGTAAAATACGTGGTCTGCCCGTCACGGCACTGCATGACAAGGCTGAGCCGGGCCTGCCTGCCGAAGGCATCGTTAAACGGGAACCTGTAGATGCCGTTTTCATCGGTCGTGGTCTCATATGCTCTTGCCATTATAGGTCAGCTGCACCACCATGCCCGGCAGTATCTCTCCCCAGGCATTAGTAACCGTTCCCGTAAGAGAGCCATTATCGGAGCCGCCGTTCTCCTGATAGTGAAAGATGGTTCCGAAATTGCTGGAAACATACACATTCTCAGCTGAACTGCCCCAGATACAGTACCTTTGGTGGCACCCTGGAGCGAAGGGACCGGGGCCCAGCTGTCCCCGTCATAGTGCAGGAGAATTGAATTGGTTGCAGCATAGATATCAGAGGCTGAGCTGCCCCACACGCTTTGGAACGGCTCTGCAATATCGCCGATGGCCACCTGAGTCCATGAGCTGCCGTCATAGTGAAAAACAACTCCCGTGATTGTGCCTGATGTGCCGCCCACGGCATATATATCTGTTGCAGAACTTCCCCATATATTCTGCAAATATACGCCTTCTTCAAGATCATGCATCAGGCGCCATTTGCTGCCGTCATAGCTGTAAATATCCGTGCCAACAGCAATAATGTTTGAACCAGATGTTCCCCAGATTGCACGGGGGGACATTAACAGTTCCGTATATGGAGACCCCGGCAGCGGCTCCGAGGGCATTCTTGCTATCGTGCTGCCATTAAAAAAATAAATAGCCCGGCCCATAACCAGGTATATCTGCGAGTCGGACACGCCCCAGATGTCATTGGAATCCGAAATCTCTAATTTCGTCATCATAGGGGGGCTCATCTGGAATGGTGATATTCAAAGCTGATAATGTGGTTCCATTATAATGAAGAATTTTCTCAGCACCAGAACCAAAACACACCGCGTAGACGTCAGAGCCTGACGTGCCCCAGAAGGCTTTGATATCATTGTTTGTTAGTGCTTTATATTCTGATATATTGCTCCAGGCTGTGCCGTTGTAATGATACAGCACACCGTCTTGAGCGCCGGCGAACACATCCGATGCCGAACTGCCCCAAATGGCATAAAAATCGATGCCGCTTGTGGCAACAACCTCCATTTTAAAGTCGATGGCAGCCCCGGCGACCGGAATGCCGTCATTGCGAAAGATGAACACTGAGAAAAAAACCATAAGGAGCAGGGTAATGTTTGTTCTTTTCATCATTCTTGATCCTTTCTGCAGAAAAAAATGCATTGAAAGAGAGAGGGGTGGCAGGGCGTTTGTTTATACTGTAATTACTTTACAGCTTGATTTTTATCGTGGTTTTTACTGCAAGCCCCCTTACCCCCGGTACTTTTTTATGTCAACCCATGCTTGTATAATATAGCATACAAACGCAGGGGTGCCGGGGGCGGTTTTTTTCATACCTGAAACAAAGTCATTTTTTATGCGCCCAGGAAAGACTGCCGGCGTGTCGGCAGTGCAATTGCTCAACAACAGGCCGGCAGAAAGTAGCCTTAAACGTCGGTTGACTCCTGCCTGGCTACCTGCTACTGCATGAATGAATACAGGAAAAATTTTACGGGGGTAATGAAAGATGAATTCCCAAATTCAAGGATTGCGAATAGCAAGCGCCTTGTTCGGGCTGATGGCCATAGCGCCTTTGGTGCGGCTTTTGATACGCCTGGAAGTGCTTGTGGCTGGTCATCTCATGCCGTTATGGCCAAGCGCGCTGGTTCTTGTTATCCTGGGTGGCCTGAGCCTCTGGCTGTGGAAACTCTCCAGCTCGCAGACCGGCTGAGCAGGGCCAGCTCCCGAAAGCCCAAGCAGTGCTTACCCTGATTTGCTGTGAAACAGGGCGGGCGAAACCCGTCAATAAAAACGATGGGTGTCGCCCGCCTTTCTCCTATGCCGGTTCTGCTTTACAGCAGCGGCATTTACAGCGGCTTCAGTTGTTTCATCACCGTTTCCACGATGCTGTCTTTGAAAAGGGCATACGCCTCCTGGATAAAGGGGGAATGCCCAC
>CAVRBJ010000014.1:0-12469 GCA_963718965.1 uncultured delta proteobacterium | reverse complement strand
CCGGGTAATCAGGGAAGACGGGGGCCTGGGCGGTTTTTCCGCCGCTCAGGGAGTAGAGCTGAAAAAATCGCTGCTGCGGCTTGAGGGCGCTGCGTACAAAGACCCGCAAAAGATGGGGCAAAAAAATTCCCCCTTTAGCAAAGGGGGTTAGGGGGATTTGTCAGGCTGCAACAAATCCCCCTGTATCCCCCTTTTTCAAAGGGGGATTAAATAGTTTGTGGGGAGCGCGGCTGCACAAAGAACCTGATTATAGCTCAAGGCCTTTTCGATAGCCGGACACGCTATGCTTTGTCCGGCCTACAATTGACTGATTCCTTCAGGTTCGTGTCCGGCATTTTACCCCCTTGTTTATGGGGAGTTGTACTACTATCGGTAAGATCAATAATGTTTTATCTTGGGCGTATACCGCATATGCCCGGGTACAATCATGGAGCTGGTATGAAAGGTTCAATCGACTGGAACAGCATAGAAAAAGAAGCCTCCGACCTTCTGGTGCGCTATCTGCAAGTCAATACGACCAATCCGCCCGGCAATGAAACCGCCGGAGCCGTTTTTCTCAAAGAAGCGCTTGAGCGGGAGAATATCGCCTGCGAGATCATTGAATCAGCTCCCGGACGGGGCAATCTCATTTCGCGTTTTATAAGCCCGGAGCTGCAGCCGATGTGCTGCTGCTGCACCATATCGATGTAGTTCCTGCAGAGGCTGGCAAATGGCTGCATCCGCCCTTCTCCGGCGCCGTCCTCGACGGCGAAATCTGGGGCCGCGGCGCTGTGGACTGCAAGTCGCTGGGGATCATGGAGCTCATGGCCATGGTTCTATTGAAACGCCAGGGGCTGGAGCCGGAAAAGAAAATCATCTATGCCGCAACTGCCGATGAGGAAATCGGCGGAGCATGGGGCGTGCAGTGGCTCTTGCAGCATCATCCCGGGAAGCTGCGCACGCGCTATGTCGTCAATGAAGGCGTGGGGCTCGGCTTTTCAAACGACACAAGCACCATCTACCTGTGCCAGGTTGCGGAAAAGGCTGCCTGCTGGACGCGCATCACCTTCAGGGGCAAGCCCGGCCATGCTTCCGTGCCCCATGATGATAACTGCGTCGTTGCCATGGCCCGGGCTGTGCTTTCCCTGTCCGGGCACGGGTTCCCGGTAAAAATAACCCCGCCTGTTGAAAAATTTCTTCGCGGCTTTGCAGCGGTGCAGCAGTTCATGCCCGAGGCTGACTGCGCAGGGCTTCTTGATGCGTCACGGTGCACTGCCGTACTTGAGCGTATTGCCGACCCTGTGCTTCGGCGCATTATTGCAGCGCTGGTAAAAAATACTGCCGTGCCCACGCTGATAGCCGGCGGCAGCAAAACAAATGTCATTCCCGGAGAGTGCTCCTGCGAGGTCGACTGCCGGATTCTCCCCGGCGAAACGCCTGAGGAGTTTAACCAAACGCTTGTTCACATTCTCGATGCTCACAACTGCGGCGACTACTCCATTGAAATGTCGGGATCTCTTGCATCCGAATCGCCCTGCGACACCGATTTTTACCGCGTTCTGGAGCAAAGCTTTATCCGCAATGACCCCAAAGCGTGCATGCTCCCCTACATGTCTCCGGGCGCAACCGATTCCCGGTTTTTCCGGCAACTGGGCATTCCCTGCTACGGCGTTCAGATGGAGCCCTCCCTTGACGCCATCGACCGCATTCACGGCCACAATGAACGAACAAGCATCAGGCAGCTCACCTTCGGCATCAAGGTGCTCTACGGCGCGCTTAGAAGCTTTTGTTATGATGAACGAACGTAACTTCATGGAAGCACGCAGCCCTGCCTGCTAGCCCGTGGATATGCTTCAAGGGTGTTGCCACCGAAATATCCCGCATTATACATAGCCCAACGCAAGCATGCATATCCACCCGGCGTCTACCGGCATGACGAGAGAGAAACCATATCGGACTTTGTGTGGGCTCTATTGTTTGGGCTCTGCAAAAAAAAGGAACATGCCCTAATGCCGCGTATCGGGCGAGCATGACTCCTCCTGCTGCCAGGCAAGCAAAATCTGGCGCGCCTTGTGCTTCTTGCGAATGTAGCCCGCTATGAACAGAAGCGCTGCCAGGAACCACAGTGTCGACGTGCTGGTGATGAGCGGTATCCAGCTAAAGTGCAGGGCCGTGTACTTCAGCCAGAGCTTTTCAAGTTCGGGCCAGTCCATCTGATAGGCCAGATGCAGCGCGCCCGTGAAGTCCTTATGCTTGATATATTCGAGAAAAAACCGCTGGAACGCTGTATCGCCGAATTCCCCCTTGAGAAACGCTATAAAATAAAAGCTTTGGCAATAGGCAGTTTCAGCGCTTCGCAGATCAGAGGGGAAATGTTCGGCAAGCTCGTCCATGGGCATGAGCTTACCGGAGAGCACGGCCATGGTCATGGTGTTCAGGCGCGACAGGCTCCATTCATCGGCCCAGATCATGGCAAGCCCTTCATCAAGCCAGCGCGGCACCCGCTCGCTACCCCTGAAAGCCTGCCCCAGCAGCATGTGGTGCGTCTCGTGCAGAAAGGTTTTATCAAGGTCAGAACCACGGTTCAGCAGAAGCACGATAAGATTTTTTTCAGGATACGCCGCGCCCGCAGCCCATGATGGCAGGCGCCTGGCATCGGGCCGCGCCCGATAAAACTCCTCAAACTCCGGCACCACATACACCTCAATCACAGCGCCCGCCTGCAGGCCCAGGTCTCCCGCCATGGTCTCCAGGATTGTGTCGGCGTTCTGGGCCAGATATGCTGCCGCCTTCTGCCCGTCGGGTCCGGCATAAAAAACGAAATGCTGCGTCCGCAGCGTGTCGAATGCGAAAGCGGGCGCCAGCCAGCATATAATGAGTGCCATAGCAAACAGCCGTTTCATGGATGCAAGTATATCACAGGGCGGGAATGAGGCATGCTAATTTTAATACGTACAGGAGCCCATTGCACTTTGTAACATATCAAGGGATATTAGAAAATATGCCACTGTGTGTTGCGTTTCCTGCATCGTACAACAACCGGCCGCCGAGACGCGCAATCACACAAAAATATTTCCGCAACAGGCCTGGACGCGGCAAAACATATAAAAAAATGTAAAACTCAGCACGTAATTCTTACACTCACAAAAATTTGTTTTTACTTATTCTGACAGAATAAAAATTTCTTCTGATAATGTTGAATCATTCCGTAATGATCCAGAGTCCACATTAAGAGCGTAGTGTGGAGTTTTGGCGGCCAAACAGGGCACAAGATATGGTATTGACTCAGTATTTTTGAATCTGTTCGGTATTGTTCATGAAGGTCTATGTCTAACAGGTAATTATTTTTTTACAGATAAAATAATAAGGGCGTATTGTCTCTTTTGAATTACTAAAAAAAATTTAATCCCTAGAGTGTTGACATCAGCACTTTTATTGTTGTATAATTAGATTATAAAAATAAAATTTTAACAGGGTCAATAATTTAATAAATTATTGAGGATAAGGATAGTCGGGCCGCTATTCCAACATTGCTGTTGGTTTAGCGGCTTTTTTATTTAGAGACTTTAAAATAGATTTTTTACACACATAATACAAGTCAGTAAAAAGGGTTCGGGGCTATAATAAAGCCTCGGAGGACTAGATAGTCGGGCCGCTATCTGCCATAGGCAGGTTGCGGCCTTTTTTATTAAACACTTCATAAAAGGGAGAGCACATGGGAAATTTGGATTGGGAGAGTATTAGAGGATATTTACCCATCATAATGATTTTTCTTGTCGGTGGGGCGGTTGTTTATTTTACAGGACGCAAGCCGACACATAAATCAGAGAATGAAGAAACAAAAGACCCAAAATAATTAATAGTCAAGAAAAGGTGTTTTATTAAAAAGAAAGGATAGCACATGGAGTTTCTATCAAGCATTAAAGGCTATCTACCGGCGCTATTAATTTTGCTTGTTGGTCTGCCTATTATTTATTTCGGTGGACGCAAACCTCAAGAAGAACCGGAGAAAGAAGAAAAAGAATCCAAATAATTAATAGCCAAGAACAATGTATTGCATTTTATTGCGAAGATTTTTTGAAGTTCTGGAAAATGAAGGGAATGATTACAATGAGTGTACAGGATATAATTGCTTACAGTCTCGCAGGAGGAATGGTAATCGGCTTTGTATATCTTGCTTGGGCAAGTAGACAAGAGAAAAATCGCAATAAGGAACCCAAAGCTAATTAATCATAGGTAAGCCCCCGGCGTTGCCGGAGGTACCGTACTTTTAAAAAATCTATCTTAAGGGCAATTATTTTATAAGATTTCCTCCCCGCTCATACACGACGCTAAAAAGTCCACACTGCGTGCAGTGTCATAATGTTGACAGCAATATTCACTGAATTTATAGCCTGTATCATCTGGTAACATTGCTATTGCCTTGCCCGATAAAGTGAAAATTATCTCATAAAAACTGTTAGTTCAAATCGGAATCTCTCCACATAAAAAAAGCGGATGAAGGTAAGACAGTGCTTACATTCATCCGCTTTCAGGATCTGGAAGCAGGCCCACCCTGTTACGGGGAGTGCCTGCTCAGGTTGGCGTACTTACTTTGTTCTGACATTAACCGCCTGAAGACCCTTGTTGCCCTTTTCAACATCAAAGGTAACATTATCGCCTTCAGCCAGTGAACGGAAACCTGATTGTGCAATAGCAGAATAATGCACAAAAACGTCCCCATGTTCAGCAGACTCAATAAAACCGAAACCTTTTTTCTCATTGAACCATTTTACTTTACCTTCAGCCATACTTTTTTCCTCCTTTCTTATTAATAGTACTTGCGAGAGTGGATTTTGGTATTCTTGTTTTACTCCTGTTGCATCCACACTATGGCCGATTACAAAGGACTCCAAAAACCAGTCCGGCTTGCCCAAAAAGCACACGAGATCACGGCATGTGATTCTCAGTGCATTTTACACATATTTTATCTCCGTGTCCATTATACAGCGCGGCGCTTCTTGAAGCCCGGCCCGTCAGCGTTTTTCGACTCGGTCTTGGGCCGCGCAAGGCTCACGGTGAGTTTATTTCCGTCAAGCTCAACTCCCTTGCATTTCCGCACGACATCCTGAGCATCCTGCTCGGTTGCCATTTCCACAAAAGCAAATCCCTTGGATTTCCCCGTCAGCCTGTCTTTGATGACTTTAGCTGAAATACATTTGCCAAGGTCGTTGAAGTTATCCTTAAGATCCTCAGAGGTTATGAGTTCCGTCAGGTTGCCGACATATATTTTATTATTCATAGTACGAGCTCCCTGTAGGTCGCGTGGGTTTGCTTGCAAAGGGTTCATGTAACGTGTCCGGTAAAAAAAAACCCGTGAGATTAATCTAAATCCCATGGGCTTTCTGTTCGTCGGTCAGATACTGGATTTTAAATTAAAATATATTACTCTACTTCTATATACATTTCAATATCTCACAAAAAATTATACCTGTCAAGATAAACAGTATAACAGAAATTATTGTTGCGGCCCTTGACATGGAGCGAGACACGGCATATATTAATGGCATATGCCAATAATTCCAAGGAGGCGGCTTCATGCCCAGGCCCTGTAAGTGCAGACATATTGAAGGTGAACCGGGAGCCATCTACTTCAAGCCGCGGGCCGTGCCCCTGTGCGAGCTTGAGGAAACAGAACTCAGCCTCGATGAATTTGAAGCCCTGCGGCTTGCAGACCTTGAAGGTCTGTATCAGGAAGACGCCGCCCGGCGCATGAAAATTTCGCGCCAGACATTTGCCAATATCGTGCATGAAGCGCGACGCAAGGTCGCCGATACCCTTGTCAATGGAAAGGCTTTGAAAATTTTGGGGGCTTCCCCCGAAAAAAACAAACAATAATCAACCCCAGGAAAGGAACAGAGCATGAAAATTTGTATTCCCACGGAAACAGGCGAAGGAAAAACCGCGCAGGTGTTCGGACATTTCGGCAGCGCGCCTTTTTTTACAATTTATGACACGGATGCGAAAGCCCTCGAAGTCGTCGACAATGCAAACAAGCATCATGAGCATGGAGCGTGTAACCCCGTAGCAGCGCTGCAGGGCAGAGCCGTCGACGTTGTTGTAACCGGCGGCATGGGCGCTCGCGCCGTCATGATGCTCAATGCCCAGGGCATCAAGGTATTCAGGGCCGTGGCCGGCACGGTTGAGAACATCATCAGCACCTTCGATGCGCAGGATCTTGAAGAGCTGACCGTAAACAATGCCTGCGCGTCCCACAGCTGCCACTGATTCAGGCCTATGAAGCAGCTGCCGCAGGCAAGACCGCCTGCGGCGCTGCCCGGCCTGCAACAGCGGCATGAATTGTCTCGACAACAACTATTCATGAGGCTGGACTATGAAAAAGGCACAACAGCCCTCCGGGGCTTTTGTAAAGAAAAAGATACTTGATGTGCTTGCGGCAACCTCAGGCCGGCCGGACCCCCGTTCGGGCAAACACCGCTGCGGCATGCTGCACCGAACGGCCCTGGTGCTTGCAACCTCGTATAAGGACGAACCCCGTGCTACTGCCCTTGAATTTTTCAACGAGGGGCTCACTCTCTATATACTGGGCGGCCCGGGCGCAAAGATCGCCAATATAAAGCGCAATCCCCGCGTATCTGCCTTTATCTACGAGCAGCCCCTTGACCACAGCAAAATGCAGCCCAGCCTCCAGATTTTCGGCACAGCCGAGCTTATCACTGTGCGCAGCAATCCGCGCCTGTACAGGGCGAAGCTGAAAAAATGGAACCTCGACACGGTCATGCGAAGCCTGCTCACTCCGATGATACGTGAGCAGAATTTGCAGGCCGATGCTGCCGGACAGTTCATTCGCAAACACACCGAGGCCTGCAGCTTTATAAAAATAGTGCCGCATGAAATTATACTCAAAGAATATTACCCTGACTTTTCAATGAAGAAATATATCTGGAGGAGATAGATCCTTTTTTAACACAAGCCCATAATCAGCAGTACCCTTTTAAGGAGATTTACCCATGAGCGATACTTCAAAAAGCAAGTCTGCACTGGCTGACCACATCCACAAAAACACCATGACCCGCGGGGAGCTGGAAAAGGACATACGCGCATTTCTTGACGATGCAAGCTCGAAGGCCGGCACCACCGACAAGCCGGGCTGCCCCCTGAACCATGGCCTTGCCTGCGTGCTGTGCACCGTGCATGATGGCAGGCCGCGCGCCACACCCATTGATTTTTTTGTCGACGGCATGACGCTCTGGCTGGCCGGGGAGCCGGGCCTCAAGATCCGCAATATCCGATCCAATGCGCAGGTGGCAGTCGGCATCTACCACCCCGTTGACCACAGCGTGCTCAACCGCAGCCTGCAGATACACGGCACGGCAACGCTCATCCCCTATGCAGGGCATGAACAGGAATTTATCGATCGGCTTAAAATCATGGGCGTATATGCCGCCGCTGCGAAAATCATGGGCGAAAGGCTTGCTGCCCAGGAGGCTGCAGTCGAAAATACTGCTGAAGGGATCGTGACGGCGCTCAAGCGTTTCAACCTCATCAGAATCGAGCCCGATGAAATTGTCTATCTCAGAATTCACCCGACCGAAGGCGCAGTGAAAAACATCTGGAAACGAGATATGCCTGAGGCATAATGTGCCGGCAGAAAAGAAGCAGCCACTTCCCAAAACCGGGGTGATGACACATCACATAAAGGAGACCTATGGATTGCGCGCGATGTAAAACTGTTGAGTGCTATACCAAGGGCAAAGACTGCACCGGCGGCAAAGATGAAATTACAGACCTGTACAAAAACGACCCGCAGGCGCTCGCGATCATGGGGGCTGCAGCGGAGCTGGAGGCCGAGGGCTATATGCTGCTGCCGCGCGTGCAGGAGGTTATACTGTTCGGAAAGAAAATGGGCTACCGGCATATGGGCATGGCCTTCTGCGCAGGCCTGCACCGCGAGGCGCGGCTGCTGGAGGAGCTGCTTGCCCCGCACTTTGAGATAACTGCTGCCTGCTGCAAGGTCTGCGGCATTGCAAAGGATGCTTTCAATCTGCCAAAAGTCCATGAGAATGCCCCTGAGGTTATTTGCAACCCCGTGGGGCAGGCAGATATTTTAAACCGTGCGGGGACGGAACTGAATCTTCTGGTCGGCCTGTGCCTGGGCCATGACATGCTTTTTAACAAACATTCAACAGCTCCCGTAACGACGGTGATCGTCAAGGACCGCGTGCTTGCCAATAACCCGGCAGGCGCGCTGTACTCGCAGTACTGGATGCGCATGATCAAGGAAAACCCTCTTGCCGGGAAAGGAAAAATAGACGATGACAAATGATGTGCAGGATTTTTTCAGGGATATTGCAAAAACCAAGCAGAAAATGTCAAAACATATTCCCGAAACCTACCGTGGATTTTATGCTTTGCATGAAAAAGTCATGGAGCCCGGCGCTCTTGATAAAAAGCAGAAGGAGCTGATCGCCCTGGGCATTGCCGTTGCCAACCACTGCAAGCCCTGCATCTATCAGCACACGCAGGCTGCCGTGCAGGAAGGCGCAACGCCTAAAGAGATTTTAGAGGCCGCAGGCGTAGCGGTCCTTATGGCAGGCGGCCCGGCATTCGCGCATTTGCCGGAAATCCTGAAAGTCTTTGATGTTCTCGGGGTGAAGTACTAGAAAACACAACCGGGACTACTTCTCCTGGCCTGGCTTGCTCAGCGCCTGCCAGACGCCAACGACCGCCACGATGACACCTATGGCGATACCCAGCAGTTGCGCACCATGGATGCCCGGGTCACGGCCGATCCCTATCACATCGGCAGCCAATGAAATCGCTGCCAGGACTGCACCGAGGGCAGCCAGCACGATACCGATCGTCTTCTTAGACATACGCTCCTCCTCAAAAAAGATGTATTTTCCTGATAAAACGGGGAATAAACAAAAAGCAAAAAAAGCGATTAATCGGAACTCGCTTTGGTATGTATAAAATATAGAATCAAGGCGGCTGTTCGTCAAGGCATATGTGAGCTCAATATCTGGAACAGGGTGGGCTGAGCCCACCATCTTAACTTCCCCATTTGCCTTCAGCGATATAACAATGTAGAATCCCGTTAGATCACCCGCCTGCTGCTCAACAGGCAAAACCGCGTGAACCCCTATTCCCCGCAAAGGAGGCTTGAACATGGTGTCCGGGAGATTAGCCGCTGTCATTGTGGTCTTGTGTGTACTGATTGGCTGCGGCCCCCGGTATGCAGAATGCCCCCCTCCGGTAGACGGCACTTTTCACTCGCCCAACGGCGCCGGAACGCTGATTGTCGAAAACGGGGTACGGCGGCTCAAGCTGCACGGCTCTAACTATGCTATGGGCTATGCCTACGGCTATCTGCTGGCAGGTGAGATTATCTATGTCATGGACAACCTCATTTTGCCGCTCGTGCCGGATTACCGTGAGCTGCGAGGTCAAATGGAGTCTGTCGATTGGGACAAATCATACGGCAATGAGCTTGCGGGCATGCTCGCAGGCATCCGGGACAGGCTTGGCCCGAAGGATCGTATGATTCATCCTCATCGCCGGGGCCAGGGACATAGATCTCGTCGACCTCAAGATAGCAAACTCCATATCCGACTGGGCCTGTTCATCATTTTCAATCTGGGGCGCAGGCCGGGCGGACACGACCACGCTCTATGCGCGCAATCTCGACTACAGCGCCGGGCGCGATGAGGCTTTCAAGCGAGCCCATGTAATAATCTCCTATGACGATAATCAGACAGAGCACCAGCGCTGGGTAAATATCGCCATATGCGGATTTATTGCCTGCGCAACAGGCATGAATGCGGCGGGCATGACCGGCGCCCTCCATGATACAGATCATTTCCCGTCATCGGACAGCTCAGGATTTATTCCCCGCGCCTTCGGCCTGCGCCGGGCGCTTGAAACCATAACCGACACACAAACGCCTGCCGATGTTGAGAAGCTCTTTGACGGCTTCCCCGATTACAAGGGAACCAATCTGCATATCACCTTTCCGGCAACAGGCAGGACTGATAATGACGTGGCGGGCGTGCTGGAATATGATGGCGATGCAGGCCATGCGGATGGCCGCGCAACCTTGCGAAGCCCGTCAGACAATCCGGGCCTTCCCGCCCCCTACGACGGGTATGACCATAGCCTGGCCTGCACCTATGCGCTTATCAACACCAATCATTATGTCAAGCGAAGACCCGGGGCCGATGGCGCCGATTCCGATTCGGGCGACCGGTATATGACCATCAAGGAGATGCTGGACGAGAAAAAGGCCGATGGAGACGTTACTGTTGAGGAGGCTCGCCAGATAATGGCCGCGGTCGGCGGCACCGGAACGGTTCATACCGTGGTGCTTGAGCCCGATGCCATGAAGCTGCACCTGTTCCTGGCAGAACCCGGCAAGGCCGGATTTGACAGCCTGCAGCTTGATTATGATTTCGAAGAATTATTCTAAGCAGCGCGGAGCATCAGGGGGAGGGCAAGACATTTTTAGTTTGTGTCATGTGTCAACAACGACGCCTGGTCGTCCTTTTTCACGTGTGTCGATGATATATTGACACATTTCAATTGTTAATTACAAAGATATATTTCTCAACAGGGAGGAGCCCCATGCCAAAAATAATGCAGCAGCCTGTTCCTGAATTTGTGAAGCCCTTTTTCAAAGCAGCAGGCCTCAAGATTAAAAAATTTTCCGCAGCCGCATCATTAGAAAAAGACCTGAAAAAGTTTCTCGCGCGCAATCATGTCCTGCATCTGGGCACCTGCAAGGGCAGAGTGCCTCGGGTGACGCCGCTTGAGTACCGCCTCAATGGAATGACCTTGTACGTTCTTTCAGAAGGCGGCGGCAAGTTCTCAAACCTCAAAGAAAACAGGCGGGTCTCTTTCGGTATTGCCGAGCCCTATGACTCGCGCGCCGACTTTTTTGGCAACAAAGGCATGCAGGCATGGGGCATGGCCACTGTGTACAGTCTGCGGGACGAGCCCGCCAAATTCCATGCCGCCCTCAAGCAGATGAACGCGGCAAAGGGTTATCATAGGATAGAGATCAAAAACCTTCTGCCGCAGTTCAATTACCGAATCATTGAAATCATCCCCGACAAAATCAAGTACGGCAATCCCCGGGAGGGAGTATTTCAGGTTACCTGGGAGAGGAAATAGCTGCCGTGGCTTTCGCGCGGGGCAGCTTAAGGGGGGGAACGCTTTCGCGAGCCCACCCGTGAAAAATCAAAAAATGAAAAGGGCTCTGTTGTCCCCTGTTCGCCCGCTTGCTGAGGGCTGGCGCCCGCACAGGCTTTTCAGCTCGACACTTGCGGCAGGACTGATTCCATGAAGCAGCTTAAACACAACCCCATGTACCGCTATCTGCTGATACTTGTGGTCTGCGCCAGCGCGGGGCTGCAGGGCTGGATGGCGCTGTTCACAAACTTTGCCCAAGAGGTGATCGGCGTCAACGGCTTTCAGATAGGGGCTGCCCAGTGCGTGCGGGAAATACCCGGCTTTCTCACCTTTCTGGTCATGTATATCGTGCTGCTTGTCAGCGAATACCGGCTGGCCTCGCTGTCGGTCATCCTCATGGGCATCGGCATCGGTGCGACCGGCTATTTCACCACGTTTCCGGGCCTGCTGCTCACAACGACCATCATGTCCATCGGGTTTCACTATTTTGAAACCATCAATAAATCTCTCACCGTGCAGTATTTCACCCGGCAGGAGGCCCCTGTTGTGTTTGCCCGGCTGCGCGGCTACGGAGCACTGGCAAATATTGCCGTCGGGAGCATCATCTGGCTGCTTGCCTTTATGCTGCCCTATAAAATAAATTTTCTGCTGCTGGGTGGTTTTATCTGCTGCGCGGGCGGCTATATGCTGTGGCTCAATCCGGCCCATGACGCCCCGGCCCATGTGCAGAACAGTCTTGTGCTGCGGCGCAGATACTGGCTCTATTATGTCCTGAATTTTCTGAGCGGCGCGCGGAGGCAGATTTTTATCGTCTTTGCTATTTTTCTGCTGGTTGAAAAATACCGGCTCAGCGTGACGACCATCGCCGGTATTTATGTGTTGAATTACGGCCTGACCTGGCTTACCAATCCCTATATATCACGGGCGATCAATACCCATGGCGAAAAGGTCGTGCTCAGTCTTGAAAGCGCAAGCCTTGTGATACTGTTTCTCGGGTATGCGTTCATTGAAAATGTCTGGGTCGCGGTTGCGCTGTACGTGCTTGACAGCATATTCTTCAACTTCGCCATCGGCCTGAACACCTATCTGCAGAAATTAGCCGACCCGAAAGACCTGGCACAGAGCACGGCTGTGGGTTTTACGATCAACCATATCTCAGCCGTGGTGATACCGCTGTTTGGCGGCGCGCTGTGGCTGGTGAACTGGCGGCTGCCGTTTATAATCGGCGCCTGCCTGACCATCATCTCCCTGTATTTCACGCAGAAGATACGAACCGCTGAGCCTGTTCACAGCGCGTGATCCC
>CAVRBJ010000013.1:0-47545 GCA_963718965.1 uncultured delta proteobacterium | reverse complement strand
TGGCGATATTCGGGCGGAAAATATTGACGGTAAAGTAAAAGTCACTATTCGCGACAACCATACACGAACACTCAAAGAAGTCTGGTGCAGGGTTTGTTTCGCGGCGGACGGTTGCAACTCACAGATTGTTACGGGCCTGGAGCTGTTCAGGACCCGGAAATATTTTGGTTCATATCGGGTGGCCTCCTATTTCCTGGATGAAGTGGATTATCCGAACTGGGACTCATGGATTACCTGTGTGGGAAAAGGGCATACACCCTGGGGCAAAGGTCAGATCTATATGGTCCCCAAATATCTAGCGGATGCAAAAAAAGGAGATAAACCTATTCTTGATGTGTTCTGCGGAACCCCCTGCGGTTTACCGGCCAAAATGGGACTGGACTGGTTCTTAACAGAAGGCCCGTTTAAAGAATGGTTCCATAATGCTAAAATTGTACATAAGGCAGCATGTGTGCTAAACTTTTACACCTGTATTATGAATCCGGTAGAGGGAAATATTGTGGTGGTGGGTGATGCCGCCGCCTTTATTGAAACCTACTGTCAGTCGGCATTAATGTACGGATATCTGGCAGCACAGGCCGCGCTGAAAGTCCTGAGTACCGGAAAAGGGTATGATGATTATACCAATTTTTGGCGGGAAAGCTTTGAATACTGCCATCCCGGTGAAATTGAAAAGGCACTGCAGGCTTTTGGTCTCGGGCGACTTGAGGATGAACAGCTGAATTATATTTTCAGCCTGACCAATAATGAGGAATATGCCGGATACGTCAGCGAAAACACGGCCGGCTATGTGATGCAAAAGGCCATCATGGGTCATATTGCCCAGATCAAAAAAGAACGTCCCGATATTGCGGCTGTAATTGAACAACACTGGAAAGCGTCGGCGGAAGATATCGTGGATCAATAAAAAAAGAGGTTTGTGTGCCGAACATACTGCTGCCAACAATGAGCCAGGCGAGGACGGAGTCTTTTGCAGCTCGCGGCCTCCATTTCGTTGAATCAATTACCGTACCCGAGTTCGAAAAGGTTATTTCGGACTACCTCGCCGGCCATAATGTTCTGCACCTTGCAACCTGCAAGAGCAATGAGGTGCGCAGCACAACCTTGGAATATTTCAACAACGAGCTGACGGTGTATATCTTGTCTGAAGGCGGCGGAAAACTGGCAAACCTGAAAGCAAATGCAAATGTCAGCTATACCATTGCAGACCCCTATAGCCCGGAAAAGGATTTCTTCGGTGCTTCCGGCCTCCAGGTTTGGGGCAGGGGCACTGTATTTAGAAAAAATGATGCTCCGGAAATGTTTGCCTCAATTAACCGCTATGCCCGAACTGCAGACAGCCTTGAGCAGCAGGACCTGAAGGCAAAGGCTGCCACTGTAAATTTTTATGTTATCACCATTGAGCCTGACAAAATTATTTATCTTAACTACCGGCAGGGATATCGCAAAGTTACGTGGGAGCGTTAGCGCAGGATGCCTCAATGCAGGCGGATTATGGAGCTGGCCCGTTTGCCTGCTCTGTTATGGGGACCGGGGAGCTTTCAACATACATGAGTGGGATGAACTAACAACAACTGAAACTGTTTTTTACAAAGGCGGTGCTTATGCAAAACGTGACGAGAAGACAATTCACGCAAAAAACAGTGCTTTTTTCATTTGCTGCCGCACTGGTTCCGGCTATTGCGTCCGCTGCCGGCCCTCCGGCAGGCATGACCGCAGAAAAGGCTTCCGCGATGCTGGACAAGCTCAAAAACAATGCTTTCGCGAACAGGAATGATCTCTCCGACGCGATCAAATCCCTGTATATGACCTATGACACGACCAGCCCGTATCAGCATAAGTTTAATGAAGTCCTGGCCAAGCAGCAATTGAGAAGCCTGCAATTCTACATTAATAACGGTGCTGAAAAGGAGTATGTGAACCACTGTATCACAACAGCCGGGCCCCTTCTGAAAAGAATAAAAGCCCTTGTTGAAAAGGAGGGCGACGAGCAGGGGCTGTACAGCATGTTTGAAGGCACTTCAACATCATATCAGCTCTTTGAACATATTAATGTAATGCCCGGGAGCAGATCATTTCCCTGCCCGTATAAAGAACTGCTCGCAAACTGCAAAAAATATCTGCTCACCTTTTCAATGGAGTGGAGTGATGTCTGTACAAAATTATGCACCCCCCTATGGACAGGAATAGGTGAAACGCTAGGCATCAGCCTTTCAGTTCAGCCAGGGGATACGTGTACCGTTGCCCTTAAGACAACTGACAAGAAGCCTGAAGGAGGTGCAGCATGAATATAAATAAAAGTCAAAGCCCGAATGCGGATCTTCTTCCAAAGGCCCAAAGCGCTCCGCGTAGAAACTTTTTTAAAGCGCTCTCTCTTGCCGGTCTTTCGGCTGCGGCGCTGCTGAGCTTCCCCCGCAAGTCACTGGCCTGGCTGGATGGAAAGTTCAGAGAGCGCCAGGACCTCGCTGATGCGTTCAAGGCTCTTGAAAAAACCTACAGCGATATTACCCCCTATCCACATAAATTCAATGATGCGCTGGTAAAGCTCCAGCTTCGGGATCTTGATTTTGCCGTAAAAAAAGGTTTTGATAAGGAATTTGCCGATCATTTTGTGCTTACTCTCGGTGTGCCGATCGAACGGCATATCAAACCCGCTATTGCAATGCTCGGCAAGGATTGTTTGCTTTGGGGGATTTTTGAGCGCACAAGCTGCGGCTATCAGCTGTATGAACGCATTAACATTAGTAAAAAAAATGAGCGTTCATTCCCCTGCCCGTACAAATCGATTCTCGGGCATATCCAGGGCGCTGATGTGAATTATGGGATTAAGTGGAAAGACGTATGCGAGAAATGGTGCTCGAGAACATGGAATGGTTTTGCCACTACGGCAGGCGTAAAAGTTAAAATATATCCAGGGGAAACCTGTAAGGTCAAAGTTATCTAGAGCTTTGCCCGTAAGATTAAGCGCATGTTTGATCCACATAATGTGCTCGCTCCGGCAATAGTCTTTCCGGACTGAGCTTTGAAAGGAGTAGCGGTATGAGCAGCAAATCACTGCCAGAAGCATGTTTTGAAATAGTATCACATGAAATATCGCTGCACAGAATCCCCGGGTTTGAAGGCTTAGAACAAGTTAAGCTTCTTAACGGGGACGATGGCGGCGGACTGAAAATTTATAAGGGAGATAAAATCAATCGCGTTGTTCTGGTTGACTTTAAACTGGGAGACGGTGTGCCGATCCCACACCATGAAAACCGTCCCTCAGTGGGTGCGGAAATATTTCAAATTGCGCCTGATTTCAATTACAAGCTGCCCATATTTGGAATTAATTCCGTTATCATGAAGGATGGCACCTATTATTTTGATACTGATTTTTCATTCGGATTTGATCTCGTCCGGGACTATGATTTTGTGGCAAAATATATTGAGCCCATTCAGGATATGTATACAAAATTCTCACTGCATCCCGATTTTAAAATCATCCCCCTTTCGGAAATGACGACATGGGTGAGAACGTATATTTCGCCCTTGTTTATTACCGCAATTACCACGGTTGATAAAGTCCAGACGGTATTTGATCTTGCATCGGAATATATAAATCTTTGGGCGAAAATGCATACAGAAGCAGAGCCTGTCGCCGGAGATTTCAAAGAACTGCAGCAGTCAAGAATACAGGCGCAGTATGCCGGCATGAAAAATACCGACAGGATGGGTAAAGTTCTATTAAATGCCTTCGGCAAAGAAACGTTCAGCAAATTTTTTAAAGCCATGTCATAAAAACCGCTAATCTGCCCCTCTGTATCACCTCCCTTTCTGTGCCAGCCGCCCGCTTGACCGGGCGGCTGTTTCTGTTAAAAAGGAAAGAATGGATACAAACGCTCTCCTGCTGCCGTTCACACCGGCAGGAGAGCGTTTGTACATAAGACGTTCTGCTCATGCAACAGGTTCGCGCAGGAAAACGTTATGCGTTACGATGCTTGTTGCGTTACCTTGATCAGACTGACATCAAATACGCCAAGAGCCCCGCGCATTCTGTCTGTAGCCATTCATACGCATTACATATGAAATAAAACCATCCTTTTTCGACCGCGAGAGCAGGTTCGCTGCAAGCCGTGTTTCAGCAATGTGAATAGTACCTGCATTGTTTAGAATTGCACTAACCAGCTCCTGTCTTGTTCTAACTTCAGTGCTCATATCTGCTCTCCTTGTTTGCTCGATAGTACAGAAAAATCAGTTCTGGGATGCAAGGGAAATCCTCTCCGTTTATCTTAAGATCAAACCTCATGCTAAATTCCTGATTACGGTCCGCCAGGAGCAGCATATTTATTGGCCGCTACTGAATTGAAAATTTTGCTAATCGCAGCCGCCTCAATTTGCTCCGTATGACAACCCCTCTGTGCAATATGGAAATGCTGTATGATGTCGGCATTTGAACTTTTTGCAAGACTCAGCATTCCTTTTCTATTGTCCCTCAAATAATCCCTTAAAAACTTTTTTATGAATGGGCATCATCTCCAAAACCATCATATTTCTTAATATCAATATTTGCCGTCGTTACCATCGTCATTTTTTTTCCCTGAAGATTTGTAATATGAAGCAGCGTGCGCATGGGAACACTGAGCTTCCAGTTCCATATGGGCGTAACAAGATAAACATTTTTATACATGTGAAAAATCAATCGTGCGCCGGTTCAATCTGCGTGTAATTCCCCATCTGCGAATCGTATGCAGCACCGATAAAACCCAAGCTTCCAGATCTTTCTTTGGCATCCTTGATTTGAATGATTTCGGCGCCGGATGCTTGTGCTATTGCTTTTGCCACAACTTCGCTTTTGCCTGTTCTGGAATAATAAACGACTAGTGTATCGCTGGCAGCATAACTGTGCCAAACGAAATTAATGAAACTTATCAAGAAAAAAAGACTATCAAGTAAACGCTTTTTGATAAAATATTTTGATGATTTATTGTATTATTCATTTTGAAGCCTCCTTATAAAAATTCTGCACTTTACGCAGTGCATTATTGTTCCTGTATGTTGTGCTGAGGTAAACGATACATTTAAATCCATTTCAGCAGCAATATCCATGAGTGCATTGAAAGTCTAAATAAAAAAACAATCAGAGAAATTATTAACAGACCAGCAATCCCGTAAACAATGTTTTATTGATAAAAGTATTGGTGTTTGTTTTGGTATTCATTTTCTGCGGCCTCCTTTAAATGTTGTTTCTCTGCTTTGCTCAGTGCCCTTTTGAATGCTCTATTCTGCCTGCCGATAGCTTTTACGCAGGCATGATTGGAACCGGCAAAAGTGATTCCATGGATCGTGCACTGGCATGGCACTGTTTAATCAGCAGAATTTCTGATGCTTTCCCCGTGAATTACGCGCGCCTGCGCATGCGACATCTATACTTTATCGCAGGCGGCGAATTGTAGAGGACGTTGATTTAACAGGCACCCCGGCAACTCATTGCAGAATCATAGATTGAGTCGCATCGAGGTTTGTGAATGGTGAAGCACAGTCGGTACCTTGATGCTGTGCTGCTCTGATAAGAAGGCGGTTTGAGGCGGGTGTTGAAAATAAAGTTTGTGCTGAATTTAAAACAGATGAAGGGCTGATGTCTTGCTTAAAATGCGCCTGGCAATATTTCTTTTTTAATTCAACAGGTGAGTACACGCTGCAGCTTAGCTGCAGCTTGTTCTCAGTAAAAGCATTTGCTCTCGGGCAACCAAATAAATAAATTAATTGCCACTATAAAAAGCACTATATGAAATACTTTATGCTTTGGCATCATAATCAAGCCGCGTAATTATATTCGGTTCCTACATTAATTTTAGCATATTCCCGCCTGATTTCAACGCTTTTTTGAGAGAACAGAATCAATGGACAGATAGAATGCCTCTGTCACATGTTTCTGATATTTGCCGACGGGAACGCCATTATAAATGACCCGGGTTTTGCCCTGCTGGAATTCCCGCGTATACGGAATTGACCAGTCAGGGTAATCTATCTGCTCATAGACATTATAGCCTTCAAATCCATGATAGTTCTTTAGTGCGTGATGAAAAAGTGTATCTGAATTTTCCGCGAAAAACTCTATGGGCAAACCGATGACATAGTCATAGCCTTCCTTGATAGCCTGCTGGTATGCCCTGTTTGTCGAAAGATATTTCTCTTTCGGGTCCCACACCGGGTCGGCGAATTCATCCTGACAAATAACAACATTGGTCCTGCCGAATGCATATGATTTCAAGAGCCCTTTCACATCCTCAACAAGTGTATCGCGGTATTGCGGAGCCAGTTCAAGCCAGGCTTCCCAGCTGAAATGATCCCAGGGCATGCCGTGCACGGTCACTGCAACAGTAACACTCGGCGCCCTTCGGGAACGTATCAAGCCTGTCTTTAAGCATGTCAATGAATGCCTGGCGCATCGGCTGAAATTGGCCCATGGGGGGGGCCATAATAACTTTGACCTTTTTATTCGGGTGCTCAGCTTTCCACTCATTGATATATTCCATGCTGTGCCGGAAGCTTGAATTAAACTCTTCAAAATGCGAATAGATCGGCATCGGGGCGGCAAGAACTATTGTTTCGCATCCTTCATCGAGCAATTCAAAAAGCTTTTTTTTCATATTATAGTAGTCGAGGCTGCTTTCCGCGCGAAAAGCAACAGCGCTGTATTTCGAGCGGATTTTATCCAGCGCGCCGTTTATTACTTCAAATGATCCCTGCCAGTGAGGCAGTTTCTGCTGTTTTATGCCGAGGTTGTAGTACCAGATATTGGCCTTATTCATTGTTTTACCGCTCAGGGAGGGCAAGCCGGCCTTATGGCCGGTATAAAGAAAATAGCCATGATCGAGATAAATTCTCTTGGACGGCGGCTGCCAGACAACCTCCCCTTTTTTGTATTTTTCAATAAAAGGCTCACCATCTATGTCTTTGTCATTGCCATATTGATCAACCAGGCGCGTAGGCTTAAATTCTTCGTGCTCATGATATTTAACAGCATCCAGCAGGGCAACGCCTTTATCGATCTTGGAAAAAAGCCGAAACGGCCACGGAATAATAGCATTAAAAATTTTCAGAGTGATATTATAGAAAAACGGATAATCCATTTTCTCCGGCATAATCAGGCCGGTTACAAATATTCCGACCTTCCCTTCCGGTACAGAATCCTGTATTTTATATAGTCTTCATAATAGTCCGGCTTCTGACGCCGGTTTTTGTATTTTGCAAGGACAGTATAAAAAACCGATACAATAATAATAAACACTACAAAGCCCAGTAGAATTTTCATATATGCACCTTTCAATTTAAATTCAAAGACTCCCAAGGAAATCTGTGGTAGCTCGCAGTATCGCCTGCTGCTGCTTCGCGTACGGAATTGACGCCGGATTGTCGCCGCGATACAAGTGCATCTTTCTTCGACAATGAACAAAACTGCGAGTGATTGCCGCCCTGAATCTCAACAAACTGCGTTCCTGCAGGGAGGTGTTGTTTTGATGCTTCGATATCACTTAATTTTGTAAGCCCGTCCCTGGTCCCGAAAACCGATAAAGCCTTTAACGTCATATCATCAACCCTGAATCTGTGTGACGGATATGATGCCAGCAAAATCAAGCCGGATATTTTCGCAGCGCTTGCTCTGGCATATCGGCAAGCCATGACACCGCCCAGAGAGTGCCCGCCAAGAGCCCATTTCTCAATTTCAGGATATCTGCTCATAACGTATGCCGGCTCTCGTATAGCCAAGCACGGCAAGGTCAAGGGGCATGGATACTATAATGGCCAGATAGCCTTCCGCGGCAATGGCCTGCATTAACGGGGCATATGCCCGTGGATCTACCAGCCCGCCGGGATAGAGAATAAATCCCTTTCTTTGAGCCTTGCTGCGATCGGGAAGAAATACATAATGGTCCCGCCCCATCCCAAATCGATTTTCTGTACGCTCTGGCTCTTGCCTATAATATCCAGCGCCTCTTGGGCCGGTTTATAAGAAAATGGCTTTGCCCACAGCATATAGCCTGCCAGCAACAGTATAAAACTCCGGACGCAAGCAGCATTCTGTATTTCATTGGCGCTTAATACACTTTCTTGTCAACTGCAGGACACATTCTTTTACTCCTGTCTTATTTAAGCGCGCCTTTTGTCATATGGTTTAATACGCCTGCTGGAGATACGAAACAGTAAACATGCTTTTATCAACCTTTTCCGTGCCAACCTCGTAAATTTCATGCAGGGGAAGCGATGCATGGGTGCGCTGAAAATCCAGAAGCATAACCCCGACAATCATGTTTTTCATCTCACCCTTATTGGTCTTGAAATCCGCATGGAGATATTCAAAGCACTTCCAGGGCCTTTTCAGCTCATCATACAGTTCGGTCCACAGCATTAAATAGGTTTCCGGGTCAACATACCATACCCGCTTGGAATAAATGTAATTCGGGTCTTTGCTCTTTACTTCAACCACATAGGTCGATATCCGCTCGCGGGTTATGTTGTTCGGGATCGCCTGGCCCGGTGCACGCTGAAACTTTTTGGTATCCGTATGCCGGGAGCAGAGCAGATCTTTTTTTCCGATCAGCTGATAGGTATTGCGCTGGATATGGCCGTCCCAGCCGTATTCGTCATCATAAATCATATCAGTGCCGTCAATGGTATCTGTCCGCTGGCCCACATTAATGCGCCTGATTCTGCGGAAGGGCGCATACCACATATATCCGTCATCTTCTTTATTTTTATCAATATAGCGCAGGTTAAAAAACCGTCGAATTCTGGCTTTCCGGCGGTTCGTACAGATGCAGAAACAAGCCCCCGGTGAATGCCCTTGGGATTTTCGGCATATGCCGGAAGGGGTGCAACATCGGTACGGTGAATCCAGTACAGCTCCCACTGGTCCTGATGTGTCGTCCGCTCTATGCTGACGCCGGGAGCAATAACCGGGCCTTTCCGCGCATAGTGGTTGGAATCGCCATGCGTGTTGAAGTCAAAATTCCAGGCAATCTCAAGCCCGGTTTTTGGATTGGGGAACGGCACGCCTGCAATATCGGCATAGTTGATAATGTCTCCCTCGGCGTTTACCTTGACGGTGGGCGCATACTTCTTTGTTGCCGCGATCACGCCTGTTGTCTCAGTAACCTGCTGATAGGGGGTGATGGAAAAAAACAGGCCGTCTTTTTCCGGGGCGCCCCATTTTTTCGGATTCTTGTACAGCTGGACTATTTGATCGGGAAGAAACTGGGCAACCTGATCAATATTGCTTGTATCAATCTTTTTCCCTGCCCATGTTTTTTCCCATTCCCGAACCTTTGCAAGCTCATCTGCGCTGTAGGCTGCAACAGGATACTGCACTCCTGGGCCTGAGCTGCGCTGCAAAGACACAAACATGCATGCCGGCTGCCGCAATGAATGCTACGGATTTTGTTAATTGTTGTGCTGGCATACAACCTCCTTTGTTATTAAGATTAATACAGATTAAAATTCATAGCGGATTCTGAACAGTATGCTGTCCTTGTCGATACAGCCCCATATTGCTGCCTGCCGCATGACCCGTAAATGGGAAGCGCCACCTCCCAGCGCCAGTGGTCGCCCGGCGCATAGGATAAAATCGGGCAGAGAAAATATTTGCCGATCGGGTTATAGCTTCCGGTGAACATGATCATCACCTGGGATTGAACAACTGCTGCGAAAAGCTCCAGACAAACTCGGTGGCATGGCTGTCACCGGGGCGGTGTCCCCGGCCGCTTTCATAAATGATAATATCGTGGAAATCGCCAAGCACTTTTTCATAAAACATGCGTCAGGCTTAAGCTGATCTTTTTATCATCACACAAGTGCATGGGTAATCCAGGGCATCGTAAACCTGTCGGAATACGACCAGGCCGCCGCCGACCGTGATCACGCTCTGCCTCGGCATATATTGCGTTGTTGGCATGATTCGTTCCCTTATTGAAATGGTTGCCCATCTCATAGAACCATTCAAAGCGCCATTCCGAGCCGTGCAGTTTCTCAATAATCGTCTGTGCGGTTCCGTCCAAGCACCTCATAGCGCTTATAATTAAAAACCTTATAGCCCGGGAACTGCGGGTCTATTTCGTGATCCGGTCAGCATGGACTTAAGATGCCGCAAATCACATATGTATTGGCGAAATTGGCTGAAGTTATCGGTTTTGGCGGTTGGCCACTGCCACGTCGCTTCGGCGTATTGAAATAAAATACATGACCAGTCGATATTCCAGGTATAGCCTCTGATTTTAAACCGACCTCGGTATTTCTCAAAGCCCAGCCCGGGGCATCCCGGCGTGCCTTCTCCTGCACCCACTCATAAATCCCGAACCCCTTGCCCGGATTAAATGAATTCTTGCATGGCTTGGGCCATAATGGGTTCCTTCAATCGGCACCCTTGCATACTTGAAATCACCGGGAATGACAAGCGTCTCAAACATGCAGATTGCCCGGAAGATCCGTCTGATAAAACCCCCGCAACATCCAGAGCCCAAGCTTAATGCTTTCCCAGTCCTCAGTACCCGGAGAGCCGTGCCGGACATCGACCGGGTTGATAACATCGGCAGCCCGCTTGATATCGGTTTCACCCCACACGACAATCTGCTTGCCGCCCTTGAGTTCAACGGCCCCTTCGATAATATGCACATAGGCCTCTGTAATATAATCCTCGCCTTCTGGATGGCGCGTACTATCCTGCGTGGCAAAATCGGGCAATTGCCCCTTCAGTGCTGCCGCGAGTCAAGAGTTCGGCATCATTTCCCACCAGTAGCGGAGCCCGCGAAAAGGTTAATCTGCATGTCCTCGGCTGCATGCAGTTTATACAGCGACTTCAGCGAATAAACTGGTGCGGAGATAAGTCGAATTTGCTTTCATGAAACTGCTCCTCTTCTTTCGGTATATCCAGGCGAGAAAATGCCTGCTCCTTGAAATACCCGTTCAGCAGAAGCTTCCTGTCCATGAGAAAAACTGTTGCATGTACCGAAGCTGCGCCCAGGAGAAGATACGCGCATCCGATCAGCATACCAACTGTTGCCACTGTTTTTTTCATACGGCCCCCTTAAATAAAAGGTGTACGGTTTTATTTTCTGCCAACAATAAACGCCGGCTTGAAAATCAAAATAAGACTCGGCACAACCAGGAGCGCACCTATCATGTTCAAGGTAAGCATAACTGCAAGCAAAAGCCCCATGAGGGCCTGAAACATCATTTTTGAAAGAAACCAGAAAACTATACCCACAATAAGCGTTGTTGCAACATAAATAACCGCCTTGCCGGTGGTGCCCATGGCGATGGTCACTGCCTCGGCAAGGCTTTTCCCGCTTTTGCACTCCTCGATCATCCGGCTGGCAAGATAAATGCCGTAGTCAACGCCAAGCCCTATGCCCACTGCCGAAACGGGCAGTATTGCCGTTGTCAGGGGAAGGGGCGGATTATTGAGCACCATGAATGCTGCGGTCAGGGCATTGGAAATAACAAGCGGTGCAATCATGATGAGGCCTGCAACAAATGACCTGAAAGCCCCCACGCAGAACAAAAAGACAATAAACAGCGAGAGAAAAAGCGTCAGCACCTGATACTCGGTGAGCGTCTCATTAACGCCTGCCTGCACGCCGACTGCACCTCCGGCAAGCCTGTATTTCATCCCTGTTCCTGCAATCGTCGACTTGTCCTTGATATATTCCTGAACCCTGCCCATAACCTCGCTGATGGTTTGCGACGTCTTGTCCCTGCAGAAAATAATAATATTGGTATTTTGATCTCCCATGTCAACAAACTTGTCAAAGCTTCCCGGCCCGCCCATCTGCATGGCGGAGCGGTAGAGAAACTCGGTCTGGCTGTCGTCAACAGGCAGAAACTTCCAGCGCGGATCCTGCTCCCGCATCCCGCTGTGTATTCCCGGTATCCGCCCCTGAAGGGTCTGAACCATCACAACCTTTTTATTGGGAGTCTGCTTCATGTAGCGGGAGAAATTTAGCAACCTCCCGGGTTACAGCGGCCTGGGCAACACCCTGGGATTTCCCGGTATCAAGCACAATATAGAGCGGATTTAGAAGCGGCATTGCAAATGTTATCCTGAAGCTGTCGACATTGTAGCGGTGAAAGGGCCAGAGGACTTCAGAGCCCGGCACTGCGCTGCCGATGGTGATTTTATCAATATACGTGCCTCCCCAGATCAGTCAGCAGCAACGGCTGCTGCCGTAACGACGTATTTGCCGCTCCGGTTCAGCCACCCCCCGAGAAACACAAGAGCTTTATCAAGAAGGCTGCGCTTCTGCGTCTCTGCCTTGAGGGGCATATAGGCAAGCAGCACCGGTATAAACACCAGGGCGACAATAATGGTAATAAACGACCAGAATGCGCAGGAGAGGGTGATTTTCTGCAAGAATTGCTATGGGCGTGATGGCAATAATAAGAATTCCCGAAGCATCGGTTAAAATGCCGGCAAGCCCCGGAACAAAAAGGCTTTTAATAACCGTTTTGCATGCTTCCAGATTATCCCCTGTCTTGCCCGCCTCTTCCTGATACCGCTTGATCACCTGCGTTGAATGAGATGCCGCCATGGCCGCAATCAGAAACGGAAAGACCAGGACAAGGGGATCAAGGTTGAACTTCAGCAGGCTCAGGAAACCCAGCCCCCAGATTGCGCTGATGGCCGCAGCCACGATTGGCAGAAACATGCCCCGCTTTGATCGAAAGAAAAAATAAAAAACCGCCAGCATGGCAAGTACGGTATAGGTTAAAATTTTAACCACATCGCCCACATAGCTGTCGATATAGCCAAGGTGCATGGGCTCGCCCGCAATGGCAATTATATGGTTTGCATCCTCCGTCTTTTTGCGCAGCTCCTGCAGCTCTTTAAAACAGGTTGCATAATCAATCTGCTCCTCGAAAAAGTCAACCATGACAAGAGCATTCTTGCTGTCAAGGGAGACAAGCCCGGGATAGCAGGCCGGATTGCCGTAGACATCAAGCCTGAGCTTGTGCAGCTGCTCTTCTGTTTGTGGAACATCGGGCCACATAACCGGCTCTGAAACATACCCCTTGCTGGTGAGCTGCATGTTCCTGATTTTTTTCTCTGCTATGGATAAAATCTTGTAGCGGTCAACAGCGTGAAATTTTTTGAGCTCATCGTTAATAAATTTCACCTTGCCCAGCGTGTCGGGATTGAAAATATCCGCGTATTTCCCGCCTTTTTCAGGGTCCTTCACCTGCACCATAATCAGGACCTGATTTGAGCCCCCGAACACATTGCGTATTTCATTGTGCACATTGATATAGGGATGATTCTGCGGCAGAAGGTCCGTGTAAATGGTTTTAACGCTTATTTTGCTTGCGAAATAGCCGAAAAAAAGCGTCAGAAGCACAACAATGGTAAGCGCATAATGCCGCCTGTCTATAATAATATTTGCAATACGTTCCATCATAGCCTATGCCCTTTAGGAAATGTCTGTCCCGTGCTTTATTCTATAATGTTTTTTTCAAGGCCTGCGGGCATTTTAAATCCCTCAAAGATATAAGAAAGCCCGGAGCAGAAACTCCATGATTCCCCTGCATCGGTTGTTTTCAAAATAGTGCCTGCTGCGCCGACAATCCAGCCTTTATCCTGGCTGCTGAAAACAACATCCGCCAAAAGCAGCTTTGACTTAATGGTCTCGTCCTGCTTGCCCCAGGTCATGCCGCCGTCACGCGACAGCAGGTAGGTGCCTTTATTGCCCACAGCCCAGCCGCGGTTTCCCCTGACAAAAATATTATAAATCGGTTCTCCCTTTTTGGTTTTCAGCAGCTCCCAGGTAGCTGCCGCCATCGGCTGTGCGCATGATTGTGGAGTCCATGCCGCATATCCAGCCATGCTGCTTATCAGCGAAATAAAGGCCGAACAGCGTTGGCCGTGGATTATCATATTCCTCCTCAAGAGTTTCCCTTTTGAAAAACTCCGGAACCACAGGCTCCCAGGTAGCGCCGCCGTTTGCCGTGCGCAGCATGATGCCGCGCCTCACCGACAATCCAGCCGTTTTCCCTGTCTACAAAACAAACCTTATTGAAAATCTTGTCGCTTTCTTCGCTTTGCCGTGTCCAGGTGTTCCCGCCGTCTTTTGTATGCAGAATGGTCGAATATTCACCCACTGCCCAGCCCAGGTCCTTGTCTGCAAACCAGATTGCCAGCAGATGCCGCTTGGTGCCCGTATCCTGACGTTTCCATGTAGCCCCGCCATCGGTGGTGTGCAGCATCACGCCCTTGATGCCGGCCACCCAGCCGTTTTTATCATCAAGGAACTTAATAGCGCACAGAAGCGTATCCACCCCGGATTTCTGTTCCGTCCAGGTCTCACCGCTGTCGCCCGAGTGATATATGACGCCGAAATCACCGGCAACCCATACGTTCTTTTCATCGGGAGCTGAAACGGCAATGACATCATCGGAAGTGACCATTTTTATATTGGGCATTTTCATTTTTTCTTTGGCCCTGCCGCACCCTGACGTGACAGTAAGCGCGGCGCTTATGGCGATAATTGCAGCAATGTGTACATATCGTTTACACATACACCGGTCCCCTTAGCATCGGATGCATCATTTCCCGCTTCTTGCAACGACCTGATACGCAGCCGCCATTATTCTTCGGTAATGGTTATCGCATCTTCCGGGCAGGCATCACGGCAGGCCAGGCACATGTGGCATATGTCCTTTGCTTCCTCAATAACCTGCGCCTGTTTTTTGCCGTTATCGGCATCGACTAATACCCAGAGCTCGAGGCCGCAAATATTCAACGCATTTCCCGCAGCCGCGGCATTTTACCGGATCGACACTGTGCTTGACCATACAAACTCCGCTGCTTCAGGTGATGCCTTAACGGCATCGACGGCGTTTTTAAATTCCTGATCCTGCTCGTACAGCCGGACCATGGCGTCAAAAAAGGGGAAAAGCGCCATAAAATGTACTGCCGTATTGGGGTCGGTTTTATCGCCTTTAATAATTTCCCCCTTCTCCCGTATTTCCATGAGATCGTAGCTGTTGTCGATTGCCCGCACAGATCCTGGTGGTCATCCCCATTGCCGCATGGCAATCCTCGCGCGTGCCGCTCTCGAGCATGACCTTGCCGTCTTTTATGATGATCGTCATTTCCTCGCCATCCAGCTTCATCCCGACTTTATGGTCCGTGAAATCAGCCAGCATCTCCTGGGCGGCGGGATCGGAATTGGTAAAGCGCATACCTTTCTGCAGCACATCAATCATTGCCATGGCGGGCGATCCTCCTTTTAAAAAAAGATTTCAGCAAGCCTGCCGGAAGCCGGGGGCGCAAGGCCCTGCCCTGCGGGGCCGGCAGGCTATTTTCATCAAATATTCGCGCAGCGTTTTTTTGACCGCCGCTGTTTTCCGCTGTATTTCCTGCCGTTTTGCCGCATCACCGGCCGCTGCGGCAGCTGCGTAAAACTCGATATAGTGTTTCAGGTACTCCGTGTGGGGGGCAAGCGCGGCAAGCCGCATGCCTTCCCGCTCGATCGGGATGACGGCTGCCGTATAGACTATGGAGCAGCAGGCCCGCAGGTCATCGTGCTCTTCCGGCGTTATGCCGGGCAGATTGGCGATATTTTTCCCAGATTTCCCCGAGCGGCTCGATATATTTTTTTCTGTACGGCTCATCCACCAGGATGTCAACCGTCGGGAGCAGATCCACGAAAATGCCAACGCTGCTCTTGCCTTCTTCCCAGCGGGAAAAAAATATCGGCAGATCATAGCCCTCTGCGGGAATAATCGTGCAGAGCCCCAGTTCTGAGGCCCCGCCGGGAAATGCGCCCAGTACGATTTTTTCAATCTTCTCGGCGGTAAAAGCCTGAATGGTTGCGCTGCCGGCGGCAGCAGCGATATCCCTGCCCTGTATGCTTTTCGTCCCGGCCAGGGGAAGGGCTTGCGAGAACCTCTTTCATTTTTTCAACATACGGCGTCCATGTGGTCTCAGCCATTACCGTGCCCTCCCTTTAAAAAATAAGACTGACGAAAAGTTTCATTTTTTCCTCGCCGAAAAGCTTTTTGATCACCTCTCCGCCCGGATCAAGGTCGCGGTAGTATTTCTGCATGGCCCGCTTTCTCGTGAGCATTTCCTGCTTATAGACGGGATCCCGGATGGGCTCGGCTTTTTTCATCATCTCCAGCCAGACGCGGGCATATGTCGACGACCGCATCAAGCACGGAGAGGCGGTCCTCGGGCTCCTCAACGCGGCCGTCAATCGGGTAAGGCGAGAGGGTCGCGCGGGCCCATGGCCAGGGGGCATACCGGCGTTGCACCAGGCAGCGGCCGTCCTTGGTAAAGCCGGGAATGCTGCGGTATTTGCGCCACAGGTTTCCCAGGGGTTGCAGATATTTTTCGCGGTATTCCGGATACACGGCGATATCGACGAGGGGCATGAAGTCAAGGGTAATGCTGAGCCGCGGCGCGCTCTCGTCGAATTCGCAGGCAAAAACCGGCAAATCATACTCATCGCTGCAGGTAAAGTTGAGGGCGCAATACTTGGCCCTGCCCATGTAGTGGAGTTCGCCGTAGGTTATTTTTTCTATTTTGTCCGATCCCTTCAGCACAAAGGGCTTATAAAACCCGTTGGCAAGGGGCGTCTTGAACTCCCAGGCAGGCCGCGTATCCATGCCAAGATATGTTTCCAGCGGCTCCAGCTCCAGCCCTTCAAACATTTTTCGATTCACGAGCAGTTCATCGGTAAAGCGAATCATGTCCTTAAAATCAACCCGCGCCATAGGCACCTCCCTGCGTGAAAATTTTTGCTCAACGTGCTCCCGGTTATGAGATCGGCCGCGCCACCAGCTCTACAATATCAATAAGCTCCAGAGGCACTGCATATTCCTGCTTCGCGTCGCTGCAATTTTCAATGCCCAGCTGGTAGGGATCATGGTATCTGACCCGTGAAATGTATTCTTTAAGACTACTACGCAAAGGATGATAGTCCTTGAAATACAACTTGTCAAGAAAAAATGTTTATTTTATCTGTGGCGTCTCGGGGCCCCATTCCGAATAAGCAGCAAGGCGGTGGTTCACCTGTCCTATATAAAAAAGCAGGGGTTTATTTGGTAGTGTAATTTTTGAGCAGGAATTTTGTTCGTGAGGATCAAAGGTTTTTTGATTTTATGGCATCAGTGGAGCGTTTGGAAGCCTCGCTGATGCAGCTGCAGGGCTGGCAGGAGTCAATAATGACCCGCACAGAGGATTGTTTGATTTCGCCCTAGAGGGCTGTACGACAAAAAAACGTCTATGCCGAAGCAAAGAATGTGGTTGTCAATGGCTTCACACCCCGATCGTTATGTACAAAAAAATAAAAATTCATGCCTTTGTCGACAATTTTTCTTGTCTGCTCATTGATATGGAATTTTATCGTGCTCGTGTTATTCTGAAGCAGCATTCGCTATCGCCTGCGGGCATATGTTTAATTCTTTCCCATTTTGCGACCTTGTATTTCCCCCCTAAAGCACAGTCCATATCACAGATAATCGAGCAGGGATCGGGAAGGTTGCGCTTCCTTGTTGCCTCAAGATGAGGGCAGATCTCAAGATGTTCATACCAGACCGGCTCGCCTTTTTCTTCACCCTTTTCTATCCATATTTTCCATCCGTTGGCGGGAAACATATCAATTTCGTACATCATGATATCGCCAATATCTTTGCCCTCAAATATCTTAATTCTTTTCTTGAAATTGGCTTCAAATAAATCATAATAAATTGCAGTGCCTTTTTCTTGCCCGTAACTCTCCAGAAGATTTTGATACAGCAGGGGAAGCTTGAGGGCATTCTGTGCAACGAGCATATCGCGCTGTTTTTCAATAGGCATTTCTTTCCCGAAAACTTTTTCCACGACAATCCTCCTTTATGCATAAAGCTCGCCCGAATAATGTAACGGGCAATGTTTTCTTTACCCGGGCAGAAGCTCCTTGAGCTTATCTGCGAACGCGGGCAGTACCTTTTTCCAGTCGCCAACAACACCAAAATCGGCATAGTTGAAGATAGGGGCCTCAGGGTCTTTATTTATGGCGATGATACTCTTGGACTGGGCGCAGCCGCTCAAATGCTGGATGGAACCCGAAAGTGCTATGGCAATATAAACATCGGGGTTAACAATTTTTCCGGTAATCCCCACCTGCCGGTTAGGGGCAAGCCAGCGATTATCGCAGGCAGGCCTTGAAGCGCCAACCGCGCCGTTCAACAGTGTTGCCAGCTCCTGCAGCTGAGTAAATCCCTCGGCACTGCCGATGCCTCTGCCGCCGCTCACTATTACCTGAGCATCTTCAAGCCGTACCCCGCCTTCATTTTCCTGTTACCCTTTTCAACAATCTGGTTCTTATGGCTGAGGGGTCCAGGCCGGCATCAAGGGGAATGACCTCACCTTGCTTTGAGGCATTGGGCTCTGGAGGTGGCATTACCTTGTCCCGCACCGTGGCTATCTGCGGACAGGAGTCGGAGGTGAAGGTAGCCTGGGCATTTCCTCCAAAGACATTTTTAATTTGCAGCAAAAGCTTTGTTTCAGGGTCAATAGCAAGGCCGACACAATCCAGAGTGGCCGTTGTGTCCAGCCTAAAGGCCAGCATGGGAGCCAGGTCACGACCGACAGAGGTCTGCCCTAGAATGAGGATTTGGGGCATTACCTGCCTGACTGCTTTTTCCATCACTGCTACGTATGCATCCGTCTGGTACTCTTTAAGCAGCGGATCATCAACAACATATACTGTATCAGCGCCTAAGGCGATAGCTTCCTGGGCCAAACCTCCCACGCCGCTTCCGACCAGCACCGTGCACAATTCCTGCCCCAGGTCATCGGCCAGCTTTCTGCCGAAGCCCAATACCTCCCGGGAGATCGAAGGCAGTGAGCCTTCGGCGATCTCGCAATACGTCATAATGCCGTTATATTCAGCCATGATATTTACCTTTATTTAATTAACTTGCTTAGCTTTTTTCTACCTCATTTTTCACATCCGGTACTATCAACCTGCTGTGCTGCCGATTCCGGATTACAGGAGCTTGGCTTCCTTCACTTTCAGGGCCAGATTAGCTCCTGCCTCCTCCGGCGTTTCACCTCCTATGATCTGGCACTCGGTTTTCCGGCGCGGGGGCTCAGACAGCCTGACCAGGTTCAATCTCTTCAGTCCGGCTACGTCAATTCCCAGCGCTTGAGCACTCCGAATCGTGATGGGCATCTTCTGAGCTGCCTGAAGGTCCTTCAACTTGGGGTATCGCAAATCGCCGATCTCGCTGCTCGCGGTAACCAGGGCCGGCAGGGGAGCCTCAACTACTTCATAGCCGTCCGACACCACCCGCTCCACCAGTACCTTCCCGTCGCTGAGTTCTACTTTGGTGGCAGCAGTGATGCAGGGAATCTTCAAAATCTCGGCAATACCGGAACCCACCTGGCCGGCATCCGTATCCGCCGCCTGCCTTCCGCAGAGGATAAGATCGTATTCACCAATCTCCCGTATGGCGGCGACTAACAGGTGAGCTGTTGCATAGCTATCGAGCTTTTCAAACGCAGTGTCTTCCAGCAGGATCAGCTCATCAGCACCCGAGGCTAAAGATTTCCTCAGTACCGGCTTGGCCAGGTTTCGCCCCGCGCTTATCACCGTTATCCTGGCGCCGTGAGCATCCTTTAGCCTGATGGCAGCTTCCAGCGCATTCTCATCATAGGGACTCATCACCGGCGGAGTGCCTTGCGGCACTATCACCCGCATTGCTTCAGAGTCGACTTTCGTGCCAGAGGAGGAAGCCTGCGGGTCAGGCACCTGTTTAATACAGACAATTATTCTCATGTTCCTTCTCCCTCTTGTGACGGCTCCGCTCCCCAGAAGTAGTTACCACTCCCAACTCCGTTAGGGTCAAGTGCTGCCTTGAGCTTGCGCTGCCAATTGTATTCCGGCGACCGTGAAAGCTTCTTGGCGCGAGCATCTGCGTCGGCATGCGTGGCCCGTGCCAGCCCGAACAGCATCCCTCCGGGAGGGCGGCCCTGTGCAGCTTTTAATCTGTCCCCTTCGTCTGAACACTCCGCTGCAGCCTTTGACGAATCAGGGTCCTGGGGATCATAGAAAACAAAATCCTCCCATCCGGTGACACCGCCACCGCCTTGGCCGCCTACGGGTCCCATAGCCTGGTCGCCGGCATCAGCGATTCTGCCGGCATATTTCTTCAATAACTCCTTGCCGGCCTCGATTTCCCCGGATGCCCACACATCCGGTGTTGCTACCGAATTATAGGTATCAATAAACCCGCCGGTCGCCGTAAAATTGACGCTCTTGAAGCAGAGCTTCAGCATGAACAAAAGAACGTACTGCTGCATAGCCGGCTCATCTACTACTGCTATATTCCATCCACCGGTCTCACTCAGTATCTGGTCCAGAACTTTCTTCTGGTACTCAAGGTCCCGTGGCGTCATACCGACCATAATAAGCTGGAAATTGCGCTGCATCTCTTCGGTCAGCTTTTGTATTTCCGGCGTGTCCAGCAGTTCAGGAATATCACATAGCTGCTTCGCAGGATCGGTTACTATTCTCAGAAAAGCGGCCTGCAGCTCATCGCCCCACATGACGAACTGCCGGTGAGCGATATAGCCTATTTCCGAGTCGTAGACTCTGTAGATCGCATCGGCAAAGGCCTGCAGGCTGGGGAAGGCCGGAAACGCAGCTTTGAAAAGGTCCTCCGGAAGCTGCGCCTTATAGGACGGCACGGTACCTTCAATGGGCATCTGCGCCGGGCCGGGCCAATGAACGAGCCGTATGGCAATCTTGGTCACAACGCCCCACCCCCCGGCGCCTCCCAGGGAGCCTCTGATGACTCCCTGCGTGCTCGGGCCCGGCCCCTCGGCGCAGAACCAGCCGAGGCCTGAACCCTGAGAGCCTGTCCTGAGTATCTCGCCCGTAGGCATGACCCACTCTATCGACAAAATACTATCCTGGGGAGAAGAAAAATACATAACATCCGGCCCCCCGCCCTGAAAACAGCAGGCATTGGCAAGGACCGAGGTGCCGGCGCCGGCGCCGCTTATATGATTGTTCAAACCCAACCTTCATGGCTTCGGCCTGAAGCTGCGCAGCCACCACATACGGCTCAACCACGGCAAACATATTTTGCTCGTCTATTTCCAGTATTTTATCCATCCGCCGCAGGTCCATGAGGATCTGCCCCTTGGCCGGCGCGGCAGCCCATGGCCCCCACCCCGTACTGAAGCAATGATACGGTATCTTATAGCGGTTGCAGGCTTTAACTATTGCCTGAACCTCCTCCGGCGCTTCCCGGCATAAGCACAGCCTCGGGCCTGTCAAAGAACTTGCTTCCGCCGGTTACGTCAGTTACGAGCTCAGCCATCCACTGATAAGCATATGAATCCAGCGTCGCCGGCTCCTCCGTGATATTATCAGGCCCTATAATGCCTTCCAGGGCTTCATATACTTCTCTGGGTAGTGCCATAGGTACATTCCTTCCTGTTAGATTGCTTCGCGCACAAGATCTAAAATGTCATACACTTTCATCGTTTCATTACGATCCGTAACGGCATCAAGAAAGTTTCGCTCACAATGGGGACAGGCGCTCACGATCGCCTCGGCGCCCGTGGCCTGTGCCTCTGCAATCCTCTCTCCGGCGGTCCATGAGGAAAATTCCGGATACCGTTCCCGTACCCCGGCGCCGGCGCCGCAACACCACGCATATTCCCTGTTTCTTTCCATCTCGACGAGCTTGATACCCGGAATGCTTCTCAGTACATTCCGCGGCGTGTCATACACACCCTGTGCTCCGTTATACCGGGGTTTGCGTGGCTCCCATACCAGGACCTGCCCGCGAATTTTCTTCTGCTCGCCCTTCCAGGGCACATGGGGTTCTCCTCGTCTTCCCAGATGGCAGGGATCATGATAGGTGACCGTCAGGGGAACTTCTTTTGTAAATTTCAGCTTGCCTTCATTAATAAGCCGTTCAAGAAATTCCGTGATGTGAATGACCTCGAATTTGTAATTTTTCAACTCAGCAGGATACAGGCGCTTGAATGCATGGTAGCAATCGGAGCAGCCGGTAACCACTGTTTTTACCCCTGCAGTAGTCCAGGCTTCATGATTATTCTCAGCATATTTGAGAAATTCCCCCCGGTAGCCCATATCACAAAGCCGGCCGCCGCAGCAGTTCTCATCACGCCCCATGATGCCGAAATCAATGCCGGCATTTTTAAGCAGGCCCACCACCGTCCTGGGTATCCTCCAGAGCTCCTTATCAAAACTGTATCGACAGCCGACGTGAAACACAACTTCAGCCTTCTCACTGGTGAGATCTTTTACATCCAGACCCTCAGCCCAGTTGGCGCGATCGGCCTTGGGCTCCATCATCATGTTGTCCTCTTTCCGGAGATGCTCTATGAGGGGAATGTCCTGGAAAGGGAAACAACCCTTGTCTATCATTTCAAACCGTAATTGACGCATAACCTCTACGGGTTCCAGATCATACCGGTTAACCTTGCAGGCAACGTCACAGCACCCGTCCAGCATGCATTTGAAAACGATGTCCACCAGCCCTTCATCAAAGTAACTGCTCCTTTCCTCGAGAAGGGACAGGGACGTGCTTAATCGTCCGCTGGCCGAGTAGCTCTGAAACTTATTGTACTCTATGCTGGGACAGCCTTTTGCAAAGCGCCAGCTCTTTACATGGGCCAAGGGAATCCATTTACAATATGAGCATTTGCTGCATCTGCTGACGGTAGCCCTAAGATCTTCCAGTGCCACTTTATACCTCCTGCTTGGTTTAGCCCCGGCCTAAAAACAAAGCTTGCCGGGGTTCAATACATTATTGGGATCAAATATTGCCTTCAGCTGCTTTGACAGGGCCGTATGCTCGGGATTTCTACCATAGGCCATGTCTGCCCAAATGCCGTAGGGCCGGGAAAAGAACGCTCCCTGGTTTGACAGTTTTTCACTGGCCTTGGCGAACAGCCCTTGAACCCTGGATACCTCCTTCTCGTCGCCTGGATCATAGGGTAGACTAAATTCCACATGGCAGCTTGTTCCCAGGTGCGTCGGCTGAATGTACATGCCGAGATCCTGCAGCGGATAGCTGGAGGCTTCCGCCAATTCACTCATCGTCGTTATGAACTCGGGCACCCTGTTCAGTGTAGTGAGAAAGAAGATGTCCTGGCAGCCGCCCTTGCTGCGAAGTTTCCAATACGGTTCTTTTGAGGGATTAAGCACTGCTTCCGCCACCTGTCCGGCTGTTGCCCCGGGAATTGCCGACTCCAGACGCACGTTACATTGCTGAGCTATATCGGTAATATCCTTTTCGAGAAATTCAACTCTTTCCTGCGCCATGATATCACGCCCGGTCACACCCAAAACGAGCGTCCACGGTGGCAACTTTTTTCGCAAGGACATAACCTGCTCAGTTTCCTCTCCCAGGATAGACGCCAAAGTGGATCTGTTTAACAGCATTAATTCATCATGAAACCGTATCCGTAAGAGCTTATAGGCAAAGCCGATAATAGTCTCAAGCCCATCAGAGGGCACAAGGAAAAACTTTTGAGACTTGGGCAACACTTCGCATCTCAGCGATGCCCAGGTGACAATACCCATGGTTCCCTGCGCTGCCGATACCAGTTTATGAAAATTGAATTGCCCTGGGCCATATTGGTAGAGCGCTGTGCCCTGTATTGCTTTTTGTTTTTCAAGCAGTTCTTCTATCGGGACGAACTTCTCCTCCTCCCTGGTGGAGGTGCTGACACCGGCACCGGCAAGCTCACCGGTCCGAAACATCTCTCCGTTGCCCATGACGGCTTCAATACATCGCAGCGGCTCATTCAGAGACCAGGCATACCGGGGGTTCATTATAGGCTCCCTTTCAAGGAGACTTCCCAGCACTGATTTGGAAGCGCGCGGCAGTAGCGGCATGGAAAGCCGCATTCCCTGTTTAGCCAGTTCAGGCTGAAGCTGGCTAAAGGTTACCCCGGGCTCAATGAGAGCCACCCGGTTCCTCCGGTCCATCATGATAATCCGCTTCATTCCGCTCAGGTCCACAATAACCGCCCCTTTTGAACTGGGGACACTGTCACCACGGAAGTGCGGCAAACCTGAGCTTATCGGGACCAGTGGCGTTTTCGTTTGGTTAGCCCACTTAACTATACCCTGCACGTCATCGGCATTCCTGGGCTTTACCACCATCAGGGGCTTCATTGGCGGGGTAAAACTATGATCCCTGGAGTACGCCTCCAGGGTAGCCGGATCATCAATTGCATTCTCCGCACCAACAATCTTTATGAGCTCATCTTTTTTTTCAGCCATGTATACCTCTCTTGTCTATAGCAGGGATTTAAAAGCTATCAACCGCGCTGCTGCAGTCCAGGTCAATGCAATTGACAAATTTGAACTTGAAAAATAAACGTCGCCGGGAATAGCCAATTCGGATCTCCCAATAATTAATTTAAGCAATGTAGTCACTAAGACTACTTCTAAAGGAATTATAATTGGATCATCAAAACATGTCAAGACTAAAATCAGGCAAGATCGCAGCTGCTTTTCTATAGTTCATTTAAAATAAAACTGCATGGCGGTCCTTCGAGTCACCCAAATAGACGGCTGCATGAAAAATCCGGATACAAGCAGAGATTAATTCCGGGTTATTCTGGTCAACGCTGGTTATATTCCGGCTCAGCCTTGGCTCCTGAGCATCATGGCCGGCCGGGGCAATTTTGTTTTCTACGCCGGTGTTTGCGAAAAAAATTTCTTAACAAGTGCTTTTTCCCACAATCCCATTAGCGTGGACATTTCGGACTTTTTATTTTCATAGCCGGCAAGAGCTGGCTTTCATTTTCACAAGCGACTTTATCAAAAAAGCTTTTTGAGCGAGGGCATTTTCCCACAATTTCATGAGTACAATGAGATTTTGCATGTTTATTTCTGCCATACGGCCTCCTGTAAAAGTTACGGTGTACATAGATAATCTAAAAGCAGCGCAAAGCAAACGCTGCTGGCAAAGCATTCTAAAAGAATAATACCTTTAAACTTATATCATGTCAAGAAAAACATGGGGTTTTAGAGCCCCGGCTACCATGACCAATAAGCAGCAGGGCGGTGGTTCACATTTCAAAAACAAACGGGCTCGTTTAATTTAATTCTTTATAAAAGCTGTTTTTTTGAGGTTGTCATTTTAGTCGGCTGTTATTACAGAGGCCCGGTCGAGAAACACTGGTTAAAGCCATATAATATTTTGAAATTCAAACCATTTAAATATCGTATTAATACGAAGCCGGTTCCCTGTCAAGCTTTATTTAAAAATATTTTAATAAATTCAGTGCCGGTGTCTGGAAGCGCTGCAAAACCATATAAGAATATACTATGTCATCACCAGCCGGGCGGTTAATGAAAAAGCCTGATATTTTTAGCGGGTCATCTCAGGTAGCAGAATACGATTACATGCAATTAATAAGCTTTGGGGGGGGGGAACGGGTGTGCCTTTTTCAAGTCGGCAAAATTGTCTCCGTAACACACAAGAGCTAAACCGCACTGTAAAAAGCCGGGATTACATCAACCACTGTTTTCTCCCTGGTTGGTTCCTGTCTCCAGCAGGAGGGGCTGTCTCGCCAGGCTTGCATACCCGCTCTGGCTGAAGGTCCGCTTTTATATGCCCGGAAGTACTTTTCACTCTAATGTCAGTATACAAAACAATACCATGTAACTAGTTCTCTATGAATAATTCTTCTAAAATATTTCTTGCAGATTACCTTCGATGTAATATATATATATTCATATGAGAAGTTAATCCGCAGGTCATTGGCAACTGAGCTTCTGGTTTATGCATATCCCGGGCAAAACGTATGTCTGTCTGATGCCCCCTATTTCAAAACGCAATGATTAATGGCCACAAAAGCCCGCAGAACCGGCCCGTATAAGAGGCCTCCAGATTTTTTTATAATAAGGAATCCAGAACATTTCTGCAGAGCGCCCGCTATGAGCCTTCATAAAAAAACACATCGGATGCTGCTTGTTTTAGGTTTTGTGTATCTCACCACCTGCCCGCTGTCTCATGCTGTTACAAAGTGCCATTTCGACTACAGTGCGCTTTGCCGCAAAATTGAAAAAATCGAACAGAGGACTCATAAAAAGCCCTTCCTCGGTTTGCCCCGCTCAGTGATGGAAATCTCCGCTCATGATCTTTTCAAAGCTAGCGGGCAGTCTTCCATTGCTTATCCTTTATGCGCACGCCCCCTGAATTTCCACCTTGCCTTGTTTTCACACGTTAAGCTCCGCCTATGATGGCGACCTCTCCCGATAAGATATTTTTTTTAACTTCGAATAAACGGGGAGAGCAGCCATGCGTACTGATGTTACAACGAAACAAGAGCTTGCCACTGCAATTTTAAACAATGTCTCTAAAATCCATGTGGCTGATGCAAAACTTGCGGTGAACATAATCACCGGCCACCACAAGCATGGATTTGTTTCTTACGCGATGCGGATGAATGGGTACAAGGTGAATACCCTGAGGTTTTTTGGCGTAATTGATGTAAGCCTTATCAAAAGGACGTAGAAAAAATGTACGGCGCTATTTTTTTTCTGCGCCTGTATGATGTGTCCAATGATCCCTTAATAGAACTGCTCTGCTCCAGGTGGAAAGCCCTGTAGCGGAGCAGTTCTATGCGCACAAGGGATATAAACCAATGCGTCTTTTGTCGGATAAGCAACTTTTCCAGGCCGGCAGTCTCGCAACCACTATCGGAGCGCTCAATACCTTACGCATATGCGGAGCAAGCATCTTGCTCGAAGCTTTATTTTTTGCCCGTCAGCTTACGGCTATGAAAACAATTCATCAGGCCTATCTCTATATGCGGCAGGGTATTATTCCGGAAATTGCCGGGGGGATAGACGAGGCAGGCTGAGGGCAATCACACGGCATTCAGGGGCATGCCTGCTCCATCACGTGCACGGGGTTTTCAAGTAAGTGAAACGGTGGGCTGATCAGGCGCTGGGCCATCCCGTATAATACTTCAATCTTTGCTGCTGCCGCTGATTGCTGGACAGCGGCAGCAGTTTGTACGCCGCACCTGCACCAGCCAGAGCTTCGGACTCATAGCCCGAACTCTCCGAGCAGATTCCGTGCAGCGTATTCATCGGAATTAAATCTCTCGGCTGCCTTTTCATCGGTAAGCCAGTCAATTTTTGCCCTGTGCTGCTGTTTGAAAGAATCTGCTCAACCAGAAATGGCGTGACTGTCTCAACTTTATCAGCAAGGATATTATAAATCATCCGCACTTTTTCATATTCTTCTTCGGGCATCTTCTTCATGTTTTCAATCAGAAAATCCGTCACCACAATACCGGGGCCAAGGGTGCAGACCTGCACCGGCGTATCGCCTGATTCCTTAACCAGCGATTCAGTAAAATATCTGAGGGCACGCTTCGTGGTTCCGTAAACGGTAAATCCCGCACGCATATTGCCGTTGCTTCCCATGCCCTCCATATTATAAATCTGGCCACCGCCCTGCCCCAGCATCCCTTGAAATGCGACATGGGTGCCGTACATAAGGCCAAGAATATTGGTATTGACGACTGCTGCAATTTCAGCCGGGTCAAGTTCCCAATAGGGCTTTGTAGTATTCATGATGCCGGCATTGTTGATCCAGATATCAACCCGGCCGAATGAACGGGCCGCCTCATCCCATAAAAAGCGTACCTGCTTGAGGTCGGTGACATCGCAGGGCACGCCTATAACGAAACCATCCCCGAATTCATCAGCAAGCTTTTTTCGTTCTGCTTCCAGCCTTTCAGTGCCGCGGGCACTGAGCGCCACCCGGCAGCTCCGTTTTAAAAATTCTCTTGCCAGCCCTAAGCCAATGCCCTGGCTGCTTCCGGTGATAACTACCGACAGCATAATAAGCCTCCTGGTGATTTTTTAGTCATGTTACTACAGCGATTGCGAATGCCTCAATACGCGAAAGTATCAAGCTGAAACAATGAGCGCCCGGTCTTATGCTTGTGTAAGCGTTTCCCGGTTCACATTGTATGGCTGGATAATTCGAGAGGGAGCCCAAGGATCTCCTGGCTCCCTCTCGAATTGTGCACGGCAACTTTAGCGGTGAAACAGCCGGAAGTTAACCAGTGATAAAAATTTTATGTTTCTCCTGCGCTAAACGCACAATGCACAATGCTTTGAGCTTTCATTAAATCATTATTACAGAAGTTGATTTTGAGCCGCCAGCAGCACATATTTAGCCAGCAGCGCGCCAACCCCGGGATCATTATTGGGCGGTCTCCACGAGGCCCATGTCCCGGTATATTGATTTTGAATCGGCTGATTTACATCAGGGGCCGAAACGCTTTGATCATACCCCAGCTGCCCGTATTCGCACACATCATAGGCAAGAGAAGGATCCATGGCGCTGATCTTGGAAGAAAGTGGTGTTGTGCGCGGCGGCGGATACGGGCGCCCGTCGCTGCACCCGCCCATTACAAAGCAGCATGGCTGTCCGCCGCAAGTAGTCTTGGCCCAGTTGCCCCAGTAATCAGCAAAGGGATGGCCGACGCCCGGATACGTGCCGGTATCTCCCGTACCCCAATACAGCCAGTTTTTGAAGCCGATTTCTTTCGCAATCTGATTGTGTACTTCGACAAGATTGAGAACGGAATCGGTTACAATCTGCGGAAATGCAACAACTGACATGCTTTACTCCCCTGTTTTTTAAATATTCAAGGGCATCCCAGTACAGGTACCCCCATGCTCCCGCGGGCTTTTGCTTACTGCTCTGGTAGAGCCACGCATGCGCCAAGATTCTCTCCGCGCATCGCTCGGGTTCTCTCAATAAGGCCATTTGCAGGGTTTAACTACGGGAAGCCCCATCCAGGCGCCTATAATATTGTCCGGATTTATGCCCGGATGCTTCGCGAGCAGCTGAGATTTAATATTCTGATTGACAATGAGTGTGTCATCGATCTTTGGATCAAAATATTCATTATAATCAACGATTGGATGATTTAAAAGGATTACACCCACATCAGCATCCGGTACACCATGTTTAAAACAGCTTCGATGCCCGTTACATGCATTGCGGCAAGATCAGGATCAAGGGCAACGGGATTTCCGGCGCCGTTGTCATAGGGGACGTTTGCATCAGTCGGCATAGTGCCAAGAAGACCCAGCGTAGAGGTCCATCCGGCGGGATCGGTGGGGAATGACCTTTCCATGAGATTTGTGTCGTCATTTACCCAGATGAGAGGAATAGAGGTTGCATGTTCGGTATTCCACTTAGTGAGGACCCTTTTTGACATCTGGATCACATCGTAGGTTTTTGAAAAGCGAACGCCGCCGACAACCAGATCAATGGCAATTATTTTCGTCACCCCCTGCTGCAGAAGCCGTTCCACCGGGCCGTCAACATTATATCTTTGGGGATTACAGTTGGGCCAGGGGCCGCCGGCTTCCAGCTCGCCGCAATAGATGACAGTTGTCTCCGGTCATATTTGCATTATTGAGCGGAGAGTACATATAGCGGGGATAGGGAAGTGCGATATCTGATCACCCGTTATCCAAACAGCCCAGTCATACACAAATGAAAAACCATCATCCGGCCTCCTGGTTGAGCACTTGTTCCATATCGCTCATTTGCTGCATGGTGATTTGCCTAAAAGGATCGGATCCCGCCAATCCGCGGATACTCGAAGGCATATTTCAACAGTATACTGTTTAGAAGTTTCCACCGTCAGCACCATGCTCCACATTGAAGCAGTATTGATAATTCTATAAACCGGGTGATTCGGATCGTAGGAAAATTGCTGCAAGGCGGAATCCCAGATACCTTGCTGTGTACATCTCATCAAACCCGCCATGGACAATAAATAAAACCCCACCTTTTCATTAGTACAAACCGTATCACAGGCAGGCTGTCCGCAGCCGCCGCAGCCGGGCGTTGGGTCACACAATCGCCTATGCCGTTACCATTCGCATCAAGCTGCGGGTAATTATAGGTGTTCGGACAGTTATCATACACATCATAAATACCGTCACTATCGGTATCAATGCCGCACTGCTGATCGCACGCAGGCTGCCCGCAGCCGCCGCAGCCGGGGGTTGGGTCACAACATCTCCTATGCTGTCACCATCGGCATCAAGCTGCTGGGGATTGGCAAGTGCGCGGGCAGTTATCAACGGCATCCTGAATGCCGTCACCATCACTGTCGGCAGCCCATGAAACCCCCTGACCGATAAAAATAAATAAAAATGAAGCTGCTACTGCCAAGGACCTGAGTGTTTTTCCTTCCCGGTTTTTCTCATAACCGGTTTCCTCTCTTTTGAAAATTATATTGTTTTCGCCAAGGCGGCGTTGAGCTTGAATTAAAACCTTACTGCTGAAGTTTATTTTGAGCCGCCAGCAGCACATATTTAGCCAGCAGCTTGCCGACCCGGGAATTATCATTGGGCGGCGCCCACATGGCCCAGGTTCCGGTATATTGATTTTGCACGGGCTGATTGACATCAGGAGCGGAAATACTTTGATCATAGCCCAGGTGCCCGTACTCGCACACGTCATAGGCAAGAGAAGGATCCATGTCACCGCGCTTGGAGCCAAGTGGCGTTTGGCGAACCGGCGGATACGGGCGTCCGTCGCTGCAGCCGCCCATTTCAAAGCAGCATGCCTGTCCGCCGCAATCCGTATCGACCCAGTTGCCCCAGTACTCAGCAAAGGGATGGCCTATGCCCGGATACGCCTTGTCATTACCAGTACCCCAATACAGCCAGTTTTTGGCGCCAATTTCTTTGGCAATCTGATTGGGTACTTCGACAAGATTCAAAACGGAATCGGTTATAATCTGCGGGAAGGCAACAACGATATGCTTTACCCCCCTGTTCTTCAAATATTCAAGGGCATCCCAGTAAAAATACCCCCATTCTGCCGAAGGCTTTTGCTTATTGCTCTCATAGAGCCATGCATAGCCGAGGTCCTCTCCGCGCATTGCCCGCGTTCTCTCCACCAGGCCGTTTTCGGAATTTGTTTCTTTGACCCCCATGAAAGCGCCGATAATATTTTCCGGATCCATGTCCGGGTGCTGCTGGATCAATCGGGATTTAATGTTCTGGTTGAGAATAATTGTATCGTCAATTTTGGGATCAAAAAACTCATTGTAATCATTGATCGCATGATTAAGAAGAAGCACGCCTGTCTCAGAATCCACAACGGTACCGGCCATAACCGCTTCAATGCCCTCAACATGCACTGCGGCAAGCTCCGCATCACCGGCTACGGGGTTGGTGCTGTTGTCGATCGGGACCTGCGCATCCTGCGTCGGCGTCCCCAGCGTTGCGGTCCATCCCGCCGGTTCGGTGGGGAATGACCTTTCCATGAGATTTGTGTGATCATTGACCCATACAAGCTGTATAGCAGTGCTATGCTCCTCATTCCACTGATTGATCACCTGTTTGGCCAGCTGAATAACATCATAGGTTTTGGAAAATCGAACGCCGCCAACGGTCAAATCAATGGCAATTATTTTCGACACCCTTTTTTTAAGCAGCCGTTCCACCGGGCCGTCGACATTATACCGCTCAGGATCGCAGTTTGCCCAGGGCCCGTCGGCTTCATCTTCGCCGCAATAGGTGCAGGCGTCTCCTGTGCCGGAGGGCGGATTGTACATGTGCCGGGGGTAGGGATAGTGCTTTACATCATCACCAACCATCCAGCCGGCCCAGTCAAACACAAAGGTAAAGCCATTCCTCCATCCCTGCCGTCGCAGCTCCTTTTTCATATCCTTCATTTGCCGCATGCTGATTTCCGTAAAGGGATCAGTCCCCCCGATCCTCGGATATTCGAATTCATATTTCAAAAGATATTTTTTTGCGATTTCCTGCTGCAAAACAATCCCCCACATTGAAGCACTATAGATTATGCCATTAGCCGGGTGATTCGGGTTGTAGGAAAACTGCTGCATGGCGCTGTCCCACACATATTGGGGCTTAACCGTATCCATCCCGCCATGGATAATAAATAACACCCCCACTTTTTCTGTGTTCAGGCAGGAACTCCCACAGTACATACCAGCAGGAAGGAAAAAAGGACGAGAGCAACCACCCTTTGTTTTGAAAGGTGTGCTATTCCGGATATTTTTAGTATTTATCCATTTAAATACTTGATTTAGCTTTATAAAAAAGTTCATGACGCCTCCTGTTCCTGTTTTTTCTTGTTGCCCGCAGGAGAGACAGAACCGAGAATATCCGCGCTGGCCAGAGAGCACTCACGAAACTTAAAAAAATGAACTATATGCTTATATGTTATCATTTCCCTTTGTTAAGTCAAGTATGCCCGCCCAAAAAAGGGAATGCATGTACCGGGAAAACCCGCTCCTGCAAACGGCTGCCAACGAACTGATTTTTTGACCCGGTTGAGTGTCGTGCCGCAGGCCGGCACGCATGCTTTCACACTATATAAACACGGCTGTTAGCGCGCTGTTGCTTTATGCTCCGCCAAATCATTATTGATACTTTTTCGCGCCATGAAAAGCCAAATGGCCAGCACAAGGTTGGCCGCGCCTTTCAGTCCGAATGCCCAGCCCGGGCCGAGAACGTCAAAGAGATATCCTCCAAGCTGGAGAAAAAAGAGCATGCCAATGGGCTGCATAGTGTTGAGCCCACCCAGAATAGACCCCATGAGCGCCTTGGGAGAAACATCCGTTGCCATGGTGTTGGCGCCGGCAATGGAGCCGGCAATCCCGAATCCAACCAGTACAACGGCAGCATAGGTCAGTCCTGCAAACGGCCCCGGGCCGCTTCCAATGATGACCAGACCGATACCACCGGATACAAGCGTAAGCATGATTGTCGCAAGGCGGCCCCATTTATCGAGCATAATGCCGACAAAAGGAAATGCGATAAAGGTGACAACACTCATGATAATCATCGGGATAGCGCCTTTTTGAGTTGCCGCCTCGGAGGTGATTTGCAATGTATCGGCCAGTTGCACGGCCCATGAGATAATAAAAGTAGCCATAACGGTAATATCGGCGCGGCTGATAAGGGAGCATAAGTAGCTTGATTTGAGCGCGGGGCTTTGCATAACCAGGCGCGCCACCTCTTTAAAGCCTTTTTTGTCTTCCTTTTTTGTTTCGGGAAGCCGCTCCTTCAGAAATACCAGGGTGCACACAAGGCCGGTAAGCGCCATGCATGACGCAAGAAAAAAAAGGCCCTGCACACCGCTCTTGCGCCCGATTGGAGCAATGGCGGCAAAAATGATAATGCTTGCCAGGCCCATCATGATGCCGTTGAACGCCATGCCTTTGCCGCGATCCTTATCGTGGGTGTAATCAGCTACCATGGTTATAAATTGAGGGTACACGAGAATCAGGCTGATGCCCAGGAACAGGCGAAGCACGTATGCGGTGAAAAGACCGGGGCCGAAAGGCCAGAAATTCTTCGGACCGGGAAGGCGCGAAGCTCAGGAAAGCACAGATCTTTGAAGAAAAGCCGGCGGGTATGTTCAGAGCTGCAGCAATATCATTTGATAAGCCAAACAGGTAGTAAAATACTATTGCAGCAGCAAACCCCAGTATTGCAAGTATTTTTCTGCCGGTTTTATCGGACATATACCCGATGATTCCGACAAATGCAAGAGTGGCGACCTGACTCATGTTCTGTAAAAAGCCGTTGGTTAATCCGAAAAAATCCGGGGGAATTTTGATTACATCCTTAAGAAAAGCCGGCTGAATGATTGCCGGCATTACCATGAGCATGCCGATAATAAGCGTATTCACGTAAAGAAAAAAGAAGTTGGTTTTGGTAAGATCGGGCGGCACTTCGATTCCGGCAAATTTATTCGGCTTTTTGTTTTCTTCCATGTCCTCTCCTTCCACATCTTTTTTTTATATCGCTCGCATGTCTGCTTGTTTTCACCTTTTAATACCGTCGACGGATGAAGTCAAGAAAAAACATTCATTATGAATTATTCTATTAACACACTAATCTGCCGTGTCAGATACATACCTGCTGGAATACGTTACGTTGTTTCCAGGCCGGGTACTATGCCTGCAACAAGCCGTGCTTGCTGTTACATGTTTAATCGTTTAATATTTTAAAAAATTGAATTAAGCTGAGCAATGTAATTGCCGCTTGAAGCCATTCAAAAATCATATGGCTGCGCCTTGTCATGTCGCAAAGACTACTATGACGCGGCTGTATGGACGAAGTTTTGATTATTTTCGGATCTATGATCATGTGCCGCACGGGCATCGGTGCACACCAACAATGATTGCTGCGGTTGGATGAGCATGTGCTGGCGCCGGAGCATAAAGCCGAAGATACAGTGGTTCTGGACAATTTGAGATGCCATGCTGATATACATGCCCGGAGACTGCTTGAAAAGGCTGGCGCTCACGTATGGTTCTTGCCGCCGTACAGTCCGGATCTCAATCCGATTGAAAAGATGCGGTCGAAGGTGAAGGCCTGTTTACGTAAGGCATGCGCCTGTACGCAAAAAAGCGCTCTATCAGGCAATTGCTGACGCTCTTGCGACCGTCACCGCCGATAATGCTTGCGGATGTCTCCAGTCATGCGGTCGCACTATTGAGAAAAATGCTCTAGAAATACATGTCCCAGCCGCAGGCCAGATATCTATTGTAAAGTTCCTGTATGTAGAATTTGCCGCACCCAATAACTCCGGCAAACCCTAATGGCAATACATACAGGCCGCATTGGTTATGGCTGTGAAGCAGTGCGGCGCTTCCCACCCCGCCAGCCACCCCCAGGGCGGCGCACAGCAGAATGATACGCTTATTGTCTTCGGCCCAGACGGGATAAATACATTTGTGCAAAAGAAGGCGTTGTTCCCTCATGGCTCAACCCTGCTGTTCGAAAACTCAGTTACCCTTGACAATAACTTTTCCTTTGAACTCCTTAATTCTTTGTCTCTCGCTTAAGCCGTCCGAATATGCTGTGGGCACTTTTCGCGCAACAAAATTGAATTCGCCGGGCTCAATAAAGCACAGGCTGGCAACTGCACCGGTCGGTATGCGGTCAGATATGAAGAAGCCGTCCTCATGCAGCACAAAATGCACGGGGCTTTTGCACGCCAGCATAACCTGTTTGCCTTCAAACTGAATTTCGACCGGGCTCTTTGACTCGTTGATCCAAATAACGGTTGATCCCTGTTGTACCGTTATACTGTCTGGCATGACAGCTCCGGAATAATGAATGCGGATTATTTTGTGAATATTAATATTTTTTTCCGGGAGAATTTTGTCCTCAATTTTCTCCGACTGGGCAGAAGCGATGTCTGCATATGCCGCCAGTATGAAGCAAGCGAATAACACTATCGATATCTTTTTCATGGCACTCTCCTGTAGGGTTAATAATCCGGAAAATCGATTACAACTCATTATAGCCATAGTTGATTTTCCGCTTATTCCATTAAACAGCCGTCTCTTTAAAAGCTTTTCATGTTATTCGGAAAACCGGCGCGCCTGCAACCCTTAAAAATCTCCTCCAAAGGATCGGTTTTCATTCTGGCAAGTTTCTGAAAAACATCGGGACGCTCTTTGGAAACGATCGGCATAATTTCAGCCATGGCAGCACCGACAATTTTCGGAGTCTCATAGGGATCAAGTATACTGCGCAATGTTTTTGTGATTTTACTGAGCAGGTAGTCGATGTCGTCGATGCTCAGGCAGTAGGGCATAACCGCATTGCGGATCATATCCCGGTGATCGAGCTTGTTGATGATCTCATCACGCCACCAGTCAAGATAGACGGATACGCCTTCCCGTGAGATGTTGCCTTCGGTCAGCGCATATTTAACGGCGTTGGCAGCCTTCCAGCCACTGATAATTGCGCCTGTCATTTCGGCTTCCTGGCACCACACCGCATCCGATACCAGCAGTACCTGATCCTTGTACGGATCAACGATGTGTGAATACATGTTTCCCATAATCGACAAGGGCCGAACCTTTGCGGCATTTTTAAACCAGGGGGCAAAGTGACTCCGGTTGATAAAACGCTCAAAGGCTCCCTGGACATCCGAGCCCGGATGCGTACAGCTGATGAACGGGAAATAGGTCTCTCCGTCCGCCCGGGGGGTCATCCAGATGCGCATCGGGGTTTTTTCTTCGAGGAAAATTTGAAAAAGAGCATATTTTTCAGAGGGCTCAACGCCCACCATCTCATAACCGTAACTGGTGCTGGTACCGTAATAAATACGATCTTTGTTTTTCCCCAGAGTTTTTGCCAGACGGGAAGCCCTGCCGTCCGCACCGATCACAAAGGTTCCTTTAAACTGTGTCCCTTCTCGGGTATAAACAGTGACCTGGCCATTTTTGGTTTGTGTGCCAATCACATTATGACCGGGAAAAACATCGACACTATACTTCAAACACTCCTTCATGAGACTTTTAAGCAGGGCCCCTTTATCATAGGTCGCACTGATCCGGCCATCATTACCCATGGCCTCATTTTTCAGGTAATCACCAAGCTGAATTTTATTTCCCTTATAGGAATATATTGACCAGGAATAAAAATTTTGATGTTTGCCTTCATAAGGAATGGAAAATCCATACGCCGGAAAACAGAGCCGCTGATCTCTCGAGTTTATTGATACACGGTCTCCCAGATAACAGCCGGTCAGGGTAACGATCATCATGCTGCAGGCACGGTTAATATCGGTAATATTTTGTTTTCTTTCAAGCAGGGCAACTTTCAACCCATGTTCGCCGGCGGTTTTTGCCGCCATGAGCCCTGCAGGGCCGGCGCCGACAATAATAACATCATATCCTTTTGCCATATCAGTTCCTTTGACATAATTAAAAAAAGAAAAGTTCAAGCCGCGCAACAAAGTAGTTCTTTAGAATACTTCTTTATACCAACTAAATCGAACTGTCAACAGTTTATCGACTTTTTAGATTTTCCCTTAGCGCCCTTGGGCTTTCATCCAGGGGCCAAAGACTCCTGTTCTTTGACTGCCCATCTTGACATCAAAGCAGAGTGTGCTAATATTCAAAAAATATTGTTTCCACGGCATTCTGAAACATATGCCGGTGTGGTGGAATTGGTAGACGCAGAGGACTCAAAATCCTCCGTCCGCAAGGATGTGTCGGTTCGAGTCCGACCACCGGCACCAGTAAAAAGGGGGTTAAGCGTTACAGGCTTAAACCCCTTTTTTATTTTTCTGGCATAGGGCTATGCCCGCTCCCACGCATTGTTTCTAAAATACCAACGGCGTTAATCAGCCCCCGGCAGGTTGTTGAAAAAGTCAGTGAAGGCAGGCTGTTCAAAAATGCTCGGATGCAAGGCGTGCGTTGTCTCTGACACCTGCTTGCAGGCAATCATGCGTAGCCAACAACCACCCGCGCAGAGGGTGGCTTGAATTCCCCTGAAAGGGGAAGGCAAGGGCACGAAGGGCCAAGTTGCCTTCTGCCTGAAACCATCTCCGAAGGCGGAAGTTTCAGGCAGACAATGAGGCGTACTTTTCGTACGCCGCAGTGAAGCATGATGAGCGCAACGCAGCAGATGGGCGTTTTTCAACAGCCTGCTAGCGCAACTCCAGCTCCTGCTGTTCAAGCTCACATATCTGATCCCGCAGCTCGGCTGCTTTTTCAAACTCAAGGCTCCGTGCCGCCTCCATCATTTCCTTCTTCATTTTTTTTATCAGCTTCGGAATATCTTTCGGCGCTTTGTACAGGGCCTTCCGCTCAGCGGCCATGGGCACGGTCACATAATCCATTTCATAGACCGTGCCGAGTATGTTCCTGATGTCTTTTTTGATCGACTCGGGCGTGATGCCGTGCTCGGAATTATAGGCCGCCTGAATGATACGGCGGCGGGCGGTTTCGCGCAGGGTGGCCTGTATGCTGCGGGTCATGATGTCTGCATACAGAATCACGCGGCCGTCAACATTGCGGGCCGTGCGGCCGCAGGTCTGTATCAGCGCCCGCTCCGAGCGCAGAAAGCCCTCCTTGTCGGCATCAAGTATGGCAACAAGGGACACCTCGGGCAGGTCAAGGCCCTCGCGCAGCAGGTTAATGCCGATGAGCACGTCGAATTTCCCGAGGCGCAGGTTTCTCAGAATCTCGATACGCTCGAGCGTATCAATCTCAGAGTGCAGATACTCGACCCGCACCCCGAGCTCGCGGTAGTATTCCGTCAGGTCTTCGGACATGCGCTTGGTAAGCGTGGTGACAAGGGTTCTGTCACCCTTTGCGGTCTGGCTGCGAATTTCAGCAAGCAGATTGTCGATCTGGCCGGTGACGGGCCGCACCTCGATCGGCGGATCCATAAGGCCCGTTGGCCGGATAACCTGCTCGGCCACTATGCCGCCTGCCTTTGCAAGCTCATATTCGGCGGGCGTGGCTGACACATAGACTATCTGCTTCATTTTTTTTTCAAATTCCTCGAATGTGAGGGGCCGGTTGTCCAGAGCCGACGGCAGGCGAAAGCCGAAATCAACCAGCGTCTGCTTGCGCGACCGGTCGCCGAAATACATGCCTCTGCTCTGGGGCACCGAGATATGGCTCTCGTCGATGATCAGCAGAAAGTCCTCGGGGAAATAGTCAAACAGCACCCACGGCGGATCGCCGGGCATGCGGCCGTCCATGTGGCGCGAATAATTTTCGATGCCGTTGCAGTAGCCCATGTTCTCGATCATTTCAAGATCATACAGCGTCCGCTCCTTGATACGCTGCGCCTCGATAAGCTTGCCGTCAGCTTTGAAAGACTCAATGCATTCGGCAAGCTCACGGCGTATGAGCCCGGCCGCCCGCTTGAGATTGTCCTGCGATGTCACGTAGTGGCTGTTGGGATAGATGTGCATATGCCCCGCAGCGCGCAGCACTCTGCCCGTGAGCGGGTCTATCTCGGATATGGCATCGATTGTGTCGCCGAAAAACTCGACGCGCACGGCCGTATTCTGCTGGTAGGAAGGAAATATCTCGACGCTGTCGCCGCGCACGCGAAATGTGCCGCGGTGAAAGTCGAAATCATTGCGCTCATACTGTATGGCAACCAGCCCCGCCAGAAACTCGTCACGCGGCATATCAGCCCGGTCGCGCACCAGCAGCAGCTGGTTGCGGTACTCCTGCGGCGACCCGAGGGCATAGATGCAGGATACGCTTGCCACCACGATCACGTCGCGGCGCTGAAAAAGGGAGGCCGTGGCAGAGTGGCGCATGCGGTCAATCTCCTCGTTGATGGAGGAGTCCTTTGCAATATAGGTGTCGGAAACCGGAAGATAGGCTTCGGGCTGATAGTAATCATAGTAGCTTACAAAATATTCCACGGCATTGTGAGGGAACAGCTCCTTGAACTCGCCGTACAGCTGGGCTGCAAGAGTTTTGTTGGGCGCCAGCACCAGCGTCGGCTTCTGCGTGCGCTGTATGACATGAGCCATGGTAAACGTCTTTCCCGAGCCCGTGACACCCAGCAGCACCTGATGTGCCGCGCCGCTGAGAACGCCCCGGGAGAGCTGCTCTATAGCCTGCGGCTGGTCGCCCTGCGGCTGATAATCGGATACAAGCTGAAAGTCCATACGATGTAGAGGTTCTGTTATTTCTGTGATTGGCGGTTTAAGTTTTTTAACTATAGGGCAAGGCTGCGGTGGTGTCAAACAGAAGCCGTCATGGCAGTATGCAAGCCTGACCGGATTGTCGCTGCAGGGCAAAATGCCGGACACGAACCTGAATGCCACTCAATTGCAGGCCGGACAAAGCGCAGCATGTCCGGCTGTAGAAAGGCCTTGCGGTATAATCAGGTTCTTTGTCCAGCCTGCGGTTTATTTTTTCGCCCTCAATATCGTGTGTGTTTGTCCATAGCGCCTATCAACTTGAGGTTTTTTGATGAGGCGCATTTCAAGCTGTCAAGCAGGGTCTGCTCAGTATACACCCTCTTGAAACAGTGTGCTGCATGGAGAAAACAACAACCATACTGTACTCGTGAAAAGGCCTCGAATTTTACATGCTTTGTTTTTTCATACAAGCGATACTTTTCTTGACATCTCATCAATGCCATATTAATATAAATTTTAAACAAAAGAATTGATTTTCGGTAAAAATTTATGAAAAAAGATATTCTGCTCAAAGGTATCGGCGCATCCCCCGGCATAGTAATCGGCAAGGCACTGATTGTGGAACATGGCAAGCCCGATTGCACCCACTACCGCCTTGCAAATGAAAAAGAAATCCGGGAAGAAATAGCCGCCCTGCACAAGGCACTGGAAGATTCAAAAACACAGCTGATCCAGACAAAAAAAGAAATCGGCAAGAAAAAGATAAAAGAGGCCCAGTACATTATTGATACGCATATACTTATCCTGCAGGACAAAGTTCTCTCCAATGATGTGATCAAGCGCATACGCACCGAAAAAGTTGATGCTGCCTGGGCGCTGAAAGCCACCATGGAGGAGCTGAAAAAAAGCGTTTTGAACCTGAACGATGACTACATGCGCGAGCGCACCTCTGACCTTACATATATCGAACGGCGCATTCTGCAGAACCTGGCGGGCAAAAAGGTTGATGTTGTGCCAAAGGTCGCGGACAAGAGCATCATCATCGCAAACGACCTGTCGCCTGCCGATACCGCCATTTTGAATGTAGCCGAAGTGCTCGGTTTCGTCATCGAATGCGGCGGCAAAACATCGCATACGGCCATTATGGCACGGGCGCTCAAAATCCCCTCGGTTGTAGGCCTTAAGGATGCTCTGGCAAAAGTTAAAAACGGCGATACGGTTATTGTCGACGGAACGCATGGCGTCATCATAGTCAATCCTGACGGCGAAACGCTGCTTAAGTACAAGCAGAAAAAAGTGCAGCATGAGGAGTTTGAAAAGCGGCTCCTGCAGTACCGCGATCTTGCGGCGGAATCCGTCGATGGATTCAAAATCAGCCTGCTGGCGAATATAGAAATCGTCGAAGAGGTGGACTCGGTCATGGATTATGGCGCCGACGGCATCGGGCTTTTCAGAACGGAGTTTCTCTACCTCAACAAAAAAGAGCTCCCGGCAGAGGAGGAGCTGTTTGAAATTTTCAAAAAAACCGCCCAGACCATAGCGCCGCGGCCGGTTACCATTCGCACCCTTGACATCGGCGGCGATAAATTCATGTCGCATGTTGATGTGGCAGAGGAAATGAACCCGGTAATGGGCCTGCGCGCCATACGGTTCTGCCTCAAGGAACTGACGATCTTCAAGACGCAGCTGCGGGCCATTTTGCGGGCAAGCGCCTTCGGCAATGTGAAAATCATGTTCCCCATGATCTCCTGCGTAGATGAGGTGCAGCAGGTCAAAAAAATTATGCGGGAAGTGAAAGCGCAATTAAAAAAAGAAAAAAAACCCTTCAATCCCGACATTCCCATCGGCATCATGGTCGAGGTGCCCTCATCGGCCACCATCGCCGATCTGCTTGCAAAAGAGGTGAGCTTTTTCAGCATCGGCACCAATGATCTTATCCAGTACCTGCTGGCCATAGACCGGGTTAATGAACAGGTCTCCTATCTGTATGAGCCTCTCCATCCGGCTGTGCTGCGCCTCTTGCGGCGCATCATCCAGGCGGCTCACGACAATGGCATTCCGGTGGCCATGTGCGGCGAAATGGCAGGAGAATCCATGTATATCCCCATACTTCTGGGTCTGGGCATTGACGAGCTGAGCATGAACCCCATTGCCATCCTGGAGGCCAAAAAAGTTCTCCGTTCCATGGAGTACCAAAAATGCAGGGAAGTGGTCGATCAGCTCTTTTCGTTCACGACAGCCGAAGACATAAAAAAATTCCTTAACCGTCAGACAAAAAAATATTTCCAAAAGAATGAACTTGACAATTAAGGCAAAATAGCCAATATTATTAGATTATGCTTGACGAATACAGGTATCAGGTGGGCTGTTCCAGGTAAAACTCGGCAACATACCAGGCAGGCACGGAGACGGACATGCCGCGTGCCGCTTTTTCTTGTCGTGGTCGGGCATCAAAGCTGTCTCATATTGTGCCGAAATAGTGCTTCCTATGCAGGAGTCCACATCCCAGTTCATCCCTGACGAGAAGATACGCGAGATCAGGGAAACAAGCAGCATCGTGGACGTCATTTCAGACTATATCGGTCTGAAAAAGGTGGGCATTAATCACAAGGGGCTGTGCCCCTTTCATAATGAAAAAACCCCTTCTTTTTATGTTAATGAAAATAAGCGGTTTTTTCACTGTTTCGGTTGCGGCACCAGCGGCGATATCTTCGCCTTTCTCATGAAGCATGACAATCTGAGCTTCGCCGAGGCCGCCCGCCATCTGGCCAAACGCTATGGGATACACCTGCCTGAAAAGCCGCTGAACAGCCTCGAACGGCAGCGCCTGAGCGAACGGGAGTCTTTTTTCAGCATCAATGAAGATGTTGCGCAGCTGTATCACCGGCTGCTGCTCAATGACCCGCGCGCCGGCAGGGCTCGCGAGTACCTTTCGCAGCGCGGCTTAGGGGCAGCGACCATACGAGGAATTCTGTATCGGCTTTGCGCCTGACAGCTGGGATACGGTCGTGCAGCACCTTAAAAGCACGTCCCGTTCACCGTCGCTGGCAGCCAAGCTAGGCCTGATTGTCAGCAAGAGCGGCGGGCAGTACTATGACCGGTTCCGCAACCGGATACTGTTTCCGATCTGGAACGCATCGCGCAACATTATCGGTTTTGGCGGGCGGATAATCGATCAGGGAGAACCAAAATACCTGAATTCTCCCGAATCTGTGGTATATAATAAGAGACAGAATCTCTATGGCCTGCAGAGCGCGGTGCAGCATATTCAAAAGGAAGGCTCTGCTATTATCGTCGAAGGGTATCTCGACGTTCTGACGCTGCATCAGGCTGGCATAAAAAACACTGTCGCCGCTCTCGGCACTGCCCTGACGGAGCACCAGATTCAGCTCCTCAAGCGCTACACCGGGGACATTATAACCGTTTTTGACGCAGACCCGGCTGGCGAAAAAGCCATGGCGCGCAGCATGGAACCGTTTCTGAACAACGGCATTTCACCCAGGGCTATCGTGCTGCCCAAGGGCGAAGACCCTGACAGTTTTGTGCATAATCAGGGCGGGGCGGCTTTTCGGGAAAAAATAGCCGGCAGCAGGGTTCCTGCTGGATTTTGTCATTGAACGGATCATTGCCCGGCACGATATCGCTTCACCGCGCGGCAAAGTGGCCGCCTGCGATGAAGCCGCTGTGCTGCTGAAGCAGATTGCGGACCCGCTGGAGCGCGACCTGCACGAGCAGAAAATAGCGCGGCGAATCGGTGTAAGCCAGGCCCAGATCCGCTCCCGGGTAGCTGGATCCTCGGCACAAAAAACAGCGGCGCAGGCAGCTCAGCAGCAACAGGAAAGAGCTACAGGTTCGGCTAAAAATGCCGAGTTGTTAATACTAAAGATACTGATAGCGCATACTCATTTTATCGGGCGCATCGAAGAAAGCATTTTTGATGACTTTACGCAGCCGGATCTGAAACAGCTGGGGCTTTTCATACAATCATCATTCCGGCAGGCAGGCGCGCTTGACATTCCGCAGCTTGTCGAAAGCATCGAGGGCCAGCCGATGCAGAGGCTCCTTGCGCAGGCGGCATTTTTTGAAAACCCGCCGGGCGACCCGGCCAAGGCTCTTGAAGACTGCATCCGGACGGTTCGCCTGCAGAGGCTGGCCGGAGAAAAAAAGCGGGTCGGCATGCTGCTGAAGCAGGCTGAGGCGGCTCGCGACGAAGCTGCATCCGTTGACTACCAGCATCAATACGTACAGCTTGTTGAAGAACAGAAACAGATAACCAAGGGCGCCGCACATTTTCTTCAGGGCTGATAAGGAGAAGACTTAATGGGAAGAAAACCAAAAATCGAGCAGGTCAAACAGCTCATCGACATAGGCAAGGAAAAAGGCTTCCTGACCTATGATGAAGTCAATGACGTGCTGCCCCCCGAGATGGTGTCTCCCGACCAGATCGATGAGCTTATGCTCATGTTCGGCGAATTGGATATCGAAATCGTTGACTCCACCCAGAACGTGCGCCTGCAGCAGCGCAAGGTCGGCAAAATCGTTCAGGGGGAGGATGAGCCCAGCGAAGAAAAAGATCTCTACGGAAAAATCAACGACCCCGTCCGCATGTATCTCAAGGAAATGGGCTCGGTATCGCTTCTGTCGCGTGAAGAAGAAGTCGAAATCGCCAAGCGGATTGAAGATGGCGAAAACGAAGTGCTGAGCGTTGTTTTCAATTCGCCCATCATCATTCAGGGCGTCCTGGGCCTTGGCGATCTGCTGAAAAAAGGCACCCGCTCCATCTGTGACATCATCGCAGACCTTGACGATGAGGACAATGAAATCGACGAGGAAAGCTACGGCTCCGTATTCCTTGAGCAGGTCGAGCGCATAAGAAAAATCTACAATGAAAACCTGCGGCATGAAAACGCCCTTGCAACGAAAAAAGACCTGACGGAAACGCGCAAAAAAAATATCCGGCAAAAGATCGACAACAACAAGGAAGCGATATTTACTGTACTGCAGGAAATGAATCTCAAGAGAAAATATCTTGAAAAGACCGTTGCGCGGCTCAGGGAATTTCTCCAGCAGGTTGACAAACTGGAGCGGCAGATCATACACTGCTGCAAAAAGGTCGGCCTTGATGCCAAGGACATACGCCGTTTCATCCGCATGGGCAAGGACAGCAAGGATGAGCAGCGCAAGATCAAGCGCAAGACGGGCGTGAACGTCGTTGAGCTGCAGGAGCTTGACAAGGAAATACGCGGCCTCACCAGGCAGATACGCGAGATTGAAAAACAGGCGGACCTTTCCATCGACGGGCTCAAAGACGCCATCGAGCAGATCGACCGCGGCGAGCTCAAGGCAAAGACGGCAAAAGACGAGCTTGTGCGCTCCAACCTGCGCCTGGTGGTGAGCCTGGCCAAAAAATACACCAACCGGGGCCTCCAGTTTCTGGACCTTATTCAGGAAGGCAATATCGGCCTTATCAAGGCCGTGGAAAAATTCGAATATCAGCGGGGGTATAAGTTCAGCACCTATGCAACCTGGTGGATACGGCAGGCGATAACCCGCGCCATTGCCGATCAGGCCCGGACGATACGCATCCCGGTTCATATGATCGAGACGATAAACAAGCTGATCAGGACATCGCGCTACCTCGTGCAGGAAAACGGCCGGGAGCCCCTGCCTGAAGAAATAGCCGAAAAAATGGAGCTGCCCCTTGAAAAAGTGCGCAAGGTTCTGAAAATAGCCAAGGAGCCCATTTCGCTTGAGACCCCCATCGGCGAAGAGGAAGACAGCCATCTGGGTGACTTCATCGAAGATAAAAAAATACTCAACCCGCTGGACAGCGTGACCTACCAGAACCTCTCCGAGCAGACACAGTCGGTGCTTGCGACACTGACGCCGCGGGAGGAGAAGGTGCTGCGGCTGCGGTTCGGCATTGGGGAAAAAGCCGATCATACGCTTGAGGAGGTCGGCAAGGATTTTGATGTAACCCGCGAGCGCATTCGCCAGATTGAAGCCAAGGCCCTGCGCAAACTGCGGCATCCGATACGGAACAAGAAGCTTAAAAGTTTTGTTGAATACTAATTGTGTGGTGCGGGCTCATAGCTCAGCTGGTAGAGCCTCCGGCTCATAACCGGGTGGTCCCAGGTTCGAATCCTGGTGAGCCCACCATTTTTTTACTTGCGCACAACATGCATAAAAGAAGACTTCTGACAAATATACCTGTGCAGTGCGCGTGCGCTTGACAAAAAAATGCACCCCGGTAAGGGGTGCATTTTTTTATGCCCGACAATGAATGCTATTCTCCAAAGGAGGCCCCGTGAAAGATCAGATCGCTATTCTCTACAAAATTAAAGAAATAGATGCCGTCATTAAAAGCTCGGAAGAGCTTAAAAAGCGCTCCGCTGAAGAAATGCAGACAGCGGAAGCATCCTACCGGCAAGCCGAGGCTCAGCATCAGGTTATACAGGACCATGTTGCATCTTTTGAAAAACAGCGCCGCGACCGCGAACGGGATCTCGGTGAGGCACAAAGCCAGAAAAAAAAGGTCGAAGAGCGGCTCATGTCGATCAAGACCAACAAGGAATATCAGGCAGCCCTTCACGAGATAGACACCATCAAGGCCCTTATCAAGGATAAAGAGGATTTGCTGCTTGAGAGCATGGACAGCATGGAGGCGGCAAAGGCCGGCCTGAAAAAATCAGAGGTCGAGCTTGGCAGGGCAAGGGGCGTATTCGAGGAGAAAAAGCGGCAGATTGAAGTTGAACTCAAAGCCTATCTGGAAGATGTGGACCGGCAGCGCCAGGAGCGCGATATTCTGACCACACAGATGGCGCCCGACATCCATACCGAATACCAGCGGCTTATGAAATCTAAAAAAGGCAGGGCCGTTGCGGTTGTGACATACGAGCAGTGCATGGGCTGCAGCATGAAAATACCGGCACAGATATACAATGAGGTCATGCTTGGGGAAAAAATTCAATTCTGCCCTAACTGCGCCCGCATCCTGCTCGTTGATCTCGGAAAAGAAGCTGCCGCGGATCAGGCCTGCGGTTGACCGGCAACGGACAGGACAGCCGCATATCCTGATGCAGCAACAGTCTGCCTGCAGGCACAAAGCTGGGGCAGAGGCCGAAAATAACCCTTCATCCAAATGACGATCAGCGCCATCTGCCGGCAACTCTTTAGAGCAGTTTTCTTTTTGTTGTAGCCAATAGTAGTATTCTCATTAGTGATAAAATTTAAAAAATTCGTCTGGTGAAAACCGGGGTCTAGAAAAACCCCTGATTCTGAAAACCCTGGATGCCGGCTTTCGCCGGCATGACGATAACGAAATATTGTCGGGCTTTTTGTGTGCTCTATTGTTTGGGCTATGGTAAAAGGGATACTGCTCTAACAGGGTTTTGAAAAAGTCACCGCATACAGGCGTGTCTCAAACAATGCTTCCAGATGCTAAGGCGTGCGAAGCATCACCTTCGCCTGAACATCCGAGGCGTACTACTATACGTACGCCGCAGTGAAGCATGATGAGCGCAACGCAGCAGATGGGCGTTTTTCAACAGCCTGCTAATATACGCTCTTCGTTTTCATGGAGCCCTCTATGTCTCTCACCCCCATGCTGCAGCAGTATCAGGCCATCCGCACAACCCTTGCGCGGGACACCATACTGTTCTTCCGCCTCGGTGATTTTTATGAAATGTTTTTCGAAGATGCAAAGACCGCATCGGCTATTCTCGATATAACGCTTACGGGGCGCGACGGGGGGCAGGACAGCCGCATCCCCATGTGCGGCGTGCCCTACCATGCGGCCCAGGGCTATATCAACCGCCTCACCCGCGCCGGCCTGAAAGTCGCCATCTGCGATCAGGTGGAAGACCCGAAGCTTGCCAAGGGGATAGTGAAGCGCGAAATAGTGCGCATGGTAACCCCTGCCACCAATCTTGAGGATGACACTGCCGAGACCGGGCAGTTTAACTATATTGCAGCAGTCTGCCACAACAAAAAAAACTTCGGCCTTTCCTATCTTGACCTCGGCACGGGAGAGTTTCGCGTGGGCGAGTTCTCAGGAGCGCAGGAGCTGGAAGCC
>CAVRBJ010000012.1:0-20548 GCA_963718965.1 uncultured delta proteobacterium | reverse complement strand
TGCCCCCGCTCTCATCATCATCGTCAAGAACAAATTCGGCTGCATCATCATCCTGCATGAGTGATTTAAAATCAATGCCGGCAGCATTGTCGGGCATAGTTCCTGCTGCAGATGTTTCGCTGAGCGGTCTGCCGCAGAGAGGACATAGTTTTTCTTCATGTTCTTTAATTTGCAGCTGGCAATTTTCACAGTACATGAGATGCTCCCCCGTCTCGGGTTTTTACTTACGTAGCATACTGTGTATAGACCGGTATGCCTCTCTGTTGCGTGCTATTATTGACTAAAACCATACGGAAATCTATTAGTTTTTTGCATACAAACATCTGCTTCTGCTACGGCATCAAGACTGAAGAACCCCTGCCGACGGGCAGATGTCGCGCAGCACGCATACAGCGCATTGCGGCTTGCGCGCCATGCACACGGCGCGGCCATGATCAACAATCAGATAATTAAACGCTATCCAGTCGTGACGAGGCAGCAGCGCCATGAGGTCCTGCTCTATTTTATCGGTATTGCTCTGGAGGCTCAGGCCGAGCCGGCCTGCCAGACGCTTGACATGCACGTCGACTGCTATGCCTTCGGCTTTATTGAAAGCGCTTGAAAGAACGATATTGGCTGTTTTGCGCGCAACGCCGGGCAGGCTGACCAGGTCCTCCATGGTGGCGGGAACCGTGCCGCCATACACGCTGCACAGGCGCTGCGCCGCCGCGATGATATTTTTTGCTTTCATGCGAAAAAACCCGGTCTGATGCACTTCCTGCTCGAGCACTGCCTGCCGGGCGCAGGCAAAATCGTGGGCGCTGCGGTATTTTTTAAACAGTGGTTTGGTTACTTCGTTGACCTTCTTGTCGGTGCACTGCGCCGAAAGCATGGTTGCCACAAGCAGCTCAAGGGGCGTTGTATAGTCAAGGGATGATCTGCTGTGGGGATAGTGCAAGCGCAGAAGCGCCACAATTTTTGCGGCGCGGTCTGTGCGTTCTTTTAGGAAGCTGCCCGTGCTGGCATGCGCAAGGCTCCGTAGCTGGTAGATTTTAAAAAACTATAGCCGGAAAGCAATGCAGGGGTCAAGATTTATTGTTTAGAGTGGCGCAATCCGAACACGACTCAGCAGAGCTGACGGCGCATGCCGCATGTACGTCCTTGCATGCATGCGCCGTCAGCCTCATGGGAAAATGCTCCTTGATGCCCCGTTTTATTAACACTATACCTGCCGGGCGTTTATTCCCCCGGCAACGGCTTTTCTCTCTGACCTCAATCGACATTTTAGACAATTGCAGCAAGGTCGGAGGGTGCGGATCAAATGGGGCACTCTTGCTGGCGTTGAGAGCATACTGCCGGAAAAACACGGACGGCAGATGCTCGTTCTTTCCATCGAGGTACTGCAGCAGGTCGCTAAAGTACGCATCGGCGCTGCCGATAGTAAGCCCGTTTAAGGCCTGTTATTGTATAACCTTCTTTCTTATTGCAGGAGCGCCAAACCGCGCTCGGCAGTGGGCACACGCAGAAAAATATTTCTCCCTCCATACCTCCCAACACAAAAGGGAGGCCGTTAAAACGGCTTCCCTTTTGTGTTGCCTATAGCCTGCCAGCTTAGCAGTTCTTGTGCTTTTTATTTTTAAAATCACACCAGAGGATTGGCGAGCTTTGCCGCCCTGACCGTATTGGCCATGAGCATGGTGATGGTCATAGGGCCAACGCCGCCCGGCACGGGCGTAATAGCGCCGGCAATTTCTTTTGCAGCATCAAAATCGACATCCCCTTTGAGTATGGCGATCTTTTTGCCGGTCTTTTCGCTGATCTTTTCCCCCACGCGGTTCACGCCCACATCGATGACGCAGGCCCCCGGCTTTATCCATTCCGGCTTGACCAGATTGGGCACACCCGCAGCCACGATCAGAATATCGGCCCGTTTGCAGTGGCTTGCCATGTCTTTGGTGCCGGTATGCACGATGGTTACCGTGGCGTTTGCCTTGGGAGCCTTTTGCAGCAGGATATTGGCAATGGGCTTGCCGACAATATTTGACCTGCCAACCACGACCACCTCGGCGCCGTCGGTTGTATAGCCCGAGCGCGCGATGAGCTCCTGTATGCCTGCCGGCGTGCAGGGCAAAAACTTTGCCTCATCGCCGCCAATCATGAGCCTGCCCACATTGACCGGATGAAAAGCGTCCACATCTTTGTCCGGGTCGAGGGCATTGAGGACCTTCTTTTCATCAATATGCTTGGGCAGGGGCAGCTGCACCAGTATGCCGTGAATTTTCGGATCCTGATTATACTGCTGGATCAGCTTCAGAAGCTGCTCTTCTGAAACATCGGCTGGCTGATTGTCCTGAACGGAATAAAAACCCAGCTCATGGGAGGTCTTCTGCTTTGCCGTTACATAGCTCACCGATGCGGGATTCTCACCCACCAGTATGGTGACAAGGCCCGGCACCACCCCGCGCTGCTGCTTCAGCTCGGCAACCTCGCTGCCGCAGCTCCTCGCGAATCTGCGCTGCTATTTCCGTTCCGTTTATAATTTTTGCTGACATGAAGACTCCTTTCATAAGGTTTTTGAAGAACTATTGCTAAATGCTTAACATATTTAATTATAAAAATGAAGCAAAAGAATCCGGATACAGGCCCCGCTTTTTCATGCAGCATTTTGAACTTAATAAAAACAACCACTATCTTCTGCGCAGCGAACAACAGGTGTATGACCAGCCGCTTTGAAAAGACGGGGACAAATCATGTCCTGCTGTCAGTGCGCTTTTCGTACTGAGCCGCCCGTGTGAATTCTTTCCCCGTGAGGCCAGCTGAAAGTTTACATCATGGCTGCTTGCGACGGATGGCAAGGAGCAGGCAATGTCGCTTCATTGCCGCACAGAAAACCCTTTAGAGCCCCAGCACCTCGCTTTTATCAACAAACATCCTGTGCCACAGCTCGAGCCACAAAAGCGCCCAGAGCCGATAACTGTGATCGGCGCGCATTGATACATGGTCATCAAGCAGCTGCTGCACGGCCTGGCGTTTGAAATACCCCCGCCCGATGGTGCGGCTGTCGAGAAGAATGTCATAGGCAGGCTGCTTCAGATCCGAGCGGAGCCACCGGTTGATAGGCACGCCGAAGCCCATTTTTTTACGGTACAAAATCTCGCGGGGCAGCATGGGCTCGAAAGCTTTCTTTAAAAGAAATTTGCCCTGCCTCCCGCGCAGCTTGAGATCCGCGGGCAGCCGCGCGGCAAACTCCATCACCTTGTGATCAAGAAACGGAGAGCGGGCCTCAAGCGAGTTGGCCATGCTGGCAATATCAACTTTCACCAAAAGATCATAGGGCAGGTACATGGTCACATCGGCATAGAGCTGCTTTTCAAGCAGGGTTGCTGCGTCCGACTCGGCATATGCCGTTTCGGTAAGGGATACCGAGTCATGCCCTTCCATGGCCTGGTTAAAAGCGGCGGTGTACAGGCCGTCCTTCATGTCATTTGAAAAATAGCACAGCCAGCGCACATAACGCCGGGCCGGGGCGTCGCTGATGCCGTTTAAAAAGCGCCTGAGCCTGCGGGAAAAGCTCCAGCGGTATTCCCGGTAGGGAAGCAGGTTTGCAGCCCGCCGAATGCCCTCCTGAACAACAGGGGGCATGCGCGCGTAGCGGGCGGCAAGAGCATCTGCCCGGTACCGCTCATAGCCGGCAAAAGACTCATCCCCGCCATCGCCGTTGAGGGCCACCGTGACATGCTCGCGCGTGAGCTTTGCGACATAGTAGGTGGGAATTGCGGAGGAATCGGCATACGGCTCGTCATAGTGATAGATAAGGTCGGGCAGGATTTTTACAGCCTCTGGCTTGACCACAAATTCGGTATGCTCGGTACCATACTGGCGGGCGACCATGGCAGCATACTTGAGCTCATCATAATCCTTATCATCAAAGCCGATAGAAAATGTTTTGACGGGCCGGTCCAGAAGCTGTGCCATCACGGCTACCGTTGCGCTTGAATCGACGCCGCCGCTCAAAAATGCCCCCAGGGGCACATCGCTTCTGAGCCGTATCTTAACTGCTTCCGTAAAAACATGGCGAAGCCGGTCGCAATAGTCTTCAAGTTTCGGCAGACTGCAGCTTATCTGTGTAGGAAAGCTGCCAGTAGCGCTCGATTTTTATATCCCCGTTTCGCAGAAGCAGTGTATGGGCGGGCGGAAGCTTATGCACGCCTTTAAATATTGTCTGCGGACCGGGCACATACTGATAGGTGAGGTAATGATGCAGGGCAACGGGATCGACCTCGGACTGAAGCGCCGGGTCTTTCAAAAGCGATTTCAGCTCAGAGGCAAAAATGAGGCTGCCGTCGACAATGGCATAGGACAGGGGTTTTTTTCCGGCGCGGTCGCGGGCAAGGAAAAGCTCCTGCCTCCGCGCATCCCATACGGCAAAAGCGAACATGCCCCGCAGCTGCTGCACGCAGGCCGGGCCCAGCTCCTCGTACAGATGCAGTATCACTTCGGTATCGGTATGCGATTTAAAAACATGGCCGCGGGCCTCAAGCCCGGGCCGCAGCTCACGGTAATTGTAAATTTCCCCGTTCAGAACAATCTGCAGCGATCCGTCCTCATTTGCCATGGGCTGACGGCCGGCAGGCGTTAGATCAATAATGCTCAGGCGCCGGTGCCCCAGGCCGACGCAGCCGGCAGTAAAAACGCCGCTGTCATCAGGGCCGCGGTGCTGCAGCACATCGGCCATCTGCCTGATGAGGCGCTCGTCGACCTGCCGGGAGCGGTCGAAATATATTTTGCCGCAAATGCCGCACATAAAAAGTTCAAGGTTCTAGGGTTCAGGGTTCAAAAAATATAAAAAAACAGGGGCCGTGCGATAAAAAAAGGACGCACAGTATATGTGCGTCCTTTTATACATCAAGAGAGTACCGGGTTCTATGAAATAATTAGATGCCCGCCTTTGACCGGAGAATATCTGCCATGTCAGTCTTTTCCCAGAAAAAATCCTGATCCTCCCTGCCGAAGTGACCATAGGCCGCCGTCTTTTTATAAATCGGCCGCAGCAGGTTAAGTTTTTTAATAATGGCCGAGGGACGGAAGTCGAACACTTCGCTGACGATGGCGGCGATCCTGTCGGGCGATAAGTTCTTGCTCGTACCGAAGGTGTTGATCATGACCGACACGGGCTTGGCAACGCCGATGGCATAGGCAAGCTGGACCTCGCAGGCGCCGGCAAGGCCTGCGGCCACCACGTTTTTGGCTGCATAGCGGGCCATATAGGCTGCGGAGCGGTCGACCTTTGAGGGGTCTTTGCCTGAAAAAGCGCCGCCGCCGTGGCGCCCCACGCCGCCATAGGTGTCGCAGATGATCTTGCGGCCCGTGAGGCCGCAATCGCCCTGGGGCCCGCCCACAACAAACCGGCCCGTGGCATTGATGTAAAACTTGGTCTTCTCATCCATCATGGACTCGGGAATCACTTTTTTAATGACTTCCTCGATAATGCCTTCCTTGATGTCCTTGTCCTTCACGTCGGGGCGGTGCTGTGTCGCGATGACCACGGCATCGCACCGGACTGGCTTGCGGTTTCTATATTCGATGGTGACCTGCGATTTGCCGTCGGGCCGCAGGAAATCAAGGATATTGTTCTTGCGCACGAAGGCAAGGCGGCTCGTGAGGCCGTGGGCGAACATGATGGGCATGGGCATCAGCTCGGGGGTTTCGTCGCAGGCATAGCCGAACATCATGCCCTGATCGCCGGCGCCCTGCTCGTGGCCGGCATGCTCGTCGACGCCCATGGCGATGTCTGGCGACTGGCGGTCGATGGAGCTCATGATGGCGCAGGTCTCATAGTCAAAACCCATGGATGAATCCGTGTAGCCGATCTCCTTGATCGTGTTGCGGACGATGTCGGGAAAATGCGCATAGCAGTCCGTGGTGATCTCGCCGGCGATGATCGCAACGCCCGTTGTCACCATGGTTTCACATGCTACGCGGCACTTCTTGTCCTGCGCCATAATGGCATCAAGAACCGCGTCCGATATCTGGTCGGCGATCTTGTCGGGATGGCCTTCGGTAACTGATTCTGAAGAGTAAAGAAAATTGGTCATTGACATAACGGTACATCCTCCGAATAAAATAATAATGTTTAAAAAAGTCTTATAGGACATTAGATTTCATAAGTCAAATTAATTTAAGTTGCATATTCTGATGCTTTTCCTGTACATTTGCAGAAAAAAATATAACCGATCCTACTGTCGGCAGCTTTTTTTGTTCAGGAAGAAATGATAATCGTCGATACTACTATATGCCGGATCGGTATCCGGGCACTGCGGCTCGGAGGCGCAGTGCTGAAAAACTATTACGGCCGGGTAAGCCGGGTCATGCATAAGGGAAAGCTTGACCTGGTGACCGATGTTGATCACCGGTCGGAAGAGACGGTGGTGCAGTTCCTGGCTGCAAACTGTCCTGAACATGGTATACTGACTGAAGAACGTGCCGAGATAGCCTCCCGGTCAGGCAGCCGCTGGATTCTCGACCCCCTTGACGGAACGACCAACTATGCTCATGGCTATCCGTTCTTCTGCGTGTCCCTTGCTTTTGAGCACAATGGCTCTATAGCATGGGGTGGCGTCTATGATCCGCTGCGGGACGAGCTTTTCACGGCTCGGTACGGGGAAGGCGCCCGTCTCAATGAACGCACGGTGAAGGTTTCCCAAACCCGGGACCTGGGCTCTGCGCTTCTGTGCACGGGTTTCCCCTATGATGTGCATACAAGCGCAGAAAACAATATTGACCATTTTGTGCGCTTCTTGAAAAAGGCCCGTGCCGTGCGGCGCGACGGCGCGGCAGCCCTTGATCTGTGCTATGTTGCCTGCGGCCGCTTCGACGGGTTCTGGGAAATGAAGCTGAAGCCGTGGGATATTGCCGCAGGCTGGCTCATTGTACAGGAGGCCGGCGGCAGGGTTACCGGATTTGACGGTACTGGCCTCGACTCCCTGCCCGGCATGATATACTCGCCTCCAACGGACTCATTGCATGAGGCCATGGTGGCGATGCTTACGGCAAAGGAACAGAATTAATGAAAAGGTTTTTTTTGTACATTTGTGCACTTTTTCTTGCGGCTGCTGTGCGCCTGCGGCCCAGCACGCGCCGATATTTATAAATATGTTGATAAAAAAGGCGTCGTGCATTTTACCAATCTTCCCTCAAGCCCCGCAGTACCGGCTGTATAAAAAAAGCACTCATGAATCACAACTATATTAACGGGCCCTCAGCTTACAAAATCGGCATGGGCGGAGATGAAAAGCGCTATGACAGCGTCATTAAATCTTTATGCCGCAAATACGAGATGGACACGGCCCTTGTCAAGGCAGTCATTAAAACCGAGTCCGACTTTGACCCTTTTGCCGTATCGTCAAAGGGCGCCCAGGGGCTCATGCAGCTTATGCCCGGCACGGCCCGCGACATGCAGGTGCGCAATCCCCTGGACCCGAACCAGAACCTGCAGGGCGGCATCTGCTATCTGCGCAAGATGCTGGACATGTTCGACGGCGACATGAGGCTGGCCCTTGCTGCCTACAATGCCGGGTTCAACACGGTCATTGAGTGCGGCTGGCGTGTTCCTAATATTCCCGAAACGCGTGACTATGTGCAGAAGGTCATGTACCACATCAAACGGTACCAGTAGAAAACTGTACCCCCCGCTAACCCCAAAAACGGTCCCGCCTCATGGAAAAAATTCCCATTCAGATACAACGATGCCCCGGTTGCGATGATGTGCCGCTGCCGCGGTACATGACCGCCCATGCCGCAGGGATGGATATCTGCGCTGCCGTGCGTGAAACAGTGGTGCTTGAGCCCGGCCAGCGCGCCCTCATACCGGCCGGCTTTTCAATAGCCCTTCCGCCGGGAGTCGAGGCGCAGATCAGGCCCCGCAGCGGTCTTGCCATCAATCACGGCATCGGTCTTCTCAATGCGCCGGGCACCATCGATGCCGATTACCGCGGCGAGGTTAAAATCATCCTTATCAACCACGGGCAGGAACCATTCACCATACAGCGCGGAGAGCGCATCGCCCAGATGGTGATTCACCGCGTACTTGAAAGCGCGTGGGAAGAGGTTTCAGAGCTGCCGCCCACTGTGCGCGATGCAGGCGGGTTCGGCCATACGGGACGGTAACAGAGTGTTGAAAAAGTAATAGGGGAAGGCTGTTCAAAAATGCTCGGATGCAAGGCATGCGCTGTCTCTGACCCCTGCTTGCAGGCAATGCATGCGTACGCAATAACCATCCGCGGAGCGGATGGCTTGAATTCCCCTGAAAGGGGAAGACAAGGGCACATAGTGCCAAAGTGCTTTCTGCCGGCACCACTAAAAAGGGTGGCGGCAGACAATGAGGCGTACGTATGGTACGCCGCAGTGAAGCATGATGAGCGCAACGCAGCAGCTGGGCGTTTTTCAACAGCCTGCTAAAACAAAAAGGCAGGGCCGCGCAGGCCCTGCCTTTAACATATGAACAGATTGGTTTATTTTGCCGCTTTCAGCGTTGTCTCGCCTTCAAAGATTATATAGTCTTTGAACTTCTCGGTCTTTTTCTCCTTGATGCCCTTAACATTCTGGAGATCTTCGATCTTTTTGAAATTGCCGTTTGTGGTGCGATAGTCGATAATTGACTTGGCCTTTGCCGCGCCGATGCCGGGCAGCATTTCAAGCTGTTCAGCCGTTGCGGTGTTTATATTCAGCTTGCCGCTAATTGCATTCTGGGAGGTTTTTCCGCCTTTTCAGTGAAGGCAGGCTTTAGAGCAGATTTATCTGCCTGCTGAGCACTACAGGGAACTATGGCAAAAGCAAACAGTACGGCAACAAACAGGGCAAAACAATGGATCTTTTTCATCACCTTTCTCCTTACAATTGGGTTTATGTGGTTTGTGGATACTATTAGCATTAAAAAATAGTTAATGCTGCTAACTTAATACATCCATAATTTATTTATGTCAATCATTTTTATAAGTATTTTTTAAAATGTCAGTACCTTTCATAAGCGTCATCATACCAACTTTTAACCGGAGCTATTGTCTGGCCGAGACCCTTGATTCCGTTCTCGGGCAAAGCTTTAATAATTATGAGCTTATTATTGTTGACGACGGATCAACAGATGCTACGCCGCAGCTGCTCGACCAGTACACTGGCCGCCTTACGCATCTGCAAACTTCCCATGCCGGACCAAGCGCTGCCCGCAATGCCGGCATAGGAATTGCCCGGGGCGACTATATCGCCTTTCTCGACTCCGACGACCTGTGGGCTCCCCGCAAGCTTGAGCGACAAATCGATTTTTTTACAAAAAACCCTGATGCCCGCATCTGCCAGACCGAAGAAATATGGATGAGAAACGGCGTGCGGGTCAACCCGATGAAAAAACATAAAAAATATTCGGGCTGGATATTCCGGCAGTGTCTGCCGCTGTGTATTGTGAGCCCGTCGGCCGTCATGCTGCACCGCAGCGTTTTTGACCATGTTGGCATTTTTGATGAGTCCATGCCGGCCTGCGAAGATTATGATCTGTGGCTGCGCATCGCCCCGCACTATCCCATTTATCTTATCGACAAGCCGCTGACCATCAAGCGCGGCGGGCATGACGACCAGCAGTCGCGCACTGTGCCGGCCCTTGACAGGCTGCGCATACAGGCGCTGTGCAAGAGCCTTGCAAGCGGAAGCCTGAACAGCGCGCAGTACGGGCTTGCCCTGTGCTGAGCTTGAAAAAAAATGTGCGGTTTACGGGGCGGGCTGCATCAAGCGCGGAAAGACCGATGAAGGCAAAACCTGTCTTGAGCTGCCGGGAAAATATGCCTCCTCACTGAAATTTGCGGGAGGATAAAAAGGAGAAGTCAGAATTCAGCAGTCGGAATCCAGAAGCAAGAATCAGAAATTTAGAAAATTCGCCTGTTCATTATATCTTTTTTCCATTCTGAATTCCGGCTACTGAATTCTGAATTCTTTTCTCATACATGAAAGATAGTATCATAAAATTTACAGGTGGTGTTGTAGCGCATAAACTATAAAGGCCGGAACGCATGAATCTCTGGATGTTTCTTTCCCGGGCAGGCAGCAGGTATCCTGAAGCTACGGCGGTCATTGATGACTGCACGCGACGCACCTACCGCGAGCTTGCCGGACGGGCGGAGCTGCTTGCCGCAGGACTCGCCGCCCTCGGAGTGAGGCCGGGTGACCATGCCGGCATACTGCTGCGCAACTCCAGTAAGTATATAGAACTCATTTTTGCACTTCTGAAGCTTGGTGCTGTGTGTGTACCGCTCAACTGGCGGCTGACCGGAGCCGACATCAGGCAATGCGCGGAACATGCAGATCTCGACTGCCTGTTCTTTGAGCAGGCCCTGGAGGGTCTTGCGCCCATGGGGCTTGAGCGGCTGCGGCTGACCATATGCCTTGACGAGCACAAGCCTTCAGGAATTCAGGCCCATGAAGCGCTTATTGAGGGAGCTTCGGGGCCGGGCCCGCAACACCCTACCAGGCCCGGCGATCCTGCTGCTATCATCTATACAGCCGGCACCACGGACAGCCCGAGAGGCGTGGTGCTGACCCATGCAAACTTTCTCTGGAACACGATAAACTACAGCCATGCCTATGCCATGACGCCGCAGGATAGAGAGCTTGCACCTGCGCCCCTGTTCCACAGCTCCACCTTCGGCAGAATCTTCACATATATATATAATGCCGCAACCTTTGTGCTCTCCAGCGCCTTTGATCCGGAGCAGGCCCTTGAACTCATTGTGCGCGCAGCGCGTTACCAGTCTCACGCAGGCGCCGGCCATGTACCGCATGATGGCGCATGCGCGCAGTACACAAACAGGTGATACCAGCAGCGTGCGCCGTGCCGTGTCGGGAGCCTCTGTGCTCACGCCTCAGGTACGCGGCGAAATGCAGGAGCTGTTTCCCAAAGCCGCGATCTATGACCTTTACGGCATTACTGAAGCAGCCCCCGGCGTGAGCATTCTAAGCCCCGAAGATTTTATGGCAGCTCCGGACAGCGTCGGCAGACCCCTTCTGACCGTACAAATCGCCATTGCAGATAGTGAGGGCCGGCTGTGCCGCGCGGGCGGCCAGGGTGAAATCCTCGTGAGCGGCCCCAATGTGACACAAGGGTACTATAAAAATCCAGCTGCAACAGAGCTGGCCCTGCGCGACGGCTGGCTGCATACGGGCGATCTGGGCATGATCAACGATGCGGGGTATGTTTTTATTTCGGGACGAAAAAAGGAGCTTATCATCAGCGGCGGCATCAACATTTATCCCGGAGAGATCGAGCGTGTGCTGGAGCAGCATCCTGCCGTTGCCGAGGCAGCAGTATTCGGCCTGCCCGACGGGCTGTGGGGCGAGCAGGTTGCGGCAGCCATTGTCCTGCGGCAAAACCGGGACTGCAGCCGGCAGGAGCTTGCATCATTCTGCCGCGAGCGCCTTGCCGGCTATCAAGTGCCCGAAGCGCTTTTTCTTTCTTGCAAGCCTGCCGCGCAATGCAGCGCAGAAAGTGCTGAAAAACGAGCTTGTCAAAAATTTACATGACTAGGGATGCTGCCATGCCGCTTATCAGAAACAAACTGTTCTACTCTGTAAAAAAGCTCACCGGCAAGGCCATCGGTGATTTTAATCTTGTAAGCGACGGCGACCGGATTGCCGTTGGTGTTTCAGGAGGCAAGGACTCCTACAGCCTGCTGCACATGCTTGATACGCTGCGGCGCCGGGCTCCGGTGAAGTACAGCCTTGTGGCCGTCAATATCGACGCGGGCTATCCCGGCTATCGCACCGACGTGATAGAAGGGCATCTAAAGTCCTGCGGATTTGAATACCGGATGGTAAAAACTGACATTTACCGGATTGTCGAGGCCAAGCGCAACCCCGGCACCTCATACTGCTCCTTCTGCGCGAGGCTGCGGCGGGGATGTCTCTACACGGCAGCACAGGAGCTTGGCTGCAACAAGCTGGCACTCGGCCACCATCTTGACGACTTCATAGAAACGCTGCTTTTAAACCAGTTCTTTGTGGGCACGCTTGCCGCCATGAGCCCCCGGATGCTTGCCGACAACGGCGTGCAGACGGTCATCCGGCCCTTTGTCTATGTTGAGGAAACGGCTATCGCACAGTTTGCCGCGGAGAACCGCTTCCCCACGGTCTCATGCGCCTGCCCGGTGAGCGGCAGCTTTGATATTACCCGCAAGCGGATGAAAAACCTCATAACAGAACTGGCCCGCGAAATTCCCCATATCCGCTCAAGCATGATAAAGGCTCTTGCAAATGTGCAGCCGCGCTATCTTATGGACGGGCGTTTCACCCCGTTTGCCGATCCTGAAACCGCTGCAAACCCGGAAGTTGAAGAATCCTGATCATATGACGCAGTTCATGAAGCAGTGCCGCCGGCCTTTAGCTGTTCAAGACTGCGCTCGCGCATGAGAAGAAACAGCGGGAATGCAAAAGCAAAGGCGACGCCCAGGGTCAGCACCGCGTACACCCACCACCGCTTCATGCCGAGCCTGCGGGCCTCAAACGGCAGCCACAGTAAAAATGCCGCCGCACCGATAGAAACATCGCTTGCCAGAGATGCGGCTGCAGGGTTGGCAAAGCCTTCTTTAATAAATGTTGCAAGGCTGAATGCTCCGCCCGCATCGATCATGAACCGGATGTTGAAATACCAGGTGGCTGCTGCTCCGGCAAGTGCGAGCAGGCCAAACAGAATGGTGCGGATGGTAGGCTGCATGACGGTCTCTCCGGAAAGAATTGTTCGGGAAACGCTATCGCCAAACCCGCAGGCGCTGCCTGCCGGTTGTGTAACCGTCATCGGGAAATGTCAGGAATTAGTCCATTTGATCTGAAATTCAATCTCCTCGTGCGAACCTTCGCGCTCATGTTCTATTGAGCACACCGCCCGTGCCGGCACGCAGATGCGCTCGCCTCCCACCTGCAGCCGGAACCGGCTGCCCCGCTCCAGAGCATCGGCCAAACGGCGGAGCTTTCCGGCGAATTCATCCGCTGCATACTTTTTTTCGATATCGCGCTTTTTTTTCTTTGGCATTATCCGCAACCAAACTTTTTTTATTCTACCGAATGGTTTGCTCCAAAATACCTGCAACGGCTTGCCGGTAGCTGGGGCCGCCATAATTAAAGCGCTTCCCGGTAAGCCGGCACACTTCTTCTTCCGTGTGCACGGAATCAAAGTCGGTGTTCCGCGATCCTTTGATATTGGTAAAGAGTTCGGCAGTTACCCTGATGCCGTTGCTGGCAGGCGCCAAAGATATTTCAAGCCTTGAATAGACCTTGCCGCCTCTGCCCTTATGATAGAGTATGGCTTTGCCTCCCCGGCTTTTATCAATCGTATACAAAAAAGACGGCCCGTAGCCGCGGTCGGGGGCAATATGCGGCTCCCCCGTCCTTTTCAGCAAGGCCGTTATTCCTGCCGGGGGCGGTTACCAGCATGTGGTAAAAGTCCTCATTGGGCACCTGGTCAATAAATACCTGTATATCCGGCGCGGTTTCGTCTTTTGCAATCTTCTTCAGCGGATCTGAAAACCCCTTGAACAGATCAACCGTAAACCCTTCACGATGGCCTGAGCAGCATGCGGCTTTTTTTGCTGTCAACCAGCCCGGGATCGCATTTTTTCTCCAGCGTAAACACGACAGGCTTGCCGCTGTCGGGCCGGTACACCGGCTCTTTGCTTCCCTCATCATAGGAATATGATTTCTCGTACACTGTGCGTGGCGCTTCATAGCAGCGCTTTTCTATGGATCTGATATATAGTCTTTTTACCAGGAGCCCGGTCAGGACAAAATTTCCGGCATTATCGGTTTCCGCCTTCACGGTTTCAACGCCGAAAAACCGTACGCTGGTGGTGCTGAAAAACTCTCTGCCGGCTGTTATTTTTGCTCCGGCAACCGGCTGGCCAGACTGGTCGATGACCTTCCCGTAAAAAATTATTGCCGTATCAGAGGAGTTCCCTGCCGGCTGGGCCTGAGTGTTTTGCCCGGTATAGGTATCTGCCGCAGAAACTTCGCAGGCCCACAAAAGCCCCAAAACAAAAGCGACACACATCACTGATCGTTTTTTCATAATGTTATTCCATTTCACCTTATGTGGCGGGCAAAGCCCAGACCGTTGGTTTATCGGATGATTGCATAGAAACGGAACCAATCATTGAAACTGTAAAGCTCTCTTAATTTTATGATTTTCCGTTGCAGTGAGTTGGCCCCCTGCCTGCCCGTCGGATATTCATCATTGGACTCGCTGCGTTTTGCCCGGTTTGTCAATCTCTATATGCCCCTGCAGGTCATAAAAACAACTTTGCCGGCAACGAATTTCACCGTAATATTTTTTTGCTCGTCGCCCCAGGTGCAGCTTTTGGCGCCCATGGCAGCGTCGCAGGAAGCTGTGGTGCCCAGTATGCCCGTAACTTCCGTATACTCCATGCCGACTGTTATCTTATCATAATTCTGTTTGGTCAGTTTGCTGCAACCGGCACCAAACAGCACCATGACCGCAAGAGAGGAAATCATGAGCCAAGCTTTACATTTTTTCATACAACACCCCCTATAATTAGGTTTGCAGTTGGTGCGCAGTGCGCACCCGGCTTCATTCATTAAATACTTTCAGCCGGGGGAAATAATTTTTATAGTAGCTCGTATCATGTGTCATTATGCCGTCGGTGTGTAGGTAAGCAAACCCGCCGATCAAAAAATCAGCCAGCACCCGCTGGCGGAACGAAAGCTGACGGCCGCATTTGGGACATACCGGCTGTATTGTTTTCTTGCAGGCCTGGCAGGTGAAGCTTTTTTTTGAAAGGTATTTTTTCCAGGCTGCTGCAATCACCTGCGGGTCAGTTCGCCCGGGGTATTCAACCTGCACATCCAGAAGATCGAGCGCATCATCAAGCTGTTTAAGATACGGGAAAAAGACGCCGAGCTCAAGATAGATGCAGTCGTTAATCACATAGTTATAAACGCTGTATTTTTGCAGCAATGCCGCCGAGCGCCCATACAGCGAGTCTTTTGTAAAAATGCTCAGAAGAATATTGGAATCAACCGTAATAATCATATGCCTTCCCGCAGAGAGCGAATGCGCGCAACAGCGCCGGTCCCGGTATCAGCACAAAGGCATCCGGCAGCCTTTTCTATTCTGCTTATGTAATCAACTTCGTCGCGGCAGCCCATCTGCAGGGCAATGTCGATGACATCGATATTCTTTTTTACCCTGAGGCGCTTTTTAAGCCGGTTCAGCAATTCAGCCCGCCGGGCGGTAAGCCGTATGGTAAGTGTTTCAGTCATATGAAGGCTCCCTCCATGTGTTACATTGTTTAAAATGTAACACATGAACTCAAAACTTTAAAGTTCTTATTTCGCCTGCTATGTTATTCCGATGGCGGGTTGGCATCCTCCCACCCGGATGGCAGTGCGCACCCTAACCGGTTCAGGCGTATACCGCTGCAGAAACACAGCAGAAGCTTGCACGTAGCCCCCCCCGTTTAAATAACTTTATAAACCCTATTCCTCGTGCTCGATACCGTACTCGGCAATCTTGCTCAGCAGTGAGGGGTAGCTCAGCTCAAGCAGCCTTGCGGCCTGGCTTTTATTGCCATGGGTTCGCTTAAGGGCCTTGCGGATGAACTGCTCCTCGATTATCCGGCTCATGACTTTTATTGAAAAAATGTCATCGGTAAAGCGCTTCCCGCCCTGCTTCTGGAACTCGGCAACGGGCGCAGGGATGGCATCGGCATCGATGCGGTCTTTCTCCGACAGTATCATGGCGCGCTCGACCATGTTTTCAAGCTCGCGGATATTGCCGGGCCACGGGTAGGCAAGCAGCAGCCGCATGGCCGCTGGCGTTGCGGCTTTGCAGGCAAGGCCATGGCTTTTATTGTATTTTGCTATGAAATGCTCTACCAGCAGTGGGATGTCTTCCAGCCGCTCGCGCAGCGGCGGCAGATGAATGGGCAGCACATTCAGGCGGTAGTACAGGTCTTCGCGAAAGGAGCCCCCCTCAATTGCGGCCAGCAGATCTTTTGCCGTGGCCGCTATGATACGCACATCTACCGCAATGGAGCGCTCTTCGCCCACCCGCCGGACCTCGCCCTCCTGCAGTGCCCGCATAAGCTTCACCTGCAGGTTAAGCGGAATGTCGCCGATTTCATCCAGAAAAAGCGTGCCCCCGTCAGCCTCTTCAAAAAAGCCCTTGCGGTCCTGTATGGCGCCGGTAAACGACCCCTTCTTGTGACCGAACAGCTCGCTCTCCAGCAGGGACTCTGGTATGGCGCCGCAGTTGATGGCAAGAAAGGTTTGGTCTTTGCGGGGGCTGGTATCGTGGATGGCCCGGGCCACAAGCTCCTTGCCCGTGCCTGATTCGCCCGTGATGAGAACTGAGCTTTTAAAAGCCGCCACTTTTCCAATGAGCTCGCACATGCCCCGCATCTGCGGGCTCTTGCCGATAAGATTTTCAAAACCGTAGAGCTGCCTGAGCTGGCAGCGCAGCTGCAGATTCTCTTTTTTTAACCGCTCGCGCTCTTCCGCCTTTTTCAGCACCAGAAGTATTTCAGTGGGCTTGAATGGCTTTGAAATAAAGTCATAGGCTCCAAGCTGCATGGTTTCAAGGGCAAGATCCATGGTGCCGTAGGCAGACATGGTAATGATGGTGGCGGTGACAGTGTGGCTGGCGGCCTGTTTTAAAAATTCGATGCCGTCCATGACCGGCATGCGCAGGTCGCAGAGAATGATGTCGAAATCCTGCTGTTCAACAAGCGTAAGCCCCTCCTGGCCGTCTGCGGCAAGGCAGACTTCGTAGCCTTCCTTTTCAAGCATCGAGTGCAGCAGATGCCGCAAATTTTCCTCGTCATCAATGACGAGCAATCGTTTTCGTTGTGCCATCCGTTCTCGGTCCTTAGACTCCAAGGGTTAACGCAGGCACTATGGTCGCCGCGACAGGAAAGTGTATCGTAAAGGTTGTGCCCTGGCCGGGCTCGGCTTGCAAAGGCGATGGAGCCCTCCATCACCTCGACAATGCGGTGCACATTTGCAAGCCCGAGCCCTGTGCCTTTAGCTCTGGTGGTGAAAAAAGGATCAAAAATTTTCTCCTGATGCTCGGGAGCAATGCCGTGGCCCGTATCTGCCACCGCAAGACAAATTCTGCTTCCGTTCTGGCCGGAGTCAAGCGCCGTTGTTATCGTCAGCGTGCCGCCGGAGGCGGCCATGGCATCGCAGGCATTCAGCGCCAGATTTAAAAGCAGCTGCCGCAGCAGCCGGTCATTGCCCCGAACGGCAGGCAGCCCAGCAGCCGGATTCTGGATGATCCGGATATTTTTAAATTCATTGTGGCAGGCAATCATGGCGCAGGTATCATGCACAATATCATTGAGCTGCAGCGCGGTAATCTCCTGGGATGAAGGCTGGGCGAAATCCAGCAAATCGCCGATAGTGTTTTTCATCCGCTCGGTTTCATGCTCCATGCGATTAAGGTAATCGGCGCGCTCGGTATCGGTGGCATCGGGAGAGCGCAAAAGGTGGATATACCCGAGCAGGATACCCAGCGGGTTTCCCACCTCATGGGCGATGCCCGCAGCCAGGCGGCCAACGGAGGCCAGCTTTTCAGTTTGGATTATTTCCCGCTGGGCCTGGCTGCAGCTGCACGTTTTTCTCCGCAAGGGCCTGCATCTGCCCCCGCAGCCGCTCGCGCTCTATTTTGAGATTATCGGCCAGGGATTTAAGTGCTGAGGAAAGCTTTTGAAGTTCATTGCCGCCGGACAGGAATAAAGGCAGGCCGCTTACGTTTTCCTGGGCAATGCCTTCGGTCTGCCCGATGAGACGCTGCATGGGGCTCACCAGATAACGGCTGAAAAGCAGAAATCCGACGATGAGCAGAATAACGGCGCTGGTGATGATATAGAGAAAAATAAAGGCAAATGCATTTTTCATGCTGCGATGAATATCCTGCAGCGGCAGCACGGCCTTTAGTACCCCCACGGGCCTGCCGGCAATGCGCAGGGGAGCGGCGGCAACAAGGCGGGGACCGCTTGCAGCAAAGCGGTTTTCAATGCGTGTGGAGAGTGCTCCGGTTTCCAGCGCCCGGACTATATCACCATCCACCAGCAGGCGTCCGATCTGGCCCTGCGATGCCGCCAGTACCCTGTTGTCCCTGTTAACCAGGATGATATCGATGCAGGTGCCGCCATCAATATAACGCTTGAACAGGGCCTGCAGCTCAGACCCGTCGGCAGGCGATTCCAGAAGCCGTGCATCCTTCTCAAGCATATGGGCAGCCCCTGCCTCCACTGCGGCAAAAATAGCCCCGCCTGAAAGCGCGCCCTCTCTAAGCAGCTCTTTCTCCATGACGCGGTACACCACAAAGCTTATAAGTGCTGCTGCAAGCACCATAAGCAGTGAGAGATTCCAGAAAATGGTTGTGCGCAGGCTGACGTACATGATTAGGATTTCGGATTTTGAGATTTCAAATTTCGGATTTTTACGAACGTTTCCTGCTGCACAGTTTATTTTTTTTCGCATACCTGTTTCTCCCTGCGGTTTAAACGGTTGCGTACCGGGCCTGCTGGATGTTTTTCTAAAGACCTTATGTCCCCGGCATCTTTTTCAACAGACGCTGTTGCGTATCGGTATCTATTCCAAAATCGACAATCCGAAATCAAAAATATTTTTACCCTCTTCCAAGCGTCAGATACCAGTGCAGCAGTTCCGCTCCGTACAGCAGCGAGCAGCAGCGCGCCAAAAGACAGAAACGGCCCGAAGGGAATGGCGTATTTCATGTCTTTGCCCTTGAGCAGCATGACCGTAACGCCGATGATGCTTCCGGCAAAAGCGCCCACAACCAGAGCGATGAGCGCCCCTTTCCAGCCCAGAAATGCGCCGATCATGGCAAGCAGCTTGATGTCGCCACCGCCCATGCCATCCTTTTTTCTGAGATAATAATATCCCGCCGCCACGCCGTACAGCACGCCGCCGCCCACGAGAATACCGATGGCGGACTCAAGCGGCGTTGTCCAGGGCACGACAAAGGAGCACAAAAAACACAGGGGTATGCCCGGCAGGCTGATGACATCGGGAATGATCTGCAACTGCAGATCAATGAAGGTGATGACTATAAGCGCGGCGCAAAAGATAAAGCTTAATGCCAGCGGCAGCGTGAGACCGTACCAGACAGTAGAGGCCGGGAAGCACCGCGGCCGTGAGCAGTTCAACAACAAAATACCGGAAGGGAATGGGCGGTTTGCAGTGGCGGCACCGGCCCCCAAGTATGATATAGCTGAGAAGCGGGATGTTGTCATAAAATGCGATGGGTTTTTTGCATTTCGGGCAATGCGAGGGCGGCATGACGATGGATATTTTTTCGGGTATGCGCACGATGCACACGTTGAGAAAGCTTCCCACAATGCCCCCAAAAAGAAAAAGCACCAGCAGAATATACCATTCAACCATAGAAGCCGCCTAGAGAGTGAGGATGTTAATTTATAAATTTTTAGCGCGCATCGATGTTTTTTTATACTCTTTTCTGAAGTTTTTGGGAACTTAAAAACAATAGGCTGAAAAATCCATGGGGCAAGGTGTGAAAGGAATACGTGCGCAGGAAGCTGTAAGGGGCAAAAATGGCGGAGAGAGAGGGATTCGAACCCTCGATACGCTTTAAAGGCGTATACTCGCTTAGCAGGCGAGCGCCTTCGACCTACTCGGCCATCTCTCCGCGATGCAGTTCTGAAAGCCCCTTAGCTGCGGTGCGCGGACAACGGAGCTTTTCCGGTGACATGCAATTTGGCGGAGGGAGTAGGATTCGAACCCACGGACGTTTCCGTCAACGGTTTTCAAGACCGCCGCCTTCAACCACTCGGCCATCCCTCCGAGGGTAAAAACACTACCATTATCGAGCTGCGCAAGTCAAGTGCCGTTTTTGGCGGAAGCGGCGGCAATAGCTGTTTTTACGCAGGGTTAGCCTATTTTTTTAAGCCCGCCCATATAGGGCTGCAGAACCTCGGGAACAATTATAGAGCCATCGGGCTGCTGATAGTTTTCAACCACCGCCACGAATGTTCTCCCCACGGCAAGGCCTGAACCGTTGAGCGTATGGACAAAATCGACCTTTTTCGTATCAGCCCTGCGATAGCGAATGCCGGCACGCCGGGCCTGAAAATCGGTAAAGCAACTGCAGGAGGAAATCTCGCGGTACATGTTCTGCCCCGGCAGCCATACCTCGATATCATAGGTTTTTGCAGAGGAGAAGCCGAGATCGCCCGTGCACAGGCAGGAGACGCGGTAATGAATGTTCAGCCGCCGCAAAACCTCCTCGGCGTTCAACAGCAGGGCCTCAAGCTCATCATAGGAGGTTTCCGGCTTTGCAAACTTCACCAGCTCAACCTTATTGAACTGGTGCTGGCGAATAAGTCCGCGCGTATCCTTGCCATAGGAGCCTGCCTCGCTTCTGAAGCAGGGCGTGTAGGAAACATACTTGACCGGCAGCTCTTCATCGGTGAGTATTTCCCCTGCATGAATATTGGTCACGGGCACTTCGGCCGTCGGGATAAGAAAATAGTCT
>CAVRBJ010000011.1:0-7999 GCA_963718965.1 uncultured delta proteobacterium | reverse complement strand
GAGATAAAGGAGTTGTCAAACGTAAGAGCAATGACTTTGAGCTTGTATCTGTTGACAAAAAGGTCAAGGGTGTAGGTGCTGTCTTTGCCGCCGCTGTAGGCCATGATGAGATCATAGGAGCGTCCTGCCTGCCGGGCTTCAATGAGCTCAAGAAATTTTTTTTCATATTTCGCCTGTTTTTTGCCTGCAAAGCATCTTTTTTGAATCGGGAGCAGTAGTTGCAGACGCCGTCACTGTTAAAGACAATCCCCGGAAATGTTTCAGGCAAGATACATCGTGAACAGTGAATCATACTCATGTCTCCCCGGATGCCCATTGCGCACCCTGTTTCATTTTACCGCATTGTAAAAAATGATATATTTAAACCAGTTTTACCGCAACTTTTTTAAGCTCGTTTTTTTGCGCCTTCCCGCTTGCTGTCCCGGGAAACGTTTCGACAAAAAATACTGTGGGCACTTTAAATGACGGAAGGTTTTCCCTGCAGTGAAGCAAAATCTCTCTGGCCGTGCACGCTACCCCGCTTTTTATTATGATGCAGGCGGCAATTGCTTCCCCCAGAATAGGATCCTCCATGCCGAATACGGCAACCTCCTTAACCGAGGGATGTTCGAGGATGATTTCTTCGATTTCCATGAGGGCCGATTCTGTGCGCGCCGCTTTTAATAATTTCGCTTTTTCTGCTCACAATATAGAAATATCCCTCATCGTCACTTCTGGCAAGATCGCCCGTCCATAAGCCCTCCTTCCGAGAACGCGCGCCGTGCCGCAGGGTCTTTCCAGTAACCGGCCATGATGTTTTCGCCGCAGGCGACAATTTCGCCTGTTTCCCCGGGTTTGACCGGGGCGCCTTCGCCGTCGCCACCAGTTTCAGGGTAACCCCGGGAATGGCTTTTCCTATGGACCCCGGCTTTCTGTGAAAGTCATCAGGATGCAGATATGACAGGCGGGGGGATGCCTCGGTTTGTCCATACATAATATAAAGAGCGGCATCGGGAAACGCGCTTTTGACCTGCTGCGCCAGCCGGGGGCTCATTGGGCCGCCGGCCTGCGCAATATATCTAAGGCAGGGAAACGAGTATGACTGCAGCTGCGCAAATGACAAAAGAACGGCAAATGTTGAGGGCACGCCGGATAGGCCAGTTGCCTGCTCGCGCACCATCAGGTCAAGCACGACTTTCGGATAGACCATGCTTTGATGCACGATCATGGTCGCGCCTGCGGCAATATGGGAAAGCAGTATGGAATTCCCGAATGAATAAAAGAAGGACAGCACCACCATATGGCGTTCTTCGCCGGTCAGCCTGAGATACTCTATAATGGAGCCGGTATTTGCCATCAGGTTTGCGTGCGTGAGCATCACGCCCTTGGGCTTTCCCGTTGTCCCCGATGTGTAGATCAGCTGAGCAAGGGCCCCGGGGTCTTCTGCAGCGGGGGGGCGTTGCTCCCGGCTGGCGCGCTGCCGGCCATGAAGAATGTCCGTAAGGTTCGCGCAGCGCGCAGGCAGGTCAGGGGCGCTGTGCTGCGGGGGGCTGCTCAGGGCGATTAATCTAAGGCTTGGCATGCTTTGATCAATGCCCCGGATATATTTTATAAACTTAACATGGGTGAGCAGAACGGAGATTTCAGCATCATTAATTGTGTCCCGCAATGTCCGCGCCGATGTTTGGGTGTTTAACGCTACGACTGCGGCGCCGGCCATAAGGATGCCGAAATAGGCCATGGCATATTCCGCTGGATCATCGATAAGAATGCCGATCCGGTCGCCCGGGGCGGTATTTTCTTCAAGAAGCCAGGCCGCAATGCTTTTCGCCCCCGCGAGCAGTTCGCTGTAAGTGCTGCGCCGGGCAGTCTGTATGATTGCAGCCTTTTCAGGAAATCGTGCGGCTGCTTCAAGCAAATAATTCTGAATGCCCATGTTTGTGTGAAGAGGAGCAGCCTGTGTGTTATGGAGAAGTCTTTTGAATGTATGGTGCTGCATTGATGCGATTACCTGCTCAGATACTCTTCCTGGCAGGTTGCACCGGTTAGCACTGTTTTTGGCAATCGCATGCCTGCCCGTTCAGGAATGTTCGAGATCCCCCTCACCAATGCATATACGTAAAAAACAATCTGCTGCGACGCCGGGAGGCAGATCAGGTGACCCCTTTTTTTCTTTGAATAAATGATGCTACCCTGTTTACACTGTCAAGGTTGTCAGGTATCAGTTCATCATCTTCCATGGTAATGTGAAACCCGTCTCCGATAAAAGCTATCAGCTCAAGCATTCCCGTTGAATCAATAATGCCTTTTTCAAGAAAAGAATCCTCATTGGAGAGCGCTGTTTCGTCCTCGGTAAACATTATTTTCCAAGATGTATTTTCTAATTATTCCTCGGGCCTCTTCCATCATGAATTGTTTCATCTCCTGTTAGTCGTTCCCGGGGCTTTCTCATGCCCCGCTCATATTCTGTGTCTACCGGTATGCTTATAAGCGATTCCGGGAAACATATCCGGCACCGTCTTCAGCGTTTTCATGCTAACTCAAACTCCTTGCTACCGCTCGTAAATGAGCAGTAGCGTTGTGCTTTACGGTAAAGTCTCTGAATGCCCTTTTGACCGCATCTTCTGAAAGCCCTAATACCCCGGCAGCTTCCGCCGCCTTGATGTCGTGTTCCCAGGAATATAATAAAAGATCAAGCTTATCAAAGGGGATGCGGAAAAAGAACTGCTGGTCATTTACCGGCAGGCTGAAAGTATCCGGGCTTGGATCTCGGTTGATAATTTCCGGAATAACGTTAAGGTGACGCGCCAGCTGATAAATCTGGTTTTTATAAAGATGCGCCATCGCCTCGATATCCGTGCCGCCATCACCATATTTGCAAAAATCGCCCAGGATCATTTCGGTTTTGTTTGTTGTGCCCGCCACAACCAGATTACGGCGCTCAGCCTCCCAGTAAAGATGCATCATGCGGGCTCGGATCTTAATGCTTGCAAATGCAGTGATGAACCTGAACGCTTCCATGTCCAGCCGTTTTGTTATGAGCCGTGCCGTCAGGCGCTTGAATCTGCAGTGTATATATCCCCAGAGAATCATGCTCAAGAAAATCAGCAGGAAGCACAATATTGTATGTGGAAGCAGGGGTATATTCCGGAACCAGAGATTTTAAGTATTTGTCCCGTGTTGTATACCCGCCACAGCATCAACGGTTGCACTAATATCTTTCTGAAAAAATTTAATTCCCAGTTTCGGCATGCTTTGCCGCATAGTGAGCGCTTAATGGATTGGACTCTTTTTCGGGCAAAATGAATCCGATAACTTTTTGTTTCCCGAGAGCCTGAACCGCCAGCGCCGCCATGACTGCCGAATCTACTGCCGCCGCTGAGGCCGACAATGATTCCTTTTCGGCGGAAGTGCTTATGCACTTCTTCATCTAAAAATGAACTTATTTTTTGTATTTCATCAGCAGGTGAAATTGTTAAAATACCAGTATTGAAGCCCATGAGTTTGTCTTTATTAGGGGTTAAATTTAAGCTCAATAAATTCTGATTTTTTTATGTGCATTGCAGCAAAGGCTTATAATGATTAACAGATTAAAAAATTTATTTTATACAATAATCGTATTATTGCCGTATGGAAAAAATAATATTTTGGCTATCCCAAGAACATCTGTGGGAATTAAATTGCAGGTGGGCTATGAACTTTTCTTTTCCCTACTGATTTTGGCTGCCGGTTCTATTTTTTTAAGGTTTTTTTGCTCAGCACAGCCACTATAAAAATGCAGAAACGGCAGAGGAAATATGCACTTACTGCTTGCAGCAAAAAATATCGTATGTCAATTTCCTTAGCTACCTTACCGAAATGCCAGAGAACTCCTTTGTCTCCAAGGCTTTTGAAATCAAGAATGAATATCCAGAATGTTAATGAAAGTCCTTCAAGCCTTATAGGAACATACAGTATGGCTAAAAATAGTGATATAAGCAAAATATTTATTGATTTAAGAAAGCGCTTCATGTGTTCCCGCCTTTTCCTGTTTGCGCATGTTTTTTTATAGTTGTTTATGACTGTTCCTTTTTTTTTTTTTTTTTTTTTATATATAAAAAAAATTCGCATCAAACCCTGCCGTGGCTTCCCCACGGGAGGATATTATTTGGGGTTTCTTTAAAAATCAATCAAAAACCGGTACGTCCTCATCGCGGGTAATGTTCATAGCTACTGTCTGCGCAATGAGGCAAGCCTGCTTGTGAGAACGTTTTTTATTGACAGGCAATATCTTTCTCCCTATGCTGACTTCATTCGAACCCGGTTTCTTATAAAAAAATCAGCGCTGAAATAAAAAATGAGTCCAGCATATTCCCGAGCCTCATCCGGCACAGATAGCGTGGCAGCGGAACAACAGTCCGGCCGCGGCGCATTACCCAAGGGTGGTTTTCTATCATATATTCATAGCTTTCGTGGTGTAGCGATTCTGGCAGTCGTGGCAACGCATGTGACTGATTTGCTGACATGGAACAAAGATCAGCCCCTCACCGAACATTTGAGCTATTCCATATTTCAAAACGGAACAGTCCTTTTTCTTTTTATCGCGGGGTTGCTTTTTCAGCATCTATCGGGGCGCTTCCGCTACAGCACATATATTACGGGCAAGCTTCGCAACGTTATATTGCCCTATATCATAATATCCATACCTGCTATTGTGTATGAGTACCTCGGGCATGCAGGCATTTTCGCCCCGGACTATCCCCGCCGGTTTGACAATCCTATTCTGCATATCGCCTGGGCCTACCTTTCCGCGGCCCAGTTGCCGATTCCCTTCTGGTTTATCCCGGTGATTTTCATTTTGCAGGTGCTGGCCCCGCTGCTTTTGGCTGTCGATCGTCGGCCCCGGCTCTACTGGATTATTCTGCCCCTTACAGTCAGCGCCATGTTCTGCCACAGGCCGCTGGACCTTACCCATATCTGGCATGCTTTTGCTTATTTTGCACCCGCATACCTTGCCGGCATGTGGTGCAGCCGCTACCGCGAAAGCATCATAGCCCGCATAGCGCAATGGCGCATACCTCTTTGGGGCATTGCCGCTGCGCTGGTTGTCATCGAGGTGTTTGTGCTCGGACGCGGCGGAGCCGTTTTTTCCATCGCTCCGTTTTCAATGGAAGCAGGAATGCTTGATTTGAATCTTCCGCTGAAGCTCCTGGTTTCATTTCTTCTTGTTGAGCTTCTCTATCGATACGACAATGTTTGCCGAGAATAAATTTTCGTATCTGGCAGACACCAGCTTTGGAATCTTTTTTCTGCACAAATACATTATACGCTTCTTTGACCATATCCTCCTGCCCTTTGCCGGCATAACCCATATTAATGGCAGTTTCTGGGCTTTCCTGGTGCTTGTCCCCCTTGTTACAGGCCTCTCAGTGGCCCTCGTGGCCCTGTTTCGACTTGTCCTGGGCAAGCGCAGCCGCATTGTCATTGGATGCTAAAAAACTATGAATTTTGCTTCGTCGGAGTCTGGAAACTTACATTAATAACCTGCACCTTCGCTGGAGTCCATTTTGGCCGCAAACGCCTTATCTCAGATCGCCAGCACACATGGATCAACGGAAAGATACTGGTATGCCGTGTATGTCCGCTCGCGCCACGACTTCAGTGTGCAGAAGTTGCTCACGCAGTATACTATAGAGAATTATCTTCCCGCTGTTGTACGGTTACAGCGCTGGTCAGACCGTAAAAAACCGGTCACCTTCCCTCTGTTCCCCGGCTATCTGTTCGTGCATATAGAAAACTGCAAGGATGTTTTCCTGACGGTTTTGAAACTGCCGGGAGTGGTTAAATTTTTGAGTTTGCGGCAAGGCCCCCCATCCCCCGTGCCCGATTCCCAGATTGAGGCGCTGAAAAAAATTGTGGGTTATGGCAAGCAACTGGAGCCTTATCACTATTTAGAGCAGGGTCAAAGGGTGCGGATCAAGTGGGGTCCACTTGCGGGTGTTGAAGGAATACTTACTGAAAAGCGCGGTCAACATATGCTGGTGCTGGCAATCGACATCCTGCAGCAGGGCGCCTCGGTTCGTATCGACGCCATTGATGTTGAACCAGTATAAAGCAATGCGGCAAGCCTGTTGCTGATCGCTACTTTAAGGCTTTGTGTCTGGAGGCGTTGGTGCCCACCTTGGCTGCTTGAAATCCGGTTTGACAGCGGAGAATTCAGAGTATGTCTAAGATTTCCCTGTGATTACACGTTTTTGTTGTTCCCAAGAAGCACTATGTGCTCATTATGGTTAAATATTTTTCATAAAAAGTTCATTTTGAACACATTATTGGTAAAAATGAAGGCTGATATGCATAGATTGGCGCTTCTATTTATATTTTATGTATAAAAAAATAAGGTGGCCGATGAGCTTCATTGAAGAAAAATAAGTTTTTTTAGTATTGTAAAGAAGTTGTTAACGGTTTTCAATTTTGCTGCCAACTGATTAAAGGATCAGCATTTTTGTTGGCACAGTACGTGTATTCATTTGTAAGTATATATCTTTATCTCCTGCTTGAGAAGCGTTTTAATGCAACTGCTTTATTGGGATTATTGCAATATAAGAGAAGACCCTGACAGTGCTTCTAAAATAATAAAATCCTATAAGTATAACTTAAATATATTATTTTTTATTGACAACTAAAACGGGGTTAAATATACTGCTAAAGATCCCTTTTTTTGCTTTCGACTGCATTAAAAATACTTGTAAGTGTTTTATCTAATCAAAGGGGATAAGCAGATAAAATGAATCTAAAGCAGAAACTGTATTTTTTGTTTTGAGAAAAAGTTACTTTTGGATGAGTTGTTATTCCTGCTTTAGAAGAAAGAATTTTCATGCGCTGCTTTAATGAACTCGTTTTCGTACAGCATTTTGGGAGCCCTTTGGGATGAATAGAGGTCTGCGGGAAAAGACTTGCCCTGAGATGAGTGACAGCGATTCGCTAACCCTGTCGCGGATATTGTATTATGTTGTAAAGCCTTTAATGCCTGATTGGTTGCGCCTTTTTCTGCGCCGGACCCTTGTTAGCATACAGCAGAAAAAGTATGCCGGCGTCTGGCCGATTTTTGAGCCTGCGGCAGCCAGGCCGGTGCAGTGGCCTGGGTGGCCCGGAGGCAAGCGTTTTGCTCTTGTGCTCACCCATGATGTGGACACCGGGGCTGGGAATGAAAAAGTCCCTCTGCTGATGGAGCTTGACCGGTCTTTAGGTTTTACAGCAACTTTTTTCTTCGTTCCCGAAGAGTATGAGCATCCGGACAAGCATCATGATATGCTCCGGCGCAATGGTTTTGAAATCGGCGTACACGGATTGAAGCATGACGGCAAGCTCTATCAGTCTAAAAATGCTTTTAACAACAGTGCCGTTCGAATCAATCATTTTATTGAGAAGTGGAAAGCAGCCGGGTTCCGCGCACCCTGCATGCATCACAACCTTGAATGGCAACACCGGCTGAATATCCTCTATGACGCCTCAACCTATGACACAGACCCCTTTGAGCCTCAGGGCGGTGGCGCGGCTACGATTTTTCCGTTCACCGTTACAGATCACGCAACAGGGCACTCCTATGTTGAGCTCCCCTATACTTTGCCACAGGATTATTTGCTGTACGAGATAATGCGGGAGAAGACTATCGATATCTGGACGCGCAAGCTCGACTGGATCGTAGATAACGGAGGGATGGCCCATACGCTTACCCATCCGGATTATATGGTTTTTAATGACAAAGGCAATGGTTCGGGAAAATACCCGTCTCTATTTTACGAAAAATTCCTGCGCTACATAAAAGAGAGATATGAAGGTCAATACTGGCTTGCTTCAGCGAAAGAAGTTGCCGACTATTGGAAATCAACTCAGCAGCAGGCGGGTAAGGTGTCAAAAGAAAGGAGGGGGCATGAATGTACATCTAATTGTTGGAGCGCGCCCCAATTTTATGAAGGCCGCTCCGATAATAAAGGCTGCCCGGCAGCACAAGGAGAAAATTTCCTGCTATTTGATACATACG
>CAVRBJ010000010.1:0-147572 GCA_963718965.1 uncultured delta proteobacterium | reverse complement strand
CGTCTCCTGCTTTCACCTGTACTTCGTTCAGTTACATCTTATTGCTCCCCGATGGCCGAAAAAATGAATTACAACAGCCCATATCTGAAACAAACCACCAAATGCATTATAACAAGATGCTGCCGTCAATAAAGCGGAGCTTGGAACGGTAGGTTTTTTTTCTTAAAAGTCCTTTAAAGTCAACGTATTGACCGCAACACCAGACTCCATTTCTCCAAAGATACTTTTGGTAATATGTAATTTTCGTGATTATTATTTATCCAACATGAGAGCCGTAGTGTGGAGTTTTAGGCATGACAAGCCCTGCCACTAGATGTTGCGATATAGTATTCAAAGTCAGGATTAACGCCCACAAAATACCGTCCCACATCTTGCGCCGACATTAACCTTGACACACAATCGCCCCCATTCTATATTTGCCCATCTCAAAGCAAGTTCCTATCAGTCAGTTTTTTGTAGCAACACTGGCTGAAACGCACGAAAAACTTTTCACAGAAAGGGATACCATGGCAGAATTAACGTGGCAGGAAAACATAAGGCAATGTTCGACAAAATGATCGAAGCATCACCCAAACCCTTCAGGGCCATGACTGAGAAAAAACTCATGGAGGCCATCGTGGCCAAAGCCGGCGACGGCATAGTGTCGGAAGCTATCGTTATCGAGTGTGTGCAGGCTGTTACTCCCAAGCCTTTTGTCGGCATGGCCATGAAACAGCTCGAGCCGATGAAAACAGTAAAGTAAAAATTTCAGAATAAAAAATGCAGCGGCGGATACCCCAACCGGGCATCCGTCTTTTTTTTTGTGCAACGGGAACACTATTTCGAGAACCTGAACATATGACTACACCGATCCCGACTACCCTTTTGAATCCTGCATGTTGCGTTTGGTAATCTCGAATTTCCGAGATTTTGTTTTGTCCAGCATGAGAGCCGTAGTGTGGAATTTTCAACATACAAACCGAGCACACAAGGTATGGCCGTCACCTTTCCGGCAAAGAGTTTATCATTGACTTAAAAGCTCAATGGTTTATAGCTGTTATTAAGTGGATTTTAACAGTTTCCAAGGGGGCGGAACTACGCACTTCAGAAAACCAATATTCATTCTTGTCCTTAATCAGTTTCATGTTTCTATCGTCGTCTGCCCTTGCGCTGCAATGGGGAAATTTTACGTATACGGTATCAGGCAGCGATAATGTTACAATCACTGGGTATACAGGTTCTGCAGGCAACAGTTGGAATCCCAGAATACCATAGATAGTAAGCCGGTAGTTGGCATTGGCATTTATGCTTTTGAGAGCCATACAAGAATTACTGACATAACTATTCCCAATAGCGTTATGAGCATTGGGGTTTATGCGTTTTATGGTTGCACCGGATTGACCAGCGTAACCATTCCGAACAGTGTTACGAGTATTAGTAATTCTGTGTTTTCCGGCTGCACCGGTTTGACCAGCGTGACGATTCCAAACAGCGTTACGAGCATTGGGTTATGCGTTTTATAATTGTAAAGGCTTGACCAGCGTAACCATTCCGAGCAGTGTTACGAGTATTGGTGTTGCTGCATTTGTCGACTGCAGCGGCTTGACCAGCGTGACCATACCGAACAGCGTTACGAGTATTATGCTCGTGTGTTTGAGGGCTGCACCGGTTTGACCAGCGTGACCATTCCGACAGCGTAACAAGCATTGGGGCTTTTGCGTTTTCTTACTGCAAGGGTTTATCCAGCATACCTATTCCTAATAGCGTTATGAGTATTGAGGATTATACGTTTTCTGGCTGCAGCAGGCTTTACCAGCGTGACCATACCGAACAGCGTTACGAGTATTAGTGCTGGTGTGTTTGAGGACTGCAGCGGTTTGACCAGCATCACCATCCTGCCAACGTTACGAGCATTGGGGATTATGCGTTTGCTGGCTGCACCGGTTTGAGAAGCGCTTATTTTTTTGGAAATGCGCCAACGATGGGCTTTAGGGGTTTTGATGACTGCGCAATTGTTTTTATTATTTATTATTTTGCCGGAGCTACAGGTTTTACTAATCCGTGGTATGGCTGTCCTACTGAGGTGTTCCCCTTATCGTATTTGGTGTCAGGCGGCACTGTTACAATCACCGGCTATACTGGTTCCGGCGAAACCGTTGTAATCCCCAATACCATAGATGATGCCGGTTGTAAGCATTGGTAGTCTTGGATTTGCTGGGTTCCCCGGTTTGAAAATTATTTGCATCCCCAGAAATGTTACGAATATTGGGATGGGAGCGTTTTTAGGATGCACCGATTTGACCAGTGCATGGTTTGACGGGAATGCTCCAACGATGGGAATTCATGTTTTCAGTAACTGCGCAAGCGGGTTTACTGTTTATTATCTTCCTGGAGCAAAAGGGTTTTCAAATCCGTGGAATGGATATCCTACTGATACTAACAGGATTTCTGATTTTAAGTTTACGGCATCAGGCGGCACTGTCACCATCACCGAATATGTAGGTTCCGGCGGAGCAGTTGTAATCCCATCAACCATATATCGCGGTCGGTAGTTGGTATTACGGGTAGGAGTGTCCAGCAACCGGATAGAAGTATTAAATATGTAGGAGCGTTTGCTGGGTGCGCCGGTTGACCAGCTTAACCATTCCGAGCAGTGTTACGAGTATTGGTGTTGCTGCATTTGTCGACTGCAGCGGCTTGACCAGCGTGACCATACCGAACAGCGTTACGAGTATTAGTGCTGGTGTGTTTGAGGACTGCAGCGGTTTGACCAGCGTGACCATTCCAACAGCGTTACGAGCATTGGGCAGGAAGCGTTTGAAGGTTGCACAGGCTTGACAAGAGTGATTATTCCTTCCAGTTTAACGAGCATTGGGGATTTTGCGCTTTATAATTGCACCAATTTGCAGGCTGCTTGTTTTTACGGAAATGCGCCGTCGATGGGGAATTATGTTTTTGCTTTATGCGCGGAGGGCTTTACGGTTTATTATAATCCCGGCGCTACCGGTTTTACAAATCCGTGGTACGGATATCCAACCAAGGTATTTTTTATAAACAAAAACTGCCCTTCAGAAAACATATTGGGCGTGGACAACCCTAATCTTGAAAATCTTCGCTTTTTTGCGACAACACTCTTGCCAAAAGTGCTGTGGGCCGCAGGATAATCCAAATCTACTACAACAATGCCGACAGCATAAATGGCGCCATAGAGCGTAGCATAGCTTTACAGGCCTTTGCCGACGGTTGCTTGGGCGATTGCGCCTATAGCGGGGAAGAAGTAAAATTAAGACTTACTCATTGGGAAGGCCTGACTACTAGATATAGTGGTCAGGCCTTTTTTCTAAAAAGTCAACACTACGTGTCAGCGTTTTGACCGCCGTATGACACTCGATTTTATGCATGTTAGGTTTGGTAATGTGGAATGTGTCAGGTTTTTATTGGTTCAGTTCGAGAGCCGTAATGTAGAGTTTTACTCAGCAACCTACCTCAACTACATAGTGAAAAGATCAGCTTCCTGATAGCGTTATCTGGTGGTATGGAGGCATTCTTTTCTGGATCGTAAGGTCATAATACATGGCCTCCTTTTGGTTACCTGTAGTATGACGCAACGATACCTTTTTTACTCGTTCCCGATATCCCTCCGGGTTACATTTGATTTGAGCCAATTCGAATAACACACTAATTTAACTTATTTATTGACACGAACTTAAGCTTGCTTTATAGTTTTAAACTTCGATTTTTAAGCCCACAGGCTCAAAAATTCCCAACAAAACAGGGTAATTCAACATCCGGAGGAAGGATGCACACTAAAACTTTGCTTGCCCAGCAGGCTGCTTCTTTAACCGACCTGTCGACGTACCGGCACTCCGGTCATATGCATGCCCACACCCGGCCCGCGCTTCATATAAACGCCCGGCAGAAAAAGGCCATACTGAAGAGGATGGTGCTCATCAGGGTTTTTGAAGAAAAAGCAGGCGATCTTTTCCAGCAGAAGCTCATTCCCGGTTTTATTCATCTGTCCATCGGTCAGGAAGCATCGACCGTGGGCAGCTGTTCGGCCCTGCGGCCTGATGATTATATTATTTCAACCCATCGGGGGCATGCCCATATACTTGCAAAAGGCGCTGATCCGAAATACATGTATGCAGAGCTGTTCGGAAAAGCAACGGGCTACTGCAAGGGCAAGGGCGGCTCCATGCATATTGCTGATTTTTCCCTGGGCATACTTGGCGCCAACGGTGTTGTGGGGGGCGGCTTTCCTATTATGGTCGGGGCAGGCCTCTCGATTAAGCTGCGCAAGACCGACCAGGTAGGCATGGTGTTTTTTGGCGACGGAGCATCCAACCGGGGCACATTTCATGAGGCCGCCAATATGGCAGCCGTTTTCAAGCTGCCGATTGTTTTTGTCTGTGAAAACAATAATTATGCTTCAACATCGCGGGCCGATAAAATGGTTTCCGGCCCGTCAATCGCGGCACGCGCCTGCGCATACGGCATGCCCGGCCATTTTGTCGACGGCAGCAATGTGCTTGATGTGCTCGGGGCCGTTCAGGAGGCTGTCGATCACGCACGCAGCGGCAACGGGCCATCGCTTGTTGAAACATCCACCTATCGCTATCGGGGTCATTTCGAGGGCGATAAGCAGAAATACCGCACTGCAGAGGAAATTCACGCCCATAAGCTTCACCGCGACCCTATCGACCGGTTCGAAAAGCTGCTGCTCATTGAGGATACGTTGACCCGCGAAGATATTGATGCCATATGGGAAGGCGTGAATACCCGTATCGACGAGGCTATACGCTACGGCATGGAGTCGCCGCTGCCACGGCCCGAAGATGCGTTGCAGGATTTGTTTGTCAATTCATAAGGAGTTTTTTTTGAAATCACGCCATATAACCTGTTCCAAAGCCATCGCCGAGGCTATTGCCGAAGAGATGGAGCAGGATGAAACCGTATTTATACTTGGTGAGGACCTTGTTGCCCACGGCGGCATATTCGGCCAGTTCACCGGTTTGCCCAAACTGTTCCCCGACCGTATTATCGATACGCCGATTTCAGAGACAGCCATTGTCGGCGGCGGCATCGGCGCTGCGCTGACCGGCATGAGGCCTATTATCGATATGCATTTTGCCGATTTTGTCACCACCGCCATGGATGAAATCGTCAACCAGATGGCAAAGATCAGGTATATGTTCGGCGGCCAGGCAAAGCTTCCTCTGGTGCTCTGGGCTCCCGATGGCTCAGGCATTCGTGCCGCTGCCCAGCATTCGCAGTGTCTGGAGAGCTGGTTTGTGCATACGCCGGGCCTGAAAGTTGTGGTGCCTTCCGAGCCTGCCGATGTGAAGGGCCTTCTGAAGTCGGCCATTCGCGACGATGACCCGGTCATCTTTTTTCAGCACAAGAGCCTGTTTGCGCAAAGGGGCCCGGTTCCACAGGAGCCTTACTACATACCTTTGGGCGTTGCAGACGTGAAGCGCCCGGGCTCAGACATAACTATGATCACCTATTCCCGCATGACCTACCGGTGCCTTGAAGCTGCTCAAGCGCTTGCCGAAAAGGGCATCGACGCTGAAGTTATCGATTTGCGCACGCTCAAGCCCCTTGATTTCAACTGTATTGCACAGTCGGTGAACAAGACCCGCTGCGCCATGATCGTCCATGAAGCCTGCCTGACAGGCGGCTTCGGCGGCGAAATAGCAGCCCGCATCGGCGAAGAGCTTTTCGACTGCCTTGCAGCTCCTGTTGCGCGCATCGGCGCAAAAGATGTGCCCATGCCGTTCAGCCCGGTGATGGAGGATTTCGTGGTGCCGCAGGTTGCAGACATTGTTGCCTGCGCGGAAAAAACCATAAAGCGCAAGCGCGTATAGCTTGTGCAGGTATGGCTGGATATGCACAGAGGGCGGATGTCTTATCCGTCCTCTTTTGTTTTGGCAGGCTGTTGAAATACGCCCTTATTTTCACCAGCCTGTAAACCTGTAACTTTTTTACGCTTTTTTAGCAGTCTTTATGAGAAACGCCGCTTGTGCAATCCCCTGTGCCGGGGTATACTGTTAGAGGAGTTTTAGTTTTTTTTCGGGAGATGAATCATGCCGATCTATGAATATGAGTGCAATAAATGCAAAAAAAAATTCGAGCTTGTTCTCATGAGCATCAGCCAAAAGGCCGAGCCCGAGTGCCCGAAATGCAAGGGTACGGATGCGCGCAAGCTCGTTTCGCGTGTGCGGTACATGTCCGGACCTGCGGAAGAAGGGTTGTCAGCAAATGTTGAAGGAAAACTGCTTCAGAGCATGGGAGGCAAGGTCGATGATCAGACGCGCAGCCAGATTAAACAGCTTGCCAAAACAGCTGCCAAGCGCGGGAAAAAGCGTTTTGACAGCATGATGGATACGGGCAAGTCCGACAGTGTTGATTATTGAGAATTTTCAAGTGTTGCGCGGCAAAATATGCCGTGCGCATACGTCCGCCAATACAACGCACTCTGCAGGTTCCGTGCGTCCTTCCTCAACGTAAATACTGCTTTACCTAGAGCAAAGTAGTGGCTGAACGAAAACCTCAAACCATGGATTTGTTGGGTTCGCCCTTATGCCGGCACTTCTTATATAAGCATTTGTTTTTGCGCAGGTTGGTTTGAGGTACGAAACCCAACGGTTTTTTTCGGGCTTAACCCAACAAAAAAACTGTTTTTCCAATACCCGCGAGCCCCCATACCTTTTTTAGTCTATAGCTGGGATAAGCCTTTTGCCGACGCCGCAGTTCGGGCACCGATCGGGCGGATCTCCTTCAACGAGAAAGCCGCAGGCAGAGCAGATATGCAGTTCGCCGAAGCCGCAGTCGCGGCCCTGCTCAAGGGCTTCCAAAGCCTCTTCATAAAACCGGATATGGGACTGCTCCGCGCGCTCTGACCAGGAAAATACAATGCGCGCAGGTTCAGCATGATCTGCTTCTGCCTGGCTGATATAGCTGATGGAGTGTGAAAGGCTGCAGCCGCGCTCATGGGCAAGGGCATGACGAATGTTTTCAGAGGTTGTCTGTATGTCTCCTGCGGTTTTTAAATGATTGGAAGCCTGGATAGTCTCGGATCGTGCAACTGCCCGGAAGAGGCGAGCCGCTCCTGCAAAACCTTCGTCCTGTGCTTTCCTGCCATAGGCCAGATAACGCCTGTTTGCCGCAGCGTTGACGGCAAAGGCCACAAGAAGATTATCCGTAGTTTTGTTTTTCATAGTGCACCTGCTGAGATGAAGGATTGTCATCTGCCCTGCGACGCGACGAAAACCTGTAGCTTTTTCCTTCCCGAAACACCGTCTGAAACAGGGCAGGCAGGATTGCGGCCTTTTAAGAAGGCATGTGCCAGGTGTGTTCCAGCCTTTTAATATTCCTTTTGATTTTTAGGGCTGTTCGCTGGCTGCCCTTATTCTTGCCATTGTACGAATTTATCCATAATTATATTTTCATAATCTTAAAAAATATTCTTGTCAAACTCCAAAATAGGACTAAAATATAAAACTTTTGTGCAGACAGCCTCTGGATATACCAGCGGGTAGATCATTATAATCACATTTAGTGCCTTCATCTGGAGAAAGAGAATGAAGATTCGTTCCGTTCGTGCGTTGCGAGGTCCTAATATATGGGCTAATTTTACTGTGCTTGAAGTGCTTGTTGATCTTGAGGAATTCAAGGACAGCACATCCAATATGATTCCCGGATTTAATCAAAGAGTCAGAGACGGACTCCCCTCGCTTATCGAGCACCGCTGCGGCCGCGGTGTGCGCGGCGGTTTTTTTCAGCGACTTGAGGAGGGAACCTATCTCGGTCATGTGCTTGAGCACGTCACCCTTGAGCTGCAGACGCTTGCGGGAACAGATGTCGGATACGGAAAAGCACGCGAAACTGATGAGGCGGGTGTCTATAAGGTTGCCATAGAGTATGAAAATGAGAGCCTTGCCCGTGAGAGCCTTGCCGTTGCCTGGGATTTTTGCCAGGCTGCTGTGCATGATACGCAGTTTGATAGTGCAGGCCACATTGCCCGTCTGAAAGAACTTGCCGGCGATGTCTGTCTTGGCCCCAGCACCAGGTCAATTGTTGATGCCGCTCGCAAGCGGGGCATTCCTGTCAGGCGCCTCAATGACGCAAGCCTTGTTCAGTTTGGCTTCGGCGCGAAGCAGCGCCGCATCATGGCTGCAGAAACAGACCGCACCGGAGCCATAGCAGAAGAAATAGCCCAGGATAAAGAGCTGACAAAAATGATACTCAAGTCAGCCGGTGTGCCGGTACCCTACGGCAGTATCGTTCACAGCCCTGAGGATGCCTGGACAGAGGCGCAGGACATAGGTTTTCCGGTGACAGTCAAGCCTGCTGACGGCAATCAGGGCAGGGGCGTTGCCGTAAATTTAAGCACGGAAGAGCAGGTTAAAGCTGCCTATGAGGCAGCTTCGAAAGAAAGCAGTGACGTGCTGGTTGAGGAAAATGTTCGGGGTAAGGACTTCCGCTTCCTTGTTGTGGGCAGCCATCTTGTGGCTGCCGCATGCCGCGTACCAGCCCAGGTTACCGGCGACGGCGTTCATACGGTTGCTGAACTCGTGGCCCGAGAAAACACCAATCCCCGCCGGGGTGACCACCACGCCCTGACCCTCAGCAAAATACCTCTTGATATGGTCTCCCTTGCCGTTCTCAAAGCCCAGGGGCTTACGCCCGATTCCGTGCCGCCTGAAGGGGCCTGCGTGCTGATCCGGCGAAACGCGAATCTGAGCACCGGCGGAACAGCCATTGATGTTACCGATACCGTCCACCCGCTGAATGCATCCTTTGCAGTTGGCGCCGCCAAATGTGTGGGGCTGGATATTGCGGGTGTTGATATTGTTGCTGAGGATATAAGCATCCCTCTTGACGAGCAGGGGGGGAAAGTCATTGAAGTGAACGCGGCTCCCGGGCTGAGGATGCACATAGCTCCCTCTGAAGGAAAAAGTCAGCCCGTAGGACAGGCGATAGTCGATTTGCTTTTTCCTGAAGGCGAAACGGGCCGCATACCGCTTGTGGCCGTAACCGGAGTCAATGGCAAAACCACAACGACTCGATTCATAGCCCATATTTTGAAAAGCTCGGGCTTTCAGGCCGGCATGGTTTGCAGCGACGGCATCTATGTTGATGGCAGGCGTATTGAAAAAGGCGATTGCAGCGGCCCCCAGAGCGCAAAAAGCCTTCTGCTTAACCCCTTTGTCGATGCCGCTGTGCTGGAAACCGCCCGGGGCGGCATTATCCGGGAGGGCCTTGGTTTTGACAAGTGCGATGTCGCCGTTGTCACCAATATCGAAGGCGGCGATCATCTGGATCAGCATGATATCAATACCCTTGATAAGCTGGCAGTGGTGAAGCGCACTGTTGTTGAAGCTGTTGCAAAGCACGGCACTGCCGTTCTCAATGCGCAGGATCCTCTTGTGGCGGAAATGGCAGAGCATTGCCGGGGAACAGTCTGCTTCTTTTCATTAAGCGGCGACAACCCGGTTGTCAAAGACCACTGCGCCAAAGGCGGCAGGGCGCTTTTTGTTCGCGATCATATGATCATTCTTGCCGATGGAGCACAGGAGGTTCACTTTGCCCTGCTTGACAAGATCCCGCTGACACACCGGGGAACGATACTGTTTCAGGTTGAAAACGTGCTGGCGTCAATCGGCGCTGCCTGGGCCCTCGGGCTGCCGTTTGAAAAGATACTGACAGGGGCCGAGACATTTATTGCCAATTTCATCAATCTTCCCGGCAGGTTCAATGTCGTAAGCAGAAATGGATCAACCATTATCGTCGATTACGGCCATAATCCCTCATCCCTTGAAGCAATCATTGCAGCCCTTGACAATTATGACCACAAGCGGCGTGTGGCCATCTATTCAACCGCCGGAGACCGCAGGGACTGCGATATTATCCTGCAGGGAAAGCTGCTGGGAGGGGCGTTTGACTCTGTTATCCTGTATGAAGACCATTACCTGCGGGGTCGGCAGAAAGGTGATATAATACGGCTGTTCAGGCAGGGCCTTGCGGGATCAGTCCGGGCCAAGGAGATCAGTGAAATATTCGGCTCCCTCAATGCCATCGATGCCGCCATGAGCAATCTTCCCTCCGGGAGCCTGCTGCTCATCCAGGCCGATGAAGTTGATGAAACAGTCGATTATATGCGCAAGTACTTTCCTTTTGAAATACCTTTGCCGGCAACAGCGGCACATGCCTGATGTTCTTTCGCCCGGCTGATGGAAACTTTTACGACATGAGTGGCTCCGTGCTTGAACATGGCCCTACAGCATATGCCGGCGGTGAAGCTTCGCAGGCATGTTTCGAACATGACCTTGACGCTACACTCTGTTACCGTCAGTTCGCCCTTATTCTTACCCGCAGGCGGCTGCTTCACAAAGAGCTGCCTGCTGACACCTCCAACGGGAAGGCTGCGCAGAGCGCTGTTCAGCCCCCAGTCGCTTCGGATGAGGTGTGGGATCTTTCCCCTGAGCTCACCGCAACGGCCCAGGCCTATACCGGCGTGGGGGAGATTGAGCTGCGAAACAGACAGCGCCTGCTTGCACGCTGGCACTATACCATCGGCAAACATGCCGATGCCTGCGCCTTTGTTAAATCATTAAATTCGCTGGCGGCTGACCAGCCTGCCGCAGGGGCAGATCGTAAGCCTGCTGCCGTTCTTGCAGGAGCCCTGCTCCGACACCGCAGCCGACGGGCCAGCCGCACATCACCTCCGAAACAACGCTGCGCTATCTGGGCCGGATAGTCAGCTTTGCCCGGCCCTGGTCAGGCCTATTCCTGCTGAGTTTTCTGCTCAGCGTTGCATGCACAGGAGCAGGCCTTATCCCGCCCTATATAACCATGCCCCTTATGGACAAAGTGCTGATACCCTTTCAAAACGGCAAGCCTGTAGATGATTCGCGCGTTATCTGGTGCCTTGCCGGTCTCGGCGGCTCGGCTTTACTGGCATGGCTGCTTGGCTGGGCGCGGACTTTTGTACTGGCACGGGTGAGCGAACGGGTCAGCGCGCAACTGCGCAATACCATTTATACCCATCTTCACCGGCTCTCGCTTGATTTCTTCAGCGAAAAGCGCACCGGCGATCTGATTTCCCGGGTCAGCACGGATACTGACCGCATTTGTTTTTTTCTGTCAGTTTACGTGCTTGATTTTGCCGGCGACATACTCATGATCACCATGACTGCAGGCATCCTTTTGTATATTAACCCCCTGCTTGCCATTGTCACCCTCTGTCCTTTTCCATTTATTATGTGGCTTACCCACCGGGTGCGCAAAACCCTGCGCCGCGGATTTTCCAAAGGAAGCCGCGCCTGGGCTGACATGACCAGCGTGCTTGCCGATGCCATACCCGGCGTCAGGGTGGTCAAGGCATTTGCGCAGGAGCAGCGCGAAACAGACAGGTTCAAGGACGCAAACAGGCTTGTTCTGCGGGCCAATGACCGCGTCAACAGGGTTTGGTCTTTTTTCGGCCCCATGGTTACGCTCCTGACTGATCTGGGGGTACTGATCATCTGGGGCTTTGCCGTGTGGATGATATTTAAAAATCAGATCACCGTCGGCGTGCTGACGGCCTTCGTTGCCTATATCAGCAGGTTTTACGCACGCCTGGAATCAATGATCCGCATGGTGTCTGCCTTTCAGCGCACCGCGGCAAGCGCCAAGCGTATTTTTGACGTGATCGACATCGAGCCCCGTATCGTCGAGGCTGCACACCCGTTTATGCCGGGCAAGCTGCGGGGGAAAATTGAATTTAAAGATGTCGGTTTTTCCTATGGTGTGCGGGATATTTTGAAAAATGTCAGCCTGACCATCATGCCCGGCGAGATGATCGGCTTTGTGGGGCCAAGCGGCTCCGGGAAGACCACACTTGTCAACCTGGTGTGCCGTTTTTATGACGTGTGCGAGGGCGCGGTCTTCGTGGATGATACCGATATCCGCGAAATGTCAATAGCAGGGTATCGCAAAAATATCGGCATAGTCCTTCAGGACCCGTTTCTTTTTTATGGCACCATCGCTGAGAACATTGCCTATGGAAGGCCTGATGCCTCTCGGATCGAAATAGTCGAGGCTGCCCGCGCAGCATGCGCCCATGATTTTATAATACGCCTGCCCGACGGCTATGATACGCTGGTCGGTGAGCGCGGTCAGCTTCTGTCAGGCGGCGAGAGGCAGCGCATCAGCATAGCACGGGCTATTCTCATTAATCCTTCAATTCTGATACTTGATGAGGCCACCTCGTCGGTTGACGTAGAAACGGAAAAGGAGATTCAGCAGGCCCTTGAGAATTTAATCGAAGGCCGTACAACGCTTGCTATTGCCCACCGTCTCAGCACTTTGAAGCATGCCAACCGGATTGTGGTGCTTGAGGAAGGCACAATAACAGGTGTCGGCGGGCATACAGAGCTTCTTAACACAAGCCTGACCTATGCCCTGTTCCACCGGACCAATGCCGAGATGTATCTCTCAGCCGTGCATCAGCTCAAGGGCGAAGATGAAAAAACCGTGCTTGACGAGGAAGAGCAGTATGCGTAGCTCACCTAAAACCATTATCGCAGGTTTTCGCAATGAACAGGGCATGCTGGTTCTCACCGACAATGAGGGCACCCAGTACACAGACGTGCTGCCGGTGCGCATGTTCCCCATTACGGATCCCGACGGGTGGCTGTCCATCTGCGACAGGCAGGCCAAAGAACTGTTCTGCATCGAGAGCATGGGAGTCGTGCCCGCTCCTCTGCGACCCATAATCCAGGAGGAGCTGAACCGCACCATGTTTACCCCCATGATCACGCGCATTAATCGGTCTGTGCCGTTTGGAGATCATGTCCGGCTGTTTGTAAAGACCGACCGGGGCGAGACAGACTTCACCGTTGATACAGAGGATATTTACCGGCTTTCCGGTAACCGGATTCTGTTGAAGGATGTGAACGGCATCAGGTATCTTATCCCCGACTGGCAAAAGATGAGCGCCCACAGCCGCCGTATACTTGATATGTATTTGTAGAATGTTTATCCAGCCCGCCCGCCTGCAGAATTTACAACCAGAGGAGATAATCAGATGAACAGGGGAGGGTTCTTCCTTGATTGCATGATCCTCGCAATGAGCAAATTAACAGCAGCTTAAAATTCTGCTTTTTTAGGATTTTTTGAGAGAGGTGTCAATGAAATTGCAGTGAAAATTTTGGCACGGAGTGCGGACGATTTACAAAAAGGCCTGACTGCCAGATAGAGCAGTCAGGCCTTTTTGCGCCTGCAGGATAAATCTTTATAGTACAGAAGTTGTATACCCCTCTTATTTTTTTAGCCTGACGCAGCAGGTTTCCCCCGGAATGACTTCGATCTCTATGCCGATTTTGGCGGCAAAGCCCTTCCAGAGCGGGATGCACCACTTGCTGTGCACGTCCTCCCAGGTGAGGTCCATTGTGCCCAGCGAGTTGGTGATTTCCAGCATTTCCTTGTAGGGGCACTGGAACCGGCGCTCGCAATCCCGAACCTCGATTTTTTCAAAAAGCTGGTAGTTGCAGGAGTTGCCTTCATACATGCCGTAGAGGGCACTGTCCAGGCCTCTATCCGGGATCCATCCGCCGATCATTTCGAGAATCGGCTTCAGAGTGGCAACCTCATGGTCAACGTGCTCCTGCCAGAGGTTGTGCTTGACGGCAAAATCAAGATTTGTAATGTGGGCTTTCACCAGAGCGTCGTTGAACTTGTGCGGATAGGGAATATTGTCGGAATAGGTCTGAAACAGCATCTGAATCGCCGGCTGGATAGCTGCGGCTTCCGTGTCAAAGGGGTAGCGTAATCCTGGCATGGGTGTCTCCTTATATGAAGTGAGCTGTTTAAAAAAATATAGTTAAAAAAGGGCTTTAATGCTGAGCTCCGCCATTTTCTTGCCCAAGGCTTTCTCCATCATGTAACCGCCCGGATCTTTCTCCCGAAAGTTCTGCCGGATGGCCTCCTTGCGCTCGTTCAAGCGGCGCATATAGGCCTCATCCCGCGGTTCATCCTTTTCCCAGAGCTGGTGAAATATCGAGAGATACTCAACCGCCAGACCCAGCAGCACCTCCTGTGACTGCCTGGTGCTGGGGCCAATATCGGCATTGATATAATAGGGGGATTTCATGGCGCGAAACCAGCTGGGGTCGCGGGTGGATATTTCATGATAATGTTCTATGCCCCGGTTGTAGGCGCTTTCAAGCGGGTCCAGGTAGCTCTCCAGATAGGGGATATCGCAGATGCAGTCGGCGGTGGGGTGCAAGTCAAGTATGAAATAGCTGCCCTTGGCGCTCTCGGCCCAGAAGCAGACATAAATGGGCAGAGCGTGATGGTTGTCGGGCAGGATGTTGAGGGCGTAGGACATGAGCTTATCGCTGAAGCATGACTCGGTTATTACAATTTTCTCGAGCTTCGGGGCGGCATACAGGTATTTATAGCTTGAGACGAGGTGGCCTCCCTGCAGGTTCCAGAGAGGGGTTATATCCTCGCCGCCGTAGGTTTCCATGCGGCGGCCGCCGAATTTTTCGAGCACTTTGTTCATTTCATTTGCAAATGGCGGAAAGCTGTAGTCCTCTGACATGGCATTGTCTCCAGAATGTTTACAGAGCTGAAGCGAAACTCCTCAGCTGTCTTCATTGACTGCGTGTGTTATAACTATAAATATTCATTTATTGTATAACTGCAAACTGAAACAAAGTCCATTGTTATTTTATTTAGCGATAGAGCACCATATATCCTGTGCCTATGCTTGAATGCCAAAAAATTAACCTGTTCGGCTCTTAATGCGCAATCAGAAGTCCGCATCGCATACTACTGTTTGAGATATTTAAAATTTTAAAAAAAAGAGTGGGGGATGGGGGGTGAATGTTCGATGTGTGCAATAAAAGAAGCCACCGGTTTGACAGGTGGCGTTTCTTATCAGGAGTATGCCTGATTATGCTATCTGGCGGAAGAGGAGGGATTCGAACCCTCGGTCCCGTTTAACACGGGACAACGGTTTTCGAGACCGCCGCCTTCAACCGCTCGGCCACCCTTCCGTTGATTTTTTGTGAGATGCTTATGGTCTCTCAGAGACCGCGCATGAACTCTTTGCGCAGATGTTTATCGCTTCTGGACGATAGCACAAAATCGAGCTGTTGCAAAATGGTTTCTTTGTCTTTGGGCAAGCGGGCCTTGACAGGAAAGTAGTTTGATGCGTGATTCGAGAAAAAAAGGCAGTTCTCAAGCTCGGACTCAGCAACCATGTCGCGCAGCTCGCGCACAAGATCAAACTTGTCGGGCAGAACAAAATCGCCCTTTTTCATCTCATCATACAGCGCTGTGCCCGGCACGACCATGAGGGTAAGGGCACCGACATGATTGGGCTTCATGCGGTTGAGCACACGCATGGTTTCTACGGCATGGACGCTGCCGCGCTGTGTGCCTCCGATACCCAGAAGCACGGTGACATTGAGCTTTATGCCTGCATGCCGGACCTTTAAAGCCGCCTCGACCATTTGATCTACGGTGGCGCCCTTATGAATGCGCTCAAGGGTAACGGGATCGCCGGACTCAAGGCCCAGATAGACGATGCCGAGCCTGCGTTTTTTCAGCTCGGCTAGATCATCGGTTGATTTTCTCAAAACACTTTTTGCATTGCCATATATGCCGATGCGCTGCAGCCGGGGGAAGGCCCCGTTGAGGGTTTCAAGTATCTCGATCAATTTTTCCTGCGGTATGATGAGCGGGTCGCCATCGCACAAAAAAACGCGGCGCACGGTTTGAGCGCCATACACCTTAACAGCCTGCTGTATATCGCGCCTGATGTCATCAAGCGGTTTTATCCGGAATTTTTTGTCTTTGAAGGCAGGGCAGAACGTACACCGGTTATGCGAGCAGCCCACAGCTACCTGCAGGGTCAGGCTGTCTGCTTCGCTGGGGGGACGGATAATGCGGCCTTCGTAGTTCATGGTTTCGGGATCTGCGCGTGCAGAAAGTCTGCGAGATCTGTTTGAAGCAGTGTCTCCTGCGTGCCGCTGGTCATGTTTTTAACCGTTATGTTGCCGGCACTGTCTTCATCCGGGCCCAGTATTGCTACAAACGGTATGGCCTTGTGGGAGGCATAGGTGAGCTGTTTTTTCAGCTTATCCGGGCTGAAATACACCTCCGTATTGATGCCGCTGTCGCGCAGCATGCGCGCTATTTGAAGATTGCGGGGCATGAGCTGCCGGTCAAACTGGGTTATGAGCACCTGCGTGAGCGGTTGATTTGCCACTGCCGAGCCCAGCTCCTCCATGATGGTAATCAGCCGCTCAAGGCCGAAGGATGTTCCCGTAGCAGGGAAGTTTCTTTCGAAAAAAGACCGATAAGATTGTCATAGCGGCCGCCGCCGGTGATGCTGCCGATTTTCGGCTCGGTAACAATGGTTTCAAAAATAGGGCCGGTATAATAATCAAGGCCCCGGGCAAGGGTAAAGTCAAACCGGTAGCAGGCAGGGTCGACATCATGGCCTTTAAGTGTTTCATGAATAGTGCGCAGCTCCTCTACGCCTTCCTTGCCCGAGGGCATGGCCCTGCACAAGCCCGTCAAGCACTGCAAGGCATGCCTCATGGTCAGCCGCAGCTCCTTCTGAAATCAGGGAGGTCGAGGCTTGAGCGGAGCCGGTCGCTTAAAAGCCCTTTTTCAGTGAGTTCCGCAAAAACACCATCAAGTCCTGCTTTATCAAGCTTGTCTAGCGAGCGCAGAAAGTCGGGCAGCCGCTCTTCACCGATACCGTTGTTAACAGCAAAGGCATTGAGGATTTTGCGGTTGTTGATGCGGATAATAAAATTTTTAAACCCGAGCTCTTTGAGAACCGTATAGGTAATGACCAGCAGCTCGCCGTCGGCATACATGCTCGTGGTGCCGATAATGTCAATATCGCACTGATAAAATTCGCGGAAGCGGCCTTTTTGCGGCTTGTCAGCGCGCCAGACAGGCGCTATATGATAGCGTTTGAAGGGCTTGATGATTTCTGGATGCATGGCCACAACCCGGGAAAGCGGTATTGTCAAATCATAGCGCAGTGCTACCATGCGCTCGCCGCGGTCCTGAAATTTATAAATGAGGCGGTCCCCCTCTTCGCCGTATTTTCCGAGCAGTGTTTCGGCATATTCAAGGCAGGGAGTGTCAAGGGGCTCGAAGCCGAAGCGCTCAAAAATATCGGTCATTTTTGCCATGAGCCGCTTTCGCAGGCGCATGCGCTCCGGAAGGAAATCTCTAAAGCCTTTTGGTATCTGGGGTTCCATAGACATGTACCGTAAAATATGCTGAGTTTCTGTCAGGATGGAGAGACGGCCTTTTTTTTGACGTCATATGCTTTGAAATAATCAATGCCTTTACGGATTATGGCGCAGCAGAAATTGTTTTCAGAGGGTATGATTCCCTGAGATTCAAGTTCGAGGGCCTGGGCAAAAGCAATTTTTGCAAGGTCAGTATGCCCCTTTACATGAAAAATATAGGCAAGCTCTTCGAGCCTGCGACGGAATTTATTAAGTCGTTCCCTCGTAAAAAACTGATCAGCCGTTTCTTTGAACAGTGCATTGCTGACGGCTTCATCGTGCAGAGCAGCTTCAGAGGCGGTGTTTTCACCTGCCAGTCTGATCCGCTGCCACATGTCGCGCGCGCTGTCGGTAACAATAAACCAGAACGGTATCTCGGTTGTTTCAAGAAGTTTTTCAGACTGATTAAGCAGAGCGGCATCTGCCTGTATATCCGCTGCGGGGTACATCTGGTAGATAGGGGGCAATGGGTCTGCCGGCAATACATCGCTGAACAGTGCTTTCCATTGCACCATGTTGGGAGACACATTGCCGCTAAGCTGCTCAGTACGTGTGCCAGCCTCCTGCACGAGATAAGCGGCTTTACCGGCAGGTATTTCGGTGAATTCAATTTTTTTGTCGGAAAAAAGATTTTTTATCAGTTTTTGTGTTTCACGGCGAAGCGACGTAACTGCTTCAATATCGACAATGCCTTTATCCTCGCTGAGCATGATATTGAAAATTTTTATTTCATGCTGCGATATGGGCTTGAGCGTAAAAATAAGCCTGAAGCCCTCTGCATCAACCATTGTAGCAAAGGCCCGCGGTTCAGGCAGGTCGGCTGTCTTAAAAATAGCTTCATGGGGCTTCTTTTTTTCTGCAGCTGCCACGTCGATACCCTGCTGCTTTAAAATATGAGCGTTTTTTTTGGCTGTTTTCAGAATTTCCTTATTGCCGGTTTTTTCGTATAAAGCAGCAAGCAGCGCATATGATTGCTCAGTCGGTTCTGACGCGGCGAGCTTGAGCATGGTATGGCCCACAGCCTGATTGGCCTCAAAAAGTTGTGCAAGAAAAATGAGAGAATTTGGGGCCGGCTTCTTCGATGAGTTCCACCATGATGCCTTCCTGCTCTCTGGCAGGACGTGAAATGAAAACCTGTATGAGCTCTGCATCGATACTGCCTGACTGGACGCTGTGATTGATTTTTTGCGAAAGCGCGTCAAGGTCAAGCAGTCTGCTGGAGATGCCTGATTCGAGGATGCTGTCGCTTTTATTGAAAATATCCAGAATAATGCGTCCCATGCGCGCGGTTATGACCTCGCGGCTGAGGAAATCTTGAAGAAAGGCGATATGCTCAACGCCCTTAAAATGCTTTAAAATCTGCAGGAGAATTTCCTTCTCTTTGTAGCCAGACGGAGAATCCTTCGGGTTATTAGAGGAACACAGTTCTCATCTGCAGCCTTAAGTGCTTCTGCTGTTTTTTGGTAAAAAGATTCAAACTGCTGTTCTTTCTGCGCCTCTGCTACGGCGGTGTCGAGCAAGCTTGAAATGCTGCTTTTGGAATCATCAGTGCTGGATTCATTTTGATGAGCGCCTTTGGGGAATGACATTCTCTCTACATACCTTTCTTCTGCATAAACGGTTAAATTATTTGATTATAGGTAAAGACATCGCAAGATGTCAAAATCATTTTGGCAAACGACGTAACCCATTTGCAACAGAGTGTAATTCATTATTTTTTTTAGCTCCGATCAAATTTGCTCTTGACGTCTATTGAAAGTTATTTTATTCTATTTTAATACTCCAGCAATATGTATTCTTTGCTGGGGGATCGTACAACGGCAGTACGCCAGACTCTGAATCTGGTTATCAAGGTTCGAATCCTTGTCCCCCAGCCAAACATACAGGTCCCATCGTCTAGCGGCCTAGGACGTCGGCCTCTCACGCCGAAAACACGGGTTCGATTCCCGTTGGGACCATTCGGAAGCTTTTGGGATTTTGGATTTTTGGAAGGAAACCAGTAAGAAACCTTGCGTTTTTACTGGTTTTTTTATTGGTCGGTTTTGCTTGAATCTCGCTGAATCTCGCTAGATTTCGCTCCATTTGACACAATGTGTCATTCGGTTCCGAAGTATTCTTGGTTGCTCCCTCAATCATTCCCTGCAAAAGCCGATCCGTCACGGCGCGTCAAATTCGGAACAAATCGATTATACCTCTTGAGCGTAATCTCGACCGAGGCATGGCCGAGCATTTTTGATACCCATGTAATATTCTCTCCGGCAGCAATGCTCAAGGTGGCAAATGTGTGCCGCATGTTCTTTACTGCGCGATACTTTAAACCGGCGATCCTGAGTAAATGCCGAAACTTCTTACGCATAAAGGCCTCACTCCAAGGCTTACCGGCCTCGGTCTGGAAAATATGCCTGTCTGCAAGAGCTGTGCGGGCTTCCTGACGCCCCAATGCCTCGATGCAGGCAGGGTAAGGTCAATATCTCGGTTGCTTGTAGCGGTCTTGGGCGGGCCTTCTGTTCCGTTCTGGTGGCGAGTTTCGCGGATCATAAGCTTGCTGTTGAAATAATCGACGTTCGACCACTTCAATGCGTACATTTCACCTGGGCGAAGGCCTGTCTGACTCCATAGTAGAAACATATCATAGTATTTCAGTTTGTGCTGTTTGAGGTAGTCAAGAAAATGGCGCAGTTCGTCAAAGGAAAGCGGGTCAATCTCTGCCGGTTGCTCGGTTAATCGCTTTAGGGTCTTACATGGATAGGTGCTGATTATCCCCTTTTGGCAGGCTGTAAAAAGAGACATGCAGAGAACTTTTATAATCTTGTCGTTGATGCTGCTTGCGGCAAGGCCTTTTTTCTCAAGGTATTTCCTGAATACGGCCACGGTGCTGTCTGTTATCTGTGAAAGTGGGAGATGCCCCAGGGCAGGGCCGAGATGTTGGTTGTATGCAGAGTTCCATCCTTTTTCCGTATTGTGGCGCAGGCTCTTTTCTCCGAGCCATGTTTCAAACCATTCAGAGAACAGGATGGTGGATTGTTTTTTAAATAGCTGGGCTTTGCTCCGTGTCGGAAAGAAATGAAGATAATCAAATTTGTCGCGGGAAAGCTCGTATTTTATTGCCTTATACTTGACATCAACTATTTTGTCGGTTTTTTTCAGTGTCCTGCAGGCCTGTCGACTCTCGGCATAGACGTCTTGACCCTGTTCGGATCGTAACATCGAAAAGAATATAGAGCCATCCGTTACGCGCATAAACTGCCATCTTCCTGCTCCATCCATTCTATGAATTTGTCTCGGATTATGAGGGTCCTGGTGCCTATCTTTCGATAATGGATGCCCCTGTGCAGTTTCCCTTTATGGATCATGTCGTAAAATGCCTGCTCAGAAAAGCCGAAATGCGCAGATGCAGCTCGTATAGTGAGGCTATACGGTGTATCGGCGGCGATCATACGGCTATTTTCGGCGGCTGTCAACTTGGCTATTCTTTGGTTTAATTATTATAATGCTTTTTTGCATGTCCCATTGCACATCATTGAAATCATGTTGTATCCCTTTTTTTAAATAGTGTCGGTTTCTCCAACTCCGAGAACGCATCAGATCCGGCATCAACCTGATCATCGAAAGTTCCGTTGTTAAAGACCCTGTACTCGCTCACAAGCTTGTCGTTCCATTCGCCCTTTACCATATCGACGTTCCCGACGTTGACCTGGGAGGCAAACGGACCGGAGCGAGTCACCTTATCCCCTGAATCGGCTTGGCAATAAACGTGTACCCCTTGAGCAGTTTTGCATAATGGGCAACCTGCGCCTTCCCAGCCTGCCCAGGGTCTTGTGGCAGTCGGATCTTAACCATTACGCCGTCCCGTTTGGCTGTGTTGAGGATCGCCGCATCAACTTCGTCCGCTAATCCCCTCATACGAACAATGTCAACAATGCAATACCGTTCTCTATGTATGCCGAGTTTCAAGCCAACAGTCCAATCACCGTCAGTTGTTCCGGCAAGGTCCCAGGCTCGAACCATTCGCATACCTGCCGGAGCCGTATCAATCACCGGGATATTATCAGGTTTGAAGACATTGCCTTCTGGCGCGGTCGGGCTCTGCTGATACTGGCCGGCGAATACAAGAGGGCTTGCATCCTATCCTACGAAGCTCTTTGGCACTATGCTTCTCAGGCCATAGAGCCGTTCCGTCATCCTGCAGGGCTTGTAAGCAAAGATGTTCCCATTCTTCACCGTTGCCTCCACCGAGCAGCCACCCGGCAAGATCATTTTCATGGAGTCGCTGCATGACAAGGATAATAGGCGTTTCGGGTGAATTTTTACGGCTTTCAAGTGTGGTCTGGAACCAATCGATCACGTTCTGGCGCATGACTTCGGATCGAGCTTCATCGGCCTTGTGCGGATCATCGACCAGGATCGCGCCGCCGAACCCATCACGAACCTTGCCAGCACCGTATCCCGTAATCGTACCGCCAGCTCCAACGGCATATACGCACCGCCCTCGGTAGTGCGCCATTCATCCCGGGCCGGGCTGTCGGTTCTCAGGGCCATATCAGGAAACACATCATGATATGCCTCATGCTGTACCAATTCCCGCGTCTGCCATGAGTTGGTAGTAGCGAGGCGTGAGGAGTAGCTGGTATGGATAAACTCGGCGTCAGGGTGCCGTCCGAGCGTCCAGCCCATGAAGTAGATGATCGCGAACTGCGTTTTAGAATATCGAGGCGGCATGTTGATTATCAAACGCTTACATTCGCCTCTATATACGCGCATCAATGAGTCACATATCTGTTGATGATGCTGAGCCCGCTGCCACAAATACCCTCGTTGCCGGTAAAACATCCACCTTGCGAAAAAGTAGAACTCTTCGCTGGCTTGTATCGAGGCCGCCTTGATATGTTTGGGATCGTTATATTTCATCGCGTAATTTCCGGGCTATCTTTTGAAATTCGTTAAGGGTCAGGGCTGTTTCTGGACGTTATAGGTCCGCCACCCTTACCATAAAACTCACCTAAATTTATCGCGCCACTCAGCCGATTTCCTATTTTTAAGCCAGAAGATACAGGCGGAAGTGTCTGGCGGATAGTCCTGAACGGTATTGAGGCGCACAACCTCAGACCCTTGATTATTCCCAAGGGACACGACCTTAACCTCTTCTGAATTATGGCTGTACCCGATAGCTCGGAAGAATAAAGCCTTTTCAACCAGGTTATCAGCGATAGCCTTGCCGCCTTTAAGGGCTAAAGAAAACTCTTCGCTTTCCTTCTTCCAATTATTTATCGTTACCTCTGAAACGCCGATGATTTTTCCTATCTGCGCATCGGTAAGACCCGACCTTGCAAGCTCGTATATGGTTTCATATGTTGTAGGAATATCTTTTATCCGACTCAAGTGTCCGTGGAGGCCTACCGCCGGCATGTTTCTCTGTCTTCTGCTGAGTAGCTTTTATCTGAACCTTCTTAAACTGAGCCTGGGAGGAGCCTTCTTTACGGCTTTTTTCAGCTCCGGCTTCTTCTTGATTTTCTTTACGGGCTTTTTCATGGCTACATCCTAAATTTTAGTCTTGTCGTTAAAATGTTTTTCCTTTTCGACAACTTCAACATTCGCCTAGCGACCACTTTTAATTTTGACTCTGCCGGTTTGTTTCCGGCGACAACGATATGATCGCAAGGCTAAAAAGACTCATTGAATGAAAAGACTATCTGTATGCGTGCGTCCTTTTTTTTAAGTACCCTCATTGGTAATTAATAATCTCTGTACTTTGTACAGCGGAGAAACTCAGGGAAAAGGGCTATACGCTGTACTTTGTACATTGGAGAATTGTTTTTGTTTGAGTTTCCGCTGTACTTTGTATGGTGTTTCCGCTGTACTTTGTACATCGGCTTTTATTTTCTTTTTCCGTTTCAGTTTCATTTTGCCATGCTCGAATTTTGCCGTCTCATAATCCAGAAAGCGCATTGAAAGTAAATGCTTATTTGTTTCCCGCCTGCATAAAAGCCGCCCTGTTTTATCCGTTCAAGAAAACCCTTATTTTCAAGCTCGACCAAGCAACGGCTTATGGTGCGACTATTGAAGCCGGTTTTTTCATGCAGAAGCGAATAGGCAAGCTTTATGTCAGTGCTGCAAACGTCCGGGGGGTTTCCGTAAAGGTATCCAAATGTTTCGGCGCGCATGACCATATAAAGCTTAAAGGCACTTCCGCTTAGTTTTTTAAATGCAAGGCTTGGTAGTATCCTGTCTTTTTCAAGGACTACAACGGGTTTTTTTATTTTTCGTTTGTCGCGGGTGCTCATCTATGCCTCTGCTGCAGTTCGTTCATTGTAGGGCATCCTGAGGAGCCTAAGCTGCCTTCTTAGAGTCAACCAATGCCATCACATCGCAGCCGAGAGCCTTGCTCCATTCAGCCGCTTGCTCATGTGTCAAGCACCGTCGGCAACGGATCACTTCACTTACTGCTGCTTCCCGGCACCCTACCATTTGCGCAAATTGAAATTGGCTTCCGCTTATCTCAATAATTTTGGCTTTCAATTTTCTATTCATGTTTTATCTTTCATTTGAAAGTTAGTACTTAACAGTTAAGTGTTTTAATTGACCTAAAAAAATTTACTTTCTCTTCATCTTGGTCCCCTTAGCTTTGTTATCATCCAATGGCATCCCGTGAACAATGTATTCCACGAAGGTCATCATGTTGATCATGATCATGTGCTGAAAGTCATCATCTAGCATCATTTCGACTGGTTGTTTTTTACAATCAGGCCCCATCGGCAATAAATGTATATATGGCTTTTCGGAGTTAATATTACAAGCCATCAAAATATAAATAAAATCCTCTTTCCCATCTTTGACCGCTTCAACAACCTTAGCTAATCCCTCAATTTGCTGCGGGATTGTTTTAAAATTTTGCCTATTGCGAAGAGTTCGATACCCACAGCCCGCAATTCTTTTATGAAAAGCAACTCGATTATATTTGCATCCGATAAATCGTTTGGAACTCCTCGTGTAGTAGAAAATTTTGCAGGTATCAAGGTTTTCTCTTTAATGAGAAAACGTATATATCTTTCCGGAACGCCACATTGATGGGAAGCTTGTTTTATGTTCATGAATTGTTTATAAACCATAAAACAGTTTAGTGTCAATATAAAATTTAAATTATTTTACTGGTTCTTTCACAAGGCTAGGGCGGACCACTTAGAGGATCCCTGCTTACTATGACTGACGCCGTCCAGAAAACCTTATCCGGTTGGCTGACTGTTTCCAGCTTTGCCAAAGCACACACAGCTCCCACCAAGTATTTCTGTACTGGTTCAATTATTTTCTGCTTTTTGTCCTTATATGACAAAACCGGGTGCTACAAGACATAGTAGACAAAAACAATAAAAGGAGGAAAAATCATGAAGAAAAGTTGTTTGGTCTTTACCGTTCTACTGCTTATCATATTTGCAACCGCAACCGCAGGTGAATATTTATGGCCTACAGCGCAAATAGATATGACTGCTCTGAAAGCGAAGCCGACGACTGCTGTGACTGCGAGATCGCATAAACTTAGTTAAACTTTCATGGAATCGAGGTCTCTATGCAGCAAACAACAACTCTCCAAGGGGCTTCATGGTTTGAATCTCCTGTTTGGCATTTTCAAGGAACCGTTACGGAGATAAAAAGTTACCTACCAATATTTGAACGTCGGGCTTTCAGCGCAAGAAAACCTGGATCCTTGAAATCCGGCTCCAATGAACGATTTGACATGATCGTGCGCAAACCCCTGGGTGATGATGTCGATTATATTCCCGTTGGCATTGTCTCAAAAACTTATGCCCTTGTACCGCATCAGTTGGTGCTTAATGCCGCAGTCAAGGCCTTGCATGATGCAGAGATAACAACCGATGGTATTACTGCTGATCTTGCCCTAACGCAGTATGGCGAGCGGATGCATCTTTGTCTCTATCTGCCCAAGGAATATGATTTTGACCCCGATGACGGCCATAAAATGAAAATCCGTCTTGAATGTTTAAATTCGGTAGATGGCAACTCCCGTTTCAGGGCTCTCATGGGATGGTTACGGCAGGTTTGCAGTAACGGCATGACGGTGGGCGTTGAAAAAAAATTATTATTGCGCAGACATACTGGCGATATGGATATTGCAGATATTAAATCCATCCTTACTGCCGGTCTTGAGGATGCCCTCAAGGATCAGAAGCTTTTCTACAAATGGAGTCGCATCAAAGTGAGCGATGAAAAACTCACAGCATGGATTGAAAAACCCCTGCAAGAAACCTGGGGATTTAAGGCTGCAGCCCGGGCTTATCATATCTCACAAACCGGCCACGATGCCGAGCTTATACCGGTGTTTGAAAAGCAGCGACCCAGTCTGGCACAGTTGAAGCTTGCGCAGCCCGTGCCTGGTTGTCCGCAAAAATCAATAAATCTGTTTGATATTAATCAGATTCTTGCCTGGCTGGCAAAAGAACGGCGCGATCTGCAGGAGCAGCTTCAATGGCGGCAGCAGATACCGGGGCTCATGGAGAAGCTTGCTGCATAAAAAGAAAACCAGTAATCGGCAAAGCCCTTCTATATACATATCAAAAGAAAATAAGGATTAGCAGCTGTAATATGGAATGTTTAGCGTTTCAACGATCTGACACGTAAAGTGGACTTTTTAGAAAAAAGGCCTGACCACCATATATAGCAACTAGGCCTTTGCTAGATTAATAGCAGGTTGGTTGGAAATTTAAGACGTATCCCCACTCTTGATTGCTTGATGCGCAGTATAAAATATTTCAAGTTGGGTCGCTCTGCCTGCTTTTCAGGGTTTAATTTATTTGTCCTTGGCGTCCTTATTGCGATTTTTCTCTTGTCTACTTGCCCAAGCAAGATATACAAAGCCAATTACCATTCCTCCTGCGAGTGTGTAAGCAATTATATCCTGTAAACTCATTGTAATGATTACCTCCGTTTTTAAAATTAGAGAAACTTTTCGAATAATATTTTTGTTCGGGCTATTAAATTATTTTTTCTTGTTTTATTTGTTCTCAAGTTTGTGCTTTTGACCCCCAAAAATAACAAATAAGGAAACAACAACTAGGACTATTGAACCCAATCCTATAAGAATGCACCTAATCATGACCTCGGATACCGATAGTCAACCCTCCTTTTTTAAAATTAAAAAATGTTCCCAATAAAATGCAAGGCTTTTTTGTATTAATTTTTCTGTTTCTTTTTTTCTTTATTCTCCATTTTTCTTTTTTGCCTGCGTGTTCCAAAAAAAATAATGGGCAAACCAACAAGCAAGATTATTATTCCAGGGATATATCCTTTAATACTTTCAAAAATCCTCCATGGTGCCTCCTTTATCATGCAATAAAAACTTTGTTCTTAGGTTGTTTTTGTTTCTTCTTTCTTCATTCTCTGGTTTATGTGGCGGCCGGTCTGTAAAATAATAACCGGCCCGGCTACAATAAAAACCATTATGATAGGTATATAGCCTCTAATGCTCTCCCAATCCGAATTTCCCATGTGCTCTCCTTTTTATTAAGTGTTTAATAAAACTTCGCAACATACGCCATTTATAGCCCTTCTGGTATGCATTTTTATACTTTTATAAACCCAAATCACTCTTTTTCAGGCGTTGACAACAAAGCTTTGCTTTTCAGCATCTTTTTCCATTTTTTCAATGCTTCAGCCCCTTCATTTGCCATGTCTTCAGTTTTTTTTTATGTAAATTTAAAAATTGCTCTTTGTTTTACTATGTCATAATCGTCCCAGTTTATTTCGAGACAATAATATTGGGGTTTTTTTATCTGACCACGACTGTTTTGATCTTCTCGTTTTTCAATGTTAATATCGGTTACACTATTTCTTGAAATTCTCCCAATCTCATCTCCTTTAGTTCCCTGGCGAAACACAAAATAATCTTCAGTAATCCCGCAGAGACGAGCGGGGAAGGATTGTTTTTGCCTAGGCAGACCTTCTAGATATTGACCCATTATAAATCGGGCTTTAAGTTCAGGTTTCTTTTTAGTTCTCTGTGCTTTTGCTGATAGGCTGTTTTACCTGTGCCTAGTTGATCGGCTATGAACCCTAAAGAGATAAGTAAAACTAATGGCAAATATTGCATGTACCCTGGCAAAAAAAATTCCGTTACTTGCTTTATAGTAATACATATTGGTGCCTTTTTTGAGTATTTATTTATAGTTCTCACCTGTTTTATGGTGCTTTTTGTAATCATTTTTTGGGGGCCGCTCTATGTGCGTATTGTTTTTTTGCTCCCGCAAAACATAAATAAAAAAAAGCCGCAACCTGGAAAAAACAGATAGCTACCTCAAACTATCCAGACCTTCGGGGCTTTTTATACCCCGAACCTTTTTTATGTTCTTATTTTTTATCATTAAAAAATTATTTTTCATAATCTCTTTTGCTTATAATCATAGTGATTCCTTATTTTTTAATGAAGTACACAATCCGCAACTATTTTGTGGGTTTCGCATATAATGATTCCGCCTAAATCGATATTTTACTTTTTTACTCATCCCTTCTTTTGCGTTTCCTGCAAACCATATAGCTGAAAAAAACACTATCGCAGTGACTAGGAGTGCAATTTCGTTTGCGTACATGTTTAGGTACATCTTTAGGTACCATAAAATTTTCCTACCTAGTAGCTAATAATGGTTTTAATAAAAAAGGCCGCATTTGCCTATGGCAGATAGCGGCCCGACTATCCGGTCCTCCGAGACTATTTATAGCCCCGAACCCTTTTTACAGAATTTTATTCTGTGTATAAAAACGCTATTTAAAAATCTCCCAATAAAAAAAACACTAAACCAACAGCAATGTTGGAATAGCGGCCCGACTATTCTAATCCTCCCCCCCCCCCCCCCCCCCCCCCCCCCCCCCCCCCCCCCCCCCCCCCCCCCCCCCCCCCCCCCCCCCTTTTTTTTTTTTAAAAAAAAAAAAAAAAAAAAAAAAAAAAAAAAAATAATTTATTAAATTATTAGCCCTGTCACATTTTGTATTTTTATATTCCGATTATACAACAATAAGAATATTGTTGTCAACCTCCTAGCAAGACTAAATTTTTTCAGTAATTGAAAATAGACAAAATGCCCTTATTGTATTATCTGTAAAAAAAATAATTCTCTGTTAGCCATAGACTTCCATGAACAATACCGAACAGATACAAAACATACTTAGTTATTACCATATCTTGTGCTCCTGCTTTCCTGCCAAAAACTCCACATTACGGCTCTCATGTTGACAAATAAAATTACAAATTGACCATAGCAGAAGGGCAGGGCTAGAGCTGATTGGTGTAAATGTTTTTTACCTCAGATGGCTGAACGCATAAGTAATCCAAAGTCTGTTTTTGTGTGCTGTGATTGAAAACAACCATCAGCTCAGGCAGCCCCACGCCGAACGTAACACGCTGATGATACCCAAAGGTCTTCCTCAATGTATGCGAGCCGTAATTGCCCTTTAAGTTGATTGCCTTGCACCAGGACTTAACAAGACGATGAACAGAGGGCACAGTTAAAGCATCTGCCCCGCTGGCTTTTGAAAAGGTATTCATCGTCAGCATAGGGTGTGGAGGCAAAAAGTTTGTTGATGGCGCAGATACAAGCATCGTTCAAAGAAATGCGTCTTTTCTTTCCGGTCTTCTGTTCCCTGATTTCAATTTCATCCATAGGTTTAAGCCCTCTCACCTGACCTGCCTTGAGAAGTAACAAATCGGAAGCCCTCAGATTGGTATTGATGCCTATTGTGAATAAGGCAAGATCCCTGGGGTTGTCAGAAAGCATTTTCTTAATTGCTTTGATGTCTTTGACTTCTTTAATTGGTTCGACCTTTATTTCCGTGCCCTTTTTGGGATGATTGTGATTCTGTCCTTTTCTCATTTTGCCTCATTTCTTGTTAAGTATTAATTATATTATAGCATATACTTAACAAGTAATTCAACTACTATTATCGCTCTGCTCCTAACCGTCTGGTTTTGCTTCTATTAAATAGACTGGTTAACTATGAAGTATAAGTTAACGAGTTGTGTAGGGGAGGGGGTGTGGCAGCTTTTACCGTTCATACTGAAACGGACTTTTTAAGAGAAAAGGCCTGACAACAATATGCTGTAGTCAGGCCTTTTTTATATTTTGAAATATTAATTAGCGAACTCCATGTTTTACTGGTGAGTGCAAATTGCCTCACACGCAACCTGCCCACAGCCTCCACAGCCTGGTGCCGTATCACAGACATCGCCTATCCCGTCATTATCTGCATCAAGCTGCTGAGAGTTACAGACGGTGGGGCAGTTATCACATGCATCAGCAATACCGTCATGATCTGTATCAACCTGCTCACAGGCAACCTGACCACAGCCCCCACAACCGGGCGTCGGGTCGCACACATCTCCTATTCCGTTGCTGTTCGCATCAAGCTGCTGGGGATTGGCTATGTTTGGACAGTTGTCATGTGAATTATCTATACCGTCGCCATCAACATCATTGAGAGAGGCAAACACTGCCGTAGGATAGCCATACCACGGATTAGTAAATCCTGTGGTTCCGGCAAGATAATAAATTTTAAAACCACTTGCGTAGGTAAGAAAAACATCCGTTCCCATCGTTGGGGCATTCCCGTAAAAATATGCTGAAGTCAATCCCATGCACCAGACAAATGCCCTACTTCCAATACTCGTAACGGTACTTGGAATGGTCACGCTGGTCAAACCCCTGCAGTCCTCAAACGCTTCCGATCCAATGCTCGTAACGCCATTAGGGATGGTCACGCTGGTCAAGCCGCTGCAACTCACAAATGCCCATTTTCCAATGCTCGTAACGCTACTTGGGATGGTCACGCTGGTCAAACCGGTACAACCATAAAACGCGCCATCCTCAATGCTCGTAACGCCATTAGGGATGGTCACGCTGGTCAAGCCGCTGCAACTCACAAATGCCCATTTTCCAATGCTCGTAACGCTACTTGGGATGGTCACGCTGGTCAAACCGGTACAACCATAAAACGCGCCATCCCCAATACTGATTACCGGAAGTCCTGCAATGGTATCTGGAATTATAACAGCTCCACCAGTCCGGGCATAGTGGGTGATTGTGACATTATCGCTGCCTGAAACCGTGTAGGTAAAAACTCCGTATGTGCCGGAGATTATTGTCGTCGTTGTAGTGGGCGTTGTAGTGGAGGTAGACGGGGGAAACACTTCCGTTGGGTTGTCATACCACGGATTTGTAAACCCTGTGCTGCCCGCGGTATAATAAACTTTAAAATTTAATCCGCAGTAATAAAAAACTGCAGTTGCAATACTTGGCGCATTTCCCAGAAAAAACGCTCCGGTTAAATTCATACAACAATAAAAAGCAAAAGGCCCGATACTGGTCACGCTGCCCGGTATGGTCACATTGGTCAGAGCACTACAAGATACAAATGCATAATCGCCAATGGTTGTAACACTGTTCGGGATGTTTACGCTCCACAGACGGCTGCAGCTATGAAACGCAAGAGGCTCAATTGTTATAACACCGGCAGGGATAGTGAAATCACCAACCCTGCTGGCGGGGTATTGCAGAAGTGCTGTTTTGGCTTTGTTGTACAGAACCCCATCCTGGCTGCTGTAGGCGGTGTTGTTTGCGTCGACCGTTATGCCGGTCAGGCTGGAACAATCCGCAAAGACACCAGCCCCCATATTCGTAACGCCGGCTGGTATGGCTGCGCTAGTCAAGCGGGAGCAACGTGCAAACGCTCCTTTGCCGATGCTCGTAACGCTGTTTGGTATGGTTATACTGGTTAACCCGGAGCAACCCGCAAAAGCAAAGTCACCGATTGTGGTTATGCTGTCAGGTATGGTGATCGCAGTAATACTTGACGCCGCTTCAAACGCCTCCGCCCCGATGCCGACAACCGGCTTTCCGTCTATGGTGTCTGGTATTACAACTGATTCACCAGAACCGAAATAGAAGAATATTATTACGGTGCTGCCTGATACCGAGTACAGAAAATCCCCCGATTGCATGTAAAAGGGCTCCGTAGGATAGCCATACCACGGATTGGTAAATCCTGTGACTCCGGCAAGATAATAAATTTTAAAACCACTTGCGCAGTTAAGGAAAACATTCGACCCCATGGTCGGTGCATTGCCGAAAAAATATGCAGCGGTCAAACCGGTGCAACCTGAAAATGCTTCCTCCCCAATGCTGCTAACGCTGGAAGGAATGGTCATGTAGGTTATGGTGATATTCTGGCGGAATGCCACATTAGCAATACTTACTACCGGCATACCGTCTATGGTATCTGGAATAACAACATTGCCGCCAGTACCGGTATAGCCGGTTATTATTACTGTGCTGCCTGATACCTCATAAGAAAAATCCCCCCATGTCAGGCCAAAGGCTGACGACGATAGAAACACACAACCAAGAACCAACAACAATATCGATTTTCTGAATTGCATAAACCCCTCTTTATAATTTGTGTTTTTATTCACAATATTTCCTGTTACTCGCTTCATAGCATCCCGCATTAAGCTGAACAATGTTCAAACCTACAATTAAAAACTGAAGGGACAGATGTCCACCGCAGCTAATTCAGCCAGATTGCGAATCTGTAAAATAAAAAGACCCCTCCTGAGTCTGAAAGGAGGGGTCTGCCGTATAAACAACTTTTACAACCGGCAGCCCCGCTGTCCTTTACTATCAAGGATCGGTTGCTTTGCGCACTACCACCTTACGGAGTAGCTTGCCCTTTTCGATTCGAACGCATATAGAATAACTTTACACCTTTTTTAATATATACAATAAATAATGTTTATATTCAACCCTTTTTCAGAACGCACATCATTTTTTAACACCTCCTGCATACCATGTTGATGACTATGTAAAGGGCTAATATGCTGCCGAAGCGAGCGTAACGCTTCGTGCTGACAACAATATCTTGTATCCTAGGCGTATCAGACTAAAAGTCCACATTAAGGCTCTCTAACTGGACAAATAAAAATCCAGAAAATCCTAGATTACCAACCCTAACATGCAAAAAATTGAGTGTCGTATTGCGCTCAAGCCCCTGCCACGTAGTGTTGACTTTTTATAAGAAAGGCCCAACCACTATATCTAGTAGTTAGGCCTTTATGATACCTCGGTCTCAGTTTTAATTCTTCCCCTCCATCGGTGTAATTACTTCAAATATTTTTGTGATAAATGCCCTCGACACCGGGCTACCCTCAGTAAGCTGAGAGCTACAACTGCCTAGCAAATTTTTTGAAATATTTAGATTCATTCCTCGCAGATAAGTTTTCACATGGTCTACCAGCCCGGATTGCTCACAGCCACCAGAAAAAGCATGCTGGCAATAAAAGAATCCCTGCAAGCGAAAATACTATAGCTAAAAATTCAGACCATCCAAAGATAAAGAGTAACAAAAATATACCGAATCCATAGACTGGAGCAAGAGAAATGAAACCTAAAATTGCTGTTAAATACGCAAAAGCCTTATAAAGACTCTTTAAGGCCACATTACACACACCATCGAGCATCTGAATTTCAAACAGCTTGGTCTGCAAATCAAGAGCTTTCCCCCGTAACGCCTCAGCCTGCGTAAACGTCAGCATCATGCTGCTTGCATTACCTGCCTTTATCAGACGCATTAAATCGAGCCGACAGTTTTCTACGTCGTCCTTCAAAAAATCTATATCTTCTTCACTGCATGCACCCTCAACGGTTAGACAGTCTATGGTTGCATCGGTTACAGCAAGAATATGGTCTGCCATATCATAAAGATTATCACCCTGTGCGACGGCTGCGGAAGGGATGAGCAGAACAAAAAAAAAGTTTAACAGTATTTTTTTCATACAAGGTTTCCTTTATCGAAGTTTTTAGGGCTATTTCATTCTAAATCTTTCGGAATTGTCATGTTATCAAAGCCCAAAATAGAGTTTGTATAGGCTATTACACTGCCGTCTTCCTTAAGTGCCAGGCCGGAAGGTACACGGCTGTTGCTGCGGTTCCCTGATATAGCAATAATATTTCTAAAACCCTTTATGACATAGTTGGGCCCCACACCGGCATCTTGCCACCACAGCACCAGGGTACCGTCCTGCTGCAATGCCATACTGTAAAAATTGCCCGCCGCAACCTGTTTTTTAGCTTTAAACTTTTCCGTCCGTATCGGAATCCATTGCCGTACCGGCACCCCCCATTTCTTTCTTCCAATGGCTTCAACTAACCCATTAGCTTTTAAAACCAGGTAATGTTCATTCCCAACAGCGATTCCTACCGCAGATGTAATGTGTTCTGAAGCAAATTCTTTTATTCCCCATGCCGCTACGGTCCCGTCTGCCCGAAGTGCAAGGCATCTGTCACTAAAATTGCAGGCCATAGCGACCACGTCACTCAGTCCTTCTGGCACAGGACTTCCATAAAATTCCTTTTGACCCCATCCCACAACCGAACCATCTGCTTTTAGAGCATAGTTATACCTGCCTCCGGTTTCAACTCCAACCACGTCGTCAAGTCCATCGGGAAGAAAGCACTCACCACATGCATCACCCCATTCGGAAACCGTACCGTTAGTGTGCAAGGCAAGGTTATACCCCTTTCCTGCTGAAACAGCCACCACATCGGTAAGACCTTCAACCACTGTTTCGTTGTCCCCGTTCCATAGCCATGCCTCAACCGTTCCATCAGCCCTGACCGCAAGATTTTGATCCTGACCAGCCGAAATACCCAGAGCTTTTTCCGTATTAAATACACTAAATATTTTATAAGATTTTTTTTGCAGCCCCTGGCTATCAATCGCTGTTATGGAAAGCTTTTTCTCCCCCTTAGTCTCAGGAACAACCTGCCCGGTCCATCGCCAGATGCCGTTGTTGTCTTTTATAAGAGCCTGCGCTATATTCCCGCCGATTTCACTCAGATCTGCCGTCACCATAACCGGCGCCGTATCATCGGGTGCTTTTCTCCAGATCACCCGCACATCGCAGGTCTTGCCAACCAGCAGCCGCCCGAGCAGGAATATGCGGTTTCTCTGCATAGACAGGTCATACGGCTTTTCACACCCTGCTGCCGTGAGCAGCGCAAGTGCTACAAAGGCCATTAATAATTTGTGAACTGGTTTCATTAATTTTCCTTTGTCATGTTAAGTACGAAGTGTGAAGCTGACAGGAACTTGCTTTGATATACTCTCAATATATGGCGAGGACTATTGTGCGTCAAGGTATATATATGGAACAAGATATGGTCGATGGTTTGGGGGGTATGATTCCTGACGCTGAGTCCAATTCATTACAACATCTTGTGCTATTGATTGCCCGCACAAAACTCCACATTACGGCTCTCATGCTTGACAAAACAAAATCCCGAAAATTCAGGATTACCGAACGTAACATGCAATAAATCGTGTGTCGTACTACAGTAAAAACGTTATCACGTAGTGTTAACTTTTAATAAAAAAGGCCTAACCACTATATTTAGTAGTTAGGCCCTGTCAGTTCAAATAGATTTTGTCTCAGATTTATTCTTCCTTCTTCCCCATCATCGGCGCAATCACTTCAAGCAACCTTCTCGTCACTGCCCGCAGAGTGGGACTGCTGTCAAGGGCGGCATTGATGCTGTCGGTATTGTTGTAGTAAATTTGTATTACTTTACGGCCAATAGTGCTTTGGGCAAGCTTACTGTCTCTGAAATAGCGGAGATTTTCAAGATAGGTGCTTTCTTTGCCAAGAACTGTTTCCGCCGGGCAAAAAGTTAAAAGCCCGCATCGCCCTGCTCGCACCGCGCGAACATAATTCATAGACGTACTTGTAGGCCCTGATGAACCACGATCAAAATTAATTAGAATTGTATCTGCCAAAAACATATAAGAGGAAAAAGAGACAGTAGATGTCCAGAAATAGCCATCGGTATCGGGAAAGTATTGTGTATCAATAGCTGGATAAGTACGGTCATAAGACACAATGGACAGAAGTTCATTGTAGGTGGGTAGCCGCCAGCCAAAATGTCCACCGAGAAACAAACTTCGACAATAAAACCTAGCCTGCTGCCATGTATACGTAGTATTTTGAATCTCCTTTTGCCAAATAAGCCCGGTGCTGTTATCGATTATGGTCCCATCGCCATTATCGATGAATTTATTTTTTAATTCGCTTCCCCGCACCGCGCGGACATTGTATTTCAGGTCTTTAAAAAGAGCACCATTATAGCCATTTGTGAAAAATACGATCCATGCCGATCCCGAATATTCAGCGGAAATATCAGATGACCAATATGCAGCCTGCCCTGTATACGGGAAATAGGTTGTATTAATTTTTGGTCCAGGCATCGGGATACTATGTTCAATAAGACTCGTAAGCTCCTTGACTGTTGGAAGCCGCCAATCGGAATAATCGCCAAGGTCAAGAGCTTGACAGTATGCATTTGATGCATCCCAAGTATATTCCACAGGGGGTGAGAGTTTCTGCCACATCAGACCGGTAACATTGTCCTTAATAATGCCGTTGCCGAGATCAGTATAGGAATGGAAGTTGCAAGTGCGTGCGCTTGAGCTCCCCGTGTCGGGCACGAGAATTGCCCCGGCAAGTGCAGGCAAAAACAAGGTAAAAACGATCAAAACAAATATCGAATTTTTCAACCGCATGATAGCCCCGTTTAAATTTTAATATTTAGTTAAAATAAGCATATCATCCAATAAAATTTTAAGTCAACAAGCATCTTATTATAAAATAGGCGGAAATCTCGTGGCGGGGAAGGTTGAAGCGGTCAAGGCGATGTGGTGTAATACTCAACATCTTGTGTCTCACTCCGCTCGTCTAAAATTCAACATTACGGCTCTCATGTTGGACTTATATTAACTCGCAAAATTTCACTTTACTAGAAGTAATAATTTCTCTATCCGAATAAGGCACCCTTAATTTCTACGAGTGCAGGATGAAGAACTAGCGTCTACACCTAAATCATGTCGTATCTCTTTTACGGAATAGGCTTACACCCGAGCATGAAGATACCGGCCTGATCAATAGCCTTGTGGCCCAGTTCGAGGGTTGGCTCAAGAGCATGAAGAAATAGCCTGAAGTTCCCCTTTCCGCGGTATGGCCCTAAACCCCGTCAGTTCCTCCCCCTTTCTGACGGGGTTTTTTAACCGGACAGCCCAACATAATCATGCTTTTTGAGCTTTTCAAAGTCTTTTGACTGTATCAAATATTCACGGTAAACAAGGCAATATGGGACTTTTATTTTATCGGCAACGGCCTTAAAAGTTCCTAGTCTTTTATATAGTTTGACAACATCGAATTTTGACGCTTTCCTGCGTGCATACCCTTGGAATGTTTCATAGGGGAAATACTGTTTTAGAAGCGTCTGAACTTTAGAAGGCGACACTTTCAATGTTTCTCCAATCTGGTTTTTCGTGACTTGACCGCGACGAAGTTGTTTGACTAGGCTGAAAAAGACTTCTTCATCTATCGGCTTTCGTCTAGTATGCGGTGGGCTTGGGCGACATTTTAATTCTTTTAAGACGGTTATCAACGTATTCCTGCAAACTCCGAACCGAGCCGCGATTTCCTTCGCACTCTTATAGGGTTCATTATTATAAGCCTCTGCCATTTCTTTCCGTGTATAATCGTCAACTCTTCTTCTTGACACGTTTGAACTCTTTCTTACGGGGTTTTAATATTGATTTTGATATATATCAAGAACCGTGCTATGTAAAGTTCTGGATGCCTGATTTCGGGTATTATGCCTGTGGATAATGGCCTGTTTGATCACAAATCAAACACACGGCAATGCAAGTATATGATATTTCTTCATTGTCGTAGTCCCGTTGGGACCACCAGAATAAACAGGCACTTGAGCTTTTAAGCTTAAGTGCTTCGTTGCTTCCGGGGCTAGTGCACCAGCGGGGAGGCTACAGACATACCCTGAAACTCTGAGAGGTCGTATGAATAAACACAATATTCCGGCAGCGCTTAACGGTTTGCAGCCTGAAGAGCTGTGGCGTTATTTTGCAGATATTTCAAGCATTCCCCATGGCTCAGGCAATGAATCGGCCCTGGCGGACTATGTATGCCTCCTTGCCCGGGAGGCCGGGGTCGCGTGCAGGCGGGACAGTGCCGGCAATGTCTACCTGTATGTGCCGGCTTCACCCGGTTGTGAAACCGCTGCTGTTGTAGTACTGCAGGGGCATCTTGATATGGTGTGCGAAAAAAATGATGATCTTGACTTTGACTTCATGCGCTCAGGCATACAGCTTGTTCGTGATAATGGGTGGATACGGGCAAACGGGACAACCCTCGGGGCTGATAATGGCATAGGCGTGGCAGCGGCTCTGGCAGCGGCTTTTTCTCCTGGAATTGTGCATGGGCCGCTGGAAATTCTTTTGACTGCTGATGAAGAGCGCGGCTTGAAGGGTGCCATGAATGTAGAGCCGTCCTGGATTAGCGGCAGCACTTTACTCAACCTTGATTCTGAAAAAACAGGCGCCGTCTGTATCGGCTGTGCGGGCGGGGGCAGGGTTACTGTGCAGCTGCCGGTTTTTTTTGAGAAGGTTCCCGATATGCATGCTGCGGTCGCGTTGCGGATTTCCGGCCTGCGGGGCGGGCATTCCGGCCTCAATATTCATGAAAACAGGGGCAATGCATTAAAGCTGCTTGCCAGCCTGCTTCATGCAATAAGGACGATGGGCGTGTCGCTGTGCTCCCTGACGGGCGGGGATAAGCATAATGCGATCCCTCGGGAAGCAACAGCCATTCTGAGCCTGCCTCGCAAACATATTGAGGATCTGCGCTTACGACTCAATGGAGCATATGCTGCTCTTGCTCGGGGGTTCCCGCATGAACCTGCCATGGTGATGAGCGTTGCAGACATGGAACCGCAGCAGCAGTCAGTGTCCAGGAGCAGTTTCATTCGCATACTTGATCTGCTGCAGGCTCTCCCGAGCGGCGTGCTTGCCATGAGCGCGGATACCCCCGGACTGGTTGAGACATCCTGCAATCTTGCCGCTGCCCGCATACAGGGTTCATCTCTTGACATTGACCTTATGCCGCGTTCTTCTCATATACGCGGACTGGATAGCGTGACAGACCAGTTAAAGGCAATTGCCGAACTGGCAGGAGGCTCCTGCTGCCGGGAAACGCCATATCCGGCCTGGGAGCCCCGCCTGCAGTCGCCGGTGCTTGGGTGTGTTCAAATGGTTCATGAATCACTTTTCGGCGTGAAACCTCTGCTTGAGGCAACGCATGCAGGTCTTGAGTGCGGCCTCATCGGGCAAAAATGCACCGGCATGGATATGCTTTCATTCGGCCCTGACATAGTTGACTGCCATTCGCCGGCTGAAAAAGTCCTCATTTCCAGTGTTGAAAAATTCTGGCTTCTGCTGTGCGGTGTACTGGAAAATATTGCTAAAAAGGAGATTACAGCTTATAATTAATAAGCGATTAAACTTAATTTTTTTGCAGTCTCGTTTAATCTGCCGCTGCGGTGGCCCGGACACATTCCGGCGCAATGGTTATACCTTCTGCCCCTCAGTCGTGTAAAGAATAAATATTTTTTTTCATAAGGCAGCACATGTCAGTAAGTTTGTTTTTCGAGTATTTTTATGATGAATCAAGGGAGCTGCTTGCCGAGATCGGCGCACTTGCAGCCGGGCTGCGTTTGGTGGATATACCAAACGCACAGGAGGCTGCTGAGTTCGATCAATGCGTTCAGAAACTGCACCGTCTTATAGGAGGCATGGCATCAATCGGATTCGATATGTACGCCCCTGTTTCTCACAAAACGTCGATAATGGCGCTGCGATGTGCGGAGAGTTCCGGATACCCCATTAAGAATATAGTGACTGCTATATTCATTATCGTTACGGATCTGAGTATGTATTTTCACAGCATTGACAGGCTCAAGGATGTTGAGGCACTTGTGCCTGCAATTGAAAAAAGAATTGATGCGTGCATGCAGGATTTCCATGTAAATAAAGTGACTATCAATTCTCAAAGTGAAATAGATGATATTATGAAAATGTTTGGTACTGTCTAACCGGGGTTTTTACCAAACTGTTTGATCCTGCCCAGCAGAACCATCACCCAGCCGCGCGGAAAGATTCTGAAATTTTGTTAACCAGCCCGAGCCTTGAACATGTTTGACTTGCAGAGCATGATCTGTTATCTGAATTTTTTTTAAAATTAAACCTGCAGAGGATGAACCAATGATTCGAGCAAATGAGCATTATACCAAGTTAAAAGCTTCATATTTGTTTTCCGATATTGCCAGGAGGGTTGCTGAGTTTTCAAAAAACAATCCACAACGTGAAATTATTCGCCTCGGCATCGGTGATGTGACCAAAGCACTGCCTTCGGCCTGCATAGACGCATTTCATCGTGGCGTTGAGGAAATGGCAGCGGATGCCACATTCCGTGGCTATGGCCCTGAGCAGGGATATGATTTTCTGCGCCAGAAGATTGCGCAGGTCGACTTTCAGGCACGCGGCGTTAACATAGAAGCGGATGAAATATTTATCAGCGATGGCGCCAAATGCGATACGGGAAATATTCAGGAGCTTTTCGCCGGCGATATAACAATTGCCATCCCTGACCCTGTCTATCCTGTGTATGTTGATACCAATGTTATGGCGGGACGCACCGGCGAGAACAGGGATGGCCGTTATGGCGGACTTGTCTATCTCGAGTCAACAGCTGCCAACGGTTTTGTCCCCGGGCTGCCGGAAAGGGCTGTTGACCTTATCTATCTGTGCTTTCCGAACAATCCGACCGGAGCGACTGCAACCAGAGAGCAATTGCAATTGTGGGTCGACTATGCCCTCGAGCACAAGGCCCTGATTTTATTTGATGCAGCCTATGAATGCTTCATCCGGGATCCATCGCTGCCCCACAGCATCTTTGAAATAGAGGGTGCGGATGCTGTTGCCATCGAGTTCAGAAGCCTTTCCAAAAGCGCCGGTTTTACCGGCACACGGTGCGCTTTTACTGTCATACCTAAAAAATGCCGCGTTTTTGATGAGCAGGGTTCACCCGTTTCCCTGCATCCTCTGTGGCTGAGGCGCCAGACCACCAAGTTTAACGGTGTTTCATATCCTGTGCAGCGTGCCGCTGAAGCTGTCTATACACCTGAAGGCCAGCGCCAGTGCGTTGAGCTTGCTGATTATTATCTTAAAAATGCCGCTCTGATTATCGATCGGATGACGGCGTTTGGTTTTACCTGCACGGGCGGGAGGAATGCCCCGTATATATGGATAAAGAGCACAATGGATTCATGGGCATTTTTTGATCTTTTGCTGGAAAAGGCAGGGGTTGTCTGTACGCCGGGTTCCGGCTTCGGGAAATGCGGTGAGAGCTATATTCGAATTAGCGCATTCAATTCATATGAAAATGTCGAGAAAGCACTCGATCGTATCGGCAAGGCCCTGAGCTGACATGCACTGAAACTAACATGCCCGCTGCGGTCACGTTCGTCAGCGGGCATGTTTTATGAAAAGATGCCATCACAACGGAAGTGACACTGCTGGCAATGCCCATCTTCAAGGCCGTAATGAGTAATGCTGAATCCTGATCGCTCAATAACTGCCGCACCGCAGGAAGGGCAGCAGGTGTTTTCACCTTCAATGCCGGGAATATTTCCTGTGTATACATACCTGAGTCCCGCGTTCAATCCAATATCGCGGGCCAGCACCAGCGTTCGAACTGGCGTGGGCGGCTTATCCGTCATGAGGTGAGTCGGGTGAAAAGCTGTTACATGCCAGGGGACTTCAATGCCGATGCCTGCAATAAAGGCGGCAATCGAAGCAAGTATGTCGCGCGTATCATTGAGGCCCGGTATGACAAGAGTTGTTATTTCAATCCATATGCCGAGCTTTTTATACAGCTGTATCGTATCGAGAACCGGCTGAAGTTTTGCGCCGCAAACAGCCTGATAAAAATTTTCTGAAAACCCTTTTAAATCAATATTTGCAGCATGCAGGAACGGGCTTATAGCGGTAAGCGGCTCAGGATTAATATAGCCGTTTGATACAAAAACATTTTTAAGGCCTTTTTCCGCTGCTTGTTTCGCAGTGTCAAAAGCAAGTTCATAATATATTGTAGGCTCGGTATAGGTGTAGGCTATCGATGCGCAGCCTGATGCGAGAGCAGCAGCTGTAATATCCTCCGGCGTTCGCTGCCGGCCGAAAAGAGCTTCGCTGTGACGGGGCAGTTGTGAAATGTCGGCGTTCTGGCAATGCCGGCAGGTGAAATTGCATCCTGCGGCTGCTATCGAATATGAGCGGGACCCGGGCAGAAAATGGTACAGCGGCTTCTTTTCTATGGGGTCGATATGCTCGGCTATGATTTTGTCGTAGACACGGCTGTACAGCGTGCCCCCATTGTTTTGACGCGCGCCGCAGATACCGGTGCCGCTTTCTGCGATCAGGCAGTTGTGCGGGCATAGCAGGCAGCAGACTTTTGCATCGCCTCTTTTTTCGTAAAAGCAGGCTTTCTTCACTGCGGGCCTTTCCGAGCTATTTTGCCAGCTTCACTATTGTTTCGATATGATAAGTGTGCGGAAACATGTCAAAAGGCTGTATTGCATCAATGGTATAGCCCCTGTCGACAAGTACGCGCAAATCGCGTGCAAGTGTAGACGGGTCGCATGAAACATAGACTATAATCGAAGGGTTCTTTATCTGCAAGCAGGTGAAGTGTTCGCGATTCGCATCCGCCTCTGGGCGGATTAATAAGAACGCCGGCATATTTTTTTGCTAAAACGTTTTCTCCAAGATCATGAATATCGCCGGTTTGAAAACGGCAGCACTCGATATCATTGAGTCTGGCATTATTGCGTGCCTCAGTGACGGCTGCTTTATTTGAGTCAATGCCGGTTATTCTTGCGCCGTTTTTTGCAAGAAACAGGCTGAAATTCCCGGAGCCGCAAAATAAATCCAGTATGTCGCTGCCGGCCACCGGCTCAAGAAATGCCAGAACCTGATGTATCATGGCGAGGTTCTGCCGCCTGTTAACCTGGTAGAAAATCTCAGTGTCCCGTAGAAACCTCAGCCCTTCAACCGATTCTACAATTGGCGATTGCTGTTCCTCTGACGTAGCGGTTTCGGTATTAATGACAAGCTTTTTTTTATTTCTATTTTTCTGGTCCAGCCACAACCCCAGGACTGTCGGGATAGTATGTACGGCAAGCAGCTGCAGCCCGGTAAAGCCCGACATTTTTCGAGAAGTATCTTTCAGCTGTTGTCGGCAGATGTCTATTGCCTGAATGAGCGCTGGCTCAAGAAGCAGACAATCGGTAATCTGGACTATGTCATGAGTTTTTATTTGATAGAAACCCATGACCGGGTTTTTCTGCCCACCAATTTTAAGGGCTGCACGGCTGCGGTAGCGGGTTTGAAGTGGCGATGCAACCGGATAGGATACCTCGCAGTCATGCAATTTTCCGATACGGACAAGGCAGTCTTTTACAGTAGCCGCCTTATACTCCAGTTGTTGAGGATAGTCGATATGCTGCCACTGGCAGCCGCCGCACAGGCCGGCAACAGGGCATGCGGGGACTGTCCGTGCGGGGGATACTTCCAGAATATCACGCAGAGTCGCTTTCAGATATTGATTCCGTTCCTCATCAACGCGTGCCAGGACAGTTTCTCCTGGTAGAACGCCATCAATAAAGCATGTTTTGCCGTTACTGCGGGCAAGGCCTGCACCGCCATGGACAAGCTTTTCAATTGTCAGTGTCAGATATTGCTCATTAGGGGAGAGTTTTTTTTTGGTCATACTAGGGATCTCACATGACGGGATACCTCCCAATGCCGGGTTGTAGGCCTAAAACATGTGCCATAGTGCTTCGGCATACGTAGGGTAATGTATCATAGAAAAATTGTATGTCAGTGCTTAGTGCTCAACGTGCCGGGCGTTTATAGTGTGGGGGAACGATGTTCTTCGGCTTTTGTTGTTTAAAACTGCGGCAGTGCTTTTTCACATACAAATTTAAGACCGAAGGAGTAACCGCCTTTTTCTGTATGCTTCACCCAGATGAGATGCGCTGTTCGGGTCACGGTTTCTCCGTTCTGTTTGTAGCGCATCTCGAAAGGCAGATCAGAGGCTGTTTTGAAGCTGATGCCGCTTTCTGAGATATTAACTGCTTTTGCCTTGATAAGATCAAAAGCACCGATGAACTCAATATTTGACTTAAGCGGAACGCGGTTTCCCCGGGACCCTGAGGTTTTGGATGGCTGTGTTTTTTTTTCTGCGCGGGGCGTATGCGATGTTTCCAGCTTTGCAATCCTTGTGCGGAGATCGTTCAGCTCGGCAATAAGTTCACGTTTAGTTTTTCGCGTGTCAGACATGTTTTCCCCCTATTAAATTTACATAAAATAATAAATTCATTAGAGTGATGGAACGCACCATATTCTTTAAAATTATTTATTTATAATAAAGCATTATGAATACCAATTGTCAAGAGGGATAGTGCTAGAGCGGCCACCGGGATATTGCATTCATTTCATAGGGAAACGGTGCCGCAGCAGAGAGTTTCAAGGATCCTGCTTTAGCAATCATTGCAGCATTGTCTGTGCAGAGTATGGTCGAGGGCAGGTAAACATCAATATCCTTTTCTCTTGCCCGCTGCTGTAAGTGAAATCGAAGGCGGGAGTTTGCAGCAACGCCGCCGGTAAGCGTTACGGCATTGACTTTGTGGTCGACACATGCCCTGAGAGTTTTAGTTACAATCAGATCGACTACGGCTTCTTGAAAAGAAGCTGCAAGGTCAGGTAAAGCGCTTTCAGGAACCCCCCCGGGAAAATTATTTTTTACATGATACAAAACTGCCGTTTTAAGGCCGCTGAAACTGAAATCATAATTTGGGTCCTGTATCATGGGGCGGGGAAAAATAACAGCATCCGGATTGCCGCTGCGGGCAAGGCGGTCGATAACCAAACCGCCTGGATACCCGAGCCCCAGCAGCTTGGCGACTTTATCATACGCCTCTCCCGCTGCATCATCACGCGTTTTTCCAAGAAGCCTGTATGCGCCTGGTTTCTCCATGTAATAGATGTTGGTATGGCCGCCGGAGACGACTACGGTGATATTTGGCAACGGAATTTCATGTTCAAGGTGCGGTGCCAGAACATGCCCTTCAAGATGATTTATGCCAACCAGTGAAATATGCTGCGCGTAGGCGATTGCTTTAGCCGCATTGACGCCGACAAGCAGTGAGCCGATAAGTCCGGGCCCCCGGGTAACTGCTATACCCTGTATGTCTGCCAGCCCGATATGTGCTCTGTCAAGGGCTTCACGGATTACGGGAATTATGTTTTCCTGGTGCTTGCGAGATGCTATCTCAGGTACAATGCCGCCATATTTTTTGTGATAGTCGATTTGCGTAGAAATGACGTTTGAAAGGATTTCCCTGCCATCACTGACGATGGCTGCCGCTGTTTCATCGCATGAAGTTTCTATGCCCAGTATAATCATACCCCACATTACCTGTTGTGTTTTTACCTGCCCGGAAGTAAAATCCGTCAATGCATATAAAGCATTAATCATTCAATCGAGTTATAACAATGGAAATTAAAACGGATTTTCTCATCATTGGATCCGGCATTGCCGGGCTCAGCTATGCGCTGAAAGTCTGCGCCTACGGAAGCGTTGCCATCATAACAAAAAAAGACAAGAAGGAGTCAAACACCAATTATGCTCAGGGCGGTATTGCAGCTGTGGTTGATGCCGATGATTCCCCTGATTTTCATTTTGACGACACTATAACAGCCGGAGACGGTTTGTGCAAGACTGATATAGTTCGTATTGTTGTCACTGAGGGCCCTGAACGCATACGCGATTTGATCAACTGGGGCGTGCCTTTTTCCCGCAGCAAAAAAAACAGATCATCTGAATTCGACCTGGGAAGAGAGGGCGGACATTCCCGGCGAAGGATACTGCATGTAAAAGACCTGACCGGCCAGGAAATTGAAAAAATTCTGCTGCAGAAAATCAATGATAATCCAGGCATTACAATATATGAAAACAATATCTGTATAGATCTCATAACGGCAAAAAAACTTGGGCAAAAAAACATTCCAAAAAATGTAGGCTATGGGGCGTATGTGCTTGATCGAGTCACGGGCCAGGTGCGTACATTTGTTGCAAAGGTAACACTTCTTGCAACAGGCGGGGCCGGAAAGACCTATCTGTATACGACAAACCCTGATATTTCGACCGGAGACGGGCTTGCTGCAGCCTATCGTGCAGGAGCACGCATTGCCAATATGGAGTTTATTCAGTTTCATCCAACCTGCCTGTATCATGCCGATGCGAAAAATTTTCTCATTTCCGAGGCAGTACGGGGAGAAGGAGCTATTCTTCGCCTGCGGGATGGTACTCCGTTCATGACGAAATACCATGACCTCAAAGATCTTGCTCCGCGTGACATCGTGGCCCGCGCCATTGATGCAGAGCTCAAGAAAAGCGGCGAGGACTGTGTCTATCTGGATATCACACACCGCCGTGCAAGCTTTATAAAGGGGCGTTTTCCCAATCTGTATAAAAAATGCCTGACTTTCGGTCTTGATATGACCGCTCAGCCTATTCCCGTGGTGCCTGCCGCGCATTATATCTGCGGCGGTGTCCTGACGGATGATTACGGCGAAACAAATATCAGCGGTCTTTTTGCCGCGGGTGAGGTCGCCTGCACAGGGCTGCACGGTGCAAACCGCCTGGCAAGCAATTCACTGCTCGAAGCGCTTGTTTTCTCTCATCGCGCCGCGATAAAGTCCATACAGCAGGTTCACCGGCGCAATTACCCTAAAGTAGCTATTCCCCCCTGGGATTCCGGCAATGCACTTGACATTGAAGATCTGGTCGTTATTTCCCATAATTGGGATGAAATTCGTCGTTTGATGTGGAATTATGTCGGCATTGTCCGCACCACAAAACGGCTTGAGCGGGCATGGGCCAGAATTCAGATGCTGCAGAAGGAAATAAAGGAATATTACTGGAATTCCATCATTACCTCGGATTTAATCGAGCTTCGTAACATCGCTACTGTTGCAGGCCTTATCATTGCCTCTGCCCTCAGGCGGAAAGAAAGCAGAGGGCTTCATTATACAATCGATTATCCGAAAAAAGCTGCGCGTCTTGCGCAGACTGATACAATTATAAAAGTACGGCCAAAGATAAGTGCTGTGCTCAATCGCGTTATCTCAACTGCGAAGGCCCGCAATAAGAGCAAACCTTCCCGTTTTTCCCTTTTCTCCACGGTGAGAAAAGAAGAGGTTTAAATTGCAGGCTGTGCAGAGCCAGGACAGCTCGATATTCTCCGGTTCAAGCATAGCCGCAATAAGCTGCTGCCTGTTTGCCTCCTGCAAATCAAGTGAAAATATGTTTTCTGCCGCTTCCGGCATGAGAAACCGCTTATTACCCATAATTTTTCGAAAGCATTCTGCCACATCCTGCCGCACCTCATAGCAGCAGGGCCCGATGGACGGGCCGATACCTGCCCGTATTTTTTTTATATCGCACTGGTAGTGCTGCAACCATGAGCCCTGCTGCCTTAGCCGCTATGCCGCCAGCCGTTCCCTTCCAGCCCGCATGTACGACGGCAAGCGCCTTTCTGTACGGTTCATATAATATGACCGGTACGCAATCAGCGACTCGAACAAGAAGCGGTATGTTTGGCGTAGCGGTTATGAATCCGTCATAGCCATCCAGGGCATGGGCGGCAGGGAAGGGCTTTGAACGTTTTGGTGCTGTATTGATTATGGCCAGGTCTGTTCCGTGCACCTGGTTTGAACTCACCACAGTTTGAAGATCAAAGTCGAGGGCTCGTGCCAGATGCTCGTAATTTGCCTGAACATCAGCTTCATTATCTCCCGTAGCATTGCCCATATTCAGACTGCTGAAAGGCTCAGAACTCACCCCTCCTGCACGCGTGGTAACTGCATGAAAAAGTTCAGGAAATCCTGATAGGCTTCTGAATTGTGCGAACTCAAGAGCATTTTTTACTATGAAATCCATTCCAGTGCCCTGTACGGTTCCAATGCAGACGATAGCAAATGGCAATATGTATTAATAGAGCGCCTGTTTAAGCCATGAGGATCTTCAAGCAGGTTTAACGCGCTTTAAAGTAAATTCGTCATTTTCATAGTAAAGAAAATATCCTGAATTCTCATCCCATGCCGGCAGTGCATGAAAGATATGAGCTCCGGATTGAAAAGTTTCCGGCAGGTGCGTATGGCCACAGATGACATAATCGATGCCATCTTTGAATTTTTTTTCAATCGCGTTTCGTGTGAAACGAAAACGGGACGGGTCTTGAGCTTGTATAACTTTTTTGCTTTGCATCATGAATTTATGTGCCAGATAATTTTCAATACATCCAGGAAGGACCCGGTCAGCCATTTTAAACAAAGGCCACATGCGGGCCCTGTACTGCAAAAATTCCGTGTCCGATAAACACAGTGTATGGCCATGGGCAAGAAAAAATTGTTTTCCGTCTATAGCAACACTGGCCTCTTCACCGAGATACTGTATCCCATGGCTTTCAACAATCTTTTTGCGCAGAAGAAAATCACGGTTTCCAATCAGTAGACCAACCGCGCATCCCCTGCTTATCAGCGCGCGTAATGTGTCAAAAACCCACGAGTGCCCAGCATAAACTGTTGTGTTATTGGCCCAGAAATCAAACAGGTCGCCGATAATATACAGGTTGCTGCTGTTCATATTCTCAAGAAATGAGCTGAACAGTTTCTTTTGATTTGCGTTGTTCATGTTCAAGTGAACATCTGAAACAAAACAGGTGCCGGCCATTTGTTCTTTCCGCCATAGTCTATTTATGATAAAATCTAACATAGCATACTTGCCTGAAGCACAAAAGAAATTGTTCGTAAAAGGAGGTTGTGTGAGAGTTTATTTGCTTTCATTTATTAAAAGGAAAATCAGGTATTTTTCTGTTTTTTCTAATATTTTTTTTATGTTTTTTTTCTATTACAACCTGTTACGCAGACAATGCCACTCTTGTCACCGAACAGCGCCACATTCTCCATACCTATGTTGAAATTAAAGCCTATGGAGATACTGCCGGTCCTGCCATTGCCGCCGCCTTTAATGAAATGGAGCGGGTAAACAGGCTCCTGAACAACTATGACAATGCAAGCGAGATTTCAGCCATCAACAGGAATGCAGGCGGTGCGGCTGTGCCGGTGAGCCCTGAGACCGCAGAGGTTCTGCAGGCAGCCATCATGATCGGCAAACGTTCCGGCGGCGCGCATGATGTCACCATCGGCCCTCTTATGAAGCTGTGGGGCTTTGCAAAAGAGCAGCCGGGGCTTGAAGGTGCAGTACCTGATCCCGCACAGATACGCGCAGCCAAAGCGCTTGTCGATTACCGCGCGCTTCAGCTTCTTCCGCATACGGTCAGCGGAGCGACTCTGTACAGCGCCCGTCTTGCCAAAGCGGGTATGTGGATTGATATGGGATCCATCTCAAAGGGCTACTGCGCCGACCGCGCCATTGCAGTGCTGAAAAAATACGGTATACAAAGCGCACTTGTAGCGGCCGGCGGCACCATATGCACCATTGGTCGCAAGCCAGACGGCTCGGCCTGGAAAGTTGCAGTGCGCCACCCTCGCAAAGAAGATGAGTTTATGACTTTTGTGCCCCTTGAGAACGCCTCAATATCAACATCCGGCGATTATGAGCGTTTTTATATGAAAAACAAAAAAAGGCTTGGCCACATTATCGACCCGCACACGGGCAAACCCGTCGAGCGCATGCAGTCGGTATCGGTAATCGGTGCCACCGGCCTTGAAACCGACAGCATAGACACGACGATCTTCGTGCTTGGCCCGGAGAAAGGCAGAAAGCTGATTGACAGCATGCCGGGCACCTCAGCACTGCTTGTTTCTCATAATGGGACGATCAGTATGTCGGAGAAGTGGCCGGAAAAAGTTGTACTCTATTAAATGGCCGCAGCTTGTTTATGAAGTTTTATTTCTAGTTTTTTGCCATCGGTTATAATGGTGATGGCGCCGCATTGTTCGGTTACATAGGTTTTGATGTTTAAGGTTTCTAATCGTTTTTTAACATCAGGGTGCGGTGTGTGGCGTTTACCGGATGATCTGCCGCTTACAACGGCAACAGAGGGATGTACGGCATTAAGGAATGAATCCGTGCAGGATGTTTGCCCGCCATGATGAGGAACCTTAAGTACTGTTGATGCAAGATCGGCCCCAGACTGTAGAAGCTTTGATTCCTGTTCTTTTAAAATATCGGCGGCAAACAAAAAGCTCACTTCACCGTATGCTATTTTTAGAACTATGGAATTATTGTTGGTGGCGTTTTGGTCTTTATCCCACACGCTCAGGCAATCCTGCTGAGGATTAAGAATATTCATAGTGACATTCCCAAATGTGCGCATTTGCATATCTCTTTTGCAGGTGATGATGGCAGATTTTTGTGTCAATGCCGTTTCCATTAATGCCTGATAGGGCTGCAGAAAAGAATTTTCACCATTATGCCATAATTCGTCAGTTGAGAATTTTCGGGCTATGTAGGGCAGGCCGCCGACATGGTCCCGGTGGGGATGGGTTAAAACAATATAATCAATTTTTTTTATGCCACGTGAATACAGGTACGGTGCAAGGACTGCTTTTCCCACATCGAAGCTGTCATCCATAAGCCCGCCGCCATCGATGAGCATAACCTCTTTACTGGGCAATTGTATGACAGCGGAATCTCCTGCGCCGACATCAAGAAATGTAACAGTCAGAGTATCATTGGTTCGGTTGACATAAATGGCTTGAGCACATTCCGCACCAAAAAAAACGAACAGTCCGCAGCCATACAGTACCCACTGCTTTTTTGTGCGGCATATAGCCGACAAAATAAGCAATCCGTAAAAAAATAGCACCTCCCATAACAGTGGCTCAGTAACAGTGAGGCCATCACCCAGCGCTTTGTAGAATATATCTGAAAGAAAGAGAAAAAAATCAGTACAGAACCCTGCAGCTTTAAATAGCAGCGCAGCCCCGGAGGGCCATATAAAAACAAGCAGCGTAGCTGAAAGTCCCAGCGGCACAAGTACAAATCCTGCAATGGGCACCATGAGCAGGTTTGTAATAAAACCGGAAGGTGCAAATGTGTGAAAATAGTATGCCACAATCGGAGCAGTTCCTAGCATTGCAGCGCCAGATGAGAGCAGGGAATCACCTGTATAAGCGGTTAGTTTTGCTCGAATGTGTGGTGTTTTTTTGAATGGATCAGCTTCTTTTTTTCTCAATAACTGCTTCCATGCTGGAACAAGAATGATCAGGCAGAAAACAGCAAGAAATGAGAGCTGAAATGAAATTTCAAAAAGTGACTGCGGCGAAACAGCAAGAATAATAAATGCTGCAACAAATAATGTGTGCAGCATGTGCTGGGGCCGGTCCAGCAGGAGGGTTAGCAGATAGCAGACCACCATAAGCCCCGACCGTGTTGCCGGTGTGGCCAACCCGGCAATCATGCAGTATCCCAAAACCGGGAATATCGACATGAAAACCGCAATTTTTCTTGCGGGAATATACAGCAGCAGCCGGGGATACATTTTCAAAAGATTAAATAGAATTTCATATGCGATCAGTGCAAAAATACTGACATGCAAACCCGATATGGAAAGAATATGCGTTATGCCAAGCGCTGAGAACCGATCCCTGGTTTGTTCCGGAATGGTTCCCTGTTCCCCGATAATCAGAGCAAGAAGAATATCCCGTGACGGGGATTGCGTTGAGCTGCGGATGCATTCGCGGATGCTATTGCGGATAGATTCGATAAACACGAGACATCTATTGCCTTCACCTTTTCTGATCAGGGTTATAGATTTGTCGCTTTCAAGAAAGGCTGTTGCGTAGATGCTTTTATAGGCTAGATGCCGTATATAGTCGAAGCCGCCAGGGTTTGAAAAATTTTTCGGAATATGCAGTGCCGATGAAAACCTGATGCGGTCCCCATAGCTGAATCTTCGGCTGCATTCTTTTATGCTGAGCAGCAGATTTCCCGTTACCTCAGTTGACCAATCGCGGTCATAAATTGCACGTACAGCCAGTTTCAGTTTTGTCCGATGAACCGTTTCTTCCTGCGGTTCAGTTACAACTGCTTCAACAGTCTGGCTTCCCGCTTCAACAGAGCGTAGAACTGTGTTGCTCGAAGGGTCGGGATGTATTTTGGGATACAGGCTGTAAAAGCCGGTACAAAAGAAGAGGCAGCAGACACAAGCGCATGCTCCGCTGAATGATTTAAAAATTACTGATGCAACCAGACAGATCAGTAGAATACATGCGCCGGCAAAAAACATGTTTAGGTTTATACAATCAGCATGAGCTGCAGTAATACCTGCGCAGTATGACAGTACAACAGCTATGAACGGTTGCTTTAAAAACCAGCACCATCAGCGGTCGGTTCTTTTGATGGTTGATATTTTTTTAATGAATGAAAATTCAAGTGTGTAGTCGATTTGTTTGCCTGCTGAAATGTTTTTTCCCTGCACGAACATTTTCATGTCTGCGAAGCCGGACGCCGGGTCTTTTTTGAGAATTGCGGGAAAATTAGTGGTTGCTGTAATCCTGCGACCGTCCTTTGTTTTGATAATTATTTGTTTGCCGGCATTGGTAAGCTCTATTTCAATTTCTTCTATTGCTTCAAAAGGAAAGCGTTCTGTTGTGACGGTCACCCGGCTTGGATCTTCCTTTAACGGCGTCATTACTTCGACTATCAATTCTTTCGCAGCGAGGCTGTAGGGTTTAAGAAACGGGGTCTCTCCCCGTTCCTCCCATGCGTACACAAGTGAAAAATGCTCAACCGTGGTCTGTTCTTTATAGACATTGGTTACCAGTGCTGTAAAAAAGGGTGGAGAGTCTTGTGAAGAACAGCCTGGCTGCAGCAGGATTGCAATGCTTATCAACAGCACAGCCTGGCGTCTTGCAGCGGTGAGTAATGAAATATTCATTGTATTCTCCGGAGATGAAATATAAAGACTTGTCTAATAAAATTATTCCAATTATATTTCAAAATCATGGATAAGAAAGAACTATTTCAGAGGATGAGAGCTTTCCCGAAGGTTGATCTGCATCGTCACCTGGAAGGCAGCATTACAGCAGAAACGCTTGTGCGCATTGCCTCAAAATACGGAGGTACATTGCCTGCCTGCACAGCAGAAGAACTGCGGCCATATATACAAATGCATTCAGAATCAACGGGCTTTGCAGCTTTTTTTCAAAAATTTCAAGTCTACCGCGGGTTTTATACATGCCGGGAAGCTATAGAAGAAGTGGCCTATACGGCTGTCATGGAGGCCGCCATTGATAATGTGAAGTATCTTGAACTTCGTTACAGCCCGAGTCATTTTGCCGGTACGAACAGGTTCAGAGAAAGAGATGTCATTGAATGGATCAGCGCAGCCATCAAGAAATCATCTGATGATTTTAACATCATTGTCATACCCATTCTGACCATCAGCCGGGATTTTGGACTTGCACTGGCAGAAAATACCGTCCGTTATGTATCTCAGCTTAAACCGGGATTTTTTCATGGTCTTGATATTGCTGGCGATGAGGCTGTCAATTCAGCAAGGCCATTTTGCGATCTTTTTAAGCTGGCTAAAAAGTCAAAGCTTCATCTTACCATACATGCCGGAGAGGCATGTGGCCCGGAAAATGTTCTGGAAGCTGTGATCGACTATAAAGCTGATCGAATCGGCCATGGCGTTCGTTCTGTTGAAGACTCATCAATCATAGCCTTGCTGCGCGAAAGGCGGATTCTTCTTGAGGTATGCCTTACCAGCAATGTTCATACCGGGGTTGTCCCGTCAGTGGAAGCCCATCCCCTCCGCCGCCTCATGGAGGCAGGTGTGCCTGTCAGCATTAACACTGATGACCCTGCCATTTCTGACATTACCCTCAGCGGAGAATATGTTGAGGCTGTTACAAAATTGGGGTTTACCGAAACAGAGCTCAAGGCCGTTAACGTGCAGGCGCTTGACCATGCTTTCCATCCAGACAAAGAATATCTGAAGCGCCGGCTTTCATCATTTCTGGAAGTGAAGCAGGGCAGGGGGGGGTGTCTTACAGAAGTTTATCCAAAAATTTGCGAATAATATCAAGTGCTCCTGCAGCTTCGTTCGCACTCTGAGACGATGCCTCCGGCCTTCCTGACCGCCTGTATGACCTCTGGCGCGGCATTGGCGGGGCAGCCTACACATTTTGTTACTCCACCGTTTAGCATGGTAATATCATTGATGCCGTCTCCAATTGCAATGAGACGCATCTGATGGTATGTCCAATAGCTCAGCGCATTTTTTTAGCACTTTTCCTTTTGAAAATGATGCATGCAGAATGAATGTCCATTCCTGGTTCCCTGAAATTTGCGCATCAGGCTGCGCTGTTATAAACTGCTGCATGACTCCGCGAAGAGCGGGTGTCTGCTCAGGTGAAACCCTGAAGGCAAAGACCAGTTCGTTTACTACGCAATCCACTAGTGTAAATTGTGATTCAACCGTTGAGCGCCATTGGGGGAAAAGCGGCCTGATTTTTGTCCAAAGTTCCGTATGGCGCTGTGTCTGCTCAGCATTCCATGCCTCTAAAGGAAGGTAGGTATCATCGCCGTCACGCAGATGTATAAACCGCTGGCAACTTAAAAGAGCCCGTGGTTTTTGCTCCGCAGGCAGCAGTGATGCTATGTCTGCCATGGTATCGGTATAACGGTCTGAATTCATAACCCATTGTATGCCTAAGCTGCGAACAGAGGCAAGGTACTGCATAAGCGCACTGTCCATTTCAAGTCGAGGGGCATATGCCACTGATGTGCCATCAAGATCAAGAGCTATAAGAAAACGGTTTTGCTGCGGCATGTTTAAACTCTGGAAACAATATAATCAAATTATAAGTACCTTTGATGGTAAACATCAGTGCACTATGCAGTGCTTTTTCCCGGTAGCTGAGGATGCGTTCGTATCCCGACTGTACTGATGATCTTATGAGCACTAACCTGAAGAACGTCGCGTGTCAGCTGCGTTTTCTTGTGTGAGGTCGATACGTGCGGATCGTTTTAATGGGTTTCCCGCAGCTGAAAATCCTGACTGTTCCTGTTGATTCAGATACTGTAATGGCTATGGCATTGGTATTCTCTGATATTGCAGATGCTGCGGCATGTCTGGCTCCCAACCCTTTTATAGGCGTTATTTTATCTGCATCGGGAAAAAGATACATGCCGGCGGCATGCACCACGCCATTTTCTTTTACAATAAAAGCGCCATCAATTCGTGAAAGCTCTTTTACGCTTTCCTGTACTTTCTGGTCTGTAATTTTACGCTCATCTTCGGGGTATCCGCGAAATGGGTTAAAAATCATCGGCTTTGACAATTCCAGAACTTTTTCAGTATCACCCACAACAAAAAGTGTGCCGACGGGTGCGCCCTCTCGTCCTTCCTGCGCAATTTCAATGGCAAGATTGATTACTTGCAAAAGCAGCTCAACGGGTACATGCCTGCCAATTCGTTTCAAATCATGAGGTGTTATTGGACCGTAAAACCGCTCAATCCACACAATACGCATTGTGTCAAGCAGTCTGCGCCCTGAAAGGCTGTATATACAGAGGATTCGTTCATCCTGCTTTACCTTGCCTGATTCAATGATTGAGCGCAGCATGTATTGCAGCCTGTCGCTTCTGGTGACGCTGTTGAAGTCGCAAATAAATGTTTCAACGGTAATGTTTTCGGCCAGTCTTTTTGAAGGTATAATAATAATAAATTGATTTTTTGTGTAAACAGGAAGAACAGCTTTCCACACAGCCAGGCTCTCGCACACAACGAGAATTTTTTTTATTTTCAGCTTTTCTGCTATATGTGTCGCTTCTTCAATCAAAGTAATCGTTTCGCGGTCCTGTTTTTTTTGCAGCATGACAGTGCTTTAGTAATGTTGGTTTCAAGATTTTATGTCATCACTGTGGTGACAATGCGGCTTGGGACTTCAATTGTCAGCCCCCTGTCGCCTATAACAAATTATTCTTTATTCTGTTTAGGAATAAAAGCGTCACTTTTTACTTCCCATAATTGGTAAATCATGCCTGAAATTTGTACAGGCTTAAAATAATTCCTGTCAAACTTTCGACGTATGTATAATTTATTGAAAACGGTTTGAGCGATGTTCTCATCCATCAGGACGCCAAATCGGCCCGGTTCAATATAATCAAAACAGTACGTGCTCTTTGCAGTATATTTTTTTTCATTGAATTCTTTGTTTGTCTGTATACCCAATTGAGAAAGCTGAAAAGACTTTCCATCGGCCTGTATTTCTCCGGTGAGCATATTGACGTTCAGCCCATTGGCGCCAGCAATTGTGTCATTTTGCATGTGCAGGCCTGTGAATATCTGGTAGTAGGGATGTATGCCTTCCTTCTTATCAAAATCCCACGTTCCAAACCAGTACCACCAGTAGGCAATACGTGGAAGGAGCATATCAAGAAACAAATAAATCGGCCGCGGTTCGCGTGGAAAGAAAAAAGCAAGCCATTCATCTGTTGTTGTGCAGATCGGTGATTTTTTGAGTTTCAGTTCATCAATTATTGGACGTGCATCAGCGGGGCCCGCAGACAGAATTTTTTTTGCCAGTTCCATGGCGGTGTTTTTGTTTTTACCGGTGGCCTTATGAAACTGATTGATGCCTTGCATGCCCCTGGCAACATAAAACTGCATGAAATTCGCCGAAAGCCTGAAGTCAGTAAAAGTCAGCGGAAGTGCATTAAAATAGGTTCGCTCGCCGCTATGTATTGATCCATCGTTAATGGTGGCTCTGCGTGCGAAATAGGTCAGGGCATAGCCATTATCCCACCATGCCCAGATAACTGCATCTTTGGGTGTTTTGTGAAGTGCTGCATCCATGCCTGCAACAGTGGCGCTCGTCAGCTTCGGCAATTGAGAATTCGTTGCATTTTCATGGTAAAGCGGCCACGCACAAAAAACAAGAAGCAAAGGGCAAATAATCAGTAGTGGCACGAAACGTTTTTTTAATTTCCACAGTTCGCCTAGAAGGTATCCGGTGCCGAGCCCAAGTAGCGGTACAAGAAAAATAATAAAGCGGTTTGCGTAGGTGAATGCCAAAAAAGAAAGAATGGTAATCGATCCAATAAAAAGTGATTCTTTAAATTTTCTGAAGAACAGATATGCTATTCCGGCGCAGGCGAAAATAAAGCTGGGTACTGAGCCGGTTGTGTAGTCAATAATGGTAGCAACAGTCGGGATGGCTTGTTCGCTTATGGTAACACCAATATTAGGGAAATCACCGCCGGCCTCCTTTGATATGTAAAGAAACTGCTTGAAAAGCTCATTGATCGTATAAATAAAAACCCCCGGTCCTTTCAAAGCTAAAACAAGTAAGACAGCACACCCAATAATGCCGCCGAAAATAGATGCTTCTTTTTTGCCCGGCCTGTAATAGAAAACAAGGGCAACTGCAAACGGAAGAAACGTGATTGCAGATACAACTGCAGGTGTCTGATCCCACCACCAGAGAAATAACCCGTAATTTATGAGAGCAATACCGACAAAGATATATCGTTTCCAGGACTTAATCTGTGCAAAACGAAGAAAAAGATAGGCGGAAGACAGTATGAAGGTTACATTTAAACAGTCTGTATCATAGCGGCCAAAACCGCTCCTGAAGATATAAAATGGATAGAGCAGGGCCAATAGCGCGGCAGAAAAACCGGCAAATCCTCCGCTGTAGTTTTTTCCAATCAGATAGAGAGGCAGGGCAAGCAGCGCTCCCAGTACTGCAGGCAGTACGGCACCAACCCAGCTAAGCGACCATGAAGACAATTTTGTTATTTGTGCCGCCATTACAGAAATAAGAGGAGGGGGGATGGCCGGGGCGGGCAATCAGGAACACCGCGTTTTTCATCAGTTGGGTAGTAGGTGTCATCAATAATATCTTTTGCCAGGCTGAGATAGAAATATGCGTCAAATGTGGTGTGCAGAGGCTGGCCCTCAAAAAAAGTACGCGACTCGGATTTTTTCCAATCGGATATATCCTCCATTCTGAAAAAAATGCCTGCAGCAATAAGACATATGACAGCAAAAATTTCACACAAAATAATATAAGGGGAAATAAATTTTTCTGCTCTGTCTATCGCAGCACGTATCTTTTCAGAAAAAAATGGCTGCTGGATCCGCTGTTTTTTGACGATCAGGTTCTTTTTTTGAAATTTTTTGAGTATTTTTACGCGACATTACACTGTCCTTATTTGTTATTTTCAACCCGGTCATATCGCAGCTGAGTTATTTGCTCGCTGATTAGACCCAGCATGAAGATCATAACAGAGCTGATCAGAAGCAGAGCAGACATGTTTGTAAAGCGTTGAGTAAGCACATATGTGTAACAGTAGTTAAAAAGACCCATGAGCAGAAAAAACAGGCTCATGGGAAGAAAAACGAGCATAGGTGAATACAGGGTAGTAATTTTAATAATGATCAAAAGGAATTGGAAGCCGTCTGCCAAAGGCCTTATTTTGCTTTTGCCGGTTCGTTTTGCAGCTTGTATGGGAATATAACAAATAGAGCGTCCGCTATGCAAATAGGAGAGTGTAATGGTCGTCGGGTATGAAAATGTATTTGGCAGCAGATACAGATAGCGCATGGCGGTTTTTCTGTGTACGACACGAAATCCTGATGTGAGATCCATCACCTTTCTTTTGGTGATAAAGCTTGCCAAAAAGTTGTACAAAGAATTAGCGCATTTTCGAAAAAAATTCGCATGAGTCCCGGAATCCCGGGCACCGACAACCATATCATGTTTTTCGGCCTCTGCAAGCAGCCGTTGTATGTCTTCAGGATTATGCTGACCGTCTCCATCAAGCATAACAACCAGATCCCCTGTGGCCATTCTGATGCCGGTTTTAACCGCGGCGCCATTTCCTATATTATACGGATGTGAATAAACTATGGCGCCTGCACCTGCGAGCAACCTCTGCTGTTCCGTCATCTGATCCGTCGTCGACAACAATGATTTCAGCTTCGGGCAGCAAGCGGGAAATTGATTTTACAACAGTTCCGATAATGCCGGACTCTCGGTATGCAGGTATAACTATCGAAATTTTCATGATAATACCTTTTTAGAATTGCTAGAAAGTATAATTCACATTAAGATAACAAGTCAAGATTTTAACGTTTTTTTTAAATCCCTTGGGGTTGTATTCCCCGCCGCTTGCGGCGTAAAATGGGGTTGTGAGCGAATTCATACATAAGTCATAGTCATAATGTAACAGTGCTGATATATCATTTGGTGTTTCCAGCCAAGTATAGGCGAGTAGTATTTGATGATCATGTGGATGAAGTTCTGAAGGAAATTTGTTTAGCTATAGAGAAGCGCTATCAGGTGAAGTTTTTGGAAATTGGGACGGATAAGGATCATGTTCATTTTCTGGTCCAGTCTGTTCCAATATACCGTGTGACCAATTTAGTAACGATGATAAAAAGCCTGACGGCACGAGAGATATTCAAGCGCTGCCCCCAGGTGAAGAAGAAATTATGGGGAGGCGAATTTTGGACGGATGGATATTTCGCCAGCACCGTAGGTAAGCATGGCAATGAAGAAACAATTAGCCATTAGCGGTTATGTGAAAAAGCAAGGGATGAAATATCAAAAACTGTATGAAGATCGCCAATTGGCTCTCTTCTAATACACCGTCCGCTTGCGGCGGGGTAGTTTATTTTTCAAATAATGCATCCACAAAATCACGCGCATTGAATTCCCGTAAATCGTCGATCTGCTCACCCACGCCGATAAAACGTACCGGTATACCCAGCGTTTCGGAAATACCGACTATCACTCCGCCTTTTGCCGTGCCGTCGAGTTTAGTCAGAACAATACCGGAGATTTTGATCGCTTCTTTGAAAAGCTTAGCCTGTGAGATGGCGTTCTGGCCGGTTGTTGCATCAAGAACCAGTATTGTTTCATGAGGAGCACCGGGCAGCTCACGGCTTATGATGCGCTGCACCTTTTTTATTTCATCCATGAGAGGCGCCTTTGTATGGAGCCTTCCAGCTGTGTCTATAATAAGAATATCAATATTTTTTGACTGTGCTGATTTCAAAGCATCAAAAGCTACAGCTGACGGGTCGGCTCCATGTTTGTGTTTGATAACTTTGCAGCCGACACGCTCACCCCATATTTCCAGCTGGTCAATAGCTGCAGCGCGGAAAGTATCGGCAGCGGCAAGCATAACGGAGTGGCCTTTTGTTTTAAAAATATTGGCCATTTTGGCAATAGTTGTTGTTTTTCCGGTACCATTGACTCCGACGGTCAGAATGACATACGGCTTTATATCGGAAGGAATCACGAGTGCCTGCTCATGAGCCGCTAAAATCTCGTAAATACCCTCTTTGAGCACCTCTGTGAGTTTGTCGGAATCCTGAAGTTCCTTCCGTTCAACACGCCATTTTATCTTTTGCATGAGGGTGTCAACAGTTGCAACTCCAAGGTCTGAGGTAATAAGTATTTCTTCAAGATTGTCAAGCAGCTCTCCGCTTATTTCTCTTTTGCCTAGCGTGAGCTCTTCAATGCGGCGGGTTACAGCCTGATGGGTCTTGGACAACCCCTCCTTGAGCTTTTTAAAAAAACCAAAAGTCCCTGTTTTTGCATCCATGCAGGTCTCAGTTCAGCTCGACTGACACGATTTTTGATACACCACGCTCCTCCATGGTTACGCCATAGAGTGAATTGGCTGCCTGCATGGAAAGTTTGTTGTGCGTGATGATGATGAATTGAGACTTTTCTGCCATTCTTTTCAAATGCGTTATAAACCGCCCGATATTTGAATCATCAAGAGGTGCGTCGATTTCGTCCATGAGACAGAATGGCGTTGGTTTTGTAAGAAAGATAGAAAACATGAGAGCAATGACCGTCAGTGCGCGCTCGCCGCCGGAAAGCAGATCAAGACTTTGGAGCTTTTTACCGGGCGGCTGTGCGAAAACCTCTATACCTGTTTCAAGCAGGTCATTTTCATTGGTAAGCTGCATATACGCCTTCCCACCGTTAAAAAGCAGGGGGAAAAGCTCTTTAAAATGGTCATTGATCGTCGTGTACGTGTCGAAGAATTTTTGCCGGGTAATTTTGTTTATTTTAGTTATAACTTTCTGCAGAGAATCAATAGCCTGCAGAAGATCCTGTTCCTGAGACATCAGATGCTGGTAGCGCTGTTCCAGCTCTTCATACTCGCGTGCTGCTCCAAGATTGACATCGCCGATACTGGAAAGCCGTTTTTGCAATTCTTCAAGTCGACTTTGTGTTTCATTCTCACTGAAATCATTCATCTTCAAGCGGCAGGGGAAGTTCTTCCATGGGCAGAGCGTATTTGTCATAAACTTCTTTTGCAAGATATTCAAGATGCATTTCGTTGGCTGCATGATCCCGTTCAATTTCATGAATTCTGGGGCCAATATCCCCCCAGCGGCGTTGAAGTTCTTTCATAGCAGCTTCGTGATTACTGACTGAATCTTCAAGCGTTAGTGATGAATTTCGAAGACTTTCAAGGACGGTTTCCATCTGGCGGTTCTGATCGATGAATTCATGAATGCGCTCTTTTGCAGCAGCTATACCTTCGACGAGGCTATGGGATTTAAGGTCCAAGGATTCGGCCTCTGTTTTTAATTGAGAAATCTTTTCCTGCGCATGCTGCTTTTGAAAATCAAGCCGCTGCAATTGCGTCCGGACGCTTTCAAGTTCTTTCTGGGCTGAAACAAGGCATATTCGTATATCGGTATGGCTGGTTTCGGAAAATTCAAGCTCCGCCGTAAGCTGCTTGCATCAGTGTCTGGAGTCTGGCCATGGCCAGCTCCTGTTGCTCTTCAGCTCCCTGCTGAAGGATTTCTTTTTCCTGCAATTGCAAGCTCATGCGCATGCCCGTCGAGGGCGCTGCGGCATGATGCGCAACTCCTCTGAAATAGTCTCTATTTTTTGCTGTTCCTGAGTCTGCTCATCGTTCTGCATGCTCCAGGTTTTTTTCAGCCTCAACAAGGGCTATGTCAAGACGCTGCTTTTCAGCAGCTAAAATTTCATACTCCTGCCGGAGCTATTTTGAGCTTCTCTGCAAGCTCATCCTTCTCGTCCCGTAATACAGCAAGGCGTGCTTCTCGTATTGCCAGTTCCTCGGTGAATTCGCGTATTTCACGGTTTCTTTTAAGTATGCCTGCACCGACGCCATCACCGCTGCCGCCGGTCAGTATGCCTTTGGCATCAATGACATCTCCTTCTGAGGTAACAATGGTAACCTTTCGATGCATGCTCTGCCAGATTTCAAGTGCTGAAGAAAGCGTATCGGTTAACAAAACATCCCCGAGAAGTTCGTCGACAATATCTTCAAAGCCGTTCTTGATCTGTACAACCGAGAGCAGGGATGTCGCACCCTGCAGGAATTTCAGCAGGGAGTTTTATGAGCGGTTCGGGCAATGAACGAAACTCTTCCTCCACTGCAGTTGCGCAGATACTGTATGGCATCTACTGCATCACTGAGGCGTATCGATCACAATTGCCTGAAGTATCCGGTCAAGCGCGGCCTCTACAGCAAATTCATACTGTGATGATGTCTCAAGCACATCGGCAAGAAGACAGATAATGCCCGTGAGGCTTTTGTCAGCAGTTGCAGCTCCCGCCATGACCGTGCGGACGCCAGTATTATACCCTTCAAGATTTTTTTGCAGTTCCTGAAGCGACTGCAGCTTAGCATTTAAAGAGCTGCATCGGTCGCGCATATCATTAACTTCAGATTCCTTGTGATGTAAAGCATCTGCAATATGAGCGGTTTTTTGGCGGTTGCTGAGTTATTTTTTCATCCTGCTGAGTACGAAGAGCACTCAGTTCATTTTCCTGTCGCTCAAGTACCGATTTTTTTTCTTCAACGGCTAGACAGCGTGCGCAATGCCGCCTCATTATCAAGTTCAAATTTTTGTATGCGCAGGGTTAGCTCTTCATGAAGGCGGTGGATCATCGCAATGCTGTTTTTGATCTCAGATCGAGTCTGCTTCAAGGCAAAATATTGGCTATTCTCATGTTCGATTGAGTTCTGAATGTCACGCTGCCGTTGTTTTGCCACTGACAGGGATTCAGAAGAGGATTCAAAGCTGCTTTCAAGAGCTTTGATTCGTTCATGCAACTCGGCTTCAGCGTGGCTGCTTGCGCTGTGTTCAGTATCCGTAGAGGTCAAGTTCATTTTCAAGAGACTTGATTGTTTCATCATATTTTTTGAATCTGTTCATGAATGTTTTGCAGCTCTTTTTCATTGAGGGCCAGAGCATTTTCTTCGCGCTGTGTTTTTTCTTTAGCGCTATAATAATCTTCCTGCACCTGCTTGATTTTGTTGTTTAATTCTGTAAGATTGAGCTTGTTTTCCTGAAGTACAGCCTCAGAGGAATCGCGCTGCGTTGACAGCTGTGATTCTTCATCCTGCAGCATAACAAGGCTGCTCTGCAGCTCCGTCCTGTGCATGTTTGAGCGAGCGCAGTCGACGAGCGGCAAGCTGAAGTTCAATCTGGCGTATTTCCTCCCGGATATTGCGATGCCGCTTGAGTCTTTTTACCTGCAGATCAAGGCCGCGCATCTGGATCTGAATTTCATTTAATATATCTTTTATGCGCGCGAGATTGTTTTTTGTTGACTCCATCTTGGAGAGCGCTTCTTTTTTGCGTGTGCGATACTTGGAAATGCCTGCGGCTTCCTCAATGAGAACGCGTCTTTCATCCGGCTTCAAGGCTCAGAATAAAATCGACTTTCCCCTGCTCCATGATGGAATATGATTTTGTGCCTACGCCAGAATCAAGAAAAACTTCAACGATGTCTTTGAGACGGCAGGGCACCTTGTTGATAAAATATTCACTTTCCCCTGTGCGATGCAGTCGGCGTGTGAGCATTATTTCTGTAACTCCGCCGTGAACTGATGCTGTATGATTCATGGCCATTACCGTTACCGTTACCATTAGAATTGGAGAGCACCATGGAAACTTCGGCTAAACCTGTTGACTTGCGGGTTTCGCTTCCGTTGAATATTAAATCTTCCATCTTGGAGCCGCGCAAATGCCGCGCATTATGTTCGCCCATGATCCAGCGAATAGCATCCATGATGTTGCTTTTGCCGCAGCCGTTTGGCCCTACAAGCGCAGTAATTCCAGGTTTGAAATTCAGTTTGACTCGCTCGACAAACGACTTAAATCCTGCAATTTCAAGCTCTTTTACCTGCATGCGAAACCTCAGGTTATGTTAGTAATTATTTGATTTTTCTTATATAATTAATGAAATTGGTGGCTGATTTTATTTTTTGTTAATTTAACAGATAAAAAATAACATGTAAAGTAAAAAATGCGATCAAAGCACAAGATATAGTTGTAGCATTAAATTTAAAACACTATTAATTGTATTTCAAGGGTTTAGGCCATGAAGAATTTTGCATGCGCGGGTTGTTATGTGCTATGTTTTTGGCAACTTTGATTGAGGAGCATTATGATTAATCAGATATATAAGCTTCTGCAGGAAAATCTTGATCCGCATAAGGTAATCAGGGATGCGGATATTCTTGAGAGTTACAGCCGTGATGAAACCCCTGATATGGCCGCTGCTCCGGATATCCTTGTTCGGGCTGAAAATGTTCATGATGTCATGCATAACACTCAAAATATGCAGTGAGCATAAAATCCCTGTCACGCCGCGCGGCGCAGGCACCGGGGTGACAGGAGGCGCGCTGCCTGTTATGAAAGGAGTTGTTCTCAGCCTTGAAAAATTTAACCGCATACTTGAGATTGACCGGGATAATATGGTTGCGGTTGTTGAGCCTGGGGCTATTACCGGAGACATACAAAAGGCGGCACTTGAACAGGGTTTGATGTATCCGCCTGATCCTGCCAGTCTTGAAACCTGCTCAATCGGCGGCAATGTGGCAGAAGGAGCCGGAGGGCCACGGGCCGTAAAATACGGCACTACAAAAGATTATGTGCTCGGCCTTGAGTTTGTTTTGCCTGACGGCACTTTAATGCAGACCGGTGGAAAGATAGTAAAAAATGCTACGGGTTACAATTTAGCCGGGATACTGATTGGATCTGAAGGCACGCTGGCAGTTATTACAAAAATTTATCTGAAGCTTATTCCTGCTCCAAAGGTTACACTGGATGTCCTGCTGCCGTTTGACAGCCTTGAACAGGCCATTGATGCCGTGTATGCCATTTTGAGCAACCGTATTATTCCGGCAACGCTTGAGTTTATGGAGCAAGACGTTATCAGCCTGGTGTCAAAACATATTCAAACAACAATTCCCTGCGTTGACGCCGGTGCTCATCTGCTGATTCAGATTGACGGAAATACTGAAGATCAGGTGCTGGCTGATCTTCAGGCCATTGTTGAGGCTGCACGGTATTGATGCAGATAAGATATTTATCGCACAATCGCAATCGCAAAAAGAGCGTCTATGGAAAGCCCGGCGTTCAATTCGTGAGTCTATTCAGGCAGAAAGCAGAGTTTTTGCAGCCGAGGATTGCGTTGTGCCGCGTGCCAGAATCCCGCAGTTTGTTAAAGATCTTAAAGCGTATTTTAAAAACAAAGCTTTGCGTTCAGTGATGTTCGGCCATGCCGGCGACGGCAATGTTCATATCGATGTTTTAAAAGATGCTATTGCCGATGATGAATGGAAAAAAATGCTTCCGGATATTAAGCGCGACAATATATCGCCGTGCGCTTGACTTTGGCGGCACTATAACCGGAGAACATGGTATCGGATGCCTGCGCAAAGATTATCTGAGTCTTGCACTGTCATCCGCGGAGATTGATCTTAGCAGACGCATCAAAGCTGCTTTTGACCCCGGCATGATACTTAATCCCGGTAAGATTTTTCCATAGTTTTTAAATTTCTATATTTACAATACGATCCTCTTGTGCAAAATCTATAAGTAAGAAGTCACACAACAATGGGGGTACCATTATGATAAAAAGAATTCTTATTCCAACGGACGGATCACCCAACAGCACGACAGCCCTTGAATACGGTGTTGCCCTGGCAGCTTATTTTGATGCTGAAATTGCAGGGCTTCATGTTATTGATATTCGAGCCCTTGAGGGACCTTTCCTCAGCGATATTTCAGGCTCCCTTGGCTTTAGCCCGATTCAGAATTATCTGCCCCGTTTTCAGCAGATACTTGATGATCGTGCCGATACCATACTTGATATATTAAAGAATCGATGTGCTGAAAAAGGCCTGATCAGCAAAAACGAAAAAAATGACGGGCATTATCGCCAATATTATAGCCGATGAGGCACGCAAAGCAGAGCTGGTTGTTATTTCACAGCATGGCGAGCATGAGCAGTGGTCATCCGGGCTTTTAGGTTCAACGACCGAATCCGTCGTTCGAAAGTCGCCCGTACCTGTGCTGGTGACTCCCGGCACATACCGTCAGTTTGATAATATCCTGTCGCCTATGATGGCAGCATTGAATCTTCAAATGCGCTTAAATGCGCCTGCGCTTTTTTTGGTAAATCCTGCAGGAGTATAAAAATTATTTATGTTGCTCAGGATGAAGAAAAGGGCAGGGCGCTTGCTGCTGAAATCTCAGAAATTGACAGCCCCGTATTCCTTGACCTATGAGGGCGTATGGCTGCAGGGTGACGCGCCAAAAGAGATTTTGTCTTTTGCCGACCTGCACGCTATCGACCTTATCATCATGGGCGCTTTTTCGCACGGCAGGCTTCACGACCTGATTCTCGGAAGCACAGCGGCCTATATAATAAGAAAGTCAACAATTCCGATACTCCTCCACCGCTAGATTAGAAGGGTAAGTGCATACATTCAATGACGCCGCTTGATGCTGTTATTATAGCCATAGTTGAGGGTATTACAGAATTTCTCCCCATTTCATCTACCGGTCATATGATCATTGCCGAGAGAATTCTCGGCCTGAAAAATACGGATTTCACCAAGACCTTCATCGTCAATATTCAATTCGGAGCCATTTTATCAGTCGTTGTGCTTTACTGGAGAAAGTTTTTTCAATCCCTGGATTTTTATAGAAAGCTGTTTATTGCGTTTATCCCGGCAGCTGTCATCGGTTTTCTGCTGCATGATTACATTGATGCCCTTCTTGAAAGCGTCGTGGTCGTAGCGGTGACTATGCTCGCGGGCGGAATAATTCTGCTTTTTGTTGATCGCTGGTTTCACACCCCTTCACAAGACCAACGCATTACAAGCAAAAAGGCCCTGATTATCGGTTTCTTTCAGTGCATTGCCATGATTCCGGGCGTCTCGCGCTCGGCTGCTACTATTATCGGCGGCATGTCGCAGAAACTCGATCGGACCACAGCTGCGGAGTTTTCATTTTTTCTTGCCGTGCCGACGATGTTTGCCGCATCGGCATACAAGCTTTTAAAAAGCTATCAAACTATTACGAACGAGAATATCGGGATATTGCTTCTTGGCAATGCCGTGGCTTTTGTAGTGGCGATGCTTGCCATTAAAAGCTTTATTGCCTATCTTACCAAACACGGATTTACAGTATTCGGCTGGTACCGTATCGCGATAGGTTTGCTGATTCTTATTCTCTATGCTTGCGGCTTCAACCTGTCGATAAGCTGACGCGGGGCACTATCTCCCCATCGCTTTTTTGACCAGCTCTCTGCTGCTATCGAGCATCCTGCTGAAATCATCCTCGCTGAGACCTGCGCCCTGAGCAGTCCTTTTTGCTCTTTCCAGAGTAATAAGATCATCAGGGGCATGTGTATCCGTATTTAATATGAGCGGCGCACCATATTTGAGAGCGGTCTTTGCGACATGTCCGTTTGAAAGGCAGTGGCCCTTCCTGGCTGAAATTTCCAGGCAAATGCCATTGCGGGCTGCAAGCTCGACTTCTTTGTCGCTGATAAGACCAGGATGTGCCAGTATGTCGATATCGGATTCCAGAGCTTTTCTGTTGGTGCCGGGCATGACTGGCTCAACGATGGTCTCTCCATGGACGACGATGATACGCGCCCCCAGTGAGCGAGCCTGCCGGGCCAGTTCAGCGATATCATCGGGATGCACATGGGTTAATTCGATGCCGGGCAAAGCGATAAGGCCCTTTTTTTCATTAATTTTAGAGCAGGCCTCTCTGATCCGCGGGATGATGAAATCAAGGTTCGAGATATCGGCATGGTCGGTGAGGGCAATTGCCGTATAGCCGATAACTTCAGCCCGTCGTACAAGCTCTGAAGGAACAAGCTCACCATCACTAAACAGGGTATGCGTATGAAGGTCTATCATGTCTGTCACCTTTTAAAGAAGTTTTCCAGTCAACGAATGTATATTTGCTTTTTCAATCAGCACCATGCCTTTTTTGCCAATCATAATTTCCGGACCCCTGCAGTTGACGACTTTACATGATCGTGTCCGACCAGCTATGCAACCGGTTCCTTTTTTACTCTGCTCCTCAAAAAGCACCTCGACAACTTTACCCACATAGGCACTGTTTTTATTAAGGCTGATGGCTCGTTGCCTTTCATTGAGTTTTTTAAGGCGATCAATTTTGACAGGGTAGGGGATATTATCGGGCATTTCCGAAGCCTTCGTTCCTTTGCGGTCAGTATAATGAAAAATAAAGAGATCATCAAACTGAATTTCATCAATCAGTGAAGCGGTTTCTTCGAATTCAGCATCTGTTTCGCCGGGATAGCCGACAATAATATCCGATGTAATGCTTATATGGGGCGCAACTGTGCGCAGATGTGTAATTTTTTCAAGGTATGTTTGCCGGGTGTAGCTGCCTGTTCATATGCTGCAGTATCCGGTCTGATCCGGACTGCATGGGCAGGTGAATATGTTCGCACAGTTTTAGGAATATATCCGAATGATTGAATCAGCTCAGGTGATAAGTCTTTGGGATGAGATGTTGTAAATCGAATGCGTTCAAGGCCTTTGATTGTGTCAAGCTGCTGTAATAATTCTGTAAATGTTGCCTTCCGGATTAGATTTTTACCATAGGAGTTGACATTCTGGCCAAGCAGGGTTACTTCGCAAACGCCTCCATTAACAAGACGCTGCACTTCGCTAACAATTTCATCGTATAGGTCTGCTCCATTCTCTGCCACGGACATAGGGAACGATGCAGTAGGAGCAAAAGTTGTCACAACCCTGCATGATCGTAACGTAAGCGCTTATTTGATCCGGGTTGTGGCTTATAGCGATGCTCAGAATAAAATTGGCATGTGGCCTCCATAGCAATGTCTGCAATCCGGTTGCCTTTTCGCGCATTGTCTATAAGGTGCAACAAACGCGGCAGAGCCTTCGTGCCGAAGACAAAATCAACATAGGGAAATTTTTTAAGAAGTTTTTCACCTTCCTGTTGTGCCAGACAACCACCAACACCAATTAAAATATCCGGACGAGTTTTTTTGTATTTTTTTATTCTTCCCAGCTCGCTGTAGATTTTATCTTCAGCTTTTTGCCGCACCGTACAGGTGTTTATGATGATTACTGAAGCTTCATCATAGGTTGAAGCAGTAACATATCCGTCTTCTTCAAGCAGTTTGCATATAGCGCAATAGATTCATACTCATTCATTTGACAGCCGAATGTTTTGATGTAAAAACGTTTTTCCACTTTAACTATCCCGGAATATTTATTAAAATTAATTCAGAGTTGAAATCCCGGCAAGGCTTATATCTTTAAAGGTAAGAACCATAATGGCGGGGTATACGCATTGTAATTTTCAACAACCTTAAAGCATACGCATAATGAATGCAAGCGTCATAATGCAAAGAATTGCATCAATCGAAGGTCGCCAATCAACTGCATGCACAACCTGTTTCGGATTAAAAAAAGCCTTGTTGATGTGCATGGGGCCGGGGGCAGTATTTATTATTGCCGGTGATAATTTAATGGTATGAAATTGTTTTATTTCTTTTTAAAATAGTATATAAATAGAAGTACGGTAACACAGTTTTATTCCCGAAGGGGAATACAGCTTTTTTTAGCATTGATGGTGTAATTAAAATTTTTTGCTTTAAATATTAAACTTAAAATTGTATAAAAATATACAATGATTAAACGCGATAACATGCGTACAGATAATTAAAAAAAGACTTGATAACTAATAATCATTTTAAAGGAGTAGCCCTATGCCCGCAAATACGAATATGAAAATACTGGTCGTCGACGATTTTCAGACTATGCGACGCATCATAAAAAATTATTTAAGGCAACTGGGATTCAATAATGTGGAAGAAGCTGAGGATGGGGATGTTGCTCTGGAGAAACTCAAGGAATCCGAATTTGATTTTGTTATTACTGACTGGAACATGCCTAAAATGACGGGTATTGATCTTTTAAAGAAAATACGAGCTGCGAATAATTTTAAAAATATTCCTGTACTGATCATCACTGCTGAGGCTGAAAAAGAAAATGTCGTGCAGGCCGCACAGGCAGGTGTTAACGATTATATTGTCAAGCCTTTTACGCCGGAAGTTCTTCAGACAAAGATAGAAAAAATTTTTCCCTGATTTGCTTAATGGAACTACGAATGAGTGACGATTTTGATTCGGATGTGATCAAATGATGTCTGAAAAAATCACCAGGGAGCTCGACGCTGTAGCCGAAGAGCTTATTACAGCCGATCTCAACAATCTGCAGGATCTCGGCAGGCTGATTACCTGCTTTCAGACTCTTCTGCAGATTGTTGCTGATTGCGGATGTCGCTGTGGCTTTAAAGCCTGTGGCTGCGGCCATAGAACTCATAAAAGACGCTATTCTGAATGAAGGGACCGACCGAAATAGGCTTTTAAATATTCTCAATGCTACGGTTTCGTGTCTTCAGCAATTGACCCGTTCTGGCAGTAATGCTGACAATGTGCTTTTTCCTGAAGAATTATTTTTAAAAATCAATAACTCACAAGACAGGGGAGTGGGCACTGCCTGCAATGCATCTTTGAAACAATCACAGCATGCTCAGAGGGAAAAAGATCTGCATTCTGCTGATAAACAATCATCTGACTGCACCTTGCAAAATTTCATATTGCCTCTTACCATTGATGAGAACATGTTCGTTGATTTTTTAAATGAGCAAACCTCCATTCTTGAAAAAGCCGAGGAAAATATTCTTTCATTGGAGAAATTATTCAATAAGGACGTGCTTGATGATGTTCGCCGTATTTTTCACACGATGAAAAGTGAGTCAGCCGTATTTGAGATCTCAAACATTGCGCTTTTGTGCCATGGTGTTGAGGACTTGCTTGATTCTCAGCCCACAGAGCTTCCTATTGATAAGCTTTTCCTGGTTATAGACTGGCTTAAATATGCCTTTGATTGTTTGAAAACAGCGCGCATGCTTCCTGATGTTCCCGCAACCCTTGCGGGTTTTTATGAACGTGCAAGACAGATACGGCAGCCAGTCAAGCATCAAAACAGTCGCCGCGGGGACTGGAATATGTGATTAACCCGGAGCCTGATTTCTGACGCGCAATCGTCGATGCTCAATCAGCCCCTTTCCGATAAGCAATCTGCTACGCTTTATAGACCAGTGATGGATACGCAAGCAGAGCCAACATCTTTGCAGCTTGTCCATATGGATGTCGATCTTCTTTCTGATTTTGCTGCAGAGGTTCAGGAGCATATAGATACAATCGACCACAGGCTTCTTGTGCTTGAAAATGACCCGGCAGACCAGGAGAATTTGAATGCTGTTTTCAGAGTTTTCCATACCATAAAAGGCGCTGCTGGTTTTTTGGCCCTTGATGAAATATCAAAGCTTGCGCATATGACCGAAAATATTCTGGATCGGGCGCGCAAAGGTGAGTTTCAGTTATCTGGCGGCAGGATTGATATTATTTTTGAATCCGTTGATGAAATGAAGAGGCTTATACTGACAATCCACAATGCCATTACCTCAGGTTCATCTTCCTATGCCTCGTCGCCAACACTTGAACCTTTGATTCACCGCATACAGTCTGTTGCTGCGGGTAGCCAGCTTCTACCATCAAGCGGCGCCAGTCATGGTTCACGACAGCAGACGGCTCAATCACTGCCGGACATGGAGCAGGCAGCAGCACAAACTCCTGTGCAGAAAGAACAGTCAAGACTCTTTTTTTAACCTTAATGCCGAAGTCTCGGATCAGCAGGAAAATCCGGATGAAGCCATGCTGAATGCGGGCATGCACGCATCACTTAAAATACGCGAATCCATTAAAGTTGATTCTGAAAAGCTTGACAAGTTGATTGATGCCATCGGTGAGATGGTGATCATTGAGTCCATGATCAGGCAGGATCCAAGCATTACTTCATTAGCTTCCTCGGTGCTGCTTCAAAATATTTCTCAGATGGATAAAATCACCCGTGAACTGCAGCAGCTTGCCATGTCATTGCGTATGATACCGGTGAAGGCCACGTTTCAAAAAATGGCCCGAGTCGTACGTGATCTTGCGAAAAAAAGCGGTAAAAAAATCGAGTTTATCGTCATCCGGTGAGGATGCGATGCTTGATAAAAGTGTTGTTGACCGTATCGGCGATCCGCTTATACATCTTGTCCGCAATTCTGTTGATCATGGCATTGAATCGTCATCGTCCGATGCGTGCTGCAGCCAATAAAAATGAAATCGGGACAATTGAGCTGAATGCATATCACAAGGGCGGCAATATCTATATTGAAGTAAAGGATGATGGGAATGGTCTTGACAAACAGTCCATTCTTGAAAAAGCAAAAGAACGCGGGCTCACGCGTGAGGGGCAGGTTCTGAGCGACCGTGAAATTTTCAACTTTATATTGCTGCCTGGATTCTCAACCGCACGCAAACTGACTGAAGTTTCCGGCCGGGGCGTCGGGATGGATGTGGTTAAGAGGGCAATGGATGACCTGCGCGGCAATATTGATATCGAATCGGAGACCGGTGTCGGCACCACCTTTACCCTGCGGCTTCCGCTAACGCTTGCAATAATAGACGGGATGCTTGTGCGTATCGGCGTCTGAGCGCTATATTATACCAACACTTTCTATTGTTGAGGCAGTACGCCCCGAACGTGACAGTATTACCTCTCTTGTTAACCGGGGCGAAATGATAACAATTCGAGATAACATTATTCCTTTATTTCGCCTGGGCGCTCTTTTCAGCATAGTGGATGCCACGGCAGGACCCTGCTGAAGGAATCGTAATTGTGGTTGAAGACAGCGGCAAAATGGCAGGCATCCTTGTTGATGAACTGCTTGGCCAGCAATCAATAGTCATCAAAAGCATGGGGGCGACAATGAAGGGTTTGCCGGGTGTTTCCGGGGGGTCCATACTTTCAGACGGTCGTGTCGGCATAATTATTGATGTTGCCGGCATTGTTAAGCTTGCAATGTCTGGCAGTCTGTGCAATCAGGTAGCGTGCAGGTTGTTTTTAATTTGATTTGACTGTCAAGAGCAATCAGAACAACATGCTTGTAGTTTTCGGCTGCAGTTGACCGCGTGTTTATTGCAGGGAATAGGACGCAGGTTCTTGTAAGAGCCTGATGTAACAAGCTTATGCATGTTCGAGATACAAACATAAAAATGGGGTGCACATTATGACTAAGAGCATACCGGACAATAAAAGCGGTAAGACCGGCAGATCGGAAAAATATCTCACTTTTAATCTCGGATCTGAACAGTACGGCCTGGGAATACTGAAAGTTCGAGAAATAATCGGCATTATGGATATAACGCGGGTTCCGCGCACCCCGGAATTTATTCGCGGCGTTGTTAATCTTCGCGGAAAGGTAATCCCCGTAATTGACCTGCGCAACAAGTTCGGCATGGCTACGATTGACGATACAGAACAAACCTGCATTATTGTTGTCGATATGCTGTTTGAGGACAATTCACTGCTGATGGGCATTATTGTTGACAGTGTGTCTGAAGTTCTTGATATTGATACTGAGGATATAGAAGATACGCCCATATTCGGGGCTGCGGTAAGTACTGATTTCATACAGGGCATCGCAAAAATAAAAGGCGGAGTCAAGATTCTTCTCAATATAGAAAGGGTTTTAACGACAGCAGAAATTTTAACACTCCCTAAAGTTGCTGCTGAAGTTTCATTGACCAGTCAATAATGACCAGGCCGGGACGCATGGACCATCAAACGTTCAATAAATTTCGTGAAATTGTTTATGCCAACAGCGGTATTGCACTCAATGACACGAAAGAAGCCATGGTCTCAGCACGAATTGCAAAACGAATGCGCGCCATCTCGGGCTCGAAACCCATCAGCAGTACCTGCAGTTTTTGCTGCAGGAGGAAAGCGGCAACGAAATAACGCATTTTCTTGATGTCATTTCGACAAATGTCACCAGTTTTTTTCGGGAGCCATCCCATTTTGAGTTTCTTGCAAAAAATGTTGAGCAATGGCTTACAAAGGGTAAGAACCTGAATACGCATATGGTGTGCAGCCGCATCAACTGGAGAAGAGCCGTATTCTATAGCAATGACGCTGCTTGAAGCATCTGGCGGACGAAATATTGATATGCGCATTCTGGCCACCGATATATCCACAAGCGCACTGTCACGGGCGCAGAATGGCGTTTATTCCAGTTCGGCTCTTGATAGTGTACCCGAATTATACAAAAGACGCTTTTTTGTCCGCCAGAAACAGAATAATGACGTCGTCTATCGCGCCAGCGATCTATTGAAAAATATGATTGTGTTCCGTCGTCTTAATCTTTCAAAGCCGCCATTTCCAATGACCGGCCGACTTGATATTGTTTTTTGCCGCAATGTGATGATTTATTTTGATAACAGCGTCCGCACACGGCTTGTTAATGAAATTTATCGACTGCTGAACCCATTCAGGCTATTTATTAACGGGACATGCAGAAGGCCTGACATCTATAAAAACCGAACTCCGATGTCTTGAACCATCAATTTATCAAAAACAGTAACCTGAGCTCCTGGTTCACCTGTGAATTCAATTGTTGTCGGTATTTCAGACATGAAGGTTTCCAGCGCTATTGACGATGTGCTGATTACCTATTCCTTAGGCTCTTGCCTTGGTGTTATTATTTATGATCCTGTTGCGCAGGTTGCGGGTCTTCTGCACAGCATGCTGCCGCTTTCTAAAATAGACCCTCTCAAGGCAAAAACATCCCCCTGCATGTTTGTCGATACCGGCATTCCGCTGCTTTTTAATGAAGCCTATAAGAAAGGGGCTGAAAAAAAACGTATTATCGTTAAGGCTGTCGGATGTTCTTCCATGCTTGATGAAAAGGGGTTTTTTAAGATTGGGGAACGCAATTTTACCATACTCAGAAAGCTCCTTTGGAAAAATAATATACTTATTGATAAAGAGGATATTGGGGGTGTTCAGTCTCGAACCGTCTCCGTTTTTGCAGCCACAGGCAGAGTGATTGTGAAGTCAGAGGGTAAGGAGAAAGAGCTGTAGTGACCCTGATATGCTGAATTATTAATTTGCACGCGGACCTTTTATATGTCCGAGTGTTCCTATAAAAAAGCCGACAATAAATTTTGCCTAAATTGGGAGGCATGCAGCATGGCGTATAATATACTCATTGTTGATGATTCAAAGATAATCCGATCTGTCATAAAAAAAACCCTTGAAATATCCGGGATACCAGTTGGAGTTATATATGAGGCTTCAAATGGTCTGGAGGGACTTAACGCCATGCGAGAACACTGGATTGACCTTGTTTTTGCCGATCTTAATATGCCGGTCATGAACGGTCTTGAAATGCTTGATATGATGGCTCAGGAGAAACTGATTCAAAAAATACCTGTTTTGATCTGCTCAACAGAGGGCAGTAAAACACGTATCGAGGAACTGTTTAAAAAAGGTGTTCGGGCGTTTCTCCGTAAACCCATTACGCCCGAAGTTTTACGAAATGTTGTCAGAGAAGTCATGGGGGATAATGATGCGAGCTGATTGGCAGGAAATAGTCAAGAAAATATGTTTTGACGTTTTGGAACAGCTGGCTTTCATGTTTTGCGATGAACTTGATAAAACCGATATTCAAAACTCAGATGAGGACTTCTTGAAGGCCACAATGGTGTTTTCCGGGCATCATGGAGGTGTGGTAGACATCATTGTTCCCCGGCAGCTTACCCCGGCGCTTGTGTACAATATATTGGGTATGGATGAAGATGATCACATAGAGAGTGATATAGCCGAAGACGCACTCAAGGAACTGCTCAATACGCTGTGTGGAAGAATGCTGCCGGCGCTATTCACTGATGTTGAGACATTTGACCTGCATCCGCCTGAGATTTCAAGCGTCAGCAGAAAACAATGGCTGGAAATGCTCGATCGGCAGGATACGATCTCTTTTGCCATAGAAGAAAGCCCCGTGGTTTTAAAAGTTCATTTTGATGCATGATTGTGATGCCTATTAAAGTTTTAATTGTTGATGATTCAGCCGTTGTGCGTACTATTTTCACAAAGGAGCTTTCGCTTGATCCCGAGTTGGAAATTATAGGCACGGCACCAGATCCTTATGTAGCAAGAGATTTGATAGTACAGCTGCAGCCGGATGTTGTTACTCTTGATATAGAAATGCCCCGCATGGACGGCGTTACTTTTCTAAGAAAGCTGATGAAATATTATCCGCTGCCCGTTATTGTTGTATCGTCATTGACCAAAAGGGGCAGTGATCTTGCAATGGAAGCGTTGCATGAGGGTGCTGTTGATGTCATGTGCAAGCCGGGGCCTTCATACAGTGTCGGTGATATGTCGCTCAGCCTTATCGATAAAATAAAAGCTGCTGCCCGCGTAAATGTCCGAACAATGCAAAACATATGGAGTTCAACACCTCGTGCACCGGCTAAACTCTCTCTAACCAAGACAACCAATAAAGTATATGCTATTGGCGCATCAACAGGCGGCACGCAGGCCCTTGAATATATTCTTACTTCAATGCCCGCCTATGGACCCGGAATTGTTATTGTGCAGCATATGCCTGAAAAATTCACAAAAAGCTTTGCGGATCGGCTGAATGATTTGTCTAAAATTAATGTTAAGGAAGCAGAAGACGGTGACCGGGTTATCCCGGGCAGGGCACTCATTGCGCCCGGAAATCAGCATATGATACTGCGGAGATCAGGTGCAAACTATTATGTTGAAGTCAAAACCGGCCCGCTCGTGAAGCGACAAAGACCGTCTGTTGAAGTTCTTTTTAAATCTGTTGCAAAATACGCCGGGAGCAATGCTGTTGGCATACTATTGACCGGCATGGGTTCTGATGGTGCTGAAGGACTTCTGAAAATGAAACAGGCCGGAGCCGCAACAATTGCACAGGATGAGAAATCATGCGTTGTTTTTGGAATGCCTAAAGAAGCGATTCAGCTTGGAGCGGCAGATACTATTTTGGATCTAAAATTGATTCCTGAAGCTATGCTTGCATTAGCATAGATTGGTTTACATAATATATATTATCAGACGTTTTGGATCCAGGCTATAATCAGTCTCCGAAGACTTCCTGCCATAGTTTGTCTATATTCCTTTTAATCTCTTGTGAATAATCCCCTACCTCCCAGCGCTTGTTTGGTCTGTGGGGGGTATAAAGAGAGCATAGCAAAACCAAATAATCAAAGATTGAATGTTTTTGACTAATGTGCTTGTTAAATTATTAATTGATGATTCTGGTCTGCAATTGATAGTTGATAAATAAAATTTTTTCAGGTCATAAAAAGCTTAAAAAATAAACCTGATGCCGTTTCACATATTGATTATTCACTGAATTTGTATTATAAAAAATGTCTATTCCTTTCTTAATTAATATGAATTTTAATGCACTAGCTGATCAATATGAGACAAAAAATAAAAAAAGAATCTGTCTTAATGGGAAACGAGGCAATTGCCCTCGGCATCATTGAGAACGGCTGCACCATGGCTTCTTCCTATCCCGGGACCCCAGCCTCGGAAATTTTAACTTCCATTGCCCGTTACAAATCTATTTATGACATCAAGATGCATGTAGAGTGGTCGGTTAATGAAAAAGCAGCTTTTGAAGTCGCACTTGCCAATAGCTATTCCGGCTGCAGATCTGCTGTATCAATGAAGCAGGTTGGACTTAATGTTGCGCTTGATCCTCTTATGAGCTCTGCGTATACTGGCGTTGTAGGCGGATTTCTTCTCATTGCTGCAGATGATCCAGGGCCCCACAGTTCTCAAACAGAACAGGATAGCCGCTTTGTTGCAATGCTTGCAAAAATTCCTGTTCTTGATCCATCCTCTCCGCGTGAAGCACATGACATGGTTGCAGCGGCCTATGAAATTTCTGAAAAATATGCAATCCCCGTAATGCTTCGCCCAACTACTCGCGTTTGCCATGCACGGCAGAATGTTGCCCCTGGAAAGTTAGTGAAAATCAAGCGCAAGGCTGTTTTTTCAAAAGACCCTTCGCGATGGGCTGCTACTCCCAAATATCGTTTTAAGCTCCATAAAGACCTTAATGAAAAGTTGTTTTCTATTGCCGCTGAAAAATCACTGCAACCTTTTTTTTATGCGGGCAGTAAAAAAAATTCACAAAATTGCATAGTATCATCCGGTGTCGCATTTTCATATGTCCTTGATTTTCTTACTGAGTACAACCTGCTTGACAAAGTTGCTTTGTGTAAAGTTCCGATGCCCTTCCCTCTGCCGGACACTTTTTTAAAATCCATCACAACGAAGTTCAAGAAAATTCTTGTCACTGAAGAAACATATCCTGTTATTGAACGTCAAATCCATGACCGAAGAAATGTAACGGGCAGGTTGAGCGGACATGTTCCCGCTGAAGGTGAAATAACGCCCGACATTATAAATTCTGTCGTAAGCACATTGCTTGATGCACCTGTACCGTCTTTAAAACCGGCTCAAAGAGGGCGGTCAGCGACCGTCATTGTGTCCGGGATGCCCGCACCGTGCCACGTATTTTGCTATTAAAAAAACGCTGCCGAAAGCGATTTATCCCGGAGATATCGGTTGTTATACTCTTGGAATAAACCTGGGAGCAGTTGATACCTGCCTATGCATGGGTGCTTCAATCAATCAGGCAGCAGGTTTTTACCACTCTTTTAAATCATCCGGCAGTAAAGATATGTCAATTGTCGCAACCATTGGAGACTCAACCTTTATACATTCCGGCATAACGGCCCTTATCAATTCTGTCTACAACGGAGCACGGTTTATACTTGTCATTCTTGACAATAGCACGACAGCAATGACGGGAAATCAGCCTACAGCTGCAACGGGTGTCCGCGCTGATGGCACTGCAGCCAGGGGCATTCAATTAGACAAACTGCTTGAAGGGTGCGGCGTAACCCATATCAAAACCATTGATTCTTATGATGTTCAGCAAATGGTTTCCGCACTCAAGGATGCCGATCTTTATACACGAAAAAACGATGGCGGCATTGCAGTGATCATCTCAAAACATCCATGTCTTGTTGGTTCTAAGCCACAGAAATCATTTTCCGTCTCGGTGAGTGAAAACTGTACGGGTTGTCAATACTGCATAACCAACTTTGAGTGCCCTGCCCTTGTGCATGAAAACGGTAAGGTTATCATCAATACGGTGCTCTGCAATGGCTGTGGAGTCTGCGCACATGTCTGCCCTGTGCATGCCATAAAGGTGGATGATAAAATCGTATGAGCAAAACAACAACAACTTGATGTGCAAATAGTCATCTGCGGTCGTGGAGGACAGGGTATTTTATTCCTTACACGGCTGCTTGATGAATCAGCCATTCTGCTGGGCAGCAATGTCATTTCTTCTGAAACCCATGGCATGGCTATGCGTGGCGGATCAGTTACCTCCCATATTCGCATCGGTAACTACCTCTCTCCCCTTATCCCTTCAGGTAAAGGGGACATCCTTCTTGCGGTAAACGAGAATGAAGTACAGTTTAATAGGCATCTTATGAAAAAGGATGCTCACCTGTACATAAATTCTGCCGTACGCAGGCAGAACGCCATCCATGCTGAAAAAATCGCCCGACTGCTCGGCGCACCGATGGTTACTAATTTGGTGCTGCTTGGTTTTGCAAGCTGCCCATGCGGATTTTCCTTTTCAGTATGCGCATATCAATAAAGTTCTTGAAAAAATCAGCCCTTCCAAAGCACTTGAGATGAATCTCAGGGCTTTTAATGAAGGATATCAGACAGCAGCAAACTAACCCTGCAGGAGAAGCACAACCATGTTTCAGCCTGAATTTGAGCAGATGGAGCAATCCGCCCTGCAATCGTTGCAGCTTGAGCGCCTTAAAGCAACACTTACGCGAATCGAAAAAACAAATCCCTTTTATTTTGAAAAGCTGCATCGCCTGACCGCAACCGATGTACGCTCGCTTGAAGATATACGTAAATTTCCCCTTATGACAAAGGATGATCTGCGTGACGGGTATCCATTTAAATATGCCTGTGCGGATAAATCAAGTTTTATGCGCATGCATATGAGTTCGGGCACCACGGGAACCCCGATAATTAATCCCATGACCCAGAAGGATTTGCAACAATGGGGCTCTATCATGGCACGCTGTTATGCATGCAGCAGGCCTTTCATCAAGCGATGTTATACAAATCACCCCGTCCTTCGGTTTATTTAATGGCGGATTCGGCTTTCATTACGGAGCTGAGGCTCTGGGGGCCATGGTTATACCTATCGGCGCAGGCAGAACGCTTTTGCAGTTGAAGTTTTTGAAGGATTTCAGCGTTACCGCCATTGCGGCGATTGCTTCCTATCCTCTGCGGCTTATTGAGGTTGCGGAAAAAGAAGGTTTCAATTTTCGGGATACGGGGCTTAAAATCGGCATTTTCGGATCCGAAGTCTGGAGCGATGAACTCCGCAGGCGCATTGAAGAGCATATGGGAATTGAAACATTTGATATCATCGGCATGACGGAAACCGGCGGCGTAGGGCTCGGCATCGACTGCAAGGCCCATAACGGCATTCATGTCTGGGAGGATGATTATCTGGTTGAAATAATCGACCCGGAAAACGGCGATCCCGTTTGCCTGACGGCCAGGAAGGCGAAATGATTGTAACAACACTTAATCGCGAAGGCCTTCCTCTCATACGCTATCGCACGCGGGACATCACGTCGATCATTTCCCGCGGAAAATGCGACTGCGGGAGAACATCGCTTCGCATCAACCGGCTTAAGGGTCGCAATGACGACATGCTGAAAATAAAAGGCGTTAATTTTTATCCAACCCAGCTGGAAAGCGTTCTGATGCAGCATGAGGAACTTGCAAGTCATTATCAAATAGTGCTTGAAAATCCGAAAGGAAGGGATGTCCTGACAGTCATGATCGAAACGCACAGGGAGGTCAGTACCGTGGTGCAGGAAAAAATCAACATGCAGATCTACGATATGCTGGGCTTCCATGTGGATAAATTCAATTTTATGGCCGAGGGAACGCTGCCGCGCGTTCCCGGTAAAGGCGGTTCGTGTTGTTGATCATCGGGGAAGCTGATTAGACCACGCTGTGGGTTATTGGAAAACCATCATACAAACTTATTCACCAAAGGAGATGCCATGAGCAGAATAGAGCATATTCATGCACGCGAAATTCTTGATTCCAGGGGAAACCCTACCGTTGAAGTTGATGTCGTTCTTGAATCGGGAGTTATCGGCAGAGCTGCAGTGCCGTCAGGGGCCTCTACAGGAGAACGTGAGGCTCTGGAACTGCGCGACAACGATAAAAGCCGGTATTTGGGTAAGGGCGTCATGCAGGCGGTCAAAAACGTCAATGAGAAAATTCAGCCTGAACTGCTCGGCATGGAAGCTCTTGATCAGGTTTCAGTTGATAAAACAATGCTTGAGCTTGATGCAACCGATACAAAAAAGAATCTCGGCGCAAATGCAATTCTTGGTGTTTCCATGGCAGTTGCCAAGGCTGCGGCTTTGGAGCTCAATATCCCGCTGTATCGGTATATTGGCGGCGCAAACGCTAAAGTGCTGCCCGTGCCCATGATGAATATTTTAAACGGCGGTGCGCATGCCGATAATAATGTCGATATACAGGAATTTATGATCATGCCAGTCGGCGCACAGTGCTTTGCCGAAGCCATCCGTATGGGCGCTGAGGTTTTTCACAACCTGAAAAACGTGCTCAAAAGCCGCAAGCTTAATACCTCAGTTGGCGATGAAGGCGGCTTTGCCCCTGATCTGAAATCAAATGAAGAAGCACTGCAGTGCATTATGCAGGCTATTGAAAATGCCGGCTATGAACCCGGCAGGCAGATCATGCTCGCTCTTGATTCCGCTGCCAGCTCATTTTTTAAAGACGGCAAATATATTCTTGCAGCAGAGGCAAAGCCTGAAAAATCATCCGCAGAGTTGATCGACTATTATGAAGGCCTGGTCAGCCGTTACCCGATTATTTCCATTGAAGACGGACTTGATGAAAATGACTGGGATGGCTGGGAGACAATGACGAAACGGCTTGGTAAAAAAATTCAAATTGTCGGAGACGATCTTTTTGTGACCAACACCAAACTGCTCAAGCAGGGAATACAGAAAGGTATTGCAAATTCCATTCTTATTAAAGCTTAACCAAATCGGCACAGTGACCGAGACCCTTGACGCCATTGAAATGGCTAAAAAAGCAAATTACACTGCTGTTATTTCCCACCGATCAGGAGAAACAGAAGACACGACCATTGCCGATCTGGTTGTTGCCTGCAATACCGGACAAATCAAAACCGGCTCGGCTTCACGCACCGACCGCATTGCCAAATATAATCAGCTTATGCAGAATTGAAGAGATGCTGGGTGATACAGCACAGTATCTGCAGATGTCGTCGTTCTACAATCTTGGTTTAAAGTAGACTTTATGTATTCGTTCGTTGCTGGAGTTTCATCGACATGCACGACTCTGATTTAAATACTTATTGCGGGCGGTGTTAATTGCGTCGTAAAGCACTGCGGTACAGGAAGCCCCCTTTTTTTATATAGATTTCATGATTGTGTTATATAAAATAATCCACAAGCAGTTACCTGTATTCAGTAGCTTTCGTAACCCGCAACCCTGATGTTCATATGGTTACCGGTGATAACTCAACCCCTGCCCTTTTTAAAAGTCACAGCTGGCAAACTGTTGCTGTTCTGCTCAACTGTCCATGCTGCAGGAAAGACTATGGTTTTATACTTTTTATGCAATGAACTGTATTGCCTGGGGGTTGGTCATATGGAAATTCGCGTATCTGATGCAGCATGTCCGTGCTAATGCCTTCCGTATTGCTTAATTCGTTGCTTGATAGTAACTAGTTCCGTAAAATAATATTTTTTTGCTGGCGTACTTCTATGAATCCACAGGAACAGATTCAGCTGCTTTGCTCTAAGCTTCGCTACCATAATTATCGTTACTATGTACTCGATGATCCTGAAATCAGATGACTCAGAGTATGACAGGATGTTACGAGAGCTTGAGCTGCTGGAAAAAGAACATCCAGATCTTGTCACCCCCTGATTCGCCAACACAGCGGGTAGGCGCCAGACCATCAAAAGCTTTTGAATCTGTCGAACATACCCTGCCCATGCTGAGCCTTGCAAATGCAATGAATGAGGCTGAAGTGCTTGATTTTGATAACCGAGTCAGGCGTTTGCTTGAAACTGAAGAAGATATTGACTATGTTGTTGAGCCCAAGCTTGACGGACTTGCCGTAGAGCTTGTCTACGAAAACGGGCTGCTCACGATCGGCTCGACTCGCGGCGATGGCAGAACCGGTGAGAATATTACGCAGAATCTTAGAACAATAAAATCAATACCGCTCGTGCTTATGCCGGACAGCAGGCGCTTCCGCACCGCGTCGCCTCGAAGTTCGTGGCGAGGTTTTTATGGAAAAAAAAGATTTTGCAGAGACTAAATCGACTTCGTGAGGAAAACGATGAGCCGCCTTTTGCCAATCCTCGCAATTCCGCAGCCGGATCTTTGCGTCAGCTAGACCCCTGCATAACGGCTGGACGCCATCTTGATATCATTTTTTACAGCATTGGCATTGCAGAAGATTTTGAGGTTAACACCCAGACTGAGCTTGCTTGCGCAACTTAAAAAACTCGGAATTAAAACGAATCCGTATGTTAAGACCTGCTGCAATATTTCTCAAGCACTTGAGGCATGCGCTGATTTTGAAGCCCGCCGGAATGAATTGCCCTATGAAATTGATGGTGCAGTCATCAAGGTAAACAGTTTTGTTTTTCAGGCGCGCTTGGGTGAAGTTTCACGAAGCCCCCGCTGGGCAATCGCGTATAAATTTAAACCCCAGCAGGCACAAACAACAGTTAAAGATATCCTGGTGCAAGTCGGCAGGACCGGCGTTCTGACTCCCGTTGCCGTGCTTGATCCTGTGCGCGTTGCCGGTGTTGAAATACAGCGTGCAACACTGCACAATCAGGATGAAGTGGAGCGCAAAGACATACGAATCGGTGATACCGTTATTGTGCAGCGGGCTGGAGATGTAATTCCTGAAATTGTCCGGTCTTTGCGGATCTGCGCACGGGACAATGAAGATTTCATTCAGCATGCCCGCCGTGTGCCCCGCATGCGGTGAAAAAGCATTCCGCATTACGGGCGAAGCAGCACCCGTTGTATCAATGCAGCATGCCCTGCCATATTGAAAGGCACTCTCGAGCATTTTGCTTCGCGCAGAGCCATGAATATTGATGGTCTCGGGGAAAAACTGATTGACCAGCTTATTAGCCAGGAAACTTGTCCAGTCTGCAGCTGATCTTTATACTCTGCCATTGAAACATGGCTCAGACTTGAGCGAATGGCAAAAAAATCTGCTGAAAATATAATGAAAGCTTTAGAAAAAAGCAAAAGAGCCGGCTTGAGAAGGTGCTTTTTGCCGTTGGTATACGTCATGTCGGCGAACATACTGCGCAGCTCCTGGCAACTCATTTTGGTTCAGTATTGAAGCCCTTTCACAGGCAACACATGAACAACTTCTTGACAATACCAGAGGTTGGGCCGGAAGTTTCAGACAGTATTAGAGAGTTTTTCAGCAGTGAAAAAAAATGGAGTATTTTTAAAAAGCTTGAAAATGCCGGCGTTGTGCTTGCAGCCAGCACAGGCACCTATGCTGCAGTCGTCATTGACAGGCAAAATTTTTGTTTTTACCGGAGCACTGCAGCATGTAACCAGGCCTCAGGCTGAAGAGATGGTCAGGCAGCGGGGAGGAAAAGCATCATCGAGCGTTTCAGCAAAAACCGATTATGTCGTGGCGGGTGAGGATGCCGGCTCCAAGCTTGAAAAAGCAAAGGAAGCTTGGTGTTACGATTCTCAGCGAAGAAGAGTTTTCAAAGCTGCTTGAATCGAAAGAATGATTGCATAGCCTGCAGCTGCATCAGTTGCGGTACAGCTCAACCCTGTTTCTGCCGGCATTTTTTGCGGCGTAGAGAGCATCATCGGCAAAACGTATTATATCAGTATGTGTTTGTGGTTTGTTTTCAGGAAGAGAGGCAACGCCAAGGCTCACGGTTACCTTTATACTGCTTCCCTCAAACTGAAAATCGGCTTCATCAACACTGCGCCGCAACCGCTCGCTGTATGTAGCATGCATTCTCCAGTGTTGTATGCGGCAAAATAAGGGCGAACTCCTCCCCTCCGTAGCGGGCTGCTACGTCAACATCCCGAATGCTGGCTAAAATTATTTCAGCAAGTTTTTTCAGTATTTCATCACCTGCCTGATGACCGTAGGTATCATTGATTTTTTTGAAAAAATCTATATCCATCAGAGACGCAGCTGAAGGCAAGTCCGTATCTTTTAGACCGGCTAAACTCTTCCACTATCCGATCATGAAAATACCGGTGATTATATAAATTGGTAAGGCCGTCTTTTTTAACTAATTCTTCAAGTAATTTATTTTTTTCCTGCAGCTCATCCCATAGAGTTTTCATTTTTATCTGAGTCGCTACGCGAGCCTGCAGTTCTTCATGATCGTAGGGTTTTTGCATATAATCTGCGGCGCCGAGTTCAAGCCCCTTTACTTTATCAACGATTTCTGCCCTGCTGGTAACCATGATTATGGGAATATCTTTGGTCTCTGCCTCAGCCTTCAAGCAGCGGCAGACTTCATAGCCGTCTATTTCAGGCATCATGACATCAAGAAGAATTACATGCGGCTTGAAATGATTTGGCGCATACAATACCTTCTGGGCCGCTGGAAGCAGTTTCAACAGAATGGCCTTTCTTGGACAGCAGCATGGTCGCCAGACGCTTTATGACCGCATTATCGTCTATTACCAGAACTCTGCCGGTCTGTTCAGTCTTCATGTATACCATCCATAAAGAGTGTATGATAGCAAATCAGGACACGTGTATAAGTTTATAGCGTCTCGTTCCAATATGCAGCTGCTCGGCATAATCAAGCTGCACTTCCCAGTCAACAGAAGGATATATGCCCCGAAACTTATCCTGATGAGGCTTGTGATTTTTCGTTAAAGCTGAATTTATATTGCCCTGTTGAGCATTGACGAGGTCTGCTGATGCCTGATCTATCGCGACGGGGTCGGTAGATGCAAGAATCCCGATATCGGGAACAATACTCTGATCAGCATGGCCATAGCAGTCGCATTGCGGGCTGATATCAGTAAGAAAATTAATAAAAAGCATTTTGTTTTTTTTATTTTTTATAACCCCCAGAGCATATTCAACCATTTTTTCCTGAAAAAGATGATTGTTTTCATCCCAGCTGATTTTAACGGCGCCCTGCGGGCAGACGGTTATACATTTGGCGCAGCCGATACAGGTACAGGTATTGATAACGGCCTTTTTTTTAACAAAGCCTATAGCCTGTACAGGGCACTGATCCATGCAACGACCACAGCCCGTGCATTCTTTCCGTTCGATGGTCGGGCTGATATCGGTATGCTGTTTCATTTTTCCCTCGCGCGATGCGCAACCCATGCCGAGATTTTTTAACGCACCGCCAAAACCGGATAACTCGTGGCCCTTAAAGTGCGAGACACAGACCAGGGCATCGGCATTGGTTATTGCCGAGCCTATCAGAACCTCGCTAAAGTGTTTGGCTTGTATAGCGACGCGTGTTTCATCGGTGCCGCGAAGCCCGTCGGCAATGATAACAGGAGCAGCCATTGCGGTAAAATTAAAACCATGAACGAGTGCAATGGCCACATGAGATACGGCCTCACTGCGTTCTCCCCGATAGAGTGTATTGGTATCTGTTAAAAAAGGTTTGGCGCCGAGGGAGGTAATGGAATTGATGATATCCCGTATAAAAATTGGACGGATGAAGGCGGTATTGCCTTTTTCCCCGAAATGGACTTTAACCGCTATCAGATTATTTTCGTGAACGACGGAAACGATGCCGGCCTGATCCAGCAAAGCGCGTATTTTATCCGACATATTGCGAGCAGAATTGGCTCGCAGATCAGCAAAATAAACTTTTGCATTCATTCCAGTTAATACCCGGACCCTTTGGGTTAGTTTCCAAGACCTTTCAGATAGAATTTATAATTAAATATTGTCTCGGATTTTCTGCCGTTGCTTGCGCCACGGGTTTCCATTGATAACTGGCTTCCCCAGCACTGTGAAAAATAATCAATGCCTACTTCTGAATCAAGCTTATCAGAACGATTGTTATTATAGCGTAAAGTAAAAAAGGCAAAAAGCGGTGTGAGCAGTTTGAATCGTGCCGCGTGCACGATACCCTTCGATAACGCTGCCATTCATAGACATAGCCGATATCAAAATACTCATCAAACTGGTTGCTCCATGTCAATAAAGCCTTGTAGTAGCGGAGCCTGTCTTCAGAGTGCATATATGCTGCCTTTGTGCGGAAATACAGCGCTCTGGTCAGATTTACCCGAAGATCTGCGAAAACATCGGAATAGCTTTTATCAGGGTCACCTTCAGTATATAATACTTCATTGGGATGAATAATATTGTACGATTGCCCTATTAGAAAATATCCGAGTTCGTCTTCCTCATAGTCCCCTGTTGGCGTGTTGAAGAGTCCGGCAATACGATTTTTGAGATAATAGCCAACGCGGTGAACCCTGTAGAAGTTTTCAGGCACATCGAAATACGGAGTATCGTCCTGGTCATCATTGGCGGTATATTGATAAAAAAGTGTCGGTGAAATCGTATGGCGCATTTTTTGCAGAATTTTGCCGTCAATAGAAAAGACACGAACAAAATCGGCCGACAGCTTTGAATCAACCGTAGGAAAAACGACAGAATCGTTGCTCCCGTCATTCGTTTTTTATCCCCTGATATGAAACTCCATGAGCTTCTGCTTCCGCTTCCGCTATCAACGTTATTCCTGTCATTGTTCTTTATCCCTTTGAAAGCTACAGCTCGAACTCCGACTGCCGTATCAAGCTTCAGCCATCCATCATGACAGAGCGGCAGGGATATTTTCGGATAGACATCAAAACGATTGCCTTTGACGCCTTCCTGCCGGTAAAAATAATCATATGCCGTATCAAACTGGTAAAAAAACGGCGAGCCGGAAAGCGGCAGCCGCATAGTTGAGAAAGCAACCTGCGGCAAAGGTTGTGAAATAGAGCGGTCTGAATTGTTCAGATTTCTATAGTACTCTGTTTTAACAAGCAGGTTGCTGGATTCCCAGTTTTTGTTGAAAAAAACCAGCGATTCGTCATAAGGCTGGGAACCAATGTCTGTTTTATCTGCTGTTTGGTTTTTTGACCGCCGCACCTCACTTCGATAATCGTCATAAAACTCCCGGTCAGTTATATATGAACCCTGGGCCTTGACATACGCATCCTGATTAAAATAGTGTTCCCCCTCAAAATTAAGGTAGCCGCGCTGGCGCTTCCGCCCCTGGGGATCGCTGTATTCATCGTCAAAATAATTACTGGTCTCGTCAGCGAAATACCCGTACATTTTTCCCCAGGAGTCCTCTTTCAGCTTGAATCGATACTCAAGGCCGGTTCCGAGGCCTTTTTTTGACGCAGCATCAAGCCATATGGTGGAATCGGTATTTTCTGACATAGCCCAGTAAAAAGAGTTGTTGACTTCAACTCCCTTGCGGGAAGACTGGGATATTTCAGGAAACAGAAATCCGCTCTGGCGCGTGGTTTTAACAGGAACAACAGCAAAAGGCAGATAGGCTACAGGTATTTTCTTTATTCTAAATACACTTCCCTGAACCGTTGCGTAGCCGTCGATCGTGACATTTATTTTTTTGGCATCAATGCGCCAGGGAGGAGACTCTGAATCGCAGGTCGTAATGGTGCCCTGCTTGATCTCATAGGTATTAGCGCCGAGCTTTGAAATATCCTTACCGGTAATGTGCAAATTATCCTGCTTAACAAAAAGCACTGCGTTTTCGACATGCCCCATCTGGGTATCAAGATTAATGTTGAAGGCATCGCAGGATAGAATATCGCCGTTTTCGTTCAGCTCAACATGGCCTTTGGCTTCCGTATCTTTTGTTTCAATATTAATTTTTACAAAATCAGCTTTCAGCAGCCTGCTGCCCTGCTCGATTTCAACATTTCCTTTGGCTGTCAGGTTTTCGCCCTTATTGTCATAGCTGAGTTGTACGGCTTTTATATTGATTGGAAGAGTATCATTATCAGACTTTTCCGGGCCGAAGAGTTTTGTAGCGGCTAAAGCGCCGCTTGCAAAAATAGTCCATAAAAGAATTGTGGCACTACAATATGCTGCAAGTTTTTTCATTTTATTTCCCATGTATTACAAGGCTATACGCCCTGAAGCGCCTGGCGTGCATTGCAAAATTATTTCACGAAGCTCCCCTACAAGGAAAAGTGATCCGGTTATGCATACAAGATCATTGTCTCCAGCAAGGCTAAGAGCTTTATTATAGGCATCTGCTGATTTATCGTACCAAAATACCTTTTTCCTGCCAGAAAAGCTAATAAATTTTTCTAGTGTTTCACGCCCGGCGGAACGGTTGGTTTTCGGCCTGCACACTATAATTGCATAGGCATCGGGAGTCAAGATTTTAAGCATTTTATCAATGGCCTTGTCTTCCATGGCGCCAAGGATTAAGATGCGCTTTTTATTCTTGGGATAGGCTGAAAGTGCTTTCTTGAGCGTCCTCCAACCATCCGGATTATGGGCCCCATCGGCTATAACAGTGGGGTGTACGCGAAGTCGTTCAAGGCGGCCGGGCCAATTAACATTTTCAATACCTGTTCGCAGCGCAGCATCATCTACTTTGTATCCGTGTGTGCGCATTGTCAGCGCACCAGCTACTGCAAGCCCCGCATTGCTCAGTTGATGGTCTCCCGATAGGCCGCACCGCACATCCGGCAGGCTTGTGGCAAGCCCTTTAAAACTGAATATGCCGGGTTTACGTTTAACAATCTTAAAATCCCTGCCCTTCATTATCAGCAGGTGAGCCTGCATCATCACAACGCCTGCTAAAAATTTCTTTTGCAGCAGTGCTTCGAACAGCGAAAACCAGTGGAATGCCGGGTTTAATGATTCCAGCCTTTTCACGGGCAATATCCTCGATGCATTTTCCAAGATATTTTTCATGCTCCATACTTATAGACGTAATGATCGATACATGCGGAATAATACAGTTGGTAGCATCATAGGTGCCACCCATGCCTGTTTCAATAATTACCGGGTCGGCATGACGGAGTTTGAAATAATAAAAAGCCATGGCTGTAGTGAATTCAAAGAATGTGATTGTTTGGCAGCGCATTGTTTTCGCAAATTTTTTTGATTTCACCGGTAAGGTCAGCAACGACTTTTTGGGGATGCAAAAATCATTTATTCTGATTCGTTCAGTGAAATCAACAAGGTGCGGCGAGGTGTAAAGCCCCGTTTGATATCCGGCATGCTTAAAAATAGATTGCAGAAAAGCGCAGGTTGAACCTTTTCCATTCGTTCCTGCAACGTGAATGCAATTGAGCGATGTATGCGGATTGTCCAGCAGCGACAGGAGTTTTGTAATGTTTTTAAGTCCGAGCTTTATGCCAAACTTCTGAAGGCTGAATAAATAGTCAATTGCTTGCTGGTAGCGCATAAAATCGTGTGCTCAAATTGATAAACTATCGTTGAGCAATCAGGCATTGAACCCACGCCTTTTGAAAATGCTTTAAAAGGCTGTTGCCGTCAATCAACTATGTTTGTATCAGTACGACTACTGCACAGGCTGCAGTCGAAAAAAATCAGGAAAATCAAGGAAGACGCTTCAGTGATTTTCCTGAATCTCGCAAATAAAAAAATAAATGCCTGCAGCAACACATTGCTTTCAAGCAGCACATTTATTGAATAACCATCATAGCACTTGTGCCAGCTTTCCTTTTAGCGCTTCCTTCGACTGAACACCGACAATCTGTTCAACGATAGCGCCATTGTTGAACAGAATCAGCGTGGGTATGCTTCGAATGCCATAGCGTTCAGCGATCATTTGATTCTGGTCAACATTAACTTTTCCAACCTTTGCTTTGCCGCTGAACTCATGTGCGAGTTCATCAATAATCGGAGCAAGCATACGGCATGGCCCGCACCATTCAGCCCAGAAATCAACAAGGACAGGAACGGCAGACTGGAGAACTTCATTTTCAAAGTTTGCTTCGGTAAAGGTTATTTCTTCGCTCATAGAGGTCTCCTTGAAAACGTTTAATATGAACACTTTTGTGAATAAATGTATTGCATAATCAAAAGTGAAAATCCAGAATAAAGTATGAGCACTATGGGATCATGCATGTCAGCTACTATTGACTTGACTTTTTCAGTGCCGTCGATAAGATGTTTCGTGTTGCAATACCTACTATTTTAATTAAGGAGATTTGAGAAATGAAGAAAGCTGTAATCGTAAGCGCTGCAAGAACCCCGGTCGGCAAATTTGGCGGCACTCTCAAGGACATACCGGCATACAGGCTCGGCTCAATTGTTATTAAGGAAGTTATTCAACGTGCAGGCATCAAGCCCGAACAGATTGATGAACTTATTTTCGGCCATGTTTTGACAACCGCCCAGGGCCAGAATCCAGCACGCCAGGCATTGTTGGATGCAGGCATTCCCAAGGAAGTACCTGCTTTCACCATTAATAAAGTATGTGCGTCCGGCCTCAAATCTGTTGCGCTTGCCGCACAGAGCATAAAGACCGGCGACAATGATATTGTTATTGCAGGCGGCCAGGAAAATATGAGTGCGACGCCCTATGCGATACCCTCTGCGCGCTGGGGCGCACGCATGAACAATGCCCAGCTCATCGACTGCATGGTGTATGATGGTGTATGGGAAAAATCAAATGACTATCACATGGGCATGACAGCCGAAAACATTGCAGAAAAATACAATATTTCACGGGAAGAACAGGATCAATTCTCACTGCAAAGTGAAAACAAGGCTGAAAAAGCAATTAAAGGCGGCCTGTTTAGAGACGAAATTGTTCCGGTTACGATACCGCAGCGAAAAGGAGATCCTCTGATTTTTGATACCGATGAATATCCCTCTCTCGGCACAACGATTGAAAAACTTGCAAAGCTTTCCCCCGCCTTCAAGAAAAATGGCGGTACTGTTACAGCTGGCAATGCTTCAGGAATTAACGATGGAGCAGCAGCATTTGTGGTAATGTCGGAAGAGAAGGCCAAAGAGCTCGGCAAAACAGTAATGGGCACAGTACTTTCATATGCATCAGGTGGTGTTGACCCTGCTTTTATGGGCATGGGCCCAATTCCAGCGGTAAAAAAAGCCCTCGAAAAGGCCGGCCTTAAAGTCAGCGATATCGATTACTGGGAACTCAATGAAGCATTTGCTTCACAGGCCATTATCTGCATTAAAGAACTGGGCATTGATCCGGCAAAAGTAAACCATAATGGAGGAGCTATTTCGATCGGCCATCCAATTGGCGCAAGTGGTGCCCGGATTCTGACAACAATGCTCTACCAAATGAAACGCATTGATGCGAAGCTGGGTGTTGCCTCACTCTGTATAGGAGGCGGCATGGGGCATGCATTAATTATCCAGCGCTAAAATTAAATTAATCCTAAATAAGCCCTGAATATTATATGTATTCAGGGCTTATTTTTAATTTAATTTTAAAAAATTAGATTTTTAAATGCTTAAATATAAATTATATAATATATTTTTAAAATCTTTATTTATATAAATAGTGCTTTTATGTGTTTAAATATTTTTTATTAATCTAAAAAGTTTCCAAAGAATGATAATTCAAAAATAATTTTTTAAAAAAAAACTCAACATAAAAATCCTTTTGCCGATGAAAAGATTTGTAATAAATACGTTTTTTCTTTTGTTGCTCATACTTGTCATTGTATTGACAATCTCCGGCAAACGAGGCTTTTTACACATGATGCGTTTGCAGGAAGAACTTCACGAAATAGAAAGCAACAATAGTAAGCTAAAGAAAGAAAATGATAAATTGAAATTAGAAATAATAAATTTAAAAAATAATTTGCGTTATTTGGAAGAGCTTTCCAGAAATGAATTGGGACTAGCAAGGGAAGGTGAACTTATTTATAGGCCGGAAAAAAGAAACAGTAAATAATTCAAAGAGGATACCATGTTAAGCCTTTTTCCTGAAAAAAATCTAATCGGCCTGGATATTGGAACGAGCACGGTTAAGGTCGTCGAACTTGAGGCGAACAAGGGAAAATATACATTAAAAAATATTGGTGTAGCAAAAATCCCCAGAGAAACCATCAATAACGGCGTTATTATTAATGCTGACCCCCTCGTTCAGACTATTAAATCGCTTCTATCATCCCTTAAAATATCAAATAAGAATGCCGCTGTCTCAGTATCCGGGAACAATGTTATTATTAAAAAAATAAACCTTCCCATAATGACTGAAGAAGACCTGGAGCCTTTAATTGAAACTGAGGCTGAACAGTTTATTCCATTTGATCTGGATGAAGTGAATATAGATTTTCAAATACTCGGCGTCAGCGAAGAAAATCCCGAAAAAATGGATGTCATGCTTGTGGCTGCAAAGAAAGCAAATGTTCAGGATTATCTTGATGCCCTCAACAGTGCAGGCATTAAGACTAAAGTAATTGATATCGATGTTTTTGCCATGGAAAATATGTTCAACATTAATTACTCGCATGATGTTGATGAAATTTGCGCATTAGTTGATATCGGGGCTACTGTTACAAATATTAATATAATAAAGGAGAATATTTCTGTTTTTAACAGAGACGCTCCCATGGGCGGGAATTTGATAACAGAGGAAATACAGAAGGAGCTTTTTGTCAGCTTTGAAGAAGCCGAAATGTTGAAAATCGGCGAGATTATAGAAGGCGTAGACAGGGATCTTTTAGAACAAACTATAAGAAAAACCGTTTCATCGATAGCACGAGAAATACAGCGAACAATTGATTTTTTTGCCGGGCAGTCCCTTGTTGAAATAACGCATATTTATTTGAGCGGAGGGGCTGCAAAAACACACGGCCTTAAAGAAATACTGCAAGAGAAACTTACAGCCCAGATTCAGATTGTGGACCCCTTTCAATCAATAAAATGTGATAAAAAACTTTTTGATCAGGAATACCTTCATGAAATTGCTCCAATTGCTGCAATCGGTGTTGGTTTGGCTTTAAGAAAATTAGGGGACTAAAATACGATGATTAAGATAAATTTAATACCCTATCGAAATGAGAGAAAAAATGAAATAATCATGCTTCAGGCTATAGCTGGAGCTGCTCCAATTGTGCTGCTGCTCATAATTATGACTGCTGTATGGTTTATAAATGGATCTCAAATAACGGCTAATGATGAGGAAATAGCTCAAATTAAAACTAAAATTGATGCATGCACCCTGAAAATGAAAGAGATAGATGCTTTTAAAAGCAAAAAAGAAGTCCTCACAAAAAAGATGGATGTAATTACCAATCTCACGAAAAGCAAAGAAGGACCGGTTCATTTAATGGACGAACTAGCTATGGCAATACCGGGTAATCTTTGGCTTACAGCTATTAAGCAAAAAGGTTCTGACCTTGTAATAGAGGGGAAAGCAATCGATAATATTGCGGTTTCCAATTATATGATTAATTTGGATAAATCTCCGTATATCAACAGTGTCGATCTCAAAACAATTAACACGGAAGCAGGTGCTGTAAAACCAGGACAAAATTCTCCTCTTAAATTATTTGTCATTACCTGCAAAACATCAAATATGCCTGAAAAGACAGGTTGAGGCCTATTATGCCAAACACAGCTCTAAATAAAATAGTAAAACTGCCTAATACGCAAAAAATAGGCGTACTTGTAATTTTATTAGTAGCAATGATTGCAGCCTATATTAACTATATTTTTATTCCTCAAAGAGAATTTTATAACAATCAAAAAGAGGAAATTGTAAAGCTTCAGACAAAATTCAATGAGCAGCAAAGCATTCTGTCCAATTTGCCAAGATTTCAGCAGGAATTAACTGTACTCCAACTGGCTTTTGATGATGCTCTAAAAATGCTCCCGAATGCGAGAGAAATTCCTAATCTCATTACAAGTATTTCAACAAACGCACAGGAATCAGGTCTTGAAATTCAACTATTTCAACCAAAGCCTGAAATCTCAATGGATTTCTATGCTCAGATACCCGTACAAATGAAAGTAACAGGTAGATATCACCAATTGGGTGTGTTTTTTGATAAACTCGCAAAATTGCCCAGAATCATAAATATTGAAGAATTGCAAATTTTAGCTACAAGACAGACAAAATCTTCAACTGCAATACTTGATGCATCTTTTAATGCAACAACCTTTAAATTTATTGAAAAAACAGGGGCACCTGATGCTGGCAAAAAAACTAAAACAAAGTAATAATTTTATTTCAATTTTATTTTTTAGTATTCTTTTAATGGCCTTGCTTGACCTGGCTTCCTGCTCGGAAAAGGATCAGGATTCGCCCCCTATATCTTCTGTAGAACAGAAGGAAAACAGCAAAACCGGTGATGCAAAAGACCTTAAAAAACAAGTAAAAGATCAGAAAAAAGTAGAGGTTAAAGAAGTTTATACGTATAACTCAAACGGGAAGGCGGATCCTTTTGTTCCAATGGTATCTGATTCAACCGTGAATGATTCAACTCAGCCAAAAACTGCATCTAAAAAAACTGTGACTGAAGTTCCAATGACACCTCTTCAGAAACTTGATGTTGACGATTTTACTCTTGTGGCGGTTATAGCAACACCTAATGGTTTTTGTGCTCTTCTTGAAGATCCTGCCATGAACGGATATAAAGTTAAAGAAGGCATGCAAATTGGTAGAAAATCAGGTGTTATAAAAAAAATATTATATAATAGCGTTATAATTGAAGAAAATAAAGAAATAGAATCAGACAAGATCAAGAAAAAAAAATAAATACTTTAACTCTAAGAAAAAAATAGGTTGAGGTCAGCATGAAATACATTATTCGTTCACACTACAGCTATATTTTAATTCTAATCCTTGCCCTCGGCTGCTCTTCTAAAAAAGACATTATTTCCGAGCAGACCCCTTCGGTTTCATCTGAAGAAATTGCTGCTGACAACGGATCTAAAACTCAACCGGAGTCCCAGCAGGCAGGACAAAATAAAATTAATGATATTCGTTTATCTGAAGGGCTTAATGGCACCGAGGTTTTTATAAATGCTACAAGAAAGCCAAACTATACACATTTCAAACTCGCGAAACCCGATCGCATCATAATCGACATTCCGGATATTGCCAATGAAGAGCCCATAAAGGAGTTTAACCCTGAGAGTGGCTTTGTGAGCTCTATAAGAACATCATTAATAACTGATAAGGAGCTGAAGTATCTCAGGGTTGAAATTGTCTTGAAAAGCCCTGTCTCCTATACTGCTCTCAGTGATGACAGCACCATCATTGTGAATATAAAGAAGAACTCTTTAAAGCAAAATGAACTCAACGAGCCTAAGGCTGCATCATCAACAAGCTCGAATCTTATCAATATACATAACGAGATTATCGGCAAAAGCAATGTAATCAAACTGCAGCTTCAAAATGCAATACCAAAGTTTACCTCGTACAAGCTGGTCAATCCAGCACGGCTTGTTGTTGAATTGGAAAATGCCCATAGCCAAATAATACCCGGCTTTGTAAACATCAATGAAAATAATGTTACTAAAATAAGGATAGGCCAAAAAGGAAATTATTTAAAAATTGTTTTTGATATTCAGGGAAATTCGGTTCCTGAATTTGAAATACGGCAGTCCCCGCCTTATTTAATTGTTGCACTGGGTTCTGAGGCAATAACAGCCGAAATGAAAAACAAACAACCTCTGTCAGCTCAAAAAGCTGAGCAGAGTCTGCCGCTGAGCCCTCTCCTGCTGAGAAAAAATCCGTTGAATCAAAAAACTCCCCTGTTGGAGATCAGGGGTATACCGGTGAGAAAATATCGCTGGATTTCAAGGATGCGGATTTAAAGAATGTGCTGCGTTTGCTGGGCGATATCGGCGGAATTAATATGACTATTGGCGACAAAGTTGCGGGCAAAGTGACTCTAAAGCTTGAAAATGTCCCCTGTGATGAAGCCCTGGATATCGTCCTTATTAACAATGGTCTTGATAAAACGGTCACGCCGCAATATACCCGGATAGATCTTGTTGAACAAATCAAAAAGTTTAATGATGATCGATCCCAGGCAAAGAGATCTCATGAGCAGGCTGAAGACACGATCATTAAAACTTTCGCAATAAGCTATGCGCAGGCGAGCATTCTTTCCGGCTTTATAAAGCAGATGAATGTTCTCACGCCAAACAGAGGCAGTGTCAATTTCTTCGAGCTTACCAATAAATTAACTGTTTCAGATATTCCTTCAGTTATTGCAAAAATTGAAAAAATAATTGAAGAGCAGGACATACCAACCAGACAGGTCATGATTGAAAGCAGGGTTGTACAATCCGCACCAAGCTGGGTAAAGGATTTGGGCATTGCCTGGGGCGGTACGTATAGAGGCCATGGCGGTAATGCCAGCATACCCATTACGGGTGCAGCCGGTGAAGGCAATGTTGTCAATTTACTCGGGGCTGCTAATGGCGCAGTCAATATTGGCTATATAGTTGCCGATAAATATGCTCTTGATGCCACATTGACGGCCCTTGAAAATCAAGACAAGCTGAAAATACTTTCTAACCCGAGACTCCTTACTCTCGATAATAAAGAAGCGTCCATTAAGCAGGGCGTTCAATTGCCGTATTTGAAATTGAATGAAAACGGCGTCACATCAACTGAATTCAAGGATGCTGTTCTTGAAATGAAAGTGCTGCCGCATATAACTGCAGCAGACACAATTAAAATTTCCGTTGATGTGAAAAAGGATCAGAAATCAGCACAAACAGGCGCCGGAAACGAACCTGGTATTGATGTTCGGCAAATAAAGACAGACCTGCTTGTGCAAAGCGGTAAAACTGTTGTCATAGGAGGTATCTACGAAACAACAAAATCGAAAAATATTAAAAAAGTTCCTTTTTTCGGCGATATACCCTTGATCGGCTGGGCTTTCAGGAGTGTACGAGAGGAAGATACTTTGACGGAAATGCTTGTTTTCATTACAGTCACCGTTGTCGAATCACCTAAACAAAACACTATAGACGTTCAAGATAATAAAGGATGAATTATACATTTTGGAGGCTACCATGAATCATAAATCTTTACTATCCCTATGCTTAGCAATACTCAGCAGCGTTTGCTTTGGCTGCAGTGGCGCCACAACACAGACAACCATCGCCCCCACGGCAACACCAAATGTCAGATTTATTCCGGCTGATAATACCGTTGTGCTTGCCGGCATACGAAATGTTGCCATATTCCCTTTTGCTGATTATTCGCATCAGCAGAACCAGCTGAGCGTAAATGAGTGGGGCCAGAACATTAAAATTGTTGAAGCTGTCACGGAGCAGTTCACCGTGCATGGCATTACAGTCGCTGTACAGGAGGATGTTAATACCCTTCTGGTTGATGAAAAGGTAATTCGCCCGATCGATGCAGATGCATATCTTATCAATGGAACCGCTGAATCGAAAGATATGGCGAACACAAAAATCAGCAATCCCGAGTATGAAATTGAAAATTCTGAACATTCACCTGATATGATCGCAGAAATTCTCAGGGTAATTGATTTTACCGGAAAAACAAAAAAGAAGGCAGCCCCTGCTTCCCCTGTTCTTCAGGGTGTAACAGTTGGTCTGTCAAAGCAAAAAATTATAGAACTTGGCGACAAATTAGGTGTTGATTTAATTATACGGGGAAGAATTATTGACTGCGGCTATAAGGATATCGGAACACTAAACCCCCTGTATCGCGGCATTATTCCGGTTGTTTTCGACTCAGTTAAAGATACTCTGTACGGCGCCACCAATGCCTATGGCTATGAAAATGATCTGGAAAACGTCGAAAATATGGCAGTCGGCGGTGCTCTGGGTTATGGAATAGGTGAAAAGATAAAAAATGGCGATACCTACGGTGCTCCGGGCCTTGCCCTCGGCACGTTTTCCGGCTGGATGGCTTCACAGCATCCTAAAAAGGCAAAGCGGTCTGCCGTTGTGCAGGTGCGCTTATATGCGCAGAATGCACTTAATGGTGAAGTTCTCTGGTCTAACCGGGCAGAGATTGAATATACACCCAAAAGCAACTTCGCCTATGATGAAACACATCCCAAGACCATGTTTGACAATGCTATTAAAGGTGGGATTAAACAGTTAATGGACGATTTTTTCAAAGAAGCTGAGAATTACAGCAGCAAGGCTCCTGACGAAGAGCCTGCTGCGCCTATTACAGAGGTTAAACCGGGGGTTTAAAGGGAGCTTTCCAATGTCAAAAAGATGTCTTTTCATCACCGTTGCACTTGTCTTTTTATGCTCGAGCGCCTGGGCACAGCTTTCAACCACGTCGCCATGGCCTAAAAAACATCAAAACATAAAAAACACCGGAGAAACTTCTGCTAATGCTGGAACTATCACTGGAAAATTAAAATGGGCATTCATAACGCAGGGTGAAATAAAATCATCTCCTGTACTTGACGCACCCTTGCCCGGCAAGTCTCCAAAGATTTATTTTGGATCTGTAGACGGAAATTTCTATGCTGTTAACCGTTCAACCGGGACTCTTGAATGGAATTATAAATTACAAGGAGCTGTCGAATTCTGCTCACCAGCTATTGACGTAAACGGCATTGTGTATATAGGGGATTTTTCTGGAAAAGTGTATGCTTTTGATACAAAAACCATTGATCCCGGTAATGCATCAACATGGGTTCCTGTCTGGACATATACTACATCACCAGGCGGCGCCATTCAAAGCTCTATAAACATAGACGTTGATGGCACCATAATTGTTGCTTCGACTAACGGTTATGTATATGCATTAAATCCAAACGGCTCCTTAAAGTGGAGAACGCCCCATAATTACGGTTCAATTTATTCTTCCACACCAGCTATTGACAACTCACTGATTGTTTTCGGAACTCAGGGCCCGCAGAATCGTATTTCTTTTACATTGGCGCCTGAATCAGTCCTTTGCAGCTTTATAGACATCTATAGCGCGCCAGTTTTTTTCTCCATTGACAGTACTAATGCAGGCTCAGAAGTGAGTAATTTTCCTCAATTCTGCCCGCCTGGCGGCATGTTTGCATCGCCTGTTGTTTTTAATAATGGAAATTATCTTGTACCCTTATTGAAAAAAAATTATGGCAGTTTCTGCGCTGATAATGATTTGGAACTTCAGCAGGCTGAAGTTTGGGATATAGGTTTAGGTACAGTACCGCTTCAAATCACTGATAATTATCCTTTTGATAATGACTGTTCGATAAAAAGTCTGCCTGTATCAGGTGGCAGGCGGAACCGATTTCCCGGGAGATGTGTGGTCGACACCGGCAGTTTTGAATGACAGTACCTATATTGTCGCAGATGGAACGCGCATAGCAAGATATCTACCCAGGTGGCAACCCCTATAATGATGTAATAATAGATGTCGGAGCCCGCATAGAGTCCTCACCGGCAGTTGATAAAAAACAGGATTATTATATTGGTACAGATGGCGGTGTTTTTTATTCTATCTGCAGCAAATGCACCGAACCCGATACACTGATTAATTGGAAATATCCTTCAGACGGAACTACTCTAAAATCTCAGGACGGCTCCAGGACCGTTGAAATCAAATCGTCACCGGCAATCGATAATGATGAGAAGCATTCTGTCTATGTCGGAGCAAACAATGGCATCATGTACGGTTTTTTTGACGGGCCGTCAATTAAAGGTACGGTAAAACTCAGAAATGACAATCCGCTCAACGGCGTAAAAATTTCGATTAAAAATGTTGCCACCGGTGTCATCGTTACTCTGTACACTGACACAAACGGGGCTTTTAAATCAAGTGGCCTGGACAACGGGCAATATACGGTTACAGCACAGCTGAATAATTATGTTTTTGACCCGTCATCTTTTCCTGTTACCGTAACCAATACCGATGCTACAGCCGACTTTGTTGCCTCTCTCAGCTATAGTCTAACCGGCAAAGTAACAAATGCTTCCGACGGCACAGGGCTTCCCGGTGTTTCAATAGCACTGGTCACAAAAAACCCATTTGGGGACATTGTCTATACAGACAACAGCACACAAACTGATTCGAACGGGGAATTTATATTTACCAACATAGGCTACGGCACGACGACCTTAACTCCTTCGCGACCCGGCTGGGGTTTTGATCCCCCGTTATTAGATCAGGTGATAACGTCTGCTGAACGCTGAAGGCAAAACCTTCACAGGTCTGGATTTTCAAGGAACGCTGGGCTATCAGATTTCCGGCAAAGTCATAGACCCGACAATCCTTGACAATACCACAGAAAACGGCATTGAAAATGTTAAGCTGACAATAACCGGTTCTGCACCATTTACCACGGAATCAAAGTTTACAAATCCTCAGGGCAACTTTTCTTTTACCGGTCTGCCAAATGGAACCTATAAAATAACCCCCTCACTGGGACTCTATAAATTTTCACCAAAGACAGTTGATGTGCAAATTAATGATGCAAGCATTCTTAATCAAAATTTTTACGGCGCAACAGGCATTACCATTTCCGGCAACATAAAGCTCTCCTGCCACTGAAACATCTTTTGAGGGCTTTACGGTTAATCTCTACAGGGATGATGAAACCCTCTGGTCGAAAATATTCAACCGGAATAAGCCGCGCACCCTTGTTGCGACTGCAACAGTGTCATCCCCAAGCGGTTTTTTTATTTTCATGGGTGTTGATGCAGGCAAATATATTGTCGAGCCCACTGCTCCCGGCTATGGCTTTAGCCCAGCATCAACAAAGGTATCAGCCCTGACAGATGTGGCAAACCTTACATTTACAGCATCAGCCGGTTTTACTATTTCAGGCAGGGTTACAAATTTACTTGGATTTGCCGAATCCGGTATCAGCTTAATCCTGACCAATAATTCGAACTGGCTCCACTGTTACCGCTACAATCAGGACTTGACGGCACATATACTTTTAACGGACTCGAGGCCGGCACATATACTGTAGCACCAGAGCCTTCAATTCTCTATTACGCACTTCGCCGATGCTCAAAGAATGTCACCGTCACGCTGGAGAACCTAAGAAAAATAAACTTCAGGTTATCTAATTTTTGCAGTAAAACCTATATAACACTGCCTTTCTGGGGGGCTGACTGGCGATACAGTTGTATATGTGATAGGAACAAATTTCGGACCGCCGCCGACTGACAACGGCAAATGTTGCCATAACGCTTTCAGACGGGACAGAGACCAGCGTTCCTGCAGGCGTTTACTTTGGCACCAATGATCCTGACTACATGGGTCAGTGCTACAGTAACAAGCTGGACACCGTTTTATATTGCAGTCAAAGTTCCCATTGCTAGACGGAAGAGTTACTGCGGGTGTGGGTTGTGACAACCCGGCCTGACAACATGCATAGCAATATTGTGCCGACAAATTTCTTTATAAATACGCGAATGTAGGAAATTCATTCGGCCCTTTGCCCAGAAAGGCACAAGTTGCAATAACTTGTGCCTTCTCTGTTTTAAAATTGCCCTCTTTTTTTTCTGTGCTACAAATCCTGTAAAATATACATTAAAAGGTATAAAAAATGCTCCGCTTTTTAACTGCAGGTGAATCACACGGCCCGGCCCTGACTGCTGTCATTGAGGGTATTCCCGCAGGGCTTAAACTTACGGCTGAAGCAATCAATCATGACCTTGCCCGGCGTCAGGTCGGCTATGGCCGCGGCAGACGCATGGAAATTGAAAAAGATCAGGTTGAAATACTTTCCGGTGTCCGGTTTGCCAAAACGCTCGGCACTCCTGTTTCCCTGCTTATCCATAATCTTGACTGGCCTAACTGGCAGCAGAAAATGTGCGCATGCTTCAAACCGCGAAATGTTCGGCTGCTCCTATAACTGAACCCCGGCCCGGGCATGCTGATTTGCCGGGAGCGCTGAAATATGACCAGAAAGATATTCGCAATATACTCGAGCGGGCCAGCGCGCGCGAAACGACAACGCGTGTGGCTGTAGGCGCCGTATGCCGCAGCTTTCTTGCATGCTTTCGGCATAGAGATTATGCAGCTATGTGACTGAAATCGGCGGTATCAGAATCCCCTGTTCTTCCCTTGATCTGAAAACACAGATGCGTATCGGCTGAAAAATCGGATCTTCGCTGCAGTCTGCCCTGAAACAGAAAAAAAAATTAAAAAAAGGATTGATGCATGCAGACTGAACGGAGACTCATTAGGCGGCGTTTTCGAGGTTGCAGCAACCGGGCTTGCCCGTTGGGCTTGGAAGCTATTCACAGTGGGACACACGGCTTGACGGCAGGCTTGCGCAGGCTGTCATGAGCATACAGGCGATTAAAGGGGTGGAAATAGGCCTTGGATTTGAATCTGCCCGTATAAGCGGCTCCGGTGTACATGATGAAATTTTTCATGCTGCAAACAGGGGTTTTTTCAGAAAAACAAATAATGCAGGCGGCATTGAAGGAGGCATATCTAATGGTGAGCCGCTTATAATCAGGGCAGCCATGAAGCCCATCGCAACACTGTACAGCCCGCTGCATTCGGTTGACATTATAACCAAAAAACCTGTTAAAGCCGCTGTCGAGCGCTCAGACATCTGCCGTGTTCCGTCTGCCGCAGTCATTGGCGAGGCCATGGTAGCCATAGAACTTACTAAAATCATGCTGGAAAAATTCGGCGGCGACAGCATGCGGGAAATAACTAAAAATTACAAAGCCTATACCTCTCATATTGTTACATTTTAACTATGAACACTGTTACAGTCGATCTTGGCCAGCGAAGCTATGATATTTTCATAGAAGAACAGCTCCTTGACAAAGCTGGCTCCTGTATCGCCAGGATTGCGTCCGCAGGGAGCAACTGCCATAGTCACCAATACGACTGTTGCGCCGCTCTATGCTGCCAGGCTGGCAGCCGCACTGCAACATTCCGGCTTTAAGCCGGCTGTCATAGAGCTTCCTGACGGTGAGCAATTCAAAACGCATGACCAGCTGCAGCACATTTATTCGTCAATGCTCGCAGCAGGCCTTGACCGGCAATCGTTGCTCATAGCCCTTGGCGGCGGCGTTATAGGCGATATGGCAGGCTTTGCCGCTGCCACCTATATGCGCGGTATCCCTTTTATTCAAATACCCACAACGCTGCTTGCGCAGGTTGACAGCAGTGTCGGCGGTAAAACAGGCGTTAATCTCGCTGAAGGCAAAAATCTTGTCGGCGCATTTCATCAGCCGCTTATGGTTTTGATTGACCCGCAGGTGCTGAAAACCCTTCCTGCAAGGCAATTGCAGTCAGGCACAGCCGAGGTTGTAAAATCAGCCGTCATTCATGATGCAAAATTTTTTGACTATCTCGAACAAACACCGCCGAGATTGCCGGCGCTGATATGACGGTGCTGCAAAACATTATTTCTACATGCTGCCGGATTAAGGCATCAATAACCTCACAGGATGAAACAGAACAGGGTATTCGCGCTTTTCTTAATTTCGGGCATACAATCGGTCATGCCATTGAAACATTAACCGGATATGCACCTACACGCATGGTGAAGCTGTAGCCATAGGCATGGCAGCCAGTGCGCAGCTGTCATGCAGGCTCGGATTTTGCAGAAAAAGCGATGCGGAGCGGGTAATCGCGCTGCTCCAGCATGTCGGGCTTCCCACCGCCCTGCCCTGTTTTTCAGCCTCAGACTATATGGATGCTATTTTAAAAGACAAAAAAAAGATGGCTGATACTTTAAAAATGATTTTTATGAAGGAAATCGGTACGGTTTTTATACGGCCAACAACAGCTCAGGAGCTCCATGAGCTGCTGGTTAATGAATTCAGTTTATAAGAGGTGTTCATCATGAATATACTTGTGATACATGGCCCCAATTTAAATCTTCTCGGCAGGCGAGAGCCTGATCACTACGGCATCCTGACCCTTGATATGATCAATGCGCTGCTGCAGGATGCCGCTCAAAAAGCACGCATTGCGATAAGCTTTTATCAGTCAAACGCCGAGGGAGAGCTTGTTGATGCAGTGCATAAAGCCATCGGGGTTTTTGATGGAATTATGATAAACCCCGGAGCCTACACGCATACAAGCATAGCGCTTCGCGATGCGATACTGTGCGGCAGGAATTCCTGTTGTTGAAGTCCATCTATCGAATATTTACTGCAGGGAGGATTTCAGGCAGCACTCCTATATTTCAGGCGTAGCCCTTGGAGTTATTTCTGGATTCAGAGAACAGAGCTACCTGCTTGGATTGCAGGCCCTTATTGCGCATGCACATAGAAAAACCTGGCTAAGGCTTTTCTTTTTTAGTCCGGGCGGCAATTTCAATTCGTATGGGAAGACCATCAAAGCCGAAACGTTCACGAACTGCACGTTCAAAATAGCGGAGATAGGATGGCTGAAATGCATCCGTGTGATTGGTGAATATTTTAAACGTCGGCGGAGCAGTAGCAACCTGAGAAGCATAATAAATGCGCGTTCTGCTTGAAGGCCCCGCGGCGGCGGATTCTGATTGTAAATCTGCTCAATGCCTCTATTTACCTCACTCGTAGCAACCCTGCGAGAATACCCTGCTCCGAGAGTTTCAATCAGCTCAAAAAGTTTCCTGACCCGCAAGCCCGTAACTGCGGAAACAGTTACAATCGGGGCAAAATCGATAAATGACAACTCGGCCCGAACATCATCCACGAAAGCTTCATGCGTTTTAGTCTCTTTCTCAATGAGATCCCATTTATTTATCAATATATGCAGGCGCGTTTGCGATCATAAATCTCGGCGGCCAATTTTGCATCCTGCGTGGTAACGCCCTGTGATGCATCAATCATTAAAATACAGATTGATGATCGGTTGATGCTTCGCAGTGCCTGAAGTGCGGTATACTTTTCAAGACTGTAGCTCATGCGGCTCTTTTTGCGAATGCCCGCCGTATCGATAAAGCGTATTGTTTTTTGGTTATATTTAATTATGGTATCAATGGGATCGCGCGTTGTGCCGGCAATACTGCTTACCATGTGCTTTTTATAGCCGAGCAGCTTATTGACAAGCGATGATTTTCCTACGTTGGGCCTGCCGATAATCGAAACTATGGTCTCATCTACTGCTTCAGCAGATTCCTGGCCAGGGGCTGCATAGGCGCACACTGCAGCCATTAAGTCATGTATGCCAAGCCTGTTTTTTGCCGAAATAGGCGCCACATGCTCAACGCCAAGGCGATAGAAGTCAACACTGTTGAGCTCATCAACCGTTTTTTCAACTTTATTAACGGCATAAATGACTGGCTTTCGGGATTTCTGCAGTATTCTGGCGATTTCTATATCATAATGGAGAAGACCCTGCTTTGCCGTCCATGAGAAAAATGATAATATCGGCCTCTTCAACGGCCAGGCGCGCATGCTCCTGAACAAGCAGTGCAAGTTCGTCGTCAACATCAGGATCAAAACCTCCGGTATCAACCAGCGTGAATGCATACTCATCCCAGAGTATATCAACATAATTCCTGTCTCTGGTAACTCCTGCAAGATCGTCAACAATGGCGATATTTCTTTTCGCAAGAGTATTAAACAAAGTTGATTTCCCGACATTGGGTCTGCCGACTATTGCAACAACAGGCTTCGTTTTCATGATTTTTCACCCTGCAGGATATGTAATGTTTTTTCGGCAGCATCCTGCTCCGAAGCCTTTTTATTACCGCCCTGCCCTTTTTCATAGGCGCAATTTCCTATAATTACCTGTGACTCAAATATTTTGCCGTGATCAGGCCCGTCTTCCATGGTCAACACATACCGCGGAACGGCATTGAGTGACCGCTGCGCATATTCCTGAAGCCTGCTTTTGAAATCACGAAAATAACCCTTTTTGCACGACTTCATCCATCATCGCCGCACAGTGCTTTTCTATAAGGCTGAATACTGTTGCAAAATCGCTGTCATAATAAATGGCGGCAATAAGTGCTTCATACACATTGGCCAGATATGGATTTTTTTTCACGGCCGCCGCATTCATCCTCACCCTTGCTTAAAAGAATGCATGCGCCGATGCCAAATGAGCGGGCAAGGCCGGAAAGCACATCTTCATTGACTATGGCAGCACGCATATTGGAAAGCTTGCCTTCAGAGCAGTTTTTTGCACGGTCCATAAGAATATGGCTGACAATAAGCCCTAAAACCGCATCACCGATAAACTCCAGCCGCTCATTACCGTATGAATTTTCAAGCTGCATTTCATTGGCATATGACTTATGCGTTAAAGCCTCCTGCAGAAGCGCTTTGTTTTTGAATTGGTAACCAATGGAATTCTGAAGCTGCTGCAGGTCTATGCTCGTCCTGGCATTGCTATCATTCGCGATGGTATTCATCTTCATTTTGCATATAGGACCCCTGCTGTAAGCTGTATTGTTAATATTATACTGTATATCAAAACTTATGGTTAAAAACAATGCATGATTACTCCTGCGAGTTTTTTTGGAAATTTCTATTGCATATTCATTGTAAATAAGTAAACTCTTAAAAAGACTTACTCACTAATTTCATAGTGGAGCTAATTATGGATGCATCTGAATTGCTCATATTTGCCGTTAACCAAAAAGCCTCTGATCTCCATATAAGCGCCGGAGAGCCGCCCATGCTTCGTATTCATGGTGAGCTGCGCAAACTGGAAATACCGTGCCTTGACAGCCGAACAGGTGCACAAGCTGATATATGAAATACTCAATGACCGGCAGCGCAAAACCCTTGAGGAAACAAAAGAGCTGGATTTTTCAATTGCCCTTGGTGAATATGGCAGATTTCGCGTCAACTGTTTTTTTCAGCAACGTGGTGAAGCAGCCGTTTTTCGATCTATTCCGAGTAAAATTCATACCTTTGAAGAACTCGGTCTTCCCCGTGTCTGCCGCCAGATTGCAAAAAACCGCAGAGGCCTTGTTCTTGTCACCGGCCCCACGGGCAGCGGGAAATCGACAACGCTTGCCGCCATAATTAATCATATCAATAATGACCGCAAAGAGCATATCATTACCATTGAAGACCCCATCGAATTTATCCATACATCGATTAATTGTTTGATAAATCAGCGGGAACTTCTGGCCCACACGCACAGCTTTGCCAATGCGCTGCGAAGCGCACTTCGAGAAGATCCTGATGTTATTCTTGTGGGTGAAATGCGCGATCTTGAAACAATTCAGCTTGCCCTTACCGCTGCTGAAACCGGGCATCTGGTTTTTGCCACACTGCATACAACCGGTGCCGCAAAAACCATTGACCGTATTATTGATGTTTTTCCCACCGAATCAGCAGGCACAGGTCAGGACGCAGTTTTCCGAATCCCTTCAAGCCGTTATTTCCCAGCGGCTTTTCAAGCGTCGTGACGGCACAGGACGCGTGGCTGCAGTCGAAGTTATGATCGGAACGACGGCCATTAGAAATCTCATTCGTGAAAGCAAAGTATCTCAGATACCGTCAGTTATGCAGACCGGTCAGAAATACGGCATGCAGACCATGGACGCTGCACTGAAGGAACTTATCAACCGTAAAATTATTTCACCCGAAGAGGCTGAAGGCATACTTGACGAAACACTGAATATCTAATTACCCTATCAGGGGATTTTCAAATGACCATTAAAGAATTATTGATAATTATGGATAAGGTGAAGGCCTCCGATCTGTACATGACGGTTGATGCTCCTCCCATGTTCAGGATCGAAGGGCTTACCCGGCCCTATGGTGAATCAAAACTCACGTCACATCAAACAGAGGATATTGCCCAATCGCTTATGACCGAGCGGCAAAAGGCGGCTTTTTCTGAAACATTGGAAATGAATTTGGGCCTGTATTATCCCGAGCTTGGACGTTTCAGAGTAAATATTTTTCGCCAGAAAAGCTTTGTCGGCCTTGTATTCAGGCGTATCAAGCTTGAAATAGATACCCTTGATGATCTGCAGTTGCCGCCCGTATTAAAAGATATCTGCCTGGCCAAGCGAGGTCTCGTTCTTATCGTTGGCGGCACAGGTACCGGCAAATCAACGACTCTTGCCGCCATGATCGAACACCGCAGCAGCATGACCACTGGGCATATCGTTACGGTTGAAGACCCCATTGAGTTTCTCTATCCGCACCGCAAATGTATTGTCAGTCAGCGTGAAATTGGTATCGACACCTACAGCTATTCAGAAGCTCTTAAAAACACCCTGCGTCAGGCCCCTGATGTCATATTGATCGGAGAAATCCGCGACAGGGAAACAATGGAATCTGCTATTACCTTTTCTGAAACCGGCCATTTATGCCTGTCAACCCTGCATGCCAATAATGCCAATCAGGCCATAGAGCGCATTATGAATTTTTTCCCTCATGAAAAACATGCGCAATTTTATTTTCAGCTATCTCTCAACCTTCGCGCAATTATTTCCCAGCGCCTTGTCCCAACCGTTGATGGCAAGCGGGTTGCAGCAATGGAGATTCTCATTGATACGCCACGGGTTAAAGACCTGATTTCGAAAAGAAAAATCGATGTGTTAAAAGAAGCGATGCAGGAAGGCTCAGCCGAGGGGATGCAGACTTTTGATAAATCCTTGTTCGATCTTTTTAAAAATGGAAAAATTTCCTATGAGAATACAATCGCCTATGCAGACAGCGCAAATGACTTGCGTTTGCGCATTAAAATCGATGATGTTCAAGATAAAAGCACACAGCCTGCTGTGAAATCTAAAGAAATACAACCCCACTGATGACGATAATTCCCTGAGACTGAAATAATCGCCAGCAGCAAAAAAAGCCACCACCACTATCAGCACGTGTATGTCTATCGCCAGGCTGCATTGAGCCGGCATGGCATGTATTGCTGACTGTGCAATCATAAAAATAAAATTGTATAGATATAATGTCGCGACACTGCTATTATGAACCAGCTGACCATATTTCTCAAAATTTTGATTTACTCGCTTCAGCGATTCTTTACTGAGAAGCGACTTCTGTGGGCAGCCTCCCTGACCTATACGACTATATTTTCCCTGATCCCCCTCTTAAGCGTTCTTTTTTTTGTTTTCAATGTCTTCGGCAGCCTTGCTGAAATTAAAAACATGGTGCAGCCCTATATTTATAAAACGCTTGCACCGTGGGCGCAGGAAAAGGTCATAACCATTCTCAATGACCTGGTCAACAATATAGATTTCAGCACTATTGGTATTTTTAGCGCTTCGCTTCTTATTGTTTCGGTTTTTCTGCTGCTGTTTGAAATCGAGTATGCTCTGAATGAAATCTGGCTGATTCAAAAAAAACCTTCTACACTTTCGCGGGCAGCAATCTATTGGGCTTTGCTTACCATAGGGCCGGTATTAATTGCACTTTCTCTTTTTATTATTTGTTACCCTGCAGGCGTATATCCCTTTAAAAATAATTGAAACCTATGTCAGCTGCTCACGGCGTAACACTGCTTTCCTATATACTTATCTGGAGCGCGTTTACTATCATCTATTTCCTGATGCCTGGCACGCCGGTCAGTTTTTCTTCCGCACTGTTTGGTGGTGTTTTTGCCGCTACGCTTTGGAAACTATCCGGCATTGCATTTTCAATTTACACATCGCGTTTCTTTTTTTATTATCCTAAAATTTTTGGTTCCCTTGCGGCAATTCCTCTGTTCCTTTTATGGATTTTTTTATGCTGGATTCTCTTTCTTTTCGGCGCAGAACTGACCTTCATGCATCAAAACCGCCGTTTCTATGCCAATTCATATAAAATTCCGGTGCTGCAGGGCGATTACGAGAGAGTTGTACACACTGGTTGTTTTCCTTTTTATAGCTAAAGAATTCCTCAAACAGGCTAAGCCCGTACCTCTTAAAATAATAGCTATCGAACTTAAAATTCCGCACCATATCGTTCATGAATTGATGGAATCAATGATTCGTCACGGAATGCTGATTGAATCGATACAACCGAAAAGCTGTTTTATTCCCGCCAAACCTCTTGATAAAATGATGCTTGCCGACGTACGCTCGATCATTCATCAAGCGACAACTGTTCAGGAATTTACCCCTGCAATAACAGGCGATCCGCTGTTCAAAGCTGCAAGCTATATTCTATCTGAATCAGCGCCGGATACGGATATGAAAACCATGGATGAAATAATTCCGATGCTGTCATAGCCAGCCGCTGGTATAAGAAAGGACCGAACATGGGATTTTTAGAATCAAAAAAAATTTATGTGTCTGAAATAACTGAAAACGCACACATAGACGGACTTTTTCTGGTCAAAGATAAAAACAATGGCATGACAAAAAACGGCAAGCAATATATTGCCCTGAATCTCACTGATAAAACAGGAGAAGTGAAGGCCCGCATATGGGACAATGCAGAGAAACTCGGCGCCCAGATTTTCTCAAGGCGATAGTGTCACCCTGAAAGCATTTTCTGTTATGTACCAGGGAACACTCCAACTCAATATCACCGGCATTGAAAAATTTCCTGCCGATGAAGCACTGCTCAGGGAACTGCTTCCGGCCTCTAAGATTAATCCAGATGAACTGTTTTCGGAATTGCTTGGCATGTGCCGGTCTTTTTCAAACCCGCATCTGAGCAGGCTTTTGGAGCTTATTTTCAGCAGGGATGATATTGCAACAGCATTTAAAGCCGCGCCTGCTGCAAAAAGCATTCATCATGACTACCTGGGGGGGCTTATCGAGCACACGGCAAATGTTGACACGGCTTGCACTGTGCGGTTGCCCCCCTGTACCCCAACCTCAACAGAGACCTGCTCCTGACCGGTGCTATCCTGCATGATATTGGGAAAATTTATGAGCTCTCCTATGAAAAAAGTTTTTCCTATACGGACGAGGGCCGGCTGATAGGCCATATAACACTTGGTGATGATATTGTTACTGATGCCATAAAGCAACTACCTGAATTCCCGGAGGAGTCTTGCTCTTGTTGTGCGGCACCTTATGCTCAGCCACCACGGTCAGTATGAATTCGGTTCACCGAAAAGGCCCAAAATTCCCGAGGCATTGCTGCTGAGCTATCTGGATGACCTTGATGCAAAAATGTTCGTCTGCAATGAACATATAAAGAAAGAAAGAAATCCTGAGACAAAATGGACAAGTTACAATAAGCTTTTCGATCGTTATCTGTACACTGATACCTTTATCGATACGGAAAGCAAACCCGGCATTGAGGATTGATAGACCGGATGAGTGCTGGAGATTATACGCATACATTCACGCAACTAAAATTCCAGGCAGGCATATGCTGAAAGTTCGGCGTACTGATCCAGCAGGTGCGTGAGCGGTAAAAGAAGAAACTAGAGTTCACAGAATCAAAGCCTCTTCATCACAATCCGGAAATTTAACGCATTTGATGCAATCACCCCACACCTTATGGGGCAAAACTGATTTATCAACCATGCTGAATCCGAGTTTCTCGAAAAAAGCCGGTACATATGTCAAGACGAATATCTTCTTCAAGCCCAACTCGCGCGCTTCCTTAATACAGGTTTCAACCATTGCCCGGCCCATATCTCTTCCGTGATAATCCTCCCTGACAGCAAGAGACCGTATCTCTGCAATATCCTCCCAGCATATGCGCAGGCTGCAGGTACCAACGACCGCATGGGTGGCATCATCCTCCACAATGATGAAATCTCTGAGCTGGGAATACAGATCGCTCAAAGATCTGCCGAGAAGCAAACCCTTCGCAGCATAGTGGGTCAGAATCCCGTGCATCGACCGAACATCGCTCATACCGGCTTTTCGTATCATGCTTGACCTCGCATACCGACAGACTGCTGTGCGACAGACAGCATTTCATGTGCGTGCTTGCGCGTTGCTTCTGAAATTTTTATGCCGCCGAGCATTCTTGACAGTTCGCTTACCCTCTCCTCGCCTTCAAGCTGCAGCACGCCGGTGACCGTTCGTCCATTTTTAGCATATTTCTGGACGCTCAGGTGCTGTGAGCCGAAACAGGCAATTTGCGGCAGATGGGTTATGCAGAGCACCTGATGGGACGTGGATATTTCCTTGAGCTTTCTGCCGAGAGATTCTGCAACTGCACCGCCAATGCCGGCATCGACTTCATCAAAAAGCAGTGTCGGAACTTTGTAGTTGGCAGCTATTATTTTCTTTAACGCCAGCACAATACGGGATATTTCCCCACCCGAAGCAATGCGCGACAGAGGTTTCGGCTCTTCGCCCTGATTGGGTGAGATGAAAAATTCAACCGTATCCATGCCAAGTGGTGTGAGTCCGGCACAAGCATGGGCTGGGTCATCAGTGATTGAACGTCCGGCAGTTTTAATTTGTGCTGCAAAAGAAACTTTTTTCATGCCGATAGAAGCAAGCTCCGCTTCAACTTTTTTTCTAAGAGTGTGTGAACCCTTTACTCTCCCTTCTGAAAGCTCTGCAGCAAGAATCCACAGCTCATCGGCATTCTTGAGCAGTTCGCGGGTGAGTTCATTAATGCGGTTGCCGCTTTCGTCAATATTCTCAAGCTCTGCGCGAATTTCATCAAGATATAAAATAATTTCAGGAATAGTTTTTCCGTATTTCTTTTTCAGCCGATGCAGCTCATCAAGCCTTGTTTCAATTTGATCAAGCCTGGCCGGGTCCATGGTAATTTTTTCGGCATAGTCGCGAAGCGACAATGCCGTGTCTTCGATGCCGAGAAGATAGGATTCAAGCCCATCGTGCGTCGATGACAAGGACGCATCGATTGCAGCAGCTTCCCGCAGCTCATAGGCCAGTTTTTTGAGCATGCCAAGGCAGGATTGCTCATCCTCGTAGAGCGCAGTATAGACGCCGTAGGCCTTCTCGTAAAGCGTTTGCGCGCTTGTAACAATTGTTCGCTCCTGCTCAAGGGATTCTTCCTCAACAGACGACAGATGAGCGCGGCTGATTTCATCATACTGAAAAGCAATAAGCTCCCTGCGCCGTGCAGCAGTTTGGCGCAGCATGGTGAGCGATTGGAGCTCAGCTGCAATCGTCTGATATCGTGTATACTTCTCCTGATAGCGAGCTCTGAGCGGCAAAAGCTCCGCATATGCGTCAAGCAGTTCAATGTGCTTTTCAGCCTGCAGGAGCAGCTGTTGGGAATACTGACCGGAAATATCAACAAGCATCCCCGAGAGCTGGGCAAGCATCTGCATCGTCGCAAGGCGGTCGCCTATCATGATGCGGTTTTTACCTGTCCGGGAGATGATGCGGCGGATAATAAGTTGATCACCTCCCGCATCAAGCCCATATGAGGTAAGCATTTCACCTATGTCCGGTATTCGCGTAATATCGAAAACAGCCTCAACGACAGCTTCATCACTGCCGGAACGAATCATTTCGGCAGATGCTCTGCCGCCCATGAGCAGGGACAGCGCGCCGACCAGTATTGATTTACCCGCTCCTGTCTCGCCGGTAATCATGGTCAGCCCCGCGGCAAATGAAACGTGGAGTGATTCAATTATGGCAAAATCCCTGACAAAAAGATCCAGCAGCATAATAGTCCGCGCTAACGTTCTCCCCATTTAAGCTTCTGTTTAAGTATTTCAAAATAACTGCGAAAAGGATTTTTTACAAGAGAAAGTGTTTTTTCTGATTTACGAACTATGACCCGGTCATGCCGCTCGATGCGTACTCCTACCTGACCGTCAACAGTGAGAAAAACATCCTCGCTTTCAGACATAAGCTCAATCCTGATAATGCTTTCATCGGAGATAATCAGGGGGCGATTTGTCAACGTATGCGGGCAAATCGGCGTAATACTGAAAAGATTAAGAGATGGATATACAATAGGCCCACCGGCAGACAGAGAGTACCCCGTAGACCCTGTTGGCGTACAGATAATAAGGCCATCGGCCTTGAAGCGGTTGAGATAGAGATCATTTACATATGTATCAAGATCCATCATGCGCGCGAGCGCGCCTTTATTAACTACGACATCATTAAGGGCCTGAAAAGTCTGGGCACTCTCAACGCCATTTTTAATGAGCGTTACTTCAAGCATCATGCGTTTATCCAGGGCATAGTTGCCCGCAAGAACTTTCTTAAGTACGACAGGTAACTCATCTGCTCCAATTTCAGTAAGAAACCCCAGGCTGCCCAGATTGACGGCAAGAACAGGAACTTTTTCAATTTGATCAAATCGAGCTACACTGAGCAGCGTTCCATCGCCACCAAAAACTATAATTAAATCAACAAGTTGTGGCATCAATTCCGGCTGAACAGGGTGGCACCTTTGGTCGATAGGCGGGAGGTTTCGGTCAATGAGTACGTCACAGCCCTGCCCTGCCAATTGATCAATAACTTGCCTAATGAGATCAAGCGCCTCAATCCGTTTTTTTGCTATGATCCCAATATTTTTCATAGCCGCTCTGAAAAACGTATCAACTTTGTCTGATTAGATGAGTTTTTTTTAGCATGATTGACCTACACTGTCTATTTAATAATCTCTGTTTGCCAGGACTGATGGTTTTCTCCAACACGGGCAAATTCACAAGGTTTTTAAAATAATTACTTGACTGGGCACGCACTTCTTATGTAGATTCTATTGCTGTAAAAAATGATTTTAAGGAGGTTTCCATGAAGTTGCTCGTTACTGGTGGCGCAGGTTTTATTGGCTCAAATTTTATACGCTATATTCTTGAAAAATATGCTGATTATGAAATTATAAATCTGGATATTCTCACGTATGCCGGCAATCTTGAAAACTTAAGCGATGTTGAGGCCGGTATCGGTAAAGGCCGCTATAGTTTTATCAGGGGCATATCGCGGACGCTCAATGCATTGACGGCATACTGCAAAAGGGTGTTGACGCAATAATCAATTTTGCAGCGGAATCACATGTTGACAGAAGTATTGATAATGCCCGTATATTTCTGGAGACCAATGTGCTGGGCACGCAGGTGCTACTCGATGCCGCACTTCGGCATAAGGTTGAACGGTATATGCAGATTTCAACCGATGAAGTATATGGTTCTCTCGGACCCACTGGTTTTTTTACTGAATCCACACCGGTTGCTCCAAACAGCCCTTATTCAGCAAGCAAGGCAGGCGCTGATCTGCTGGTGCGTGCATATTATGAAACTTTCGGACTGCCGGTACTCACAACGCGATGTTCCAATAACTACGGCCCCTATCAGTTTCCTGAAAAACTGATTCCTTTGTTTATCACTAATGCCCTGGCTGATAAACCGCTGCCTCTCTACGGTGACGGACTCAATGTGCGGGACTGGATTTATGTTGAGGACCACTGCTCGGGAATCGATTGTGTGCTGCATAATGGACGGATTGGTGAAGTCTACAATATCGGCGGGAATTGCGAAAAAACAAATACGGAAATAACCCATACAATTCTTGAGTGTCTTTCAAAGCCTGACACCCTTATTCAGCATGTGAAGGACCGTCCGGGCCATGACCGCCGTTATGCGATAGACTGCTCGAAAATCAGCTCCGAGCTTGGCTGGTCACAGCACTATGATTTTACCTCAGGCATGAAAAAAACAATTGCGTGGTATCTCGACAATAAGCCCTGGTGGCAGCGCATAAAAACCGGAGAATACCTGGATTTTTACAAACGCTGGTATGCTGATCGCCAGTAAATTTCCTGTCATAATACCACAAATAGTTTATCTAAACTTGATTCAATTTCTAGAAAGGCCTTAGCAATGTTGCACACACTCGTTACCGGAGGCGCCGGTTTTCTTGGAAGCCACCTCTCAGACCGGCTGCTCAAGGAAGGGCATTTTGTTATCTGTATGGATAACCTTATTACCGGTAATATGGACAATATTGCCCATCTTATTGGACATGAACGATTCAAATTCATAAAGCATGATGTTACTGAATATATTTACGTTGCAGGCCGTGTTGACAATATACTGCACTTTGCCTCTCCTGCCAGCCCCATAGACTATCTCCAGCTGCCTATTCAAACGCTTAAGGTCGGCTCCCTTGGAACGCATAAAGCATTGGGTTTGGCAAAGGCCAAAAAATCCCGTTTTCTCCTCGCATCAACATCGGAGTGCTATGGCGACCCGCTTATTCACCCGCAGCCTGAGACCTACTTCGGCAATGTCAATCCCATTGGCCCTCGCGGTGTCTATGATGAGGCTAAACGCTTTGCAGAGGCCATGACCATGGCCTATCATCGCTATCACGGTGTAGACACAAAAATTGTGCGCATTTTTAATACCTATGGTCCTCGGATGCGTTTACATGACGGCCGTGTCGTTCCTGCCTTCATGTCGCAGGCATTGCGGAAAGAAGATTTAACCATATTTGGCGATGGTCAGCAGACACGCAGCTTTTGTTTTGTCTCCGATCTTGTCGATGGCATATACCGGCTTCTCATGTCGGACAATGAGCATGAGCCGGTCAATATCGGTAATCCCCATGAAATGACTGTACTCGAGTTTGCGCAGGAAGTTCAAAAGATTGCCGGTACTAATCTCACTATACGCCATATGCCTCTGCCGCAAGATGACCCGAAAGTTCGCCAGCCAGACATCGCCAAAGCCCAAAAATTACTGGGCTGGGAGCCGAAAGTCGGGTTTGAAGAAGGCTTTAAGGCAACCTTTGCGTATTTTAAAAATAAACTGGGGCTCTAAGCAGCATGAGTACTTCTGCTACCTCGCATTTTGGCATGATAATGAAACTGATAGAGACTCAACCCTTTACCGGGACGAACAGGCAATTATAGTCAAAAGGCCTGTTTTTACTGGACAATAACAGCGCAATAGTGTAATAATATTAATATTTATTCACAACGGGGAGTAGCGCAGCCTGGTTAGCGCGCATGCTTCGGGAGCATGAGGCCGCGGGTTCGAATCCCGCCTTCCCGACCACAAAGTTATCTGGAGAGCCGGTGCGGTTTGGGCCGGCTTTTTTGCGTTTCAACTTGTCATTTAGAAATCGGCATAGTATATCCCACCACACACCACATGCCCGTTTTCATAATGAAAGGATCGCCATGCAAAATAATACCTGCAGATTTGCTCAATTTATTATCGCCTGCATAGTTCTCCTGATAGCCCTGCGCGTACCGGCTGCTGCTTTTTCATCGGTAACAGCTTGCATGGAATGCCATCCAGCGTACTGCCAGGCATGGGAGTCCACTCGTCACGGCAAATCCCTTATGCCCTATAGTCCCGAACTTGCAGCGAGCATGCTGACCCATCAGGTCGAAGATATTGCAATAGGTTCTTTCCTCTACAGGTTTAATTCAAATGAACAGGACGGCTGGATTGAGGAAAGAAGCGATAGCAGTCAGTCTCATTACAAAATATCATTCATGCTTGGCGGTAAGAACATGCTGATATTTTTGACCCCGCTTGAAAAAGGGCGGATGCAGATTCTGCCGCTCGCCTATAATATTGGTCAAAAAAAATGGTTTGACAATTCGGCAGGATCGCTCCCTCACGGTATGCCGCAGGCATCTGGTCAGTCTAACTGGAAAAGCCGCTCCAACCTTTTCAACACAAGCTGTTTCGCGTGCCACATCAACAGCCCGGCTGCATATTATTCAATTCATACTGATACCTACCAGCCCCTTGGCGACGAACACGGCATTTCCTGTCATTCCTGCCATGGGCCGGTAGATGAACATGTTCGGATATGCCGCGCAGCATCTGCAGGGCAAACACCTGATGATCTGAAAATTAGCATCTTTCAAAAATGCATCACCTGATCAAGTTAATGCCATCTGCGCATCATGCCATGCCTCCTCAATTCCACTCACGGCAGGATACCCTGCCGGCAAGCCGTTCTTTGATTTTTTTGACCTCAGAGGACTTGAGAACCCGGCATTCTTTCCCGACGGTAGAAGTTTCGCCAACAATCATGTTTTCACCCAGTTTAGAATGAGTCCCTGCGTTCAGGCAGGGCAGCTGCAGTGCCTGCACTGTCATACCGGCGGAGGATCGTATCGCTTCACAGAGCCGCTTGTGGCAAATGATTCATGTCTGCCCTGCCATAAAGACCGTGTAGAACATGCAGCCGAGCACACGCATCACAAAGCAAAAAGCCCTGGAAGCGTATGCACTTCCTGTCATATGCCCATGATTGAACTACGAGGCATTGAGCAAACGGACCATTCCATGCGGCCGCCTATGCCTGCTCTTACGCAGACCTTCAAATCTTCAAATGCATGTACGCTCTGCCACGGGAAAAAAGATAGTGCCTGGGCCGACACGCATGTCCGCAAATGGTATAAAAATGACTATCAGGCGCCGTATCTCAAATCTGCGATGCTCATACGTGCCGCGCGCAGCAGCGACTGGTCCCGTCTGCCGGAGATGCTTTCTTTTATCGAAAACCCGAAACGGGAAGAAATTGCCGCAGCTTCACTCATTCGCCTGCTTCGCGACTGTAAAGATACACGCAAATGGCCGGTATTTATTAACAGCCTCAAAAATGACCCCTCTCCACTCGTGCGTTCCGCAGCAGCAGGATCACTCATTGGTTCACCTATGGGGGAAACGGCCGCAGTCCTCTTCAATGCAATGACTGACAAGTATGCACTTGTGCGTGTCCGCGCAGTGAGTATTCTTGCTGTCCTGTCTTCACAAAGCCTTCTGCCTGAATACCGGCCACGGTTTGAAAAAGCTTTTTTAGAATTAATCGACATGCTCTCAGCGAGGCCTGATGATGCACAGTCTTATTTTAATCTCGGCAATCTCTACCTTGAGCGTCACGATGTTAAACGGGCTCTTGCAATGTATGAGTATTCCCTCAAACTCCAGCCAGATAACACGCAGGCATTGATAAACAGCGCTATGGCGTATTATTATCTCGGACAGCAGCCGGATGCTGAAAAAACCCTCCGTAAAGCTCTCAAGGTTGCTCCTGACAATGCGCAGGCCCATGTGACGCTTGGCATGCTGCTTGTTGAGCAAAAACGTACTGTTGAAGCTGAGGCTGCATTTCGTACAGCCATCAAGCATAACCCGGCAAATGCAGCTGCTTATTTCAATCTTGCAGTCATGTTTGCCGCCGAAAAAACAAAAAATTCTCTAGAGTGGTGTCGCAAGGCACATGAGATCGAACCCGATGATCCTAAATATGCCTATACCTATGCCTATTATCTGAATCGTAGCGGTAAAACCGATCTGGCTGTTGCAGTGCTGAAAAAAATGGTTGATAAAAATGTCTCTCATCCCGAAACATATGTATTGCTTGCTGAAATATTTGTAAAACAAAACAAGATAAAAGAAGCTCGAGGCGTCTACAGGAAGGCTTTAGAAAATAAAAACCTTCCAGAACAGACGCGCGTGGGATTCATGGATAGTATGCAGAAGCTTGATTAGTATACTGCTTGAGGCGCACATGACTGCAGCTAATATGTGCAGGCGAAGGCAAAATGCTGCAGGAGAAGAAAAGGGTTACAGCTGAAAACTGTAACCCTTTCTTTTACCTGATGAGTCGCCCGGGGCTCGGACCCGGGACCTACGGATTAAAAGTCCGGTGCTCTACCAACTGAGCTAGCGACTCATTATAAATTCTTAATTTTTACTATAACAAAAAGGGAGCTGTTTTACAATTGTAAAATCAATTGCTGACTGAAAACGGGTCGATCAGTGTAATAATCTGATCACGCCTGTACCCCACAGATACCATGCTTATGGGCGTCCCTGTCTTCTGCTCTATATAGCTTATATAGCGCTTTGCAGCTTCAGGAAGCTGTTCGTAGCTCGTAACTCCCGTCAAATCATCATCCCATCCTTCAAGTTCATCATAGACAGGCGTGCATTTTTCAAGCACGGTAAGGTCAGATGGAAAACCGGGGATATTTTTGCCATCAAAGGTATAGCCGGTGCAGACCTTGATTGTTTTCAAACCGCTGAGGACATCAAGCTTGGTAATGAGTAGATGCGTTATGCTGTTCATGCGGATTGCATGCTGAACCACTGCAAGATCAAGCCACCCGCATCGTCGAGGCCTGCCCGTTGTTGCGCCGTATTCATCGCCCTTTGCGCGCAGGCTCTGGCCAAGGTCATTGTCCTGCTCGGTTGGGAACGGGCCGGATCCAACGCGCGTCGTATATGCTTTGACAATGCCGACAATTACATCAAGATGCCGCGGCCCTACCCCGCTGCCTATGGCGGCATTGGCCGAAGCTGTGTTTGATGACGTGACGAAGGGATAGGTTCCGTGATCGACGTCGAGCATGGCGCCCTGAGCCCCTTCAAAAAGTATCTTTTTGCGGGAGGCCAGTGCTTCGTGAAGAAATAGAGCTGCATTGCCGACAAAGTTTCGAAGCCTGCTGCGGAATGCAGTGAAAGACGAAAAAATTTCATCCCCGCTGACTTCCGGCTCGCCCAGATAGTTTTTCAGATAAAAGTTTTTCTCTTTGAGATTCTGTTCGAGTTTGGCACGGAATACATCGTCATTGAAAATATCAGCAAGCCGTATGCCGTTGCGCCCGACCTTATCTTCATAGGCAGGCCCTATGCCGCGTCCGGTAGTGCCGATTTTGCCCTCGCCTTTCAGTTTCTCACGGGCAACATCAATGAGCTTGTGATAGGGCATAATCAGATGAGCGTTTTCGCTGATATGCAGCACGGAATCATTTGAAAAATAACCCTGCGCTTTTACTTCATCAATCTCATTTATGAGTGTTTCAGCATCCAGAACAACACCATTGCCGATGACGCACTGCTTGCCCTGATGAAGTATTCCTGAAGGAACCTGATGCAGAATGGTCTTTTTGTCGCCGACAACGACGGTGTGTCCGGCATTCGGACCGCCCTGAAAGCGAACGATGATGTCTGCGTGCTCGGTCAGCAGATCAACGATCTTGCCTTTGCCTTCATCACCCCACTGGGTTCCAATGATGACAACATTTGACATATGGCGTTTCTTCCTGCCTGATTGCGTTTTTCCAGCCTTGTTTCCAAAAAAAGCCGCTATAATGATAGGTGGAGTATTTTTGGATAGTGGGCCGGATTGTTTGAAGACAAAAAAAATGGTGGCGAGGCACAGAATCGAACTGTGGACACGAGGATTTTCAGTCCTCTGCTCTACCGACTGAGCTACCTCGCCACCGGTATTGGCTGCAAAAGAGCTATTATAATTAAGGCACTTGCGCTTATAAGTCAAGCGATTTTTAGATGTTTTTTCCGTCATACAGGCAGAGAAAGTCCCGTGCAGAGGCGTTCTATTTTACTTGTACTGAGGCATGTTAGGATGATAATCATTATCTCATTTAATGTGTTTGTAAAAGGAGTTGCTATGGACCGCAAATATACAACCTTACTGCTCTGGCTGCTGATTGTGTGCGGCTTTTGCGCCAGGCCCCCTGCACCTGCATTCTGCTCTGAAATCGTTTTGATCTCCATAAGCGATGCCATTACGCCGGTCATTGCAGAGTACATTATTCGTGAAATAAAAGTTGCTGAAAAGTCGCAGGCAGAATGCCTGGTCGTGCAGCTTGATACCCCCGGCGGGCTTGATCTTGCAATGCGCGACATAGTGAAAGCAATACTGTCATCTCATGTCCCGATTGTCGTGTATGTTTCGCCGTCAGGTGCCCGTGCCGCCTCCGCAGGCGCCATTATTACCCTTGCAGCTCATGTGGCGGCTATGTCGCCCGGCACTAATATTGGCGCAGCGCACCCGGTATCTATCGGCATTGGCGAACAGAACAAGGAAATGGCCTCAAAAATGGAAAACGACTCGGCGGCGTATGCTGAAAGTATTGCCGAAAAACGCAAACGCAACAAATCATGGGCAGTAAAGGCTGTCAGGGAAAGTGTTTCGGCTAGTGAGACCGAAGCATTTAAAGAGCATATCATTGACCTTGTGGCACCTGACCTGCGCGCATTGCTTGCCGCTATCGACGGGAGAACAGTTGAAACACCTTCCGGCCCGCGCAAACTTTCAACAAAAGACGCGCATGATAATCGAGCGAAAAATGGGCATGCGGGAAATTGTTCTGAAATCGCTTGCCGATCCGACTATTGCATATATACTGCTCATGATCGGCCTTGCCGGCCTTTATTTTGAATTCTCCACTCCGGGAGCCATACTGCCCGGAGCGCTTGGCGGCATCTCTCTTCTCCTTGCCTTTTATTCACTGCAGACTCTGTCTGCTAATTATGCGGGACTTCTGCTCATCCTGCTGGGCGTTATTCTGTTTATAGCAGAGGTCAAGGTGACCAGCTACGGCCTGCTGTCAATAGGAGGGTTAATCGCCGTGGTGCTCGGCTCTCTCATGCTGTTTGACTCCTCAGCACCCTATCCGCGCATTTCATTGAGCGTTATCATCTCTTCGGCTGTGCTTATATGGGCCTTTTTTGTCATGGTTGTCGGACTGGTCGTTAAAGCACAGCGCCGCAAGACGCAAACCGGTCTTCAAGGCCTTATCGGGGCACCATGCGCAGTCATTGTCGAAATCAACCCGCACGGGAAGGTATTCGTGCATGGAGAATACTGGAATGCCAGAAGCAGCACATTGATACAGGAAGGTGAGCAAGCGCGCATTACAGCAGTCAGGGGTATGGAACTCACCGTTGAAAAAATTTCAGAAGACACACCCTGAGAGAAAGTTAGCGGAGTGAGAAATGCTCAATATATAGCTGGCCGATAGAGCGAAGTTTGAGGGGAAGGGCCATTCTGCTTCGGGAAGACTAAAGGAATGCAGGCCGATTCGGGAAGCAACCCTGGCGCTGTCCCATCGGTTTTGTTATTAGAAAGCAGTATTTTTGGGGATTACCACAATACCGGAATCGGAAATTGTTCCTTTTTGTGCGTCCTTTTTGGGATTATAACCAATTTCGGTACCATCGCTGATTTTGACGCCCTTGTCTATAATAGCACACCGGATTTTGCAGTTTTCTCCGATCGTCACATTGTCAAGCAGTATCGAATCCTGAATTACCGAGTATTGCCCCACACGAATATTGGGCGACAGAATCGAATGCTTAATGTGCGCACGATTGATCAAACAGCCGCGGGAAATAATTGAATTTAGCAAAACGCCATAGAGCTGCCCGTCTTTCTGTTCAAATCCGCATACTTTAGCCGGAGCAGCCTGCTTTTCCGAAGTAAAAATGGGCCACTTGTTGTCGAATAAGTTGGACTGCGGCTTTTCTTCTAAAAGATCCATATTTGCTTCATAATAGGCCTCAATAGTACCCACATCGCGCCAGTAGCCGCTCTGATGGCTTTGAGCGTCCGTAAATGAATATGCAAAAATACGGTCTGTTTTAAGCATGGATGGAATTACGTTTTTGCCGAAATCATGCTGAGTGTCGGGCTTGCGGGCATTTTCGATAAGACGTTTCACAAGGACATCGGTGTTGAAAATATAAATGCCCATGTTGCTTAGTATTGAATCCGGCTTGCCGGGAACAGTTGCCGGCTTAACTGGCTTTTCCTGAAAACCTTTTACCTGGCCCGTTTTGGACGTCTGAACAACGCCAAATTCTTTGGAATACTGCTTAGCCATCTCCATTGTTGCTATGGTCAGATCGGCTTTCTTTCGAATATGCGAGTCAATCATATCGCGGTAATCCATCTTGTAGATATGATCGCCCGACAGCACCATAACAAGATCCGGCTTTTCCTGCTGCAGGGTGTAGAAATTTTGATAAATGGCGTCGGCTGTCCCTTTGTACCAGTTTTCATTTACGCGCTGCTGGGCATGAATGATGTAAACAAATTCGCCAAAGCGGCCATTGAAAGCGTTCCATGCACGCTGTATATGACGATCAAGGGACAGGGACTTATACTGGGTCATAATATAGATTTTTCTGACATCTGAGTTGATGCAGTTACTGATGGTGAAGTCTATGATGCGGTAGGCGCCGCCAAAAGGGACCGATGGTTTTGCGCGATCGCGGGTCAGCGGATACAGTCTTTCACCCTTGCCGCCCGCTAGTATCATGGCCAGAATTTTTTTCATTTTTTATGCTTTTTCTTTTCCAGCACTTCCCGGATGGCAGACTTGAGAGAATCAAGGTCGTAGGACTTAACCACATAGGCGTCGGCAGCCCAGCTCATAAAATCATCCTTGTACGTGGAATATGCTGAATTGATAATAATGGGAATATCTTTATTGATTTCAATAATCTTGCCAATTGCTTCAAGGCCGTCCATGCGCGGCATACGGATATCGAGAATAATAAGGTCAGGAGCATGCTGCTTTACCATATCCAGACATTCTTTGCCATCGCGGGCCAGAATTATCTGATAGCCTTCATCAAGCAGTTCCTGTTCATACAGGAAACGGATGTTTTCCTCGTCGTCCACTACGAGTATTTTAGCTGACATGGCAGTACATGAATATGATTGGTTTATTTTAATAGACTATCAAAACAGCTACTATTTCCTAATTAAAATATCAAGAAGAAACAACAAAAAATATTCTGTATGAAAGCAGGTCAAACAAATGCCGTATCAGTCTGTATCTGCATCAATGGGGCAGGCCAAACTCTTCAATGCCAATGGAAGTCGCCCCCTGCGGCAGATTCATATTGAATCGTTCAGCGGAAATCGCATCAAAGCTGATCGATTCAAGTTCAAGCGTGATATCTGTCCTGGTGGTGTAGTGATGAATAGCTGTTTTTAAAGGGAAAAGACGGCCGTCATAGCTCTGGAAATTAGAAAAAACATATTCATATACAGGTGATTTATTCTCATACAGTTTATACCCTGTAATAATTCTTGCAGAAGGGTCGATCCAGAGCAACTGTTTTCGTCCTTCACATGCAATGGTAAAAAGATACTGGTTCCTATCTTGACTACAGGTAATCCTCATAGGAGTGCAGTCGGCAAGTGGCGGGCACCCCAGAAATGATAGAACGATTTCGCGGAGTTCAAGCCGCATGCCAATGATTCGCTGCAAATTTTCAGCAGTAGTATGACCGCTATAGAAGGCATTGCTTTCAATGACGAAGATGGACATAGCTCTGCTGTCAGCGGTAAAAAACAGGGCCGGGCGGCTCAAAAAGCCCAGTGTTTCGATCCGTATCATGTCCGGACTTCTGACAAAAAAAACATTTCGTGATGTCGAAGTTTTCCCGCCCGAAGAAATTTTAAGTTTTGCATATCCCGAGACCTCCTTGATAGCGTGCGACTTCTTGATAACATCCTGAAAATAACCGGCCGGGTCTTTAAGAACCGGAAGGGTGGTCTTGCGATCTGGTATTGCAGCGCATCCGCCGCAGAATAAACCTAAAAAAATAAGGAAGTAAATATATCTATTTGTCTGAAATTTCATTTATTTTAGCCTTTAAATATTCTTTTCGTCGGATCAAGTTCAAGAGCTTGTTTAAACATGTGGCGCGCTCGCTCATATTGATTATTTGACACGTAGGCATAACCAAGATGCTCGGCAATTATTGCGTCTTTTGGCGCTAATAGAACTGCCTTTTCAAGCGCAGATATTGCTTCATCGGTCCGGCCCTGTTTGAAATAAACCCAGCCCAGGCTGTCTAGTATATAGCCGTCCTCCGGTTTAAGCTTGAGGGCCTTTTTAATCAGCTGTTCTGATTTGTCAAGGTTCATACCTCTGTCAGCCCATGAATACCCGATGAAATTGAGGGCTTCAGCATTATTTTTATTGAGCCGCAGCACGTCCTGCATGACGTCGACGCTTTCATCGAATCGTTTTGCCTTATCATACAGTACACCAAGATAAAAAAGCAGATCCTCATTCTCGGGCTTAAGGGAAAGGCCTTCTTTAATAACTGCGATACCTTCGTCAATGCGGGAGTCTTTTTCATAGAGCGAAGCAAGAAAATGATACAGGTCAGCATCCCCTTTCTGTGTGGCTAATGCTTCACGAACAACCTGGCGGGCACGCTCTCTGTCGCCTTCTTCATCCAGTATAAACCCCAGATGCAATCGTGCCTGCGCATAAAATTTAGAATCAGAAGGAACGGCAGAAAATGCAAGCCGCGCCTCATGATTGCGTTTGAGACGTTCAAGGGCAATGCCATGATAGTACTGCAGCCTGTCATTGCCGGGGTTTTTTTCAGCTGCTGCATCAAAGGACTGCTCTGCATTGTTCCACTGCTCAAGGTCATAATAAATAAGTCCGATTTTTGTCTCAAGCTCTCCAGCATACTCAGGATTGGCATCACGGATATAGATATAATTTTCAAGGGCTTCTTGAAGCCGGTCCTGCTTTAAAAAGAGAAAGGCCAGTTTGTCACGTGCGCGGTAATTTTCAGAGTTGAGTTCAACAACCTTCTGCAGCGTTTCAATCGCCTGCGGAATCTCCCCCTCGGCTTCATACTGCAAAGCAAGATTTATAAGCGCCGGTTCAAATGCCGGATCAATCTCCAGCGCCTGAAGATAGCATGTGCGCGCCTTACCGAATGCGCCGATATCCATATAAATATTGCCAAGAAAAAACCAGGCCGAGGCAGATCGCGCATGTACCTTGAGCAGCTTTTTTATCGTTGCAATAGAATCGCCATGACGCTTCTGCTGCTGCTGGAGCATGGCAAGGGTGAAATATGCTTCTTCATCGGTCGCATCAAGGGAAAAAATTTTTTCGTATTGCTTGATAGCATCTTCAGCACGGTTCTGAGCTACATAAATGCGTACGAGCATATAGTACGCATCAACATTATCAGGATCGGCCACAGATGCTTTTTCAGCCCAGTCGGCTGCTTTTTCAAAATCACCACTCACAGCATACACCTGAGCCAGTTGGAGATGCAGATACGATGAATTGTTGTCATATTCAAGAGCTGACTCAAATTCCTTTCTGGCACAGTCCCAGTTCTGCTGCCCCATACATGACTGCGCAGCAAGGAAATGATAATAAACCTTTGGAGGCAATGTCGTTTTGTTATCCGGCATGCTGGTTATTTTTGCCGCAGGCAAGGACTGTTGTAACGAAACTGAACATGAGACAAGTGCGCTACAGACTGCAACAGTAATAATGGCCTTCAAAAAAACGCGGTTACTTTTCATCAGTAATGTCCGAGGTTATGGTGGAAACCCTGCCGAGTTTCCATGCGTCAAGCTTTACATCAAGGTGTCTGGCATCGCCGACAAAAAGGATAAGCATTTTATCCGGATTAAGCCAGGTATCGGCCACACGCGCAATATCCTGCAGAGTTACAGAACCTATCTTGCCGGGGGCTGTGCTGATGAAATCAGCGGGCAGACCGTCATACTCAAGCTGCATCTGCTGAGCTGCAATCTGAGAGCTTGAGGTAAAAGAAAAAATAAAGTTATTTAGAATGGATTCCTTTGCCCATTGAAGCTCTTTTTCAGATAGTTCGCCTTTTTTTATAGTGTCAAGAATCTCCAGCATAAGTGAAGTAGCCCGATAGGTAGAGTCCGCTTTTGTCATGCAGTAGGCACCAAAGACTCCGTAGCCTGTATCGCCGCGGTAAAAGCTGCCAACACTGTAGGCAAGGCCCTGCGCAGTGCGGACTTGAGAGAAAAGACGGGAAGTAAAACCGCCACCGCCGATAATGAAATCAAGAACTTGAAAAGCGAAATAGTCCGGATGGTTTTTGGGCGGTGCAAAGTGCCCCATGACAATGGTCGACTGCGTAAGCTGCTTTTGCAGATGGTAAAGCTGCAGTGACTTAAGCTGTGCGGGTAGTGAAACATTGGGCACAGAATATGAGGATCCTGGCCAGGTGTCAAACGCATTCCTTATATGAGCAAGCATTCTGTCGCGGCTGAAATCACCGGAGATCGCAAGCATAATATTTTCCGGTTGAAAAAATTTTTGGTGAAAAGCCACAAGATTATCCCGTTTTATCCTTTGTACTGAAGCGACCGTGGGCAGTATGCCGCGGGGATTGCCTGCATACATTAATTTTTTAAACTCCCGGAAAGCCAGGCTCTGAGGGTTATCGGGCAGCTGCCTGAGGCCCTGACACATATTATTCCGGGCGATTTCAAACTTCTCTTTTTCAAACACCGGCTGCATAAGAATCCGGGAAAAAATGGAAAACCCTTTTTCAAAATCCTCCTTGAGTACAGACAGAGATGCCGAACCCTGTTCCAGGCCGATACCTACGCTCACCTGTGCGCTCATTGCCTCAAGCTGACGGTCTACTTCAGTGGAAGTCATATGCAGCGTACCGCCTGTTCGCATCCCTCCACCGGTAAGGGCCGCAAGTCCGGCAAGTTCGGCCGGTTCATAAATAGAACCGGTTCGTAAAGAGGCGGTAATGTTTATAAGGGGTAGTTCATGGTCTTCAAGCAAATAGACTATCATTCCGTTTTGCAGTTCAATTCGCTCCGGAGTCGGCGCTTTAAAAACAATCGGTTGAAAGCTGTCAGTTGTACTCAGATGTTCTTTTGGATTAGTCAGCGAGCATGCGCAGAGAAATAAAAGCAGCGGCAGGATAGAGAACGTTGATCTATTCATTGTTTTTATCTTTCACAAGGGTCGCAACGGTCCTGTTGCGCGAAATAAGATATTTTTTTATCGCAGCTTGAACATCTTCTGAAGAAATGCCCTCAATAACCGCAAGGCTTTTTTCAACATAGCTCCAGTCATTGCACGCGATCTGATAATAGGACAGCATATGGCTCAATCCCTGATTGGAGTTCAGATTGCGAATGAAATCGGCGCGGAACTGTTTTTTAACTTTTGCGAGTTCTTCAGGCGGTATTGGGACTCGAGCAAGCCTGTCGATCTCGGCATATATCGCTGCTTCAACAGTGGTGCATGAAACGCCTTTGAGCGGAATTGCCTGAATGATAAAAAGGTTTGGGAAACGCGCACCGGGAAAACCATTTGAAGTATCAACGGATGAAGCTATTTTTTTATGCAGCACCAGAGATTGATACAGCCGCGATGTTCTGCCATTTGAAAGAAGGGCATCGATCAGGTCAAAAACATAATCATCTCGTTCGGGAAACGTAGGCTTGTGAAAGCCTATAAGCACATGGGGCTCGGCATCGAAACGAACCTCGATACGGCGCTCGCCCATCTGCTCCGGCTCCTGTGAGACAAACGGCTCTTCTACCGCCCGGGTAGGAATAGGAGAAAAATACTGCTCAAAAAGTTTTTTGGTCTTTTCAATATCGATGTCTCCTACAACTGCCACAACAGCATTTGCCAGGGAGTAGCGGTTTTTGAAAAACTCCTCGCATACGGACCGCGGCAGAAACTGAATGTCTGACTTCCAGCCGATAATGGGCCGCCCATAGGGATGGGCTTGATACGCTGCCGATAGAAGCTGTGTTGAAAGTAAACGGTCAGGTTTTGTTTCGTAGCTCTGCCTCATCTCCTCGATTACAACGTCGCGCTCGGCATAGTACTGGCGGAACACCGGATGCTCAAATCGTTCCGACTCAAGACGCATCCAGAGTTCAAGCCGGTTTGACGGCAGGCTGACCGTATAGGTGGTTATGTCATACCCCGTGCCAGCATTCATGCCTTCGGCACCGTTGCGTGTGTATATTGTATCAAATTCATTTTCTATTATAAGGGCATTTTCCTGTTCCTGGAGTATTTTTAAATTGCCTGAAAGGCCTGCAATCCTGTCGGCGTCACCGGCACTGCTCTTTCGCCGCTCAGCATCAAGTTGCATTGCCACCTCATCAATACGGGCAAGCAACTTCTGCTCGGCTTTGAAATCGCGTGTACCGATTGTTCTTGTGCCCTTGAACAGCATATGCTCAAGCAAATGCGCTACCCCTGTGGTCCCGCTTTTTTCATCCACCGCACCGGTTTTAAAACACATGGAAAAAGAGATTGTTGGCGAGGTATGCCGCTCCATCAAGAGGACTTTTAGCCCATTTCCAAGGTCAAACGGCTGAACCTTGCCGGTCATACCGAGGGCAAACGCGGCCCGGCCGGGCACCACCAGTGCAAGGCATATACAAACCACAGCATGGAAGCGATTTAAAATAATCATTATTGTCCCTTGAATGCAGTAAAAAAAAGGTTTATATTCTACATGCTCAGCGTATCACATAACAAATCCTGCATGCGCAGGCAACACAAAACAGGGAAAAGCCCGTGCATTTTATTAAAAAACATCTGCCAGCCATTATTGCCGCACTGTCGGCAGCTTTATTTATCGTTGGCATCACCATGGGGCAGCACAACATGATCATGAGCTATTCCATCGTGGTATGCCTGAGCTGCATAGGGATAGGATAAGCATGAAAGCCTGGCAGCGTATATCTCAGTTTGCAAGTGTGGTGCTGTACAACTGCTATTTTTACGGCTTCTACCTGCGCAGCATCTACCAGGGCAGTTTCAAGCTTGCTCCATGTCCAGGCCTCAACTGTCATTCATGCCCGTCGGCCCTGTTCACATGCCCTGTGGGAGCACTGCAAATGCTGACGGCATACGGCACCTACCACATACCATTCTATATGCTCGGCTTTCTCGGCATGGTCGGCACTGCCGCGGGGCGCATTGTCTGCGGCTGGGCATGCCCCTTCGGGCTCTTACAGGACCTGCTGAATAAAATACCATCTCCCAAACTGCACATCCCGAAGATACTTTCATGGCTGCGCTACGCGATTCTTGTGTTTGTGGTTTTCGGTGTTGCCTGGATAACAGGCGAGCCGTGGTTCTGCAAGTTTTGCCCTGCAGGCACGCTTGAGGCAGGCATTCCGCTCACATCGCTTAATTCCGACCTCAGGGAAATGACCGGCATGCTTTTTAATGTTAAACTTGGCATTCTTGCTGCTTTTATCGTTCTTTTTGTTCTCTGCAAACGTCCCTTTTGCCGTACGGTATGCCCTCTTGGAGCCATCTATGGCCTATTTAATAAGGTTAGCATACTGCGGCCTCAGGTTAACCATGAAAAATGCATACACTGCGATGCCTGCCTGCGGGATTGCCCTGTTGAGATTAAGGCATATGAAAACAATGCCTGCCAATCAACCAGCTGTATACGCTGCTACCGCTGCCTGAAATGCCCTACCGGCGCTGTTTCAATCAGCGGAAAATTCACCGGAAATTAATACCACCAGAAAAATTCTTTCGACTGATTGCCAGAATTGCATCCGCTAGCCTGTTTCAAGACACTAGACGCGCAACTCGGGCATAACTTGATCTGCTCATGGACAAAAAACTGGTGCGTGGTTCACAGCATTAACAAAGTACCTGCTTTTTTCTTATTTCTCAATCAGGATAACTGTGCTTTAATTCTGCTTGTACGCTTCCTGTATGCAAACCGTTTTTGAATGCTTTTATAATGGTAAAAAAAATCCTTGTAGCCATGAGCGGCGGGGTTGATTCATCGGTTGCCGCGCTGCTGCTGAAAAATGCAGGTCATGACGTGGCAGGCGTCACCATGTGCCTTCAGGATGTTATACGGCAAAACAATGACGAATCATGCAGTGCGAACCGAGCTGTTGATGACGCACGACGTGTCTGCAAGCACCTGAGCATCAGGCATTTTGTTTTTGATTTCTCGCAACACCTGCAAAAACATGTGATCGATACCTTTGTGGCCGAGTATGGCCGGGGCCGCACACCCAACCCCTGCGTGCAGTGCAACAAATATGTCAAATTCGGCCTGCTGTTCGATAAGGCAGTAGAACTCGGGTTTGACATGCTTGCAACCGGCCATTATGCAGCAACTATAGCGCATCAGGAACGTACACTGTTGAAAAGATCAAAAGATATTCGAAAGGACCAGTCCTATTTTTTGTATGCCGTCAACAATGATGTGCTTAAACACATTGTCTTCCCCCTTGCCGATTATACAAAAGACGAGATCAGGAATCTTGCCCGCGATGCAGGACTGCCGGTTGCTGAAAAGCCTGACAGCCAGGACATTTGTTTTATTCCTGACGGCAATTACCGGAAATTTCTGATACGGCACTTGCATGATATAAAGCCCGGCGATATTATCGACCAGACCGGAAACAAGCGCGGCATTCATCAGGGTATACCCTTCTATACCATCGGTCAGCGCGGAGGCTTGGGAATTGCAGCCCCCGAACCTCTCTATGTCATTCAAATTGATGCAGAAAAAAACAGACTCATTGTCGGTGATAAAAAACATGTTCGCTCCCGTCGTCTTCGCGCAATGAACATTACCATGCATGGCAACTCCCCACCAGGTCGTGCTCTGGCAAAAATACGCTATGCCCATAAACCCGCAGCCTGCAGTTTCTCGGTTTCCGGAGATAGCCTGGATGTGGTCTTTGACGAACTACAGGATGCCATTACACCGGGGCAGTCAGTTGTGCTCTATGATGGGGATATGGTTATTGGCGGCGGTATAATCAACGAGGTCATGCATGAAGACTAAACAGAAAGAATCACGGCTCAGGAGCAATACTTAAAGAAATGCACAGCGTTCTTGTGGCATTCTCCGGCGGCGTTGACAGCACCCTGCTGCTGAAAACAGCTGTAGATACGCTCGGCAAAAAAAATGTGCTTGCAGTCTGCGCCGTTTCTTCGGTTATGACACAAGAAGAACAAAAAGAGGTCCGGCAGCTTGCCCGCATTATTGGCGCCAGACTCATGATCATTGAGGGCCGGGAGATGATTAATTCACGCTTCCTTAAAAATGACAAACGCCGCTGCTACTGGTGCAAACGCGACAGATTCCGTGAGTTGAAAAAAATCGCCCGGCGTGAAGGGCTGCGTTTTGTTATTGAAGGCAGCAATGCAGATGACCTGAACGACTATCGTCCCGGCATGCAGGCTGTGCATGAGCTGGGCATCAGAAGCCCGCTGCTTGAGGCCGGGCTCACAAAAAATGAGATCCGCTCGATTTCCCGCCGCTTCGGCTTGCCGACATGGGACAAGCCTGCCGCAGCATGCCTTGCCTCGCGCATTCCTTATGGAACTATGATTGATGAACCACTGTTGAAACGCATTGAATCGGCTGAAATGCTTCTTCATAAAGCCGGATTTGAGCAGGTTCGCGTCCGCCATCACGGAAATATTGCCCGCATAGAAGTCCCATCCGGAGAAATTAAACGCCTGCTTGACCCTGAATTCAGAAACCTCATATCGAAAGCCTTTCGCAGGCTTGGCTGGCAGTTTATTACCGTCGATCTGGAAGGCTATGCCACGGGAAGTTTAAATCGCTGCATCATTACCAACTGAGCACTGTTGGCCGGCACGTGCTAAGCTCATTCACGCTTCCAAACCTTCTGGTGAAAGTTGGAGCTTTCACCGAAAACATCGATATGATGCTTGCAACTTTTTTCCAAATGACATAAAATGTACACTATTTTTAAGCCGTTCTTCAGGCTTTATTTGTGCTTACGCGTCCCGTAGACGCACCCCCACACAATATACTTTTAAGGGAGGTCCACATGAAGAAACCAGCATTCCTTTCGGGTCTGTTTCTGATGGTCTTGGCTGTTTGTCTCTGTTATACTGACGTCAACGCCGCCCCTGATGCAGCACCAGTCAAACTAACCTACAGCCTCTTTTTCCCCCCCTCGCACGGGCAGGCCGAAGTCGCTATTGCCTGGGCAAAAGAGATTGAAAAGCGCTCTGGCGGCAGGATTAAAATCGATGTGTTTGCCGGCGGCACGCTTACCGCAGCCCCTGAGGTATATGACGGGGTGGTGAATGGGATATCTGATATCGGCATGTCATGTTTTGCCTACACCCGGGGCCGCTTCCCGGTTATGGAAGCTCTTGATCTGCCCATGGGCTACCCTTCAGGCCTTATCGCAACCCTTGTTGCCAACGGCTATTATAGAGCTATGAAACCTCAGGCTCTGGATGAGGTGAAAGTGCTGTATTTGCACGCCCATGGTCCCGGTCTGCTGAACACCAAAAAGCCCGTCAATAAAATGGAAGACCTGAAGGGCATGAAAATCCGCTCAACCGGCTTTAGCGCAAAAGTTGCCGAAGCTCTAGGTGCTGCTCCCGTTGCCATGCCCCAAGGCGAAACCTATGAAGCCCTTCAAAAAGGCGTTGTCGACGGAACCTTCACACCCATTGAAACACTTAAAGGCTGGAAGCAGGCTGAAGTTGTAAAATACACGGTCGACTGCCCTGATATCGGCTATACAACGGCAATGTTTGTTGTCATGAATCTGAAAAAATGGAATGCCCTGCCCGATGATATGAAAAAGATTTTCGATGACACCAGCGCCGAATGGATACAAAAGCACGGTGAAGCCTGGGACCGTCTTGATAAAGAAGGCAGGGAATACGCCTTGAGCCTGAAAAATGAAATCACAGTACTTCCGGCTGCAGAAAATCAGCGCTGGGTAGCGGCTGTTGCACCAGTTATTGAAAGCTTTAAGAAAAGCTCCAATGAGAAAGGCCTGCCCGGCGACAAGGCTGTTGCTGAAATTAAGCGCCTCCTGAAAGAAAACGGCAGGAAATAATAGCAACACAATGCGGGGCTGCGGGTTGTGTGGCCTGCGGACCCGCTGTTTTACTGGAAAGTGGAACGCTGGCATGTTTCGCATTGAAAAAAGCATTACAGCAGCCGCTGAAAAGGCGAACTTGATATCGGCTGCAGCTCTTATACTTATGATGCTGCTCACCACCGTTGATGTTATTTTACGCCTTTTTAAAAGCTCCGTTCCCGGCACGTATGAAATAATCGGGCTGCTCGGGGCGGTCGTCACCTCTTTTGCCCTGGGCTACACCTCTGTTGAAAAAGGCCATATAGCGGTTGATTTTCTGGTCATGCGCTTTTCGCCGAAAGCGCAGGCTCTGATCGACGCAATAAATGCAATAATTGCCTCCCTGCTGTTTGGCATTATTACCTGGCAGTCCCTGCTCTATGGCATTGATTTGCTGAAAAAAGGGCAGGTATCGGCGACCATTCAGATTCCAATTTATCCCTTTGTGTTCGGCATTGCCGCAGGCTGCGGGCTGTTAACACTTGTGCTGATTGTGGAGTTGCTCCATGCGGTGCGCAGCTTGCGCGATTTGATGCACCCCTGATACCAAGTTTTGCACTGAAGGAACTGTATGTCGCCAACCATCATCGGCCTTATCGGTATTATTGCCCTCTCTGTTTTTATCTTCTCGCGACTGCCCATTGGTTTTGTCATGGCAATAATCGGTGTGACCGGCTTTGCCTCCATTGTTAACTGGGATGCTGCCCTGAACCTTCTTGCCAAGGATGTTTTTTCGACCTTCAACTCCTACAGCCTCACGGTTGTTCCCCTGTTTGTTCTGATGGGCCAGCTTGCCTTTCATTCCGGCCTCAGCAGTCGGCTCTATGATGCCGCCTATAAGTTCATCGGCCATCTGCCCGGCGGACTTGCCATTGCCACGGTGGGTGCCTGCTCGCTGTTTGCCGCCATTTGCGGCTCGACCAATGCAACCGCGGCAACCATGGGCGCAACCGCGCTTCCTGAAATGAAACGCTATAACTACAAGCCCGAGCTTGCCACGGGAGTTGTCGCCGCAGGCGGCAGCCTGGGCATTCTGATACCCCCCAGCGTCATTTTTATTCTTTACGGAATCATGACCGAGCAGTCCATCGGCAAGCTTTTCATTGCGGGCGTTATTCCTGGCATACTGCTCTCAATTCTTTTTGCCCTGACCATACTGATCTGGGCAAAGCTGCGGCCCGAGATCGGCCCTCCCGGCCCCCGTGCCACCTGGAGGGAAAGAATAGTCTCTCTTGCCGGCACGGTAGAAACTCTGCTGCTGTTTCTGGGGGTTATGGGCGGAATGTTTGCCGGTATTTTCACCCCGACCGAAGGGGGTGCCATCGGCGCGGCAGGCACCCTCCTGTTTGCGGTTATGCGCCGTTCGATCAGCTGGAATGGCTTTGTGCAGGCCCTCAATGAAACAACCCGCATTTCCTGCATGATACTGGTAATCGTGGCGGGGGCTACCGTGTTTGGCCATTTTCTGGCCATATCCCGTATTCCCTATGATATAGCCGGCTGGATAACGGGCCTGAATCTGCCCGCTGCGGTCGTTATGCTGCTGATAATACTGATGTATCTTATCGGCGGCTGTTTTGTTGATGCCCTGGCGCTGATCATGCTGACCGTGCCGATTTTTTATCCCGTCGTTATCAAGCTTGGCTTTGATCCGATCTGGTTCGGGGTGATTATCGTGCTGGTAACGCAGATGGGGGTTATAACGCCTCCAGTGGGCGCAAATGTGTATGTCGTCAGCGGGGTTGCCCGCGATGTGCCCCTTGAAGTTATTTTCAAGGGCTGCGTGCCGTTTCTGCTGGCACTTATTTTCGAGACAGTCCTTCTGGTCTTTGTTCCGCAGCTTGCCCTGTGGCTGCCCGGCCTGCTGCACTGAAGCGGCGGCTGCTCTTTTAATACTTCACTTTTAATACTCTTCATATAATGAAACGGCTCGATATCGGCCAGGGCCTGTGATGAGAGAATTTCAAACTTTGCTTTCTTCAGCAGTTCCTGCACACGGGCCGTGTCGGAAACCTCAAGAACAAACACCGCCTGCACCCGGCTTTCAATTACAAAACCGTAAGCGTTTTCAATATTGATCCTCTCGCTCGCCAGATACTGAACCAGTTTATCAAGCCCGCCGGGCTGATCCGAATAAGAATCGCCACAACTTCCCTGAGCCCGGCATCGATGCCGTCGCGGACAAGCGCTTTTTTGGCCCGTTCAGGATCATCCACAATCAGGTTGAAAAAACCCCGTTCACCGAATGATGAAATGGTCGTTGCCCGTATGCTGATTTTTTCATGGGCAAGCACGGCAGTAACCCGGGCCAGCATGCCCGGCGCATTGTCGGCAGGTATTCTCAGCTGATAGGCTTTCATGGGTATATTCCTTTGCTGCATGAATGACAAAAGGGTTGACTGCCAATGTAATTAACTATAAAAGTGAAACGTGTCCGTGTCAAGGCAATAGTCCGTTGAAGCATGCAAGGCCGTTTGTATGTGCCTGTAAGCCGTTACAGTTTTTTCGGCGAAAGTATTTTTTTATTGGCGTAACGGGGAGAGCAGAAGCACTATACAGCTTGCTATTTCCGACATCGTGAGCACATCATCGGTAGTCATCCTTCCCGGGTGTAAAATCCTACCGCATACCACGTTCACGGATTCCCCTGCTGGTATGTATGAACGGGACTAAAAAAATTTTTGTAGAAGCTTGAATGCAAAACCACTTGATTTTATTTAATAATCTCTGATTTAGTGTTAATGTCACAACAATAAAATTATTTGCTTTGCAATTTAAATACTGGTATTTTATAGTACTGATAAAATTTTTTTTGATTTTCTGAAAGCATGAATAAAAAAGACCACCTAACTATAATCATACAGCCTGACTGGAGAACGTCAGGCAAGTCGGTCAGCACGACCACCACGGTTGAAATACCCACCCGTATTTTTTACTATCTGGCAATTGCCTTTGGTATGCTTGTCCTGTTCGGCATCAACGGCAGCGATACGATAACAAAAAATATCATTCTGCATCAAAAAACCCGATTGCTTGAAACATCGCTGGCACATTTGCGCTCCATTGAAAAACGAGTCGATAATATGCGCAGGGAAGAGAGCATATTGCGAAGTTTTGTGGGTTTTGAAGACAGCGGCAGCCCTTCCGACTTCGCTGAGCGGATGGGTCAGGGCGGATCGCCAATAAAGCGGAATATAAAACCCGAAAAATTCGATCCGCAAACAGAGATTGCTGAGTTTGAACCAGATAAACCGCTGCCTATGCGCGTCAGCGACCTTCGTGATAACCTCCATGATTTGACCGGATATATTGCTAAAAAAAATAAAAAGCTTAATTTTCTGCCCAGCATAATGCCGGTTAAAAATTCCGATCTCTGGATCACATCAAACTTCGGCTGGCGCAGAAGCCCTTTTACCGGCATGCGTGAATTGCATAACGGGCTGGATATTTCAGGAAAAAGGGGTGTCCCTATTATCGTTACAGCCGATGGCACGGTTGAAAGTGCTGTTTTTGACAGATATTTCGGCAATATCGTGACCGTTCGTCATGAAGGCCGCTACAAAACCGCCTATGGCCATATGATAAAAATGACGGTCAAGGATGGACAAAAAGTGACCAGAGGACAGACTATCGGCTATATGGGTTCTACCGGATTGTCGACAGGCTATCATGTTCATTATATAGTCACGGTCAACGGAAAGGATGTCAACCCCTACGACTACATTCTCAACCGTACAGAGGTCGCCTTTACACCCAGTGATGACCTGACGGAAACAAACTGACCACCGGAACTACCCTGAATCAAAACAGAATGAGGGGAAACTATGACACGGCATACTCAAGTCGGAGTCGATCTCGGTCTGACCGATCAGGAAAAAATATATCTGCACCACATTGCCCGCAGCGTCATTGAATCCAGGGCCACAGGAATGACTCAGCCTGCCTTCGAAGCCCCAACTCCGACGCTTCAGGAGAAGCGCGGCGCCTTTGTCTCTCTGCACAGTAAGGGGCAGCTCAGGGGATGCATCGGTTATGTCCATGCGATAAAACCTCTCTATCAAACGATTGAGGATATGGCCATTGCCGCAGCCTTTCAGGATCCCCGTTTTTCTCCGCTGCGTCAAGATGAGCTTGGAGAGCTTGAAATAGAACTATCCGTGCTGACGCCCATGCGCGAAATAACCGATATCAGCGAAATTGAAATAGGCAAACACGGTCTTCTGCTCATACAGGGAAACTATTCCGGACTTCTTCTGCCGCAGGTTGCAACCGAATATGGCTGGAGCCGGGACGAATTTCTTGGCCATACCTGCATGAAGGCGGGGCTTCCCACGGCTGCATGGAAAGATAAAAATACAAAAATTTTTGTATTTTCTGCCGATGTTTTTTAATACAAGTACAAAACACTATGATAGTATTTACCCTGTTTTAAAATAAAACAGGGTCTTTTATTACCGGCATGAAAAAAACAATCTGCACTCTCATATTCTTTTTTGCGGCATGCACCCTGCATGCTCAGGATAATGCCTCCATTGAAGCCTACGGCGACCAGCTCGTCGTGGGTACAATCGGCGAGCCAAGTATCCTGATACCCATGCTTGCAAGCGACAGCGCCTCCCATGACGTGAGCGGACTATGCTACAACGGCATGGTTAAATACGATACCGACCTGACCGTCATCGGCGATCTTGCAAAATCATGGGACGTATCACCTGATGGCCTTATCCATAACATTTCATCTTCGCCATGACGTGCACTGGGAGGATGGCGTCCGATTCACAGCACGGGATGTTGAGTTCGGTTTCAAGACTATAACCAATCCAGAAACACCCACGGCTTATGCTGAGGATTTCAGGCAGGTGGTGAAATTTGAAGTTCTTGACACGCTATACCTTCCGGGTTACCTATGAAAAGCCCTTTGCTCCGGCGCTCTACAACCTGGGGAAATTTGACCGTCCTGCCCCGCCATCTGCTTGAGGGCAAAGACATCACAAAAAACGATCTCACCCGCAAGCCTGTCGGGCTGGGGCCGTTCAGGTTCAAGGAGTGGGTCTCCGGTGAAAAGATTGTGCTTGAGGCAAATAAGAGCTACTTTGAAGGCCGCCCGTATCTTGACTCCTATATCTACCGCTTCATTCCCGATGCAGCAACGCTTTTTCTTGAACTGCAGTCCGGCTCAATTGATCTCATGAGCCTCACGCCGCTGCAGTTCACGCGCCAGACCGACACGGAATACTTTAAAAAAAATTTCCAGAAGTTCAAGTACCCCCTGTTTACCTATGTCTATCTCGCATTCAACTTTCAGCACCCCTGGTTCCGTGAGAAGCGGGTTCGGCAGGCCATTGCCTATGCCATCAACAAAAAAGAAATTATCGACGGCGTGCTTCTCGGTCTTGGCGAACCGTCTACTGGCCCCTATGTGCCAAACACCTGGCCCTATAATGCTCAAGTTAAAAAATATGATTTCAACCCCGACGAAGCCAGGCTGCTGCTTGCCGAGGCTGGCTGGCGCGACACCGATGGTGACGGACTGCTGGACCGCGACGGCAAGCCTTTTGAGTTCACCGTGCTTGTCGGCATGGGCAATCCCGTTCGCCTCAACAGCGCCGCAATTATTCAGTGGCGACTTGAACAGATCGGCATCAGGATGAACATTCGCGTGCTTGAATGGTCGACGCTCATCAATGAATTCATTGATAAAAAACGCTTTGAAGCAATTCTTCTCGGATGGAGCATAGGGCTTGACCCTGATCAGTACGATATCTGGCACAGCAGCAAGACACATGAGAAAGAGCTCAATTTCATCTCCTATCAAAACCCTGAAGTTGACTCGCTGCTTGAGCAGGGACGCCGCACCTTCGATATTGCCGAGCGCAAAAAAATTTACGGCCGCATGCAGGAAGTACTGGCCGAAGATGTGCCGTATGTCTTTCTCTATGTTCCTTACTCTCTGCCGATTGTAAGCTCCCGGCTTCAAAATATTAAACCATCGCCTATCGGGATCAGCTACAATATTAACAAGTGGTATGTACCGAAAAAATTGCAAAAGAACACTCTCATACCCTGACCAGCCATGATTATGTATTTATTCAAACGTCTGCTGTCCATGATACCCGTGGTGATTGGGGTTACACTCATCTCATTTCTGATCATTCATCTTGCTCCCGGCAAACCAACAGATGTGATGACCGAGCTCAATCCCAAGATTACACCTGAGGCCCGTGAGCGGCTGGTCAAATACTACGGACTTGACAAGCCCCTACTGGTCCAGTATGGCCTGTGGCTCAAACGCATCGCGCTGCTTGATTTCGGAAACTCCTTCTCAACCGACTCCCGGCCCGTCATCGACAAAATATGGGACAGGAAAGTGCCCGTTGCAGACCGCAGGCTTTCTATTACGCTGATTATTAATATTCTCTCCCTGCTGCTCATCATAGCAATAGCCATCCCCGTTGGTGTCTTCTCGGCAACGCGGCCCTACTCTCTTGGTGACAGGATTACGACCGTGCTCGTATTTATCGGTTTCGCAACCCCCACTTTTTGGCTGTCGCTTTTGATGATGATGCTCTTCAGCGTGAAGCTCGGCTGGCTTCCTATCTCGGGCCTGAAATCTCTCAACTATGCAAGTCTCAGCGCTTCGGGGCAGGTTCTCGATAAAACGATGCATCTCATCCTGCCCCTGTTTGTCTCAGCTTTCGGCGGCATAGCCGGCATGTCGCGCTACATGCGGTCAAGCATGCTTGAAGCCATCCGCAATGACTACATTACCACAGCACGTGCAAAGGGGCTTTCAGAGGCAACAGTGATCTACAAGCATGCGCTTCGCAATGCACTGCTGCCGCTGGTGACAATTCTCGGCATGTCGATCCCGGGACTTGTCGGCGGGTCGGTCATTTTTGAAACCATATTCGGCATCCCCGGCATGGGACAGCTCTCCTACCAGGCCATCATGGCCAGGGACTACCCGGTTATTATGGGGCTTCTGACCGTAACAGCTTTTCTAACGCTCATCGGTAATCTGGTGGCTGATATGTGTTATGCTTTAATTGATCCGAGGATACGGGTAAAATAGAGCAGAAAGTTTTAATCTGAAAGGGGCTGCACGCACAGCACATACCGATGCATACAACAACCGAAACATTAAAAGAACTTCTTCGCAATCCTCTCGCGCTTGCGGGGGTTATTATTGTGGGCATGCTGTTCCTGGTGGCTGATTTTCGCGCCCCTTGTGGCGCCTTACAATTTTAAAGCTATCAATGTTCAGGCAATCCTTGCCCCGCCGAGGCTGGTCTCATCTGCTGGGCACAGATGAACTGGGGCGAGATGTTTTAAGCCGCATGATCTGGGGAGCCCGCATCTCTCTTGCCGTCGGCTTTGTTGCCGTTGGTATCTCGACGTTCATAGGGATATTTCTGGGCGCCCTTTCCGGCTACTATGGCCGCTGGTTCGACAGCTGCATCATGCGGTTTGTCGACATCATGCTCTGCATCCCCAGCTTTTTTCTCATATTGGCCGTCATTGCCTTTGTGGGCCAGAGCATCTGGAATATCATGGCCATCATCGGCATCACCTCATGGATGGGAGTGGCGCGTCTGGTGCGTGCAGAGTTTCTCTCCCTCAAAGAGCGTGAATTCGTCCTGGCAGCAAGGGCTTCTGGAGCAGGCGACCTGAGAATCATTTTCTTTCAAATTTTGCCCAATGCCATGGCTCCGGTCTTTGTTTCAGCCATACTCGGCGTAGCGGCAGCAGTGCTTATCGAAAGCTCCCTCAGCTTTTTAGGACTGGGCGTTCAGCCGCCGACTCCGAGCTGGGGCAATATTCTTACATCAGGTAAGGATAATATCGAAACAGCATGGTGGCTCTCAGTTTTTCCCGGTTGTGCAATACTGTTAACCGTGCTGGGGTATAATCTGCTTGGTGAGGGGCTGCAGGATGCTCTTAATCCACGGCTCAAAAACAAGTAAGAAGGCTCGATAATATATACAGCAACAGGGCTTTCGTGAGGGTATCGTTTATAAAAATTGACAGGCTTACACAAAAAATATACATACCACCGTATACCATAAGCCTTGCAGGGGACATAACTCCCGCATAAAGGACCTGCCATGGAAAAACAAAAGACCAGAGTAATTCTTGACGCCATGGGAGGCGACTTTGCGCCCCATGCCGCTGTTGAGGGCGCTGTGCTGGCGTGCAGGCACTATCCTGTACAGATCACGCTGGTGGGCAACAGAGAGGCAATCATGCCTCATTTGCGCAGATTACATGCTGACTCAGGCCTCCCATTGCAGTGCATCACACGTCACAAATATTCGACATGGGAGACAATCCCCTTGATGTTGTCCGAAAAAAAAAGGATTCCTCGATCCGCGTCGGCCTTGAGCTCCTGCGTGATAATAAAGGGTGATGCTTTTGTCAGCGCTGGAAATTCAGGCGCTGTTTCCTCAGGCAGTTTGTTTGTTTTAAAACGAATCAGCGGCATTGACCGGCCCGCAATTGCAGCTGTTCTGCCGACTCTTGCAGGCCAGGTGGTTGTTGCCGACACCGGCGCCGGCAGCGCAGTGAAACCCTTTAACCTGGTTCAGTTTGCCATCATGGCATCAGTGTACAGCAGCCATGTACCTGAACTGTAAAAAACCACGGGTAGGGCTTTTAAGCAATGGATCTGAAGATTCCAAAGGTACTGATATCATACGCGAAGCACACAGTCTGCTCAAGAACAGCTCCCTGAATTATGTCGGCTATGTGGAAGGCCGCGATGTCTTCCGCAGCGCTGCTGATGTCGTTGTCTGCGATGGCTTTACCGGCAATGTTCTCCTGAAAGTTGCTGAAGGCGTTGCCGAAAGCTTTGCTGTGGCTCTGAAACAGGAAACAAAAAAAGATATCCTGTCGATAATCGGCGCCCTGCTCTCAAAAAAATCCTTTGCCCGGCTCAGGCAGCGCTTTGATTATGCTGAATACGGCGGTGCGCCCCTGCTGGGCGTTAATGCGCCGGTTATCATCTGCCACGGCCGTTCCAATCCGCAGGCCATCAAAAATGCCGTAAAAGCTGGCATGGACTATGCCTTGTCAAATGTGGTATCCCATATCCAGCATGATCTTGAAACTAACCGTGACCTTCAGTCCATCGGAAAGAAGCCGTCATTCATCAAGCGCATGCTGCAGGATATCTATAGCAGGCACGATTAAAAAAATAAAAATCTCATGTATGAATACACCTGCACCACATTATAAAGAGCACCGCAAGCGCATCAAAGGAGCGATTCCGCACACAGGGACTGGAAGCCGTTTCGCGACTATGAGGCGCTTGAGCTTCTGCTCACCTATGCCATTGCTCAAAAGGATTTAAAGCCCCTTGCAAAAGACCTTCTTACGCATTTCGGCTCATTTCAGGCATGTGCTCGAAGCGCCGGTTGAGCAGCTCACTCAGGTAAACGGCATGGGCGAGCATGCAGCCCTGCTCATAAAGCTTTTCAGGGAGTGCGGCCAGTATTACCTTCGGGAGACCCTGGGCAAGCGCGATATCGTCTCATCACCCGCAGATCTTGTTGCTTACTGCAAATCAGCCATGGCACATCTTGGCGATGAACAGTTCCGCGTGGTCTATCTTAATGCTAAAAACGAAATCATCAAAGATGAAGTCGTTCAGGAAGGCACGGTCGATCAGACTGCGGTCTATCCCCGCAAGATAATCGAACGGGCTCTAAATGAGAATGCCGTTGCCTTAATTCTTGTGCACAATCACCCGAGCGGCAATCCCGAGCCATCAGTTCATGACAGGAATCTCACCTCTTCCATTGTCTCGGCTGCTGCAACATTTGATATAAAAGTGCATGATCATATTGTCATCGGCCGCAACGGCTACCGGAGCTTTCGCGAAGAAGGCATGCTGCAATGAAGCCCTTGAAGCGCACATTGCCGGTTAATTATTCGGTGCGCAACATCATCGACTGCATTCTCATTGACACCCCCCGCGCAAATAAATATTCAAAAACAAAAAAAATAAGTATTTACAATAATTTATTTATAAAAACCTCCAAAATACCTGAGCTTAAAAAGCTCCTGACCCCATCGCATATCAAATCATACCGGATTGAGGGCGCCGAACTTTTTACGCGCATAGGCATGCTGCCTCCTGAGCTTGTGATAGTCGATGAGCGTTTCAAAAACATGTGCTGCATGCCCTACTGGACTGTCTACAAGGGCGGCAGCGGTGCTGCCTATAAGCGATTCGACCGCTGTCCCGGCTATGGATGGCTGCCGGGATGCCCGCCGCAGTCACCACCTGTCGATACAGTACAGGCTATTCTTGATACGGCTGATCTTTTTATCGTGCTGCAGACCAAACTGCTGGTCGAGAGATGGAAGGTCGGCTGGAAATTTGCCGTGCTGCACCGGCTGGCGCGAGATATTGAAGCAGTGCTCGGGAAAGGTACTGTTATCGAGCGCTATGGATCAGGCCCCTGCAATGCCTGCGCTGCACAGCACTGCCTGCACAGTCAGCCCTGCGAATCACCGAAACTGAAGACGATTTCCCTTGAGTCAATGGGGATCTGCGTTGACAGGCTCTGCTCTGATCTTGCCCTGCTGACCGGTGACCCACGCTGGCGACTCACCTGGCTCAAACACTTCGGCCTGCCGCAGCAGACACCTGAAAAATGGAAATACGTTGAAGCTCTTGCCGTTAAGCTTCCAGAGCAGGTCGGCTCAATGACCTTAATTTCAGTTTGCGGTTTTATGGTACAGATTTTTTTGTTTGAAGAATAAAACAAATAAACACAGGCACGAGCACAAAAAAACAAAAAAATCTCCATATCTGCAGTAAAAAGTCTCGCCATGAACACTGGCGGGGCTGCACACTATGACGCCCTCCTGAAATGGATCAAGTTGCGCAACAATGCGGCCGGCAGCATCAATAGAGCCCGATATTCCGGTATTGGCAGCCCGCACAACAGGCCGGCGAAACTCTACGGCACGAAAAACAGCCATGCTGAAATGCTGATAATGAGCGCTTGTTCTGCCGAACCATGCATCGTTTGAAATATTCACGATAATTTCTGCCCCCTGTTTGACAAAACCACGTACAAGGGCGGGAAATAATATTTCAAAACATAAAAGCGTGCCGAGTTTTCCTTCTCCAGTCGTGAGTATCGTATACTCCGAACCTGCAGTATATTGCCGCGGTCCGGCATATTTATTACGAAGAACATCAATAAAACCGAGAGGAAAAAATTCACCGAAGGGAAGCAAATGAAGCTTGTCATGCACCTGACCTATACCGTTTTTATTCAGCAGGAAAGCGGAATTATAAAAAGTATAGTTTCCGTCCTGACCGGTATAACGGGGGCCGCCCATAAGTACCATGCCGTTATGTTTTGCCAATAGATTCAGCAGCGCAACTGGAATATGCTCCTGGAGATAGGTCTGCAGGGCCGCTTCGGGCCAGAGTATCAGCTCCGCGCCCTGACGGAATGCATCATCAGTTCGGGACAGATACCTGGCGACCTGCATATCCTGTGTTTCATGCTTCCATCGGTCACCCTGAAGTATGCTGCATTGTATGATGCCTATTTTATGCCCGTCTTTGAAGGCCGACTGGGCCGGGTACCGGCTGAGGCAAAAAAAACCGTACAGCAGCACGGCGGCAACAATGCCGATTGACGGCAGAACCATGCGAATGCCTTTGCGGATATCCGGAAAAACTGCGCAGGCCTGAAAAATACAGCATTTGCAGCTACGAGAATAAATGAAATACCGTACACACCCGTGATATCGGCAATCTGTATCAGGTTAAGCCACCGGTATTGGCTATAGCCGAAAAGCGCCCATGGCATACCGGAAAACAAATGCGCCCGCATATACTCAACGCATACCCATGCGGAGGCAACCCCTAACTGCTTTAACATGCCATGCGCACTGCGTCTGCATAATTCTTGCTGCAGCATAGCCAAAAAAACCGTAAAACACACCAAAATACACCCCGATGATGAGGACTAAAAATAATGCGCTGACGAGAAAACCAGCGTTTGCGTGGACATAGAGAGCATTAAAAACCCAGTACGCAATCCCGATTGCATTTAAAGAGGCAAAGAGCGCTCCGGCGTAAAATGCTTTGCCGGTCGGGCAGTGGCCAGCACAAAAAAAAGCGGTACAAGGCATATCCATGCAAGCGGCCAGAGGTCTAGGGAAGGAAAAGCGGCAGTGCAGAGAACGGATGACAGTGCGATTAAAAAAAATTCCATCACAGGTGATAGTCTATACACAGTAAAAGCACTATAGCGGACAGTATTTTTTTTCATCATAGATCATACAATAATTTTATCAAGGGCTCTACTTCACGGCGCCTGTTTATTCAACCGGTACGCCATGACATACAATTCCACGGTTTTTTTGGCAAGAATAATGTATTCTGTCATTCTGAACTAAGTGAAGAATCTCGTATTTCCCTCAGTGACACTTCGCTGTGCTCAGGGTGACAGAAACATGTATTAAGAATATTTTTTGTCGTAAAAGTTTTACTCGAAGCAAAGCAGCAAGCTGCAGGGGAGGAATACTTATAATGATTTAATTAGTACGAAACGCACCTTCATAAGTGTGAACTCATCAAATCCATAGCCGGGGGAGCATTCAGCCATAATTTTTGAAAATCCTTTGAAACAGTA
>CAVRBJ010000009.1:0-7116 GCA_963718965.1 uncultured delta proteobacterium | reverse complement strand
CCTTGAGAGCAAGATTCATGCAGCGGGCTGCTCCTTCTCCGCCCGGCGACGGGGAGGTAATATGGTGCGCGTCGGCATTGCAGCCGAAGCCGACTATTTCAGCGTAAATCGGAGCATTCCGCTTCTTTGCATGCTCGAGCTCCTCCATCATCAGAATGCCGGCGCCTTCTGCGATAACAAAACCGTCACGGTCGCGTTCAAAGGGGCGGCTTGCCTTCGTGGGCTCATCATTATGCGATGAAGACAGAGCTTTCATGGCGCTGAACCCGCCCACGGCAAGAGGCGTAATGGTCGATTCAACGCCGCCTGCGATCATGGCATCGGCATCGCCGCGCTGGATGATCTTGAAGGCCTCGCCGATGGAATGGTTGCCGGTTGCGCATGCCGTCACCATGCTGCTGTTGGGCCCCTTGCACCCGAAATACATGGAAATCTGACCGGGGGCGAGATTGATAATCAGCATGGGCACGAAAAACGGCGAAATCTTTTTAGGCCCGCCCTTAAGATATATCTCATGGTATCGTTCAATTGTTGCAAGGCCGCCAAGCCCCGACCCGACGAGAACGCCCACGCGCTCGGCATTGTCATCGGTAATCTCAAGCCCCGAGCTCTGCACCGCCATCTTGCCTGCGGCAAGGGCATAGTGAAGAAAGGTGTCCATCTTTTTTATTTCTTTTTTGTCCTCGATATAGTCCTCGGGATTGAAGTTCTTCACCTCGCCGGCTATCTTAACCGGAAAGTCCGTCGCATCAAAACGGGTAATAAGGCCGATGCCGGAACGGCCGTTTTTGACTGCGTCCCAGTTCTCATCAACGCCGATCCCCAGCGGCGTGACAATGCCAAGACCGGTTACAACTACTCTTTTATTTTCCAACGCTTGTAACCCCCTATAAGTTAAAGTTGCGAAAGCCTTCCAGGCACAGCCGGGAAGGCTTTCATTTATAGAAGCATGCGCCTGTTACCAGCTGCTGTTGCAAGCCACGATTAGTTCTTGTGAGCCTTGATATAGTCGATAGCATCCTTCACGGTCTGAATCTTTTCAGCCGCCTCATCAGGAATCTCCTGACCGAACTTCTCTTCAAACACCATGATGAGCTCAACCAGATCAAGCGAGTCGGCACCCAGATCATCAACAAATGATGCCTCGGGAACAACTTCCTCTGCGCTGACGGACAGCTGCTCGACGATGATTTCTTTGACCAGTTCTTCTACAGATTTATCTGCCATGTTACTAAACCTCCTTATGTTCCTGTTTACTGTTGTTGTTAGCCTCTGTTTTTTTAATTACATGTAAAGCCCGCCGTTAATATGCACAACCTGACCCGTGATATACCCCGCCAGATCGCTTGCCAGAAAACAGACCAGCTCGGCAACGTCCTCGGGAAGCCCGAGTCTCCTGGCCGGAATCTGGCTGATCATGGCTTCGCGCTCCTTATCGGGAATCGCATCAGTCATGGCGGTTTTGATAAAACCCGGAGCTACGGCATTGACCGTAATGCCGCAATGGCCATATTCGCGGGCTATGGCCTTGGTAAAGCCCATGACCGCAGCCTTGGATGCCGAATAATTGGCCTGCCCGGCATTGCCCATGGCGCCGGTCACCGATGATATATTCACAATGCGTCCGTACTTGGCCTTAAACATAGGCCGTATGGCCGCCTTGGTACAATTAAAAGTACCCTTGAGGTTCACGGCTATCACCTGATCCCACTGGTCTTCCTTCATGCGAAGAAGCACCGTGTCGCGAGTGATGCCTGCATTGTTTACCAGAATGTCGATTTTACCGTATGCATCTATACAGGCCTTGATCATTGCTTCGCAGTCAGCGGCTTCAACCACATTCACCTTCACCGCCACAGCCTTGCGCCCCAGCTGTGCAATCTCTGCTACAACTTCCCGCAGGCTCTGCTCATTGACATCAGCCACCACCATGTCCGCTCCGCGCTGCGCAAGCGTAAGGGCAATGGTTCGCCCGATTCCCTGAGCAGCTCCGGTCACTATTGCCGCTTTACCTGTAAGATTCATCCTGTTTCCCTTTTTTATACCAACTATTTCAATAGTGCAAACACTTTATCAGTCTATTCTGTGTCCGGCCGCTTCCTTGACCAGGTACTGGCCGATGACGCTGCGCTGAATCTGATTGGTGCCCTCATATATCTGCAGGATCTTTGCATCGCGCATCATTTTCTCAACCGGATACTCGCGCATGTAGCCGTAGCCGCCGAATATCTGCACGGCATCGGTAGTGACGCGCATGCACACATCAGATGCATACAGCTTTGCCATGGAAGAGTACTTCGACATGTCTTTCGCGCCGGCATCGCAGTAGCGCGAGGCCTGATAGGTAAGGGCCCGTGCTGCCTCAATCTCGGTTGCCATATTGGCCAGCATATGCTGCACGGCCTGATGGGAGATGATGGACTTGCCGAAGGTAACGCGCTCATAGGCATACTTGATCGACTCATTGAGCGCTCCGGTTGCAAGGCCGACGGCCTGCGCTGCAATGCCGGTGCGGGTCTGGTCAAAAGTCTTCATGGCGACCATGAAGCCCATGCCTTCCTTGCCGAGCATCATGTCTTTTGAAACCTTACAGTCTTCAAACACCAGCTCGCGGGTAGCGGAAGCCCGGATGCCGAGCTTTTTCTCCTTCTTACCGAAGGTAAATCCCGGCTGGCCCTTTTCAAGAATAAATGCGCTTGCGCCGCGGGGGCCCTTCGAAGGATCGGTCTTGGCAACAACCGAATAGGTTTCGGCCTCGCCGCCATTGGTAATCCACTGCTTCACGCCGTTCATGATAAAGAAATCGCCGTCCCTCTTTGCCGTCGTACGGATGCTGGCGGCATCGCTGCCGGCGGCCGACTCGGTAAGGCCGAAAGCGGCAATTTTCCTGCCAGCTGCGATATCGGGCAGATATTTCAGTTTCTGATCATGGCTCCCGAACAGCAGGATCGGATAGGCGCCAAGCCCGCTTGCAGCAAAACTCACTGAAATGCCGATACAATACTTGCTGAGCTCTTCAACAACAAGGTTATTGTCAAAATTGCCGAGGCCCATGCCGCCGTACTCTTCGGGGATATAGATGCCGAACAGGCCTGCATCGGCCAGCACCTTCAGCACATCCCAGGGAAACTCTTCCTTCTCATCAAGTTCGGCCCGCACGGGGATGATCTTTTCCCTGGCTATCTTGCGCGCCAGGTCAACCATCTGAACTTGCATTTCATTCAAACCATAATCCATCATAATGTCTCACCTTTCTCAGTTTATTACCAACGAATTAAAGCTGCGCCCCAGGTCAATCCGGCCCCGAATGCATCAAGAAGAATAATATCATTTTTCTTCATGCGATGCTGCCGGTTTGCTTCGTCAAGGGCTATCGGAATCGATGCCGATGAAGTATTGCCGTAGCGTTCGATATTTAAGAAAACTTTTTCCGGATGCAGATTCAGCCTTTTTGCTATGGCATCGATGATGCGCATGTTTGCCTGGTGCGAAATAAGAAGGTCTATATCTTTACCCGTAAGATTGTTTTTCTCAAGGGCGGTGAGGGCTGCCTCTTCAAGAGACTTGACTGCCACCTTGAAAACCTTGTTGCCATCCATCTTAATAAAATGCTGGCGCGCCTCTATCGAATCATGCGAAACAGGATTAAGTGATCCCCCGCCCGGTATCAAAAGATAGTCCGTGTAGGCGCCGTCGGCATACAGATGTGTTGATAAAATGCCGCGTTCCCCCTGTTCGGCCGCAAGCACAACGGCGCCCGCGCCGTCACCAAACAGCACGCAGGTAGTGCGATCCTGATAATCGGTGAACTTTGAAAGCGTTTCAGCGCCGATGACCAGAATTTTCTTATGCGATCCCGACCGGATAAAAGCGTCAGCGACGGTCAGCGCATAGAGAAAGCCCGTACAGCCTGCCGCCACGTCGAATGCCGCGGCCCGCGAAGCCTTGAGCCGGTGCTGCACGAAGCAGGCAACAGAGGGCATGGGCATGTCCGGGGAAATGGTCCCGACAATTATCAGATCAAGCTCTTCGGCATCAGTGCCCGCCATTTCAAGTGCATTAAGAGCTGCCCGGTAGCCAAACGTGGAACTGCATTCGCCGTCTGAGGCGATGTGCCGCTCCCTGATGCCCGTGCGGGTCATTATCCACTCATTGCTGGTGTCAACAAGCGTTTCAAGATCCTTGTTGGAGAGAACCTTGGCCGGTACGCTCGAACCAGTGCCGATAATTCGTGATCTAAACATTGTGACGGCTGTCAAGTTGAATGAATGTTTGAATCGTTATTCAGCAGCGACAGAGATGACTTCTTTGCCGTTGTAATAACCGCACTTGGCGCAGGCATAATGAGGCCTTTTTGGCTCCTTACACTGCGGGCAAGCCGCAACATTAACCGGGGTGAGGGCATGATGCGACCGGCGGGTATCACGCCGTGCCTTGGATGTCTTTTTTTTCGGATGTGCCATGGGTCACTGTCCCTTTTATGATAATTAAAAAAACAAGCGCTCACTTCTTGAGCTTTTTTAACACGCTGAAGGGTGATATGGTTTCACTCTTTAAGCTCTCCGCGCAGGAGCATGCCTCCTCGTTGAGGTTTTTGCCGCATTGCCCGCAGAGCCCTTTGCATGCTTCCTGACAACGGGGATACTGCGGCACATGCAGATACATCTGCTCGGCTATGAACGGGCGCAGATCAACCGGTTCACCCTCTTTATAATAGACAACCTCAAGATCTTCATCACTCAGTTCCTTCTCTTCCACATGTGATTCTTTGGATTTGGGCCAGAAGATATAGCGAAACCGGGCTTCCAGTGGCCAGACAAACTCCTTCAGACAGCGAACACAGGCAAGTTCCAGGGTCGCTGCACATGACCCCTCCATTAAGACCTGTGGCCTTGGAAGATGAAACTGCACCTCAAGTTCAATCGGTGAAGCAATACGAAACAGGCCGTCGGTGTCTGTCAGGATTCCTTCAAGCGCTCCAGTATCCCACTGCGCAGACAACCGAAAGCCGTCATGAGGGATATCATCGATACGTACAGAATAAAAAGCACTCATTATAAAAAATTAGGAGTGTGTTTTTACTAATATTGTTCCTGTTTGTCAATGCAAATTTTTGTTTTTTTGGAAATATTGAAAATAAAAAAATAAAAAAAACAATATTTAGTTAAAAAAACAACAAAAAGCTCTGCAAAAAACTATCTCTCGACCTTCAGGTAAAACAAGGGATTAGCATGCATATAAATATTTATATTTGTTAACAGTCAAGAACTTCCTGCTTGTGGGCGGCGAAGTCAAGATAGATGATTTTTTTAGGTACCACTTTGATAAGGACATAGTTTGGGTCAGTGGGACCCTGCTTCCAGAAAGCAGTCCATTTTTCTTTCCACTTTTCGGCCCTGATTGTATCTGAAGTCACAACTTCAGCTACGCCTAGAGCATTGATGCTGCCATGATCGGCAGGGCGATACACAAAAACGCTTGCATTGCCGCCCTTCTTCACCTCGGCAACTTTGCTGGAGCCGGCACCGGTAGCAAACCAGAAAACCAGGTCATCCCCCAGGGGCATATTTTCCATCATGCGTCCCTTGGGGTAACCATTTTCATCAATGGTTATGAGATTTGAATATTCATAGGTTTTAAAAAACTGCTGAATTTTGTGTTTAAGTTCATCCTGAGACATATGCATCCTCCTGTTAATTAACCGGTTTAAATTAGTATAGCTTTATACTATACCACAGCTTGACCGAAACGGGCAAGAGTAAAAGGATTATCCCATCTCAGGCGGGTAGAGCCCGTAAAAAAATAACTGCTGCGAAATCCGTTCGCCCTGAGCCTGGCAAAGTGTCCAGGGGCAGCCATTCATGGTTCGATCCTTTGTCACGCTCAGAACTCACCACGAACGTCTAATTATCCTGCCGGTTTTACCGGTTTTTTACAGGCCCTTATTTGCCCATGCGGTCAAGCATCCGCACCTGGCGCATCAGATCCTCAAACTGCTCGGGATAGAGCGATTGCGGGCCGTCTGAAAGAGCATGCGTGGGGTTATGGTGCACCTCTACCATAAGCCCGTCAGCGCCCACGGCAACTGCAGCCCGCGACAGCGGTATTACCTGATCGCGGCGGCCCGCCGCATGGCTTGGATCGGCTATAATGGGCAGATGGCTCAGCAGTTTCACCGCAGGTATGGCGCTCAGGTCAAGCGTGTTGCGCGAGTGGTCCGCAAACGTGCGCACCCCCCGCTCGCACAGAATGATGCGGCGGTTGCCCTGGCACATGATATGCTCGGCAGCCATAAGAAACTCGTCGATCGTTGCAGCCATGCCTCGCTTCAGAAGGATCGGCTTTGAGCTTTTGCCTGCCCGTTTAAGAAGGCTGAAATTCTGCATATTGCGCGCACCGATCTGTATGATGTCTGCCACTGCCTCAACCCGGCCGAGCACATCATGATCAACGGCCTCGGTCACAATGGCAAGGCCGGTGCGCTTGCGCACCTCGGCAAGTATCTCAAGCCCCTTATCCTCAAGGCCCTGAAAGCTGTAGGGCGATGTGCGGGGTTTGAACGCGCCTGCGCGGAAAATCGTAGCCCCGGCCTTTTTGACGGCCTCGGCAATGATAAGGCACTGTTCAAGGCTCTCTACGGCGCATGGCCCTGCCATGACTGCCAGGTCGCCGCCGCCGATCGCCAGGTTCCCCACCGTAACCACCGTATTTTCAGGCTGCACTTCCCGGCTCACAAGCTTGAAGGGCTTAGATACCCGGATAGCATCCTTTACGCCATCAAGTGCGATGAAGTTGCCCGGGTCGATGGGCCCGGCATTGCCAAGGATACCGATTGCCGTGCGCTGTGATCCGGGAATGGGCGCGGGGGTGAAACCCAGCTGCTTAATGGTATCTATTACCGCATCAATCTGCGCCTGCGTGGCGTCTTTTTCCATCACGATAAGCATACTGTCTACTCCAAAAGCATTTTTATGGGCATGTGCCCTGTAGTACAAAAAATACTACCATGAGACGCAGCAATCTGCAAAAACTATATCTGCCTGCTCCTGCGATAAAACAGGAGTCGGAATCCAGGAGTCAGAAGCCAGGATAAAAAAAGAAAGCAGAAGCGTTTCA
>CAVRBJ010000008.1:0-38518 GCA_963718965.1 uncultured delta proteobacterium | reverse complement strand
ATTGTGATACTGTCGGCCTTTCGGACAACAGTAGAAAATACGTTTTAACAACTCGTCTCGCTATGTTCGCCTAACTCCCCAGCGCGGACACCATCTGGGCACTGGGGTATCATTTCAACCCTCTAATTTTCCTGCCTCGCCTTTTAAAAAAGCCCCCTCAAATAAAGGATAATAGCAATTGTCTCTTAGCTGAAAAGCTAGGGGTTGACCGAACTACCATGCACAGCTGGGAAGTTGAAAAGAATCCTCCTAAACGGAGCATGATTTAACTTTACTGCAGTAAAAAGTCAAAGTCCTCTATTCGTCAATTTTGTCGAGCCAAAGCGATGATTGTCGAATACGCTTAAGCGTTGTTTTATCTAACGTTCTGAAATTGCTCGAAAAATATTTTGGCACTGTTCGTGTAATAGTATGTGGGCAGGATCGTTGATTTTAAGAAAGGACGGTGATGCCCCCACGGATGACGAACAGTGAAAGAGGATTGACAGAGTAAACGGCAATTTTATTATCGATGAAAAACAATCAATTGCAAAAAGGAGAGACTTCATGAAAAAGATCATGTATGTAGCATTTATTTTGGCGCTGACAGTTTTTATTGGTGCAGGCACTGGTTATGCAGGCAAGGGGAATGGCGGCAATGGGAGCGACGACAAGGGCGGAACAGTACAACGGCAAAGGCGGCCAGGGCAACGGTACCTGCCCACAGACAGGCAATGCGGGCATAGCGCAGGCTATTCTTGATGGAACGCCTTTTGTGTTTGAGGGAACCGTTGTGAGCATAGGCTCCGGCACGGGCATGGTGATTGCCACGGCAGAGGACAATGCTACCGTGTACGGCATCGGCCCGGTGCGCTACTGGGACAGTCTTGACGTTGATCGGCCGGCGGTGGGCGATGTTGTTCGGCCAGCGGCTATACGGTGGACTTTTCCGGCATAGCTCGCAACATCGCTATGTCGATTACCGTTAACGGCACTGAGGTTCAGCTGCGTGATCCCGATACGGCTAAGCCCCTGTGGGTCGGCGCCCGCTACGGTGAAAGGTGGGGCAGAAAGTAGGCCCGCAGAGCAGGCTGGTGTCAGGTTTGACCGGGCAACAGGAAGTACGGTTTGCGGCTTGCAATCCGTACTTCCTGTCTGCTTGCACAATAGAAAATACATTGCAATACGGTTTGTGTGCAGTAAAGTAAAAGCAGAAGTAGATTCAGGATCATGTTTTGCAGGGCGAGCACCTGCCCTGGGCAGTACCTTTTTCAGCGGACAAACGACAGCGGGCCCACAGCCAGAGAGCGCGGGTTTGAGTGAGAATTACGGGAATAAATTCGGCAGCATCTGAGCGCACAAAAAGAGGTCTTTGTCAGCAGAGACTGGCTTTTACTTATCTGCGGGAGCTTGATTTTTATGTCAGCACGCCACACCGCCACCAGCGCAGACTGCCGATTTCAGCCTGGAGACGTCTGCGGGATATAATGACAACACCGCGCAGACCAATAACCGGAAAGGCTCCGGCTTTACATTCCACCGGGCCGGCATGTCCGATACCTGGCAGCTTGGGGGTGGCGCAAGTTTTATGGGTCTGCTGGAGGGCAGTTATCAAAACTATACGCGCGTGGGCGATAATTATTTTTTAAGAGCCCGCGGCGAGCTGGCCCGTCCTGTATTGGGAAGCCGGCTGGTGCCGGCGCTGCTTATGGAGGCGAATTCTTACCGCGATGATTACATGCCGGAGGACGATCGGGACCAGTATCTTGCCGGCCTGCGGCTGAGCTGGATATATTCCCGTTTTATGACATTTTCCCTTGAAGGGACCTTCAGCCACCTGAACTACAAAAACTCCTCCTACAGCTATGCCGAGCCGCAAGGCCAGGAAGCATCTGCCGCGGGGCTTCTTTCTTTGGCTGGCAGCGGCAGCGGAGCCGAGGCTGATTTGCAGGATCTGTCGGTAGTGAAAACCTCGCGCAATGATCATCTGACAAACGGCGACTTTATCTGCGACCTGTTTTTGACGCCGACAGTATACGGCAGTATCCTCACTGGCTACTCGCGGCTTCATTCTACCGACGACTTTGAAACCTACCGGCAGGTGCATACAAGAGCCCGTCTCACCTGGGATATGACCGAAGTCTGGCGGCTGCAGCTTGAGTCGGGGCTATGGCGCACGGCCTATGATGAAAGCCCGCTGCACACGAATCGCATTGATAAAACGTTTTCCGCGGGAGCGCAGGTCAGCCGGTTTTTCGGTCCGGTGGAGGTCTACGGCAAAATGACGTGGCTTAAAAACAATTCAAAAGTAAATTCTGAGTTCTATCATCAGATGGTGACGCAATGCGGCTTTTCCTGGTATTTTTAATTTCACTGCTGTGCATCTCGTACTGCAGCGCCGAAGAGCTGATACTCGGTCGGGTCATCTCCATTGATCAGGACAAGGGTACAGTTCAGATGGAAGTAGTCGACGGCCCTGCCGACTTGCGTGATGATGCCGGCCAGAAACCTAAGGTCATTACGATCGAACGAACGGCCCTGCCGAAAAACACTCAGCAGAACGCGCTTGTCCGGGTATGGGGTTCTCATGGATAAAAGCACCGGTCGTTTTTCCGCATCAAACTCATATTTCAATGACCGCAGGGGCAAAGGGCCAGCAGGCCAGTCAGGTGAACTGGGCGTCGGCCCGCAAGACTCGACCGGGGTTCGGCAGCGCCTGGGCAAGGGTTCGGCAGGCGGCGGCAACCACGGTAGCGGCTTCGGAGGAGGGGCCGGTGGTGGTGGCCGAGGAGGGTTCGGCGGAGGAAGTGGCTCAGGCGGTGGTGGTGGAGGAGGTTCGGCGGGGGGAGTGGCTCAGGCGGCGGTGGTGGCGGGAAGTGGCTCAGGCGGCGGTGGTGGCGGCGGGTTCGGAGGAGGCCGGGGTGGCCAGGGCGGCCGGTAGGTCAGCTGCCGCTTTGGGTCAGCAACCTGCTGGCCTTCGGCTGTATGTTTGCAGCCATTGTCGGCTACTTTCTGTGGCAGGCGCAAGTGACGCGTGATGCCTTTATCGAAGAATCAAGGAGGCCTCAGGGCTTGTGGCCAATGTCATCGAGTTGAGCGCAAAAGGTGCGCTGCTGTCGCAGCAGGTGTCCGAGGAACTGCTGCAGACCTTTCTGGGCAATACTGCCCGCTTTATCTCTATCTTGATGCTATCGAGCCGTTTACCGCAGGCGAACTGTCGGGGTTTGCCCGTGAAGCGAGCCTGGCCGGCATTTATATAGCGCGATCCGGCGGGACTGTTGTGGAAGGGCCTTCAGGCTGGACAAAAATCTGTCTCTGCCTCCTGAAAAAAAGCCGGGCTCCAGTATAATGCTGCATCCCACTTATATCTGCTGCACTGGCCCGACTCAACAAGGGCGGCTGGGTGCTGGTGGGGGTTGAGGCGGCCCGCATAGAAAAGCTCCAGAAGGAGCTTGGCCTTGACAATGTTATCGCTACCATCACGAGGCTTCCGGGGATTAGGTACATCAAAACGATGCCTGCCGTGAAAACGCTGTGCAGGCCGGGCATGCGCAGCAGGTCGAGCTTATCGGCACCGGCCCTGCGGCGGTTGCTGAAGCGAAAATGACTGTGGGCGAAACAGGGCTTACGGTAGGCCTTGATGCCGCGCATCTTGAAACGGCCATGAACGGCTGTGGCGCGATTTTATCGGCTTCAGCGCTTCGGTTGCCTGCCTGGGTTTGGTGCTGTCGCTTGTGCTGTACCGGCAGCAGGCAAAGCACGTTGGGCAGATCAGCGCATATGAGAAAAAATCGCTGACGAACGGCAAAATGCGGCACTGGGAAAAGCAGCAGCCGCAATCGCGCATGAGATACGAAACCCCCTGAACGCCCTGAGCATGGGCCTGCAGCGCCTGCAGAAAGAAGCCCCGGCCCTGAGCGGTGAGAACCTGGCCTGCTTGAGATTATGCGGGATGCCGTTCGAAGGACCAATGGCATTGTAGGGATCTGCTCCGGCTTGCGGTCCCCGCGCCCTGGCGCGGCAGCCGTGCGGCTTGACCGCAGCGTTGAAAAAGTGCTACAGCTCTACGAGGCCCGATGTCGGCAGCAGGGCATCAGCGTGGAGCTTTTGGCGAGTTCGGCACGGCCTGTTTCCGGAGATCAGGATCTGATCGAGCAGGTCATTGAAAACCTTCTCAAAACGCAATGGAAGCCCAGCCCCGTGGCGGGTTTATAAAGATAGTCATCGACCACCAGGGCCGTGAATTCGCCTTGCGATGACCAACGGCGGCTTTTCTCTGCCCGCGGGAAGCAGTCGCACGGCTTACCGAGCCCTATTTTACCGGCAGGCCGGACGGCACGGGCCTTGGCCTTGCCATTGTGCGGCGCATTGTTCAGGAGCACGGCGGGACACTTGCCATACAGCCGGCGGACGGAGGCATTCTGTCAATCACTGCAATATTTCAAGCCCACCCGCGGGAGGTAACCGGCATGAACATACTTGTTGTCGACGACGAAGCCAGCCAGCGCGACATGCTGAGCGGGTTTCTCAGGCACCAGGGCCATGATGTGCTCACCGCTGCCAGCGGGCAGGAGGCCCGGGCTGTTTTTCAGCGGGAGCCCGTGCAGCTCGTGCTGCTTGATCGCGCATGCCCGGCGAAAGCCGGTGAAGAGCTTTTACGGCACCTGAAGGAGGTTAATCCCCTGGTGCGCGCCATTATGATAACGGCCTTTAGCAGCGTGCATACGGCCGTTGCAGTCATGAAGCTGGGGCGCCGATGAGTTTCTTGAAAAACCTGTCGACCTGGACGAGCTGCTTGAAAAAATTCAGGCCATCGAGCAGCAGGCGGCTATTGACGGCGATGTGACCGATATTGAAGCAGCAATCGAGAGCCGGGATCTGCCCCTGAACATCATTGCCAAAAGCCAGGCTATGAAGCGCGTGCTGTCGCTGGCCGGCCGGTTGGCAGCAGCCCCTGGCCAGTTCTGATTCAGGGCGAAACCGGTACGGGCAAGGAGCTGCTTGCCCATCTCATACACCTGCTCAGCAGCAGAAAAGACGGGGGCTTTATTGCACTCAACTGCGCGGCTATTCCCGAAAATCTTTTTGAAAGCGAGTTGTTCGGCCACGGAAAAGGGCTCTTTCACCGGCGCTGCGGCAGGCCGCGCCGGTGATTTTGAGCTGGCAGATGGCGGCAAGCTGTTTCTGGATGAAATCACCGAGCTTCCGCTGCCGATGCAGCCCAAGCTGCTCGGCCATGCAGGAAAAACATTTCGCCCGAATCGGTGGCGAACAGCAGATCAATGTCGACGCCCGGCTGATCGCCGCTACCAACCGCGACATCAGCCCGGCTTGCTGCAGGCGGTCAGTTCCGGCAGGACCTCTACTACCGCATCAAGGTCCTTGAACTGGAAATTCCGCCCCTGCGAGAGCGACGGGAAGACATCCCCCCGCTGATTGAGTTTTTCCTGGCAGCGCTATGCGATCGGCCCTATCGCCTTGCCCCCGAAGCGCTGGATGCCCTTATCAAATATCCCTATCCCGGCAATGTCCGGGAGCTGGAGCATATCGTGCAGCGCAGCATCACCTGGCCCGGGGTATCTGCTGACGCCTCCATTCTGCCCTTTGAAGTGCGACAGTATCAGGCCTCGACGCAGGGCACGCTTGAGGAAAGCCTTGAGGCCATGGAAAAGGAGCTGCTGGGTGCTGCGCTTGAAAAAACCGGCTGGGTACAGACACGGGCTGCAGAAACGCTGGGGATTAGCGAGCGGGTCCTGAGGTATAAAATGAAAAAGCACGGTCTTGCAGCCCCGATAAAAAAAACGGTCCCTGATGCTATTCTATGATCGGCTTGCCGGTTTTGATTCTGCCGAAAAGGCAGCATGTGATTACAGGGCAAATGTTTTGCATATTACAAACCGTATAATTATGGGCAGTCTCCCCCGAAGCAGGGACCTTTCAGAATGCAGCCTCCTTACGGTCTGCAGGGGATTTCATGAGGCGTGGAGGCCGGAAACAAAATACTATTTTGAAGGGAGGCCATAATGAGCATGAGGGCAACGCAGGGTGAAAGCTTCTGGAATCCTTATCTTGCAGGCGCTCTCGCAGGACTTGTTCTTGTCGGATGGTTGCGCTTTCTGGAAAATTTTTCGGCGCATCAACCACCTTTGTCCGGTGACCGGTATGATTGAAAAGATTTTCAGCGCTGAGCGGGTGGCGCAGATGGACTATTTCATGAAGGAAGCGCCCATTGTCGACTGGCAGTGGATGTTTGTTATCGGCATTTTTTTCGGCGCTTCGATTGCTGCCAAAATTTCCGGCACCTATAAAGCCAGGCTCTCCCCGATATGTGGCGCAAGCGATTTGGCGGTAGCATTCTCAAACGGGCAGGAGTTGCGTTTGTTGGCGGCGTTTTTGCCATGTTCGGCGCCGCCTTGCCGACGGCTGCCCGTCGGGACATGGCCTGAGTGGTTCAGCCCAACTGGCGGTAAGCGGCTTTATAGCCCTCATTTGTTTTTTTATCGGAGGAGTTATTATGGCCCGTATTCTGTACAGAGGAGGGATGAACAATGAATACACTCCTCTACGGATTGGTAACCGGCGTGCTGTTTGGTTTTCTTCTGCAGCGCGGCAGCGTGCTTCGATATGACCGGCAGCTTGGGGCACTGCGCTTCATGGACATGACCATTGTAAAATTCATGTTTTCAACCGTGATGGTGGGCATGATCGGCGTGTACTGCATTACTGGATTTTGGCCTTGCCACACTCTCTGTTAAGCCGGCAATTCTGGGCGCTGTTATTCCGGGAGGTCTCATTTTCGGCTTGGCTGGGGTCCGCTTGGCTATTGTCCCGGAACATCTGGTGGGAGCGCTTGCAGAAGGGCGCTGGATGGTTTATGGGGGGTGCTTGGCATGCTTGCAGGGGCAGCCCTTTTTGCTGAGGCCTATCCTGCACTTAAAAAAACTCTTCTCACATGGGGGGATTTTGGAAAGATCACCCTTCCCCAGGTACTGGGTGTGAGCCACTGGGTGATCATTTTCTTTTTTATCGCCGGCGGACTTTTTATGTTTTACTGGCTTGAAAAAAAACGGCTGTAAACCGCAGGGACAAAAAATCAAAAAAGCCCCGTATTCTGATGGGGCTTTTAAATCGTTGGCTAGAGGATTCTTATTATATGTTTTCATCATTTTTTTTATTAAAATGATCTAAATGAGGCAAGTATTTTTTTTCTTGAAGAAAAACGTATTGAATCGGTCGGGCATACCTCCCTGCATGTATAGCAGGCAAAGCAATCTGGTATGGTTTTTTTGTTGCCTTTCAAAATAGCACCCATTACCGTAGACGGACAAGCCGTAACACATTTTTCACAAGCAATACAGGTTTCATATTTCACGTTTATCTTGTTATAGCTTGCTTTTTCCACAATCCACCCTACTAATCCGAAAGGGCAGAAAAAATGACACCACGGTCGATAAACAAATAGGCTGGAGACCAAGAGCATGCCAACAAACAGTCCTCCAATAACGCCCAGATGCACTGGATTATAGATATTAAAGGGGTTTATTGGGTCGATGATGTCGATACCCCAAAAAAAAGATATGAATATAAAAACGCAAAAAAACACTGTGCGCACGGTATTCGTCAGAACAAAAGGCGGTTTGATCTGTTTTCCAAGTACGGCTTGTAATGTATTGGTCTGATTGATTCTAAAAATTAGGTCTTGCAGAGTGCCAGCCTGACAGCCCCAGGTGCAAATGTATTTATTGGCAAAAAAGACAATAATCAAAAAAACGGTCATGGCAATCATTCTCGGGGGAAAAATGGCATGCGCAGTACTGTAAAGGTGAATTGCATTGTTACGGTTCCCATGGGACTGGGGTCTGGTCCCATAACTACTCCAAAAATCATAACAGCCACAAAAAGCAGTCGATTCCTGATTCTGGAAGTAAGTACCCTTTGATAATAATGAAAATAGTTGGCAAAAAGATAAACCAAGAGAAAAAACTTAACCGGAATTTTAAACCAATTTTTGCTGGCATGCTCTGACGCCAATGCTAGTTTTTTTGTAACGAGGGAAGTTATTTGATCGCGAGTTCCTGCCAGACGGACTACGGTTTTTCCAAATCATCTTCTGCTCTAAGAGCAAACAAATCCTTCAAGACTGTTTCCGACAATTTGTTGGTTTGACCGAACTGCATAATAGTCATTGTGCTGTCGATAACTAGTTTTGCAGGCGTTTGTGGTTGTTCGGATTCTACTTAGATTTTTGCAAAGATTGTTGACAGGCCAACAACAAAAACAAGAATTGAAACAAAATATAGTATTGTTTTTAACTGCTGATGCTTTCCCATTTTGTGATACCTATCGCTTATATTGAATTTTTTTATTGCCGGCATTGTCCTGCGACGTGTATTCTAAATTGTAATGAGGCAATAGTCATCACTCCTTTTTAATTATATATGCAGTGAAACTCAAAACAAAACAACCTCATCTGATAACAGTTGCGGCCGTTTTCTTCGGCTCCCCATCACGGATGAAGATTTTAGGCAATTTATTTAGGATCTTGATGTTTTGGTAATCGCAGGAACGGCACCCATGCGGTATTTGAGGAGAGTGACAGTCGATTTATGACGCGGCTCGGAAGCTGTATAAGTTGTGGGGTAAACTGGCTAATTTTTGCAAGAATAATACAGGTCTAACTACTAGATATAGTGGTTGGACTTTTTTTCTTAAAAGTCCACATTACGTGACATAACATCGATATTTACAGAGAGGAAAAATAGAAAAAATTTTTGAGTATTATGCCCATTCGAATGCAGCGGATCCGAAGGTTGCGCAGGGGCATCAATCATTCAAAATCTCTTTTTGCGGTCGAGATGACAGAAAAAATCCTTAAAAAAAGCTTCCGTTTATACAACGGAAGCTTTTTTTAATAAACAGCTATTCTACGAAATAAATTCTACTTGTCTTCTTTTTTCTTATTGATTATCGCATGATTCGGGCACACGCGGGCGCAGGCGCCGCACTCAACGCAGGTATCGGTATTTATCCGGTAGTACCAGTCAAACTCCTCAACCGATTTGGTCGGACAGATTTCCCAGCAGGTCCCGCAGATCACGCAATCTTCAGTAATAAAATAAGCCATGATATCCTCCTTTTTCACATCTCGACAACGCCGGATGAGATATTGTCAAAATTTTCAACGATCAGCGGCACGAGGTTATAATGTATGAAGCAGAACATCTCGCCGGGTCAAGCTGCATCATGAACCGAGACGGGGGGTCGCCCATATTGAATGTCATGGTTTTATTGCGGTACACAAGCGGGAAAGAATTTGTGCACCAGGCGGTTCCCGAAAGGCCATGCACCAGCTCGCCGGTCGTCCAGGTATAGACTTTACACAGGCGCATGATGCGGTTGGCATCGGCTGTCACCATGATGACATCAGGGTCGGGAACATCCTCAAACCTGCCGATGACCAGATATTTATGATGCTTATACACATGGGGTATCTGCTGATTGACCCGCCGCATGACCTGCCGGGTGGCATAGGCCTTTGTAGGGCCGATAGAGGTTGCCATGCCGACATCAAAATCCTCTTTGGTCATCTTTTTATTGCCGATGCCGGAATAGACCGCGCCGCCGCACAAAACATTCTTGTTGATAATATAAAAAGGTTTTTTGCCCTCTTTGCCGTCCCACACCTCGGGGATCATGGCGCATTCAAACGACACATCATCGCCATAGGATTCAGCATAATCGGGCGGCGTATCGCACAGCTTATAGGCGATGATATCGCGCGTATACCCCTCATGCTTTTTCAAGTACTCAGCATACTCTTTGTTTTTGCTCATACATCCTCCGCATAATCAGGTAAATGGATTTCAACTTTTTGCAAGGCTATTCAGAACTACATCATTGCCATCATCTCATCCAGATCCATGCCAAGCTTTTCCATCTGCTCGCGAATTGACTTCATGGAAACCTCGGCATAGCCGTTTTCTTTTGCATACTGCTCGGAATTGCCTACGATCATTTCAAGCATTTCAACCGGAACTTTTTTTATCATTGCCTGCGCTTCAGCGTCCCAGGGCATGGTAAACACAGGCTCTTCACCTGCTTCCTCCTGCACGGCCGGTTCATCCGAGAATGCCGACTTATCCTTTTTCTGCCAGAACGGCGAATGCGGCGGCTTGGTCATTTCGCGGCTTGCCTTCACATCGACTTTGACATTGCACAGAATATTGGGAATCATGTGGGCGAATTCCATGGGAATAATAATAAACAGCTGATCCTGTTTCATCCGGTTATGCATGCGCCCGCCGAAATCACCTCCCACGACCATGACGTTTTTAATATACCACGGCACGGCAAACAGCTCCCCGCACAGCGATGTGCCGAAGGTGCCGTAGGGCTGCACACCGTCCTGACACAGTCGGCAGCCGCCCAGTATGCAGGCATTGTGCGGATTGGTGACTACGACGATCCAGTCGACCTGTACGCCTTCGGGCACTTCGTCAAGAGGTGCCGCGCCTATGGCTTTGACCATGCCCGGCGGCAGGCAATAGGTGCCTGCCTTCAACCTGGCTGCACCCTCATCGGTAAAAAATGCGCTTGTCTTGGAAAGATAATCTCCGGCAACAATTTCCTTTTTCCCGGGAACAATGCCTGCATGATGGACGCCGACATAACAGTCATGATGATCTGCATCGAAATACACCTTTTTACCTTCATCCATGGCATAGCGGATAATGGCGCAGGGAGTATCCTGAATCGGCTCATATCCTGCCGGAATCTGATCCCGAAACAGGCTGATTGCTACTGGTTTGCCCCGGACCTTCGCTTTAGTGACTATCATGTCGCTTAAGCTTTAAGATCAACCATACCTGCTCCTTTCAATAACGTTTATTACAGCAGAATCAGAATCTTTAGCATATAAATTATTATACTTATATTACATTAATCTGTCGAGCTAAACAGTAATAAAAATACAAAAAATAAAAGTCAGTTACCTCCGGCAGAGCCGCAGGCTTGCCTTTTGCTAGCCCATCAAAGGGGCCTTTTCGCAATCGGTGAAAAACAAAATAACGATCAGTTGCGTTTTGCAGCTGCAGAGGGGTATAGCAAAGCGAAACCCACCAAATGTTTTCATGACCCTCAATCGTGTGTTGCACCCACCCTACCGTTTCTTCTTGCGCGTTTGACATCCATCATTTTCCCAAATAGCCTCTGCATACTCCCTAGATTGTTTAACTCTTGGAGTCCCCCTGCAGAGCTGGTTACTTTTATTCACATTTTTACGTTTGTAAACATATTAAAAAATAGGGCTATTATAAAAATATGGGTTCTAACTTTCCTAACTATACTGCTATTTATCGGCTGAACGGAAACCCGGAACCATACATTTGTTGGGTTCGCCCTTATGCCTGTATATCTTCGTAAGCAATTTATTTTTTGCGCAGGTTGGTTTGAGATACTAAACCCAACGGTTTCTTCCTGCTCTAACCCAAAATGCACATACATGACTTTCTGCTCAGACTATTTATGGGAGAATATTGCTGTAGTATCGATGGCTTAGATACGGGTCTGATTATATCTGACACGAAAGCCTTCTCAAGAGGGAGGCAACGAGGGCACCAACTGCGCTGCTTCATTGGCTGATACGGGAGCCCGGATCGGAAGATGGAACCCCTGTAGAAAAATTACCTGTTTTTTACAGCAATAAATAAAGCGACTACAGCGACAAAGGAGAGAAGCAATGGGTTTTTCGCGATATCGAGATTTGACATGTGGTCTGGATCCAGACATGCTTTTGCCTGCACTCCCAAATATACTACTATGCCTAAATTAAGTATTGTCCCTATTGTTGTCAGCATAGGATTCTCCTTTATTTAATAAGCAGTAGGGACAGTCAGGTTTTGTCCGCTGCGGAAAAAATTTTTAGAATCGTGGGAATTTGCGCGGCAATCATTTCCGCCACATCCAGGCCGGCGCCCGGTTCGAGCCGGAATCGGGCAATGCCACTGTTGCGCATGTCTTCTAAACCGTTTACAGACTAATACACAATACAGATGATGACACCAAGAATGCCGCTGACAATCGCTTCAAGTACGCCAAGAATATCCAGCGACAGTATGGAGTCAAACACATCGGCAAGCATCGTAAGGACTGCACTGAACAGACACTCCAGTGTTCCAAATATACCTGCTGCTGCAATACGTTCATCGCCATCCACAACCGACAACTTTCCGTCGCGGGTGCAGCTAACGGTTGCCAGCATGCCGTCTATTTCAAGCAGAAACGGCTTACCGGGCCTCAGCCCTGAAGAGGGGAAACCGATAGTCACCGTTGAACCCTTAAGATCAGGGATATACACGCTGCAGGGATACCCGGTGAGGGGATCCGAGGCGATTATCTCTGAATAGGCGCCCGCAGCCTTTATCATACTTTGAAAAATCGATGGTTGTAGAGCTGGAGATGGCCGGCCGGCAAAAGAACCGGCAGGGCAACAGAAAGGAAGTATGAAAAATAGAAAGGTAAAAAAAGTTTTACATCTCATAAACCAAACACCACCCGCTCTTTTTAAATTGTTCTCACATAACCGTGTCTCTCAGCAAAGGCCCTCGCCATGAGGGCCAGGGAGATTTTCATGTACCGAAAGCAACCATGCACTGCGTTAAAAATCGCAATCTAAAATGCCAAAGACAAGTTTTGCAACGGCTTGAATAATGCCTACGACATTGAGACTGCCAATGGCTTCTATCAAATCAGCGACACTTTCCAGAGCATTTGAAAGAATGCACCCGATGATGTCAAAAACCCCGGACTGTACAATTCTCTCATCACCGGCAACAAGTGCCAGTTTTCCGTCATCAGCACAGGTAACGATTGCAGTCATGCCGTCGATTTCAAGCAGAAACGGCGTCCCGCGGCGCAGCCCTGTTGAGGGAAAGCCGATGGTCACCTCGGAGCCCTTAAAATCACGAATATAAACCGCTGCAGGATACCCGGTGCCGGGATCAGAAACAATCCTTTGAGAAAATATGCCTGCTGCCTTTAATGCGCTCTGGAAAAAAGCGGGTTTTACAGAGGGCTCACCTGTGCTTGCCTGCGCCGGAGCAGCCACGCCCAGCAGCAGTACACATGCAGCAAAAAGAACGCTGAAATTTTTTTTCGTCATCTTCATCTCTCCCTGTTTGCTGACATTATTTAAATTTCTGCGGGTTAATCTCATAGGCATCTGTACCCTGAGGCTTGACAACGATAATGCTGAAGGGCTTCTGCAAAGCCAGCATATCATATCTGAAATAGGCTCTGATTGTTGCATAATAGGAGGAGAAGCCTGGCCGGCGTTTTGAGAATGTGAGGAAGCCTGAAAGTGATCTGCATGAGTCATATCGGGAAGAATCTTTTTCCCCTCCTGCATGGCATGCACCGTATAGCTGCGGGCAAATTCGATGCTGGATCCATACACGGTAATATCGATCTGAAGCGCGGGATCCTGAAGGATGGCCTGCTGTTCCTCTGAGGAAACAACTTTGCCCTGCTGCGCCTTTATGCCGGCAAGCAGGGCAAGCTTGCACCACTTGGTGCGCACAACAACCTCCGGGGCGGCCGGGCCGCAGCCATAGAGGCTCATAAGCGTTTTTTCTATATCGCGCTGGTTTGCCCTGCCGAATTCAAGGGCTTCCTGAACCTGACTGCGGGTAAGATTGTCTGTTATGGCATGCACAACGCTGCACGGACAGAGAACCACTGCGCAGCAGATGAAAATAAAGCTGATGGCTAGCCTTCATTGTCCACTCTCCTTTCATTTAAAATGACCAGCTGGCACCGACGGTGAGCATGTTGAAATGACCGTCAAAATAATTTTGATCGTAATCATTGTATTCCCGGTACATGAATCTGGAATGCAGCGTTAAATGTTTATTATAGGCATAGACAACGCCGACTGAAGTCTGCACCTGCCCGATGGAGAGGTCGGAAAACTCGCCGATATTCTGCCCATCAACATGTTTGTCAAAGTCGGCAATGCTGTCGATGTAGGCAACATCACCCGTGAGGTTTATTTGAGCCGTCAGTTTATATGCAGCCGAGAGGCTCCATGTCTGACTGCGGCTGTCATACGGAATATCGGAATATTCGAAAAGTCCTTCAGCGCCATTCAGGTGATAGGTTTTAAGCGCTCCGAAGCTGTTCACTTTATTCTTCGCAAGGGTATACCCCCCGGTCAACGTGAGGCGCTCAAGGGGCACATACCAGAGGCTGAGGCCATATTCCCACTGATCCTCGTCGGAATCATAACGGCTGTTTTTCAGTTTGGCATAGCGCAGGTTCGTGTTGAGCGTTACATTATACAGCATGCTCCAGGTCAGGCTCGCATAATAGGTGTCTTCTTTTTTAGGCAGCGATGTCTGCACAAGACCCGGAATTGTTTGATCTTTCATGACAAGCGGTTCATTAACTCTTATTTTTTCATATTTCAGGTTATAACGGATCTTTCTTAAAATCCGCTGATTCCAGGTGATCCGCCATGTATTCTTACGCGTTGAGTTCGGGTCGGCATTGTCCCTGTCGATGTCCTGCCACTGATAGGAGCAGGTAAGCCCGGAATTCTTGATCGGATGCATATTAAGATCGAAACCGCCGCGCTCAGTATCAAGATCAATGCCGCCGCTGGTTTTGTTTTCAAGGCTGTACTTGTTGTAATACACATCGCAGGTCAGATATTTCGAAAAATATTTGCTCAGGCGCGTTGCCATGCTGTTAAAAGTAGCGTTGGTATGTGTTTCAAGATTTTCACGCTTCCCGTGCTGCACAGTGGCATACACGGTTGAATCCCAGGGCAGGGCTGACCGTACATTAACCGTATCGACATTCAGCCGGCTGTCAGGCACGAGGCTGTAGGGCGCCCGGCCTTTAACCAGAAAAAACGATGCTCCATTGCCGTAGTTGGCCATGGGCGCAGCCCCGTGTTCGGTGAATGAGCGTATCAAATGATTATACGTTATGGTTGCAGGCCCCAGCGACAGTTCCATGCCGGGAGTGATATCGTTGATGCTTGAATTGACGCGTTTGTTGCGCGAGGTAACATGGCACTCGGAACATTTGCCTACTGTCGTTGCCTGCCGGTGCCCGAGCTTCTGATAGGATCGCATATCGAAGTTGAATTTCACAAAAGGCAGTGACGGGAGCAGCATCGTGTTATTTGCCTTTAACTCCGATATGATAAGCTTATTGGCTTCCCCGGTATTGTAATCGTTTCTAAAATCCTGGTTCTCGAGCTGATCATGCTCCAGGTAGTGCTGAAAACGAATATAGCTGAAATCACTGCGCAGATAGCGGTTCAGATCAAGGTTGAGATTATACGACTGGTCATTCTCATCAAGCAAGCGGCCGTTCATATCGACATAGTTTCTGCCGCTGCTGCCCTGAAGGTCAAAAGACGATTCGGCCCCGGAATGAAGCACATCATATTCACCGACCTTGCTGCGATTTCCATCAGCACTATAGAAATGATAGCCGCCGGATACTGCAGCGCTTACCGTTACATTCTGCGGGGGGCTCTTCGTTTCCTGGGCCAGGCAGCGGCCCGGGTACCACATGAGCGCGCAGGCGATCAGGCAGCTTGAAATGGCTGCAAAGAGGCGATTCATCGCGTGAGACCTCCTCCATTGACCTGCGACGGAAGATCGCTGCCGTGCACTGCCGAATGGCACTGCACGCACGAAGTCAAAAAAGCGCCCGACGTCGGATAGTCGCCGGCCTTGGGGTTTATCTTATGGCCGCGGTGGCAGCGCATGCAGATAAACGGCTCACTTTGACGCAGCAGGTTATTGGCAATTGTTCCGTGCGGCTCATGGCAGATAGAGCAGTCTTCAACAACCGGAGCATGCTCAAAAACAAAAGGGCCCTGGTATTCCGCATGGCAGTCAAAGCAGACATCATTGAGGCTCTGTTTCTTTAAATTGTTGTTTTCAGAGCCGTGGTTGTTATGACAGCTGCCGCACTTCATCTTGTTTTCGCGAAGCGGATGATGCGATGGCAGCATGAGCTGCGCCTTCTTTTCCTGATGGCAGGTAAAGCAAATATCAGGGTCGCCGAGATACACCATCTTGGGACCGGTAATCTTATGGGACTTATGGCATTCATTGCATCCCACACCGTTGATGATATGCACATTTGCGCGCCAGTCCATCGTCGGGGACCCCTGATGGCAGGCCAGGCACATCTGAGAGCTCTGCTCGGCAGGCAGTTTGGCAAAGCTTATTATATCCTGAGCCTTGCCCTTGGTCTGCAGGTGCTTGCTGCCCGGGCCGTGACAGGTCTCGCATCCCCGCTGCATGCCTTTCAGTTCAGCGGCATTCAAGCGGTAATGCACGGTCTTTTTAAACTGCTGATACACGTCGTCATGGCACGGAATACACGAGTCCGTACCAACATAAAATGCGCCTTCGATCAGCGGCAATTCCTGCCTGTTTTCACCGGCCTTAAGAAAACGCTGGCAGCTGAAAGCGATGAAAGCGCACAGTATACTTATGAATAATGCGGCAGCGGATCGATTCATATACGGTTATCATTATCCTTCAAAAAAATTTTTCATGTTAAAAAACTTATTTGTACGATTCGACTGGCTCTTTCAGCTGATATTTGTGCGGCCCGGCATGCGGGTCATGACAGGCTGAGCACTTCTTCTCTTTAAAAATATTGTGCTTGTTGAAATCCGGCGCGGCAGCCTTTAAAAGGGCCTTTCTGCGCCATGATATGACAGTCGGCGCACAGGCCGGTGGCAACGGTGCTGATACGCGCCTTATGTTTGGCGCTGTGGCAGAAATTGCACTCATTGCCCGGCTCCATGTCGATGCTGCGCTGATATTCAACAAAGGCCTTATGGAGTGACAGGGGCTCGGCAAGTTCTACAGGCTCGGCGCCCTTCTCTCGCAGCAAAGGATGACAGGTATGACAGATCCGCTCTTCATTGGTTCTGAGAAGCTTTGTGTATTCTGATGCATGACTCTCATGACAGAAATAGCAATTTTTCAGCACTGACCGGTCATGCACAAACTCATTGTTGACCAGCTTTGTTTCATGGCAGCCCTGCCTGAAGCACAAGGCAAGCGCCTGGGGTTTTTCCCGCTGCTCGACAGTGACGTTATGGCAGGCCTTGCATTTATTCTCAGCCCAGGGCTTATGGGGGCTCAGCACATCAGGAGGCGTCTTCAGAATATTGCGCACCGGAGGAAGTTTCGCAACAGTAAGGCAATCCTTAAACTCACTGTGGCAGGCAAGGCACAAGGATGAGCCTCCGCGGCAGGCGGAGAAGTGACGGCTCGCCGGCTCCCATCGCGTCAACACCTTTTTTAATGACCCCCTTTGCATGGGGGTTATGGCAGGTAACGCAGTGAATGCTGGTATCGCCAAAAGGAAGAACAGCTCCGGTAGGGCTGTCGCTCTGCAGGGCCTGTTTCATGCCTGATGGCAGCTGCACGAGGTGGTCTGCCCGGGCCGGATGACGGCTTTTTTGCTGCTCGTGACAGCCGATGCAGAGCAGATCGCTGTCCTGCTTCAGCGGCGCATCCTTGACCTCAGTTGCCGATTCCGCATCAGGCATCTCCTGATGGCATTGCAGGCAGGCTTCCTTATTAAGAACCCCCTGCTGCGATATCATCAGCTTATGGGGGTTGGGCTGCTGAAAGCGTGACCGGTCATGGCAGGTATAGCACATCGAATCTCCGGCAGGCTGATGGGGCCGCAGGAAATTGCTAGTAAACACCCGTCCCAGCACATTATCATGCATTTGAGACTGAATATCATGACAGGTGAGGCAGGTCAGCCTTCCGCCGGCCAGGGGCCAGCCAGCGGGTATAAGCGCCTTCATCTTCTCAGGAACCGGTAATATTCACCTGATGAACCTCGAAGCGGGCTTCAGAGCCGGGGCCGTGGCACCGGTTGCACAGGGCATTGATGTCGCCTCCTGAAAGCAGAGCCGGAGGGGCATTGTTTTGATGGCACTCCCCGCAGTGCATGCCGGTCCAGTGAGGGTTTACCATGGGTTCTGCCCTGGCTGCTGTCCAGGCAGCCATAGCACAAGCAGAGAAATCAGTAAAAGAAGCACCGGCCTCATTGGAGATCTCCAAAGGGAAACTGTTCTTTTTTCTCGACACGGGAAGGCCGGTTATGAAAATAAAGATGTCTGAACAGCCCTTCAGTGCCGTGACAGATGGAGCAGAACAGGCGCGGGCAGGTCAGGCCTGAGAAAACTCGTCGTTATCGTGCCCTCAGCAAGACCTGTTCCCCTCGCCTTTTTCTTTCCGTCCCACTGGTGCGTGTTGTGACAGGTCGAGCAGACAATGCCGCCCACAGGAGAAGCTGCGCCGGAAGGAGTAAAAAGGCAGATATTAAGCTGCAGCCGTTTATTGGCGATTTCTGAGACGCGCGAATAAAAAGCTCCGGGGTGAAGGCCGAAGCGGGGCACATGCTTTTCGGCAATGCCGCCTTTCTCGTGGCAGCCGGTACAGAGTGAAACCATAATGTTCTTTGACGGCTTTTCCGCCTTCAGCCACTCTTTCGGCACATCAGCACCGATTGGCGCACCCCACATATATTCATTCAGGATTGCTCCGTGGACAAGATGGCAGGTTCCGCACAGGCCGGACTGGGCCGGTGACTTGCCAAGGGCATTCCTGTACCCGGGCGATGCGATGCTCATATCATGGGGAGTCCCTCTGATTAAGCTCTGTTCGGCATGGCAGCTCTGGCACAGGGCCCCCTGCCCCTCCGCTCCCAGCCGCAGATACAGGCCATTTTTCCCTGCATCGGTGACTTCCGTTACAGGCGTCGGGTTATGCACATCATGGCAGGTCATGCAGGCAACCTTGCCCTCGGCTGACTGCTCGCATGAGTCATTAAAAAGCGGCAGCAGGGCAGTGTTGACAGATGCGGCCTTTGCCGCCGGATGGGCGGAGTTGCGGGGAACTGCTTTTTCAGCGCACTGCCCGGGTGCATGGCAGCTTTTGCAGTAGCCTTCAAAGCATGCAGCAGACGATGGCAGCTGGCGGGCCCACATGAAGGGGCCCTTCCCGGTATGCACCGCATGACAGGAGCCGCACGGGCCGCTGCGGGCGCTGGGAACATCTATGGGATTTTTCTGCGGGTGCTGCGACAGGCTCAGATCATGCGTGCTTTTCAGCACCTGGCGCTGATGTTTGTGGCAGCGAACGCAAAGCCCGTCCTCACCGGCCCGCTCGTTGAGCAGGAACTCCTTGTCCGCTGCATTATGCGTTCTGTGGCAGGTAAAGCAGACAAGCTCGCCCTGAACGCTCAGCACGACTTTCTCGCCGCTGCTCCATGTTTCAGGTATCTCAACCGCGCTGTCCGGCCGTATGTCGACAGGATGAGCATACCTGTTGGTGTCGGGGTCGTTCGGCTTTTTCGGTTTTTTCGTATGGCAGACTTCGCACAGTATCAGCTGGGCGCGGGAGTCACGCACCGGAAGGACAAGGCGTTTGTCACCGGCTCCGCCATGGGCCATGTGGCAGGTTTCACAGATTACTGCATTGGGCTTGTCCGTTCCGAAACGGCCTCCGGCTTTAATGATCGCCTCAGGGGGATGATCAACCGATACGTTCAGCGGGTGGTTGCCCTGGGCCAGGCCGCCAAGATTTTTCGTATGGCAGCGTATGCATAAGGAGGAGTTTATATTGGGCTCGCGCTTAAAGGTCGAAACGAGGGGCTCACCGGCAGTCACCCCGGCATGCGGCGTGTGGCAGGTTGAGCACAGCAGTGCGCCCGTATCGCTAAGCGGGAAATTGGGCGGTATCGTCACCCGGTCTGAAGGTATGACGCCGCTTGTATGGCTGGGTGTATTGCATATCTTATTGCGCGAATCGCGCACGGAGCCGTCATGGCATGACAGGCACATTTTGGTTTCGCCAACCGTGTCCTTGGATTCCTCAAGGCTGGCGATAGGCGTGCTCTTGTGCTCTACAAAAAACGTATACACCCAGCGATAATGGCAGATAGCGCACTTTTTAGCCGTATCAGACTCACGCGGCACATTGACCTGCTGCGCCGGCGCGGTGCAGGGTACAAGCATAAAAATGCTCAGCAGTATCAGCTGGTAATATGCGGTTCTTGCCATGGCTATTTTTGCTTGAAAAGATCAGGAAAATAAAACACGTCATAATTGGTCAGCATGCCGCCAATCTCCATCCGCTGAAGCTGATTGGTCCGCGTCTGGTCAAATCCAAGCTTCGCAAATGGAATGATGCCGGTAGAGCTATGGCATTGCCTGCACAGGACGAACTCCTTGATTTCGGTATCCTTGTGCAGGGTGTCGACGATCTTTTTCTTCTGGTCCTCGGAGTATGTGTCTTTTTCAGCCATATACTTCAGCGCAGCCGGAATGTCCTGCTCCGACATATAAGGGCGCAACATCCCCGTCAACCATGTGGATGGGCGTAATCTTGGATACGTGGTTGCCGGTTTGAGTAAAAACCCCGGTTTCAGCATCGATACTCGTGCCGTACGGCTTATCCGTTGGGGTCATGCCGGGAGGATTCACCCAGCCGAACTGCATGCTGCTCTTGTCCGACAGCTTCAGGTGGCAGGTGTTGCAGGTCATGAACTCGGTATGCAGATTGATGATAGCCATTGCCTGCTTGTTGCGGCCATGCGGGTATACCGTGTGGCATATGATGCAGGTTGATTTCTCTGCCCACGCATCAAGGGCCTTATCCTCAATGCCGATATGAAAATGTTCATGCTGCTGCTTGCGCTCCAGCTCCTTCATTTGCCAGGCCGCAAGCGACATGGATTTCGGCTTCTCGACCTTCATCTCCTTTTGCCGCTCAAACTGTACGCTGAACGTAAGCCAGCCGCTCAGAAGGGCTGCCACCGTGACAACGATAGCAAATACGATGAACGCCTCAATGCGTGAATTTCCCTTATCTGACATCACTGCTCTCCCCTTTCAGGAGTTTCTCTTCCTCGCATTCTGCCACGCCTTCCTTCACCTGACGTTCATATTCAAGAAAATGCTCCTCTATCTGCTGATCCTTTGCTATTCGACCGGTCCAGAATGTCCACTGCAGCGGGAAGCGGCCCGGGGCAACATGCACATTGTAGAGATGCCACAGCGCAATGACCAGAAAAGCCAGCACAGACTCCTCGCCGTGCATCAGCCGCAGCACATTAAATGAGACTTTCGCAAAGGGAATATATTTGACCATAAACTCCGGAAACAGCAGGCAGCAGCCCGAAAGGGTCAGCACCGAACAGCCCCATACCATGGCAAGGTAATGCAGCTTCTGCTTGTACATGAATTTTTCCATTCTCGGCCGGGTATTTTCAAAACCGAGGAAATAGCGGAAGTCGGTGTAAAAATCCATCAGGTCTTTCCAGAGCGGGAACTGGGTGCGCCGGATATCGAATGTTCCGGAATACATTTTCTTGAGTGTGCCTGCAATAAGCACCAGCACATGGTAGGCGCAGTTCAGGGTAAAGATGGCAGCATTGACGCGGTGTATCATACGCGTCACATTGATGCCGCCGAGCAGATTGATAAACCTGTGTGAAAGCTCCGAATTATGAAAAAACAGGGGCAGTCCGGTTATAACCGCAACGACAAAGGTGACGGCAACAAGAATGTGGTTAATGATGATATGCAATGAATACCGGGGCATATCACCTTTGGGTGTGAAATTCACATAGCGGTGCAGGTTCGGGACCTGGCCAAGGGGATTGCCTGACTGCTGCAGGGGCTGCTGCAGCTTCTGGGGCTTTCTCAGCCAGCGGAAAAAACGGGCGTCGCGATTTTTGATCCGGCGGTATGTTTCCATGCCCATAAGCGTAAAGAGAAGAAAAAGAGTAAAAAACATGACGCCCTGCATAATGACTTCGGCAAGATGAATTTCCGGCCCTTTTTCCTTATGCTTGCTCAGGTGGCTGTCGACTGAGGCTATCAACTTGCTGGCGCCGGGATGGCAGGTATCGACCTGGCAGGTCTGGTACCGGTTTTCAGGATTTACCGACGATTGAGGGTCTGAGCCCGGGCGAATATTATGTATGCTTTCATTGGCATGACAGCTTATACAATGGGCCGTATCAGTGCCGCCGAGCTGAAGAATCCGATAATGAATTGTTTCCTTGTAGGTGCTGACGGCCTCGGCCACAGGCTGCTCCATGCCCACGATATTCTGGAAGTCTTTGTCGGCATGGCAGCTTGAACAGAGCGCAACCACATCAAGCGGAGGGCGGCTGGTCTTCTGGCGCATGCGGTGGGACATATGGACAAATATCTGTTCGATGCCTTTTTCCTTGTGGCAGTTCAGGCAGCGCTTCATGACTTTATCGGGAGGTATGTCCTGCGGCAGCGCATACAGGTCATTGAGGTGGCAGTATTTGCAGTCCGGCTTTAATGCGGCAATTTCAGGCTTATCGTCGGGCTTTATGCCATGGATGCTTTTGTTGAAAGTATCGGCTACCTCTTTATGGGAAAAATCAGTCCCGCTCAGGGCTTTCCATCTGTCAAGGTGGCAGACTTTTGCGCAATCGACTTTTTCGATTTTTCCATGGGGAACTTTTTCGATATCGCTGTGGCAGTCGAGGCAGGAAAGCTTGCCGTGTATCGAATCCCGGTACAGCTGGCCATCCACATAGTAATTTCTCAGCGTGCCGTCAGCGGTATAGCTCCGCAGGCGCTGATACTTGTGGCATAACAGGCAATTCTCAGGATCGTCGGCAATAGAAACGCCGGCAGACAGGCACAGCAGTATGGCCGCGAACGTGATGAATACTTTAAAAATTTTCATAATGCCGACTCATGCTGGTTCAGGGTTTATTTATTTTTTTGCCGCTCAGGTCATATACCTGCACCTGATTTGCGATCATATCAACCACATACAGCCGCCCGCGGTCATCAGCAGCAATGCCCACAGGGGTCTTCCATTTCAAAACATCTCCTTTTCTATCACCAATGACACCTTTAAAATTGCCATAGCGGTTAAACACCTGTATCACCCCCAGATAGCTGTCGCTGACAAATATCTGGTTGTCCGGATCAACGCATACGCCTTTGGGCCGGTAAAACTGGCCGAGGTCGACGCCCCAGCCGCCGATCGTGGCCGCGACATCCCCTGCCGGGCTGTAGACCTGAACGCGCGTATTAATGACATCGACAACAAAAACGGAGGAGTCAATCCCCACGGCGATAAAAAAAGGATACTGCAGCTGGTCTCGCCGCTCGCCTTCCGTTGCCCATGCGGCGGCCTGCTTAAAACCGGGCATGTCATACACAAGCACATGATGGTTGTCATTGTCCACAACATACATCTGCTGCTTGGACTCATCGATGGCCATGTCGGTCGGGTCTGCGGGCTTCTCGCCTTTTGCAGAAATAACAGCAACGCTTTTGAGCCACTCGCCGCCGGGCGTAAAAATCTGAACCCGGTGGTTCTGCGAGTCGGCAATGTATATCCGTCCTTCCTTGTCGGCGGCAATGCCCAGCGGGCTGTTGAATTCACCCGGCTGCGCTCCCTTGCTGCCAAAGGCAAACAGGTAGCGGCCCTGAGCGTCAAAGACTTTAACGCAGTTATTGACACCATCCAGCACATATATCTGATGGTCCCTGCCTATGGCTATGTCGCTTGGCTGCAGAAAGTCCTTCGTTATGTCAAATAGATGCTTTGCAGGGTATATCGTATAGGCATGCAGCGTCCCGGGCAGCGCTGCATGCAGCACCGCAACAGACAACACAAAGGCCGCTAACGCAGAGGCGCTGCTTCTCACTGGCTCTTCCTCTCAAAGATGGTCGGAAACCGGAACTGATCGAAATTTTCAATCATCTGCACAAGCTCGCTGCGGGTTAACTGCCTGATCCGCTCGGGCGAGTACCCGAGCTGCTTGTAGGGCAGCAGGGGCGTCGTCTCATTGTGGCATTGCTGGCAGGTGATGCTCTTCTTGCTTAAGTAGGAATGAATCTTTTCTATCGACTCCTTCTTCTGCTCCATAGTAATTGAATGGTTCTCGGCCTTTTTGATAAAGGCCTCAGCGTAATCTTTAATAGGATCGCTGTCCAGGCGCTTCCAGCCCTCGGGTGACTCCAGCCCCGGCACAAGTTTTATATTGAGCTCATCAAGGGGGGTCCCGGACAGATCCGGCATGTCCTTCAGTATCTTGCCGTTGGCCCTGTTATACCATTTGTACGTGTATGTATTGACGGTTTCACGCTTAATGTGGCAGGTCTGGCAGGCAAGATAGAAATCATGCATATTGAGATAGGTGCGCACCTGATCCTTCGTGCCATGGGGGAAGTCGCCATGACATTTTATGCAGTAGGACCTTTCATCGGGAGTGACCTTCATGGTTATATTATGGAAGTGGCCGGCAACTTCCTGCTCCTTGAGCACGCGGAACCCGCGGAAAAACTTCTTCTTGCCCGCATCTTCAAGAAGCACCTCTTCAATGAACCGGGGCTTATCCAGATAGTGCTTATCCGGTATACGCTCGGCGGTGAGCATATGGAAACCGAAAACAGTATTAAATATGAGCCAGGTGAGATATGCGGTAGTCCCTATCAGAAGCACCAGGGTGACGATCTGGCCGATAAAACGGGCTGTGCTGCGCACTACGCCTTTTTTCACCTCGGCATGTTCAGGGGCAAGCCCTGCGCTCTTGAGCGCCCCCAGGTAGTAGCCGTGGTGCTCGCCGGATATTTCCTCCTCTTTTTTTGTCCCCGTCAGCCAGGACATACCCATGGGCAGATGTTCGAGCTTCAGGTGGGTATTGTACAAGTGCCACAGGAAGATAACGATAGTGGCAAGCAGGGCCTCATCACTGTGCGCGATCAGGCAGAAGTTCAGGGTGTTGCCTGGCAAAAACTGCGTAAAAAAGTCCTGGCCCCAGAGAACGAGCCCTGAAAGGCCGATGACGGGAACGCCCCAGAAAACAGCCAGGTATCCGAACTTCTCCTTGAAGTTAAACCGCGATGCCGATGGCCGCTCATTGGTAATATACAGCCGGTACAGGGTGCTTTTCCACATACTGCGAAGGTCTTCAAGGTTCGGAACCATGGGCAGCACGAGTATGCTTTTGACCGCGTTCATCAGCGTCAGTTTGCCTGCTTTCTGGAGCGGCTTGAGATAGTATTCCACGTAGCAGCAGGCTATGTACAAGGAAGTGGAACAGGAAACAGAAGGCCATGACCACGGCGCACACCCGGTGTATGACCGTGGCAAGCTCAATGCCGCCCAGCATTTCATACAGCGTGTGCATCCACGGGACATGCATATATTTCATGGGAATACCGGTTAGAGCAAGCCCGGCAAAAGAAACCATGAGCAGAACATGCTGCTGGCGCTGGTTAAACGTGAGGTGCTTGAAATATCTGACGCCGTCTTTGATATAGACCGGCGGCCGGTCATCACCAAGCTCTACGCCGTCTACGATGGGCCGCGGAGGCAACAAACGATCTTCAAACCGGTGCTTGATCGGCAATATTTCTCTGACAAGATCAAGGATGGCCGCGATCATAATGGGGATAAAGCTCGTCAGCGTCAGAATGACAAAAAACAAAGAGACATAGAATTCTATCGGGTGGCGCTCCCGGTCCGCGAGCAAATGAACTTTATATTCGGTCAGATTCTGATTTGCGTTGGGATGGCAATCTATATTGGAGCAGGCTTGCAGCCGGTTTGCCGGATACACGGCCGAGCGCGGATCTTTCTTGCCATGCATGGAGTGAATTGAGCCGCCGCTGCTGGCATGGCAGTCCAGGCAGTCCGGCGAGGTATCATCACCCATATAAACCGACTTGCCGTGATAGGTCTCCCAGTAGGCATAGACAACATTGGGCTGATTGTGGCGCTTGAGAAATCCCGCGTCCTCATGGCACTGCGAGCACAGCTTCACGACATCGGCGCCGCTTCTGAGCTTCTGCATGCGCGACGTGAAATGGCTGTAAAATTTCTTTATGAACGTCTTGTCGTCATGGCAGGTGAGGCAACGGCTCATGATTCGATCGGAAACTCCGGGCCTGATTTTTTTAAAAAACGACAGGGGCCGGTACAGCGGGTCCTGATGGCAGGTCTTGCACGTGGGATAATCCTCGGGATAGGGCTTGGGAGAGCCCTTTTCATCTATCGGGCTGTGCACGCTGGTCAGAAGTATTTCGCCGACCTGCTTATGGGTAAATCTTTCAAGATTTCCCTGCTTGTCAAGGTGGCACTCTTTCAGGCAGTCGACCTTTTCAGCCTTTTTATGGGGGATGTCCTTAATATCGGCGTGGCAGCTGCGGCAGTTGAGCAGGCCGTGCGGGCTGTTCTGGTAAACCGGCTCCGATATATACAGCAGGCGCAGCGTGCTGTTATCATCAATATAGCTCATGCCGCGGTGCTTGTGGCAGATAAGGCAGTTTTCCACATCAACGGCTCTTGCCGGTGCGGCTGGAATAAGCGCGGCAAGCAGCAGCAGAAAGCCTGCTGCGCGGAAAATCAACATGAGCAAAGATTCAAGGCTGCGGTCTTTTTTAATCATAGAATCGCACTTCCTCATAAATATTTTTTATCCGGCATCACGGACGCAGCGAAAACCGACGGTAAAGCTCCGTGCATCCGGTGACGCATAAAAACGGTTTGCAGCTCTGACTTCGTCCGGGCCGCAGTACCATGCACCGCCGCGCAGCACCTTCAGCGCTCCGGCAACAGGTCCGGTAACGTGAGCATCAGGGCTTATTGCATAAAAGTCTGTGCCATACCAGTCAGAGCACCACTCCCATACATTGCCGGTCATATCATGCAGGCCGTACGGATTGGGCGCAAACTTTTTCACCTGCACAATTCCGAAAGAGCCATAATTTGCAGCATTCCGGTCCGCAGTATTGCCCCAGAAATATTTCTGTCCCGGGATGCCGCCGCGTGCGGCATACTCCCATTCAGCCTCGGTAGGCAGACGCTTGCCTGCCCATGCGGCATAGGCCTGCGCATCATCCCACGACACGCCAACAACGGGCTCATCAGGCTTATCAAGCTCCGGCTGCCAGAACGGCGGCAGTGTCCGTGAGGTGGCCTCGGCAAACACTTTATACTGAGCATTGGTTACCTCATGAGCATCCATATAAAAGGACTCAACGGTTACTTCATGCGGCGGCTTTTCATCAAAATCGCCGTCTGCTGAACCCATCAGAAACGTTCCGCCCTGAATGAATATCAAGGATTCAGAAACATCACCGGAAGCAGCGCCATCCGGCGCCGGCGCAGGGCCGGCTGCGCAGCCAAAACAGACAAGAATGATAAACAGTGAAATCAGTCGCTTCATACTATGTCCGGATACGGCATAACCTGCCCTTTTTTAGTGAACCAGCGTTGACGTTTTCTGCACTGATATAAAATCATAAAAGCGCGCATTAAAGCCGTTATGGCAGGTCAGGCATGAGAAATTGAGCGTGAGAAACGGGCCCCTGGCATCCTTGACCGCAAAACTGCCGTCAATGGCAAACATTTGGTAGGGCTCTGCCTCTGTTTTGATACGCCAGATATGCGAGGGCGTATCTCCTTTGCGATAGGGGCCGGCGCCCGTCGAATTATCAGTTTCTACTGCAGGGGGCATATGGCAGCTTGTACACTGAACCCGCTGCATGCCCAGATACAATTTTTTTAATAAGTGGCATTCCCTGCAGGTTACTTTTATTGCATTCTCCGGTGCGGTTTCAAGGCTGTAATGCGGATTATGACAGCCGGCGCACTGCAGGAATTTGGCGTGTTTGGTGAAAGCCCACTCATTGTACTGCTGCTGCGGCTTGATAAAACCGTCCCGGGCTTCAATGACCATTCCGTCATTGCGGGAATGGCAGGGCTTGCAGACGGAGGCGGAAGTATCCACAATGATCGTTGCGGGTGACGGTGAGCTGACATGGTTGCCGCCGGGGCCATGGCATGATTCGCAGCCCGTATACGGGTAATGCAGTGTCTGCTGCCAGGCTGCATATATGGGGGCATGGCAGCCGCTGCACACATCAGACCCTACATACGCTGCATCAAAAGGCACAACCGTTATATAGGCTGTCTGCTGAACCCGTTCGTTGAAAAGCGGAATATACTCCACCACCTGAACCGTGGACACCCCATTTGCATTAAACGGTATTTTGATATTCCATACGACAGAATACAGGCCGCTCAGCCGCAAACGAACGCGATAGCCGAGTTTCACTATCCAGTTGGGGCCGGCAACTTCGCCGTTCAGCAGGACAAGGCCGGGCCTGTCAAGGCTGTAAGCCGCCTTTACACGAATTTCCTGGGTGGGCTGCACCTCAGTTATCGGCACCCCCTGTGCATTAGTGATTGAAACGTCGGTGATTTCAAACGGTTCAAGTGCAGCTGCCGCACCCGGGCACAGCATAAAAAAACTCACAAGCAATAAGAAAACTGTTCGCACTGGCATATCATAAACTCTTCAGAGGACTATTTATTGCACAGGGTGCACCTGCTTTGCCAAACTGTTCATAGTATCAAAGCTGAACGACGGATGGCACCTGAAGCACACAAAATTCACGGTCAGGCCGGATGTTTTGCCGCTGCTGTCAACTGCAAGCCTGGTCCCATTGTCTGAAAACATGGCAGCAGGGCTTGCGGCACTTGTGTTGATTTTGAAAATATGCGCCAGCTCATCGCCAAAAACATACTCATTCGAGAAGGAATCGGCAAACGTTCTTGATGCCCCTGCCTTCACAGCATAGGGCATGTGGCAGTCGGTGCAGGCAAGGGCTGCCATATTAAGCCCAACGGTAACGCCGGTATGGCAGGTTGTGCAGTCTATCACAATGGCAGTCCCGGCCGCCTGCTCATCATAATGGGCTGAGGAATGAGGGTCGTGGCATCGTGTGCACTGCATAAAGCTGTGGGGCGAGGCCTTGAGTTCCGATGCCTGCTGCTGATGCAGGATGAGCCCGCCGGAAGCTTCAACCACCGATGTACTGCCCCGCACATGACAGTTGGCACAGGTCCTGCCCGAAGAAAGCCGCGGCTTAACTGCATACGGATCAGCCGCATGGGCGCTGCCGGGGCCGTGGCAGGCTTCGCAGCCGACGCGGCCCTCCGCCCAGGTGCCTGCTATACCGGAGAGACCTCCCTGGCTGCCCTTCGGTACATAACCGGTAGTGTGGCAGGAACCACAGTCGAATCGTCCGGGATCCGGCGTATCAGGGCTGTAAGACACAAATCCGGCAGGGGTGCCAAGATAGCTGCTTGCCAGGTTGTATTGCGCTTCAGGGCCGGTAAGTATCGACCCGTTGTCAGCAGATGAAAAATTAGCGGCCCAGGCATACCCGCCGATAACATAGGAAATATCTCCCCAGGTGGTTCCGGGAGGCGGATTGGGAACACCGGGAGCAAAAGAAGGGTATGTGGGCGCCTGATACGAAACAGGGCTCAGGGCATAATAGTGCCCTGATTGCGTATACGCACTGACAACATCCGGGGTAAAGGCGTTATGGCAGCCCATGCACTGCTGAGACCCGATATAATCCTGAGCAGGAGGGATCGGGCTGATTTTAAATTTAGTCATTTCACGGGATATCCCGCCGGGAATGCCCAGATAGGTTATAACCACTGTAGCATTGTCGCTTGCGCCGAGAGGCACGATGCTGTCCCAGGATAAATTGTAATCACCATATCCAGCTGTTTTTAATTGAAGGCGAAGGTTCTCTTTTTTTGCGCCTGTGAAAGTTACAGAGCCCCAGACGAAAGAGATCGAAAACAGGCGGACAGAGTAGTCAATGTTGTAGCGAACGGGATTTCCCGGCGCAGTATCAGGGATAGGCGTTATGGAAACAGTCGCGGCTGAAGGGATAACAGAAGATGGCAAAGCGGAATTGCTGCCGGCCCGTGCCTGGGAGGCAGCAAAGAAAAACAAACAGCACAGCATCAGTGAGATACAACTCTCAAGCCTGGTTCTCATCCCCGCCCTATGCTAAAACGTGTTTGGCTTTTATTATAAATTATACTAACACAATTACCTGAATGTTACGAGAAAATAATTATGCAATTAAACTATTTAATCTCGTAATCCTGCTCAGTTAAAAGCTCGAGCTGTTCGGCCGGTTTCCTGAACCCTTTTTTCTTGAGATGCTTATATGACAAGCTCCGTGGCCCTTCTGCCTGATGAGGTGCGGATAAGAAGCCCGGCCTTCAGCAGATAGGGTTCCACGACATCAATGAGCGTATCGGTTTCCTCCTGAAGCGTAGCGGCAATTGCTTCAACACCCACGGGCCCACCCTTGTAAAAGTCTATTATCACATTCAGAAAACGGGTATCAAGGGGCGTTAAGCCCAGGGAATCAATGCCTTCAAGGGCAAGTGCTTCAATGCTCACAGCAAGGGTAATGCGGCCCCCTGCCCTTACCTGGGCATAATCGCGCACGCGGCGCAGCATTTGATTGGCAATGCGGGGCGTGCCGCGCGATCGCAGCGCTATTTCATGCGACGCATCATCATCAATGCCTACTTCCAGTATGGCTGCGGAGCGCGAAATGACTTTTTGCAGCTGCTCATTAGTGTAAAAATCAAGGGATCGCTGTATGCCGAAGCGCTCTCGCAGGGGCGATGACAGCAAGCCCGCCCGCGTTGTTGCGCCCACAAGCGTAAAGGGCTCAAGCTTTGCGCGGTAGCTGCGGGCGTTCATGCCCTTGTCGAAAATAATATCAACGGCGAAATCCTCCATAGCCGAATACAGAAATTCTTCCACGATTTTGGGCAGTCTGTGTATTTCATCTATAAACAGCACGCTGCCGTATCCAAGATGCGTGAGTATGCTCACCAGATCGCCGCCCTTTTCAAGGGCAGGGCCCGAGGTATGCGTAAGCGGCATTTCAAGCTCGTTTGCAATGATATGGGCCATGGTGGTCTTGCCGAGGCCCGGCGGACCGTAGAAGAGCACATGATCAAGCACATCGCCGCGCTGCCTGGCAGCCTGCACGGCAATCTGCAGCGTCTCGACGATCTGCTTCTGGCCGATATATTCCTGAAACCTCTTGGGCCGCAGGTCGGCTACAATTTTTTTCTCTTCCTCTTCATCAATGACGGACGGGGTTTTGTTTGCATCTTTCATAATTTATACGCCGCAGAGAATGAGGTTGTATTATTCGTATTGATCTGACAAATAGAACCATGTGTAGGGGCGAACCTGTGTGTTCGCCCTGTGTTTCATGTCCGCCATGTGAATTACGATCTGCAAAAACAGGGCAGACAAGCCGGTCTGCCCCTACGAACCCTATACCCTTTCATTTTATTGTGTGGCCCCTGTTTTCGTCCCCCGGTACACCTCTTCAAACAATTCTTCCGGCGTCTGCGCATCGGGTTTTCGCTTCAGCGCTTCCTCTACCATGCGCATTGCCTCTGAGCGGTTATGGCCGAGCTGCTTCACAAGCACGTCGATAACCTGCTTTGAGAAATCACCGGGGGGCGGTATAAACGGGCGTTCGTCTTCTCTCATGAGCGCGTATTTGCCGACCTTGCCGTTCAGCTCGGAAATCATCATGTCGGCCTTGCGCCGCCCGACGCCTTTCAATTTCATGATGGTCGGCACATCTCTCTCCTCAATAGCGCGGGCTATGACCGCAACAGGCAGCGTGAGAGCGCGGGCTGCAGTCGATGGCCCGATATCTTTAACGGTTATGAGATGCTCGAAAAACTCAAGCGCTATTTCGGTGGTAAAACCGATAAGCACCGGCCTGGGCTGCTGCACGGTCTGATGATATGAAATAAAAAGCTCCACCTCATCCTCGCCCACGCGCTTGCTCATAAACTCCTGCCACACGATTTCCGGCAGCAGTATTTCATAGCCCACACCGCCGGTCACAACGACGATATAGCCATCTTCAGCCCTGAACAGTGTACCTTTGATATAGCGGATCATTGTACTATTTTGGATTTTGGGTTTTTGATTAAACTACATTCATACCCACACATAAATTTTTTTGACAAAAATTTATGTGTGGGTTCCGGGTAGTTCATTATCAGCTATGGCCTACCGGTTTGTGCATGTTCCTTAAGGCGACTCGGTTGTTTTTTAGTCATTATACGTTTCTTGACGGCAGATGGCTGCTGCGGTTTGCTTTCAAGATACAGGCAGTCCGGGCATAAATCCTGCCCGTTCTGCCACTGTATGCTTCCAAGAGACACCCGCACCGTTTGAAAAAGCGTCTCATTCATAAGTTCTTGAAATACGCCTTTTGATAAATAGGGCCGTGCATCAAAAATTCTTTTTTCTCCATTAGTAAATGTCAGTTGCAATTTATAATCCTGCATTGTCCTTACGGATTTGACCCTTGGATTCATGAAGCCTCCTTATTTTAAGGGATCAATTTTAAAAACTTCTGCACCCTGCACAGCAAGCATCCAATCCGCCAAAAGTTCTTCGCGGTGAATTTCAATCCAGGCACACACCAGTTTTATTTTATTCTGCGGCAATGATCCTTCAAGAAGCTTGCCATCGGGTATCGAAAAGACAGCCTCCTTACCCTGGTATTGCACATGAATATGAGGCCGCTTGTGCTTTTTGTTATCAAGAAAATACATTAATACGATGATGCCGTAAAACATGGAAATTACAGGCATGATATCCTCTTTCTGTTTATTTTACATTTGTCGGGCTGCGTTCCTCAACCAGGCCTACGGACTTTATTTATTGTCACCAATTAAAATATCCCTTCCGGGATAAAACCATCAGCGCGAGGGCCGCGGCATCGGAAGCATGATCGGGCTTTATGTCTTCCCGCCTGCCCAGCATACGCTTCACAGCCTGGCTCACCTGCTCTTTTGACGACCTGCCATTGCCAGTCAGGCAGCTCTTTACTTCGGTCGGCCGGATAGTAAAAACCTCAATGCCGCGCTGCTGAGCAGCAAGATACAGAACGCCCCTGACTTCGCCAAGTTGTACAGCCGCATTCGGAAACTTGTCAAGAACATACACATCTTCAAGCACCATCACGTCGGGCTGCCAGGTATCAATGAGATCGCAGACGCCCAGATATATTTTCTCCAGCCGCTGTGGCGTTCTCTGGCCGGCTGAAGTCTTAAGAGCTCCGTGTGAGCAAAGCTCCCCGCCCTGTTTGAACGTGCCGATAACTGCAAACCCGGTTGCAGCAAGTCCGGGGTCAATGCCCAGTGCCCGATGCCTGTATTTTTCGCTATTTATGACCATGGCATATGTACGTCACAAAAGACATATTGTCACTAACAATAACCTCAATCTAACATATAAAGACATGTTGTCAAACTATAAAGAATGCCTTGTTTTTTATTGACAGCGGCAGCCGTTCTGCTTATAGTTTTTGAACGTTTCAGCACAGCTTCAGCTTCAGCTTTTTCTGACCTGATGTGGGGATGAAAGATTGATGAAATCGATGGAGAAATGACGAGAAACCCGCCCACCTGCTGCCTCACATTCTCCAGAAGTATAATACCGAAGAAGTGAAGTTTCTGGATGTAGGGCCGACACAGCATGCTCTGAGAGGAAAGACTCTCCCGGAAATATTTCCTGCCACCCATGATGCTTTTGCCGCCATGTTCGATTCCGAACGGTCGAATCTCACAACTATCTATTTTCAGCTGAGCGCCGGGTACCCGGAGGGGTTCAAAGTTCGCATGCCGGCATTGAAGCTTACAAAAATATCCTATCAAATAGGGCTTCTCGAATATTCAAATCTCAATCCGAAAAATTCGGTTTTCCGCTCAGACAGTGAAAAAGAGTTCTCCAATTACATTCCGACAACGCTTCAGAAGGTCCACTTTCTGCAGGAAAAATGCGGCTGCATAGATAGCCAGTCATACAGCCGCGTCATCGACACCATCTACGAATTTCTCTTCTATCTCACCGGCGCCTGACCCGTAGAGCATTTTCTAAATTCGTAGCTGAATTGTCATTTCGATCACAGCGAGTCCGAAGGTTGCGCAGTGCGCATCAATCTTTAAAGATCTCTCCCTTTGGTCGAGATGAAAGTAATAGAATAGACTACAGAAAAATGATACATGATCTAAAACTAATAAACCACCCTGCAGCAAGCAGCGGGCTATTGAAGGCATTTCGTCATGCCGGACTTGATCCGGCATCCAGTATGCTTTTTTTCTGGATTGCGGCTTTAGAGCATTTTAACAAAATACTGTAACCATGCGGAGGCCGGGAAGCTTTTGGTGAGACAGCCAGTGCGGTTCGAGCCTTTGTTGTGCCACCAAGTACCGGCGTATTCTGCGAGAATATAGCACGGGCTAACGAACCAAAAGCTTCCCGGCGTATACGGCTATGGGAAAAAGTTACATGCTCTAGCCGGAATGATTGGATGCATGAAAAGCTGCGGGGTATTGAACCCGATGTAAATAAAAAAAGAAACAGGCCCGATGCGTTGAGCATCGGGCCTGTATTCTTTAGCTATCAACTAATTTTACGTTCAGAACCGTGTGCTTGCTTTATTTACCGCACTTGTTCTGCAACTTGACTCGCTTATGCTTGAATGAAACTGCTTGCCCCACTGCCATTTACAGTAATAGGTCCGCACTGGGTCTCGTCTATATCGCCGAAAGTAACGGACACTTTAAAATCACCATCTGTAAGATGGCTGGCCCAAACACGAACATAACCAATGATCAGTTTCTCGCCAATTCTGAGCTTGATTACATCATCGATGCCTTCGCTTTCCCAGAAGATACAAATGGGGTCTGTAAAAGAAATATCGCTGTTCCTGTCGGCCCTGATTGTAAAAAACTGAAAAGGCTGCAGAAGGGCTCTTATGCGGCTGAATCTTTTTGGCGCTACTTTCAGGGTGCAGTCGATTTCGCAATTATCAAAAGTAGCATTGTCCGTATCATCGCAATCAGGTCCTGCCGTGCAGTTGTCGCCGTAGCCATCGCCATCATTATCAACACAGCATGCTGCATGCGTGGTGTTGTCAGTATCGTCGCAATCAGGACCTGCAGGGCAGTTCACACCGTAGGTATCGTTGTCGGCATCAATACATTCGGCCGGCGCACAGGTTGGATGGCAGGTTATACAAGTAGGTGTCGTAGCAGCTGCATGAGACGGCAGATTCACCAGGTTGCATACGCCCGGTTCACTTGTCGGATGACAGCCGGCGCATTTGTCTGAAGTGACATTCTTGCCGGGTACTGAACCCGGATGGCATGCGCCGCAACTGCCAGAAACGCTGGCATGGGTTGTGTGAAGGCCGGCACCTGCCGTGAAATTATGGCAGGGCATACAAGTCCCTGTTGTCACATTTTCATACGCATACCCCTGCTGCGCCCCGGCAAAAAGCAGGGCCGAAAATAAAAGTATACCAGTGATTAAAATTTTTTTCATATGCTGTCTCCTGTGCAGTTTAAGTATCTCTAAGAAATTTGCAGTGGCGTACATTGTATTACCTGTACGCCACTGCTTCCCAGGCGTGGCCTTATTTCTTAATCAAAATAAGCATTTAAATTATCGATAGATTTTTGCAGCACCGCCCTCATATATGCTTCGTTGTGGGCAAATGCACCAGGATCCTTCAGGCTCACAAGAAGGTTGTAGCATGCCCGTGCAAGCCGCGGTGTAAGGGATTTATACGAGTTGTCGGATACAGGATTGTCCTGCACGCCATCGCATGCAGTAAGGTCACCATTTTTGCCATCATCCTTGAACCAGTACGGATATGCCGCGTTATCAAGAACAATGCACGCCTTGGCTTTGGTGTTGCCGACAGCATCAAGAGTTGTATTGTCTGCTGCATAAAACTCAATTAATGCAAGAAGCTGAGTTTCAAGCGCCGGAATCGCTGTATCCATCTGATTTACGAGATCTGTCAGGGATGCGAAATTATGGCATGGCTGGCAATTTGTTCCAACTTTGACCTCGGTTGAATGCTGGTTATGGCAGGCCATGCAGTCTGTGCCGCCCGGATGGGTGGAATCGACATTAATAGTCAGATCACCATAATCATAGCCGATCCGCGACTTGCTTGCCTTAGAAGCTGCAAAGGCTGCCGCATAATGCGGATTGCTTGTGCCGATCTTTGAGGATATTTTGTCGATCGTGGTAGCATTATCACCGGCAGGATAGGCTTTTTTAATCTGCGTGTCGACAGTAGCCTGCCATGCGCGGCCCTGATGGCACTGGCCGCAGATAACAGCAGCCAGGCCCGGATTGTCAACCGTCTGGCCGGAGGCTTCGAACTTCACCGAGGTCAGAGCTACTGCCTGGGGAGCATGACATGCATAGCAGGTTATGCCGTAATTGTTCACAGCAAGGGGCGGATTTGCCACGGTGCGTTTTCCGTTTATACAGAACTGATTAAATCCCGATGTCGAATGGCAGCTTGCGCAGCCGGCCGCAACTTTAGCATTAGGATTTGACGCATTGTCCCAGTCTCTGAATGCCATTGAGTTGTAATCGGCATGACCAGCAAGCTCCCATTCCGCCGTAGCCTCCTGAGCATCCGTAATCGGGTAAGGCTTATACGACCGTATATCATTGATCGAGGCATCTAAAAACGCATTTGCGTAGCTGCTGTTGTGAGCAAACAGGCCGGGGTCCTTCTTGTAGACTAAATAGTTATAGCACGCCCTTAAAAGGCGCGGAGTGAATTTTTTGTATGTGGTGGTTTCGCCTGCATCCTGAACACCGTTGCAGTTGGTGTCATAATACCAGCTCGACGATCCTGCCTGTATTATGCAGGCTTTGTCCTTGGTATTGTTGTCAGCGTCTTCGGTCGTGTTGTCGGCAGCATATTGTCTAATGACGCTGTAGAGCTGGGCTTGCTTTGCATCAAGCACATCCGCATTTCCCCACGCATGTACATCCTCAATACTTTCAAAGCTGGGATGACAGGTATTGCACCGTGCATCAAGTCTGAACTCTGTTGAATGCTGATCATGGCAGACCATGCAGTCTGTGCCGCCCGGATGGGCCAGGTCGACGGCGATTGGCAAATCATAATCAACAGCAATCAGAGACTTGCTGGCTTTGATGGCTGCAAAGGAGGAAGCATAATGCGAATTGGACGAGGTCAGGCTTGGAGTTATTTTGTCGACCGTGCTATCATTATCTCCTGCCGGATAGGCTGCCAGGATTTTGTTTTCAACAGTGCCCTTCCAGGCACGGCCCTGATGGCACTGACCGCACAGGACAGAAGACTCACCGGGATAGCCTACCCTTTGGCCGGATTGAGAAAAAAGCACCGAAGTCTTGTTATAAGCCCTGTCGGAATGACAGGCGTCGCAGGTTATGCCGACATTGTTCACGGCCAGAGGAGGATTCGCGATGGATCTGTTTTCGGTAAGCAGGTATTCATAAAAGCCTGCTGTTGAATGGCAGCTTGCGCAGCTTGCCGAGACTTTTGCATTTGGATCTCGACGGATTATCCCAGTCTCTGAAAGCCTCTGACGAGTTATCAGCATGGCCGGATTTCGACCATTCAGCCGTGGCCAGTTCCGCCTCTGTCATCGTCGTCGTGGTAGTCGGTATCGTTGTGGTTTCCGGGATCGTTGTGGTTACAGGGGTCGTCGTCGTAACCGCTGCACTAGTCGTCGTGGTCGTGCACGGCGTTGGCGGCTTCCAGGGGTCTGCATGCGCTGCCCTAATGGCAAGCAGCATCAGCACAAGGCAGAGACTCATAAACTGCATACTGTGTTTTTTTATTCTCCTGTCCTCCCATTGAGATTAGTAAAAAGTTCTAAGACAATTCTTTTTTATATAGCTAACACGCCACTTAATTTCAATAACTAAAATATGAATTATTTGAATAAAAGTCTCAGAAGAAAAAACGAAGTCGCGCTAAAAAAAATTTTTCTGTTGTTTTTTAGATACTTGCTATTTGTTTTATTATCTCTGCAACAGATTAGTTTTTCAATAGGTGGAAAATACCTGTTTTGTATTGGTTATTTGCCTGAAAATACGTAGTTTCTTTAATTTCTATCCGTATAAAGTACGTAAGAAATAAAAATCTGGTGTTATTGATAATGAATATTAGTTGCAGGAAGTTCATGCGCTTGTTTTTAAAAACTGAATCTTCAACAACGAAATGCCTCAGGTATCAGACTCCCCTGCGAAGGCTTCATTGAAGCTTCACATTGTGCACGTGCAACTTAAAGTCGCCTACCCTGTGACATACGCTGTTTTCATCAAAACACCCTAAAAATTTTATTCAAGAGAGCCTGCTTAAGGTATACATGCGGTCAGCCTATCTCCAGGCTAGATCGACACCGCCATCCAGATTGCGCGCTGAGTCATGCAGAATCTGTGCAATATAGAGCGGGTTATGGATACAGGCATTTGGTTCCTTAATGCTGTAGTTGTAGTTGTAGCATGCTTTCAGCAGCCGGGCATCAAAGTTCGTGCCATAGGCTACTTCGCCACCATCAACAACACCATTATTATTTGCATCATAGAACCAGTACGGATACGCAGCGGGACTATAGGCAATGGATCTGCCCACGGTACCGGTTGCATAGGGCCCGGATTGCAGCATAAAGCTTTACCTTAAGGCCCTGGATCCCGCTCTTCAGCAATCAGCCTCTTGATTGATTCTGATCATTTAAAA
>CAVRBJ010000007.1:0-8395 GCA_963718965.1 uncultured delta proteobacterium | reverse complement strand
CGAAGCTTGAATCCATTGTTGTTCAGGACCCGTCAAAGGCTGTCTACCGCAAGTTCGTTATCAAGGACGATATCCTTGTTGGCACAATTCTCTTCGGTGACAATCACGGCAGCGACGAAATCCTTGCAGCCATCAAAAACAAGAAAAATATTTCGCCGCTCAAAGCCGGTCTGGCAAAGCCCGATTTCGACTGCGCGCAGCTGAATACATAAAACGAAGCAGCGACTCGGGAAAAGTCGATTCCTGAGTCGCTGCATTTTGGAACACCCTATGGAATACTCAAAAAAAGGCATCGGCGACAGGTATCAGGAAGAGACAAAATACAGCCGCGACGGCATGAAAGTCTACTCCACGGACGTGTTTAAGCGAACTGCACCGTACAAGAACTACCCTGATGCGACAACAGTTATACCGCTGCCGCCTGCAAAGCCTGAAAAAAAAGCTGATTTTTGGGCTACGCTCATAAACCGGCGGTCGCAGCGCGATTTCACCATCGAGCCCCTGTCACTTGAAGAGCTTGCCCTGCTGATCTTTGCCACACAGGGCATCACCGAAAAGGAGGGAGACACCATGTTTCGGGCAGCACCCTCGGCAGGCGCTCTCTACCCCATTGAAACCTATATCCATGCAAACCGTGTGACCGGGCTTGACTGCGGCATATATCACCTCAATATTGCCCGGCAGGCCCTGGAACTCATCCGCCCTGATGATTGCGGCCGCTCCCTTGCCATTGCCGCGCTTGGCCAGGACATGGTCAGCGACGGTGCTGCAACATTTATCTGGACAGCCATTGCCGGCCGCAGCAAGTGGAAGTACCATGAGCGTGCGTACCGCTACGTCTATCTTGATGCGGGACATATCGGCCAGAACCTGTATCTTGCAGCAACTGCACTCGGCCTGGGATGCTGCACTATCGGCGCTTTTTTTGACAGCGAGGTCAATGACATTATCGGTATCGACGGACAGAACGAGACAGCCGTCTACCTTGGCGCTGTCGGAACTGTACAAACGTGAACACCCCCGGCGCCGGCCGGGTCTACTCTAAACACTACTACAAGGAGACCAGAAATGAAAAAATGGCGTTGCAAAATCTGCGGTTATGTTCATGAAGGCCCGACACCTCCCGACACCTGCCCCATCTGCGGCGCGCCCAAGGACAAATTTGAGGAAGTAAAGTAAATCAAAAAAGTCCAGCTTTAAGGACGGATGAGCTATCAGCCCATCCGTCCTTTTTTTTTATATTCTTTCAGCACCGCCTGAATCCTTCCGCTTTCAGAAGGATGCCTCCATGATCACCACACTGCATGCTCTCCTGAGCCAGTTGTAATTTCTTTTTGTACACTAAACACCGGGTAAGCTATACTTAAATCATTACATGTTTTTGTGCGGTTTCATCACGCAGGCTGGAGGAAGAACTTCCGGCTAAGCCGTTTCGCATCACGAGGCTGCATTGTATTCCCTCGCAATAAGGAGACCGGAAACATGCCTGACACTGCGCTTCGATTTATCTGCGACAGCATGCTCGGGCGCCTTGCAAAAAGCCTTCGCATGCTGGGCTTCGACACGCTGTATGCACGACTGCCTCACCCCGCAGCAGCTTTTGCAATCGTCCGTGGAGCAGCAGCGCATCATCCTTACCCGCCAAAACGCTTTTTTCCGAACAGTACCCCAACCGTCGTCTCTGCTGTCACTATTCGCAAGCAATGATTCTGGAAGAACAGCTGCGGCAGGTCATTGCCGCATGCGGCATAGTAAAAGACCTTCATCAGGCCTTTCACCCTCTGCCTGCGCTGCAATATCCCCCTTTCAGGTCTTGCAAAAGAAGCTGCCGCAGGCTGTGTGCCCGACTATGTCTTTACCACTGTCGACCATTTTGCCGCCTGCACTTCCTGCGGCCGGGTGTACTGGAAGGGAACGCACTATGCAAACATGGCTGACAGAATTCTTAAAATAGCAGGCTTGGAGATTGTGACATCTTGATTTTATTTTTTGTATTTACCCCACCCGGCATCTCATGTCCAGGGGAGGAGTTTTGCAATGGCAGCCTTGTGCCGGGAGCCATTATTTCTTGGCCCCTCCTGGTCAGGAGGGGTGCGGGGAGGTTGTTGAACTCATTGTTTTAAGTGTCTGAATCTGCTCGAACATTTTTCTTTTTACTGTAGAGTCCTCTTTTTCTTTCATCTCGACCGAAGGGAGAGATCTTTAAAGATTGATGCGCAATGCGCAACCTGCGGACTCCCTTCGGCCGAAATGACGAAAGCCCTATCCGTTCGCACTGAGCATGGAAAATACGGCTACAAAATAATTACGCATGCTCTGGTCTGCAGCCCCGTCACATGGCGCAAAAAAAAACGGACTACATCGCTGCAAAACGACGCGCCCGTTATGTGAAAAACAATTTCAACTTTTAAGAAAACCCTACTCCGGCAGCAGCCGCTTCACCTTTTTTACCGGCGTCCCGTCACTCCAGTTGCCCATGGCAAAGGTCACCGTGTCCTGCCCGTCAAGGGCGGCGTCGAGGGCGGCGTAATAGTAGCGGTAATCAAGGGCATCCTGCTGTGCAAAGCCCAAGCGTTCATTGAGCATCGATATAGGGGCTGCATGACCGGCTTTGAGGTTCGGGAGCCCATGTTTGTCCGACTGAGCGGCATACAGCACCTTTGACGGCGCATTTGCCAGCAGGTCGTATGCTTCCTGCTGCTGGGAAAAAGGGGCGATGTCCGTATCGCTGTTTCCCCAGAGCATGATAACCGGCACGGTAATGGCCGGCCCGTAGGATGGATCAGTGTAATCGATGAGTGTTAGGCGATCGATGACAAATGCCGGTATGCCCGTGGACGGGTCCATGTTGGCATGCGACATGACAATCCGTCTGACCGCTGCGCCGCCTGCTCCCTGCCAGCAGAAAGCAAAAAGCCCGCCCAGCGAATGGCCGTAGGCGGTAAGGTTGTGCATCTCGACCTTATCGCCAAGCACTGCAAGGGCCGCGTCAACCGAGGCTACAGCCCGTGACAGCATAACGGTCTGGTCAAGATCTTCGGTAGAGGCTTTCTCGTCGGAGCGCTGGTATTCGGGGTAGATGACAATATAGCCCTGTTTCACCAGGTGCTCAATGTGGCCATAATACGTTTCAGGGTCTATGGCAGTGTAGCCGTGCAGGAAAATGACCGCCGGCGCGGCCGCAGTGTCTTTGAGTGTATCGGGAACGAAACACCATGCCTTCGTTCCATCGGTGTCATTGCCGACGGTTGCACGGGTATAGGTGTCGGATATATACTGCTCCGTGGAGCCATACCCTGTATCGGCCTGTCCCGGCGGATATGCAATCTTTTTGCACGCCGAGCCGCAGAAAACAAAAGCTGCACATGCCAGCGATACGAGAACTCTACGCATTACCTGTCTCCTTTCCCCTCTGTAAGCTTACAGTATCTATTCGATATAATTTAACACGGCTCATGCGTCATCGTTGCATGGCCCTTCGTCCTCACAGGCTTCCGGGAAAAACTTCCTGATGCAGTCAGGGCAGATGCCATGGGTGAACTCGGCATCGGTATGCTCCATGATATAGAGTTCCAGCGTATTCCAGTACCCCATGTCATCCCTGATTTTCTTGCAGGATGAGCAGATGGGCAGCAGGCCCTTCAATGTTTTAATCTGAGCAAGGGCATCGGTAAGCTCTGCGATCAGCTGCTCACGCTCAACCTCTACCATCTTGCGGTCGGTTATGTCACGCAAAATGCTGCCATACATGAATTCGGCGCCAGCCGGGATTTTAAATGTCGTGTAGGAAATTGTCCGGAAGGCCCCGTCCTCTACAAACATCATGAATTCGCCGACGGCAAAATCCTGGTCCGATAAAAACGAGGCATGCTGCGCTTTGAGCATGTCGAGCACAGCAGGCATTTTCTTGTCTTCGGGAAGAAACTCATAGGCCATGTCCCAGGCATATTTGCTGATAAAGTCCTGCTCAGTCCGGCCGGTGATGCGCTCCATGGCCCTGTTCCAGCCTATGATCCGCCAGTGATGATCATACAGAACAATGCCTTCGCCTGATCCCATAAACAGGCTGCGGAATTTCTCCTCATTGCACCGCAGCACCTCTTCCATCTGCCTGCGCTCGGTTATATCCTGTACCGTGCCGGAGATGCGGCAGACATTCCCCTCAACATCATATTCAGCCTCGGTGTTCCCGAGAACCCACTTCTGTGCGCCGTCGCGGGCAACCAGCCGGTATTCGGCCTGCGTCCCGAGAAGATGATAATCGCCCACACCATGCTTTTTGCTGCGGTTGAGGAATTGATCGAGATCATCAGGGTGGATATGGTTTGCAAAAAAATCAACCGTTGGCTTTACTTCACCTGGAGCATACCCGAGTATCCGGTACAGCTCATCCGACCACCGCGTATTTCGAACAGTCAGATCAACATCCCAGTTGCCTACCCGCGCCATGCGCTGCGCGTTTTCCAGCATTCTTGTGCTCCTGCGCAGCTCGCGTTCTGCCAGCCTGCGCTCGGTAATGTCATGGGCCACGACAACAACGCTTCCAACCCGTCCGTCGGCATGCGCAATCGGGTAGACGATATTGTCATTCCAGATGCCGTCCCGTTCATCCTCGAAACGCGCGGGATTGCCCGAGGCAAAGACACCGTCTATCTGCTGTTTTCTGAACCCGGCAACATGGGGCGGAAAAAAATCCCATATTATGTGATCTGCCACAGCAGTTCGTGACTTTCCGAACCTCAGGGCAGCGGCCTCATTGAGATCAAGCACTCTGCCATCGGCATCAAACACATAGACGGCATCTTGCGGCGTATTCAGCAGGACGTTTACAATGGCCCTGCTGGTGTGCGATAATTCAGCTGCGGCTGTACGACCGGCCAGCTCCTGCTCAAGCTCCCGCAGGCGCTGTTCATTGCGCTGAGCGGCATAGCTGACTGCGCCCTGCGGGTCGGCCTTCTGCGGCCGGCCGTAACCGATGGCGGTCGTCTTGTTACGCGATGGGATCATATGTTTGAGTCATTCTATCAGGTTTATTAGCCAAGTATCATTAAAAAAAGGGGCAGTCCTGTCCCGGACTGTCCCTTGCTGCATACACCACATACTGAGAAATTCAGGGGTCCGGCGTATTCATAAGCTTTTTTAATTAATACCATCTAAAACAGCCTTGCGCCAGACCGGGGCCTAAATATTTTCCGTACTGATTTTTCTGCTAAATACCCTCCTGTATCTCCTGATACCAGGTCTTCATAGTCTCAGAGCCGTAAATTTCGCCGCTTACCGACTTTTCCTCATCCAGCACGAACAGCAGAATATCCTTTATATCTTCCGGTTTGCGGTATCCCTCAAGCTCTTCAGGCGGCAGGTTCTCATGCATCGTAACGGCAACATTGCCGGGGCTTATGGCGTTGACCCGTATCGGCGAAACCTCGCACATCAGCTCGTAGGCAAGCGCTTCCGTAAAGCGCGACAGTGCGCCTTTGGCAGTTGCATAGGCTATCATGCCGGGCACGATATCGGCTTTTATCTTTCCCGCCTTTGAACTGTATTGATAATGTGCCCCGCCCCCTGCTTCATCATAATAGGAAGCACTGCCTTTGTTGCATATACCGCGCCGTAAAAGTTTATATTAAAAATCAGGTCCCAGTCTTTATCGTCAATATTGATGAACGTCATTTTCTCCATCACGTCAAAAAACTCATTTGAGTCGATTCACGGGCCGCGCCATGCCGGGAATGCCGGCAAGAGGTCCGCCGGCATTGTTTATGAGAATATCAATCCTGCCGAACTCCGCCATTGCTGCGTCAACCATGCGCTGCACCGACTGCCGGTCGCTCACATCCGTGCCCACGGCCAGGGCTTTGCGCCCCTTTGCGCGAATACCTGCTACCACCTGCTCAAGCTTATCAACAGAGCGCGCAGCGCATACGATATGACAACCCTCGTCAGCAAGAATAGATGCCATTGCCTTCCCGATGCCCTTGCTTGCTCCAGTGATGATTGCGACTTTATCCTTGAGATTCATTGTAGATCCTCCTTAAGTGGTTATTAAATCATTCATTGAAAGCACCTGTTCAGGTTTCAGGGTTCAGATTCTACATTCTGCACGCTGCGGCAGACCGGCTTCTTTCTGTCTGTCGCCTTTTTTGCCCCTGCTACAGCCTAAATGCCTACAGAATCTTTACATTTACAGCCGTATGCCGCCGGTGAGCTCAATCACCTGGCCGGTAATAAAGGATGATTCCTCGGAGACGAGAAAAAGCGCAAATTTGCCACATCTGCGGGCTGGCCGACCCGTCCGATCGGATAGCGCGACTTGCAGTCCTCCTTCACCGACTCCCACATCTCCTTACCCATGCCCCGCTTCAGGGCCTCAACCTCGATAAGGGCCGGGGCAATGGCATTTACATTTATATTGAACATGCCGAGATTCATGGCAAGTCCGCGGGTGAAAGCAAAAACCGCACCCTTTGAAGCCGAATAGGTGTACTGCATGGGCGATGTGGTTCCGCGGTACATGATGGATGACATGTTGACGATCTTGCCGTACTCCTGCTGCCATCATCATTTTCGAAGCCTCGCGGCAGCAGAAAATGCAGGACTTGAGGTTAGCATCGATATTGCGGTTGATGCCCTCATCGGTGACATCTTCAAGGCCGGTCATGGGCTCATAGTCGCCGCCGGCAATGTTCACGAGTATGTCGAGGCGCTTATGGTTTTTCTGTATGTCTTCAAACATTGCCACAACCTCGGCTTCTTTGCCCAGGTCTGCAATGGCCATATCGGCTGTGCCGCCGGCAGCTGCAATCTGCTTCACCCGCTCAGCGCAGGCTTCCCGGTTGATATCGCCAGGATGACCACAGCGCCTTCCCCGGCAAAGCGCTGTGCCGTTGCAAAACCGATACACCCTGCCGCTCCCGTAACCAGTGCTGTTTTACCTTTAAGTCTCATGAAACACCTCCTGTTGATGAATATAGTATAATTGTACTACTAATAACACGCGATAGAGATAAAATCAAAATATTAGAATACTAAATGTAAACAAATTAAACCTTCCCCTGAGAGAAAAGGCAGGCCCTGATTGCAAAGTGCAGAATGACTGCTCTCGCACAAAAAATTAGCTTGCAAAAAAACCCCGTAAACTTATATAGTTAAATCTATTTTTTAAAACAGTCGGAAAGGAGCCTCATGAAGTACATTGTTCAGAAATTCGGCGGCACGAGCCTTGGCAAGGCCGACCGCATGCGCGGGGTTGCAGAGATTGTTAAAGACAGCCTGAAAAGCGACCGGGTCGTGCTGGCCCTGTCTGCCATGAGCAGCTATGTGAAAGCCGAAGGCACCACGAGCAAGCTTATCGAAGCAGCCGACGCGGCCCTTGCAAAAAAGGACTTCCACGGCATCATCGACTCCATCGAAGAGCATCACCTTGAAGCCATCAACGAGCTCATGACCGGAGAGCTGCATGAGCAGGTCACCGAGCAAATCAAAGAGGAGCTGCGGGGCCTGAAATCGTTTCTCGGCGCCATCAGCGTCATCGGCGAAATGTCGCACGCGGTCGCAGGATGTCATCATCGGCATGGGCGAGAAGCTCTCGGCCTGTATTTTCGCGGGCCTGCTCAACAGCATGGGCATCGATGCCGAATTCGTCGACCTCTCCCTGATCATCGAAAAAGAATTCAAGGAGGCGGACCAGGATTTCTACGCCTATACGCAGGCGCAGCTGCGCAGCCGCATCAAGGCCTGCGGCCGCAAAGTGGCCGTGCTCACGGGCTATTTCGGTTTTGTGCCCGGCGGCATCATCAACAGCATCGGCCGGGGCTATACCGACCTGACCGCAGCCCTTGCCGCGGCAGCCATCGGCGCACGGGAGCTGCAGATATGGAAAGAAGTCGATGGCGTCTTCTCCGCCGACCCGCGCAAAGTGCCGGATGCCGTGGTGCTGCCGGCCATCACGCCCGAAGAGGCAGCCGAGCTCACCTACTACGGCTCCGAGGTTATTCACCCGTTCACCATGGAGCAGGTCGTGCGGGCGGGCATACCGATCCGCATCAAAAACACCTTCAAGCCCGAGCTGCCCGGCACCATTGTCGACCCCAACGCCGACAGCCATGCTCCGGCAAAGCCCGCTACGGCAATAACGGCCAAGCGGGGCATCACGGTCGTCAACATCAACTCCAACCGCATGCTCATGGCCTACGGCTTCATGGCCAAGGTGTTCAATGTTTTTGAAAAGCACGGCATTGTCATCGACCTGATCTCGACCTCCGAGGTCAATGTCTCGGTTACCGTTGAAAAAACCGACCGCCTTGCCGCAGCCATGGCCGATCTGGAGCATCTGGGCCGCGTTTCCGTCAACAAGGACATGGCTATTGTGAGCCTTGTGGGCCGCGGGCGAGCC
>CAVRBJ010000006.1:0-12248 GCA_963718965.1 uncultured delta proteobacterium | reverse complement strand
AATAGAGCAAAGGAACTAAAGGTATTTCAATAACTTAGCTTGTCAAAATAAATCATAACATTACCTAATGTGACAGCAAACCGCAACCCATGCGCAACCAAAATGCCCGTGATTTCATAAAGAGATTGCGGGCATTTTTATTCATGATTCTGGAACAATGCTTGAGTCTCATGACCACTGGTATATAGTATCCTTAAAGAGGAGAAATTCAATATTACCAGAAGTATCATGGAATAAATCTGGTATCGTACTGCTGTCAAGACGCTGACACGTAGTGTGGACTTTTTAGAGAAAAGGCCTGACCACTATATGTAGTAGTCAGGCCTTTTTTATACATTGAAAGATTAATTAGCGAATACCGTGTTTTACGGGTTCGTGCAAACTGCCTCGCACTCAGGCTGCCCGCAGCCGCCGCAGCCGGGTGTTGGGTCGCAGCAATCCCCTGTGCCATTACCATTGGCATCAAGCTGCTGGGGATTGTAGACATTCGGGCAGTTATCAAAGCATTTAAAATGCCGTCATTATCCGTATCGCATGACTGCTCGCAGGCAGGCTGCCCTTCGCCCCCGCAGCCGGGGTCTGGGTCGCATACATCCCCTATGCCGTTACCATTGGCATCGCGCTGATGCATATTGCAGACGGTCGGGCAGTTGTCAAAGGCATCAGCCCAACCGTCTCCGTCCGTATCAACCTGCCCCTCGCATACCGGCTGGCCGCAGCCTGTGCCGCAGCCGGGTGACGGGTCGCACACATCGCCTACGCCGTTGCCGTTGGCATCAAGCTGCAGGGGATTGGCAATGGCGGGGCAGTTGTCTGAGGCATCAGGAATGCCGTCGCCGTCGGTGTCACTTTGGTAAATTAAAGTTTGCCGTAACTGTAAAAGCCCATACACAGTCATGGTGCATGCACTCGTGCCGAGCAACCACCACCGCTCCAGCCGGTAAACATAGAGCCCGAAGATGCCGTTGCCGTAAGGGTGACCACCGTGCCTTGTCTATATTCTTCATTACAGTCGCCGCCGCAGTCTATTTTACCGTTTCGCTGCTCACCGTGCCGTTACCCGTGCCCGATTTTGCAATGACCACATTATAAAGTGCCATGCCTGCCGCCGAACTGCGCGAACGTAAAATTCAAATTCTTATCGGCCCTCAACTACTATTGTACCATATAGCCCCGCCGGTGTCGAAATCAACGACCGTACGCTTGCATAGTTCCCCTGGTTGACGACCAATAAAATGAGGATTGTGTATCGGGGAAATAGGTGGTGTTTATACACGGATTTACCCGGCTTTTGTCGATAAGAGACGTAAGTTCATCCGCCGTGGGCAGGCGCCAGTCACCATAGGTGGCAAGAGATAAATTGTCACAGTAGGCAGTGGCCCAGTACTATTGTATCATAGGGGGGGGGGCCTGTGAGAGGTGCGCTGTTGCCTGCTGCCACATGAGGCCCGTTCCGGTGTCAGTGACCGTGCCGTCACCATTGTCGATATATGGTGCGACTATAGCTTCGTAGTAGTTGAAGGTTGCGTGGTGGTCGCTAGAAGAAGGACTAAAAACCGCGGTAGGATAGCCCTGCCACGGATTGGTAAATCCTGTGGCTTCAGCAAGATAGTATACGATAAAGCCGCTTGAGCAGTAATCAAAAACAAAGACCCCATCACAGGTGCATTCCCGTAAAAATATGCGGAGGCCAAACCGCGCATCATAAAACGCAGACGCTCCAATGTTCGTAACGCTGGCCGGTATGGTAATGCTGGTTAAACCACTGCAATTTTTAAACGCATTAGCCTCGATGCTCGTAACGCTGCCGGGATGGTAATGCTGGTCAAACCGGTGCAACTCTAAAACGCATAAGCTCCGATGCTCGTAACGCTGCTCGGTATGGTAATGCTGGTCAACCCGGTGCAACCATAAAACGCTAGAGTCCCGATGCTTGTAACGCCGTTCATTATGGTCACGCTCGTTAAGCCTGTACAGCCATAAAACGCACCATCCCCTATGCTTGTAACGCTGTTCGGAATGGTCACGCTGGTCAAACCCGTGCAACCAAAACCCCATCAATGCTCGTAACACCGTCCATTATGGTCAAACTGGTCAATCCCGTGCAGTGTTCAAACGCAGACCCCAATGCTCGTAACACTGGCCGGTATGGTGATGCTGGTCAAACCTGTGCAGTAATTAAACGCACTATCTCCGATGCTTGTAACGCTGTCTGGAATGCTAATGCTGGTCAATCCGATGCATTGATTAACGCATTATCCCCAATGCTCGTAACGCTGTCGGGGATCAAGACACTTTGCAAACCACTGCATGCATAGAACACATGAGACCCGATGCTCGTAACGCTGCTGGGGATGGTAATGCTGGTCAGCCCGCTGCAATTTTTAAACGCATAAGCTCCGATGCTCGTTACGTCGTGCATTCCGGTCAAACTTGTCAAACCTGTGCAGCCATAAAATGCTTGATCCCCGATGCTCGTAACGCTGCCAGGGATATATATGCTAGTAATGCTTGATTTGTTATAAAACGCATTCCTCCCAATACTTATTACCGTCATGCCAGATAGGGTATCGGAATTACAACAGCTCCGCCTTCACCGGTATAGCCGTAATTGTGACGTGTGTTGGTTACTGTGTAGGTAAAATCCCCTGATTGCAATGCAAAGGCCGATGAGCAGATGAGCAGACAGCCTATCACGAAAACAGCAGGAAAATAGATTTTTTGAACTGCATAGAACCCCTCCTCCTTTAAAAGTTTTTTTAAAGTTCTATTTATATAAATAGCTTATAGCTAATTATTATAAAATAAACAATGCGTATAAATACTCAGTTGCTATGAGTATTTATACGAATTAACAAGAGAAGGGGACAGGCGTGCCATCTGACTCTGAACGCTATAACAATATATTGTGGTTGACTGATACTCTCTAAACTCCATACTACGGCTCTCTAACTGGACAAATAAAAACCCCGAAAATTCATGATTACCAAACGTAACATGCAATAAATTTAACTGCTATAAAAGCCGGTTAAGAAGCACGAATTGAATATGTATTTGTATGAATTTTTCGGAAGGTGAAAATATCTTGAAGGAGGAGGTATGCAGGGAGAATGAGAAGGGGGGGGGAACACTCTCCCTGCATATTTATGAGGAAATCTGTACTTCTTACTACCTGCAATAAGCCTTTCTTCTTAGTTACTGATTTGTTCAGGGAGTATGAAAAAAGGGGGTTCTACACCCCGTAAATTTAGAACCTCTACAACTCTGAAACATCCCTTCACTCTAAGTTTCTGATCTGTGCAGGGAGCATGTAAAAGGGGGGAGGAAACATACTCCCTGCACTATCAGTTTAAAGAACGGTTTTCTTGCTGCTCAATTTCTCTCTGTATTCTGTTTTAAATTTAGCATGTGAATAATTAAAAAATGGTTAAAACAGGATTAGATTAATTTAATGCAGCTATGGATGCCTAGAAAGTTTATAACTCACCAGAAACAATATGCATATTTTGCGCTATCTATGGGCTAGGGGCAAAGGCAATAACACAGCCGCCCCTGGCCCTTGCTTCTTAGCCATAAAGATGCTCAATCCATCGTACTGCTTCTGCATCACTGACCTTGCCCAAATATCGTTGCGTTGTCGCCAAGTTTGAATGCCTTAAAATAACTTTGCTTACAATTTCTAATGGTGTTCCTGATCGTGAAGCAAATGTTGCAGCATGCCGTCTCAGATCATGAGGAGTAAGCGTAATTCCTGCCAGTTTGCCAGCCTCGCGCACAACTGCTCTTGCTCCTGCATACACTAACGGAAAAACCCTCTGATCAGCCTTGATGCCCTCGTTGCGAATATAGTCCTTCAGGCGGTCAGCTATTTTTTGCGGAATGAATACCCATTCAGTTTCTTTGCCGCTTTTAGGTTCATGCAGGATGATTTTTCGCTCCTCAATATCTTTTGCCCTTACTTTTAACACTTCACCTATTCTCATACCGCCACGGGCCATGAGTTCCAACAAAAGTCGGTTTCTTGGGCGCACTGTTTTGAATATCATTTCATCAACTGATTCCTTTTCCAGGATTGACCATTGGACAGTCTGTCTTATCCTGAACATTTTTTTTAATAACGGGGTATTACAAGGATTTTGTATTTTGCTATCGATCGTATTTTCAATGAAATTGAAGAAGGATTTAAGGAGGGTATAACGTAATCTTTTTGTTGATTGCTTTTTGCTATTGCTCTGGTGGGTTAAAAAAAACAAAATCTCTTCTGAGGTAATAGTGCCTAATTCCCTGTCGCCGAATCCTATAAGGAATTTTGACAACAGGGCCTCATAATTTACGAGCGTGTTTTTTTTTGGAATTTAACCTGTGGTAATCAATAAAACATTTTCCTGCCTGTGATACTTTCATAATACAGCTCCCTTCATGCATGACGTTAATGAATATACGTAAGGTCCTGATGCTATGACCTTACAAGGTTACTGTTTGTAATGTAGAATATGTTTTAAAGAAAGGCGAGGGGTTGCTTTGACACGTAAGGTGGACTTTTTAGAGAAAAGGCCTGACCACAATATGCAGTGGCCAGGCCCTATTTTCTTCAAAAGGATTTCGCCTCAGTTCCAGTTTTAATTCTTCCCGACCATCGGTGCAATTGTTTCAAGCACTCGTCTTGTTGCTGCCCTCAGGGCAGGGCTGCGCTCTAAGGCGGCATTTATGCTGTCGGCATTGTTGTAATAGATTTGAATGACTTTGCGGCCCACGGCGCTTTGAGCAAGTTTGCTGTCGCGGAAATCGCGCAGGTTATCAAGGTTGGGATTGTTCTCGCCAAGAGCTTTCTTCGCCGGGCATGGCTTGCCGGAAACCGTTGTCGTGGTCGTCGTGCCGCCAATGGTTGTCGTGGTTGTAGTCACGGCCGCCGTTGTCGTGGTCGTGGGGATTAAATCGAAGGTTGCCGTTACCGTCAGATTTTCATTCATGGTCACTGTGCAGCTTCCCGTGCCCGAGCACTCGCCGCCGCTCCAGCCCGCAAAGGTTGAACCCGAAGCAGCCATCGCCGTAAGCGCCACCTCAGAGCAGCTTGGATATGTTGCACTGCAATCGCTGCCGCAGTCTATCTTGCTGTCGGCGCTGGTCACCGTGCCCGCACCGGCGCCTGTTTTTGCAATAACCATAGTAACTGGCCCGCGCACCGCGCGGGCATAGCGACTGTTCGCCTTACTGTTGGAGTAGACGTAGTAGCCAAGGGAAAAATCCACACTCCATGCGTAGCCTAAATCGTCAACGTTTGTAGTCGACGACCAGTAATAGGAAGCCCCCGTATTGGGAAAATACGTGTTATTTATGGACTGATTATAATGGCCATAATCAACAATTGATTGCAGCTCTTTTTCGGTTGGCATGCGCCAGTCTGAGAACCCCCCGTAGTTGGCGGTGTTCAGGGCCCGGATAAAATCCATAGTGTCTGTGCCATCACCCGGCGTACCTGCATAGCCGCCATTGGTGGCGGAATTATTATCATACCAGGTATAGGTATTATCCTTATCGTGGATGGAGCCGTCATCGGTTTTGTTTTCCCAGATAAGCCCCGTCACCTCGTCGCGCACCATGGCCCAGGTGGTGGCATTGTCGGGAAGTGGTGTGCAGCCCGCATCAAATTTGGCATATGCCGGGGTATTGATGCTGTAGCTTGCATCCTGCCCGTAAAACGCCTCCCCCGGATCTGGGCAGGTGATAGAGACGGTACCATCATAGCAGGTTGTCTGCCCGGTATCAGGTACGGGCCACAGAGTCAAATTATCAAATGACCCGGATTGTCCTGAACGCACCGCGCGAACGTTACGGTCGTAAATCTTAAGGTTGGGGTACACGAAGCCGCCGTGGAAATTCACGTACCACGCAACGTTGAAATTAATTGCATGCGTGGTTGAAGACCAGTGCTCCCACGCCACCGTGCCTGGGAAAAATGCCGTGTTTATGGCCGGATTGTGCTGGGTGGTGTCAACAAGAGATGCCAGCTCTTTTGCCGTGGGCAGGCGCCAGTCGCTGTATTTGGCGCCGGAGGCATTGGCCGTACCGCTTGTCCACTCATCGTCATTGTTGAGTATCAGATTTTCGCAGTATACAAGGGCACCCGCCCAGATATAGGTGCCCGTCGGCGCGACCTTCTGCCACATGAGGCCCGTGCCAGTGTCGGTGACAGTGCCATCGCCATTGTCGATATATGCTGCAAAGGCCGACGATGACAAAAAAATAAAACCTATTAAGAACGGCACTAATAGCGATTTTCTGAAATGCATAGAACCCCCTTCTTTAATAAAATGTTTATCTTCTCATTTTAAGCAACAGCATGGCAGCAGGCAACAGTGCCTGTAACAGAAGATTGTGTTGGTATAACTATTAAATTTATATTGGGAACTGCAAGAGAGGGAAATCAGATATTTTTCAAGTAACAAAATCAAGAACCATCATTCCCGCTTTTGATTGATAATGGCTATAATGTTAATTTAAGCATATAAAAAAAATATTTCACGTTTTTTTTATGAATAGAACTATTTTGTAAAAACAACAAAAAATCCATTGGTAAGACAAAGAAAGCGGACAATTCAACTCGCGGCGGGAGTGGGGCGTGAATCCTGACATTAAATACTACCTATCGCAATATCTTGTCGTCTTAAGTTGCTGTCAAAAAATCCACACTACGGCTCTCTAACTGGACAAATAAAAACCCTGAAAATTCATGATTACCAAACGTAACATGCAATAAATTTAACTGCTATAAAAGCCGGTTAAGAAGCACGAATTGAATATGTATTTGTATGAATTTTTCGGAAGGTGAAAATATCTTGAAGGAGGAGGTATGCAGGGAGAATGAGAAGGGGGGGGGGAACACTCTCCCTGCATATTTATGAGGAAATCTGTACTTCTTACTACCTGCAATAAGCCTTTCTTCTTAGTTACTGATTTGTTCAGGGAGTATGAAAAAAGGGGGTTCTACACCCCGTAAATTTAGAACCTCTACAACTCTGAAACATCCCTTCACTCTAAGTTTCTGATCCGTGCAGGGAGCATGTAAAAGGGGGGAGGAAACATACTCCCTGCACTATCAGTTTAAAGAACGGTTTTCTTGCTGCTCAATTTCTCTCTGTATTCTGTTTTAAATTTAGCATGTGAATAATTAAAAAATGGTTAAAACAGGATTAGATTAATTTAATGCAGCTATGGATGCCTAGAAAGTTTATAACTCACCAGAAACAATATGCATATTTTGCGCTATCTATGGGCCAGGGGCAAAGGCAATAACACAGCCGCCCCTGGCCCTTGCTTCTTAGCCATAAAGATGCTCAATCCATCGTACTGCTTCTGCATCACTGACCTTGCCCAAATATCGTTGCGTTGTCGCCAAGTTTGAATGCCTTAAAATAACTTTGCTTACAATTTCTAATGGTGTTCCTGATCGTGAAGCAAATGTTGCAGCATGCCGTCTCAGTCATGAGGAGTAAGCGTAATTCCTGCCAGTTTGCCAGCCTCGCGCACAACTGCTCTTGCTCCTGCATACACTAACGGAAAAACCCTCTGATCTGCCTTGATGCCCTCGTTGCGAATATAGTCCTTCAGGCGGTCAGCTATTTTTTGCGGAATGAATACCCCTTCAGTTTCTTTGCCGCTTTTAGGTTCATGCAGGATGATTTTTCGCTCCTCAATATCTTTTGCCCTTATTTTTAACACTTCACCTATTCTCATACCGCCACGGGCCATGAGTTCCAACAAAAGTCGGTTTCTTGGGCGCACTGTTTTGAATATCATTTCATCAACTGATTCCTTTTCCAGGATTGACCATTGGACAGTCTGTCTTATCCTGAACATTTTTTTTAATAACGGGGTATTACAAGGATTTTGTATTTTGCTATCGATCGTATTTTCAATGAAATTGAAGAAGGATTTAAGGAGGGTATAACGTAATCTTTTTGTTGATTGCTTTTTGCTATTGCTCTGGTGGGTTAAAAAAAACAAAATCTCTTCTGAGGTAATAGTGCCTAATTCCCTGTCGCCGAATCCTATAAGGAATTTTGACAACAGGGCCTCATAATTTACGAGCGTGTTTTTTTTTGGAATTTAACCTGTGGTAATCAATAAAACATTTTCCTGCCTGTGATACTTTCATAATACAGCTCCCTTCATGCATGACGTTAATGAATATACGTAAGGTCCTGACGCTATGACCTTACAAGGTTACTGTTTGTAATGTAGAATATGTTTTAAAGAAAGGCGAGGGGTTGCTTTGACACGTAATGTTGAATTTTTAGAGAAAAAGCCTGACCACTAGATGTAGCAGTAAGGCCTTTTTGATTCCTCGGTCTCAGTTTTAATTTTTCCACATCATTGACGCAATTGCTTCAAGCATCTTCTTGACACCTGCCATCAGCACGGGGCTGTCATCAGTAGTCCCGGCGCTACGACTGCCATGCAAATTATTGCAATGTTTTCATGCATAGAACCACTGAAATGCTTTTACCTGCTCTACTAGCCCGGTTCCATTCACAACCACCAGAAAAAGCATGTGGGGGATAAAACAATTGTCAGCAGAAGATACCAGGCGGTTAAACTCACATAATATATAAATGAGAGAATAAACTGCACAGGACCAAGAAAACCAATGAGAATTGGAATAAGAATCGGGTTAATAAATTCCGCTACATACTGTAAATTCCCAATAAAATTTGAAAAAAAATAAATTGATGCATTACAGACCTCATTGGCGTTTTCGCTGTGACTGAGCTGATCCCGCACAGCCCTTGCACGTAAGCTCAGCGCTTTGGCCTGATCGGGTGTGAGCATCAGCTGAGAGCGACTGCCCGATTTCACAAGCAGGACAAAATCGCGAAAACAATTTTCCATGCCCGCCTTTATGGCATGCGCTTCTTCCCTGGTGCAGACGTTTTCCCGGTCCGCGCATGCTGTATAGGCCTCCACAAGAAAAAGCGTGTTTTCGCTGATATCGTACAGCGTTTTCTGCTCCGCATAAACTGCGACAGGAAACAGAACTGCAAAAAAAACAAGAACCATGGCTTTGTTCATATAGCTTCGCCCAGAAAAAATGTTACAGCCCGTTTGCACCAGCCTCATAATTCATAAACTCCCTGCCTGCATCATTTCAATTCTTCCGGCACGATAAGTTCATTCCGCCCGTTCCAAAGCTCAACCCATGAAAGCACGCTTCCACTACTGGTAAGGGCCATGCTGGTATACAGACTCCCCTTTCCCTCCCCAATGGCAATGATATTTTCCAGTCTCTCATCACTGACATAATAGATGTTTAGAGGGATGTATACATACGCAGTCCACCATATCATGACTGTGCCGTTTTCACGCAGGGCCATCCAGTGGCTCATTCCTGCGGCAACAGCCTTTGCTTTTAATGCACCGGTTCTACGGGGCAAATTCAGTTTGTCCCCAGCGTTAGTTCCGAACGAAACTGTGCCGTCCGACTTCAAGGCAAGAAAAGTATATCCCCCCGCGTCAATAGCCACGACATCTTCAAGGGCAAGGGGCACCTTGGCGTCAAGGCCCCACAAAATTACCGTTCCGTCGGCTTTCAGCGCAAGGGCGAAGTCCTGGCCCGCGGTTATTGCTATTACGTCGGAAAGATCATCAGGAACGTCCAGCAGACCGCTGGGATAATAATAACTTGCCGTGTCAATACCCCATTCCACGACTGTTCCATCGGCTTTCAGCGCAAGGTTAAACACACCTCCCGCGGCTATGGCTACCACGTCGGAGAGGCCCGCCGGAACATCGCCGATCAAATCCTGTTCAGACTGCAGCCCCCAGGAAATTACGGTGCCATCTGCCTGCAGGGCAAGGTCATGATCTCCAAACGAGGATATGGCTGTAACATCAGTAAGGCCTTCGGGTGGAAAATATATTGCATACGTAGCGTTATCTTGCCATTCAACTACAGTGCCGTCAGCTTTCAAAGCAAGACTTTGGGTTGCGCCACCGGCAATTGCAATGGCTTTTGCCGTATCATACACCTGTACCGTTTTATCGCTGAGGTATGAGGCATCCCCGGCATCAAGGGCGGTGACGCGCACCGTCTTTTCGCCGGATGCCGCAGGCGTTACCTGCCCTGCCCAGCGCCATGTGCCGCTGTCGCCTTCTGTGAGCGGCTGCGCCGCATCACCGCCGATCTGGCTCAAATCAGCCGTCACCGCGACCGGCGGCGGATCATTCGGCCCGGCCCGCCATATCAGGCGCACGTCGCAGGTCTTGTTCGCCAGGATCCTCCCGAGCAGGAATATACGGCTCCGCTTCAACTGCAGCGGTTCCGGCTTTTTGCAGCCAGTCCCTGCCGTCACCAACCCAAGTACCACAATTCCCAGGCAAATTTTTTGCAATGTTTTCATATAACCAACATTAAAAAAACATCATCAATACGGTTTGCCGAACCCTGCACCTGCAACCATATATGCAGAAAAATTCAGCGTGTTGTCAGGCATACTTTTAGGCTTCGGTCTTTCATTTCCGTTTTTCAACGGCCAGCGCGACTGCCTCAAGCGCCATTTTGGCTGCTGCCTGCAAAGCAGGGCTGCGGTCAAGGGCGGCATTGATGCCGGCGGCATTGTTGTAATAGATTTGAATAATTTTTCTACCGATGGTGCTTTGAGCAAGATTGCTATCACGGAAATCACGCAGATTTTCAAGCTTCGGGTTTTTCTCGCCAAGAACATTTTTGGCGGGGCATGGCTTGCCGGGAACTGTTGTTGTGGTTGTAGCAATTGTCGTGGTCGTTGACCCTGGCATCGTCGTGGTTGTTGTACTGGTCGAATTGTCCACATGGCCAGAACGCACGGGCCAAAAACTGTTATAGTCTATGTCCGGATTAGAGCCCTTAGAGCCAATATAGGCTAAGCCACCGTCAATGCCAATGATCCAGGCGCCGCGCGGATCATTAGCGCGGGACGTAGACGTCCAGAAGGCTCCGACCGTTCAAGATACGTAAAGGGATAATTCAGCAAAAGGGCCGGCCTGGACTTGCCATAGTTGATAAGACTGCGCAGTTCCCGTCTGTTGGGCAGGCGCCAGTCGGTATGGCCACCGGTTGTGAACGTTTTTACCGAGTCGAGCGCTCCCTGCCAGGTAGTACGCTCATAATTGAGATCTTTTATCCATTCAAGGCCCGTGAGCCCGTCCGTTACCGTGCCGTCGCCATTATCAATAAACCGCGGATCTGGCCACGCGACACCTTTTTGAAACTCTCCATCCTGCCCTGTGCCGGCGCATGTTGTAAAATTACCCGAACTGTCATAACAATTGGTTTGCCCCGTCTTTGGAAGGCAAATTACTGAATTATTCGATGCCCCGCACTCTCCGGAGCGTACCGGCCAGACATAATTGCTGCTGGCCGTCTTACTGCCGTAGCCGACGTAATAAAACGAGACGACTGCGCCGTCGTACATGTTCACGAACCACGCGCCTTCAGCATAGTAATCGCAGGTTGTAGACGACCAGTACAGTTTCGACTTCACATTCGTGAAGGGATGATTGTGCGGCAGGGCGGGTCTGTAAAATCCCGAATCCACGAGGCTTTCAAGCTCGTTTATATTGGGCAGGCGCCAGTCTGTATGGCCCAGATTCGGATTTGTTCCCGCATTCATGCCTGCCACATACTGCAGAGCTGACAGCCAGGTCATAGACCCGTTCGGGAGGTTTGCATTCTGAGCCCACACAAGGCCCGTGAGGCTGTCCTTCACCGTGCCGTCGCCATTATCGATAAACCGCGGATCTGGCCAGGAGACACCGGCCTGAATTTCTCCATCCTGCCCCGTGCCCGCGCAGGCTATCTCAGTGCCGTTATCCACATAGCATTTAGTCTGACCGGTGCGCGCCACTTCCGCCGGGTATGCCCCGGCAAATGCTGGAAGAATCATGGCAACTACAGCAACCAGCACCGGCAGGTTCCACCCTTTTTGTATTTTCATCTTTTTTTCCTTTGTGTTTCAGGGATCGAGGGGCGGGGGGGCAGGAAAAAAAATGACCTCGCCCGGATGAAAACCATTTCTTGTAACCCGTAATCGATTGATAGGAACTTGCTTTGTTATAGGCAAACTATAAAATGAGGGCTGTTATGTGTCAATACAAAGTTTGCCGCAAAATATTGGGCAATTGTTTTGAGCATTATGCCCGACTCTGAAAGCTTAATCACAATATCTTGTTCCCCTCTTTGGTGCCAAAAACTCCACATTACGGCTCTTAAA
>CAVRBJ010000005.1:0-133675 GCA_963718965.1 uncultured delta proteobacterium | reverse complement strand
ATTTTTACACTTTCCAACACTAATTACAGATAATTCCCCAGCGTTCGAACTTAACTGAGGCAGCTATGATACCAAGAAAACTTCTTGACAATGCGCAGACACCCGATAAAGAAGGAAAGCTGCAGCTGTACCAGCGGGGCGATGATTTCTTTATCTCTTTTGATGGAAAAGAACTTATGAACAGCCGCATGCATGGATCTGAGGACGTACTGGCAGAGCTTGCGTGCATGCCCATTGCCCGTAGCCCTAAAGCCAGGGTGCTTGTTGGGGGGCTCGGCCTTGGGTACACGCTTGCCGCTGCTCTGGCAATCCTGCGCAAGGATGCTACGGTGATTGTTGCCGAACTGGTGCCGGCGGTGGTTCAGTGGAACAGAAGCTTTCTTGGGCACCTGGCCGGCCATCCTCTGCAGGATAGCCGCGTTGATGTGCAGGAGCATGATGTCTGCATCCTTCTCAAAAACGAGCAGGGCGGCTTTGATGCCATTATGCTTGATGTCGACAACAGCCCTGACAGCATGACGCAGAAAAGCAATACCTGGCTGTACAGCGATATAGGCCTTTCGGTTATCTACATGGCCTTGCGATCTCAGGGGATTTTGACCGTGTGGTCAGCAGCACCCGACAGCGCATTTAGCAAGAAGCTCAGAAAAGCGGGATTCGAGGTGCAGAAAAAAAACGTTGCCGCGCGGAACGGCTGCAAGGGAGGGCGACACACCATTTGGGTCGCACACCGGCCAAACTAGCCGCGTGATGCAAAAAGGCTGACATGCTCTATGCAAAACGAAAAAACACCCTCGCAATAGAGATTTATCTGCAGCGCAAATATTACTATTCGGGATATTTAATATGAATATAGGAATAGCTCTTGGCGGCGGCGGTGTGCGCGCCCTTGCCCATATACCGGTTCTTGAAATGCTCGACGAGATGGGGATTAAACCCAAATTAATTGCCGGTACAAGCATGGGAGCAATTGTAGGCGCCCTCTATGCCTCAGGCATGCCCGGTAGGCAGATCAGGGAAAAAGTTCTGGGCCATGTCATCCTTCGCAATGACAGCCTGCGGGATGTAATCGGAAAGAAAGCAAACCTGCTGAAGTGGGCATCTGTTTTTAAGGCAAATTTCTCACGCGGCGGCCTTATCAATGCGCAGGGTTTCATAGAGTATCTGTTCAGCGAAATCAAAGAGCGCAGGTTTGAGGATTTACAAATTCCCCTGCTGGCCGTTGCAGGGGATTTCTGGAAGGGAGAGGAGGTTGTTTTTAAAAAAGGCCCTTTGCTGCCTGCACTTCAGGCAAGCATGGCTGTTCCCGGCGTATTTTCACAAGTCGTGCTTGGTGGGCATGTGCTTGTCGACGGTGGAACAGTAAATATGGTGCCCTATGATCTGCTCCTAGGCAAAGTAGACTTAACCATAGCGGTGAATGTCAGCAAAGTAAGAATTCCGGAAAAGCACAAAGTTCCCAATGCCCTGGAATCGGTTATGGGCACTTTCGAAATAATGCAGACAGCTGTTCTTAATGAAAAAATGAAGCGCCTCAAGCCCGACATTTATATATGCCCCGAACTCTACGATGTCAGGATGCTTGATTTCGGTAAAATAGAAAATGTCATGGAACAGGGAAAGCCTGCCGGGGAACTTCTCAGACAGGAACTTATTAAAAAAAGTCTCAAACCTGCTTTTAGATGGCTCAAACAGGTATTCGATTAGAAACTGTACTTTTCTTGTGCAGCTAAATCGGAACGCCGGCAGAGCCCTGATCTGATGCATCGTCTTCGACCGATGGGTCAGCGCTTTTCGTATCAATATGCTCCTGAAATTTAATCCGCTGTTTTTCGAAATACAGCCTGTCGACAGGGTCCTGGGCAAGGGCTTCATCAATTATCTCAAGGGCATGCTGAAAATCACCATTAACAAAATAGCTCTCTGCCAGGGTGTCAAGGATATGCGGTTTGGGATCGAGCTCCGCAGCCTTCCGGGCAAACATGAGCGCTTTGGAGGCGTTGCGCCATAATTGATCCTTTGCGGTTGCATACAGCCAGGCAAGATTATTGAGTGCTTCAGCATTGCCGGGCGAAAGTCTGAGCGAAGCAAGATATGAAATTTCAGCGCGGCCGTAGTCCTCTTTTTCAAAATACAGATTACCCAGCAGAAAATAAAGCAGCGGATTGTTTGGATCTGACTTAACGCGCCGCTCGGTTATTTTCTGCAGGACCGAAAAATCCGAGCTGCCCGTAAACGAGCCACCTGACATGAATAGCGCACCTGCAGTCAGCAGAAGAACAGCGCAATATGATGCAATCAGTCGCTTGACACGGAGGTCATGCTTTTTAATTAGGCCGCTGTCGGCAGAGCATCTGCGCATGAAATCGATGCGCTCCCGTATGGTAAAATGGTGCCAGTTAGGTGCGCTTCTGCTTTGAGAGCCGGCTAAAGCAATTTTTTCCAGCGACTCAATAATGCCATTGCCTGAGCCTGTGTACATGCAGGAATAGCCGTCGGCCTGCCGCTCAAAGTTGCGTGAAAAAAGGCCGAAAAGCAGCCGGAAATAAACAAGCAAAAAGCCCAGAAGAATCAGTATGCAAAGGAAAGACAGTATCGGGCCGGGCCTGCCATCTGCAGTTATGACAAGGTTAAAAATAAAATCCAGCGAAAGAAGATAATTAAAAATTGATGAAAAAAACACATAGGCAAAAAAAGAATACCCCAGAACAAACAAGACATAAAAGAGCATGTGATGCCGTTTTCACATGTCCGATTTCATGCGCGACCACTGCCTCGAGCTCCTGCTCATCAAGCAGGTCAAGCAGTGCCGGGCTTATAAGCAGATAGCGAAACCATGGAACAAAACCCAGGACTCCGGCAGTTATGAGCTTGCCGTCAAAAAGATTCCATTCCAGAATCTCAGCATATGAAAATTTGGCTTGCGCGCAAAACTGAGTCAGCCGGCTGCGAATATAACCATGCTCAATGGGCTTGCAACCCCACAGCCGGACAAGGAGCGGCGGAAAAAAAACTCCCATGGCAACAAACACACACGCCATGAACGCATACCCGGTAAGTGTGCTGTCGGTGAGAAGAGAGCTGATGGCAGGAGGCAGCAGTCTGGCACAATCAATAATCAATGAAAATATGATCCATGGTGCGATAATCGCGCTGTTGAATCTGGCCTGTGAAAGGACATAGCCCCTGAGGCTCGCCCCGGTGTTGAAAAAATGCCTGTACGAAGGAAACGCGCAGATCCAGATAATAACGAGAAAAACAAAAAAAAGCATGACCGCTATAAAGCTCTGGACAAAATCGCTCCGGGCCAGCAACGGAACGGCGGTGAAAGCAGATTTGATGTCCAGCACGTAGATAAAAAATGCATAAGCAAAAACTGCAGAAATCGTACAGCGGTTTATCAGACTGCCATGGAGGCTGGAAAACGAACCAGGCCTGCCTGCCGAATATTTTTTTTCCAAACGTGCAAAAAACACCTTGCTGAGCATATAAAACAGAGCATAAGATATCAGGATGCAGCTAATAATATCTGACAGTCCGATAACAGTCACTGGGCTGATTTCGGAGAATGAAAAAAGGGAAAAGACGACTATAAAGAAGAGATAATTTGAAAACACGCCAGGGGTCTCATCGCAGGCAGAGGGCGGCATGCAGCCGCCCTCTGCTGAATATTAAAAAAAATTTAAATGTATTTACTGATAATTCGCTTTTGATCAGGGGGCAGCTTTTCATGACGTGCCTGCTCGAAAATCACATCAGCAATCTTAAGAACCATGAAATAGTCCTCTTCCACCTTTTTCGTACGCTCTTCCAAAGTCATGTTCTTATAGTCAGGAACCAGATACGATGCATAAAAAGCTACCTGAAGGGCTGCTGCGATACTCGGAATCGTCTTCTTTTTATCCGACATACAAACCTTCCTTTCTGTGGTTAATACATGGTCTGCATCCGCCATGGCGGGCATAATGCAAAACCGGTTTATGAACCTATTTTAAATAGTAGCTTATCAACATAGCGTTGCTCAATGGTTTTTTTCGCTATAAGTGAAGAAAATGTCTCTTCAAAGCGGTCAAGAATGGACCTGACTGAAGGATTCCAGAGCAGGCGGCACGACGCCATCATAAAAAGATGCAAGCCAGGCAAGCGTATCGTTGCGCAATGAGCTCTTAAGACAGAATCCGCCATCTGCCTTTTGTTCAAACGCGGCGTCAAGAAACTGCCTGGTTTCAGCCTCTAAAAGAGCCTCAAGCCTCGTTTTACCTGTCAAGATATAGCGGGCAAGCACGGTAAGAAAAACGGCCTCAGCCCGAAGCTGCGCAGGCTCTGAAAGCGTTGTTGTCGAAACAAAACCGGTCATAATCCAGCCGGGATCAATAGACCACTGGCTAAAAAGCAGACTGTCAATGTCACGGCACATGATAAGAGCCTTTCGTGCCTCCTGTACTTCCTGAAGAGTCATAAATGCGCGAAACTGTACCCCTCCCGAACTGAGAAGCCCCTCATAGAGCATGGGCCGCTGCATCGAAAGACCATGCAGAGTTTCGCCCAGGGGAGAACCCATAAAGGACTGCAGGAGTACCCTGTCGCTGATATGCCAGGCAGTGGCAAAAAATTCTTTGCGCACCTTCATGATGATGCTTATTCCGGCACGGAAAAGGGTTTCAGCATGCACCTGTTCAAGACATGCCTGTGCCGTCCGGATAGTGCCGGTGCTGAGAGATTCAAGGGCAATACTGATGCAGCCCGATGCCTTTTTAAATGCCCGCTGCGTATCCTCAGAAGACTGAACATCAAGATCATCTGCAACTATGATTTTATTGGCCAGGGTAATCACTGTTCGCTGTATCCGGTCGCATGCCTCTATGTCCTCAACAAGCCCCAGCGCTGTCATGAAAAACCGGGGCATATCCTCTCCCGACAAAACATACCGGGGCAAAACAGCTTCGGACGGGCCCCTGGGAGAGTGCATCGTTTGTTATCGATTCTGTAATCCGTTCCAGTTCCCTGTCCGTCATTAGCTGATAAATTGACAGTGCATCCTGTATTTCGGGAAAACCATATTCGGCCAGGCGCCTGCTTTTCCAGGCATAGGCTGCTTCCTCAACCTCCGGCGGGCTGTCCCATATAATTCCTTCGGCAAGTGAATAGAACCTGCCACGATCATGCTGATACAGCGCATTAAAAATTGGCATTATAGAACTGTATGCATCCTTCTCGAGAAATATAAAATAATAGATGCCGTCAAGCGTTGCTGCGGGCATATCCTGGTATTCTTCAGAAATATCAGTATCCTGCTGAATTTTCGTAACTTTTAGAAGCTTTTTTAGCGATGCGACCAAAAACTCCTCATCGGCCTTCTCGAACCAGTCGAGTACTTTCTGTTCATTGCATTTTGCAAGAATAGAGTACCAACGCGCAATAGAGGTCGCATTAAGGCTGTCTTTTCTCCAGCATTCCATATCAAACAGAAACCGAAGCTGCTCATGGCTGGTCAGGGAAATCAGCTGCAGGGAGTCCTCAACGCCGCTCTGCAGCACGGTCATATGTATTTCCTGCGGCGGCAGAGCCTGTACAAGCCCACGGGCATTTTCAGCCAGCATAATAATATCGCGGCGCTTCTGCCAGGGAGCAGCAAGCACAAGCTGAATTTGCTGCTCCTGGGCAAGTCGGTTAAATATATCTTCAGCCGCAGGGGCGTCAAGCTGCAGCAGATGCTGCGGCGTTAAACAGTCGGAGTCATTTTTCAGACTCGTCGTCTCTGTTGACATTTATGCATATCCCTCTTTTTTATACCAATTGATGGTTCTGTCTACGATATCGGTAAGCCCGGTCTGGGGTATGCCCAGAACGCGCACTGCTTTTGAAAAATCCACCCGGCGCTTTAGGGCCAGTATGCGGATATTGGCAGGTGTGGCAAGCGGCTCCCGATGCGTTATGTAATCGGCAAGCAGGGTAAGCGTTCGTGCATAGGCCAGGGTAAAAGACACGGGAATTTTTAAAAACGGCGCATGAACTCCGCCTAAACGCGCAATAAGCTGGAACAGATCGCCCATGGCAGTAAAATTGTCCTGGCACCCCAGATTGAAGCTCTCTCCGGGCTCAGCATATTCCATGGCCAGAATATGGCCTGCCGCAACATCATCAACATCCACAATATCTATGCCGCCGTCGAAATAACACGGCACCCTGCCGTGAAGCATATCAAGTACAATCTTCCCGGATGGCGTCGGGTAGAGGTCTCCGGGTCCCATCACCAGAGCCGGCCGGACAATAACCGCAGGAAGCCCCCTGTTCAGATACTCGAGAACAACAAGCTCAGCCTCGTATTTTGACTGCTCATAGGGCAGCATCAAATGATGCAGGTTAAAGGCCGCCTGCTCATCTGCAGGGCTGCCGTCAGCCGGCATGCCAAGGGCTGCTATGGAACTGGTATGAACAACTTTTTTCACCCCAGCAGCAAGTGCTGCTTCAAGAACATTGCGCGTGCCTTCAACATTAATCTGCCGCAGCATATCATAGTCGCGCATCCAGCTCCGGTACAGGCCGGCAACATGATACACCTGAGAGCAGCCATCCATGGCCTGTTTAAGCTCAGCGCTGTTCCTGATATCTGCCTGCACGCACTCAAGGTGACAGCCCTGTGATATTTTTATGGTCGCTTTCCGGGCGCACCGTTATGCGTACATCTCTGCCCTGCCCCAGCAGCTGCCTGACCAGTGCAGCGCCTACAAAACCGGTAGCCCCTGTTACCAGTATCTTTTCCATATTTGTTTCTTAAGATATATATTGATTTTACCTTCAGCCTACATTAAAACCATACTATGGCTTTGTAATACTTAATGAAATAAGGTGCTTATGAAAAAAATAAAAATAATAAAATATTTTATAATTTATTTCTTTTTTATATTATATATTTTTATACCAAAAATTGACAAAACTCAAGACCTTTCTCTCTGGAAAGAGGTTGGGCTGTACGGCAGGCAGATTACCAGCAATGATCTGCAGACACTTTAAATTTGACCGGCTACAGACCTGGGAGGTGATATGCAAAAAGCCTCTACGCGTACATAACTGAAACTGAACAACGTACAACTCTGCTGCTTAAACGATGAAAATAACGCTGAAACTTTTTGCGACACTTCGCGAGCACATGAAGAGCCACAACAACGGCGCCTGTGAAGTTCCCCTTCATGAAGCTGCAACGGTGCAGGATGTTCTTGCATCATTTCAAATACCGGAGGACATCCCAAAAATCATTCTCATAAACGGCGTACAGAAGTCCGCATGCGACGTGCTGTATGACGGTGATACGCTGAGCATCTTCCCCCCCATTGCAGGCGGCTGACATGTCTTGTCAAAAAAAAGAACTGCACGTGGCGGCATCAGCAGGCACCGGCAGACACCGCGTGCATGCTGCAGTACAATGCATTGGCAATGATATCCTGCTGTCGATCTGGGGAGGCACCATGCCGCATATCGGGACCGTGTCCATAACACAGCCGCGTCCGGGCATTACCAACCCCGAACAACGCAGCTCAACATCCTCAGTCTACAATTTTACCGGGCACAAGGACGAAGCCGTTGCGCGCTGCTGCGCGGAAAAAATAGCTGCGGCATGCGACAAAAAAACGGTTGCTGTTGCGGGGATACATATTGACAATGCCTCATCGGCTGACATTGGGGCCATAATGAAAAATGTCGATATACTGTGTGAACGCTTAGTGAAAAAAATAGGAAAACAGCAATGAAAAAAAAGATTATCGTGGGTATTTCAGGAGCCAGCGGCGCTCTTTACGGCCTTCGGCTTCTTGAGGCACTGAAAGATACAGGCGCCATCGAAATATTTCTGACAATAAGCCAGACAGGCAAAGCACTCCTGCAGGATGAAATTGCAGAGGGTGCTCTCGAAAAGGCGATTAACCTTGCTGATCACTACTATGAAGCTAACTGATCTTGCAGCGCCTATCGCCAGCGGATCATTTTTTACCGATGGCATGATCGTCGCTCCGTGCAGTGCAAAAACGCTTGCTGCCATTGCTCATGGCTTTGGCGATAACCTCCTCAACCGTGCTGCCGATGTCATACTGAAGGAGCGGCGCAGGCTGGTTCTGCTGTTTCGCGAAACGCCGCTGCATTTAACTCACATAGATAATATGGCGCAGGTTACCAGAATGGGCGGGGTCATACTGCCTCCGGTACCTGCCTTTTACCACAGGCCGGCATCAATCGACGACATCGTCAACCAATCGATCGGCAAAGCACTGGACCTACTCCGTATCGACCATGCACTCTACCAGCGTTGGGGCAGCTCCACTGTTTGATCTTTCGCTAAAAAGAGCACGCATACCGAATTGCCTCTCAGGAAGCGGTTTTGCCGAGAGATTTTCTAAATGCGTCCCAGTTTTTCAAAATTGACAGGGCAGTATCCATGGGCTTATCTTGCTTGTCTTTATCATCCTTTTTTTCCGGCTGCCCGTCCTTGACTGCCCCCCTTCCAGTTTCCTCCAGCACCTGATCTTTCTGCTGAGGCAGCCTCTCACCAGTATCGCCGCCCTTAAACTGGCTCACCAGATCTTTTTCACGGTAGGTTTTGCTGTTCTTGTCAGCCGGAGAAAAAATATCGAGGGTATCTTCAACCGTTACATCAGGTGTAATCCCCTTTTCCTGGATAGAACGATGGCTTGGGGTGTAGTACTTTGCCGTCGTGATGCGCAGGCCCGAACCATCGCTGAGAGGATAAATAGTCTGAACCGTTCCCTTGCCAAATGTCTGCGTGCCCACCAGTATGGCCTTATTATGGTCCTGAAGAGCGCCGGCAACAATTTCTGAGGCGCTGGCGCTTCCGCTGTTGACAAGGACAACAACAGGACAGGTTATAGCGGACATATCTTTTTTGGCAAAAAACTGCATGCGCTGGCTCTCAGTTCGCCCCTCGGTATATACGATAAGTCCATCATCAATAAATTCATCTGCGATCTTGACAGCCTGATCAAGCAGCCCGCCGGGATTGCCGCGCATATCAAGAACTATTCCCTTTAAAGACGGCGCCTGTGCCCTGATGTTTTTCAGGGCTTTCCTGAACTCTTCCGCAGTGGTTTCCTGAAACTGTGAAATGCGTATGCAGAAAAACTGGTCATCAAGCTTTTTAACTTTCACGCATTTTATCTTGATTGTCTCTCTCTTCAGCGTGAATACTTTCGGCTCCTTGAAACCCTCACGCATGATAGAAACATGCAGCATGCTGCCCGGCATGCCGCGCATTTTCTTTACCGCATCAATCAGCGTCATATTTTTCGTAGATTCATTTTCAATTTTAACAATTTTATCACCTGTTTTAATACCGGCATTGAAAGCGGGGCTGTCTTCGATGGGGGCGACAACGGTCAAAACATCATCCTTGACCGTAATTTCAATACCAACTCCGCCAAAACTGCCTTTTGTTTCAACCTGCATCTCCTTGTATACATCAGGTGGCATATACGAGGAATGAGGATCAAGACGAGAAACCATGCCCTGAATAGCATCCTGAATAATTTTTTTAGGATCGACTGCATCGACAAAATTAGTCTGCACAAGGGTAAGAACGTCGGAAAATGTTTTCAGCGAGTCGTAGACATCCTGCGTACGGCCGGCACCGTGCAGCGAGCCGGCGTCAAAGCACAACCAGATTGCAACCGTCGCAGCTAAAAAACCAAGCGCTGTATTTCTGCTCATCACACATCTCCAAAGCATACTTTAAAGAGTACGGTATCTCAGCAAAAAAAATCCTGAGAGGTACCGTTACTCCGGATTAAAAATGTTGTTTGCTAAACAAAAACAATGGAAAACCAGAAATGTAAAGGCCCTAAAAGTGTAAAACGAACTTTTTTTCTTGTAACACATCCTCCTTTGCAGAGGCAAGGCAATAAAAAAGAGCGCGAAAAACGCGCCCTTTTTTATTAAATCATGGCCCTGTCGTCTTACTTTTCAACAGGAATCCGCATGTTGTAGAATGACCGGTACACAAAAACAAGTGCTATTACAAAGAAAATTGATCCCAGGATGGCCGTACCATGGCCTTTCATTTGAAGAGACATTTCCATTGCCAGGAGTCCGAACAGCGTTGTGAACTTAATTATCGGATTCAGAGCAACCGATGAGGTGTCTTTGTAGGGGTCGCCGACGGTGTCGCCGATAACAGCTGCAGCGTGAAGAGCCGTGCCCTTCTCCTTCAGGTCAACTTCAACAACTTTCTTTGCATTATCCCAGCAGCCGCCTGCATTGGCCATAAAAATTGCCTGAAACAGGCCGAATACGGCAATGGAAATCAGGTAGCTGATAAAGAAGCAGCAGGCCAGCGATGCCTGTATCTTCTGTGCCAGTGTCGCATTTGCAGCAACTTCAGAGGGTGATGAATAGAAGGCAAAGGCAAGGGCAAAACAGAAAATAGCAATAAAGATATTGAACATGCCCTTCTGAGCATACTGCGTGCAGATCTTAACGACTTCCTTTGAGCTTTCAGTTGATGCCGACAGGTTTGCGCCTTCATCAAGCTTGATATTATTCTTGATATACATAACAGCGCGGTAGGCGCCGGTGGTAACCGCCTGCATGGAAGCGCCGGTAAACCAGTAAATGACCGAGCCGCCGCACAGGAACCCAAGCAGTGAGTAGGGGTTAAGAAGGTTGAGGATTAATTCAGGCTCAAAGCCGAGAGACTTCTTCAGCAGCAGGATCAGAGAGAAAATCATGGTCGTAGCGCCCACAACAGCCGTGCCGATGAGCACGGGCTTAGCTGTTGCTTTAAAGGTATTGCCGGCGCTGTCGTTTTCTTCAAGAAACTGCTTGGCTGTATCCATATTGGGTTTGAAGCCGAAATCTTTTTCGATTTCCTTCTCAACATTGGGAATGGATTCAATGAGGGACAGTTCATAGATGGACTGAGCATTGTCCGTAACCGGGCCGTAGCTGTCAACAGCGATGGTAACCGGCCCCATGCCGAGCATGCCGAAGGCAACAAGGCCGAAAGCAAAAATTGACGAATACGTCATATACGCGTCAAGGCCATGGGTGCTTGCCCAGTACGCAATGCCCATCAGGGCGGTTATTGCCATGCCGAGCCAGAAAGCGCTGAAGTTGCCTGCCACAAGACCGGAAAGAATATCAAGAGAAGCACCGCCTTCGCGGGCTGCGGTAACGCATTCCTGGCAATGCCGTGAGCTTGAACTGGTAAATGCCTTGACCAGTTCAGGTATAACAGCCGCTGCAAGGGTACCGCAACTGATAATGATGGAGAGCCACAGCCACAACTGCGTATCAGCAAGACCGCCGAGCATTATTTTGCTGACAATAAAGGTAACGACGATTGAAACAATCGAAGTGATCCAGACAAGAGAGGTCAGAGGCTTTTCAAAGTCATACTTTTTGTTGGCTTCAGCCGAACCGGTAAACATTTTATTGATATAGTAGGAGCCGATTGACGTGAGAATCATCAGGATGCGCATGACGAAAACCCAGGTCAGCAGCAGCTTTTGATTTTCGACACCGCCTACAGCAAGAACGATGAAGGTGATGAGGGCAACACCCGTAACACCATAGGTCTCAAAACCGTCCGCCGTGGGGCCGACGCTGTCGCCGGCATTGTCGCCGGTGCAGTCTGCAATAACGCCGGGGTTGCGGGGATCGTCTTCCTTAATGGTAAAGAACACCTTCATAAGGTCGGAGCCGATGTCTGCGATCTTGGTGAATATACCGCCGCAGATACGCAGGGCGCTGGCGCCCAGCGACTCGCCGATGGCAAAGCCGACAAATGATGCGCCGGCGTATTCGCGGGGCACCATAAGCAGAATAATGAGCATCATGATAAGCTCGACGCACACCAGAAGGACGCCGATGCTCATGCCTGCCGTCAAGGGAATATCAAGCAGCTTGATGGGCTTGCCTTCAAGAGAGGCGAATGCCATGCGGCTGTTTGCAAGCGTGTTCATTCTGATTCCGAACCAGGCAACGCCATAGGAGCCGAGAATACCGATTATCGACCAGAACAGAATCAGCAGCACGCCGCTGGCATGCATCTTTTGAAGCACGCCGAAATAATACACAATGCAGGCGCCGATAAAAATCTCAAGAATTGCAAGAAGTTTGCCCTGCTGAAGCAGATAGGTCTGGCAGGTCTGAAAAATAATATCCGCAACGTCAAGCATCGACTTGTGAGCAGGCATATTTTTGACCTTTGTATACATGAAATAGCCAAAAATCATGCCAAGGACGCACACACCCAGCCCGATATATAACAGTGTCTGCTGCCCGGGAGCAAGCTCGGGAATCGCCAGATCCGCTTCACTTGCCCACGACATGACGGGTGCGGCAAGCGTCACAAGAGCCGCAACGGCGCCTGCCCTGAATTTTTTCAGTGCCGAAAAAACTTTTGCATACTGCTCATACATTCCTCCTGTTTAAAAATATACTGTAGGGAAAAGCTTACTCCGCCAGAGCCTTGGCGAAGTCATACCTGTGTGTATGTCGATACATCCGGTTTGACACATCATCTCCATAGCGCAGGGCCGGATGTATATCGTAGTAGTGAACAATAATCGTTCATTTATAAGCTAAAACCCCTGTATATGTCAAGGTTTTATACAGTAACCACACTATAAAGATCGGTCGAGTACGCCGGATCCGCCCTTGAGCGTTCATCAGTGACGCAACGGAAGGTATTTTCATAAAGAAAGCCCGGAGAGTACTGCATTCCGGGCTTTCTGAATATTTATCTTATAACTATTGAGTACATGCTTATTTCTCGCGAACCATGGTGCCTTCCCAGGTGCTGACCTTGCCCTGCTTGCCGCCGGACAGAAATTTGTAGGTGACTGATTTTGATTCGGTATAAAACTGAACACCGTCACGGCCCATGCAGTGAAGGTCGCCGAAGAATGAATTTTTGTGGCCGGAGAACGGGAAATAGGAAACCGGCACAGGGATGCCGACATTCACGCCGACCATGCCGCCATGGGTGCGGAAGACGAACTCACGTGAATAGTAGCCGCTCTCGGTGAAGATGGCCGAGCCATTGGCAAACTGGTTTCTGTTCATCTGGGCGAGACCATCTTCAAAATCCTTGCAGGTTTTTATAAAGCAAACCGGGCCGAATACTTCCTGCTGACCGCAGGTCATGGCCTCGGTCACATTGTCAACAACCGTGGGGCCGACAAAGTGGCCGCCTTCAAAACCGGGCACCTTTACATTGCGGCCGTCAAGCAGGATTTTGCCACCTTCCTTCTCAGCTGTATTGATCCAGTTCTTTACAAACTGCGCATGTTCTGCAGAAACCAGGGCGCCGACATCGGTCTTAGGATCATAGGCGCAGCCCACAATGCGTGTTTTAGCCAGATTCATGAAATGATGCATAAACTCTTCCTTGCCGCCCTCTTCGATGACCAGGCAGGGCAGAGCCATGCAGCGCATGCCGGCGCAGCCGAAGGTCGAGTTGACGATACGGGTTGCCGCAGCTTCCATTGACGCATCCTTCAGAATCAGGGCATGGTTCTTGGCCTCGGTCAGGCACTGGACGCGCTTGCCGTTTTTAGCAGCGGTGGAGTAGATGTGCAGGCCAACGGGCGTCGAGCCGACGAAAGACACGCCGCGCACATCGGGATGCTCAAGCAGCAGGTCTGCTTCATTGCGGCTGCAGGTGACAAGGTTCACGACTCCCGGAGGAAGCCCTGCCTCGATGGCAAGCTCAAGAATGCGCATGGAGGTGATGGGCGTCATGCTTGCCGACTTCAGCACAAAGGTATTGCCGCAGCTGATGCAGAAGGGAATCATCCAGCCCCAGGGAATCATGGCCGGAAAGTTGAAGGGCACGATTCCGGCAAAAACGCCCAGAGGCTCGCGATACATGACCGTATCATGGCCGCCGGCAACGTTCAGCAGTGAATCGCCCTGCATGAGATAAGGTGTTGCGCAGGCGCATTCCATAACCTCGATTGCCTTGAGAATGTCGCCGCGAGCTTCGTCAAGGTTCTTGCCAAGCTCTTTTGCGCAGCTGAGGGTCAGGGCTTCGAGATGGGCATCCATCAGGGTCTTCAGGCGGAACATGACAGCGATGCGGCGCTGAACCGGCGTAACGCTCCATTTTACGTAAGCGGCCTTAGCGGCTGCCACTGCATCCATAACTTCTTCCCTGGTGCAGCAGGGGGCTTCAGCAATGATCTCACCCGTGCTGGAGTCGGTTATGGGCATATACTTCTTGGTTTTTGACTCTTTCCACTGATTGTTGACACAGTATTTCAGCTTTTGTTTCGCCGATTGCACTACCTTAAGATAGCGCTTCTTCACCACCGGTGAACTATCGAGATTATACAGGTCATCATTGACTTCTTTTACGTCCATTTGCAGCTCCTTAGTTAGTGTTTTATTACTTTTGATGGAATTAAATTAGTGAACTTATTATATTGATTACATACAATACCTGTGCCATATTCAAACAATACTGAAAGTAGCTTAAATTACTTTGTTTTTTTTAAACATCAATGTACCTTCCTTTCGTTTTGGAACACTTGCAGCTTATAAAAATATTCAACCATTTGAAATTACATTACATTTATATGTTTCACCAGTGGAACGTTTCAACCATGATACATAATACTTGCCAGAGGCAAAAAAAATAGTAAAAACAAAGTAATATCAAGAATGTTTCGCCAGTGATACAGGAGAAAACACTATGTCATTTCAAACTTTTAATACAAAAGTCGATTACATTGAAGACTTTAGACGGCTTTTACAGGAAAAAATACAGCTTGATGAACGGCTGGATGAGCACAAAAAACTTATCGAAAGCGTTATGACAACATTTCACGATGGCATCACGCTGGCAGCATCTGAGGATATGCAGCGCTTGTACAGCCAGTGCTACCGTTTCATGCCGCCGCAGCAATGCTCTGCCCTGCTTGATCCTGAAATTTGGAGCATTGTTTGCGATGCAAACAATACCATCATCGCTGTTTCGGACAACCTGCACGAAGCCCTTGGATATAATAGAGCAGAACTTCTCGGAGCCTATAAGGGCAAGCTTTGGGCTGAACGGCCCGACAAGCAGACTGGCGGCAGCCTGAGCAGTGCTGGCTATCTTATTTATGAAGTAAAGCAAAAGCACTTTCATGGACTGCATGAGGATGCTTTTATTACCAGCGACGGCCAGGTCATCACCATACTGCAGCACCGTCTGGACCTGAAGCTTTCCGGCGGGATTGAGACGCCGGTTATCTCTATCTTATAATCGACATTCAGAAAAACAAGGCTACGGACTATGCCCTTTCCGTAGTCATGGGCAATATCGAACAGAATCTGCAACAGGAAACAAATATCGAACTGACGCAGGAGATGCGCCGGTATCTGGTGAAAGACCTCATCAGCGTGCGAGAATATATCGAAAGCGTTCTTTCAAACGCCATCGACGGTATTCTGGTGACAAGCCCGGCGGGTCTTATCATCGGCTCAAATGCCTCATTTAAAAGGCTGGTGGGATATACAGAGCGCGAACTCATCAACCAGCCGATCACCATGGTTGCGCCGAACATTGGCGACCTACCCTCTTGCCATCGGCGGCACCGTCACCATCGACGAGCAGTATTTTATCGACATGGCAGCCATGATCGACAGCCTGTTTAACAATGGAGAAATTTACGGCTTCAGGCAGTTTTTTAAACGCAAAGACAGGCAGCCTCATCCCCACAGAGGTAAATATTTCGCTGCTGCGAAACAAGCAGGGCGAAATAACGGGCTTTATCCGCAATATTCATGATCTGTCCGAAAAAGAGCGCCTTCAGAATGAAATTATTGAAAAAAAGAACCAAATAAGCCTGCTGCAAAAAGAAATTATTGAATATTACGGCCCGGAGAACATCGTGGGCAAAAGCCCGGCCATGCAGAATCATTTTCCGGCTCATGACCAAGGTGGCCGATACAGACAGCACGGTGCTGCTGCAGGGCGAAAGCGGCACGGGTAAAGAGCTTTCGCCCATGCGATGTACAATCTGAGCCCTCGAAAAGGCAAGCCTTTTGTTGTGCTCAACTGCGGCGCCATTCCGCAAAATCTACTTGAAAGCGAGCTTTTCGGTCATGTCAAAGGCTCTTTTACCGGCGCCATCCGGGATAAAAAAGGGCTTTTTGAAGAAGCCGATGGCGGCGTTATCTTTCTTGATGAAATCGGTGAGCTGCCGCTTGACATGCAGGTGAAGCTGCTGCGCACCATTCAGGAACGTGAAATCAAGCGCGTCGGAGACAACCGCTCCATTAAAATAGATGTGCGCATAATAGCGGCAACGCATAAAGATCTGCTGGAAGAAACGCGGCGAAAAAATTTCCGTGAAGACCTTTATTACCGGATTAATGTTGTCACGATCAAGCTGCCGCCGCTGCGGGAAAGACGCGAAGACATACCGCTGCTCATCGACTTTCTCATGCAGAAAAACAGGCCCGGCAGGCAGATTAAAATATCACGCGATGCGATGAGGCTTCTGCTGGAATACAAGTACCCCGGCAATGTTCGCGAGCTTGAAAATATTATCGAGCGGGCCATAATTCTGTGTGAGGGCGAGACCATTCTGCCCGAAGACCTGCCGCCTGAAATCACCGAAAAAGCAACCTCTGCAAAAAACCACTCTGCGCACCATGAGGAAGGCCTGCGGCATGCCGTATCGCGCAGCACCGACCTTGCGGAAAAGGAGCTGCTGGTGAAAGCGCTCCAGGACACGGGCAATAACCGCGCTCTGGCCGCGCAGATGCTCCAAATTGGCAGAACATCACTCTACAGAAAAATAAAAAAGTTCGGCCTCGAATAAACCGCCCTCTGGTTTTCTTAAGGCTTTGACAATTTAAAGGACATATTGTGCTGAAAATCGGCTCCGTTATACTGCAATCGCCTCTCGTGCTTGCCCCCCTTGCGGGCATCACCGATCTGCCCCTGCGCATGCTTAACCGGAGCTTCGGCTGCGAGCTTGCCTTCACCTCCATGATCAGCGCCAGCTCCCTTGCATGGAGCAATCACAAAACCGAAAAACTGCTCCAGTACAGAAGCCGCCGACAGGCCCCTTGGCATTCAACTCCTTGGTGCCGATCCTGAGATGCTTGCCCGTGCAGCGGATAAACTTGCGGACTACCCATTTGATATACTTGATCTTAACGCAGCATGCCCTGTTCCCAAGGTTGTGCGCAAGGGCGAAGGCGCCGGCCTGATGAAAGAACCGGAAAAACTGCGCGACCTGCTGAAAGTTCTGGTTGAGAGATCAGCCGTGCCGGTAACGGTTAAAATAAGCGCCGGCTGGGACAACAGCACCCGCAATGCCCGCGATGTTGCCCTGCATGCCCAGGACGCCGGCATCAGTGCTGTCTTTATTCACGGCAGAACGCGCGCGCAGGAATACCGCGGCAGGGTCAGCTATGATGACATCAGGGAGGTGAAACAAGCGCTGTCGATTCCTGTCATCGGAAGCGGAGACGCATTCTCGCCCAGCCTTATAAAAAAAATGTTCGATGAAACCGGCTGCGACGGAGTTGCAATTGCGCGTGGCGCCCTCGGAAACCCGTGGCTTCTCCCCGAAACACATGCGCTTTTAGCAGGACCACCAGAGCACCTGCACGCCCAGAGCCTGCAAAAATCGTTGCAGTCATGCACAGGCATCTTGAGCTGTGCTGCACATTTCACGGCGAGGGGCTCGGCACAACACTGTTCCGTAAATTTTTTTCCTGGTATTCAAAAGGATTTCTCAATATCAAGCCCCTGCGCATCAGAGCTTTTGCCGCCTGCTCACGGGATGAAATGATGGCTGTCATTGACGACATGCAGTCACTGGGCATGGAACCAGGCGCGCCGGTTTATGCCTCCCGTGAAGCCCTGCTTAACGAGGTCTAATGCCGCAAACGCCTGAAGACGACAACACCTAGACCTGCAAACAGAAAAAGCATGGGGGCCACAACTACTGCCGACCAGAAAAAAATGCGGCCCTGGCCATCTGTCATGCGGATGGGCGCAGGCGCAGACGCAGTCATCTGTCCAACGGACTGCTGCGGCAGCGGCCCCTGATCTGCGAGCCATGCTACCATATTTTTTGCAAAACGGCCGTTACCGAGCAGTTCAATATAGTCGTCAGTCATGAAGCTGTCGCTGCCCAGTACGATCATGCGGCCGGGGTTGCCGCTTTTTCTGTTATCGGATTTTTCTATACTAACACCAACCGCAACCGGGCCGTAGGTATCAATGCCGCTTGCAAAGGTCGCTGTGCCGTTGCAGGCAGCTGCAATGTCGGTCTCGGCCCATGATGCGCGTCCCGATGAGCAGATGATAGAGACTTTGTAGCCACTCTGAAAATTTGTTCCAACCTGTACCGAACGCGCGCGATTAAACACGGCAGGCGATTCGCACCCAGCCGATGCAGGATGTTCCTTATTGAAAAAAACAAGGGGGGTCAGCTCTCCGAGCCCTGCACCGACATGCTGCCGGTCTATAATAAGATCACTGCCAAGATCGATATTATAGTGTTTTAAAAATCTTGCAATATTAGGTGATGCGGCACTATTAAGCAGCATGAATACATTTCCGCCTTGCTCGAAAAAAGACCCTATCTTTTCAAGCGTTCCAGAAGAAACATCGCCATGGATATTGCGAACCAGCAGAAGCACTGTGCCAGTTGCTGCCGTAACGGCAGCGTCCGGAGACACCCTTTCAAGTAGAAACCCTTCATCGATCAGCATTTTATCGGTCTTTAGGAAAAGAGCGGAAGTTTTCGCCCCTGCAGTCCGCACAGGCTCAATGATGAGTACTCTTTTTTGCTTCTGTTGCATAAGTTCCTGCACTGTGGCAACAAGAGTTCCCTCGTTCACCTTGTCAATTTTCTTTTTACGCCCTCTATATTCAGCTACACCTGAGCCGCCATGCGGAATTTCCATCTGGTCGGCCGCCACTGGGTTTCGATCAATTTCAATCATGCGATACATGAAATGAGGAGACAACAGGCTCAGTTGATCCATAAAATCATCGTACAGATATTTTTGGAGCCGCTCACAGCCTATTAAGAGCGTAATCGTATCATCGAGCCGTTCAAAAGTTTGAACGGTAGTGGCTGATAGAGAATGCATCTTGCCAGCTGTAATATCAAAGCGCTTATTTGGAATGCCCGGCAGTGCAACACATAACGAAAAAAACAGGGTATAGACTGTCGCATGGATGGCAAAAGAAAGCCTTCGCATCTGGACTCTTCCCCAGAAGGGCAGCATGAATCTCCTGGTTTCATACTTACGCTGTTTCAGCGATTCGACAGCCAGTACAATAAACAAAATGGTAAATCCGACAAAATAGACCGTATCGCGAAGGGTCAACACGCCCCGGCTAAAATTATAGAAATGCTTCTTCAGCGACAGGAGAGCAAACGACATATGGCCGGAAACTCTATCCAGTCCGTCATACTGATCCATAAACCAGAGTAAAAAGATAAAACCGAGTGTTGCGACCGATGCAACGATTTGACTCTCGGTGACTGACGACCAAAAAATCCCGGCTGCCATAAGCGCACAGCACATAAGCAGAAGGCCGAAATACGCTCCATAGAGCTGCCCGTGATCAAAGGGGTAGAAAAAAGAGAAAAGGAAAGGGAATAAAAGCGTTGTGCATAGAAGAATGCTGACGACACAAAGGCCAGCGCAATATTTACCAAGTACAATATCCCATTCATAAAGGGGCGAGGTATATAAAAGCTCGATTGTTCCCAGCCGCTTTTCTTCCGCAAGCAACCGCATTGATACTACCGGAATCAGCAGCATTACAAGCAGACGAATATCATTGATCGTTAATTCCCATAAATTCACTTCGGTCCCGCTGCCCTGCAGCAGTAATAGCATAATCAGATTGGTATAAAAAAAGTATCCTGAAAGGCCTAGAAACACGGCCCCCGCAGCATATATAAACGGCGAGGTGGCATAACAGGTCAATTCTTTTTTTAAAATCGGAAGCAGCAAAGTTATCCCTCAATGCATGGAGTAATTACTGATTTACAACGATATATCAGGTTTGAAATAGATGCAAGACTGATGGCTACGTAAAAAGTGCTGCTCCCCGCCTACAAGGCGGGGCATCCCGGTAGATAATATTGATTTTTTTGAGACGAGCCGCTTGACCGCGCTTACAAAGCGGGCCTTGCGCGGCACATTCCGCTCAAAAAAGCTGTCGGTGCGAATCCGCCGAGGCGGACTCCCGCAATGGGCATCCAAAGAGACTGTTGACGCGTGCACCAAAACGGATGTGGAGCCAGAGCATTTTTCTTTTTATTGTAACCACGGGCCCTTATGGTGAGCCTTTGATTCGTTTGCCCGTGCTCTATTCTCGCAAGAGAAACCGGCAATAATATCATGCCAATTGCACGAAGGGCACGGGCTGCCCTCACCAAAAGCACACCTGTACTCATATGGCTATAGTATTTAGAAAAATGCTCGAGCGGATCATGACAATTCATTTTTGCACCTTTCACCACGGCCCTCAATACTGTTGAACTATGCAAAATTCTCCTCGCCCCCGGCACGGGGGAGAGGATCGAGGTGAGGGGGCCTTCTTTTTTATTGTGTTTTCAGAACCCCTCATCCTGACCTTCTCCCCTCAAGGGGAGAAGGAACTCTTATTTCAACAGCATTGACCACTTCTTTTTCCGTCAACAGGATGGTAACTAACTGATAATTTCAAATATCATGATCCACTAAAACAAACCACCCACGAGCCTGTGCCCGTGGGTGGTTTGTAAAAACTCGTCAAAGCAAAAAGCTCTCTGCCCTGCTCAATGGGCCTGTTCCGAGAGATACCTCAGGTTGAACAGATTCTCACTCAAATCAGGCATATTGAGCGTAATGTGGTGATTTGCAATAGTTGTATGCTTGTTGATGACATCAGCAACATAGGGATTCCAGTAATCAAGCTCGCCGTTGTCGGGGTTCCACCGCCAGCACCAGTCCCACAGCTTCCAGACTCGTCCCTTTTGGTCGTAAAAAATCTCCTGCTGCATGGCGAATGTTTCCTTGTCAACATACCAGAGGCGGGCGCCGTAAATGTACGTCGGCTCTTTTGATTTGATTTTAACCACCCACACCGGACGGCGCTCCCACCAGTAGCGCTGGGCAAAGCCGCCGTACTTTTCAGAATATTCAATCGGCTTGGGGTTAAACGACGGGCAGAGCACAACTTTCTCTCCGACAATTTCATAATCTGATGGGTGTATGGACAGCTTGCACCAGTAGCCTTTCCAGTCTTCCCATGAAAGATCCGAGCCGACAAGGGGGTCCTGCGTGTTGGTGCCTGCAAGACGCCGTATGCGGCGCATTGAGGGAACATAGGTAACGAAAGAATCTTCCTTCTTGGGATCGGCATACCGGGTGCGCACTGCGGCAAAGCCCTTCAGGTCATAGGGAAACAGCGCAACGATAGAGCCCTTTTCATAAATATCCTCAAACCCGGGAATCGTCGGGAACGGCGGCACCTTGATTCTGCCCACATAGTTGTTCCAGTGCAGCTCTATCTTTTCAACGCGCTCGCGCTGGCCATCCTTGCCGTACAGGCCGAACTGTAAAGGCATTGAATTAAGATTGTCGCCCATGATCGTAAGGCGGTCATAGTTGTGCACGATTTCAAGCGCATTTTTCGGCTTGGGGAAGGGAAGCCCTGCCACCCAGCCCTCAAGAGCATCGTTTGCGCCGATCTTGCAGGTCTTGGAGTATTTCTTCGTCGCTTCAAGATATCCCCGGTCATTCCAGGCATGCGTGGTGGGTACAATCACCATCTCAAGCGGGCTGTAATTATAGCCGGCATACACCCCCTTGCCCATCATGCGGTCAACTTCCCAGTCAAATCCGTAGGGGAAAAGCTCCCGAAGCTCTTTCTCATACTTTGCGACATTCTCCGGCGTGATCACCAGCCCGGGCTTGATGCTCGGGCGCCTTGGTGTCTTTGGCAACCATATCAACGGCATTGTAGCCTAGAAACTCCTCCCATTCCTTGCCGAGCTTTATAGCTTCAGGGCTTGCAAGCTTCTGGCCCCACTCTATAAAATCCTGGTTGCCCGTTGACTTTGCCCAGTCCTGCCACTGCTTCACCCATGAGGGCAACTCTTCCGCCCGCGAGGGAACAGCAAACACCAGTCCGGCACATATCAGGAAAGCAATGATAACTATACGTTTCATATACATATTGTCTCCTTCCTAAAACTGATATTTCAGTTTCGCATACACCTGTCTGTTTTTCTCGAACAGGCCGAATGATTTCCCCGTATCCGAGTCACCCCACCAGGCCATAAACCCAAGCTCCGGCCGCCAGTGACTGCCGATGTTAAGATTAACCTTTGCCTTCAAGCCATGGGCATGCTCCTCCAGATCATAGAGATAGAGGACCTGCGGGCTAAGGCGCTTGTTGAAATAGGTGGTGTTCACGAGAAAACTGAAATATTTCTGGGTTTGATGAATCCGCCACGGGTCAACACGATTCGAGCCCCGTGAGGGCGGCAGCGGAGGAAGAACGTCCTGCTTGACCTTGTCAGTAAAATAAAATGGCGCATTGACAAACTCGCCACCCATATGTGGAATGTAAAACACGAAAAACTGCGAGCTGAAAAAGAACGATTCGCGCTGGTTCAAAGGCCGGATATAGATATTCCAGTCAAAGCCGATCATGGCGCGTATCTGATCCCTCTTTTTGTACGATTCACTGTATTTTCCATTCAGGCCGGTCCAGGCCATGTCACCCACAACCTCCCCTTCATACTGAAAGGGTTTATCAAACTCATACAGGGTTTCCATACGCAGCACCGGTGAGGTTGTTTTTCTGAAGCGCACGGCGGTGAGCTCCTTGTTTACCGTAAAACCCACGAGCTTCCGGTAATCATAGATCTGGTCGAAGTTCAATTGCAGAAACCGTTTATCCCAGCTGCACAGGGTCGGGCCTGTGGGGCGAAGCATCGCATCCTGCTGCCTGCCGTAAAAAGCATTGAGAGTAAAGAGCCACCCATCCAAATCACCCATAATCCGGCCGGCAACTTCCGCGTTCCGGATATTGGTATGAGGCTCTTTTTGCGAAAGCTCTACGCGCACTCCTGTCGGCAGATTCGGCTCTTCAGCAGCCCATACGCCGCCCTGCGCCTGATAGGCTTCAAGGCGGTTGACTTTCGGCTTTCCGGGATTCACAATCAACTCAAAATTCAGGTCCCGTATCCCAAACGGCTCCCAGCCGGGAAAATAGTTTGCCTTTAACAGCCAGAGCGGAATGCGGGAGTATTCATAGCCTTCATCAGAATCCCTCAGGTTGAATTCACGGCGCAAATCCTGCGGGTTGATGCAGTCCATAAGCCGCAGTCCGTCGGTTTCTCCCCATATAACCTGCTGCTTGCCCAGACGAAACTTGAATTGGCCTGCGCTAATGTCGGCATACAACTCCCTGAAAACCTCCCAGCCCTGATCATCCCTGTTGGTCTCCCAGGAAAGGTTCTCCCGGGAATTTGAACTCCTGGCCGGTGTCTGATTTGCATCCTTATACCAGCCTCTGCTGTCATTAATGGTATAGGCCAAATCGCCCAGCACCCGGTTAATGCCATACAAAGACATCCAATCCGTAAGCTGGTATTGCCACTCAATCTGTGCGCTGAAATAATCCGTGAGGTTTTTCCCCGAATACTTCGGAGCAAGCCCCCAGGCGGTTTCCTGCGTAATAAAGCCATTGATCGTAAATTGCTTGCCGAAAACCGTATACACACCCCCTGTGTCAACCTTGCCGTCTGTGACTTCAGCCTTGGCTGACTGGGCCGACTGAGGAAAGAACACGAGGGCCGCCATAACAAAAAGCAAACTCATGAAAATACATTTTGTCTTTTTCATTCTGTCCCCCTATGTCAGTTTATAGACTTTGTTTCTCCTGTGACGCTGTTTCTTAAGGTTCCTCCTACGATGCTCAAACCTCCTTTCTTGCTATGGTTAAAGGGTTATGTCGATTGGCTGTTCTTTAATCGATCGATCTTGAGGATCAAATCCTCAACTCCCTTAACATGCTGCAGAATGTCACGCACGGTTCTGCCCTGGGCAACAGCCTTATCCAGATGCATCATTCTGCTCATAACAAGCCTGAGCATGCTTTCAGCAATCGGGGCAAATCCGTTGGAATACTGTTCAGCGGCAAAATTTATCAATTCTTCCGTAACCTTAACGCCTTCGTCAATCAGACATTCAACGGTTTTGATATTGCCGTGCAGCAGAGCCTTGCCGATCGGCTGATCCTTTACCGTTGCGCCGTCATTCACCACAGCCCCGCATTGTATGAGCATCCTTGCTGTCTCGTCAAAACCGCAGATGGCGGCAAGGTGCAGCGCCGTAATGCCCTGTGCATCTTGAGCCCGCAGATTCACGCCGGCATCGAGCAGCATCTTCACAATTGCCAGCCGGTTCTCTGCCTGCGGGATCTTTACTGCTTCCATGAGAAGCGTGTAGCCCTCACTGGTGCCGATATTGGCATTGAAGCCCTTTTTCAAAATATTTTTTACTCCGTGCTGGTCGCCGCTGAAAACTGCGGCAAAAAATGGATCTTCAATAGCGCTGCCGATTACTTCAATCTCCCGGGCTGCACGCGCAGAGGCTGCAGCAGCTATCTGCTCATCGCTGAGATGCGCGTGCTTCTTGATGAATGCGGGTTTAAACAGAACAACGCAGGCAGGAATAAAAAACAGGGCCCCCAGCATGTCGAAAAACATGATAAATGTGAGCAGGAGTCCCATTTCAGCCTGAAATTTCAGGTCTGCCATGAGCGGCCAGAGCATTATCGGGACAATGACGGTTATAGCGGTTATGACCACGCCCTTGCCGGCTGAATTGAGGGACGTATGGACCATTCTTTCCCAGTCACCGCCGGTATTCTTAAACTCCTCCTCCATGCGGCTCAATATATAGATGCCATAGTCAACTCCCACGCCGATGCCCACAGCTGCAACCGGCAAAGCATTGAGATCTAGGCCGACATCTCTGAAGACCATGTACGCCACCGCCACCAGGTTAGCCACCAGCAGAGGGATGCAGAGTATAAGGGCGGCAACCATCGAGCGGTATGCAATGGCGCAGAAAATAAATACGGTAAGAAAACAGAACAGCAAGGTTCCCGTCTGCGATGCCTTCACCTCCTGATTTGTTGCCGCTAGAATGCCGCCATAGCCTGCAGCGTATCTGAACTTGACGCCCTTGATTTCCGGCTGCGACTTGAAAAATTCGTCTGTGGCGGCAATCACCTTCTCAAGGGTTTCCCCCTGATGGTCTTTCAAGAAGACCCTGATAATCGTATGCTTGTAGCGGGCCTCGACATAGGTGGTGAAATCACTCGGGTCACCGCCCATGGCATAGAAGAACATGAGGTTGGTGATAAGCCGCTTGTCGTCAGGGATCGTAAAATAGCGAACATCGCCTTCATGAAATTCCTTGTTGAGCGTTTTGACAATCTTTGCGATTGACTGCGTGCCGCCCACGAGATCGGGATACTTGCTGGTAATAAACCGCTCGTACTTGTCGATGCGCTTCATGACCGCCGGCTCTTCGACAATATCGTCCTCGCTTCCCTCAACGATAATGCTGAGCAGATCGGTGCCGGAGTTGTCGAATTTTTTATTTATAATTTTACAATCCTGGTTGTAGACCGAGTCGGGCCAGAGAATCGGAGAGCCGGGGTTGGTATCGCCGATTCTCAGCTTCGCGTCATAGGGCAGCGTTAGAAATCCAAGAAGGAACATGCCAGCCACGATGACAATGGCCGACTTTCTGTGAATGCACAGGCTGGCGATGCCGTCTATCCAGCCGGTAGGTTTCGTCAGCTCTTCACCCTTGCCCAGATCGCCTTTGTCCCATGAAAAAGAATACTTTTTCAGGTTCTTCGGAATGGGCATATAGATGCAGAGCAGGGGGCCAAGGCCTGAAACGATCAGCAGAATCGCCATTACCCAGAAAGAGCACAGAATGGCGATCTTCTGGATCATGGGGATTTTTGCCAGGATGAGCACTGAAAAACCTGCTGCATCGGTGACGATTGCAGCTAAGCTTGCCAGAAAGATGCCGTCGATGGTTGCTGCGGCCGCTTTCATTCTGTCGCCATCGGCAATGTAGAGCTCCTCGAGATAGCGCCGTGTTGTCTGCACCGAATGGCTTAAGGCGCGCGCTCCCACAAGTATGACGAGCACAACCATGAGCGGGTTAAAATTGATCCCCACCAGGGCAATGAGGCCGAAGCCCCACACAGCGCTCAAGGCGCCTGCAAGCATGGGTATGACGATACCGATGATATTTCTAAAGATAAACGCTACCGAAAGGACGATAAATATCGCCGTAGCCGCAAAGATTACCAGAAGCCCGGGCATGAAATGGTAAATCCAACCCATGAGCATGGGGCGGCCTGCAACATGAATCGTCGTGTTGCCGTCCTCTTCCTTCTGCTTCAGCTGCTGTATGAAATCGAAAAATTCCGTATAGTCGATATTGGACCAGCAGTCGGCGATAATCATGACGGCTTTGCCGTCCTTTGAAACCAGCGCCCCGTTATACAGATCATTGGTGAAAATATTGTGCTTGAGCCGCGCTATGCCCTCAGGCGTGATATCAAGCTCGGGCCACATCAGCGCCGACACATCGACCGTGCCGCCAGCGTGGCCCTTGGCCACCTTGCTCTTTCTCTGTGCTATGGAAGAGACCAGTGCCCGCCGCACACTGGGGTTGAAAAGTATTTCATCGTTTATGCGCTTTATTTTTTGCAACGCTGCGGGATTAAAAATGTCGCCGTCTTTGACAACCATCGAAACAATGACCGTGCTGGTCCCGCCGTACTGGCTTTCGTATTCAGCATGCAGCTTCACAAAAGGATGGGCCGGAGGCACCATCTCCTCGAGCAGAACCTGTACGCTGAGGTTCCTTCCCAGCCCGTACATGAAAAGCAGTGTCAGCGCAGCAGTAGCCGCCATGATCCAGTAGCGATACTGAAGAAAATATTGTCCGAGTGTTTTTTTATGTGCAGGCCCTGTCATGGTCCCTCCTTTGCGTTACGGGTTGAGCACAAGTTCCACCGGCTTCTCAGCGTAGGGAGTCATATCCCATCCCTCGCCGCCGCTTTCGCTGCACAAAATAAGGCCTTCCTGGCCCACGGCCAGCAGCCGCTCACCGGTCTTGGAAACCATGGCAACCCTGTTCAACCAGCTGAAATCTATTTTATATTTCATCTCAAGGGCGGGAACCCAGTTTTGCAGATAGTCTTTTTTGTAAAACGAATAGGTTGCAATAACGCCCTGCCCCACGGCTATGGCATTTTTTCGCTCGATTTCAGAGCCGTAGCGTTTGAAGGTGATGCCGTAGTAATGGGTCATGACGGTGGGCTTTTCCTGCGTCCAGGTTGCTCCGCCGTCAAGGGTTTTAAGAATTATGCCGTCAAGGCCCACGGCGAGACCGAGGCTGGAGTCAAAAAATTCAATATCGGTCAGTGAGTGCTCGGTATCGCTTGTCTGTTTTGCCCAGGTTGCGCCGCCGTCAGTGGTAGCAAGTATGATTCCCATTTCGCCCGCAGCCCAGCCATGCTGCGGATCGCGAAAATAAATGCTGTTGAGCGTATAAACCTCCTCCTCAATACCAAAATCCGCATTAACCCTGGTGTTTTTGTCAACTTTTGAAAAATCAAGTGGCGGGGGTTCGCCGCCGAACACCCGCTGCCAGGTAGTGCCTCCATCGGTCGTGTGCAGTATCGAAGAAAACTCTCCCACGATCCAGCCATCGGTAGCGCTCAAAAAACAGATGTCGTTATAGAGGATTTTATTATTGGCAACCTGAACTTTTTTCCAGCTTTTGCCGCCATCAACGGTATGTATAACGACGCCCTGGTTGCCGACTGCCCATGCCGTTTCCGGTGTTTTGGCCCAGACGCTTAACAGGTCCGTTGGCACGCCGCTTTGCTGATACTCCCAGGTCTTGCCGCCGTTGGTTGAATGCAGTATCGTGCCGTAATGCCCAACAGCCCAGCCGTTAAGATCGTCATCGCAGAACGAAAGGCCCATGAGATTGTCATGAAGCCTCCATTTTTTCTCCACTGCCACTTCGACTTTCCCCGTCGTTTCCTGCATATACCAGTATGTGCCGGCGATAGTAGCTGCCATAATGACAATGATTAAAAAAATTCTGATTTTATTGCTCATAGGCAGTAAGCTCCCTGTTTAATTATAATTTTAATATTTATTCAGACATTTTAAATTAAATATAACTTGAGCATATTTTAAAACGCAGCAAAAAAGAATACGTAGTAGTCCGTATTTTTGCCTACGTAATTGCCTATTTTATATTTGTCTTTACGAACCAGTCGCCGCATGGTAAAAAGAAAAAACTTGCCAGAATTAAAATTTATATATTTGAAATAATGTAGAATTGCCCCCTATGGATAGACCATGGAGCTAAAAAAACGCATTATCATAGCTGAAGACGCCACAATAGTGCGTGAAGGGCTGCATCTTGATCCTGTCAGCCAATCCCGATTATGTAATTGTGGCGGAAGCTACAAATGGGCTTGAGGCCGTGAGTCTGGCGCGCAAGCATAATCCGGATTTGATCCTCATGGATCTGAGCATGCCACGCATGAACGGCATGACCGCTATATGGGAGATTAAAAAAGAAAACCCGCAGGTGAGGATTTTAGTGCTGACCGTCCACAAATCAGACGAATTCATAGCTGCTGCACTTGAGGCGGGTGCAGACGGGTATATACTAAAGGATGCAGGCAGGCCCGAGTTGATGCTTGCTGTCAAGTCAGTGCTTGAAGGAAAAAACTATATCAGTCCGGGCATAACCGAAACCCTTATTCATGGGTACCTTGGCAGCCAGACAGCCCGGCCGCGCACCCTGGCAGCAACACTGACGCACCGGGAACGGGAAATCCTCAAGCTGATTGCCGAGGGGCTTAAAAGCAGGGAGATTGGCGACCTGCTCTGCATCAGCATAAAGACCGTTGAAAAACATCGGGAAAACATCATGCAAAAGCTCGACATCCACAACCTGCCTGCCCTCACCTCATTCGCCATCGATAACGGCCTGGTGGCACCCGGCCGCTGAACCTGCAACCGCCGGGGATTCGTGCTCCATAGGAAAACTGAAAGCCCAAACTGAATGGATCAGTCCATCCAGGCTGCGCCAATCGTAGTTCCCCTGCCCGGTTCGGAATCGATTTCAAATTCTCCGCCGCTCAGCTCAACACGCTCACGCATGCTGATAAGGCCGAAACCGTGCTGCTCGGTCATACCTGAGCGCTGGACGGCATGCAGGCTGAAACCGGGGCCGTCGTCGGTGATGGCGAGCCGCAGCACCCCCTTGCTTTTCCGCAGCTCAACAGAAACATGCTCGGCGCTGCTGTGCTTGGCCACATTGGTCAGCGACTCCTGCAAAACGCGATAAATGACGATTTTCAGATCGTCGGAAATCTGGCTCTCCTTGATGCGAATATGCTGCCGCAGGCTGACTCCAGAATAGATGCGCTGGTATTCACGGCAATACCAGGAAATCGTGGCAACAATGCCGAGCTGGTCGAGCATTGCGGGCCATAACGACACGGAAATGCGCCGTGCTTCTTCTATGGCGTTTTGGATAACGAGAATCAGATTGTTTAACGCTGCAATGCCGTCATCGATCCTTTCACGTTCAAGAAGGCTAACAGCATTATCCACCCCGTATTTTATCCCGGTGAGCGCCTGCCCGATTTCGTCGTGGAGCTCCTGCGCCAATCGTTTGCGCTCGTTGTCTTCAGCGTCCATGAGCCTGTTTGAGAGAAATTTGAGCTGCCCGGCTGTCGTGTTCAGCGCCCTATTGCTCTTGATAATAAAAACCAGGGTGAAGGCGAAAATAAAAACGGTAGAAATCCAGAGCACAAGCCGCAGCTTCCAGGAACGCCGATCAATTGTTGCAGATAGAATCTCTACGGTTCCGTTAAGGGTAACGCGGAAATACTCATTCAGGGAAGAGATCATATACTCCATATCATAGGTCAGATCGAAAAGGCGCAAGTACTCTGTGGAGCGTTCGCTGCTGCCCATCTGATACATAAGTTCATGCAGCAGACTTCGTTTTGTCTGCGTCTCGTTATCTGTCGGCAAATACTCCTCAAAACGAAGCTGCAAATACTCGATGCGCGGTTTGACAACCTGCCAGAGATTCTCCGTTTCCTCTACTTTGAGCTTGAAGGCGACATCCCGCCTCGAAAGCTCCATTGTCATATCAGAATGAATAAATGCATACAGATCCCGGTCGAAAATCATGATCGCATGCTTCCATTGTTTAATAGCTGTGCTCAGATCATTGCTGATCAGGATATCCTTGGTGCAGCTCACAACCATGTCCCAGCCTCCGGCAAGCTGATAAGCTTCGGCATTTTTACGCATGAGTTTCTTGGCGGAGTAATCGTAGTACTGAAACAGCAGGGCAATGCCGCCGAAGCATACCAGCATCACCAAGGCGGCAGCCCATGGCCTGAGAATCAGCCTCTGCACACGTTTCATACAACCTGCGCCTTCCTCAGTGTCCTTTTTCGATCAGGTATCGAAGCGAAAAAATGTCTTCGCTCAAATTTGGCATGTTGAGAATAATATGATGGTCAACAACGCTCGTATGCCTATTCACGACATCAGCCATCCAGGGGTTCCAGTAGTTAAGCTCCCCATTTCGGGGGTTCCAGCGCCAGCACCAGTCCCACAGCTTCCACAGCCTGCCCTGCCTGTCGTACAGCATCTGCTGCTGCAGGGCGAAGGTTTCCTTGTCGACATACCAGATGCGTGAGCCATAGATATACGATCGGATCCTTATATGTTATTTTTACAACCCAGACCGGGCGGCGCTCCCACCAGTAACGCTGGCAGACACCTCCGTATTTATCGCTATACTTGATCGGCTTGGGATTAAAAGAGGGGCACAATACCACCGCCTCTCCGAGGAGCTCATAATCAGCCGGGTGCGTTGAAATTTTACTCCAGTAGCCCTTCCAGTCCTCCCAGGTAAGGTCTGAGCCGACCAGCGGGTCCTGCGTGTTTGAGCCGGCCAGGCGCCTTATTCTCCTCATGGACGGCACATAGGAGACAAAGGAGTCTTCAGCACCGCTGTCTTTATAGCGGGTGCGCACTGCTGCGTACCCTTTCAGGTCATAGGGATAGAGCGCAAGAATTGAGCCCTTTTCATAAATGTCCTCGAAGCCGGGGATGGACGGAATCGGGTTCAGCTTAATGCGGCCGGCGTAATTGTTCCAGTGCAGCTCAATCTTTTCTACGCGCTCGCGTATGCCATTCCTGCCGTAAAGTCCTATAGACATGGGCATGGAGTTAAGATTATCCGCCATGACGGTAAGACGGTCATAGTTGTGGACGATTTGCTGCGCATTTTGAGGATGGGGGAAAGGAATGCCGGCGACCCAGCCGGTGAGATTGCCATGTACATCGATGGAACAGGTAGTGGCATATTTTTTTGAAGCCTCAAGGAAGCCCCGGTCGTTCCAGGCATGCGTGGTCGGCACAATAACCATTTCAAGAGGAAAATAGTTATAGCCCGCAAAAACACCCGTGCCGGTCAGACGGTCAACCTCCCAGTCAAAGCCATACGGGAAAAGCTGGCGCAGTTCCTTCTCGTACTGCGCAATATTTTCAGGTGTGATGACTAAGCCGGGCTTAATGGAGGGCGCCCTGTTATCTTTTTCTACAAGCTGGGGGGCTGTATAGCCGAGAAAAGCTTCCCATTGTCTGCCGAGCTCAACAGCCTCCGGTGAGCTCAGTGTATCTGCCCATTCGATGAAATTCTGATCTTTTGTGCTCGCAGCCCACTCGCGCCACTGGCGCAGCCAAACGGGATAGTCATCAGCAATGGCCGCAACAAATGGTGGGGTTACCCAGGATAAGTAACAACAAACAAACAACTATTTTCTTTTAAAAAATGCCTTAGGCATGTCCCCCTCCATTCCTAATAGTTCGATTCAACCATTTGAAGCCGGAGTCGTCATGTTTTGCTGCATGTATTGACGAATATTTTTTAATACTTCTTTATTTTTTTTTATGCAAGCTTTAGAAAAAAGTTCTTCTCGAAGGGCAAAAGCTTGCTTTTGACTTATACAGATATTGGTGCTGAAATGCAAAGATTTTACAATAGCCGTAGGGAGAATTGTCAATGCCGCTTGAACGAGAAGAAATTAAACACGCTTGATCGCGCAGGTCATTACAAGATATCGGCGCCACCTTTCACGCCCCGCTGGTCTATTGGTGAAAAGCTCGGCCTCTTCAAAGCCATGGCCGGCAGAGGCGCCATGACAGCTCAGCAGCTTGCCGAGCAAACCGGCACGGCAGAGCGCTATGTACAGGAATGGCTCACTGCCATGGCCGCAGGCGGGTATGTTGACTATGATCCTGCAAGCATGGCCTTCTCTCTTTCCCCAGAACAGGCGGCAGCGCTCGCCGACGAAAACGGGCCGTTTTATCTGGCAGGCGCTTTTCAGGCTGCAACCGCAGCAATCAAATCAGAGGCGATAATACCAGGCGTTTCCGCTCGGGCAAGGGCGTTGGCTGGCATGAGCACGATCCCGAGCTGTTCAGCGGCGGCGAACGCTTCTATAAGCCCCATTACAGGATGAATCTTGTCAGCTCATGGATACCGGCATTGGACCGGCGTTGAGGGAAGGCTGCGCAGCGGCAGCCCGCGTGGCCGATATCGGCTGCGGGTTCGGCGCCTCCACGATCATCATGGCCGAGGCGTATCCGCAGTCGACTTTTGTTGGCTATGATTACCATGAATACTCAATCGTTGAAGCGCGACAGCGGGCACGTTGAGGCCGGTGTTGCCGACCGCATCCGGTTTGAAGTATTCGCTGCAAAAGACATACCGGAAAAAAATTTCGATTTTATCACCATGTTCGACTGTTTTCATGACATGGGCGACCCGGCCGGAGTCGCCCGCCATATGCGCTCGATTTTAATGCCCGACGGCGTGTGGATGCTCGTGGAGCCCTATGCCTCAGACAAAATCGAAGAAAACCTGAATCCGGTCGGCCGGCTTTTTTACTGCGCATCAGTTCTGCTGTGCACCTCGGGCGCGCTCGACCAGAATGCCGAGCTCGCCCTTGGCGGCCAGGCAGGCGAGGCGCGGCTGCGCGAAGTCATACAGGCAGGCGGATTCACCCGTTTTAAGCGGGCCGCACAAACACCGATGAACCTTATACTTGAAGCGCGTCCATAAGCTGTTGACACCACGCAGTGACATGCTAAAATCCATCCACCTTAAAAAAACATCCTGACACCGGCATATGGGGAAACTTAAAACTATCTACACCTGCTCGTTCTGCGGCTTTCAGTCGCCCAAATGGCTTGGCAAATGCCCGGACTGCGACCAGTGGAACACCTTCTACGAAGAACTGCAGAAGACCGGCATCAAAGCGCACGCAGTTCGAGTTTGATGCAGGCGCCCGGCAGGGGCCGGTATCGCTGCACAGCATCAATCCCGACAGTGAGGACCGCGTTGCCACGGGCATCGGCGAGCTCGACCGCGTGCTGGGCGGTGGGCTTGTGCGCGGCGCTGTCATTCTTATCGGCGGCGACCCTGGCATCGGCAAATCAACTCTTGTGCTGCAGGCACTCACAAGCCTTGCCAGCCGCGGCATCAAAGTGCTGTACGTAACGGGAGAAGAATCGCTGCGGCAGCTGCGCATGCGCGCCGAGCGCCTGGGTTCCCTGCCCGACAACCTCTTTATTCTGGCTGAAACAGCCCTTGAAACCATAATCGAGCATATCAGGGAATTCAAGCCCGCAATTTTCGTTGTCGACTCCGTGCAGACCGTATACACCGGCGAGCTTGAATCAGCTCCTGGAAGCGTCAGCCAGCTTCGAGAATCATCGGCTCGGCTCATCACCCTTGCCAAGCAGTCAGACACTGCAGCCTTTCTCATCGGCCATGTAACCAAAGACGGTGCAATTGCCGGCCCCCGCGTGCTGGAGCACATGGTCGACACCGTTCTTTATTTTGAAGGCGACAGGGGGCATTCATACCGCATTCTCCGTGCTGTTAAGAACCGCTTCGGCTCAACCGATGAAATCGGCGTTTTTGAAATGGGCTCTGCCGGCCTCATTGAGGTTGCCAGCCCCTCGGAGCTTTTCATATCAGAGCGACCGGAAAATGCGCCCGGCTCGACCGTAGTGCCCAGCATCGAGGGCACACGGCCCATACTGGTCGAGGTGCAGGCCCTCACCGCGCCCACACCTCTTCCCATGCCCCGGCGCACGGCCATCGGCATTGATCAGAACCGCACCTCAGTGCTTGTGGCAGTGCTGGAAAAAAAACTCGGCATGACGCTTTTCAATCAGGATATATTTATTAATGTTGCCGGAGGCATCAGGTTGAACGAGCCGGGAGTTGATCTCGGCATCATTACCTCCATCGTCTCAAGCAAGCTTGAAAAGGCCATGCCGGCCCATACGGTCGTCTGCGGCGAGGTTGGCCTTACCGGCGAAGTTCGCGCCATAAGCCAGATAACCCCGCGCATCAAAGAAGCTGAACGACTGGGGTTTACGCAGTGCATACTCCCCAAAAAAAATATGAAGGGCCAGTCAGGCTCGTCAAAAATGCAGCTTATCGGAGTTGAATCAATTAAAGAAGCAATCGACCATCTGTTTAAAAAATAGAAAGGATCCTTTATCATGTCCATAATCGCACGCGCTGGATATCCGGTCATCGGATGCATCGCCCTTATTGCAGCCGTCTTTATTCTGATCTCTTTTTTCACCACAGGCTCTGCCCAGACACTTTTTCGCTCTCTGGGGGGGCTTGGCATTGTTTTCTTTTTCTTTTCACTATACTTCTTTCGTGATCCGGAACGCATCATACCCACTGCCCCCGAACTTCTGCTTGCACCCGCCGACGGCACCATCATCGATATCACTGAAATCGATGAGCCGGTCTATCTGAAAACCACGAGCAAAACGGGTGAGCATTTTCATGTCCGTCTTTAATGTGCATGTAAACCGGGCCCCCCTGGACGGCACCGTTGAATTCCTCAAATACAATCCGGGCAAATTTATTTCGGCATTCAAAGATAAGGCAGCTGAAGAAAATGAAAGCATTTTTGCAGGTATCAAAGGAAGGGACGGCAAGGTTCGAATTTCAGTAAAATTTATTGCCGGGCTGATTGCGCGGCGGATTGTTTTCTACAAGCAGGTCAACGATACCGTCACGCAGGGAGAGCGCATCAATATGATACGCTTCGGCTCACGCGTAAATATTTTCTGCCCTGTCGATTCAATAATCAATGTAAAAAATGGCGATACCGTAACTGCCGGTATGACCGTAATCGCCGTTCTTAAGAAAGGTGCGTGAAAGTAACACTCTTCTTGCGACGCTCTTTGCTTTCTATCTCGCCGATGGTATAGGCATCCTGCTGCATGGCCTTGAGCCGCTGCAGGACATCTTCTTCCTGTACCGCTGGAACCACCAGCACAAGGCCTATGCCGTTATTGAACGTGCGCATCATCTCTTCTTCCTCAACATTGCCCCTGTCTTTCAGGAAATAAAAAATGGGGGGTACCGGCCATGATCCGGGCCTGAGATGGGCGAGGCATCCTTTGGGAAGAATACGGGCTATATTGTCTACCAGGCCACCTCCCGTTATATGGGCTATGCCTTTTAACTGAAAATCGCGCATAAGGTTGAGCACCGCTTTAACGTAAATGCGCGTCGGCTTTATAAGTTCCTCACCGACGGTGCAGCCAAGCTCCTGAACATAATCCGTAATCTTGAGACGCAGATTATCAAACATAATAGTGCGGGCAAGCGAGAGGCCATTGCTGTGAACGCCGCTGGAGGCAATACCGATTATCTTGTCACCTACGGTAATCGTTGATCCATCAATCACCTTATCTTTGTCGACAACACCCACCACGAAACCAGCTAGATCATATTCCCCGCTGGGATAAAAAGACGGCATCTCGGCTGTCTCTCCGCCAACCAGGGCGCAGCCGGAATCCTTGCAGCCTTCAACCATTCCTTTAACAAGATCCACAAGAATATCATTATTGATCTTGCCCATAGAGATATAGTCAAGCATAAACAAAGGCTCGGCCCCCTGCACGATGATATCATTGACGCACATGGCGACAAGATCAATACCGACGGTATCGTGCTTATTCATCATGAAAGCCACTTTCAGCTTTGTGCCGACTCCATCGGTGGAGGCTACAAGCACGGGCTCTTTGTACTTCTGGTGGTTCAGTGCAAAAAGGCTGCCGAACCCGCCGATGCCGGCAAGGACTTCATGCCGGAATGTAGGCTTAACAAGAGTTTTCAATGACTGCACAAAACGGTCAGCCGCATTGATATCAACACCCGAATCTTTATACGTGAACTTTTTTTCCATAGCGATGCGTCATCCTGTAAATTGATTGAGTGTACCTATATGTATAGCAGAATGCATTTTAAGAAGAAAGAGAAAAGCACGCCACAGGCATGTATGACTGTTAACCATATAATTTTTTGAATAAAAATTTTACTACTATACAGCTGATTTTCATATGAAATGTTAAAACATACAGCACGGAACCTTATGAAACCTTAATCAATCTTTAGAGCACACCACCTGCTCTGACGGTTGCAAAGGTTCAAGTATGACAATTGTAGCACCCCAGCCGCCAGCATCATCTGAGGCCTGATAGAAATCTATACCTCCGGCAGACGATTCAGTATACGATGCACTGTCTGCCGCAATACTCCCCTGCCCTTTCCATGTATAATGCGGACCTGCAAAATGCCTTTTTCACGGCATGCCGCCAGATAGTCAGGCACCAGGTTCCTGCAATCGGCAGGCTGAAAGGTATGCAGATCAAGCACTCCATCAATCGGGAGCCGAAAAAGCTGATTGCTCTGTTCCATAGCATTGCCTGTAAAAAATTGTCAGGCCCTGATGCGGCATCATGCATCCGCAAAAGATGATCTAAATAAACCTCCTCACAGCAAGCTTACGGGGTATTGAAGCAATTTCGTCATGCCGGACTCGATCCGGCATCCAGTCTGCTTTTTTTCTGTATTTCTGCTTAAGCCGGTATGACTGGATGAGCGTCAACCCGTGCGGTATTGAACCCGAACTGAATAAACAATTTGATTTTTAGTTCAAATTTTAATAAGTTACAATGTAAAAATTATACTACGTAGAACATCACATGAATGCAAAAAAATCTCTTCTTCTTGCAGGCTGCGCATGGGTTATCCTTCTCATCATTTCATTCTGGGCAAGCATCTACATGGGCTGGGGTCCGGCTGAAAGCGAGCATGACCCGGCATCGGTATGGATGTATGTTCGACGGGGGCTTTTGCTGACATGTGCGCTGCTTCTGCCGCGTATTGCCGGAGGCCGGGGAGCAGAGACCTATGGCTGGAAAATTCCCTTCAAGTGGTTTCTGATTGCCGTAACAGTTGGCATAGCTATGGGTTTCGGCAACAAAGGCGGATTCGACCCTCGCTTTGTTTCGGCACTGCTTCTTGCCTGCATGCATGCGCTGGCAACAGAAATTTTTTTCCGCGCTTATCTCATCACAACCTTGTCTGCTTTTTTCAAAACATTCTGGCCTCCTGTCATCATCTCATCGCTCATGTACGGCATCTATTATTTGACGGTCTGGACAGCATGGTCTCAGCCCGGCGCACTCAAACTTGCATTTGTAGCCCTTTTTACCTTCATCGGAATTATTCACGGTTACTGCTACAAAAAATCAGGCAGCTTTCTGGTGCCCTGGCTTATACACTTTCTTGGAGTATTGAAATACAGGGTCTTATTTTAACATATTCATAATAGGCTGAATCAACCATGAAAATTATCAGAAACATTTTAATCGTTCTTGCCGTTTTGTATGCCTGCTGCATAGCGTATGCGCTCATACCGCAAAAATCAGTGCCCGTGCAGGAACTTGCCGGGAAAAACAGCCAGTTTATCAATGTCAATGGCAGGATGCTGCATTATGAAAAATATGGCGCCGGTAAGCCTCTGATACTGGTACATGGATTTGCCGGTTCAACCTATACATGGAGAGAACTTATCCCCCTGCTGTCGGAGCACTACACGCTCTATGCTGTTGACCTGCCGGGGTTCGGTCTTTCAGACAAATCGCCGGAAGCCAACTATAAATTGCAATCACAGGCAGGCATGATTATCGGTTTTATGGATGCGCTGCAAACTAAAATCTGCGTGCGCTAATTGGCCATTCCATGGGAGGCGTTATTGTCAGCATGGCTGCAATTCAAGCGCCGGAAAAAGTCGATAAACTTGTTGTCATGGATGCCGGTTTTTATCATGGCGGGCCTCCGGCTTTTACGAAGCACCTCTTTTTCCCCTTTGATGTTATAATGGCCCGTTCTTTCTATACAAAAGGCGCCCGCTCAAAAAGCCTTCTCAACTCCTATTACAATAAATCGCTTATTACCGATGAGCTGATCGAAAATTATCTCAAGCCGGCCCGCACGCCCCATGCAGCGGATGCCTTGGCGAGCATGATGACACAGGCAACGGGCGAATCCTATGATGGCATCAGCTCCCGCATCACCGCCCCCACACTGCTCATATGGGCACGCAATGACGCGCCCATTCCCCTTTCCGACGGTGAACGCCTGCAGCGGGAAATAAAAGGATCAAAGCTGGTCGTCGTGGACAAGGCCGGGCATATGATACAGGAAGAACAGCCGCAGGAAGTCGCCGATGCCATACAAAAATTTATGCAATAAGCTCATACAGCAGAGGGGGCATATGACAACTGTGCTCAATGTTCAAAGCCAGACCTTCGGGACGGCAAAACTGGCAGCTGCGCAGGCAGAATTCGACGGCTATCTTAAAACGGTCATCGAGCATGATCCCGGCGCTACAGGCACTATCATGTTCTTCGGCCTTAAAGGAGGCATCGAGCGGGATCCGTATATTTTTAATTGAATGTGAGCCTGTCCCGTGAGTGCACATATATAAAGCCGGGCCGTCGACTCACATCGCAGCCCGGCTTTATATATAATTTCTTCAGTCAGGCTTTCAGGGCAGCCCCGAGTTTTTTTCCTGCCTCTTCAGCCCGCTTGAGCACCTCGGGCATGTCATTTATATCATTCATGCCAACAACCTCGGCAAGCTGCGCCACGATCTTCATCTTCGAGCAGTCATCGAATGCATATTTCAGCGTTTCGATTGATCTCTGATGCCCTGAGCCTGCAACCGTTGTGATTATGACAGCAGGCTTGCCGGCATGGGGCCGGTCGCCAAGCCATGGCATGTCGGGATGGTAGGCCGGACCCTGACCGCGATAAAAAATTGCCATGGTGCGGTCGATAAAATCCTTGGTTGATCCGTTTAAGTCAAAAAAATAGGTCGGGCCGCCGATTATAAGGCCGTCAGCCTGCAAAAGCTTCTCATAGACCTCGTCCATATCATCGCGGATGGAGCACTGGCCCTCGTTCATCATGCAGGCGCCGCAGCCCGTGCAGGGCTTGATATCGAGCTTGCCGAGATAGATCAGCTCAAATGGAACGCCCGAGGCTTCAGCGACCTTTTTTATGATTTTATTGGTATTGCTCTCTTCCCGGTGACTGCCGCAAATGCCAAGAATCTTCATATGTTGATCTCCTCTAAAATTGTAGTAAGAGTATCCTGAATACAAGTGCAGGGAATACGCCGCTGCGTATTCCCTGCAAAATTCATCATTTGTCAAGTATCATAAAACAACCATTTCTTTAAAACCGCTAGGCAGCCTTGGGCGCATCAGGTATGCCGGTCTTTAATTCGCCCTTAAGCCGGGCCTTTTCAGCAGGATCACGCTTATAGGTTATAACACCCTCAAAGGGGCAGGCTTCCATGCAGCTGAAGCAGAGGCAGCAGGTCGCCGGCATTTCATTGTCCTGATTGCGGATATCGATATAAAACGGGCATGCCTTCTCAGCCTGGCAAACCTTGCACTGCTTGCACTTAGAGCGGTTGTAGCGAATGCGCCACAGGCTGTTATGACAGTTGATGCCGCGGTATGATGACAGCCAGCAGAAATGCGTGCACATCTTTCGCCACTTAAAAACGAGGGACAGCACGAAAAGACCGTACATAAACGCAATCGGATACCAGGCAACGCCGGTAAGATCCCATACGGTTTCAGCAAAAAACATGGGAAACCAGGACAGCAGCAGTGTTGCCGGAAACAGGGCGGCCCGCGTATCGACCTTTCCGCTGATATTCATGCAGGCAGTGCTGCTTTGCGCATCAATGGCTCTGGGCAGGTTCTCAATCGGCCGCTTGAAGGTCATATTTTTATAAAGCGCGTCCTGCAGGGTTGCATTGGGGCAAATCCAGCCGCAGATAACGCGACCGAATAAAACCGGAAATAGTGCGACTGTGGTCACGTGGAACGCAGCCCAAAAAAGCATATCGGGCCGCGTGCCTTTAATAAAGCAAAAAGAAGTGACCGATGCCCAGATCATGAATATGCTGCACTGGACAAATGTGCGGATAGTCACGGCTTTGAGGCGCGGCTTTCTGGGCGGCTTCTCTTCAGATGAGCCGGTGACCAGGAAAATAAAGGGGATCAGGCATGTCAGCAGGGAAAGCAGAAACAGCAAAGGACTGCCATCGCCTGCGGTGAGTGGAGTAGCCGCGGTAAAAAGCGTAACGCCAAGAGGCAGCATCCACACATGACCGGCAAGTCTTGGTTTCGGGGCAAAATAGTCTTTGTGAAACAGGCAGAAAAAACCAGCGAAAAAAGCAAAGAGCAGGCCCGGCTGCAAATATTTAAGCGGGGAGAACACGCCGATGATATAGAGAAAAATGGCAGAAAAAAGTGCCCACTTATTGATTCTTACAAAGCTGTCTTTAACAATCATCATGGCATCTCACCTCCTTTAGTTTTTACCGTGTGCGGCCATCATTCTGGGCAGAATGTCAGCAGCTTCCATTTGCGTTATACCGAGGCCGCAGGCAAAATAGAGCAGCCAGAAAGCCGATGCCAACCAGCAGCACAAAATATCGCCGCTTGCCGATAACTCCTGTCCGCTTGCCGAACATCCAGAGCGCCAGGAGGTAAAAAACACAAAACATCTGTATCTGACCGCGGGGGGAATCAACAGCGCTTTTGGTGAGGGACTCTATAGTCTCACCGCCACCCAGAGTTTCAATAAGAGTATTGGTGACGTGAGATAACGTGCCGTTCATAACGGCAAGGGGAATAAGGGTAATCGAGGTAAACCTCAGCGAGTCGATATATTTGCGGTCGCCAAGCACGAGGTGCATGACCGCGCCCAGTACGAGAATGACCAGAAAGCCTACCAGAGCGCCCGAGCAGGTCGAAAAAAGACGCTCGAGAGCTGCGCTATCGGTCACCATCAGGCCTTTCATCTTCTCGGCCATATTGATGAGGAAAGGTGGAAAAATTGCGCGGTAGAGGTCCACGGTCTGGGCATTGGCTATACCCCAGGCTTTGCCGAACATGTAGCCTGGTATAAAAATTTCCAGAAGCCGAGCCCACTTTGCAAGGGGAGTAATATATCTTTCTTCCAGTATCTCTGCCATATAAGCTCTCCTTAATGCTAAGTTAAAATATGCTTAAATCAGCCTTCCTTTTTTTCCATTTTTAGATACTGCCGCTTCAATTCATAAATGCCCTTATCATTTTTCTTTGCAATACCCATATCCACAAGGGGCTTCATGTCCGCATCCGACAGCATCCGGCGATCGAGGACGGACTGAAATTCATCCATGGTGATGAGTCCGCGGGTGGTTAAAAACTCAAGACCCTTGCCGTCAACCATTCCTAAATTGACAAGTTTCCGCAGTTTGTCCATCGGTAATATACCGTGGTCATACATATACTTAAAGTCTTTAGCCTGCAGCATCCGCTTGGCAGCCATATAATCGAAGAGCCTTTCAAGATTAGCCTGGCCATGCTTCAATTCCTCTATCTCTCCTGGAATAGATGCGGCTTCATATTTCACATAAAAAGTCTGCGGCTCTTTCCACTGGCCGCTCATGAGAATCAGGGCAAAAACAATATAAAAAATACAGCCCAGTATGGTTTTTCTTTCAAGTGATTCGGTTTTCTTTGCAGCACGCAGTATCATATACGTTGCAATGAGTGATCCTATCAGCACCATCGTGCTCATGCCGGCCATTTTCTGCAGCATATCCACATATCCCAGCACATCCCGGTAATTGATAAGCGTGACCAGTGCAAGAACAATGGTCAGAAGCATTCCCAAAATAGCCTTAACAGGCTTTCTCACCTTGAACAGCTTCCATGCATATCCGAAACACACCAGCAGTAATGCCAGAATTGCAGCGGCAAGCAGACCACCGATGATGGCAAACTTGTCGCCCGACATGCTGGAATAATTATCCATGTAAAGCTCAAAGCTCCAGATGGACAGGAAGGTCATAAAAAACACGCAGACTGATTTTTTCAGCGCGCCCGTGCGCCACATGATATGCAGCAGAGCCCAGCCGGAAATAACGTAGAAATAAGCACCCAGAGCTTTGATATTAAAATCGCTGAACTGGGTAATCGTGCCTTTATCAACAGGGATATTGGACACCTCGCCAATGAGGGGCCAGGCAAACAGGGCCGCAAAAAAGCCGTACAAATAGCCTTTAGCCTCCTTCTCTTCAATGCAGCAGCGATAAAAAAGCGCAGCCAAGTATGAGCAGCAAGTATGGGAACATAAAACAGATTATAGTTTACAACCGGATTTTCCCACATGCGAAGCGGCGACATGGTAAAGACCGATATCAGGAATATGCCCTGGCCTGCCAGTGCAATCCATATGGTTCGCCACATCGGTTTGAAGAAGTTTTTGATTCTTGTCAGCATCAATCCTCTCCTTAAAATTCGGGTTTCTAAAAGAAAAAATGATTTTTATTTTGCGCACGGATAATTAGCCACATAAACGGTATAATGGAGATGCTTTATTGTGTCAAGAGGTTTCACGAAACTGTGAAATATATTGACATACAGGCAGGCTATTGCTCATTTATTCAAAGAGAAAAAACCGGTCAAAATCCTTCCACACAGGTTCAAGATTTTTGCCGGCAAGCATGGCTGAAACTTCCGCAGGCGTTCGATTATCGGCTATCTGAAACTGCTCCAGAGAGTCCCCCTCAAGGCTGTAGCCGCCGGGGTTGGTCTTTGATCCGGCGCTCATGCGCGTTATGCCGACATCGGCCATGCCGTCTCGAAATGCAGCGCGCTCCCGGGTGGAAAGCACGAGATCTGCATCGGGCAGCACCATGCGCAAGGCAAATACGATCTGGGCCAATTCCCTGTCAGAGACCAGATACGATGGCGTGTACGAACCTGCCGCAGCGCGTATGCGCGGGAACGAGATGGAAATCTGTGATTTCCAGTACTGCTTCATCAAATAGGCGGCATGAAGGGCTACGCAGGTCATATCGACCCTGAAATCGGTAAGGCCCATGAGGGCGCCAATGCCAAGATCGCGCAAGCCCGCCTGCCCTGCCCGCTCAATGGCGGCAAGGCGATAGTCATAGTCTGCTTTGGGCCCTGCATGCAGCGTTTTATAGATTGCGCGATCATAGGTTTCCTGATAAATGGCGATGCCAGTGACTCCGGCTGCTGCCAGAGCACGGTATTCTTCCAAATCCATGGGGTAAATTTCAATGGAAATGCCCGCAAATGTTTTCGACAGCTCATGCACAATATCCGTCAAATACTTAGTAGTAACTTTGTTCGGCGCCTCGCCGGACACCAGCAGCACATGTCTGAATCCCTGCTGGTGAATCGCCTCAGCTTCCTGAATAACCTGCTCACGGTTAAGGGTCAAGCGAGCAAGCTTGTTGTGAACATTAAAACCGCAATACAGGCAGGCATTTACGCATTCATTGGATACATACAGGGGGGCATAGAGCTTCATTACCCGGCCGAAGCGCAGGCGGGTAATTTTTCGGGACAGGGCCGCCATATGCTCAATCTGCGATGCAGCTGCAGGGGAAACAAGCACGGGAAAATCATCTACGCACAGTTTGCCCTTAGAGAGAACGCGATGCACATCCTGCTCTGTTACGGCATACACAGCATCCTTGATCTTCGATAAATCAAGTTCGGCAAGAATTTCTTTAAATGACATACGTGCTATTCCAGAAAGCCGGTAAGCGGGCTTGAGGCGGATGCGCGCTCCTGCTGATCAATGGGGCCGGCATCAAGAGCTGCCACTGCGCTCTCCACAGCCAGCCTGAAGGCATGGGACATTTTGACCGGATCCTGCGCAACGGCAATCGCCGTATTAACCAGAACTGCATCAGCTCCAAGCTCAATGGCCTGCGCAGCATGCGACGGAAGACCGAGCCCCGCATCCACAATAACCGGCACATTCGCCTGCTCGATTATTATTCTAATGAACTCTTCGGTTTTTATGCCGCGGGCCGAACCAATTGGCGAACCCAGAGGCATGACAGCTGCGCAACCGATTTCCTCAAGCCGCTTTGCCAGGGTGGGGTCGGCATGCATATAGGGCAGCACGGTAAAACCGTCTTTGACAAGTATTTCAGCCGCTTTCAGCGTGTCGACCGGATCGGGCAGCAGATAAACCGGGTCCGGTGTCACCTCAAGCTTAATCCATGTAAGGCCAGAGGCGGCTCGCGACAGGCGCGCAAGCCGTACAGCCTCATCGGCGTTTTTAGCGCCTGATGTATTGGGAACCACCAGGTACTTCTGAAAATCGATGGCTGAGAGCGTGGGATCAGGTTCTGAAAAATTCACGCGACGAAGCGCCACGGTCACGAGTTCGCATCCCGAGGCATCAAGCGATTCGGCAAGAACCCGGGGCGACGGATACTTGCCCGTTCCGACAAAAAGCCTCGACTTCAGCAGTCGTCCGGCAATAATAAGCGGCTTCACTTCAACCACCTCCAACAAATGATACTATTTCAATTTTATCCCCATCGCAAACCGGGGTTTTGTCAAATAATCCCGGATCAACGACATCGTCATTGCGTTCAACAGCGGCACGCACCCAGGGAACACTAAAATAATCAAGCACCTGACCGACATTTGCTCAGTGGTTGATCAAAAATGCGTTCCTGTCCATTTACTCGAATTTTCATATATCCTCTCCTGCAAGAAGCCGTATGATGATATGTGACTGCATGGAGGCGGCAATCCCGACGCGGGATGCAAACAATCCTGCGCCGTCGGCCACATCGCTGATTGTATCACCAACAAGATACACTCTGCTTAAAATTTTACGTGCCGTGATAGCTGCTCCATCGCCGATACCGGCAAGACCTGAGGCCGCAACAATTTTTGTCTGCGGCATATGTTTAAGAATGCCTGAAACTATAGCAGCTTTTTCTGAAGCGCTGTCAAGGCATTCTGCCACAACACAACAGCCCTTAAACAAGGTGCCGGAATTCTCGAACGTTATGCGCTCATGCACCGGCACGACCGTTATGAACGGATTAAAGCCGCGTATATTGTCGGCAAGGGCCTGCACCTTGGGAAGCCCCAGCTGCGAAAGCCCGTAGCGCTGGCGGTTGAGATTTGAAGGCTCAACAACATCAAAATCAGCAATGACCAGTTTACCGACGCCGCTGCGGGCAAGATTTTCAGCAACCACGCTGCCAAGGCCGCCCGCTCCTGCTATGCCCACACAGGCTGCCTTCAACCTGCTGGTAATGGCTTCGGGCTGCCGCGCAAAAATGAGCGCTTCCAGCTCATGCTGTTCTGAAATTTTGCCTTTTTTAAAAAAAAACACGCGGTCGCCTTCGCAGACGCCGGCCGCCATGTCGGAAACCGGCACGCAGTTGACGATCACCACATCGGCTCCGGGACAATACTGCTGCAGCACAGCACCGACTGCCGGGCTGCCGCCATACTCATACTGCTCGCCGTTTATAAACACTTTCATGCCTGCATCACTCGCCCTGGCCATTAAAAAAAAGAGTAATGCCGGCAGCGGAAAAATCGAGCCTGAAGTCCTCTGCAAGCGCCTTTATACGCTCAGTTGTCATGCCTCCCAACAGAACTATCCTCTCTCCATGCAGGGCAATAAGCTTTCGCAGCTCAGCATGCGGGAAAAGCTGCCTTTCATCATGCTTGGACAGAGGCTTATAAACAGGCGACACATAGACATAGTCGGCCCCTGCCTGCAAAGCATACCGCGCCTCATCACTGCTATGGGTTGAAACTGTAATCACCCGAGGGCAACCAGGCAGACTCTGGGCAAGAAGGTTTACTGTGCTGCTTGTATAATGTACGCCGCAGTTGCCCGGCTTGTCGCGCGTGTAGATCGAGTACGGGAGGACTGGAACAATGCCGCCAGCAACTGCTGCATCAATTAGTGTACGAATTTCATGGCTTGAACCTGACAAGCGAAGATAGAGATACGTGGCCCCTTGTTTCTGTATTTCGGGCAATCTTAAAACCAGCTGATCGATACTGGCCTTATCCGGCGTAATTGCGAAAAGCTTCATCGCTCGCTATCCAAAAAAAACGGCGGTGAGAGTCTATACTGTCTGCGGAAGCATAAATTTTAAAATGAAAAAACGGTTTCCTGATTAATAAAAAAGGTGGTATGGGCGATACTTGCAACGAGCGGCTGCCGCTCACCCTGCTGTGCCTTGTGGTATACCAGCAGACGCGGCAAAAAAAAAATCCGGGACCGGCGTTGGTCATGCAGAGGCGCCGCCTTTAACAAGCGCCAATGTTCTGCGCAAAGGCCTGCCGGAACCCTCATTGACCGCATTCTTCTCACGTAACGGCGCGCCGGCTAAAACATCAACGGCAACTACAAAATGCTCTTCCCCGTTTATGGTAAATATATCACCGGTCATTTGAGGTGCACGCAATATCCAGGTTCTTTCAACAGGGGGCAATATAAGCAGTTTAAACTTAAGTTGATACCAGTTTTTTTTACCATCAGGCTCGATGCTTTCAACTAAACCGTAAAAAATCCCCGATGGCATCCCCACGAGAATAAGATCGCCAGGGGCTGTTGCCGGCTTCACATGCATGTAGCCCCGCAAGGTCTGCAGTGCTTTGGGTATATCCATTAATCACCTTCTTGTTAAGTTCAGTTTGGTACTTTACTCGTTCCGTTCTAAAAAATCAACCATCGATGTCATGTGCGTAATAATATTTTTTACAACAACTCTTCAACAGTTAACCGACCGATAAAGCAGCGTTTGAATTATTTATATTGAATATCCAATCACAAAAAATATCAAGCCAAATTTTCTTTAATCTTTACTTTTTCTGTAACCCTACTATCATAATAATTATTGTATCTTGTTATACTACCAATATGGTGCGCGCATGTTTATGTTGATAAAAGTTCCACGGGGCAGCATTGAGGAAGAACTGGCCTTGGTTTGCCAGGAACTCGAAACGCAGCACTCACCGGTCTATGTTCCGCGCCTTTTTCTAAAGCTCGGTTTGGAAACCATACGGATTGCAGAAAATAACCTCAACATTGATTGCGGCCCGACAGTTGGCAGTGATGTTGCGTTCATTGCCCGCAAACTGGCATCGGAAGATGGACGCGCCATTGCGGAATGGCAGGATATGCGCCCTGCGATTTACACCACTGTCTGCGCAAACGCTCAAAAGCATAAGGAACTATTTTCTAAAGAAACGATCGACGCCCTGCTGCCTGGTGTCGCTGCATTCCTGCAGCGGGAGCTAGCCAATATTGATCTGGCCGTGCTGATAGGAACCTTTTGCGCAAACATCGGCTCGACTGCTGAGATTTCCTCTACGGCTATCAAAAAGCTCATAACCGCAAACAGCAGGGAACCGGAGTTGGAGAAACTCTCCGCGTGGGTCATGCAGAATGAAAAAATTGCTAACTTTCGCGTGTTTGAAGTAATTGCAGAATATTTGCAGGCATACCGAATGGGTATTGCTCAGCTGAAAAAAACCCGGGGACGGATACAATAAAACTGTGGCTGCTGTATAAGCTGAGATAGAAGTTCATTGTTTTTACTTTAAAAAGACCTGAAACCATACATTGGGAGAACAGCATGAAAAATATTTTTTTTACATTTTGCTCAATCTGCGCTTTTTTCTGGACGTTTCACCTTCGGCAATTTCGCTGCCGCTTCAATTCTAATAGATCATACATCCACGGATTTGTCCAAAATTCCTGACCAGTACATTACACAGGCAAAATCAAGCCTTCATATCGCCTATCAGCATACCTCCCATGGCAGCCAGCTCATTACCGGAATGAATGCTCTGAAAACCTATCCGGCCTATGGAACAAAATACAGCTGGACCGATGAGGGAACGGCAGGTACCCTTGACCTTGATGATGTCGGCATTCCCGGCTGCGAGGACCTCAGCCAGGGAGATACTATCGTCGTAGTGGGGTTACACCCTGGGTAACCGCAACTCGCAACCTGCTCAACAACCCGGCGAACAGCCATATCAATGTCATTGTCTGGTCATGGTGCAGCATCAACGGCCATAATGCACAACGCTATGTTGATAATATGGAAATTCTTATCGCCCAGTATCCATCTAGAAAATTTGTTTTCATGACCGGCCATGCCGAAGGCCAAGGTTTAGATAATCATCTCAACTCCGTCCACTACAACAATCTGCTCATCAGGCAGCACTGTGCGACACATGACCGGATACTGTTTGATTTTGCTGATATCGAATCCTATAACCCCGACGGCACGTACTTCTGGGACAAGGACATGTATGATAATCTAAATTACACCGGCGGCAACTGGGCTGTGGAGTGGATTGCGGCAAACCCGACTCATGAACTGACAAAACTCACGACCGGCACAACTGGCTACAGCGGCTGCTCGGGCTGCGCCCATTCAGACGACCCGACGCAGGCAAATTTGAACTGCGTCTTAAAAGGCCGAGCTGTGTGGTGGCTTTGGGCGCGTCTGGCAGGGTGGAGCGGTCCGGACGGAAGTTCGACCACCACCGGTGGCTCAACTACAACAACAACGGTCAGGCGTTTCCCCTGCCCTGCTTCCCAGGTACTCGAAGATGATAACCATCAGGCGCTTACCTCCCTGCGGGAGTTTAGAGACAACCGCCTGACATCAACAATCACCGGTCGCCTTTTTATACTTCTTTATTATATGCATGCACGCGAACTGACATCGCTGCTTGCAAATGATGATAATCTGCGGGGCGAAGCACGGGAACTGCTTACTGACATGCTGCAGCGCATATCAGCCTGCCGCTACGTGGCTTGTTCAGCAACTCTTCCTGAAAATACAGTAAATAAAATCGATCGGCTGATTGATGAAATTGAGCCGTTAGCTTCACTGCGTCTGCGCATGAGCATGGCTTTTGTGCAGCACAAAATTCACACTGGCGAGTTGTTGCGATGTTTAAATGTAAATTAAAAAAAGGGCGGATGCCCCAGCATCCGCCCTTTTTTTATGTAAAATAATTTTAAGCTTTAGTAATAAGTTCCCGGAAGCGGCCAAATAAATACGACGAATCATGGGGGCCGGGGGCTGCCTCGGGATGGTACTGAATCGAAAACATGGGCTCACTCTTATGCTCAATGCCCTCGGTGGTCTGATCGTTCAAGTTGATATGGGTCACCTCGATTTTTGAGCGGTCGAGCGAATTGATATCAACGGCAAAATTGTGATTCTGTGAGGTGATTTCAACTTTGCCGGTCTTCAAATCCTTCACCGGCTGATTGCAGCCGTGATGGCCGAACTTGAGCCGGTAGGTCGTGCCGCCAACGGCAATGCCCAGAATCTGGTGCCCCAGGCAAATACCCATGAGCGGCACTTTGCCCATCAATTTTTTCGTTGCGTCAATTGCATAGGTAACGCCTGCCGGATCAGCCGGGCCATTTGAAAGAAATACGCCGTCGGGCTTCATGGCAAGCACTTTGTCTGCCGGTGTCTGCGCAGGAACCACGGTCACATTCATGCCCGCAAGGCGCATGCGCCGCAGTATGTTCCACTTGATACCGAAATCATAAGCCACAATCTTTAAATCCGCAGGCGGCAATTCTGCGGCAATGCCCCAGGTGGCAGTCAGTTTGCCATCCGGGTCCCACTCAAAAGGTGCTGCGCAGGACACCTTGGAGGCATAATCCTGCCCGTCGAGGCCTATCCAGTCTTGGGCCTTCTTTATTGCCACTTTCTCGTCCACCTTCTGCTCAACGGAGATATAGCCCCGCAACGTTCCCGCATCGCGCAGTTTGCTGGTAAGCGCCCGTGTGTCGATACCGGCGATAGCGGGGATGCTGTTTTTTACGAGAAAATCCCGTAGCGACAGCTCACTGCGCCAGCTGCTTGGCTCATTCATCTGGTGTACGATAAAGCCGTTGGCAAAGCAGGTGCGCGATTCCATGTCCTGCATGGTGATGCCGTAATTGCCCATCTCGGTGTAGGTCATGGTGACGATCTGGCCGCTGTATGACGGATCGGACAATATTTCCTGATACCCTGTCATGCCCGTGTTGAACACGACCTCGCCCAGGCAGTCCTTTGCTGCACCCACCGAATGCCCCCGGTAGACCGTGCCGTCGGCAAGGGCCAGAAACGCCCTCTTCTCCCGCTTTTCTTTCCAGTTGTATTTTGTGTCCATGGTGTATTGACAATACAGGATTATTGTAGGGTGGGTGCAGCGAAGCGGAACCCACCGATTTATTCAATTGCATTATTGGTGGGTTTCACCCACCGACTTAAATGCAATATTTGATAATTATATTAAGTAATTGATCAGTCCGTAGGTTGGGCAACAGCGTGCCCAACAAGTATTTCCGTCAACCAACGCAGTATCAAATTTGCTGGGCACGCTTCGCTCTGCCCAAACTGCATTTCGGAATCATCTCTCCCGCTTCACGATCTTTATCTTCGGCGCGTGGCGGTGATACTCCTGCAGGCTGCACACTTCCATCTGGCTGAAGGTGCTGAGGCTCTCAAGGCCCTGAATGGCGGCGCGCAGGCCGTCGAGCGTTGTCGTAATCGGTATGCCGCGCAGCACGGCATGGGCCCTGATCTTAACTTCATCAAACTTGGGGCTGGCGCCGGTTGAAGGCGTATTGATGATCCAGCTGACATTCTTTTCTTCAACAAGGTCAATAACATTGGGCCTACCGTCAGACACGCGGAACATGGCATTGCTGTTGACGCCATTGTCGCGCAGAACGGTGCTGGTTCCCTGCGTGGCATAAATTGTAAATCCGAGCTGCTGCAGCTGTTTCACAAGCGGTATAATAGACTGCTTATCCGAATCGCGGACGCTCACGAAAACATTCCCCGCTGTCGGTAATTCATTGCCGGCAGCAATCTGGCTTTTAAGGAATGCCATGCCGTGGGATGAATCAATGCCCATGACCTCGCCGGTTGACTTCATCTCGGGCGAAAGCAGAACGTCAATACCCGGAAATTTCACAAACGGGAAAACCGCTTCTTTAACCGAATAATACCGGGGCACAACTTCTTTGGTGAAGCCCATGTCTTTGAGCGTATTGCCCACCATGACAAGGGCTGCAAGCTTTGCAAGGGGCACGCCGATTGTCTTGCTCACAAAAGGCACGGTGCGCGATGCCCGCGGGTTTACTTCAAGCACATACACTACATCATCTTTCACCGCGTACTGCACGTTCATAAGGCCCATGACATTGAGTTCTTTGGCCATCTTGAATGTATAGTCGCGAATCGTATTCTTAGTTTCCTCGGTAAGATGTGGCGCTGGGATGATGCAGGCGCTGTCGCCGGAATGAACGCCGGCAAGCTCAACATGCTCCATGATGGCGCCAAGCACCGATGTTTCGCCGTCTGAAATGCAGTCGACATCGACTTCAACAGCGTTTTCAAGATAATCGTCAATCAGCACGGGCCGCTTATCAGATACCTGCACAGCTTCTGCCATATACTGCCGAAGTCCCGCCATATCGTAGACTATCACCATGGCCCTGCCGCCAAGAACAAAAGAGGGGCGCAGCAGCACCGGGAAACCGATACGCTCTGCTATGGTTTCAGCCTCGGCAAGGCTTCTGGCGATACCGTTTACAGGCTGTTTTATATTCAGGCGTGTTGCAAGCTTCTGGAAAAAGTCGCGGTCTTCTGCAGCCTCAATGCTTGCGGGCTTGGTGCCGATAATATTGACGCCGTTTTTTTCAAGATCCTTTGCAAGATTGAGCGGCGTCTGGCCGCCAAACTGCACGATAGCACCCCAGCATTGCTCGCGCTGGTAAATGTGGAGAATGTCTTCTAGCGTGAGCGGCTCGAAATACAGCTTGTCGCTGGTGTCATAATCGGTTGAAACGGTTTCAGGATTGCAGTTGACCATGATGGTTTCAAAGCCCGCATCGCGCAGAGCAAATGAGGCATGCACGCAGCAGTAGTCAAACTCAATCCCCTGCCCTATTCGGTTGGGACCGCTGCCAAGGATCATGACCTTTTTCCGGTCCGACGGCATGCTTTCGTCGAGGATGCCGTAGGTAGAATAGAAGTACGGTGTATAGGCCTTGAATTCGGCCGCGCAGGTATCAACAATTCCGTAGACCGGCAGCAGGCGCATTTCATAGCGTGCCGCGCGCACTGCATCTTCCGAAGTATTTAAAAGAAAAGCGATCTGCCGGTCGGAATAGCCCATCTCCTTGATCTGCTCAAACAGCGGCCTGTCTTTTTTTAAATTTTCCAGTTTGCCTGCTGACTGTATCTCCTGCTCAAAACACACCAGTTCCTCAAGCTGCCGCAGAAACCAGGGATCGATGCCGGTACGGCGATGCACGGTTTCGATATTCCAGCCCCGCTTGAATGCGGCACGGATATAAAAGAGGCGGTTTGCCGTGGGCCGCACAAGGGCATCATTCAGTGCGTCGTGCGAGTATGCCTCGAAAGGCCCGTCTTTGCCATCGGCGCCGAAGCCAGCCCTGCCCAGCTCAAGAGAGCGTATGGCTTTCTGGAACGACTGCTTGAAGGTTTTGCCGATGCCCATGGCCTCGCCAACGGATTTCATCTGCGTGCCAAGGGTGTCATCGGCTGCGGCGAATTTCTCGAATGCAAACCGCGGAATCTTTGTCACGACATAATCAATAGTCGGCTCGAAGCAGGCCGGTGTTTCGCGCGTTATGTCGTTTAAAATTTCATCCAGCGTGTACCCGACGGCTAGCTTTGCAGCTATTTTTGCAATAGGGAAGCCCGTGGCTTTTGAAGCGAGAGCTGAAGAGCGCGAAACTCGGGGGTTCATTTCGATAATGATCAGTCGGCCGTCTTTGGGGTTCACGGCCCACTGCACATTTGAGCCGCCCGTCTCGACACCGATCTCACGAAGCACGTCAAGAGACTTATCGCGCATGATCTGATACTCGCGGTCGGTAAGGGTCTGGGCGGGCGCAACAGTGATGCTGTCGCCGGTATGAATGCCCATGGGATCCAAATTTTCAATCGAGCAGACGATAACGGCATTGTCGTTTTTATCGCGCATTACCTCAAGCTCAAACTCTTTCCAGCCAAGCACCGACTCCTCTATCAGTATCTCGGAGGTTGGGCTGTAAAAAAGACCCCGGGCTGAAATTTCTTCAAACTCGGCATCATTATAGGCTATGCCGCCGCCCGTACCGCCCATGGTGAATCCGGGCCTGATGATAAGCGGATAGGCGCCGATCTCTTCGCGGACTTTGCGGGCCTCTTCAATAGTATGGGCTGAACCGCTGCGCGGCATATCAAGCCCGATCTTGAGCATGGCATTTTTAAAAAGATTGCGATCCTCGGCCTTTTCGATTGATTCTGCCTTTGCGCCGATCATTTCCACATTGTAGCGCTGCAGAATCTTTTTTTTGTGCAGCTCCATGGCAAGGTTAAGGGCGGTCTGACCGCCAAGTGTAGGCAGCAGCGCATCAGGCCGCTCGCGCCGGATGATCTCCACCAGAATGTCGGCATGCAGGGGCTCGATATAGGTGCGGTCGGCAAACTCTGGATCGGTCATGATGGTTGCCGGGTTTGAGTTTACCAGCACCACCTCAAAGCCTTCCTCCTTCAGCGCCTTGCAGGCCTGCACGCCGGAATAGTCGAATTCGCAGGCCTGACCGATGACGATGGGTCCAGAGCCGATAAGCATGATCTTTTTGATGTCTGTTCTTTTGGGCATGAGAAAATCTGTTATATTGGTTTGATTGGTTCTACTGGTGCTAGTATCGCAACAATTTAATTGCTAAACAAGCTGTTCTCCTTTCGACAAGCTCCGGGCGAACTGTTCTGTAACCATGTCTTATATGAATATTGCGTTCATGGTGAGCGTGTCGAACCATGTACAAAAAATAAGGTTAACCGTACAGCTATGTTGCGTTATTAAATGGTTAAGGTACTCGTAGGTCTTTTAGTTCTTTTTTTTATCCACTCGAACCAATTTAACCAGTTCAACTAATCCAACTAATTTAACAAATTAAACCAATCGAACTAATTAAGCCAATTCAACTGGTTTAACTATTTTTTTCAAGGGCCTTCTTACCTTCAAAGCTCTCGATGGCTACCGGATAGGCGCCGCTGAAGCAGGCAGTGCAGAAGTCCTGAGGATTATCAAAGGGCGACAATATACCTTCAATGCTCAAATAGCCAAGACTGTCGGCACCCATGAGCTGCCTGATCTCTTCAATTGTTCGGGATGAAGCCACCAGCTCTTCAGAGGTGGGAAAGTCTATGCCATAAAAGCAGGGGTATTTGACAGGCGGGCAGGATATGCGCACATGCACCTCTTTGGCGCCTGCCTCTCGCAGAATTCTGATGCGTTTTGCCATGGTATTTCCGCGCACGATGGAGTCATCAACAGCAATAATGCGCTTCCCCTTAACCACATCCGGCAGAACTGCAAGCTTCATGTCGGCAGAGCATTTTCTCTGATTGTCCTCGGGCATGATGAATGTGCGGCCCACATAATGGTTGCGTATAAAGCCAAAATCAAGAGGAATGCCGCTTGCGCGTGAATATCCCAGCGCTGCCGAATTGCCGCTGTCGGGAATAGGAATGACCATATCGGCATCCACTGGATGCTCCTGCGCCAGACGCTTTCCATAGGCCATGCGAACCTCATGGACATTTTTGCCAAAAACATGGCTATCAGGATGGGCAAAATAGATATGTTCGAAAATACACTGGCCATAGTGCTCAGGTTTTTCGCAAAACATTGTGCTTTTCAGCCCGGATACGTTCACGGTGACAAGCTCACCGGGCAGCACGTCGCGAATATAGGTGGCGCCGATAAGAGGCAGGGCGCAGGTTTCACTGGTGAATATATAGGCATCTCCCAGTTTGCCGATTGACAGGGGCCTGAATCCGAGAGGATCGCGCGCAGCCATAAGGCTGTCCTTGGTCATCAAGAGAAAAGAAAAAGCGCCTTTGAGTTCGCTCAGAGCGCGTTCAACCCTTCGAGGCCGATTCCGGTACATGGGATCGGCAAGTATATGCACAAGGACCTCACTGTCCGTGCTGGTCTGAAAAATCGAACCAGACTCCTGATACATTCTGCGCAGCTTGTTTGCATTGACCAGATTGCCGTTATGGGCGATCGACCAGATTCCGTCTGCGCACTCGGCAACAAGGGGCTGCACATTCTGTATTCTCGTGGAGCCGGTTGTTGAATAGCGCACGTGGCCTATGCCTATTTTGCCGATCAGATCACTTATCGGCTGTTTCGAAAATACTTCACCAACAAGACCAAGGCCCTTGGCCGATTTTATCTTCTCGCCATCGCTGACGACTATACCGGCGCCCTCCTGCCCGCGATGCTGAAGGGAAAAAAGGCCCTGATAGATAAGCGGGGCTGCTTGCTCAACTCCATAAACACCGAAAAGTCCGCAAAATTCCTTTAATTCGCTGCCCATTATTTTCCTTGTTTCAAAAAAACGCCTGCCAGATCAACAGCAGTTCATTAAAAAATTGGTTTATATATATCCTATAACTGCTTTGCTTTCCAAGAGAAAACCACAGTTAAAGCATATGCCGGCTCATTAATAAATCCGCATAGGTTTCAAAACAGCGAGGCTGACCGGTGCGAAGCAGCTCATTTTTTTAGCGTAGCGGCAATAAAAGATCCGAAAAGCGGATGTGGATCATGGGGCCTTGACTTGAATTCCGGATGAAACTGACATCCGAGAAACCATGGATGATCGGGAATCTCGACAATCTCCACCAGTTCGGCATCGGGGCACATGCCGGTAACATGCATGCCGTTTTTCTCAAGCACGTCAATAAAAGCATTGTTAAACTCATAGCGATGCCGATGCCGCTCTGATATTTTTTTTATTTTATAGGCTTCAAAAGCCTTCGAAGGGCTTGTAAGCCCGCAGGGAAAAGCCCCAAGACGCATGGTGGCGCCGTAGCAAAAATTTTCATCCCGCACCTGCTTTGTCTGTTTCTGAAAATCAAACCACTCTTTCAAAAGAAAAATAAACGGGCTCGGGGTATCCTTATTAAACTCCGTGCTGTCGGCATCTTTAATGCCGCAGACATTGCGGGCAAATTCTATGACGCACAGCTGCATGCCAAGACAGATGCCGAAATACGGCTTCTTCTGCTCACGGGCATACCGGATGGCTTCCAGCTTGCCGGGAATGCCTCGATCGCCAAAACCGCCGGGCACAAGTATGCCTTTCGCATCATTGAGCATATCGGAAACATTTTCTCTGGTTATGGTTTCGGAATCGACAAACTTCAAATTAACTCGTGCGCTATTGGCAATGCCGCCATGAATGAGCGCTTCGTTAAGGCTTTTGTATGAATCTTCAAGGTCTATATATTTTCCCACAATGGCAATGGTTGTAGCATGCTCAGGGGTTTTCAATTTTTGCAGCATCTGCTCCCACGTTGCAAGATGCGGTGCACGGGTCCAGATATTGAGAAGCTCTATAATTTTTTCATCAAGGCCCTCCTGATGCAGCAGCAACGGAACCTCATAGATTGATTCAACATCCTTTGCCGTTATGACCGCATCACGGGAAAGATTGCAGAACAGCGCGATCTTATCCTTTATGTCATGGGGAAGCATCCGGTCTGACCGGCACAGCAGAATATCGGGCTGAATACCGATCTGCAGCAGCTCCTTGGTGCTGTGCTGCGTAGGCTTGGTCTTGAGTTGACCCGCAGCGCCCAGAAAGGGAACATAGGTCAAATGAACATAGAGAACATTTTCCCGGCCCGCATCATTTTTAAACTGTCTGATGGCTTCAAGAAAAGGCAGGGATTCGATATCGCCCACCGTTCCTCCGATTTCTATTATGGCGATGTCAATGCCCTGGGACACAAGCCAGATTTTATCCTTGATCTCATTGGTGATATGGGGAATGACCTGCACGGTTGCACCGAGATATTCACCCTTGCGCTCTTTGCCGATCACTCGCTCATAAATCTGGCCTGTCGTATAATTATTCTTTGAGCCCATTCTGGCAAAAGTAAAGCGCTCATAATGCCCCAGATCAAGGTCAGTTTCATTGCCCTCGTCTGTAACAAAAACTTCACCATGCTGAAAGGGATTCATGGTTCCGGGGTCGACGTTGATATAGGGGTCAAATTTAAGAAATGTAACTTTTAGTCCGCGCGCCTCAAGTAATGCCCCGATTGACGCCGCGGCAATGCCCTTTCCCAGAGCTGACAGAACGCCACCCGTCACAAAAATAAATTTTGGCTTCACTGTTCCCCTTTCATACTACCTGATTAATTCAATGCCCTACAGCTTGCCGCATTCTTAAACTAAAATCAAACAAAAACAAAGCGGGAGTTTTACCTCCCGCATAAGGGTTAACTGATAAACAGCATTTCCGCATACGTGGCAAGCGGCCACTGATCCCGCGGCAGCAGCGCTTCAAGCTCATCAACTGCTGCGCGGAGTTTGGCCATGTCAGGCAGAATTTTATCAGGATGACCTGCTTTTACTGCACGCTCAACCGCTTTGCAGCCCTTGAGCGTGGCCTCAATCATCCCGGCTATATTCTGTAAAAGCTCCCTGCTCTCAGTCTGCTTTACCGCCTTCAGGATCCTCGCAGTATCGCCAATAGTTGCTGCAAGCTCACGCTGATAGGTAACAGCCGCGGGCACGATCATGGTGCGGGCAATGGTGACCGAGCAGTTCGCCTCAAGGATAATGGTTTTTTCATAATTTTCCATAAGGGCATTATAGCGCGACTCAAGCTCCCGTTTTGTGAGTACGCCGTGCTTTTCAAAAAGCTTAACGGTTGCGGGTGCGTCAAACGCTTTCAATGCCTCCGGTGTTGTCATAATGTTGGGAAGCCCCCGTCGTGCGGCTTCTGCGCGCCAGTCGGCAGTATAATTGTCACCATTGAAAAGAATGCGTTTGTGCTTCTTTACAATTTTCTGCAGTATGCCCTGCAGTGTTTCATTGAAATTTTTTCTGGCTTTGACTGCCGCCTCAAGCTCGGTGCAGACCTCGTTGATTGCATCGGCGACGATCGTATTGAGGACGGTATTTGCCGCCGAGCAGTTGTGGCTGGAGCCGACTGCGCGGAATTCAAACTTATTGCCGGTGAAGGCAAACGGCGATGTGCGGTTACGGTCAGTTGCATCGCGCGGAAACTGCGGCAAAGAGGTAACCCCGATCTTAATTACGCCGCCGTTTTTGGAGCTTTTCGCCTTGCCTTTTTCGATCTGCTCAATCACATCATAGAGCTGATCGCCGAGAAAAATTGAAATAATGGCCGGAGGAGCCTCATTTGCTCCGAGGCGATGATCATTGCCAGCCGATGCCACAGCCGCCCGAAGCAACGCCGCATTTGTGTCCACGGCCTTCATGAGAATGCAGATCATGGTAAGAAACTCGGCATTGTCATGCGGAGTAGCACCCGGAGTCAGCCAGTTGCGTCCGGTCGGGTCGACAAGGGACCAGTTATTGTGCTTGCCCGAGCCGTTCACTCCTGCAAAAGGCTTTTCATGCAGCAGGCACACCAGGCCGTGTTCGTCAGCTACATTGCGCAGCACTTCCATCGTCTGCATATTATGATCAACGGCAATGCTCAGCTCCTCAAATACCGGAGCAATTTCAAACTGCGCCGGGCACACTTCATTGTGCCGCGTCTTTGAAGGAATCCCCAGCCGCCACAGCTCGCGGTCAAGATCTTCCATAAATGCCATTATCCGCGGCTTGATGGCTCCGAAATAATGATCGTCCATTTGCTGATGCTTGGCCGGCTGACGGCCAAACAGCGTGCGGCCGGTCTGCATGAGATCAAGGCGGCTCTCATAAAACTGCTTATCGATCAAAAAATATTCCTGCTCGGGGCCCAGGGTCGGATAGGTGCGTTTTCCACCATCTACATCCATGCCGAACAGCTTGGCGAGCCTGCAGACCTGCTTTGTCAGCACATCCATGGACCTCAGAAGAGGCGCCTTTTCATCAAGAGCCTCACCGCTGTAGGAGCAGAAAACAGTGGGGATGCAGAGAGTTGACCCCTTTGTGCCGCGTTTTATAAAAGCGGGACTTGTCGGATCCCAGGCCGTATAGCCGCGAGCTTCAAAGGTTGCGCGGAGGCCCCCTGATGGAAAACTTGAGGCATCAGGCTCGCCTTGAATAAGTTCCTTGCCGGAAAAGTGCATGACGCAGCCGCCTTCCCGGTCCGGGTCGATAAAAGCATCATGCTTTTCTGCGGTTGTTCCCGTCAGAGGCTGAAACCAGTGCGTGAAATGTGTCGCACCTTTTTCCATTGCCCAGGTCTTCATGGCATCGGCAACTTCATCGGCAATCTTCGGATCGAGCGATGCTCTGCGTAGGACCGTATCCATGAGAGAATCGTAGGCATGTACGGACAGATAGTTGCGCATTGTTTTTATGGTGAACACATCTTCAGCATACATCTTGGCACAATCAAAAGTAGTCATTTTATAAAACCTCCTTACATATGAATAAGTAGTTATAAATAATTTTGCTTCGTTCTGTAAAGAACTCTTTGCACGGGATGTAATAAAATTTTTATAATTATAAACATTACAAAAAAAATGCCAAAGACGTCTTAAAAACTATAATACTTTCAAAACAAGGCTATAAAACCTTGCAACCACATGTATTAGCTTCAAAAAAATCTATCATGCCATGGAAACAATTATTCATGCATGGTTGAGTGACACTTGTTTTTGATTGACTTTTTTATTACAATATTGTTAATAAACTATATGTCTAATGACAAATTTGTTTTGTAACAGAAAGAAGATATTGATAATATATTATGAAAAAAAAGGGTGCTCAAAACATACAAGTCATCAATGAGCGATCGGCAAAACAGCTGGCGATTCTTGCTAAAATCTCTCATGCCACATTCCATCAGCATAATATCCCCGCCCTGCTTGAAAACGCTCTGGGCATTATGGACACGGAAATGGGCATGTCGCGGGGCATTCTTACCCTGCGCGTGCCTGATACGGACATTTTAGTCATCGAGGCATCAAAGGGCCTTTCCGCCGAAGAAAAAAAACGCGGCAAGTACAAGCTCGGAGAAGGTATTATCGGCCGCGTGGCTCAGACAAAAAAACCAGCCCTTATTGAAGACTTCACAACCGATCCTTATTTTCTGAACAAAACCCGGTCGCGAAAAAAAGATGTGCCCATGGCATTTCTCTGCGTTCCGGTTCTGCACAATCACGAGGTCATCGGAACCATAAGCATCGACCGGCCTAAAGATGATCTCTCTATACTGAACAGCGATCTGAATTTTCTTGCCCTTGTTGCAGACATTCTCGCCGAAGCCGTAGCCCAGATACGCGAGCAGGTAGCCGAGAGCGAAAGCCTGATGGCGGAAAACCGCCAGCTGAGGCAGCAGCTTGGAGAGCTCTACCAGCCAAACAATATCGTCGGCCGCTGCGGCGTTATGCAGCAGATATTTCTCCAGATAGCCCAGGTCGCAGACAGCACGGCCAACGTGCTTATCCGGGGCGAGTCCGGCACGGGCAAAGAAATGATTGCCCGTGCGATCCATTTTTCAAGCTCCCGTCGCAACAACCCTTTTATTGCGGTCAACTGCGCGGCCCTTCCTGAAAATCTCATAGAAAGCGAGCTGTTCGGCCATGAAAAAGGCTCTTTCACCGGAGCTGTGCAGCAGCGCAAGGGCCGTTTCGAAATGGCTAACGGAGGCACCATTTTTTTAGATGAAATAGGGGATATATCCCCGGCGGTGCAGGTCCGCCTTCTGCGCGTGCTGCAGGAAAAAATATTTGAGCGCGTTGGCGCAACCGATAGCATCAGGGTCAACATACGCATCATCGCCGCCACCGCGGCAAACCTGGAGCAGGCCATTGAAAGTGGAATATTCCGGGATGATCTTTTTTACCGCTTGAATGTATTTCCGATCTATATGCCGCCGCTCCGCGAGCGGCGATCAGACATCATTCTTCTGGCCGATCATTTCCTGCAAAAATACAACGAAGTCTACGGGAAGAATATCAAGCGGATATCAACTCCTGCCATCAACATGATGATGGCCTATCACTGGCCGGGAAATGTACGGGAACTTGAAAACTGCATAGAGCGCTCCATACTCACCAGTTCAGACGATGTTATTCACAGCTACAGCCTGCCACCCTCGCTGCAGACATCCGATGAAACCAACACGGCCCTTCTGCCGGTTGACGGCGCTCCGCTGACAACACTGGTGAGCTCCTATGAGCGGGAGCTGATTGTCGATGCCCTTAAAAAGCACCGCGGCAATGTTGCCTCAACGGCCCGCTATCTACAGACCACACAGCGCATTCTGCACTACCGTATTCAGAGCCTTGGAATAGAAACAAAAAAATACAAATAACCCCCAACAGGCATTGCTCTTTCGTCTGGCGGAAAGTCTGCCCACCCCATACACACCTTAAACCGGTAACCTACAGCGTAATTGGCACGGTATGTGGGGCGACGATTTAGGCATCAGGCATCTGCGCGCTTAAGACAGAGCACCTTTTGTGTAAGAATATCCGACATGAGGCAGAGCTTTCTGTCGGTCCGTATCATACACCCGTACAATATTATTATATTTAGCACTTTCCGGCAAAAGGCTTGAAAGCCGGTTTTCCATCCCGTCCAGCCAGAACGTGTTTAAAGCAGCCTGCTTATTGCTCAGAAACAAGGCAGCATAAAAAATATCTGTTTCAACCAGATCCTGAAAAAAATGAGTGCCGAAGGACAGCTCGGGCATAAGCGTATCGCCCATATATTCAATTTCAACCATCACCGAGATATTATTGATCTCTGCAAAACGTACCGGCACGCCAAGTGCCGGTGTTGAGGTTCCCCATCTGCCCGGACCTATGAGCATGACATGCGTCTGGCTCTTGTCGATTATCTGCCGGTTGAGCCTGCCAATGAGCCGGGCAATATCATACTTTTCCGAAAGAGTAAGCCGGCTGTACCCCTCCGGATCAACTGATATAACACGGCTTATATGCAGCATGACATTGCCGCCCATAAAATTGCCTGAAGAAGAAAATAATATATCTTCAGCACGAATGGATTCGGGTAAATGAACGCGCGCCTGAATGCCTTTTGTCTGCAGGGGTCGGCATTGAACAAGGTTTATCTGAAACTGCCCATTCGGAGCGAAATTGACCGTAAACTCAGTGTCAACAGGGTAACGGTAGGTATCCTCAAGACGTTTCAGCATAGTGCGCATAATGCCTGCAAAAGGGCTTTCTGACAGCAGGGGATCAAAAGTCAGCAGCCATGCATCCCTGTCGGCAATGCCATGGGCCCGCATCTGATCGATGGCCTTACTATCACGCATGCCGAACAGCTCGAAATCAATACCCGTATCACCGTTTACCACATCATCAAGGGGCACTGTTTCAAGCTCGTTGTGCTCAACATTCAGAACATCCACATAGCGCTGGGAATATTTTCTGGCATCACTGAGCCCGGCATGCGGCCGCAGAAGAGGGCTGTCAAGCGGAACGATCCTCGGATAGTCATTCTCCACGCGGTTGACAGCACGCGTCCCAAGCCCAAGCACCAGCCGGAGCATACCTGCTTTGGGGTCCATATCCGGCTTCCAGACAAAAGCATTATAAGAAATACCAACGCCTCCGAGATCGGGAAAAAAGTAGCGATGATGATGCGAGCCCGAGACCCGCTGCACCAGAAGCGCCATCTGCTCATCATGCTGGTCAAGACCGCGCTGCCTGCGGTAGGTAAGGGCGTCCTCGCCCATGGTGCTGGCAAACACCTCGCGCACGCATTCCTTGAAACGCTTAAAGCGCTGCTCGGGAGCTCCCTGATTTACACAAAAAATACTTTCGTATTTTCCGGCAAAGGCATTGCCGAAAGCATCCTCAAGAAGGCTGCTTGAACGGATTATTATGGGCGACTGGCCGAAATACTCGATAAGCTCCCAGAACTGATCCTCGATTTCTTCCGGGAATACGCCCTCAAGCATCTTGTCCTTAAGTATGCGGGCTGCCTCAAAATAGCCCTCCGTGGTCTTATGCTGCATGAGCAGATTCCACCACCCGTTTGCCACAATGTAGGTATAAAAAACATCGGAGCCGATAAAAAAAGAATCATGCGGTTCAAGCCAGCTGCGGCCAGTCAAACGAGCTGTCCTGCAGAAGAATTTTTCGTGCTATCAGCATCCCTGCCGCCTTGCCGCCGATATAGCCTGTGCCGATAACGCGCTCTTTGATGGCAAGCAGATCCTGAAGGGTAAGTGTTTTTTTTGCAAGTTCCATAATACGCTTTTCGCGGCCTATCATGACCGAGATGAGCAGCTCAAGAGGCTTTTCCTGATCGACGGCATTGGGTTCCCGGCGCAGTAAATCCTGCACTTCCATGAAAAGCCGATCCCATGAATCAAGGTTCCTTTTTGCCAGATTGGTGCTTTTGCCGGTTATATAGGACGTCAGTTTTGTCAGATCAATACTGCTGGTAATGGGTACGAAAGCACCGGCATCTATTTTGTGAGGCAGGAACATTGTCGGGGAATACCGGCCCAGCACCTTAAGCGGATGCACATACCTGTCCGTGCCGGTATTATACACGTCCATGAGCAGCTGCGTTGTTTCCCTGATGCGGGCGACGGTTTTATAGGAGTGGCGGCTGCGGATAAGGCCGAAAAAGGCAATGGTGTCGAGCTGAAACAGATACGGGCAGGTTATCCTGAAAAAATTGCCTATCATGAGGTCTGTAGCCCAGGCCGAAAGCAGATCGGACAGGCAGTCAAAAACATAATAGGCGCCGATGCCTTCGCGTTCTACTATGGTGTGAACCTGCGTTGAAAAGGATTCAAAGCCCAGTTTTGCATCAAGCTCATAGCGTATAATCTCAGCGGCAGGCGCAAGCAATGCCTTGTGCTGGGCGAATTTTACATAGATGATCTTCTTATTATCTTCAATGGCCCTGCGAACAAAAGGGGTCACGAAAAATGCGTAGTCATCAATGTTGTCGACCTGCCAGACTACATTATCGCCAAGCCTGAGATGATCGATAATGGAGTCGAGACCTTCAATGCCTGTTGTCGGATAGGGTGATGCTTTCATCTTTTTTGCTCACTCAAGAACATCTTGCTTAAATAAAATATATACAATAAAGTTTAACTTTTAATTCTATATATTTGTAATAACTTGAAAATTTAAATTAAAAAAGAATTGCGCGCTGCAGGTATCCTTAAATCTCAAGAGTCACACCACTGTTTGGAAAAGGCCTATCACTTCACCTGCCTTGCCATCACAGCCTCGTGAAGGCGCAGGGCAGCCTGCCTGCCCTGCCAGATGGCGCGAACGACAAGCGATGGCCCTGTTACTGCATCGCCGGCGGCAAACACGCCAGGCACCGAACTCATATACTTATCATCCACGGCAATGGTGCCTGAAGCAGAGAGCTGAACACCGAGTTCATAAATCAATTTACCATGAACTATGCCGGTAAACCCCATGGCAAGTATGACAAGATCGGCATCAAGGGAAAAATCCGAGCCCGGCACTTCTTCAAATACCTGCCTTCCATTAACATCTTTCCATACAACCTGCGCTGCGCTTACCTTCGCAACACTGCCGCCTTTTCCTTCAAAGCGCTTTGTCACAACCGACCACTGAAGCTGGCAGCCCTCCTCATGCGACGAGCTTTTTCGGACAATACGAGGCCAGTAGGGCCACTCAGGGTTCCAGGGCTCGCTCCATTCACGCGGGATTGGCAGCAGCTCGAACTGGTGCACCTCGCGGGCGCCCTGCCGGTTAGCCGTGCCGACACAGTCTGAGCCAGTATCGCCGCCGCCGATGACAAGGACGGATTTTCCTTTTGCTGAAATGCCGCTGCCATCAGGTGCCTCACCCTCTTGTGTCCGGTTGGAATTTCCCAGAAAATCCATGGCAAAATAAATTTCAGCAAGCTCCCGGCCAGGTACCGTCAGATCGCGGGGAACTTCGGTGCCGCAGGTAATGAGTATGGCATCAAAAGACCTTCGCAGATAGGCTGCTGATATGTCCTCTCCCACATTGACGCCGGTCTCAAATTGAACGCCTTCAGCAGCCATCTGCTCAAGCCTGCGGTCAATAACCCATTTCTCAAGCTTAAAATTGGGTATGCCGTAGCGAAGCAGCCCGCCCGGCCGCTTTGCCTTTTCCCAGACGACCACCTCATGGCCCAGACGTGCAAGCTGCTGAGCTGCTGCAAGGCCTGCAGGGCCCGAACCGACTATTGCCACGCGGCGGCCTGTTTTAACAAGTGAGGGCAAAGGCAATACAGCTTTTTCAGCAAAGCCGCGCTCAATAATGGCAAGCTCATTGAGCCGGACTGTCACAGGGCCATCATTGATGGCAAGGGTGCAGGCTGCCTCACAGGGTGCAGGGCATATGCGGCCGGTTATTTCCGGAAAATTATTTGTCATGTCAAGCCGCTGCAGAGCATCTCGCCACTGACCACGGTAGACAGCATCATTCCATTCGGGAATAAGGTTGTAGAGCGGGCACCCCATGGCATGACAAAAGGGAATCCCGCAGTCGATGCATCTGCCTGCCTGCTGCTGCAGCGCCTCATCCGGAAGGCGCGTTGCGACTTCCCTGTAGTCCATCATGCGCTCAGGCACGGGACGATAGGCTGGCGTTACGCGCGGATAGTCAAGAAAGCCTCTGATCTTTCCCATTATCTGAAAACCTCCTCGGTCATGACGACATGTTCAGAATCCCGGGTTTCCTGCAGCCTGATACGCTCAAGGGCTTTACGGTAATCCATGGGCATAACCTTTACAAAGTACGGCAGCATCTCAGCCCAGTCCTTCAAAATACTTTCAGCATATTCGCTGCCCGTATAGCCGGCATGCCGCTTGATCATGGTGTAGAGATAGGCCGCTTCCTGCTTATCATCGATGGGACTTAAATCGACCATTTCAAGGTTACAGCGGGTGTCGAACAGCTGATTGGTGTCAAGCACATAGGCTATACCGCCGCTCATGCCTGCCGCGAAATTGATGCCCGTAGGGCCGAGTATGATAACACGGCCGCCGGTCATATACTCGCAGCCATGGTCACCCAGACCCTCCACCACCGCAACGGCGCCGCTGTTGCGCACGGCAAACCGCTCGCCCGCCTGTCCGTGTATGAACACTTCACCGCCAGTTGCGCCGAACAGATTTACATTGCCCGCAATTATATTGTTCTGCGGCCTGAATGTAGAATTTTCAGGCGGATACACAATAATGCGGCCACCTGAAAGTCCCTTGCCGAAATAATCGTTTGCATCCCCTTCAAGCTCAAAGGTGATGCCGGGAGCGAGAAATGCTCCGAAACTCTGCCCTGCCGATCCGTTAAACTTGGCCCAGATAGTGTCATCAGGCAGTCCCTCTGAGCCGTAGCGTTTTGAAATTTCATAGCTCAGCATAGCACCGACTGTACGGTTACGATTGCGAATGGCCATCTGAATCTGAACCGGCAGCCGCTCATCCAGCGCCTGCCGCGCCTTTTCAATGAGGGCAAAATCAAGACAATGGGAGAAATCGTGCTGCTGGCTTCGGGTGCAGCGCAGGCTGCGGCCTGCAGCAAGCACCGGCTTATGAAAAATACCTGAAAAATCAAGGCCGCGGGTTTTCCAGTGCATCAGTGCATCATTCACCTCCAGCATGTCAACCCGCCCGACCATATCATCAATAGTGCGGAAGCCTAAAAGCGACATGATTTCACGCGTGTCCTGAGCAACATAGAGCATAAAATTCATCAGATGCTCGGGCTTACCCCTGAAACGTCTGCACAGCTCGGGATCCTGCGAGGCAACCCCGACAGGGCAGGCATCAAGATGGCATTTGCGCGCCATAATGCAGCCCATAGTCACCAGCACGATAGTGCCGAAGCCGAACTCCTCAGCTCCAAGCAAAGCGCCGATGACCACATCGCGTCCCGTGCGCAGCTGGCCGTCTACCTGCAGGCGTATCCTGTCTCGCAAATTATTAAGCAGCAGTGTCTGCTGCGCCTCGGCAAGGCCTATTTCCCAGGGCATGCCGACATATTTTATGGATGAAATGGGCGATGCTCCCGTACCGCCGTCATGGCCGCTGATAAGAACCATATCGGCCTTGCCTTTGGCCACCCCAGCGGCTATGGTGCCCACACCCGCCTCGGACACGAGTTTCACCGATACGCGAGCCTGCGGGTTGGCGTTTTTCAGATCATAGATCAGCTGCGCAAGATCTTCGATGGAGTATATGTCATGATGCGGCGGCGGTGAAATGAGCATAACGCCCGGCGTTGCATGCCTGACTTTGGCGATCCCTTCAGTTACCTTATGCCCCGGCAGCTGGCCGCCTTCACCGGGCTTTGCGCCCTGCGCCATTTTGATCTGGAGCTCACGGGCATGGGCCAGGTAATTGCTGGTGACGCCGAAACGGGCTGATGCAACCTGCTTTACCGCGCTCATGGACGAATCGCCCCCGGGCCGGGGCTCATACCTGCTCTCATCCTCGCCCCCCTCACCTGAATTGCTCTGGCTGCCAAGCCGGTTCATGGCAATTGCAATTGTTTCATGGGCCTCGGGGCTGATAGAGCCGAGAGACATGGCAGATGAAACAAACCGCTTAACGATAGAGCCCACAGGCTCCACCTCATCAAGGGGTATGGGACTTCCCTTTTTAAACTTAAAAAGACCGCGCAGCGTACACAGGTTTTCCGCCTGATTGTTCACGCATGCGACATATTTTCTATACACGTCATACCGGCCCTCCCTGACAGAGCACTGGAGGTTGGCTATGGCTTCAGGGGTGAGCAGGTGTTTCTCGGAAAATTTGCGAAAATGGTAGCTGCCGCCTGAGGGCAGTGCCTCGCGCTCCGGGCTGTCGTTCAGGGCAAAGGACTCGCTGTGCCGCTGCAGGGTTTCCCGTGCTATCTCATCCAGCCCGATTCCGCCGACACGCGAAAACGTGCCGGGGAAAAAGGCATCGATACATGCTTTATTGAGGCCAACGGCCTCGAACATCTGGGCGCTTTTATAGCTGCGGATTGTGGAGATACCCATTTTTGACATAATTTTAAGAAGACCTTTTTTTATAGCCGTAATGTAGTTCTCAATGGCCTGCGGCAGCGTCATGCCCTGGGGCAGTTTATTGTCGTTTTTCAGCGACGCAATGATCTTGAATGCCAGATACGGGCACACGGCGCTTGCGCCGAATCCCACAAGCGTTGCAAAGTGCATGACATCGCGCGCCTCGGCAGTTTCCACTACAAGGCCGGCAAGATGCCGCTTGCCGGCCCGCACCAGGTGATGATGCACGGCAGAGGTTGCAAGCAGTGCCGGCACGGCCATCTGCCTGCAGTCGATCCAGCGATCGGAAAGTATAACAAGCGAGGCTCCCTGGTCGATGGCAAGCTCGGCCCGCATGCACATGGCCCTGATGGCGGCTGCCATGCCCCGCTCGCCATCATCCACGGCAAACAGCATGGAGACTTCGTCAACTTTAAAGCCGGGAATCTCGCAGTACCGCAGCTTCTCCATGTCCTCATTGATGAGTACGGGATACAGCAGCTTTATCTGGTGGCAGTGTTCAGGCGTTTCGTCAAGAAGGTTGCGCTCCCGGCCCGTGAATGCCATGACAGACATGACGAGATTTTCCCGGTAGGGGTCGATGGGCGGATTGGTAACCTGAGCAAAAAGCTGCTTAAAATATTTATACAGCAGCTGGGGCCGGTCAGAAAGTACGGCTAGAGCTTCGTCATTGCCCATGGAACCGACGGGTTCCTGGGCAGTTTCAACCATAGGGGTTATAATTTTTTCAATTTCCTCTACTGTATAGCCGAATGCCCGCTGCTGTGTAGCCAGCGACTTTTTCTCCTCTACCTGCACCATGCCCGGCACCTGAAAAAAACCTTTCAGCTCAATCCTGTTCTGCTCAACCCAGCGACGGTAGGGTTTATGACGGCAGACCGCGGCCTTGATCTCATTGTCCTTGATAATGCGCTTATGCACCGTATCGACAATGAGCATTTTGCCCGGCGCAAGGCGGCCCTTTTCAAGAACGTCTGCAGGGTCAACAGGCACAACCCCCACCTCCGATGCCATAATCACCCTGCCCTGCCTGGTTACAATATAGCGCGCTGGGCGCAGGCCATTTCGGTCTACTATTGCCCCAACCTTGAACCCGTCGGTGAAAGCCATTGCAGCAGGGCCGTCCCAGGGCTCCATAATGGCTGCATGATATTCATAAAAAGCGCGCTTGTCAGTGCTCATGTGAATGGCAGGTCCGAAAGCCTCGGGAATCATCATCATCATGGCATGCTCCGGGCATCTGCCGCCCGCCACAAGAAGTTCATAGGTATTATCAAACATGGCAGAGTCACTGCCGCCGGGCATGATAATCGGAAAAAGCTTAGGTATGTCATCGCCGAATACAGGCGAGGCCATTGTTTTTTCGCGCGCTTTCATCTTGTTGATATTGCCCCGCAGGGTATTGATCTCGCCATTGTGGGCAAGATAGCGAAGGGGCTGCGCCAGGGGCCAGGAGGGAAAGGTATTGGTGCTGTAGCGCTGATGCACCAGGGCAAATGCGCTGTCGAAATCGCGCTCGGAAAAGTCGCAATAAAACTGCTCGAGCCGGGGGGCGTCAAACATGCCCTTATAGGTGATGGTTCGGCAGGACAAAGACGGAATATAGAACTCCTCCAGCGGCAGCCCCAGAAGCCCGGCTTCACGCTCGATGCATTTGCGCACGATATACAGCTTTCGCTCCAGATCATCGCCTGCAAGCTCGCCGAACTGTACAAATACCTGCTTCATGTGGGGCATGGTGGAAAGAGCAAGCTCGCCGAGGCAGTCAGGGTTTACGGGCACATCGCGCCATCCCAGCAACCGCCCGCCTTCCTGCTGCACGACAGACTCGACGGCAGCCACCATTTTCTGCCGGGCATCAATATTTTGAGACAAGTACAGGAAACCGGCACCGTAGGAACCTGAATCAGGCAGGCTGAAGCCCAAAGCCTTTGCCGTTTTGCTGAAATAAAAATGCGGAATCTGAATGAGCATGCCTGCGCCATCGCCGGTTTTCAGATCGCCGCCAACTGCTCCGCGATGGACGAGGTTCTTTAAAATTGTCAATCCGTCAGTCACTATCTCATGCGCGGGCTCACCATCCACATTGACGATAAACCCGACGCCGCAGCTGTCATGCTCAAACTGCGGGTCATACAGCCCATAGTGTGATTCCGTACCCATTACAACCTCAATCTGACTATGTCGGTTTAGGAATGTCTTTTTTACCCTACATTATTGTATTAAATTCAAAAGAGGTGCCGGCAGCTCTTATAAACTGTCTTATCATTATTTAGACTAAACTTTTCATAATTTAAATGGATAAAATTATTCTTTTTGCATCTAACAAGTTTGTGACAAGCCATATGTGTTTACAACATTTTGTTAATGCTCATAGATTTAATACATTATTGCTTATAAATTCGGCTGGCTGGTTCCAAAAAAAAGCGAGCATGTCGCTGCGTGCGCTGCCCGCTTTGATGAATTTAAAAAAAATCTGGCTAGTTACACGTGCAGCTCTCTTCAAGCCCGCTGTCATTTTTAGCCACTGCGCGGAGCCGCTTTTTTGGGCCGATCTTGCGGTACACCTGTGCGGGCTGGCGTTTTTTTAGCGCCGTCCACGGTCAGCAGTGCATCGATAGCAATGCCGAACAGCTTTTCATTTTCCTGAAGATAGGGTCAGATCAGCTGCCAGTCGGCATCCGTGAGCTCGAAATACTCACCGCCATTGAGCTGCTCGTCCACAAGCTTGCTGTGCGGGTCCCGGACATAAATCGCGCCGCCGGAGGCAAGGGAGAAAATGTTCGAGCCCGGGTACGGCGAATCATATTCCCTGATGCTGCCATCCCGTCGTCAAAACCAATGCCGTTGAGCACGACAAAACCGCCGCCGTTGAGCGGGTCGCCTGCCATGAATGATTCGGCCAGATAATCAAGGGCAGTGCCGTTGATCACAACGCGGGGCTTGCCCACGGCATTGATCAGGGGCCGGCCGGCGGCATTGCCCATAACATAGGCCGCACCGCCCTTGGCGCCGTACATGAATGTCTGGCCCACATCGCCGTACACGACGAGCTTGCCGGCCTTCATGATCTGGCAGAGCTGGTCCTGCGCATTGCCGTGCACATGTATTTCCATGCCGTCGATGCCCGAGGCAAGATAATCGCCCGATGCTCCGTAGACATCGATGCGCACGCCTTCGGTGGCCGCGCCGAAGCCGCAGCCCGTAAAACGCTGGCCGCGGTATTTGTAAACGATAAACTTTCGCCATCCGAGCTTGTAGGCCGCCACGATCAGGACCGCATCGCACAGGTCGCCCTCGGGCTCGAAATTTCTCGGCGTCGATGACCAGCACCGCATCTTCCCTGAGGGGCGCGCCGGAGATTTTTCCGGGTCTCAAAATCGATATGACTGTATTTCGAGCCAGAGGATCTCGGTTATTCTCGGTGTCGCGGCGAACATCGCGTCAAGGCTTGATTTGAACACATGCAACAGGGAACCGCGCTTGACCGCTCCTGTATCATAGCGCCGGTCCCCCAGCAGGTCAGGGCTTCAATGGCGATGGTCTTGCTGGCATCGCTCTGCAGGCCGATTTTCAATTGCCTTAATACCGCAGGTGAATGCCTCTGCTGAAAACGATTTCAGACCGTCCCGGATATAGCGAAAACACGCCGCCGCTGCCGCCTCGTGCCCCTGCCTGGAAGCAGCGGGCAACCTGTTTGCTGCGTGCCTCGTCACATCAGCATCGGGTGCCTTTGTGGGCATGGTGCAGATCTGCTGGTCACGGGGGCGTGTCTGATCACCTTTCCGAACTTATCCGTGCAAATAAGCTTTTTGCCGCCTTGCCGTCGCCGCACAAGGCTGAAGATGAATGAGCCGCCGTCGGTATAGCTGCCGCCGCGGGCATTCCAGTACTTGTCGGCAATGGGCCTGAACCTGGCATCCTCGCGCTCAAGGGACATCAGGGTTGCGTCGATTGCCTGTTTTTCCGAACAGATGAGGCCGATCTGGACATCGCCGCTTTCCTGCAGGGCGAACACCTGGGGCCGCAGCATGGCCGTGTCGGTTATGCCGATAAGCTGCAGTGGCTTTATCTGCAATCATTGTTTCGTGCGATAATGAAAAACCAGGGGCCGTCGGGAGAGGCAGCCGACATGATGCGTCTGTATGGCCTTGTAGACTTCTGCTTCTCAGGGGGCAGCAGGTCGAAATCCATTTCAGATGTAGGCGCCAGGGCCTCGATAAGGTATTCGAGGGGATACTTGTATACCCGGCTCCACAGGTCGAGCATGAGCGCAGCCTCTTCGGTATCGGTGAGAAACAGCGGATATATAATTGCGCTGTTTCAGATACTCGCACACGGACTGGTAATTGGCGAAGTCGCCATTGTGCACCAGGGCCTCGTTGAGTGCGCTGAAAGGATGGCAGCCGCCGGGATGCCACACGCGGCCGCGGGTCGGGATAGCGCTGGTGGGCGATCCATGCATGGGCCTTAAACTCCTCAAGCTTGTAATATTTCACCACGTTCTCAGCATAGCCGACGATCTTCAGTATCATCATGTTGCGGCCATGGGACATGACGAAAGCTTTTTTCTCGCCCAGGGAGGCATAATATTTCGAGTTGATTTTAAAGCTGTTGCGGTACACGAACTCGTCTTCGGCATCGCGGCGGTCCAGGGCCGTAAGGCCGTTGTCCCGGATAAAGCCGTCAAGCACGTCCTGCTTTCACCCGGACGAAATACCGCATGATCTCGGGCGGCTTCACCTCAAGGCCGATGCTGCGGTAATCGTCGATGCGTGCGAGCTTTTCCGATTTATCGATGGTGAAATAGGGGAAGATGAACTGCTGCTCGATTTCAGCGGCAGCTGACTCGTCAAGCAGGGCTATGTGCAGCATATAGTCGTCTTCCAGCACCTGCCGCGACACGCCCAGCGCTTCGGGGATAAAGCCAACGGCAGCGATACCTCCGCCCTTGCCGTTGCCGCGGTTGTGCATCTGCACCGAGGGCTCGAAGATATTTTTTCCCGTCACGGGAATGGAGCTGATAAAGCCGGTAACGCCGCAGCCGCCCTCCTCTTCGGTATTCCGGGCAAGCGGGGGCACCTGGCTGCACAGCTCGGTGCGGGATTCAAGAATTTGTTCTGCTCTGTTCATTATAAAAACTCCGTTTAATATTTCTCTGTAGGGGCGGTTCGCGAACCGCCCCTACCATTATTCAAATTCAGCTGTAATCAACATGCTCGAGCAGATCGGTCCGGCCGACCAGCTCGGTTACGCTTTTCATGCCCATGCGCTGCAATATGTCGACGAGCTGATAATTCCAGGCATGGTAAAGGTTAGTAGGCGCTGGGTCGCCCATTCATCATTGAACAGGTCCGCAAGCTCCGAGTCCGTCGAGGCTATGCCGCGGGCGCAACCCCGGCCTGATTCGCAGTTGCCGCAGCGGACGCATTCAAGGGCGACCATTTCAGCCGTGCCGATAACCGCGCCGTCGGCACCGAGGCAGATGGCTTTGACAAGGTCATGGGCAGTGCGTATGCCGCCTGAAGCAATAAGTGTTACCGCATCCCGGGCGCCTTCGTCCCTGAGAAAATTGTGCACCTTCGGGATGGCATATTCGATGGGCATGGCAATATTCTTTTTTGCGATATCAGGCGCCGCGCCCGTGCCGCCGTAGCCGCCGTCGATATGGATGATATGGGCGCCGGCATAATAGGAGCCCGACGGCCACCATGTCCACGTCATTGGGCGTTGAAACCTTCACCGACACCAGGGCCTTCGGGTTCATCTGCTTGATCCAGTCGATATGCTTTTTGTGATCCTCGATGGAATACACCGAATGAAAGGGAAAAGGCGAAAACAGAGACGTGCCCTTTACTGCCTCGCGCATGCGCGCAACGCTTTCCGTATTCTTTTCTCCAAGCAAATGCCCGCCAAGGCCCGGCTTTGCGCCCTGGGCGTACTTAAATTCGACGATCCTTGACCCGCTGAATGGTTTCCTCGCGCACGCCGAAAAGGCCTGTTGCAACCTGCGTGATCACATGGTCATCATAGGGATACAGCATTTCCGGATACCCGCCCTCGCCCGTACAGGTGAAGGTGTTCCAGATTTTTGCATTGCGCGCCTTGGAAAGCATGGTAGCAAGGCTCACCGACCCGAAAGACATGCCGCCGCCATACACGGGAGTTGAGATCACCACATCGGCCCGGCCGTCATTTCTGCGGTTCAGCCTGAGATCTGTAGAGATTTCGTCCCGCTCGACCTTCGGCTGGATTTTCCGGAAACTTCAGACGAAGCTTGTCAAAGCCGCCGCCGGAATTGCCGATTTGATAGCCGATATCGGTGCGCTCGGGCGGATAGCCGGTTTCAGCCATTATCCAGGTCGCGATGATCATGTCCGATGTCCAGCGGCAGTCGCCAAGGGTCTCATACATCGGGTTCAGGGACAGGCTCAGCGCCTTGCGCGGGCATTTGTACACGCAGTAAAATTCGTCATTCTTGCGGCATTCATAGCCGATGCACTTATAGTCGATGGGCGGCCGCATCCTGTTATGGCCTTCGATCCGTTCGTGAACCCCGTATGGGCATGATTTGGCACACATGCCGCAGTTGATGCAGGCATCGGACCGGGTGACCCTGTATTTGGGTACCTGATGCTTGAACCGTGACGGCATTGTTTTGATAACTACAGTTTCTGGTTTCATATGCTTGTCATTTCCTGCTGGTGAAAAAGTTTTCCGAATGTGTCCTTGTCGATTTCATCAAAAAATATCGCCCGTCCGGTTTCGCCCCGAAGTCGGCGCACCTCGCGAATCCCCATGGCGCCCATGACTTCGAGCAGCTGGGAATGCCAGGCGCCCATAAGATTTACGATTCGCTGGGCAGCGATTTCCGCTGGTAATTGTTCAAGTCCGTCAGGAATGTTTATTGTCATTTCCGGCTCTTCATAGAGCAGTGCCCCCAGGGCAATCAGCAGAGGTATGTCCACCGCTGTCAGGTCTGCGCCGCAAATAATTGCCTTGGGAACATGCTCTGCCATGGCAATGCCGCCGGATACGATAATGGTTACCTCATCGCGTATCCGCTCATCTATAAGCCTGAGATGCACTCCCCGGATAACCTCTTTTACAAAACGCTGCTGCAGGCCGGGAGCTTCCCTGCCGCAATAATCGGCCACGATATGAATGACTTCCGCCCCGCTGCGGGCCAGTTTCGCAACAGCGTCTTCGATGCCCGTCATTGCCGGAACCCGCACAATGGTAACCGCTTCGGATATTTTTCTTATCGATTCCTTAACTGAGGAGAAATCATTAAGCAGCGCAGGGGCATACTCGATTGCCACAAGCCGGGCACTGCTGATAACAGCCTGATGAGCAGTTAGTTTTTCATGTGACACTAGGGGGATAATGTTGTCTGCATATTTTTTAATTTCAGAGGTAATGTCTGCTGCAGGCATAATAACAAAGGTGCCTGCTGCCTGAGCAGCCATTACAAGTGCAACCGTTACATTCGGGCTCAACGTGCAGGCCGGAATATCAAAAATAATCGGAATCGGCAGATCAACGGTCGGGTGAATGTTTGAAACAAGATTGCCCGTATCGTCAAAAGTCAGATGATTGAGCTTTCTGCCCAGATCAACCGCGGTGCTTATATATTCCCGCCCGTGAATGCCGTCGCGCGTAGGGCGCACGATCTCAGACATATCCGTCCACATGCCGTCAAAGCCCGGGCCGGTAAATGGGCCGCGGTAACCGGCCCCCGACACCGGCACTTTGCCGTCTTCGGCCTGTTTCCAAATGCTCAGAAACATGTCAGGCTTCCAGTAGGACCCGCCAAGAGCCAGAAAATCAGGGTCCAGTGATTTCACCAGTGCGCCGCGCGGGCACTCCTGTATGCAGCGGAAACAGTTTTTGCACAGTGCCATATGCGGCTCATCTATCTTGCGCGGGTCTTTTTCACCGCGCTTATGCGCTTCATAGATGCAGACTTTCGTGCACTTGCCGCAGTTAATGCAATTTTCGCCCCGCACAATCTTGAACTTTGACACGAAGTCCCTGTTCAGAGGCGTTGCTTGGACAGTGATGTGGTATTTTTTTGGCATAGTCGTTACATAATAAAATTTACGATTAATTGTGGGGCGTATGACCATACGCCCCTGCGCTTATGAATTCCGCTCAACCATGTCCCAGTATTCCTTGCTGCCGTCGACCGTTTTCAAAAAATCTTTAATACGGTCATCAGGCCGTCCGAAATTCGCCTCAAGCCGTCGCTCAAGGGCATCCCAGAGAGTCATCAGGTCAAGATTGGTCTGGCATATCTCTTCGCAGGCATGGCAGTGCATGCACATGAAAGCAGTGGCCGCTTCTTCCGGCGTCACGGGCTCTCCGGCGATAAGTTTTTTTGCCAGAGCCACTTTGCCCTTGCCGGTTACCGCTTCGTTTCTGGTGACCAGATAGGCCGGGCACACAGCGATGCAGTTGCCGCATTTTGCGCAGGCATGCGTGCAGAGCTCAAGGTCAAGGGCATCGATCTTTTTGTCTTTGCCGAAAATCATGGTGGCAATTTTACCGATAACCGGCGACAGCAGTATCAGCAGGTTCATCGACAATCCGAAAAAAAGAGGATGAAACGCAAGAGCCGGGATATTCATGAATTTTGATTTGATCCGCAAAAATTTACCCGGATTCATAATTCCATTGGGGTCAACCTTTGCCGTATATACCTTGTACTCGCTCTGCCGGTCTTTGGAATACAGATGATTGACAAAAGCGGCATTCCAAATACCAAGGCCATACGGCTGTGCGCCCATTGAAACCGCTGTTTGCGTAAGCATTGATACAAGGGGCATATGCACGAAATATTTCATTTTACGCGAGTCGCACAAAAAGGTGGTCATAATAAGTGCTTGTGTCTTATCAAGAATATAGGCATCGATGCACATTTCGACGCCGTAATTGCCGCCAAGCTTTTTAGCCTTTTCAATAAAGGCGGCCGAGTCTGCAATGGGCAGTATCACTTCGCTGGCAAGCAGCGTGGGGCCAAGGCGCTTTGCCTTCATGCCGAACAGGCGCTCGTTCCACAAATAGCATGCCGCATAGTCGGGCGACTGCTCGTAATTGCCGAACTGCTTCACAAGATCGAGAAAATTCTGCTCATCGCCCGTGCTGCTGAATTCAACAAGCACCCCGGCTTTTTCCTTAAACACATTTGCATGCATTATTTCATTTGTCTCGCGCATATGATTGGCATCGACAAATCTGATCACATTGGCAGCTGTTTTCTGCCGGGCAGCCTGCGCGACAAAATCAAAGGCATCCTTATCCGTCGGGAAATAAAAAATGTGGGCATACGAGTTTTTGGGCAGTTCGCGCAGCTTGAGCGTTACCTCGACAATAATGCCGCATGTGCCCTCGGTTGAAATATAATAAGAAAATTCGGGATCTGCTGGTGTCAGATTTTTTACCCCGCCGACCGGCGTTACAACCGTCATCGACAGTATCTGCTTTGAAATATGTCCGTAGCGGTAGCTGTTTATGCCGTAGCCGCCGGTTGAGATCCATCCGGCAACCGTAGAGAACTTGCTGGAGGGATAGGACATAAGGCACAGATCGTCCTTTTTTGCCAGTATATCAATATCGCTCCACCGGGCGCCCGCCTCAACCGTAACGGTTTTGTTTTTCACATCAAGTAAAATGATTTTTCTGAAGGGCGACAGGTCGATAACAATGCCGCCCTGCGTGGGAATAACTCCCCCGAACCCCCACGAGGCAGCGCCGCGCGGAATAACCGGCATTTTCTTTTCATGGGCAAAGGCCAGTACCTTCCGGATTTCTTCAATGTTCTGGGGCTGAACGACAAAATCAGGCTGCGTCTGAAAAAAAGTCTGCGTCATAATATGCGGCACATCGCCGATATCATGGCTGTACATGTCTTTTTCCGCAGCCTTGGCGATAATTTTAATATCGCCGGCACTATTTCTGAACTCTTCTTCTGGTCTCATAATATCTGCATCTCTTCGGTTGAAATCTGCGCCAGTGGCTATTATGTAAATAAAATAAAGTTAATATATAAAATATGAAATGCAAAAACAATGCCGAGATACAAAGAGGTGGGTATCTATTTGAAAAAAAGCTATATTTTGTAGCCGGATACGCAAAAACAGGCCGGGTTCAGCAGGAGCGGATTATTTATTGATAGTCGAATTCTCACATTTATGTAATGTACCATTTCATAATTGTAAACCATTGAGGGAAAATCTTACTGGTCAGTTAGTACTTCAAACTAATGTAGCATGTTCTGGATGGCTTACAGCTGCTTTTAAACGGTGGCTGAATGAAAACCCGAAACCATACATTTGTTGGGTTCGCCCTTATGCCGATACTTCTTCGTAAGCAATTGTTTTTGCGAAGGTTGGCTTGAGCTACGAAACCCAACGGTTACTTGCGGGCTTAACCCAACCTGCAAATACATGACTTCTCGTTCAGACACTAACTAGGGGCTCTGGCTTGACCGTTCATTTTCAAACCGCAGCGTTAAAGGTACGCTGCCGGGGTGGGCAGAAATGATGTGGGCTGTTTTCTTAAAAAAAAGCTCCCGGAATCCGGGAGCTGATGAAGTCGTAAAAAGTCAGAAAAGGCTGTTTTCAGGACACGCCCGTAAAAAGTTCGCAGGCAAGGCGCGCAAGTCCGAAGGAATGAGGCGTACTTTTGCGTACGCCGCAATGACTGAGGATGCAGCGCAACGCAGCATCCGGACTTTTTACGAGTGTGTCAAAGCTCGATGCGAAATGTTCAGTTTGCAGGTGTATGGCCGTGCCCTATGGCTTTGAGCGCCTCTTCAGCATGAAATGAGCTGCGCACGAAAGGCGATGAGGCTACATACCGAAAGCCCATCTCATAGCCCAGCACGCGGTACTCTTCAAAAGCCTCCGGTGTGATAAACTCCGTGACTTCAAGATTTTCAGCAGCCGGCCGCAGATACTGCCCCAGCGTCAGGAAATCGCAGTCAACGCTGCGCAGGTCGCGCATCACAGCGATAACTTCATCGCGCTTCTCGCCTACACCCAGCATGATGCCGGACTTCGTGCAGACGTGCGGATTAAGTTTTTTCGAATTTGCAAGCACCTGCAGCGAGTTTTCATAGCTTGCGCCCTGCCGCATGGTCAGATACAGCCTCGGCACGGTTTCAAGATTATGGGCAAGTATGTCGGGCCGGGCATCAATAACAATTTTCAAATTGTCAATTGATGCCTTTAGATCGGGTATAAGCACATCAGTGGTGGCCTCGGGCAATATGCGGTTAATGGCAGCAATTGTTTTCGCAAACTGCCCTGCTCCGCCGTCAGGCAGATCATCGCGAGTGACCGATGTAATAACTACATGCTTGAGCTTAAGATCCCTGGAGGCGCGCGCCACATTTTCAGGCTCGTCCGGATCAGGATCAAGGGGCTTGCCGGTTGCAACGCCGCAGAAGGCGCAATTGCGCGTGCAGATATCTCCCAGTATCATAAATGTTGCCGTGCCCGCCTTGAAGCAGCTGCCCATGTTGGGGCAAACAGCGCTTTCGCAAACCGTGTGGAGATGATACCGGTCAAGCAGGGCCTTCATCTCATTGAGCACTTTCTCATCTACGCCTTTAACGCGTATCCATTCCGGCTTTTTTGTTATGACCACGGCAAATCCTCCATTGTAATCGCCTTCGGCTCAGCAGCAAAAATAAGTCCATACTGCCTGACCAGGCGCTGCTTCACCTCATTGATATCAACCTCGCGCCCGAGCACAGCATTCATGCTGGTAACGCCTTTATCGACGATACCGCAGGCAATGATCATTTTGTAGTGCTTCATATCAGGATGCACATTCAGGGCAAACCCGTGCATGGTGATCCAGCCTCTTTTGACGGCTATGCCGATGGCTGCAATTTTCTCGCTGCCGACCCAGACGCCGGGGTGCTTAGGGTCGCGTCCGGAGGCAATTCCGTACTCGGCCAGTGTATCGATGAGCAGCTGCTCCACATTGCGGATATAGGCATGTAAATCCTTGCCGTGCTGCTTCAGATCAAGAATGATGTAGCCGGTGATCTGGCCCGGCCCGTGATAGGTTACATCGCCGCCGCGGTCGGTTTTGCACACTTCTATACCCTGCTCGGCAAGCAATGCCTGAGGAGCGAGTATATTTTTGAATGTAGCCTCACGGTTTGCCGTAAACACCGGCAAATGCTGCAGGAGTATAAACGTATCTTTAATTTCATCCCTGCTGCGTGCATCAACCAGCTTCTTCTGCAGCTCGAAAGCCTCAGTATAGCCGATCCGGTCGATGTCGATAACCCAGCTTTCATTTTTATCCATACTGCTTCCTGTCCGTATCCCCGGGATCCCCCACAATTAATCATCCTACTATAACAACGATTGCCGTTTTGCTCAAGGCCGTTTTCCAGAATCCATGATTCATTGCAGTGATTTCTTGACCTTTAGAGTAAAAAAATTTATGTTTATAGAAAATTTAACAATTTTACTGCACAATCAATCAAAGGGGAGCCACGTCATGAATCAACGAAGTATTTTTATCTGCCTGCTTGCTGTCTTCACGCTTCAGGGATGCGCGTTTATTTCAATTCCTCTATCGCAAAGAACGCAGCCCCTGGAGGAAAAGGTGCTTGAGGGCGAAGGCCGCGACAAAATATTGCTCATCGATATTTCAGGCGTCATATCATCTGAAAAAAAACGCTCTTTTGCCGACCTTGATGCCGGGCCTGATATGGTTGCTCGGATAAAGGAAGAGCTTAACCAGGCTGCAGAAGATGACCACATAAAGGCCATTATACTTAAAATCAACAGCCCCGGCGGCACTGTCACTGCAAGCGATATCATTTACAGAGAAATTCTCAAATATAAGGAAAAAACAGGCGCCTATGTTACCGCCAGCCTCATGGATATAGCAGCTTCAGGAGGCTATTACGTGGCCTGCTCAGCCGATACGATAGTTGCCCACCCCACGACGGTTACGGGCAGCATCGGCGTCATAGCCATGAAGTTTAACTTTAAGGGACTTATGGACAAGCTGGGCGTGCAGGAGGATTCCATTAAATCCGGGGATATGAAAGACATTCTATCCCCGTTCAGGCCCATGACCGCCGATGAACACAAAATCATCCAAAATATTATTGATTCTCTGCAAGAACAGTTCATGGCAGCTGTGGTGCAGGGCCGCAAAGAGTTGTCCCTCGAGGAGCTGAAACCACTTGCCGACGGCCGCGTCTTCACGGCCAAGCAGGCCCTGGATGCTCAGCTCATCGACGACATCGGCTATCTTGATGATGCAATTGAGATAACCAAGAAGGAAAAAGACCTCAAAGAGGCAAGCATTATCACCTATCGCCGCCCGTTTACCTATAAAAACAATATCTATTCCCAGACCAGCTTCAGCATCTTCAATTTCGGCGAAAATGAATTTACCTCATACCTGCCCGTGCGGTTCATGTATCTGTGGAATCCGTGATTTTAATACATCATGCCGACTAACGCTGTTAACAACCGCACAGTCCACTTCCGCATGTCCAGGCGGGCATCTCTTGATACTCCTGCCGCCATCTGCCTGCACGGCTCAGGCGCGGACAGCGTTGTGTGGGGCTATCAGGTAAGCAGGCTCAGCAAACACTTTCGCATCATAGCTCCTGATCTTCCCGGGCACGGAGAGAGTGAAGGCACGGCACTTGAGAGCGCCGAAGACTATGCCTGCTGGGTCGACCAGTTTGCCCGGGCGCTGGAACTTGATACCTTCTTCCTCATGGGCCACTCCTTCGGCGGTGCAATAGTGCAGGAGTATGCGCGGCTGTATCCTGAAAAGCTCAAAGGAATAATTCTCATTGCAACCGGCACCGGGTTTAAACTCTCACGTGCCTACAGGGAGCTGCATGAGCATGGAGTAGATGTCCAAAACCTGCACAGCACGGCCATTCCCGAATCAATCCGTCAGGGCTATGAAATGCTGAAAAGGGTAAGCGGCCCGCTGCTGCATGCCGACCTGCTTGCAGCAGGATGCTTTGACAGCGCAGCCTGGATTTCATCGTTGCAGACGCCCGCCCTTGTTCTCTGGGGCAGCGCCGACTTTATCACCCCGCGCGATCTTCCGGAACAGCTTGCGAGCATGCTGCCCAATGCATCTTTTCATGTTATTGAAAACGCCGGGCATGTGCTCATGGTCGAAGCGATAGAGGCATTCAACACTGCCGTTGCGGAATTCATGTCCCGCCTGGCAGGTGTTCCCCGGATACCGGAATTATTATGAAGAAGGCTGGATGGGGAATATAAAAAAATCTCGCGGCACAACCGGACGATTGCGCAGATCAGCTATTGATTTGTTTATGGCCGTCCTGCAGTTCGTATCATATGAAGACTGCTTTAATGTTTTTTCTTCCAGCTCTGATGCTGTGCTGAATCTTCCCGGCACATGGTCCCCGTTAGTGGCAGTGGCCCTGTTTTAGAGAGTATGGCTACCATGTACGGTTTCCTGTGTTTAGGAAACTTCTTGATTGTGCTCTCAAGCTTCAGTGCCATACTTCTGGAGTACCAATTACCCGTTCGTACAAGTACGGTAACTGGAGTGCGTCCGCGTGTGTACCTGGATGCATTTCCTTCATTGTGCTGCCTGAGTCGATGTTCCATATCTGTAGTTATCCCGCAGTAATACGAACCATCTCGGCACTCAAGTAAATAGATGCAGTAGTTATTATCATGTCTCATATTTAAAATTTTGAACCCAATTGCCTGATGCAGGTTTTTTTTATGAACCGATGGTCTTCAATAGTGCGTGGTTTTGTCAAATGAGGTTAAAACAAAAAAATTATTTTCCGGACAAGTACTCCATCCGGCCCACAGAATGTCGCAAAAGCTCAAGCGACATAACGGAAAAAGGCCAATGCCAGGCATTGACCCTTTCTATTTTTATTTGTGTATAAATAATTCCCTCAGGGCTTTATGCGGACATAATAGACCATGCCCCGGTATGTGCCGTTGGGCTTCACCGGGCACAGCAGCATCTGGCCGATATTGCCTTCCATGAGCGGAGTTTCCAAAAATGCCTCTCTGCCCTGCTGAACAGCCTGCATAAAAGCGCTCTGCGGTGCATCGCGGACTGAATCGAATTTATAATTACTTAAGCTGTTCCCGGGCGGATAACCAAAAAGGGTCACGCAGTTCTCATTAACCCATTGAACGCTGTACAGGCCAGGATTATTGATATAGAACTCCTTAAAGAGGTCTACAAGGTAGGGCCGATCATTGCGTGCAATGGCATCGCTCATTTCATCAAGAGCCACAAATTCACGGAAAGCCTGACTCAGGCTCTTCAGGCCAAGCTCCTGCAGCGTTTTTTTGCCGTTGACACCCTGCTTTTCAGCCTTGGTCAAAACAATACGCCACGGCGTACCACAAACCGCGATAGTCTTCCAGTAGGCGTATTTTTTCACGCTCTCCTTGAGCCCCTTGCCTAAAAAATCATATGACGCCGATCCATCGGGTGAATCTGCTATGGCTCGCGCCGCAGCAAGAAGGCCGGGAAAAGGCTTATAAAGATCATCAGTGAAAACATTGCGTCCAATCTCCTCGGCATCGGGGTCATAAATTATTCTGCCTGCCGGTTCCATTGCCCAGATGTCAACCGGCACACCTGAAATCCTTTGCTCAACGATGCTTTTCAGGAGCGACTCCGGCCTCAGAAGCATACTGACCGAACCGAGACAAGCTCCTTTATCAATTACGGGGTACTGCACAGAAACCGCATAAAATCCTTCAACTGTCATGAAAGCTTCAGACATGCCGGGCTTTTTTTCAGCAAGCATCTTTATTATATGCGCCTGACCGGAAATATCCTTACCCTCCAATTTTCTGTAATACGCCGGTTCCACAACACGCATGACACCCCTAGTATCGATAAACGCCAGGTCTGCGGCATAGTAATGCTTTTTATACAGGTCGTTCAATAGCGCCCTGACTCGCGTCGGATCAGCTCCTGAGGCGGCAATGCCTCCGGCTGCGCGCTCCATATCGCTTTGAATAACGGCACATGCTGCGTCAAGCTCTTTCACGATGTCGCCGAGTGCAAGGGGCTCGTCAAAAGAGGATCCGGCGTTAAAGCAAGTGATACAGCATCCGGTAAAAAATATAATGCAGAGCAGCAAAAACAACTTTCGCATGGGGCCATCCTTTCTGATGCATTATTACAATTGTACAAGTTACGGTAGCAGACGGTATCACAGATGGTATCTGCCGTCAAAAATTTATGTTTCAAAACAAATTTTTTTGAGCTATAGTCAAACACGTTACGGGAACCGGAAACGGTTTAATAGGGAAGACGGTGAAAGTCCGTCGCGGACCCGCCGCTGTAATCCCGACCATTGCACAATGGTCCAAGCTGTCAGCAAAGATGCCACTGAACTGGTATACTGGTTTGGGAAGGCTGCTGCCAGTCGGGAAAGCCAGAAGACCTGCCCGAAACTGTACCTGGCGCAAAACCCGTGGTAGGGCTGCGCCGCCTGTTATGGGACGGATGAAAAACGGCATCCCCCTGTCTGGCACTAACCAGGCAGGGGGATTTTTTTATGACTGCAAGGAACCGGTGATGCGAAAAACAGCTGTTACTGCCGTCCCGTTTTTACTCATGGTTATACTGCTGCTGCCCAAGCCGGCCTGTGCCATGCACATCATGGAAGGCTTTCTGCCCCCTGGCTGGAGCCTTTTCTGGTGGCTTGCGTCTGCCCCTTTTCTGATAGCAGGATTCCTGAAAATAAAAAAAATTGTGCGCGACCGGCCTGAGGCCAAAATGCTGCTTGCCTTTGCCGGAGCATTCATATTCGTGCTCTCCGCGCTGAAACTGCCATCGGTTACGGGCAGCTGTTCACACCCGACAGGCACAGGTCTCGGGGCCATACTGTTCGGAGCGCTGCCCATGTCAGTGATGGGCTCCATAGCTTTGCTGTTTCAGGCCCTGCTGCTTGCCCATGGAGGCATTACCACGCTCGGGGCAAATACTTTTTCCATGGCAGTCTGCGGCCCCATGGTTGCAGCCGGCATTTATGGCATGACGCGCAGACTTCGTATAGCGCAATGGCTATGCGTATTCTTGAGCGCCTGCCTCGGGGATCTCTGCACCTATGTCGTCACATCGCTGCAGCTTGCTGCTGCTTTCCCGGCAGAGCATGGCGGCATCATGCTCTCATTTCTTAAATTTGCAGGCATTTTTGCCATAACGCAGCTTCCGCTTGCCGTAAGCGAAGGATTGCTCACGGTCGTGGTTTTCAATGTACTGTCAGCCTATAGCGCTGGCGAGCTCAGCTCCCTGTCTGTTTTCAGCCGGAAGGAGGCCTGAAATGAATGTGCGCCGAACGGGGCTTCAAAACATTGTATTTCTGTCACTTGCAGTAGCGCTTGCCGTTGCGCCGTTTATTATTAAATCAGGGGCTGAATTCACAGGCGCCGACAATCTCGCCCAACAGGCCATAACCGAGCTTCGGCCCGATTACACGCCCTGGATAAAATCACTCTGGACACCGCCGGGCAGTGAAATAGCAACACTGCTGTTTTCCCTGCAGGCAGCCCTGGGAGCCGGATTCATCGGCTACTATCTCGGCTCACGCAGAAACCGCAAAAAGAAGCCGGACAATGATCGCTCCTGACACCTGGGCCTACACAAACCGGCTTGTCAAAACGCACCCGGCTGAAAAATGCCTGCTTGCGGCATCAATGCTCTGCCTGAACCTGACAACTCCAGCGGTTGTGCCGGTAGCCTGCATCATTTTTTGTTTCATGTGCGGCCTGACCATATTCAAGGCAGGCATTCCCCCCGTGGTTTACGGTAAACTGCTGCTGGGACCCCTTGTTTTTCTCTGTGCAGGAGCGGGAGCTGTCATGATCGATCTATCGCCCGATCATGCCGGTTTTATAGCTATCAGCTCTCCGGGGCTGCACACGGCTATCAGTATTGTCTGCCGTGGCCTGGGTGCAGTGGCATGTCTGCTGTTTCTCTGTTTGACCACGCCTGTTGCAGATATAACCTGGGGGCTTTCCCGCCTGCGGCTGCCGGGGCTGCTCATAGAGCTGCTTGATCTGACCTACCGCTGCATCTTCATACTTGCTGGTGCTGCTGAAACAATCACGACGGCGCAGTCATCACGCCTTGGATACGTAAACATACAAACGGCCTACCGGTCTTTGGGAACACTAGCCGCAGCTATTATCATACGTTCGCTTACAAGCGCTCGTCTGATGCAGCAGGCCTTTGACAGCCGTTGCGGAGACGGCCCGATGAGGGTGCTTCACGTGCAATGGCCTATTTCAAAAAAAAATAGTATAGCCGTAATACTTGCTGCGATTATCATTGCTGCATGCGGCTTTATCGGGTGATCTGACCATGCAGCAGCCATTCATTCTTGAAGCACGCAGCGTCAGCTATACCTACCCTGACGGCACCACCGCCCTCAGCACTGTTTCAACCGGCATCAGGCAGGGAGAAAAAATTGCCGTTCTCGGCGCAAACGGCGCCGGCAAGACAACGCTGTTTCTCCATTTAAATGGTATTTTCAAGCCATCCGGCGGCACTATCCTGTTTCACGGCACACCCCTTATGTATGACCGCCGCAGCCTTCGGGAACTGCGCAGCACTGTGCAGATTGTTTTCCAGGAGCCTGACACCCAGCTTTTTTCAGCGCGGGTATACCAGGACATATCATTTGGGGCTATTAATCTGGGTCTGCCGCAGGACGAGGTGCGGCGTCGGGTCGAGGCTGCACTGCTGACCGCTGACATTGAACATTTGCGGGATAAACCGACGCACTTTCTCAGTCATGGCGAAAAAAAACGCGTGGCAATTGCAGGGGCCCTTGTCATGAACCCTTCGGTATTGATCATTGATGAGCCGACTGCCTGCGTCGATCCCCGGCATCAGCAGGAACTGCTTGATCTTTTCGACAGGCTCAACAGCAGGGGAACCACCATCCTGCTCTCGACCCATGACGTTGAGCTTGCCTGGCAGTGGTCAGACAAACTCATTGTCATGCATAAAGGCCGTATTGCGCGTGAAGGAGACCCGCACGCTGTTTTCTGCGATGAGCAGCTTTTGCAGACAGCAGGCTTGTGCAAGCCACTGGCACTGGAGGTGTTCGAGAGCTTAAGGCAACAGGCAGGATTAGCCCCTGATGCTGCCCCGCCCAGAAATAAACAAGCATTGCTGGCAATGCTCAATAAAAAACCATGATAAAACTTAAATTCACCTTGCTTCCCACCAAAAAAAATGTATGCTAACTATTATAATTCCTGATACATAAAAATTCTCACAACCCCTTGGGGCGGCATTGTTATACTTTTTTCTACAGTTTAGTCTTCAAGTAGCGAAATAGCATATATAAGTATTTAGATCGATTGAACATGGAGTTTTCGGAGACATCTACTTTTTAAAGCCTTAATTCTGACCGCATGCTGTGATTCGTATTTCTGATTGCGTGTATGCAGCATCGATCTTATGCAGAGATTTCATTTACTGAATTATCTTCGACACGAATCTTAAAGCAATTTTATCGTCAACATGAATAATGTATTGTATAATAAACTAATTTAAATTTAATTTTTCAATATAAAATATTTATTTAAAATAGGAGCAACAGACAAAAAAGAAGTTGCTAATTAAAAGCTTTAGTGTACTATCTAATTGCACACAAAACAAAGAATGGGTAACGACATGAAAAATTTTTCAAAATCGATCAGTAAAGTTGCCTTCATTATTTTCTTAGTATCCACTAACTCTGAGCCCTGCTTCGCTCAGCAGTCTGCGCAGGATAATATGACGATTGCTGAACAGTCCCTTAACATAAAGGATAACCGCATCGCAATGCCCCTGCGAAGCGTTATTTTGCTGGGCTTGAAAAACAACCTGAATATAAAATTTGCCAGCTACGCACCTCAAATATCTCAAACCAATATCCAGGCTGAACAGGGCAAATTCGACACGCTGCTCAAAACACAGTACCAGAAAACCCGCAGCGTGACGCAAATCAGCAGCGCTCTTGGCAGCACTTCAAGCCCCGTGGTCAAAGAGGAACGGCACAACTGGGATGGCACGCTGCAGAAAAAATTCAAGACCGGCACGCAGGCTGAACTAAAAGCGACGCAGGAAGAATATTTGACAGACGCCTCATTTCAGGGATTGAAGCCGCAGTTCAAAAATACTATAGCCGCGTCGCTCACCCAGCCGCTGCTGAAGGATTTCGGCATCAGCATCAATGAAACATTTATCAATATCGCCAATCTCAATTATGAAATTTCCGAATATGAATTCCGCGGCCGCGTCATGGATATCATGTTTCAGATTGAATCCTATTACTGGGAGCTGTATTTCCGGATACAGGATTTGAAGGCCAAGGAAGACTCTCTCAAGCAGGCGCAGCAGCTGCAGAGCGAATTTAAAATCCGCATCGATGCAGGCTCCCTGGCTCCCATCGAAATCTATCAGGCCGATGCCAATGTGGCCCAGCGCGAGCAGGAAGTGATCGTGGCCGGGGCAACAGTAAAAGCCGCGGAGGACAATCTGAAAGAAGCCCTCAACCTGTATGACAACAGAGAGTACTGGAATGTAAGCATCGTCCCTTCTGACCTGCCCAATATTAATAAACTGCAGCCCACGATGGATGAATGCATCAAAACAGCTTTTGAAAAGCGGCCTGATCTCAAGCAGGCCCAGCTGGGCATCAAATCATCGGAACTGCAGGTAAAGTATGCAAAAAACCAAAAACTAGCGCGGGTTGATCTTTTCGGCACACTGGGCACAAGCGGCATTGCCGGAACCCCGGCATCTACAGCCGGCGTCTTCGGCCCCTTTTATCAGGGCAGCAAAAGCCCCTATAACGGGCAGTGGGATACGGCGCGTCACGACATGGCCATCGGCGATTACTACAACTACGCCGTGGGCGTCAAAGTTGAATTCCCCCTTGAAAACAATATTGCAAAAAGCCAGTATCAAAAGGCGCGGGTGCAGTCGGATCAGGCCAACACATCCCTTAAAAATGTTGAAAACAGGGTCATTAATGATGTGCGGGAATCGCTGCGGCGGCTCGAAACAAGCTTCAAGGTAATCGATTCAGCCACTGCAAATCTGAAATTCACAAAAGAAAAACTCTGGGCTGAACAAAAAAAATACGATGTGGGCATGTCGACGGCCCGGAATGTTTTTGATTTCCAGAGAGACGTTGCACAGGCGCAGAGCACGCTTGCTCTGGCAAAATCCGAGCACAGCAAAGCGATTGTCAACCTACAGCGGGTGACCGGCGTGCTGATTGAACGCAGGGCCTGCAGTATAAATAGAGAACTTACCGGTTGGGCAAAAAAAATAAAACAGAGTACCTTTTTACGAAGAGACGGACTATGGAAGACGCAGTAACATTTAAGAACGTAAACGAACTGATCGGCGTGATACATCGCTATATGCGGCGGTTCCTTGAATCGAATATGAAAAAATTCGAGATTACGCCTCCGCAGTTTGAAGTGCTCATGACTCTCTGGGTTGAAGACGGCGTTGTGCTGAGCGAGCTCGGGCGCCGACTGTCCCGTGATGGGCCAACAATAACGGGCATTATCGACCGCATGGAAAAGAAAAAACTGCTGGTTCGCAAACGCAGTCTGCGTGACCGCCGCGTCATTCAGGTATACCTGACCCCCATGGCATGGGAGATAAAAGAAAATCTCATGAAAATGCAGTCTGAAGCCGCACGGGATATAGCCGGCAGTTTTACGGAAGCGGATGTGACAACGCTTGAAAATCTTCTGCGCAAAGTGCTGTGCAATATTGAAGAAAAAATAGTGCCGCGCATCGATCAGTAGATATAACCTTCAGTAAATCCTTAGCTTTATTTTTATGTAGCCTCCGGCATCAAAAAATATTTTCCAGCCGGCTAAAAATGTGCTATGGTTAAATAGTTTTACGCTAAGTAAATAAGCCCAGCGTATGCATGAACGGAATCATTAAAGTTTCAGAAAGGAGAAGCAACTGATGGCATTAGAAAAAGTTGAATACGATGCGGGGCATTGCCAGAGATGCTCAACCTGCAAATGGTCGCATCTGTGGGAAATCAAGAGCCATAGATTTTCCCGCAACTGTCCGTCTGTCTGGTATGGAAAATACGATGCCTATGCAGCCCAGGGAAAAAATGACATCGTCACCGGTCTTCTGCAAGGTGAGCTCAACTGGGAGCAGGACAAAGAAAAGCTCCTTGAAGTCATTTATCGCTGCCCCGTCTGCGCAGCCTGCGATATCAACTGCAAGCGCATCATGGACCTTGATATCATCGGCGTTCTTGATGCTCTGCGTGAAGAGGCATGCGAAAAGGGAGCAGGCCCCCTGCCCGCTCACAAGGAGTTTATCCAGAGCATCATGAATTATGACAATGTCTGGAAGCAGCCGCGCACGCGCCGCGCCAACTGGGCAAAGAAGCTCGATGTGAAGGATCTGTCCAAGGCAGGCGAAAAGGCCGACGTGCTCTACTATGTCGGCTGCACCTATGCCTATAAGCCCGGTTTTGAAACCGTGCCGCAGGCAACTGCAAAAATCCTCAAGGCTGCCGGCGTCGATTTCGGCATTCTCGGAGCCAAGGAAGTCTGCTGCGGCGGTATCGCAGACAATGTCGGCGACAAGAAGAGCTTCGAAGAAATAGCCATGAAGAACATCAAAATGTTCGAGGAGCTGGGCTGCAAAACCATCGTAACCAACTGCCCCGGCTGTTTCATGACGTTCTCGGAGAAGTACGCACACCTCCAGCACAAAGACACCAAGGACCTGCCCTATGTGGTCAAGCACTCAACGCAGTTCATCGCAGAGCTGATTGAGGCCGGCAAGCTGAAGTTCAAGAAGCCTCTTGACCTGCAGGTTACCTGGCATGACCCCTGTCACCTCGGGCGCCGCGGTGAGCCCTACAAGCACTGGGAAGGTAAACGCATTGCCTACGGTCTGACCGAGCCCCCCCGCGATATGAACCGCGGAGTCAACGGCGTATATGACGCACCGAGAAATATCCTGAAGGCAATCCCCGGCGTTAAGCTTGTGGAGATGGAACGCATCAAGGAATACTCATGGTGTTGCGGCTCCGGCGGCGGCGCCAAGTCCGCTTACCCTGATTTCGCCCTTGCCACTGCCAAGGAGCGCGTTGAGGAAGCGGAAACCACGGGCGCAGGAACCATCGTCACCGCATGCCCCTGGTGCGAGGCCAACCTCACCGACGGTATCGATGCAAGCGGATCCAAGATGAAAGTCCGTGACATCATCGATATTATTTCCGAGGCGCTGTAAAAGGCACTTCAGGCAGCACATCATAGCAATAGAGAACCGGGATTCAACACTGTTGAATCCCGGTTCTCTTTTTTCCGACACCCTTTGCTTATGTTGACAAAAGCATTTACCTTATTTTTTAGCCTCATTCACATGCATAACAAGTGCCGTTCGCGGTGAGTCCAGAGCTTGACGCAGGGACGAACCCTGAACGGATTTTAAGCCGCCCGTTAATTATTTTAACCCTTCGACAGGCTCAGGGAGAACGGAATGTTTTGCGTTTTCGGAAGATGGGGATTTACTAACTGTACTGTGCAACTTTGTTTTCATAAAATATCCGATTTAACCTCCTAGGTTTAGCAATTCTGCTAAAGGAGGTGATACATGGGTAAAAGCATCAATCCATGAACGTCAGAAAACTTATAAAATCATAGCTGGTGTTATAAACGACCGTTGGCGCATCCTGATGCTATGGCAGGAATTGAATCCTTGTTTCCTGCGCTGAAAGGGCACCCTTTGGGTTGCCACAGCCCACCTGTGCCACCCCGGGCGGCATTGGATGCAATATTTTTTGTTCTACGAACTGGCTGTCAATGGAATGCTCTGAAAGCCACCGGAATCTGTTCCAGTTCTTCAGCACATCGATGCTTTCAGCAGTGGACTGAGGCTGGTGTGTTTCTAAAACTCTGGAAACATTGTTTCAAGAATATGATGCCTTGAAAGGAATTTACTGGACGTGGCAGTCCATGGACGGAACCATGACCAAAGCCCCATTCGGCGGAAAAAAAAACAGGTCCAAACCCTACAGATCGAGCCAAAGGGGGCGTTAAGCGAAGCCTCTTGTGTGAGGGGGCTGGCATCCCCATTGGTATTTGTGTAGAAGCTGCCAATCGCCATGATATGAAAATGACGCGACTGACACTGGAGAGTATTTCGGTTGATCGTCCGAAACCAACTCGTAAGAAACCGCAGAACCTGTGTCTTGATAAAGCTTATGACTATAATGAAGTCCGTGATTTGCTCCTTGAGTTTCTCTATACCGCACATATTCGAGCCCGTGGTGAAGAAGCTCAGGCAATGAAACGCGAGGTTGGTTTTAAAGCTCGTCGCTGGGTAGTGGAACACACCCATGGCTGGCTCAATCGTTTCCGCCGAATTCTTATTCGTTGGGAAAAGAAAATTGAAAATTATCTCGGGCTTCTTCATTTTGTTTGTACTCTGATTACATTACGTTCAAATAACTCTCGGGGCTATCAGGATAGGCCCGGCCGTATTTTTTACTGACAGCTGCAAGCAGCTTATGTAGGTCGAGGGTCCTCCTGATAAGAAACAACCGGGTAGACGTCAAAAAAACACGGGCACCGCTTCTCGCCCTGCTCCTGTATCTGCTCGAACACCGCCGTCAGCATGGGCACCAGAGGGTTAGAAGGAAAAATCTGCACGCCCAGCCATTCAATGCTGGTCTCGTGGCTGCGCTTGGGCAGCGTAACCGTTGCCGTTATTTCCGAGATGCAGGCCTTTTCAAACACAGCCCCCCTGATGGCCTGTACACCGACTTTGCCGCTGTGAGTTGAAAACTCCCATTTATGCTGTTCAAATTCAAGGCCGGGTTCATAGCGCAGCAGAGCGGCGGTAAACTCTTTTTTTAATGCAAGCAGTGTTGTGTGTGTAAGCATATGGTGCATCCCCAAATAGTAGTTATACTAAACGCTTTACTACAGGTCAGGGCTTATGAGCGCACCTGCCCTGCTGCTTCATGTGACGGTGTCCTTCGTTTCTGAAAGCGCATCTCCAAGGCGCTCTCGTGCATCAGCTGCAGTAAGGCCGCTTATCTGTAGAGCCTTATGGCGTGAAGCAGCGCCCCTTGCAACGGCAATGCGCGATTTTGCAAGGCCGAGCAGCTTTGCCATATACCGGCAGCATTCAGCATTAGCCTCACCGTCAACCGGCGGTTTGGTGAGTTTGACCTTCAGCGCTCCGTCATGAATGCCAGCCAGGGCGCATCTTGAAGAGCGCGGCAGCACAAAAACGCTGATTATAACCCCTTCAGAGTTTTCCTGAAAAACACTGTCAAGCTCTGGCCTGTTTATGATCATTTTCAAACACACTCAGTTTCTGGACCCGGCAGCATACGCTCGTCATACAGATGGACTTTTTAATTCATGGGAGCTGTAACCGGAGAGCAATCTGTTGAAGGGTTGCTACCACAAAGTTGTCAAGAAAAATAATAGCTAGCAAAACGATAATAGGTGAAAAATCAAAGCCCCCGAAAAAAAGCGGCAGCGTTCGGCGCAGGCGGTCAAATACCGGATCGGTTGCTGCGCTCAGAAAACGAACAATAGGATTATAGGGATCAGGATTCACCCACGAAATAACAGCGCGCGCAATGACTATCCACATATAGAGGTTCAGCACATAATGCAGAAGTATGGCTATGGCGTTTAATAAATTGGCAAGTATAAACATCGGGCTCTCCTTAAAGTATTATTGTCCGGCGACAGTTCTATCATAAATGATTGAAAGGCCGCGAAGGGTCAACTGTTCATCGACCTCATCAATGGCCTGCGTATGGGCCATAATCAGCGGGGCAAGCCCGCCGGTAGCAATGACGCGGGGGTTTTCAGCCCGTTCAGCTTTCATCCTCGCTATCATACCTTCCACAAGGCAGACATAGCCGGCTACAATGCCCGATTGCATGCTCTCTATGGTCGAACGGCCGATAATATGTTCGGGGTAGGTGAAATCGATGCACGGCAGTTTGGCTGCCTTTGCAAAAAGCGCCTCCCCTGCTGTTCTGATGCCAGGTGCAATGGCGCCGCCAAGATAGCAGCCCTCGGCGCTCACATAATCAAATGTGGTTGCCGTGCCGAAATCGATAACAATGAGAGCGCAGCGGTACTTGTCATATGCAGCCACAGCATTGACAATACGGTCAGCGCCGAGGGTCAGCGGTGTGTCATACCGGAGCTTTATGCCCGTATCGGTGCCTGCGTTGACAATCAGCGGCTCGCGGTGAAAATTTTTCTTGCAGAGAGCAATGAAGGTGGCCTCAAGCTGCGGAACAACCGAAGCAATAGCCACAGAGTCAACTGCTGAAGATGACAAGCCCTGCGCTTCAAACAGCTCCTGCAGCAGAACCCGGTATTCATCGGCTGTTTTACCGGCATCTGTTAGCAGACGCCATTGGCCTATGATCTGCCCGGCTTCAAAAAGGCCGAAAACGATATTGGTATTGCCGATGTCGATTGCAAGAAGCATGGCCTGTCTTTCTGTACGCGCCGGCATGCAGACGTGCTGGATATCTACATTTTCTCTATCAGCATACTTATGTCAACTGCACGGGCAGAATGCGTGATAGCTCCTGAGGAAATAAAATCAACACCAGTTTCAGCAATGGCTGCCAGTGTTGCAAGAGTCACATTGCCGGAAGCCTCAAGGAGCACGCGGCCTGCGGTTATCTCAACGGCTTTTTTCATATCGGTAAGGCTCATATTGTCAAGCATGATCACATCGGGCAAAGCCTCAAGAGCCTCCTGCAGTTCGTCAAAATTGCGCACCTCGACCTCAACCGATAGAAGCGGGCTGAGATGGCTGCGGGCCTTGGTAACAGCAGCAGTAATACCGCCGCAGGCTGCGATATGATTCTCCTTGATAAGCAGCGCGTCAAAAAGTCCCATGCGGTGATTGGTGCCGCCGCCGAGGCGAACCGCCTCTTTCTCCAGCACGCGCCAGCCCGGCGTCGTTTTGCGCGTATCAAGCAGCACTGCCTTGTACGGCTTGAGCTTTTCCACATACTGCCTCGTCAGGGTTGCAATGCCGCACAGGTGCTGCAGAAAATTAAGCGCTGTGCGCTCGCCGGTCAGCAGCGTGGAAAAAGGCCCCGAAAGCTCAGCCATGGTATTCGCCTTTAAGAACAACCGACCCTTCATCCTTCAAAAACCGGCAGACAACAGTGGCCGACAGAAAAGTAAAAACTCTCTCAAAAGGAACAAAACCAGCAGCAACCAGATCTTCCTTGGCAATCACCCGGGCCCGGCCCAGCGCATGCGCGTCAACAAGGAGACCGGTTGTCTTATCACCGCTTCCGATATCTTCAGCAAGGGCTAAGCGAATAAGGCTGTCTATTGATAAATCAAATATTTTCATATAGTTAAGAACATAGTTTAATAATTCGCTCAAGGTTATCGCGAAGCTTTTCCTCTATTTCACGGTAGCCAGCAATCTTCTCTTTTTCCTTGGCAACAACGGCTTCAGGAGCACGGCTCATAAAACTTTCATTGCCAAGTTTATTGGATACAAACGCAATGTCGGCAAGAACCTTGTCCAGTTCCTTCTGCAGCCTTTTGCGCTCCTCATCAAAATTTATAACTCCTTCAATGTCCAGATAAATTTCGACCTGCCCAACCACGGCAGTTGCTGCTGTTTCGGGCTTGGTAAAATGCCGGTGCACGGCTACATCTTTAAGCCCCGCCAAACTGCACAGCAGCTTTGCAACATCGCTGATGCCGGCCGCAGCCCGGTCATCATGGGCAAGTATATCAACATGGGGCCTGCCCCTGGGCGGCACGCCTATTTCGCTGCGCATATTTCTGATGGCGCTCACAACCTGAATCAGCATATCTATTTCGCCTTCAGCCGCTGCATCGGTGTGGCCGGCATTGAACTCAGGAAACTGTGTTGTAACAATGCTCTCTCCCGCGCCGGGCAGCTTCTGCCATATCTCCTCGGTCACAAAAGGCATAATGGGATGCAGCAGCTCAAGAAAGCTCTTGAGCACATGCAGCATCACCTGCTGGGTTATCTCTCTCCTGAGGGGATTTTCTTTCTGGTACAGATCATTCTTTGCCATCTCCAGATACCAGTCGCAGAACTCATGCCAGACGAAATGATAGAGATTGTTTGCCGACTCATTGAACCGGTACTCATCATAGCTCTCAGAAACATTTTTAATAATGTCATTGAGCTTACTGAGTATCCAGCGGTCTTTCAGATCAAGCCCGTCGCGGCCAGGGCTTCCTGCCGCATAGCCCTCAAGATTCATCATGGCAAATCGCGACGCATTCCATATCTTGTTCACAAAGTGGCGGTAGCCTTCAATGCGGTCCTCGGAGAGCTTCACATCGCGGCCCTGGGCAGCCATGGCCGTAAGGGTAAAGCGGAAGCTGTCCGTGCCGAACTTCTCGATTATTTCCAGCGGGTCGATGACATTGCCTTTTGATTTGCTCATCTTCTGCCCTTCAGCGTCGCGCACCAGGGCATGAATATAGACATCCCGAAACGGCACATCGCCCATGAACTTCATCCCCATCATCATCATGCGGGCAACCCAGAAGAAAAGAATATCAAAGCCCGTCACCAGGCATGAGGTCGGATAGAACTTTTCAAGAAAGTCCGTCTTTTCAGGCCATCCCAGCGTCGAAAACGGCCACAGTGCCGAGCTGAACCACGTGTCAAGCACATCTGATTCCTGCTCGATATCGCGGCTGCCGCAGGCTGCGCAGGCCGTTGGGTCAATCTTGGCTACGGTGATCTCTTCGCAGGCCTTGCAGTACCAGGCAGGTATGCGGTGGCCCCACCATATCTGGCGGGAAATGCACCAGTCCCGTATATTGTTCATCCACTCAAAATAGGTCTTTTCCCAGATTGCCGGTATGATGCGCGTGCGGCCGTCCTTAACAGCAGCTATTGCCTGCTCGGCCAGGGGGGCAACCTTTACGAACCACTGCAGCGACAGATTGGGCTCCACGATATTCTTGCACCGGTAGCAGTGGCCCACGGAATGCATATGCGTTTCAGTTTTTTCAAGCAGGCCCAGAGCCTCAAGGTCGGCAAGAACTTTTTTCCGGGCATCGAACCGGTCAAGCCCGGCATAGGCGCCGGCATCTGCTGTCATGGAGCCGTCTTCGCCGATAACCTTTATGATGTCGAGCTTGTATTTCAGGCCGAGCTCAAAGTCATTGGGATCATGGGCAGGAGTTATTTTAAGGGCGCCTGTGCCGAACTCAAGGTCCACATAGCTGTCGCCGATAACCGGAATTCTGCGGTTCATAAGCGGCAGCACCACCTCTTTGCCGATCCAGTCTTTGTGGCGCGGGTCTTCGGGATTTACGGCAATGGCAGTATCGCCCAGCATAGTCTCGGGCCGCGTGGTTGCAACCGTTAAGAATGCGCTTCCATCGGGTGATGGATATTTGATGTAGTACAGACCGCCCTGAATATCTTCATGCTCAACCTCGAGATCAGACAGGGCCGTGTGGCAGCGCGGGCACCAGTTGATAAGCTTATTGCCGCGGTAAATGAGGCCTTCATTGTAGAGGGTCACAAACACCTCGCGCACGGCCAGCGAGCAGCCTTCGTCCATGGTGAACCGCTCGCGGCTCCAGTCGCAGGATGCCCCGAGCTTCATCAGCTGCTTGACGATCGTGCCCCCGGACTCATGCTTCCACTGCCACACACGCTCCACGAACTGCTCGCGGCCCACATCAAAGCGCGATTTGCCCTCCTGCGCGATCTGCCGCTCCACGACATTCTGCGTTGCAATACCGGCATGGTCCATGCCGCACTGCCACAGGGCTGCATAGCCCTGCATGCGCTTGTAGCGTATCAGTATGTCCTGCAGGGTATTATTGAGGGCATGGCCCATATGCAGCGAGCCGGTCACATTGGGAGGCGGTATGACGATGCAGTAGGGCTTACTGCCCTTTGTCATGTCGGGCTTGAAATATCCTTTTTCATTCCATAGCTCATACCATTTTTGCTCAACGCTGTGCGGATCATAGGTCTTATCCAAAAGCTGGTCACTCATGATGCTGTCCTTGAAATGTATGCTGAAGTTCCAGTCGAGAAAATTGCAACAGAATTATCATGCACCCTGTCTAAAGTCAAGAAACCTCTGAAAATCCTTGTTTTAAATTGAATATAAATAAAAAATACACCATCCTTACCAGGCCCGACAAGCCATTAAGCTTTGTCAACACATGAGGTCTTTGTCTTCGGGATTCAAAAAAATATTAATATTTTTATCAATTATACCAGCTGTAGGGTGGGTGTAGCAAAGCGAAACCCACCACATGTATTCATGACCGTCAATGGTGGGTTGACCCTCCCTACCGTTTCTTCTTGCGGGTTTGACATCCATCATTTTTCCAAAATGCCTCTGCATACTCCCGGAACTGTCAAACTCTTGGAGTCCCCCAGCAGAACTGGGGGTTTACCTGTTATTAATTAAAAAATCCCACCATACCATCAAGGCTTAAACAAAAAAAATCAACTGCGGTAAAATATGAGCACTTTACCTTCGGGTCTAAAAACCATCTTACAGTTACGAGATAGTACCCCGTACTTAATCCAGCACTTAGAGAATTAAACTTAACATTATTCAGACATAGAAAAAAATTCTTCAAATATAAGTGGAATAATTCAATAATGGTTTTCAGTCAACATGTAGAGCCGTAGTGTGGAGTTTTGGCGAGTAGTCAAGGGCACTAAATATTGTGGTTAGCATTCAGAGTTAGGGTCACACCCAAAAATCTCCGTCCCGCATCTTGCGCCCATATTTACATTGACACACAATCGCCCTGGCTCTAAATTCGCCCCATCTCAAAGCAAGTTCCTATCAATCCATTTGCGCGGGTTGAAATTTTCATTTATGTTCTGCATCATCAAGCCTCCATGATAACAATCAGCACTGTTAATTTATTCTGCTCTAATTCGGCCCTGCTTTAAATATAACCAACGGATAATCAAAAATAAAGGCCTTGCGAATTTTAGTACCAAAAAATATATTGAGGCAGGGTTTCACGCCTTTTTTATGCAGCTGCAGAAACCTTTCATCCTGTTTATTAATTTACAAAAACAGCAATTAAAGCACATAATTAGTAAAATCGTTACCAGTAAATTTTTTCAATCACCATACATCAAAAAGGAGGGTTTTATGAAAGTAAGAACAACCGGGACAATGTTTCTGTGTCTGCTTGTGCTGGCCGCCGGCTGCAAACATCAGCAGGCAACCGATACGCAGCAGTTGAGCATCAGCGAGCCTTGTGACAGGCTTGTTGTTATCTCACAGGTGGGAGACATAAAGATTCAAAATGGCGACGATAATCAGACCGGCATTGACGTTACTGCCAACAAGTTTGCCAGCGGAGCTACGAAAGATCAGGCGCAGCAATATCTTGATCAGATCGAAGTCACCTGCGCGGTGGATAATAACACCTGCACCATAACTGCGCAGCTGCCGGAAACCAAACCTCATTATGTAAATGGAGGCGCTGATCTGACAATTACGGGCGTGCAGGGCCTGCCACTTGACATCAGGCTGAATGTTGGCTCTATTGCATGCAACACCATGAACGGCGGCTCCATCAGCAATAATGTGGGCGATATCACGGTAACAGCGGCAACGGGCGATATTGAGCTTAAAACCGACACGGGTAGTATTGAGGTTGCAGATTACAGGGGAGGCAATTTCAGCCTGCGCACGGATGTGGGAACGGCAGGGATACATGTCAGCGATAATGGTACGCTTGACGGCTCCATAAAAACGGGGGTGGGAGATATCAACTGCGAGATTTCAAAAAACCGCTCTGCCGGTGTTGAGCTTCAAACCGGCGTCGGCGATATTTCAATTATGGGAATTACCGATTTTGTGAAATCAGGCTTTATTTCACTGCAGGCATCCTTTGAACTAGGCGGGGCCGAGGGGAATCTGATCATGGAAACCGGTACCGGAGATATTGAGGTAAAAGTTTTTTAAAAACTGGCACTACTGTTCATTGCACTAAAGGCGGAGCACGCAGGTGCTACCGCCTTTAGTGTTGCAAACAAAACTTTTTTCCCCTTCTTCACGGAAGAGAATTGGTAAATTCAGATATAAGCCCCTACTAAACGCTTGAGGTGCGCACAAAAGCAGTCTTCCAGGTTGACATAACACCTCATAGCAGACCGCCCGCCGCATCGCAGACCGCACCCAAAAGCCCATCACATATCTTGCGCCTATATTAACATTGACACACAATCGCACCCGATTTATAGTCTGCCCATCCCAAAGGGAGTTCCTATCAACACCCATTGCCGGAGGAATCAATCATGAAAAAAACATTATACCTTGTTATCCTTTCTGTATGTCTTGCTGCCTTTGGACCGGCTCTCAAAGATAGCGCTTGTGCCGGCGTTGACCTCAACAAACTCGTCGTCGAGACTGCTTCCATAACCAGCTTTAAAGGGAGCTGGCATGAGATTGGCAAACAGATAGGGAAAACATACCCGGAATATATAATTGATTTTGGCAACACCATGAAAATAGTGCTCATATTTGCCGGCCCCGGCCACGGGTGGACGCCGCAGACCTATTATGAAGAAATCAAAGACACCATTCCGCAAAGCATACAGGATCATATGGAGGGCATGGCTGAAGGGCTTTCTGAAGTCCGGCCCATGAGTCCCGGAACAGCATGGGATATCGTGCTGACGCAAAATATGGCAATCGAGCTCATCAATATGAACAGCAATATGAGCGATATTCCCTCGCCGGCAGCAGAGAAGGTGCGGGGCTGCACCGCCCTTGCGGTTTCTTCCCCGGCAGGGACCTTTCTCTGCCATAATACGGACGCCAATGTCAGCGGTGATAATATCAATGTTATTATGTACTGGGAGCCCACTGATGGTGGCGACTACGCCTGCATTACCATCGACCCCCCGGGCTGGGCGGATGTGAGTATGGGCATTAATGAAAAAGGTATCGGCGTTACCCTGAATGCAGGAGGGGTGCATGAGGATGCGCGGATCGGCATGCCTGTCAATTTCATGCTCCGCTCCGTCATTGAGCATGCCGCCACGCTTGAAGAAGCGGTCGGGGCTTTCACCGGCTATGTGGAAAGCGGAAAGTTCTTTGGCCCCAGCGGAGAAATTCTCCAGATTATGGACTTAAATACCGGCGCCATGGCAAAGCTTGAAGTACACTCAACGTTTGTAAACGTGATTGATGCTGTTGCTTCACCTTACGGCGTCAACTATATAGCATCCACCAATCATTTTATCGGGGAAAATGTCGATGAAAGCAGCTCTTCATTCATGCGGTACAGCCGCCTTCTGGAGCTGGTGAATCAGACAAAATCCTTTGACCTGAATGCCTGCTGGAATGTGCTCAGCGACACCAGCGGCAGCAAAGCAAGCAACACAACGATTTCAAGGGTGGGACAGGAAAACTCAGTGGCTACAAACTATGGAGTTATATTTACCGCCGACGGGCTGTATTACACCATGGGGCCGCCTCACGCCTACAGGGCAACATTTGGCGATCCGCCGTTTGTGAGCTTCAGCAGGCTTGCAAACAGTCCGGTTGCCTCTTTTATTGCACTGCCCGGCTCGCGCAGAATTACGCTTTCCTGGGAACCTGCTCCCGGAGCCGACATCACCGGGTTGTATCTCCACCGCGCTGACAGGCAGGCCGGAACCTATGACATAATTAATACAGCGCCGCTTCAGCCTGCAGACAGGCAGTTTGAAGACACCGGGCTAAAAAACAAAAACAGGTATTATTACAAGCTCGAGGTCAGGCACGGCGACGGCACATCAACCATGTATGGACCCATAAACGCAACACCAAAGCTCCGGTATGCTTTTGTGCCTGCCGGTAAGCAATAAGGCAACCTCTAAAAACGTCATGCCCGCGGGCAACAAGGTGACGTTGTTGAATTAGTTGAATTACGTAACCAATTATTGAGCTAGTACAACGGTTCTAATTATTTAAAAATGTTATTGGCAGATAACGCGGTTTTTTTAGTGAATGCCTAATTCAACTCGCAGGCAATACCATCCTCCAGTCTGACCACATTGGGGAATAAGGAGACTGCATGAACACCGCCCGACTCTGGTTTGCGCGGATCATCATGGCCTACGCGCTGCTGATCTTCACATTTCTGGCCTATCTCTACATCCTCGAGCCACTGAAGCACATCGCCGGCTTTGGTATCATGGCGTCTGGTGTGCCGGAGTCCATCAATTTCTTGCGCGCGGGACCCGGCGCCTTATTTCTGGGAATGGCCCTGTACGCTGCCTACGGGCTGGCACGGCCGGGGCAGCTGCACAGATGCCTGTGGGTGCTGGTTATCTTCAACGCCTGCGTGGTCGCCGTGCGGCTTTTCGGCATCGCAGTGGATGGCTTTTCGCCCATGCAGCTGTCGGAACTCCGCAACGAAGGACTATCTTGGCTACTATTCGTGGCCTCGCTGGTAGCGTGCCCGCACCAGAAATGACGTCTCACGCCTGTTGCACCCTGCTCTGTCTGGAGAGGTACAGACTTCTTGTCAGATCGTTGAAACGTCAACAATGCCATGTTACCTCTGCAAATATGCTACCACGGCAGTTGTCGCCAAATCGCAGGGCAAGCAGTCGCCTGACAGAGGGCTTCGGCAAACTTCATTGCAGTGAAGTTTTTATAATTCTTGATCGCAAAGCATATGGGTGGGGGCCTGGATTGATTCTTTTAGGTTGAGGGGTATACCTTCACACTCCACATAAAAAAATTGGGGATTTGCGAATTATAATGCGCAAACAAATGACCAAGCTTTTTATCTGGTTTTTGTGCTTAAAAAAAAGCACCTAGAAAAAGCTTCTAAGTGCTTGATTTTACATGGCGGGCGATATGCGACTCGAACGCACGACCTTTGGCTTCGGAGGCCAACACTCTATCCAACTGAGCTAATCGCCCGTGTAGTTTAATGCAACAGGTTGAAGTTATACTGTGTTAAGGGCCGGATGTCAACCTGTCCTGTCGTACTGACAGCCTGTGCTCCCCTGCCGCACAACAAAACCCTTATAGCGCCTCTGCCGTGCACACAACAATGGCGGCCTGGCCTGTATTCCTAAAAACAAAGGGGGCCTGAGCGGCCCCCTTTCACATCTTTTCAAAAAAAGCTTACTTTTTCATGCTCACGATGATTTCGGTCGTCTTGGCGCCCTTGGCGATATGCGACTTTATCTTGAAAGACGCCCTCTTGTCGGTCCGGGTCGACTTCAGCACATTGGCAATAAAGTCTTCATCCATGGCGGCAAGGTCTGCCTTGTAGGCAGGGGGCGCCTGCAGCATGTCGCCGACCTGAACAAAGGGATCAGCCTCGGAGATCAGGGTCACGGTGCCGTCGGCATTGTTCACCTGCTTAAAGGCAATGTACTTTTTCTTCTCGCAGTAGGCGATAATGGAGGCGATATCCTCGGCGGTCTTGATCTTGCCGATTTCGAGATCAAGCTTTGCATCTTTTACCCACATCTTGGGGAAGGTCTGCCACAGCTTCAGATAAATCTCCTTTGCCTTAGGCTTCGCGTTCAGGAAAAGCTGCAGCCATGCAAGAAAATCGACAGCGAAAAAGCCGAGGAACGAGCCCGGGCCCTGCTCCTCGAAGGTGCGCTTCTGTTTTTTCAGGATATAGGCCACCGGCTCCTGCTCGCCCATTTCAAGGTCGATAAACCTTCTTTCGACTTCGGGCAGAGGCAGATCCGGGTTGGCGGCGCGGGTACGCAGAATAATCTGGCAGGCGCAGGCTGCGCCGTCGCGGCAGCGGCCGGATGGCAGCTCGACAAGAATCTCTTCCTTCAGGCCGGCCTTCTTGGCCTTCTCGATCAGCTCCCAGATATACACATAGGTCAGATACACTTCCTGCCGGTAATAGTCATGGCGGCAATAGGTGCAGTCTGAGGGGCCATAGGCCGGGTTTGCGCACCACTGCACATGGCCCACATGCTCTGTTTCCGTATTGCGTCGGGTGATATACAGCGAGGGCACGCCGATGAAGCAGTCTTCGACAATGCGGCCCAGGGTGGGAAGATCTTTTACTTCCTTGAGGCCGAACTTTGCCATGGCGCCGTCAAAGGACATGTCGGCCAGAGCGGACCAGACATTGCCATAGTACTTCAGGCCGTCCTTCTCTCCCAGGGCGGGCTTGAAGGTGCGCCAGATGTAGTAGACATGCCCGAACAGCGACTTGAGTGCCTCGACCGTCAGGTCCTTCAGGCTCATTTTCAGGGCCTTGGCATGGGCATCCATGAACGGAAGAAACGGTGAGGGTGCGGATTTTGCAGCTTTGCTTGCCATAACGGAACTCTCCTTCAGTAAATAAGGTTTATAGGGTTATATGCTTATTAAGCCTTCAGGCAAAAGCCTGTGCGGCACCGCGGCATTATATAAATCCCGGCTTGCCATTGTCAAACAAAAACGAGCTTCGATAGGCTTCCGAACCATTGCACGGGCGGGTGCTGCCGCACGACGCTGAACTGCCGCCGGCATCAGCCCTGCTCGGTGATCACGATCCCATTTTCCTTGACGAAAGCGCCGAATTTCTGGTCTATCTGCTGAATATGCCTGATCAGCCAGTTGCCGAGAAACGTGTTGACGGCGTCTGCAAGAATCTGGGTGGGGCCATCTTCTTCAAAATCCCGCACCAGGTCAGCCAGCGTCACCCTCAGCTCCTCGTGCTTCTGCAGGTGCTCTGCAAGCCCGGGGTAGCTATGCGCGGTCATGTGCTTCTCTTCCGTGGCAAAGTGAAACTGCGTGTAGTCGATCAGGAAACCCAGCGTCAGGGCGATCTGCCGCTGAGCCCCATGTTCGGCAATGGCAGCAGATAAAGCATTAAACCGGTCTATCCACGTTTTATGCTGCTCATCGATCAAGGTTATGCCGACGGACAAAGTTTCATTCCATACCAGTTTTTCCATGACGTATTCCTCCCTAGTGCTCAAGCATCGCAAAATGCAAGTTTGGTTTTTTATAAAATCATGCCCGACTTCCGCTTCAGCCAAGCAAACCATAAAACGGAAAAAAAGAAAAGCATGAATTTTTACGCTTGCGTGCTGAACGGGCTTGACCTGGACTAGCGGTTTCAGCTATACATTAGTTGCATATACAACTAAAATTCATGAAAACACTCGACCACCATCTGAGAAATTCCCTGGCGCACCTTATGGGCCGCACCTCGCGGGCCGTGCTCAACCGGGTGCAGCAAAAGTTTTACATCGGCCGGGCATTGCATCACGGTTGAGCAGTGGCTGCTGCTGGTAAACCTGAGAAACCGGGACAGCCAGCTGCACCAGGAGCTTGCCGACAATACCTACAAAGACAAGACCACGGTGACGCGGCTGCTGGATGGCCTTGAGAAGAAGGGCCTCGTTGCGCGCGTGGCAGGACCAGGCCGACCGCCGCCAGAAGCGCATCAGCATCACCGGCAAAGGGCAGGAGCTGCTCAAGGCACTCGGCCCCCTGGCCCTTGAAACGCAAAGCCGCTCCCTGCAGGGTATTGATCCGGGCGAGCTGGAGATATGCAGAAATGTTCTTTTAAAAATATATGGCAATGTAAGCGGGCAATAAAAGCTCTTTTGCTTTATGCTACTTTATAACCGGAGGAAACTGGCATGAAAAAAAATATATATGGATGGCAGGGAACAATACTGCGGGTTAATCTCACAACAAAAAAGATCAGCGAAGAGCCCCTCTCCGAGGAGCTGCGGCGCGGCTATATCGGCGGCGCCGGCATCAATGCGCGGCTGCTCTATGAAGGCCTTAAAGACAATATTACGGCAGATGCCCTGTCGCCCGACAATGTGCTCATTTTCGGCTTCGGCATTCTTGCCGGCACCACCTTTCCCTGCTGCTCCCGCTTTACCGTTACCGCCAAAAGCCCGGTCACCGGCATCTTCGGCGATTCAAATGCCGGCGGCTTTTTCCCGGCCCGCGTGAAGCAGGCTGGCTATGACCATATCGTCATAACCGGCAAAGCGGATAAGCCCTCGGCCCTGCTCATTGAAAAAGGCAAAAAGCCTGAAATCGTCGATGCCGCAGACCTCTGGGGCCTTGATTCCTATGAAGCCGATACAAAAATCCAGGAGCGCTTCGGCAAATGCGAATCCGCGCGCATCGGCCCGGCAGGGGAAAATCTCGTGCGGTATGCAAATATTTATTCCGGCACGAGCCGCATCAGCTGCAATGGCAAGACGGGCATGGGCTGCGTCATGGGCTCGAAAAACCTGAAGGCCGTCATTGTCAAAGGCTCGGGAGAGGTGCCGGTTGCCGATGAAAAAGCCTTTAAAGAGCTTGCAAAAAAATACCGCGACCTCTGGGCCGGCCATGTGACCTACTCCCATAAAGAATACGGCTCCCTCATGCTCATCGCGCAAACCAGCGATCAGACGCGCATTAATAACCAGCAGGTTCGCATCACGCCCGAGCAGATTGAAAAATATGATATTCTCGACGCTGGTTGAGAAATACAAAAAAGGCCAGACCGCCTGCTACCGCTGCCCGGTTGCCTGCACCTTAAAATGGGAGGTTGATGAGGGGCCGTTTAAAGGGGAAAAATCCGACAAGCTCGAGTTCGGCCACTATACCAATATGGGGCCGCTGCTGGGCATATTCGACTTTCCCTCCCTTGTGCATATCTCCGACAAGCTCAACCGCCTGGGCATGGACTGCATCACCTTCGGCTGGATCATGGCCATGGCCATGGAGTGCTGGCAGCGCGGCATACTGACCGCGGAAGAAACAGGCGGCATTGAGTTCAACTGGGGCGATGTGGCAGTGGTGTCGAAAATGCTCGACATGATCAGCCGCCGCGAGGGCTTCGGCAATGTACTGGCCGACAGCATGCCCATGATACTCAAAAAACTCAAGCCCGAGGCCGCGGACTACGGCTTTCACATCAAGGGTCTGTCATTCACCTACAACTGCACTCAGGCCGTGGCCATGAGCCTTGCCTCATCGGTTGCAACGCGCGGCGCCGACCATCTCAAGGGCCACCCCTTCCCGGCCATGATCGGCATTGAAGAAATGCTTGAGCGGGCCCTGGGCAAAGGCCTGCCCCCTGAAATTCTCGTGCATTCAAGCCCCGTTGCCAAGGGCCGCGTCGTGTGGTGGAGCGAAAACTACAAAATGCTCATGGACAGCCTCGGCATCTGCTTCATTCCCATCGTGGCCTCGGATGTGTTCGGTGAGCCGCTGGTGATGTTTCGAGGAGATGGGCGAAATGTATCAGGCTGCCACCGGCCTTGATCCCGTCAGATCTCTTTGAAGCTTCCGAGCGCGCCTATCAGCTGGAGAAATGCTTCAATGCGCTTCTCGGGCATCTCCCGCAAGGATGATTACCGCAGCGGCACGCGCCGAGGCGAGGAAGACCCCATTCATCACCCGGGCATGCTTGAAGAATATTACTGGTACCGGGGCTGCTCGGAAGACGGCCTTCCGACGGAAAAGCGCCTGCGCGAAGTTGGCCTTGGCGATGAGGCCGACGCGCTTGAAAAAAATGGCTGCCTGGGCAAAGGCGACTGCCCGAAAATCGAGGAGCTTGCGCCTAAGCAGTGTTAGGAACCAGGGGTCGGGGTTCAGGGTGTAGAACCCGTCACTCCGGCTTGACCGGAGTCCTTTTTGATGAGATAGCCGCTGGCTCGATGACACAGTACATTTGTAGGGGCGGGTTTTAAACCCGCCCCTTCTACCCCGCCATCTCCGGCAGAAAACAAAATCATTTTCTCTGTGCCTCTGTGGTGAAGCATTTTCCCTAAACAGGAGACATCATGCACATTACGATAAAGCTGTATTCAATGCTGCGCAGCTATCTTAAAGATGGCGAAAACGGCGTTGGCATTCTGGAGTTTTCCGATGGAGCAAAAATAGCCGACGTGGTGGCGTCGCTTGGCATTCCGGCAAAGATACCCAGGGTCACGCTTATAAACGGCGAACAGAAAGAAGCAGGCGACTATCTTGTCCGATGGCGATGTGTTAAGCGTTTTCCCGCCCATGGCGGGGGGATAACCGCTTCAGCGCAAGCATGAATCCAGCCACGAAGATAATTTCGCCTGCATTGCCGGGAATGAGGCCGAAATATGTATGGGGAATGCCGGCGATGATCAGCATGAGCATGCTTGTTATAAACAGGCCGGGCCACCCTGTTTTGCGCCAGATAAGGATCGCGGCGGCAATCGAAAAAAAATTGGCGGCAATGGCCCCTATGGGCGGCATCGGCTTGGTGTGGGAATAGGTTACAACGCCCAACAGCGTCTTGGGGACAAAGTCCATGGGAGCAAGCTCCTGAAAAAATCCGGCAGCCATCAGCACGGCAGCCAGACCCCATACCGCCCATGCCGCTTTCTTTCGCAAAGCCGCCGGCACCCGGGCTCCACGGGCAAGCTCATAGCAAAGAACACAGATCAGAGGCGTTACGAAAACATGCAGGACGAACCGGGGGATATTCAGCCATTTTAAAACCTGCCCCTCCCCGATCAAAAAGCCCAGGCTGCTCACGCCATTGTCATACATCAGTGCGCCGATGACCAGCAGCAGCAGAGTCCGGGGCATCTTCTGCGTCCCCTGCAAGCCAAGCACATACACGAAGAGGCCTGTCAGTATCAGGAAATAAGTAAAATAAAAAATATTGCCCATAGCTCACCCTTGGAAAAATCCGTTATTCAGCAAAACTCTCCGGCACCCGGTACAGCCCGCCCGACTGCTCCACAAGCTCACCAAGTGACTGCGCGGCAAGCCGGTCGCGCGTGGCCTGCCGGGGATCTATGCCGAGATCGTCGGGATACTGCACAAGCCCGCGCTCCCGCAGCTCGCCGATTTTGTTTGCGTCAACCAGTTTCCCCAGCGGCGCATCACCGGCTACAGCGCAGATGCAGTCGCGCCTCTCATCAAGGTCTTTGCAGCGGTAGAGATGGGCAATGCCGATATCGGTTACGATATGCGACAGGTCCTGCCCGTATATCATCACCGGCGGCAGGGGCAAATTTGCTTTCTCGGCAAGTTCCCAGGCGCTCAGCTTCTCCACAAAGGTTGGCCGCTGAGGGTTGCGGCATGACTGCACGATCTGCACGATAAGTCGCTTGCCCACGGGCATAGGCCCGTTGAGCAAAGAATTTATGGCATAATTCTTCCCCACCTCAAGCCAAGCCTTGGTGTGATGTCTGCGGCCCGGCGCATTTGCCCCCATATTAGGCGCGCCGCCAAAACCCACAATGCGGCCTGCGGTGGCGGTTGAGCTGTTGCCCCACTGGTCGATTTCAAGCGTTGATCCGATGAACAGATCAACAGCGTAATGTCCCGCAAGCTGGGCAAACGCCCGGTTTGACCGCAGCGAGCCGTCGGGCCCGATGGCAAAAACATCGGGCCGCGCCGCCACATAATCCTCCATGCCCATCTCCGAGCCGAAGCAGTACACGGCCTGCACCCAGCCCGCTTCAATGGCCGGTATCATGGTGGGATGCGGATTCAGGACCCAGTGCGTGCAGATTTTGCTCTTCAGCCCCAACTCTGCCCCGTAGGTGGGCAGCAGCAGCTCAATTGCTGCCGTATCAAAACCGATGCCGTGATTGAGCGACTGCACCCCATAACGCCCGTAAATGCCCTTAATGGCCATCATGGCCATGAGTATGCTTTTTTCCGTTATCTTTGCAGGGTCGCGCGTGAAAAGCGCCTCCTGGTAAAAGGGCTCAGAGCCGGGCACGATATAGTCTACCCAGCCAGCAGGAATATCCACGCGCGGAAGTTTTTCCATTATTGCATTGACCTGGGCGATCACAATGCCCTGCTTGAACTTCGTGGCCTCGGCAATAGCGGGCGTGTCTTCGGTATTGCCGCCCGTGTAGAGATTGCCTGCTGCATCTGCTGCATGTGCCGCAATAACGTGCCACGCGCGGCTGCAGATCGAGAAAGTACCGGGCATACAGCTCCACATAGGTATGAATGGCGCCAAGCTCCAGCTGACCATTGACCACCATATTGGCCAAACGCTTAGCCTGGCTGCCTGCATATGACAGATCAATTTTGCGGGCGATGCCTTTTTCGAAGATATCAAGATGCTCGGGCAGGCTCAGGGTGGACTGCAGGATATGCAGATTGTTTATTTTCCGAGGATCAACGGCTGCAAGCGCTTGCGATAATACCTGCGCATGCTTCTGGTTGGTGCCCTCGATGCAGACCCTGTCGCCAGGCTCAAGCACGGCCTCGAAAAACTTGCACCGCATCTTCCTCGCGCACGATCTTGCCCGATACCGGCACAGCCGCAGCTACGCGTTTATGCCTAGCCTGCGTGTTGTCTCCGATGGTGGTCCATGAATGCTGTTGTGTTTTCACGGTTCTGGATTCCTGGTTTATTTTTTGCCGTAAATTTGGCCAATAGGTTTGTGTTTCACCGTAGGGGCGGGTTTCAAACCCGCCCCTACGTTTCTATCACAGCTGCGGCTTTTGTTTCAACAACACAAAAATCATTCCTTTTGCCGCGGCTGATTTGCCCGATCCTTTCGATAAAATCCATTTTTATTGCATTGATGCGGGGTAATAATTACAGGCAATCTATTTTTCTACTATTGTTTAGCCTATAATAATGCGATAATACACATAAAGCAGCCTGTCATTGCAGCTTTTTCAGGGTGCTCCGCAACATGCGCATGCTTTACCGGGAAGAATCCGAACTTATTATACAGCCACATAGTCCATCCCGGCACTCGATTGTATGATAAAAAAATGCTTGTCAAGATCACCAGCCGCAAGCTGGCTAAAAAAGAGCGCTATGCACTGCTCGGCAGGCAATAAGATCAGGAACGATGCGGGATACTGAAAGCGGATTGAAACGTACATACGCGACCGGTCAGATGCGGAATTCACGCATGGCATTTGCCCCGACTGCGCAAAAAAACTCTATCCGCAATTTTACAAGGAGGAGGGCTGGGTTTAGCCCCCCCCTGCTTTTCAAATTGGCTATAGAACATTTTGCTTTAGCCATAAACAGATGTATCTATTCTGTCATCTCGACCACGGGGAAGATATCTTAGACTGAAATACAATCAAGGTAGTAAGATTGGTGCACACTGGCGATCCCTGCGGACTCATCCGCCGCGGCGGATTCGACATGACCGTGGGGCTACACCATTTAGAAAAATGCTTGAGTTGAAATAAAGCACGAAATCACGTTCATGGCTGAAAGAGGCTCTGCATGGAAGAAAACAACGCTCAAAGACAATATATTCGCTATCCCCTGGGGCTCGAGGCAACAGCCGTCGTCGGCAATATTCCCCGATTAAAAGGTGCCTGGTTCACACAATCAGCCACAGCGGCGCCTCCATGAATCTGCTCGTGCGGGAAGAGATCCTCGCCGGACAGAACATCATGCTCGGTATCATGTTCCCGGAAGAAAGCCTCCCATCAATGTTATCGTCAAGCTGAAATGGGTTGACATGATTCAGGGGGATGATCAGTTTAACGCTGCGGCAGGGGGCGTGATTGTATTTATCAAAGACGAAGACAGGAAAATACTGCTGGATTATGCCTTCAAGCAGGTCCTGGCTTCGGAAAAAAAAGAAGCTGCCGGCCCCAACCAGGAATAAATCTTCACAACACAAGCACGGTGCAGGCCGGGCGGGGCAGCAAAGGCGGCGTACCGGCAGGCTGCCGACCGGGTGCTCAAAACAACTGAAAGGCTCATACCATGACCATACAGATGCGCATATTTTCCGATTATATATGACCCTTCTGCTATATCGGCAAGGGCATTGTCGACGAGCTGAAAAAAGAATTTCCTATCGAGGATGAATGGCTCCCCTTTGAAATTCATCCCGAGACGCCGCCTGAAGGCGTGCTGCTGACTGTGAGCCTTCCCCATATCGACTGGGACGGCATGTACCGCAACCTCAGAAAATCCGGCGAGCGGTTCGGCATACAATTCGGCAATGTGCGGCTTCTGTCAAACGCGCGCATGTCGCTTGCGGCAGGGGAATTCGCCCGCGACTGCGGCAGATTCGATGCCTACCACGAGGCCATATTCAATATCTATTTCACGCAGGCCCGCGACATCGGCGAATGGGAGGCTGTGCGGGAGGCTGCAGAGGCCGCAGGGCTCGACACGGCGGAGCTGAAAAAAGCCCTTGATGAGGGCCGCTACCTGCAGCGGCTGTCGGCAGTGACCGACGAGGCACACCAAAGCGGCATCAACAGCGCGCCTACCTTCATCATCAATAACAGTTTGCCATTGTGGGCGCGCAGCCTCTTGAGACATTCCGGGACGCGCTCATACGGATCGGCAGCCAGGAATAGTCCAATCAGCTACGTGCAGCGCGGGTGAGACGGTGCATTTCGCCCGGGGAAGCGGCAGGTAAGCGGGGGGGCTGGAGCATGTTTTCTTAAATACTGTAGCTTTCATAAAAACCATCTTCCGCAAACGAAAACCCTATCCGTTCGCCCTGAGCCTGTCGAAGGGCAACTTTCCGTTCTATGGTTCAGCCCACTCACCACGAACGAAACCTGCCATGCAGGCAGAATAATAATGGCTGAAAAATAATGAAAAATGCTCTAAACAGGCTGGTTATCGTTTCAGCCACGAACGGGCCTGGGCAAGGGAAGGGGTTTTAAGCCACTGTTCGAGCTCGTGTTCGTCCACAGCTAATCGATTCCGGAGCCTGGCCCAGATCACAGCGCTCACTGTTTTCAAGCCACTCGATTATTTCCCCGAGGGCCTCAAGTTCATCCAGAAGTTCTCTATCCTTGTGTTTGCTCATACTGCGTGCCGTTATCCCTTTAAAAAATCATGTTCCGAACAGTTAATAGCATCGACATAATAAAGGGAAACTTTATCGAAATCAGCGGCAAACCCAGTCTGTTAAAATCTATAAAAACGCTCTTTTTTTTACCCGCCTTTGTCGTCTTGTGACTGATACTGGAAAAGAACGTCTGTAAATTTCCAGCCTTTTTTCTCAAAAATCTTTGCTGTCGACCAAGGAAAAAAGCCTGAACAAAAACCCAATCCCGGCACAGGGGCATAAAGGCGTTTTATAGAGTCAGATACAGTGTCGGCAAGAAGCCAGACGGCGAAGGCCGGGGCGAACCAATGACCATGCGGTAATACCGTGTCCATGCGGGCAAAGAAAAAGCCGCGCATGTCAACAAGCAGGCCCGAGCTGGAGAAAAATGGCGGCAGGGTTGCTTGTGTGACGCGATGGGCAGGGTCGTCAGCAGGTAGAATACAGGGGTTGTGAAGGCCATATGCCAGAAGTTCCGTCCGGCAGGTATGCCTGTCGTAAAAGGGGGGCTGTCTAAACCCAACAATTGCGATTAAAAGCTTCGTTGAAGGCCCCAATGCGGGATGGACGGCGGCCTGGCCGAAAACGCCCGCGTACAGGCTGCGCCCGGACCTCACCGGCATGGGGCATGATGCGCGATACGCTCAGGATTTTGACGCGGGCTTTTTGCGGGAAAAAATGCCCTTGATCAGGCTGACAAGCTTTGCGCCCTTTTTCTTTTTCGGAGCAGATTCTTCGCCGTAATATTCCACCACCTTGCCTGCTGAAGCTTCCGGCGGTTTTGTGCGGTTGGGGGGGCGGCGTCTGCGCGGTTTCTTTTTCTTGATCGCCTCGCCCTCGACAGCAGCCGTGCTGCCGGATGGACGCTGCTCGGGCGCCCGTTCGGGCTTTATGGGCCTGGCGGCAGCGGCTCTTCGCCTGCTGCCGCAGGCCTTGCCTGCCTGAGCTGCGCCGGGCCTCTGTGAGGCAGGTGCTTTCTCAGCCGGTGCGGGCCTCTCGGCATGTCGGGGCCTTGGGGATGGTCCTCCCCTGCCTGCCTCTGCCGGCACCCCGGCCGCCTCTATCGGCGCTCCTGCCGCCCCTGCTGTCGCTGCCGGGCCTTCGCCTGTCGTCGTGGAAGCGTATGCCGGCCGATGCATCTTCGAGAAAATCATCATCTGTTGCAACTGCAACGGGAATTTTCACATTAATGAGAGCTTCAATTGCCTCAAGGCCGTAGACATAGCGCTCGCAGACTATGGTAATGGCCTTGCCCGACTTGCCCGCCCGCGCCGTGCGGCCGATCCGGTGCACATATGCCTCGGGATCTTCCGGCAAATCATAATTCACTACCAGGTCAAGGTCATTGATGTGCAGGCCGCGGGCCGCCACATCGGTGGCCACCAGGATATGCAGCTGTCCGGATTTCATGGCATTAATGATGCTGAGACGCTTGCTCTGGGGCAGATCGCCGATGATGTACTCGCAGGTGAAACCGTTGTGCGCAAGCCGCTTTGCCACCTCGGCGGCCCTGGTTTTCATATTGGTGAATATAAGCGCGCTGCCCGGGTTCTCCTTCTTGAGAATGCCCAGCAGCAGCTTCATCTTCTCGTCCCGGTCGACATGGTACAGCATCTGGGTGACCGTCTGAACGGTAACCTGCTCGGGGGCCACCTCGACCTCAGCAGGGTCGGTCATATACTCTGCGGCAAGATCGCGCACCTTGCCCGAAAGGGTTGCGCTGTACAGCATGGTCTGCCGGCTGCCCGTAGGGGGCAGCTTTTTAATCATGCGCCGCAGGTCGGGAAGAAAGCCCATGTCAAACAGCCGGTCAGCCTCGTCGATAACCAGGATGCCGATATCGTCAAATCGCAGCTTCCCCGACTGATTGAGGTCGATGAGCCGGCCGGGCGTTCCGATAACGACATCAACGCCTTTGCGCAGCATCTCCTCCTGGCGGTGGTAGCCGACGCCGCCGTAAAAGCAGCCGGTAGCATAGGGCAGATGCGCGCCCAGAAGCTTTGCCTCATCCTCTATCTGTATGGCCAGCTCCCGTGGTCGGCGCTATGATGAGGGCGCGCTTGGAAAACTTGAAATGCTCCTGCGAAAACAGCTGAAATATGGACACGAGAAATGCCGCGGTTTTGCCCGAGCCGGTCTGCGACTGCACCAGCACGTCCCGGCCCTCCAGAGCGTATACATAGGTTTTTTCCTGCACGGGCAGGCAGTCGGTAAAATCTGCGTCCCTGATGCCCTGCTGAAGTTCTTCCGTAAGATTCAATTCCGTAAATTTCATAACAAGCCTTTCGATTGCTGAACCGTAAAATGTGAACGATATGCTGCTGGTTTCGAGCCATTACTATCATACAGGGTTAGCAGTCTATGAGCAAGGCTCTTTTTGGGACCTGTGCCTGTTGAGGAATTGCTTTGATGCCGGCACCAGTCTGTGCTATCTTTTATTAATAAGAAAAAGGAGAGCCTGCCGTGCCTGAATTGCGAAAAGACCCCATTATAGACCGATGGGTTATCATATCAACCGAACGATCCAAGCGCCCCTCGGACCTGCTTGTCGAAAAGACCCGCAGCCGGGTCGGGTTCTGCCCCTTATGTCCCGGCAATGAAGATAAAACCCCGAACGAAGTATTTGCCGTTCGCGACGGCAATACGCCGCCCGACACGCCCGGATGGAAGCTGCGGGTCGTGCCCAACAAATTCCCCGCGCTGGTGACCACGGGAGATCTGAACAAGCGCACCGAAGGCATCTACGACAGAATGAACGGCCTTGGCGCCCATGAGATCATCATCGAAACGCCCGACCACTACGCCACCGCCACGACCATGACTGTTGATGACTTCAAAAATATCATGATCGCCTGGCGGCAGCGCATTCTTGCCTACCGGCAGGACAGCCGCTTCCGCTATACTGCCCTATTTAAAAACTACGGCGAGATTGCCGGCGCCACGCTCGAGCATCCCCACTCGCAGCTCATAGCCCTGCCCGTGGTTCCCAAACGGGCAGTGGAGGAAATAGAGGGCGCCCAGGCCTATCACAGCCAACGGGATCGCTGCGTTTTCTGCGACGTCATCGATCAGGAACTAACCGACACCCGCCGCATTGCCGCCGAGAACGACCGCTTTCTTGCCTTCGAGCCCTTTGCCTCGCGCTTCCCGTTTGAAACCTGCGTTATCCCGAAAACCCACACCGCCTCGTTTGAGGATGCCGACGAGGCCATGATCGATGCCCTTGCCGACATCATGAATACGACCCTGAAAAAAATCAACGCGGCCCTTGGATCGCCGCCCTACAACTGCATGCTGCACTCCTCTCCGTTCAACACGGACGTGGGCCCGTTCTATCACTGGCATATCGAAATAACGCCCCGCCTGACGCGTGTCGCGGGCTTTGAATGGGGAACGGGCTTTTACATCAATCCCACGCCGCCCGAGCAGGCGGCCCAGTATCTGCGCGAAGCGCAGATAGGCTGACCCGGCACTGCCGGGCGCACAAGGAGGATACCATGAAGAAGCTGCTCTTTGCAGACGACGAGGAAAGCATCCGGCTGCTGTACAAGGAAGAATTCGAGGAGCAGGGCTACGAGGTCTTTCTCGCTGCAAACGGCCATGAGGCCCTCGAGATGTTTGCCCTGCATGCTCCCGACCTGCTGGTGATCGACATCAAGATGCCCGGCATGGACGGCATCGAGCTGCTCCAGCGCGTGCGCGAGCAGTCGCGCCAGGTGCCGGTCATCCTGTGCACCGCCTATGGCGAGTACAAGCAGAACCTTGAGACCTGGGCCTCTGATGAGTATGTGGTGAAATCGGCAAATCTCGACGGGCTGATGAAAAAAATTGAAAGGCTGCTGTTAAAATAGCCTCCTGGCTGCAGGGCACAAAAGCCCGTAGTCAGAATTCAGGAGCCGGAAGCCGGCAGCGAGCCCCTTGAAGCATGTGTGTCTTCTATTCTGAATTCTGACTACTGAATTCCGGCTTCTTTTTCTAAACACCCATAAACGCACATACGGACTAATAAAAACACCTGCAGATAATGCTGCATATCTAAAATCATAATCTCATGTGAGGGTAACCGCTGCAATGGACAATGCTATTTTCGAGCAACTCAGGGACTATGGACAGGAACACATTCTCAATTACCTTGAACGCATGAACACAGGGGAGCAGCAGTCGCTGCTGGAGGATGCGGCACGGATTGACTTAAAACAGATAGCCGGGCTCTTCGGCTCCTACCGCTCATCCCGGCTGCAGGGGCATGAGCAAAAAGTGATTGAAGCCGCTGAGGTGCTTTCGTTTCCGGCAACGGACGTGTATGCCGCCGAGCGCGGCAGACTGATCGCCCTTGGTGAGGAGATGCTGCGGCAGGGCCGCGTGGCGATTTTTCTTGTTGCCGGCGGCCAGGGCACGCGCCTCGGGTACAACGGCCCCAAGGGCTGCTTCCCGGTTTCGCCGGTCAGGCAGAAAAGCCTGTTTCAGCTGTTTGCCGAAAGCATAATGGCCCTGCGCCGCCGCTATTGCGCCGCGCTGCCCTGGTATATCATGACCTCGCAGGAAAACAATGCCGCCACCTGCTCATTCTTCAAAGAACACGGCTTCTTCGGCCTGGGCTCCGAAACGGTGCAGTTCATCATCCAGAAGGAAAACCCCTCTCTTGGCCTTGACGGCAGATTGATCGTCTCGCCGGATAAAAAGATTTTCAAAAACCCCAACGGCCACGGCGGCTCACTCTATGCGATGAAAGATTCAGGCGCTCTGGCGCAGATGGCAGCCCGCGGCATCGACGAAATATTCTACTTTCAGGTCGACAATCCGCTGGCAAAAATAGCCGATCCCCTGTTTGTCGGCGCGCATGTCGAAAACCGGGCGCAGATGTCAACCAAGGTCGTACGCAAGGTGGATCCGGCTGAAAAGGTCGGCATCATAGGCCGCGTTAACGGCAGGCTGGGGTGCATTGAGTACAGCGAGCTGTCGCAGGCCGAAATAGCCGGGCGCCTCCCGGACGGCAGGCTGCGGTTCTCCAGCGCGAATATGGCCATCCATATGCTCAACCGCGCCTTTGTGGAAAAGCTCACCAGCGACCCTGACTTCAGGCTGCCCTATCATATTGCGGTAAAGGGCATCGACTCGCTTGCCCCCGACGGAAGCACGGTGCAAAAGATAAACGGCATCAAGTTTGAAATGTTCATTTTCGACGCTCTGGGGTTTGCCGAGCGCTCGGTGACACTGGAAGTGCCGCGAGAGGAGGAGTTCTCGCCGGTCAAAAACAGCGCCGGCGCCGATTCCCCCGACACGGCCCGCGCGGCCATGATAGCCCAGCACCGCTCGTGGCTGCAGGCCTCGGGCAAGCACCCCGCCGTACCCGATGATCTGCTCATTGAAATAAGCACCCTCTATGCCCTTGATGCAGAGGAGTTCTCGGATAAATACAGGCCCCCGCAGACCCTGCCGTCACCATTATATATAGAGTAGGCATCCACCCAGGTCGAATGCAGTATTTTTACAATAGGCAATTCAGGCTCATTCGCAGGGCCGGCGCTGCGAAAAAAAAGTTGCTTCAAAGCAGGTAATGACAGAGCATGAACAACCGCCGCCTTTTCTTTCCGCCGCGGCGTACCAGCGAAAGGACTGCAGAAAAACAAAGCGGCTGCAGCAAAATGCCGCAACCGCTGTTGAGTTTGTTGAGTAATGAAATGGGGCGTTGTGCGCACCCTTACGTGTCAGGCAGGCGTCACATTCTCAGCCTGAGGACCTTTTGGACCTTGTGTGACTTCCATGGTAACCTTCTGGCCTTCAGAGAGCGTTTTTCGTCCGGTTCCATTAATGGCGCTATGATGCACAAAGACATCTTTGCCGCCTTCTCTTTCAATGAAACCAAACCCCTTTTCTTCGTTGAACCATTTAACTGTTCCTTTAACTAATTCTGACATACAAACCTCTTCACTTAAAAGTTCGCCAACTTCAATTGGCATGACAAAACGCAAGCCTCACGACGAGACTGGCGCCTAACCTCTTCGGCCGGAGAGCACGAGTTCCGTGCCGGAAAGAACATATTCAGTCTGCACCTTCAATCGCGGGGTTATCTGGAGCAGCATCCGGCTGCAACTTTTTTTTCTCTACCCTGATGCGCCTTTTTTCTTCCTGCTTCTTTTTCTTTGCCAAATCCCGCTGGCGCTTTTCATATTGATAATTTGGTTTTGCCACCTTGCCACCATTGTAGGAGAGAAAAAAGAGCTCTATCTCGGGAGCGTGCTGCTTTCCGGTTATGAAACAAGAAAGCGGCAATAACTATCCGCAGATTAAAAGCCCCAACCTCATTTTTTTATATTAAACGATCTATGTACTCGACCAAGCCTTTAACGCTTATTTCAAATTGTATAGATATTGTCAAGGAATTTAGTTTTACGAAACAAATAAAGATCAGCAGGGCCAGTTTGATTTTCGTTTGAATGAATAAAAAAAGGGATGGATTATTTCAGGTATAATACTCTATCCCTTTAAAAATTTAAACGGCTGCATTTTTGTTTACATCAACTCGCCGCGGCGGATGGTCCAGAAATCATCGGATAAATCACGGCTGGCAAGATACTCATACGGCAGAGTGAAGTACCCCTTCATGCCCCAGCCTGCTCCCCAGGAATTGCGAACGATAAATCTCTTTTGTTTATCATTGTACCCTACCGCTAAAACCGCATGCCCGCCGAGCATTCGCTCTGTTGGTTTCGGCATGACTGCTTTACCGGTGTTTGAAACCGTCTGCGTTTCAAAGCTTTCATACACTGCAAACCCGAATACAAACGGAAACCCGTCTGCAAGGCATGCCCGCATCTGGTCGACAGTATCAATACGCTGATACTCAAGTATTTGATGTTTGAGAGCATCCCTGTAGCAGGCGTTAGTCGGCTTTTTTTTAAACCTGCTGATCAGGTAGGGCCATTTCCCTTCTGTGCAGGCACCCTCCTTAACAAGTGTTTTAATACCATCACGCAGCATGGCTCCGTCATCGGAATCAATGCTGCCTTCAATCACCCGCTCGTTATAGTAGACAAAGAGCCTGCTCATTTCAACAACAGGTAATCCGTTTTTTCTTTCCAGCACTTCAAGCGCGCCTGTCAGCGCATGAGCCGTGCAGCTTCCTAAATTACCCTGATCCTCCACCGCAGGGCACAGCGGCTGCAGGTCGGCTGTCGGCGGCAGCTTTTTTGGCATTTTATACACTGCGGAATACTTAATGTCGCGCTGATCAGGGACATCCGGTTTCCAGCCATAGACTCGCTTTGAAACTTCTGCCATTACAGAGCTCCTTCAAAATAATGAAAGTACATTAATAAGGCCTACCAACATGCAAGGCCCGGGTTATCGGCCCTGAACAGTAACAGTGCTCTGTTAATTTTTTTATTATTTTTTGTAGTGAGATGCTGACTGTACAACCACAGAAGCCCTGCTTTAAGCGCGATCCGAAAAAATTGCTGTTTATTCCAGGCTGCATCATCTTTATCTTTACCTTCAATAGCAATAATCCACGGCAAGCGCAATAAGTAGACATACTCAATCAAATTAGGTATATATACTCAATAAGGGGCATACTCATTGTATCCAAAAAAGCAATCGAAGGAAATATAGATAGTTATTCAAACCTACACAGGCAACCTTAAACAAATAATTATTTAAAAAAACCACTACTGCTGCTATGGCAAACAGGAAAATCCAACACGGTTCCAGCAGCATTCTTGCGCAAAGCATCCCGATGCCGGAAATCAAGCCCGGCCAATCCATCGAACTCCTGCAGCAACTGCATATCCTGACGCGCGAGGGCAAACTAAATCAAGACAGCCGGCGCAAGCTGAAGCAGGTTTATCACCTGTATAACTTCATCGAACCGCTGTTGGAAGAAATCATCGCCGCGCACTCCAGCTTGACCCTCGCCGATCATGGCGCCGGCAAGTCATACCTCGGCTTCATTCTATATGATCTGTTTATCAAGACCAGAGAGAGCGGCCATATCTTCGGCATCGAAACGCGGCAGGAACTGGTCGAAAAATCACAGGAGCTGTCCGCGCGTCTGGGATTCGAGCGCATGTCGTTTTTCAACCTTTCGGTTGAAGACTCGATCAGCTCCCCGGCTTTGCCCGATCAGATAGACGTCGTCACCGCGCTGCATGCATGCAATACCGCGACCGATGACGCTATCCGCTTCGCACTGCAAAAACAGGCCGCATTCATTGTTCTCGTGCCCTGTTGCCAGGCTGAAGTCGCGGCTGTGCTGCGCAAAAACAAGAACGCGTCATTCTCAAAAACCCCGCTTTCCGAGCTCTGGCGGCACCCTATCCACTCGCGCGAATTCGGCAGCCACCTGACCAACGTGTTTCGCTGCCTGCTGCTGGAATCGCACGGCTACCAGGTCACCGTGACCGAGCTGGTGGGCTGGGAACACTCAATGAAAAACGAGCTGATCATCGCCCGTAAGCACGGCACCCAGCATGGCGCCCCGCGCAAGAACGCCCGGGAGCGGCTCGAACAGATCTTGCAGGAACTGAATCTGGAAGAACTGAAACCGCGCTTTGCTTACTGAGCAGGCTTATCAAGGTTCAGGCCAACCCCAAAAAGCAACAGCAAAATCACGCGCCGGGGAGTGGCCGTGACACGTTAATTAATGGCTTTTGTTCCCAGTTAACCCGGCTGGATCATGTAACATTTTTTTGTAGCCGAAAAACAGAGGCGTTCGTGGTGAGCTCGTCGAACCATGAACGTCTTGTATTGCTGGCATGTATCCGTTCCACCCTTCGACTGGCTCAGGGCGAACGAATAGGGTTTGCATTTTCGGAAGATTGTTTTTATGAAAGCTACAGTATTTAGAAAAATGCTCTAAGTAAAGGCAAGCAGCGAATGCGTCAAAAGCCCTGCATTATTTTGATAACAACCATAGTACTTTTGGCAACACGTTTGTGCCCTGCAGCAGACACTCTGCCTTTCAAACCGGGAGAAAAACTCCTCTACAGTGTTTACCTGGGAGAGTTTTCGGTCGGCGAGGTGATCTTTGATGTTAAGCCCATGGCAAAAACGAACGATATAGCCGCCTATCATTTTGTTATGACTGCCTCGACTTCTCCTGTTCTTGATACGCTTTTTATGCTTGCAGACCGTGTCGATTCATATGCTGATACCGCAATGACGCATGCGCTTATGTATAAAGAGCACAGCAGCAGTGCCACGGAACAAGACGTTACCGTTACCTTTGACTGGAAAAAACGGGAGGCGCACTATTGCCTTGGCGAAAAAAAATTCAGGCCAACAGCGCTTTTGCCCGGTGCTTTTGATCCGTTGTCCGTTCTCTATGCCCTGCGCCTTCTGGATCTCAAAGGAAAAAGTGAAGTTGTAAAGCCCGTATCTGACGGACTTCATTGCGCCGTCGCCAGGGCCAAAGTACTCGGAAAACAAAAGGTGCGGGTGGAAAGCGGAGTGTATGACGCCTGGGTGGTTCAACCCTTGCCTGCGGAATTTTCAAACATATTTAAAAACATATCCGCAGCCACGGTAAAGTTATGGATAAGCGCAGACGCTCGACGACTGCCGGTCAAAATTATATGTGAGTTTCCGGTCGGCAGTTTAATGGCTGAACTTAAAGCTATAGAGTCAAGGTAGTCAAAAAAACATGAAGTATTGGAGTTGCCTTCTTCAGGGAACCATCGCCATAGGAAAGGATTTTCATGAAGACAATAAAAGGCCCCCCCATTCTCGCTACCCGCTCCGCCCCGATAAGTTCAAACTTATTCAACAAATCCTGTGTGCGCTCGCGACAATTTAATGCGTGACCCCAATGAGCCTCAAGGGTGGATCATCCAGTGAGCCTTAGGAAAGTAGCCGTATCTGTAATTTTGCTGAAATGCACTGCAAAATAAATCCTGTCATTTTGCTTGGCGACTCTTTTAATCTCTCCATAAAAAGTTATGATTTCCATTGACCCAAGCAGCGGGTATACATCAACATACATGACTCGATTTCTTAAGCCGCTTACATCAAAGTTAGCAATGTCTGTTCTCATAGCAACTCCGGTTTTTGGTTCTTTTAAATTAAAGCTGGGGGCTGCAGTCTTAAGAGCAATTCCGGTCCGCGACACGTTAATCAGTACGCAGTCTCCATATTCCATAGTGAATCCCTTGATGAAGAATCTGCCGTTTAAACGAACCCTTGTACGTTCATTGTTTCGTCTGTCTTGCGTTATAAAATTACTCTCTGCCATTTTTAACCCGCCTTTTCACAGCCTGTGACGTTTATTGATAGTGCCCCGCTCTGGTATGGGAAGAATATAAAATGGCGGCGGTTGTGTGTCAAGGCTGAAATAAGGGGCCCTGCGTGTCTGCCCGGAGTTCGGAGTCCGGTATTCGGCGAGAAAGATCCTTTTGCTGAACGTGCAACTGACACTCTAAAAAATATTTGGAGCTTTTGATCAAGCAACAATTTAAAACTCTTGCCATTTCCCGTTCTTACCTCGGCTTGCAAACTGCTACAGCGGAAACAAGGCAACTGATTCAACAGCGCCCCATACTACTGGGCTGCACGTCCACAGTTAAAACCATTTATGGCTTGTCTGCAGCTTCCTCCGCCGCAAGCTCTGCATCCAGAAGCTGCTTTATTTGTTTCAGCCGCTCTGTGCGGGATTGTACGCTGTCGGGGTCGGCATCGCGAATCTCCTGCTCTACGTCAAGAATGTCCCGCTTCTTTTTAAGCTGCGCAAGCCGCAGCTCCAACTCCTTGGCGCTCAAGTCTTCAAGCTGCTTTGCCGCATCAGCGGAAATATCGCCTGCCGCTTTAGAAATGTTCTCCGCAGCGCTGGCGCCGTTAAACACATATTTTTTCAAGGAGCCTTCCCCGTCATACAACTCAAGGCCGCTGGTTGTGGTTGAAAACAGCTTCCCCTTGACCGGCACATAGGCAACGCCGCCTGCCTGAACAAAAGAGAGAAAATCGATGAACAGGATCCGATGGGTCTGCTGCTCAAAATTATCACAGGTCATAGTGATTGCGACGGACCGGCTGATCCGGTACGGAATGCCGCGCAGCTCAGCAGCGGGCCCGGTGCGAAGCTGCAAATCGGCAGCAGTGATTTTTGATAAAGCGCCGAGATCGCTGTCGCAGGAAAATGTAATTTTAACTGCATCGGGTGTTGTCGCATCGGGTAAAAGCTGTTTTATTACATCTGTATCAGAGTAGGAAGCTTCATAGACAGCATCTTTTTTTGCAAAATCAAGTGTTGCAGGATCAATAAGCCGCACCACCTCGATATCGCGAATTTTTTTAAGCTCGGTCACCGTTTCCCCGGCAACGGCTGCAATCTTTGCCAACTCCAGCGTTGTCTTCGCAACATTGACGGCCACATCAGCGGTTGTATCCGCAGCGCTGTAATTGATGGCTTTGAGCCGTCCTTCGGCAGTGTTTTCAACCGCCACCTTCGTATCATAGAAAAATCCGTTCAGAGACTGCGTATCAAGCAGAAAGCCCATGCGGCTATCGGGTATAGTTTTGAGCCTGACCCTGACCGGCTCCACAATGGCTGCATGCAGCGTAACCGCCGGCTGCAGGGCCCTGCCGCGCGCATCTTTCTTTATTGCTTTGCCCTGCCAGTCCGCGTGCCAGACCCGCTTCTCGAATTCCGTATAGGTCAAAGTAACTTCAAGCAGATTTTTGGGCAGGTAAAAAACAATGCCCTTGTGCAAAGCAGTACCGCTGGCAGCATCGACCGTGAAGGGAACAACCCGCGCCGAGGGAGCACAACCCGGGCCTGTACAGCACAGAACAGCAAGCAGACTCAGCTTAAAAACTACTGCTGTTTGACGAAATGTTTCCATAAGCGCGGGCACCTCCTCACATATAGATTAGTTTCACCGGCGGTTTTTTCATCATCCGTGCAGCCTGCGCAGGGTCATTGGTTATGGGCAGCCCGGGTGTGCTTGTATCGATAACCCATATACTGTTTTTGCCCTGAGCATCCTGCTCAATAAAAATATTCACGGCATGATTCTGGCTGATCACGATAGCAACGGCCGGAGGCACAGGCTCGGCCCTGCCGGCAAAAGAGAGCTGGCGATACAGGGCGGCGGCTACGGCCTTGAGCTGCAGGGCATAATCATCGCAATCGGTAATCTGTGTTTTTGCAGCGCAGGGCAGTGCCGGCAATGGGTTGCGTTTGGCAAGGGTAAGGATTTCGTCTCTCGAGATGGGGCTGTAACAGTCATCAAGAAGCATGACTTTTATTCTCATATCGACCATGGTGCTGATTCCACATGCGCTTATTGTAGAAAAAAATTCAAGAATGCGCTCCCTGATTGCACCGGATGAAATAACAGCCATAGTTGAGAACTTTCACATCAAAACGAGTATTACTGTTTACTGCGAAGCGGCTGAACAAAACAAATAATGAATATCAAATTTTTAAATACATAGATATGAGTACAAATACTCATTTTGTTATGAGTATTTGTACTCATGCACCCACCTGCAAAAAAAACATCGGGCGGGCTGTCTAGATAATAAATTGTAAAAATTTGGATTTGAACTAACAGTTTTTATGAAATGATTTTGGCTGCATCGAAAAATGGAATCATACCGGAAGTCCCATGCAATAAATCAGGCATTGTTCTGCGGTCAAGAACTATCACGTAATGCGGACTTTTAGAAAAACAGCCTGGCCACTATATGTAAGCAGCTAAGCCTTTTTCACAAACGCAGTTTCAGATATAATCCGATCTGGAAATAAAAAAGCCGCCTTCAGGCGGCTTTTTTATTGTACTCCTCTTTCCCCTGTTAGAAACGATACTGGTGCCTGTTTACATATTTGGTCACATCAACCTCCTGCGGCTCTTCGCCTGCCAGGGTAACGGTGATCAGAGTATCGCATGTGCCGTCACCATAGTCGATGATGGCATCAAACCCTTCTTCTGTGTTCACCAGATGCACGGTGCCTGATGTCGGCATGGGGCAGGAAAGCTGCTGCGTAACATTGTCGAAATCCATGGCATAGGTGTTGCCGTCTTCATCGGTATAGGTTGCGCTGCCGTTAATGACTAATGCCGGCTCTTCTGTATCATTATCACAGTGCAGAAAGAAACACAGGGCTTCGCTCAAATCTATTTCGGCTGTAAGATTATCATACACTATGCTGCGCGTACGGCCATCGGCATGGGTGGTAGTCATGTCGCCGTCTATCTGTGCAAATGGGCCATTGCTTCCGACATACAGTATCTGATGGATGGAACCGTTGGTTACAAGACCCTCCATCGTCAAATTATCAATGGCCAGATCCGTTTCAAGATACAGCTTCAGCTCATCATCAAGCTTGACAACCCACTGCCCGTTTACGGTGCCTGACATGGCAATGCCGTTCACAATGCAGTCCGGTGCATACGTGATAGTAATATTTTGTGTAAAAACTGCAGGGAGAGTGCTGGCTTGAAATTGCAAAGTAAGAACCGGGCAACCGGTCAGGGCAGCCATGCTCTGCACACCACCCTCTTGTGCTGCAGGGGTTGAATTAACTCCAAACAGCGCCCCCATCGGATTGGTCACCATCATGGAATTTACCACCGCGCCGGTGGCGACAGATAGTTTATGTTTTTTTGCCTGGGCTTTTTTGCATCCGCCCAGCATCATGCCGCTTATGCAGAGTGCGGCGATCATAAAGCAGCTAAACAGTTTTTTATACTTCTTCACAACGATCTCCTTTCAATAAATAGTGATTTGTATTTTTGCTTCAGTTGAAAACCGAAGCCGTTTTAGAAAGATTCCGACATCCCTGCATCGTTACAAAAATCTGCATTTGATAATCAAGCATACTTTGACCCTTTAGCTCTGGTGCATTTTGGAATATTGACTTCATCAACTGCATCAAATCCCCGCCTGTGGCTATAAGCTATAAAACAAAAAAGGCCTCTTCTTATGGGTAAGGAGAGGCCTGCCGTAAACACCATATTGTTCCCGGCAGTCCCGCTGTCCTTACCTCTAAGGACCGGTTACTTTGCGCACTACCCCTTACGGAATAGATTGCCTTTTTCGGTTTGTTATACTTTTTCTCTTATTGCTGAACGCTATTAACAACTCTTATTTAACTATATAGCATATAAAAAAATAATTACAAAAAGTTTTAAGCCGTATTTCGAAAAAACAGGCTCTAAATGTATACTCTGGACCATTACGTAATTATTCCATATTATCAGAAGTAATAATCTTTTCTCTGTCAGATTCAGTTAAACCAAAATTCTGCGAGTGCAGGATGAAGCACAGGCTTCTAAACTTAACTCCATCATTAAACTTGACTCTGCTGGCCTTTTTTGACAAAACTGATACCATAGATTTTTTTGCCATACAGCATGTCCATGCAACCCGCAAGCTTCCGGGGGGTTTACAAAGAAGAAGCGGCACTCAAAGAAAAAATCAGGGACGGGGGTCAGACAATGTTCAAAGACTTCAAAATCGCCTACATTGAAAAAAACGTCAATATAATCGAAAAACGGCCCCTGAGCTTTCTGCGGCAAAGCGTAGCGTATATGCTGACGCAGTCGGCCAATACCATTCCGCATGCCGCCATGATTGTGCATCATGACGTGACGCCGCTGATTGAATATGCAAAAAGAACCGAAAAAACCATCACGCCCTGCGATGGCGAAACACCCGAGCAGTTCCGCCTGCGGCGCGCCGTGCGAAAAAACTATTCGGCCTTCTTCATAAAAGCTCTGGCCCATGCATTCCATGATCTTCCGGGCCTGCCCATGTTTATGGACTATCGCATCTGGCGCGGCCCGGGTACGCTCTACTACACCGATGATGTCAATATCAGCTATACGGCCAACACCAAATTTGGCGTCATCAAGCCGATCGTGCGCAATGCCCACGCAGAAAACAATCGTCCAGGTAGCTGAAGAAATGCGGGAGCTTACGCGCAAAGCCCGCCGCACCGACGCCAATGAGCTCTATCGCCGGGTCGCAATTGAGTATGTAAAATACGCGCTGCGGGAACTGAATTTCAAGGAAATAAAAGGCATGTGGATGCTGCTGCGGGGTCTTCTGTGGCACCGGGATCCCATAGACCCCGAGTTTGCCGATGTGCCCGAGGATCAAAAGCTGAAGCCCTCAGATATCCTCGGTGCCACCTGCACACTGGCCAATAACGGCATGATGGTTTCGGGCAATCAGACCCAGACCATCATAACGCCGCCGGAGCTCTACATGTTCGGCCTGAGCGATCTGCACCAGGCGCCATGGGTGGTCGATGGGCAGGTGGTTCCGCGCTATGTCATAACATTCTTTGCCACTATGGATCACCGGGCCCTTGATGCAGGCGAGTCCTTCCCCTACTTTGCCAAGCTGGGAGAATATTTTCAGCATCCTGAAAGAATTTATGAGTGGGAGCCGGAAAGTTCAAAGCAGGCCTGAATTTTCATGAGGGCCGATGGAAGGCTTCTGCGGACATTTAAAATTATCAGTTGCAGGAATCCTCCCCTTCATCCCCAATACTTGTGAATTAAGCATTCCTTCTCCCCTTGAGGGGAGAAGGTCAGGATGAGGGGTGATATAAAATGCCCCCTCACCTCAATCCTCTCCCCCTTGCGGGGGCGAGGAAGAAATATACAAAATCAAATGTGAAGGTCCACTAAGGCATTTTCCTTTTTACTGTAGACTACCTTTTTCCCTTTCATACCGGCCCGCCTACGGCGGAGACACTCCAGCCGACATCCAGTTCTTTTCAAGCAGTTATGCTTTTCCGCCCCCCTGTTTCCACCAAGGTGACGACTGCATCAAAATTGAAAAGTTAAAAAGCCCTCACCCATGACGGGATGAGGGCTTTTTTATGAGCTTGGAAGTGCCGGCCTCTCGGGCCGAGCAGGCTCTACGCCACTTTGCGCCGGCCCCATTTGGATTCAAGTGCATAGGAGAACAACTGCAACATGGCCTCCCTGTCCATGGGCGGGCAGACTGGTATCTTTTCCGCCGGCAGTATTTTTTTGATCGCGCTGCGGTCAAACAGGGGTTCGCTGAGCAGATACGGGGCATAAAATGCACCCTGATCCAGCAAAAAACCCTCCGTTTCTGTGGGCGGCACTTTTTCAAAATCGCTTTTATCAACAAGACGTGTTCCGGTTACGCCGAGAACCTCTTCTATCACATTTTGCATCAGGCCGAGCGTGGGCGGCTGCTCATGCGTTATATGATACGTGCCCCCATGGGTTGCGGGGTTGTTGAAAATAGCCATGGTCGTCTCTACTACATAATCAACATGAACGAAATTCTTGGTCACCGCAGGGTTGCCGAGGCAGCGCACCGGGATAATAGTCCGGCCCCTGCTGTCTTTTTCCTCGAAGGCTCGCCTGGCTGAATCAAAAAAGCGCACGAACATATACATGCCGTTGAAAAGCACCGTATGCCCCGACGACGAATCACCAACAATGATGCTTGGCCGGTACACGGTTGTGGCAAGACCCTGCTCGCGGTAGCGGTTTATTATTTTCTCGGCTTCAAATTTGCTGGATTCATACCCGTTAAAAAATCCCTGTCCGCGGTCAAGCTCGCTCTCATAGGCCATATCTTTTCGATCACCCGCGACATAGGCTGTGCTGATATAATGATAGCCGCCTGAAGGCTTGCAGTCTGCTGCAAGGCGGGTCACCTGTTCGGTGCCGTCGACATTTACCTTCCACTGCCGCGGGGCATGGGCCGGATCAAAGGTCGTCATGGCGGCGCAGTGCAGCACGCAGTCAAGCTCGCCGGCAAGACGGTCATAAGCGGCCGGGCTCATGCCGAAATGCGGCTTATCAAGCTCCCCCTCTACAACACTGCACCGCGCAAGCGCCTCATCTGCCTGGGCGGCATCAGCACTGATGCCGTGCAGCGCTTTGTGAAGCCGTTCATGGGCCAACTCGCCTTTTTGCGAGCGCAGCAGGCACGCGACATTCCAGCCCTCCAGGGCAAGAGCCCGCGCAAGATAGCTTCCCAGAAATCCGTTCGCACCGGTTAAAAATATACGTTTGCTCATAGCGCCGTGTTCTCTATTGTATGAAGGGTTAATATTGTTTACCTATTACAACAAGTCTGCCTGTCATGTGTTTCGTTTTTTTTGCTTTCAAAAAATAATCTGCGGGTATTTAAAGAGCTTGCCTGTATGTTTAAGGGCCTTGAAGACAGAAGTCAGAATTTAGTCGAATTCAGAATAGAAAACACAGAGGCTGCAAGGCGCTTACTTGTTTCTTCCATACAATAATAATCTGTAACGTTTTAGTGTTTAGTTTTTTATACTGGATTCTGTCTTCTGCCTCCTGAATTCCAAGTCCTTAATTCTGGCTGCTGAATTCTATTTTTTGCGCCCCGCGGATTTTAGCGAGGCGGCTTTTTTTTCAACATATCCTTCAATCAGAACATCATCCTTGATGCGGCGAAGCCGAACATCGACGATACTGACTGCCTCTGCAATGTGGGCGCAGCCTTTACCCCCGATCATGCCCACAGCCTGCCGTCCGCCGAGTATTTTCGGAGCATAAAACACATACACTTTATCAACGACGCCGCCGGCCAAAGCTGAAGCGCTCAGTTCCGCCCCGCCCTCAATAAGCACGCTTGCAATGCCGCATGCGGCAAGCTTTCGAAACAGCTTGCTCATGTCGATATGGCCGTTTTTCTGTGCACCTGCCAGCACCTGCGCCCCGGCAGCCATGAGCTTGCGCGCCTTAGGGGTTGAAGCCTTGTCGGGGCGCGTAACAATCATGGTCCCCGAAGCAAAATCAGGCTGCAGCACCCTGCTTGTGAGCGGTATGCGCAGCCTGCCGTCCACAATCACCCGAAGAGGCTGCCTGGCGGCTTTTCTTCCGAGACGAACCGTGAGCTCCGGATCATCGGCAAGGACCGTGCCACTGCCAATCATGACCGCATCTGCCTCAGAGCGCAGCCGGTGGGCAAACATGCGGGACTCCGGGCAGGTGATCCATTTTGAATCGCCGGTATGTGTCGCGATCCTGCCATCAAGCGTTGCGGCTGCTTTCAAAACAACAAAGGGCATGCCGGTTGTGATGTATTTCAGAAAGGACTCGTTGAGTTTGCGGCACTCGTTTTCAAGAATGCCCGACTCGACAGCAATGCCTGCAGCACTGAGTTTTTTAATGCCGCGGCCGCTTACCAGCGGGTTGGGGTCTGCCATGCCGACAAAGACGCGGCCGACACCGGCTTGTATAAGCGCGTCGGCGCAGGGCGGTGTTTTGCCCACATGCGCACAGGGTTCAAGCGTCACATAGATATCGGCGCCGCGCGCCAGGCCGCCTGCCTGCCTGAGAGCATGCACTTCGGCATGGGGCCCGCCGAAACACCGGTGGTACCCGGCGCCTATAACAGCTCCATTGCGCACGACAAGGGCCCCCACCAGGGGATTGGGGCTCACGCGGCCTGCGCCTTTTCGCGCAAGCCCGAGGGCCTGTTTCATAAAGCGTTCATGGAGCGTCATGCCGCCACCCTGCCCGAATCAGCCTTTTTTATTCAGTACCGATTTCACCTCTTCCATGAAATCGGTGATATCCTTAAATGATCGATAGACTGAGGCAAAACGCACATAGGCAACCGCGTCAAGCTCATGGAGCTCTATCATCACGCGCTCTCCGATCTCGGTGCTGGGTATCTCTTTAGCCCCTTTTTCAAGCAGCGACCGCTCGATGCGATCGGTTATCTCCTCAAGCTTGTCAATACTGATGTCGCGCTTCTGGCAGGCTTTGCGCAGCCCGTCGAGAATCTTTCTGCGATCATAAATCTCCCTCCGGCTGTCTTTCTTTATGATGGCCGGAAGCGTCTCCTCAATGGTTTCATGCGTCGTAAACCGCTTGAGGCACGACAGGCACTCGCGGCGCCTGCGAATCGTTTCGCCGTCGCGGCTGATGCGGGAATCAATAACCTTGTCTTCGAGATTGGTGCAGTACGGACACTTCATAACCCCTCTCCCTGTGGTTGAAATCTGATTATGGTAATAGCGGCCTCCTGAAGAAGCCCCTGCGTCAGATCATCGGCATAGCCTTCTTCATAGACGATCTCGGTGATGCCGGCATTGATAAGCATTTTCAGGCAGATGCTGCAGGGCAGCGTGGTGCAGAACAGCATGGCGCCCTGAATGCTGATGCCATGGGCGGCAGACTGAATAATGGCATTCTGTTCGGCATGGAGCCCCCGGCACAGCTCATGGCGCTGGCCGGAAGGCACATTATTTTTTTCACGCAGGCAGCCGGCCACGCCGCAGTGCTCAAGGCCTGTCGGAGCACCGTTATAGCCGGTGGCAAGAATCCGCTTATCCTTCACCAGAACCGCACCAACGCGGCGGCGCGTGCAGGTCGAGCGCTTGGAAACCAGATGGGCGATTTCCATGAAATATTCCTGCCAGTCAGGCCGTCGCGGGGATGTCGTCATCGCGTGTTGGTTCCTGCGTATATGTATCCGGGGATGGGAGCCCGGGGTTCGGATGAATCCGGTTTCAGGCGGTAGGCCTGTTTCCTAAAGCTCGCGCCTGGACATGCGGCGGGCAAAAGTATCGAAAAAAAAACGCTATTTGAAATTCTCTTGTTCAAGCGCGGAGATCATATCAAGACGCACCTGATGCCGTCCGCCTTCAAATGGTGTCTCCAGCCAGATGCGGGCCATCTGGCAAGCCTGCTCTATGCCGACCGACGCGCCCATCACCAGCACATTTGCATCATTGTGCAAACGGCACATTTTCGCCGTGTGCCCATCATGGCACAGCGCTGCCCTGATGCCCCGGAACTTGTTTGCCGCCATCGACATGCCGATGCCGGAGCCGCAGATGAGCATGCCGCGATCGCAGGCGCCGCTTGACACGGCGCGTGCAACCTTTGCAGCAAATTCCGGGTAATCAGCAGACGCGTCCGTAAAAGGGCCTGCGTCCTTAACAACCAGGCCAAGGCCCTGCATGAATTCTTTAAGCGCCGCCTTCATGGCACAGCCCCGATGATCTGAACCGATGATAACCGTGAGGGTCATGGCAGCTTATCCTTCGTACTTCTTGAAAACAAGCGTTGCATTGGTGCCGCCGAAGCCGAAGGAATTGCTCATGGCTGACTTGATGGCCTTTTCTCTGGCCACATTGGGAACATAGTCAAGGTCGCACTCAGGATCAGGGTTTTCATGGTTGATGGTCGGCGGCAGCACACCGTTTTGCAGGGCAAGCACGCTGAAAATAGCCTCAACACCGCCTGCCGCACCCAGCATATGACCGGTCATGGACTTGGTTGAGCTGATAGCAACCTTCAGCGCACAGTCCTTCAAAACCGTCTTCATGGCCTGTGTCTCCGCGAGATCATTGGCCGGGGTTGAGGTGCCGTGAGCATTTATGTAATCAAGCTGATCATAGTTCAGCCCGGCAT
>CAVRBJ010000004.1:0-72914 GCA_963718965.1 uncultured delta proteobacterium | reverse complement strand
TATAATGGCTGTTATGTTCTATGCGGCACAGAAAAATATTTCATGATTTTATTATTAAAAGGACTTTTTAGTATTAGCAGCAATAAACACCGGAGATGGCTGTGAAAAGGACAAGGCAGCGGGGGCCGGAGGTGAGGTGTTACTCTTAACTGCTATTACGACAACATCTAGTTGCAGGGCTTGCCCGCCCAAAACTCCACATTACGGCTCTATATATGGACTGCGGACCAGTGCTTAAATATTCCACGGTATCAGTAGTAATTTTTCTCTGTCAAATTCAGTTTAACCTAAATTTATGCGAGTGTAGGATGAAGTCCCAGCTGCTACTATTAAAGGCTGACTTTGCTATGAAAGCGTACCCCCCCCTCTTTAGATATTGAGAGTAAAAGGACGTTCCATAATCAATGTAACAATCTTTTTATACTCTGAATAGATTAGCAATTGCTCTTTCTCAATATTCCATTCAACAAATACAAACTGATGGCAGTACTGTGCTGGCAACAGAACTGTTTCATTAAGAATTTTGATCCATGCTTTGGCGCCTTTATCGGCTGACTCAACAAAGCGAATAAAATATACTTTTTTGTCTTTTACCGAAAGCAACGTATCGGTTTCAATTTCCTGTTCTGGTTCTATATAAGAGAAGTTGCCGTTGACATACTAGTTGCGCATATTTAAAATGAAAGTATTCCAGACTCTCGCTGTTGAACCGCTCACATTCTGCAGCCACCTGGTCTCTGACTGGTAAAGAAGTTTCGGCCCCATACCTTTTCATTGAAGACCCGGTTGTGACCTTCTATATGTGGGTTGGTCCACGGCTTTGATGGGGAACCAAACAATGGCTTTATGCCAAGGTTCAAAAGAAACTTTAAAAAAGTGCCCAGATATCGTTTGCCTCGGGCGGTTCCCCTGAACTGCAACCCGTTATCGATCCGCATCACATCGGGAAGCGGATATTTGCGCCATAGCCGTGATCAGATTTTCTATAGCAAATACGGCCTGTTCAGCCTCAACCGGCTTAATTTGATACAGCTTAAATGGCGCATAATAGCTGGTTGAAAAAATATTAATCGGCTCACGCTGACCAGCTATATATTTCTTGCCGATAAAGTCGGCTGACTGGTGCACAGAGCCTAAATCTCTGATTGCCTGAACAGGATACAGTAAATACTCTGATCCGCCTTTTTTGCGTTTTTTAGGCTTTCTGGTTTGCAGTCCCGAAAGCCGTATGGTTTTATCGATAAACCAAATTGAGGGCAGTTCTTCATCCGGATACTGTTTAGCATAGTCCATCTGGACATATTCGCTGCCCACAAAATATTTTTTGTTTTCAATCCGGTTGCGTTTGATGGCGCAAATACGTTCAGCGATCTCTGAGTCTGTATATAATCGTGCTTGGCCTTTCTGCCATCCACGGTTATCTTGATAAGTATCCTGGCTAACCATTTTATGATGGTTGGCTTTCTGATGTTCAGGATTTTTGAAATTTCATGTTTTGCTTTTGCCTTGCTTCAAAAAGGCGTTGTGCTTCTTGAAATTTTTTTTGCCTCTTCTTGTTTCATTGTGCTGAATCTCCTTTATCGGTTAAATAACCGTTAAGGTATCATTCAGTGTCACATATATATCAAGAGGGGGGGTACGCTTTTATTGCAAAGTTAGCAATTAAACATAAAAAAGGCCGGCTCTCTGCATGACCGGCCTTTTTTATGTATTCAAGAATTTAAATCCGCACTCTCTCTCAGCTGCAGCCCGTGGTGGCGCCGCAGCTCACGCATTTGAGGCAGGCGCCGTTGCGCACGAGGGTAAACTGCTGGCAGGCCGGGCAGGGGTCGCCTTCATAGCCCTTGGTCCGGGCTTCCCGCACGGTTGAAAGGCTCACGGCTCTTTTAAAACCCGCTCCCGATGATATGCTTCTGCCTCCGCCTGCTATGGCTTCGAGCCTTCCGGCATAGGCTTCGGTGATCTGGGCTGCTTCGGCCTCCGGCTTTGCATCCTCCTGCCTGCCGATAGCGTCATGGCGCAGGTCTTCGGCATTGATGCCGTGCCCGAGATCTGCCCGCCCGAGATAGTTAATGGCAAGCTCGCGGAAGATATAGTCGATGATTGAGGTGGCCATTTTGATATGGTCATTGCCCGTTACCATGCCGCTGGGCTCAAACCGGCTGAAAATGAATGCGTCCACGTATTCCTCAAGCGGCACGCCGTACTGCATGCCAAGGCTCACGGCTATGGCAAAGCTGTTCATCAGGCTGCGGAAGGCCGCGCCCTCCTTGTGCATGTCGATAAACATTTCGCCGAGCCTGCCGTCATTGTATTCGCCCGTGCGGAGATAGACCTTGTGTCCGCCGACGACCGCCTTTTGCGTATAGCCCTTGCGGCGGTTGGGGAGGGTTTCGCGGGTTGCAAGCGCCCTCTTGCTGATGACGGTCGCAATGCGCATGGCTTTTTCCGTTACCGGCAGTTCGTGAAAATCCTCAAGTTCGTCAAACAGCTCAAGGGCTGCCGACAGGGGCTGGCTCAGCTTGGAGCCGTCGCGGTACAGGGCGATGGCCTTCAGGGCCAGCTTCCAGCTGAGCATATAGGCGTTTTTTACCTCTTCGACCGTGCTGTGATTGGGCATGTTGATGGTCTTGGAAATCGCCCCGGATACGAAGGGCTGGCAGGCGGCCATCATGCGGATATGGCCTTCATAATGAATGAAGCGCGTGCCCGTGCGGCCGCAGCGGTTGGCGCAGTCAAATACGCCGTAGTGCTCGTCGCGCAGATACGGCGCGCCCTCAAGGGTCATGGTGCCGCAGACATAGGTGTTTGCCTCCTCTATTTCCTCCTGCGTGAATCCGATGGCCTTGAGAATATCGACGCCGGTTTTTGAAAGCATATCTTCGGGAATTTTCAGCACGGTTTTTATAAACTCCGACCCCAGCGTCCAGGGGCCGAAGGCATAGGAGATATCAAAGGCTGCAGGCAGGGCCGCTTCGATGCGCTCGATCATATCGTCGGTGAAGCCCTTTTCCCGAAGGCTCTGGCGGTTGATGCAGGGCGCGCCCTTGAGCGAGCCGTGCCCCAGGGCATAGGCTACGATTTCCTGCGTTTCGCAGTCGCTGTAGCCGAAGCGGCGCAGGGCGCGCGGCACGGACTGGTTGATGATTTTAAAATTGCCGCCGCCGGCAAGTGTTTTGAATTTCACCAGCGCATAGTCAGGCTCGATGCCCGTGGTGTCGCAGTCCATAACAAGGCCGATAGTGCCTGTGGGCGCTATGACCGTTACCTGGGCATTGCGGAAACCGTGGCTGACGCCCCCGGCAAGCGCTTCATCCCAGACCCTATGCACTGCCTCAAGAAGTTCTGCCGGGCAGTCCTGCTGGTCGATGGGAACGGGCGGCGTATGCAGGCCCTCATAGTCTTTTGCATCCTGGCCGCAGGCGGCGCGGCGGTGATTGCGGATGACGCGCAGCATGGGCTCGCGGTTTGCATCAAAGCGGCTGAAGGGGCCCAGGCTTCCGGCCATCTCGGCGCTTGTGCGGTAGGCCTCCCCGGTCATCAGCGACGTGAGCGCGGCTGACAGGTTTCTGCCCCTGGGGCTGTCATAGGGAATCCCAAGCACCATCAGCAGCGCGCCCGAGATTTGCATACCCAAGACCCAGCGTCCGGTAGTCGAAGCTGCGCCGGGCAATTTCAGCGCTCGGGTATTGCGCCATGAGCACGCTTATTTCAAGGGTGATGGTCCAGAGGCGCACGGCATGCAGAAACATGCCGACATTGATATCGCCTGTTTCATCATCAAGAAATCTCAGAAGGTTGAGGCTTGCCAGATTGCAGGCCGTATCATCTAAAAACATGTACTCGGAGCAGGGGTTTGAGGCATTGATGCGGCCGTCTGCCGGGCAGGTGTGCCAGTCATTGATGGTCGTATCAAACTGCATCCCGGGGTCGGCGCACTGCCAGGCAGCCTCGGCTATCTGCTCCCAGAGCTCCCGGGCGGGAAGTGTTTTTGCCACAGCTCCGTCAGTGCGGCGGGTGAGATGCCACGGGGCGTCGCTTCCGACGGCATGCAGATACTCGTCGCTTACGCGCACGGTATTGTTGGAGTTCTGGCCGCTCACGCTCTGATAGGCCTCCGAGCCCCAGTCAAGCGTGTAGGTGTCGAAATTGATCACCGTATAGCCCTGTTTGGCAAACTGCACGGCCCGGTGAATGTAGTTGTCGGGCACTGCATCGCGCCTGGCGCCGCGCACGGCTTCGGCAAGGGCGGGGTTGTGTTTAATGGAAAAGCGGACATCCGGTGTCATATCATCGTTCTGGCATGCCTGCATGATGGCATTGAGCCTGCGCTCGCATATTATGCTGCCGGTCATGAGGGCTGCAACCTTCTGCTCCTCTTTTGCCTTCCAGACGATAAACTTTTCAATATCTGGATGATCGACATCAACGATGACCATTTTGGCTGCGCGGCGCGTGGTGCCGCCGCTTTTGATGGCGGCTGCCGCCCGGTCGCCGATTCTTAAAAAACTCATGAGGCCGCTTGACCTGCCGCCGCCAGACAGCGGTTCGCCTTCGGCCCGAAGGGGCGAAAAGTTTGTGCCCGTGCCAGAGCCGTATTTGAACAGGCGCGCCTCGCGCACCCACATATCCATAATGCCGCCCTCTTTTACCAGCTCGTCGTGAATGCTCTGAATAAAGCAGGCATGGGGCTGGGGCCGCTCATAGGCGCTGGTGGAGGCCAGCGTCTCATTGGTTTTGGGGTCGACATAATAGTGGCCCTGCGCCGAGCCGTCGATGCCGTAGGCCCAGTGCAGTCCCGTGTTGAACCACTGCGGCGAGTTGGGCGCCGTGATCTGGTGGGCAAGCATATAGGCCATTTCATCGCGGTAGGCATTGGCGTCATGGGCGGAATCGAAATACCCATGCTTGAAACCCCAGTAGGTCCAGCAGCCGGCCATGCGGTCAAATACATCACGGCTGTCCTCCTCGCCCCGAACGCGCTCTTCGGGCTTGAGCTGTTCAAGCGCTTCTTCATCGGGCGCGCCGCGCTGCAGCCATGAGGGCACATCGTGTTCGGCCACATGCGTGAGTGCCGCCGGTATGCCTGTCTTGCGGAAATACTTCTGGGATATGATGTCGGTTGCCATCTGGCTCCAGAAGGAAGGCACAACCGCTTTTTTGACCTTGGACACGACCGAGCCGTCCATTGTTTTGATTTCGCTCTTGCGGGCTTCAAATGTGATGCCCTCATAGGGCGTGGCAAGGTTGCGGGTAAAAAAGCGCTCTATTTTCATGTACTGCCCCCGGTTGTGACGTGTATGGTTGTTGTAGGAAGATGAGGGGGAAGCATAATGTAACCAAATGTTGTTGTCAATAATTTTCATGGTACAACATATGGATATTTTTTGGTTTCCTTTATACCACCCTTTTTTACAAGTATATCACAAAAAACCTCACCGAATGCAGTGGTTTTTTGAAAAAAAAGGAAATGATTGACATTCTTGGTAGCAACGGGTGCAAAAGCGAACTTTTACAGTATATTTTATTGCCGGCGTGGCGTCAGTCACGAATAATGAATATGTAGACAGACCCATGCAGGTTTTACAAACACACCGGTTACACTGTGATTCATACAAACGCATTTGCTGATTATAGGGTTTGTCCTTGACAAAAATAAATTATCTACTATAAGTATAGATATAGTAGATTTTTTAGTAATGATAGTTACCATATTGAAGAAAGCGCCTTCTTTTTCAGGCTGCATGTGCGAGGGATGAACAAATGACATACTCCCCAGGGAAACTAAAGTGCTTTGCACTCAAAATATAAATAAGGCAGGTGGATTTTCGGTTGAAACACATGAGTATTTTATTTAATTGGAGGGTTATATGAAAATAAAGAATTATGTTCTGCTCACAGCACTTCTTTTTTCAGCAGTAGTGCTTACAGCCTGCATACGAGACAGATTGGGTTATGCAACGGAAGCAAAGGCAATTGTCAATGATCTGTACCTCAATGCAGGCACTGAGGAACTTTACCTGCAGCACTTTCCAACAATACTGTCTATACTTAACATCAACTTTCAGAGTACTTCAGGAGAGACGAACCCGGGAGGCCCGACACTGCCCTTAGAACAGATATATTTCATAATAGATACACTGTTCAATGAGTCTCAAGCCAGCTCCTACGAAGGTAAAACATATTATTCGCTTGATGATATGGCAGCATATCTTGACAACAACACAACCTTTCAGATTGAGCGGGAAGCCGGCTCCGGGAAAATAACCGCTGACGAGTTAAAAGCCGTCATTGATTACGACATTGCTCTCTATGAAAATAATCGCTCAGTCGGGCGGGAGTACTTTGCAGGCTACCTTATCGGCGCCATCAGTAAAAACAACCCTGATGTCGGGACTTATGTTGATAATATTCTCTTGATAAATTGCAGTTGTTCCTTTTCCTGCTGGACGCATTCAACCTGCCGGAGGGTTTGGCGTTTGACAGCGCTGCGCTGCAGGTCGTGAAGCGCACTGCAGGGAATGGCGTTTCGGCCAAGGCGGCTGCAGCGCAATTATACTGGGGCTCAGGCGCTAAAAAGCTGAAAATAAAGCCCAGTAATACGAATCAGAAAGTCATTGATATTCTGGATGATGGCATCAAGACCTACGCCTATAAATTTTCCCTCTCAGGAGATCCCTCGATTTACTGCGGCACCTGGCAATATACAGCCAGCGCCATTAGATCATGCACATGGATTGAAACCGCAGATGATGCAGTTGACCCGTTTGACTGTGCCCCAGCCGGCAGGCGTTGCAGGCCTTAGCGTAGCTTTTGATGAATATACGCAAGAGCATTACGAAGCTCTGGCCCCGCTTGGTCCCAAAACCGACTCCAGCGGTTTTGCTGAATTTGAAATAACCTGCGACAAACAATGCCCGATCGGTAAGGAAAAATCGCGAACGGAAGGTGCTAAACTTGTAAATGGTTATGTAACGGTAAAGTTTACCGGGACTGATGCGTCAATAAATTACCCCATTTTCCCGGCTACTGCCGTCTACAAACTGATAGAACGCACAGGCGATATAATTGAATGTCATCCAAACTAAGTACATTTACAACATATTTACTGCCAGGCTTCTTCGGAGGCCTGGTATTTTTTTATGTGCCTGAGGCTTCCGGCGGGTACAGAGTAGTTAAATGGGCTTTTGCCTGTTTGCTTCTTTTATGCGGAACTGCGCTCCTCTACAGAAGCATTGGCCGGCTTCGTCTGCCGTCACCCAAATTCCTTTTAATTGCTGTTTTCGTTTTTCCTGCAAGCCTTGCTTTTTCGCTGTTTGCCGACGGAACAGATATGGCTGTTTCCCTAGCGGGAATCTCCCGGTTCTGTACCGGCATAGCATTTTCGCTGCTGGCGGGCTCCCTATGGTCAACTTTTGACCGGAAGAACAAGGACACCACCTTTCTGTTTTTGATGATTATTGCTGCGCTGTCTGCAATTCCTCTGGCCATCAGTTTTTACCGGATGTACAGCGACGGGTATTTTTTTGAGCCCGATATTGCAGGCACGTTCGGTAATCCCAACTGGGCTGCAGGGTATTTCGTTACTGCCATACCGATTGCGGTCTATGCACTATTTGCTTTCTCCGGTCGTTTCAAAAAGTTGATTGCCGGGGCTTCTCTTTTTCTGGTGCTATGCGGCATAGCTGTTTCAGTATCAAAAACCGGCATACTCACGGGCCTCGTGATTCTGGCTATAAGTTTTTCTGCTTTTTCTAAACACGCAACCAGCAAAAAATATATTCTGCTCACCGGGTTTCTGCTGTGCCTTGCAGGCAGCATCTGGCAGTACGACATGCTTCTTCACGGGCTGCAGCCGCGACTGTTTATATGGCAGGCGCTCGCAGTAGGCTTGCCCGATACCTGGCTTATCGGTAATGGCGCCCTGCAGGGGCTGAGAAGCATACAGGGGGGGATGGCACAATTAATCGGCGGCAGCACTGCTGCCTATATGCCGACAACCCTGGTTGACTTTGTGCATAATGATTATCTGCAGGCCCTTGTGGAGGGAGGAATAGTTGGTCTTATTTCGTATATGGCCATTATTGTGCTTACCCTACAAAAGGCATATTGCTCTGATAGCCGACTCGTGCAGGCAGCAGGCCTTTCTTTTCTTGCGCTGAGCATCATTGCCTTTGCCGATTCCCCGCTGCAGGTCCCGGTAACTTTTTTTATCTGGTGGTTTTTTTGGGCGGTCATTTGGTATGACGATGCAGCAGTTGACAGTGTGATAATTAGAAACTCCACAGCGGTTAAAGCAATTCTTCTTGTATGCCTTGTGCTTTTTTTTACCGAAGGAGGCAGGCAGGCTCTTGGCAGCTACTTCTGGACAAAGTCCGGTCAATCAATCAACCTTGTTCAGCAGAAAGACTATTTAAAGAAAGCCTCTTTTTTGCTTGCTGAAACAGGAAATGTCCACACGGAATATGCCCAGGCGCTTGAGCGCTCCCGGCAGCCCCGGGAAGCCCGGGCGCAGGCGCTGAGAGCCAGAGCAGTTAAATTTGACTATGACGATCTGTACGTGATTGCTGCGGCCGAGATCCATCTGGGTATAAAGGATCCCCTCACGGCATGGAAAAACCTGGCTGATGATTTCCCCTGCCTGCATTATCCGAAAATTAAAATGGCTGAGCATTACCTGAAAAACGGGGAGTATGAAAGCGCGCGGGACCAGTGCACCTCCATAATTAACGGATGTCTTTCCGTAAACCCGGGACAGCCTTTTTCAGAACAGGCATGGCGCATTATTGAAATGATTGACAGCCGGCTTTAATAAACACTGCGGGCAAAGGGGTTCTTATATAAATAGCCTGCTCATTCTGGTAAGTTAGTTTTTTTTGCACCCATAATGACATTAAATTTTTCTAATTCTGTTTTAACCATTTTTTAATTATTGGCATGCTATATTTTAATCAGAATGAAGTAAGAAATTGAGCAGCAAGAAATCGATCTTTTAACTGATAGTGCAGGGAGTGTGTTCCCCCCCCCTTTTCATGCTCCCTGCACGAATCAGAACCCTAAGGCGAAAGGATTGTTGCAGAGTAGTACAGAGTAGAATATTTCCTCATAAACGTGCAGGGAGAATGTTCTCCCCCCTCATTTTCCCTGCACGCCTCCTCCTTCAAGATACTTGCACATTCATACAATCTCAACATCTACAGGCTCCCTAACCACGGCGTGGCTTCTAGAGCAAATATCAAAATACTGTAGCCATTTGTCGTTTCGACCGCAGGGAGAAATCTTAGGCTGAAGTAAAACCAAGGTGTTAAGATTGATGCGCAAGGGCGCAACCTTCGGACTCACATTCCCGTTCGAAATGGAAACAAAAACCATTATGTTTCAAGCTTTAGGTCGAGATTACAGTCGAAAAAATATGGCTATAGATTTTTGTTAAATGCTCTAAGCCGGTTTGTTCGACGTTAAGCAGCCTGATTTTATTGCATAGTTTTTCTGGTGCTGTGTAATTTTGCTGGTGCATATTTGTACGGTTAGAGAGCAGTAATGTGGAATTTGGGCAGCAAGTCAAGACCACAAGATGTTGCTATATAGCGTTCAGAGTCAGGAGTCACGCACCCCAAACCGCCGCCCCATGCCTTGATACACAATAGCCCCGGTCCTATATATATTCCTGGCTTTGGTCTTTTAGATCAGAATTTGCCTACAGAATCTAAAAAGTTCGCCGATAAGCTAAGCCATGAAGAACACAGGAATAATCATAAGCGATAGCCTTGGATCAAACAACGCGGGGTAAGATATGGACAAGAAGCTCCTCATTAACAAAAAACCGTGGCAGAAACCGGAGTTGATATTTTATTATTTTCAGGGGAACATATAATGCCTGCCAGCACACCGATCCCCAAGGAACGTTTCAATGTCAACCTCAATGCCACATATGGCATCAAGGGGCCGGACATGCAGAATCAGGAATGCCGGATCGCCAATCTGAGCTCAAGCGGTGCGAAGGTCCACTTCCCATACACTGAAAGCTTTAAGAAAGGAGCTGTTATTGCAGTGGACATACCCATACCGAACACGAGCATGCGTATTGCTACTGAGGCAGAAATTATGTGGACCAAGCAGCACTTCAATGAGTTGATGAGCGGCATCAAGTTTACGGGTATACTCAGTGACAACATGATCCGGCAGGTCGTTAAAAATACTCCGCAGTTGAGCAATTATACCGAGCTGATTTGGTAAACAGGCGTCCATTGACGGGCAGCTCTGATCGTCTTAAAGCGGTTTGATTTTATTGCATGTTAAGTTTGGTAAAGTGTAACTTTGAGGATTTTTATTTATCCAGCTTGAGAGCCGTAATGTAGTGTTTTTGATAGCAAAGGATAGGCGCAAAATGATTTATGCCTATCCTTAGAAATGATGGACCTTTCTGTGGGGTCGAGGATCTCCAGAGGTCAAAACAACACGCAGGTTTTCACTAAAGCAGGGTGTTCTCTTGACAAGGAACGTATTTCCTGATTCTTCTCGAAGGCATCATTCATTTCAGACACCTTTTTTTCAGGTTTGTGTTGAATTAATGAAAGTGCGGAGTTCAGACCACTGCTTAATACTGTTGACCAATAAATTTCGCTAACTGTTTGTTGCTAAAATGCAGACAATATGCTGATCATCAGGGGATAAAACGGGCAACTATGGCTCCACTCATTGCAACTAAACTAACCAAAAAAGAAATTGCAACAGTCATTGCGACAGCCATTGGCGCCTTTATCAACTGGTGGTTTACCGGGAAATCACTGGACCTGCAACGAACAAAGACGGGGCAGGTTGTATGTAACCTGCAGGACCGTTTGAGTAAAGTAGTAATAGAGGTTCTGCGCGCCAAGTAGCCGCCACTATCAAGGATTGAAGAACTGAAGGTGGAAACAATAAACTGCCTGCAGAGATTGATAGCTTGAGACGTGTCGCCGTGCTTAAAAGGACATACTGATAAAAAAATATCGACAGCCGCCATCCTGGCGGCTTTTTTATTGCCATTAGTTCAATAAGAACATACATATTCCCCTGTTGCTTGATTTATTGCATGTTGCGTTTGATAATCTTAAATTTCTCTGACCTCTATCTTTCAAACGTGAGCCGTAATGTGGAGTTTTAGGCAGACGATAACGGGCACGGGTCTATTTGTGCCAGTACAAAACGCTATTTTTCGAAATACGGCTTAAAACTTTTTGTAATTATTTTTTTATATGCTATATAGTTAAATAAGAGTTGTTAATAGCGTTCAGCAATAAGAGAAAAAGTATAACAAACCGAAAAAGGCAATCTATTCCGCAAGGGTAGTGCGCAAAGTTACCGGTCCTTGCAGATAAGGACAGAGGAACTGCCGGGGTTAATATATGGTTTTTCACCGGCAGGCCTCTTCTTATCCATAAGAAGAGGCCTGTTTTGTTTATAGCCGCAGGCTGAGTAAATGCAGGGACTTTAGCCTCAGTTGAAATTAAATTGTCTTTGCTGCATTTTGGAGATAGCGCGATTATTTTTTAAGGCACCTTACAGGCAGTTCAGGGAATCGATATTCTTTTTGCAGTTGTGAAGCAGCAAGAGAAGAAAGATCGAGAACCGAAAAAGGCGAACTATTCCGCAAGGGTAGTGCGCAAAGTTACCGGTCCTTGCAGATAAGGACAGAGGAACTGCCGGGGTTAATATATGGTTTTTCACCGGCAGGCCTCTTCTTATCCATAAGAAGAGGCCTGTTTTGTTTTATAGCCGCAGGCTGAGTAAATGCAGGGCCTTCAGCCTCGGTTGAAATTAAATTGTCTTTGCTGCATTTTGGAGATAGCGCGATTATTTTTTAAGGCACCTTACAGGCAGTTCAGGGAATCGATATTCTTTTTGCAGTTGTGAAGCAGCAAGAGAAGAAAGATCGAGAACCGAAAAAGGCGAACTATTCCGCAAGGGTAGTGCGCAAAGTTACCGGTCCTTGCAGATAAGGACAGAGGAACTGCCGGGGTTAATATATGGTTTTTCACCGGCAGGCCTCTCCTTATCCATAAGAAGAGGCCTGTTTTGTTTATAGCCGCAGGCTGAGTCATTGCAGGGACTCATTTGAGATAAATATGCAGTTTAATGAAGCAAACAGAGGCATGGAAGGGATTATGAAAAATACTTAAAGAAAAAGGTGGGGTGATGACATATTCGATTGTAAGCGGGTAGGGGCCTGCCTGCTTGCAAACTACATTAAAACGAGGTCAAAGCTTTTTGATAGGTGCCCGGACAGCGGATAAAAACAATTTTTTGCAGGAGGGTATATGAAAGTCAGAAAAGTGACATGCATTTTGTTAGTAATAGTGTTTGTGTTTTTGTCGTCGTCAGCTTTTGCAGAGCAGTATGAAAATTTTAACAAGGAGGGAGATTTTTACTACGCGGAAATTAACGGCGCTATCAGAATCATGCTCTATGACGGTGTGGGCGGAGATGTTGTTATTCCACCTGCGATAGCCGGCAAGCCGGTAACGAGCATCGGGTATGCAGCATTTGCAATCACCGATATAACCAGCGTAATCATTCCTGACAGCGTTACAAAAATTAGAAATTATGCTTTTGCGTATTGCAAAAATTTGACCAGCATAGATGTTGACCCGGGCAACATTGCCTATAGCAGCCAGAATGGAGTTCTATACAATACAGATAAAACAACGCTTATTGCCTATCCTGCCGGAAAATCCGGCGGGTTCACCATTCCTGAGAGCGTTACGAACATTGTGATGTGGGCGTTTTATGGTTGTGCCGGTTTGACCAACGTAACGATCCCTGGCAGCGTTACTACCATTGGGGAGTTTGCGTTTGCGTATTGCACTGGTTTGACTAACGTGACCATCCCTGAAAGCATCACCCGCATTTGGGATGAGGCTTTTGCTGATTGCACCGGTTTGGAAGGCGCATATTTTTATGGAAATAAGCCGAGGATGGGAGAATATCTTTTTGCCGGCAGCGCGAGCGATTTTACCGTGTACTATCTGGCCGGTAGAAAAAAATTTAAATCTCTGAAGCATGACTATCCTATTGCGGTGTTTACTGATAGTGATAATGATGGCGTTCCTGATGCGCTTAGATAACTGCCCGGATATTTATACTCCCCGGAAGCTTGATGCGAATCATAACAGCACAGGAGATTGCTGCGACCCGGCGCCCGACTGCGGCGGTTGCGGACAGGGTGCCTGCGAGGCGGTTTGCACGCACCCGTAAAACATGGAGTTCGTTAATTAATAACAGGTAAACCCCCAGCTCTGCTGGGGGACTCCAAGAGTTTGACAGTTCCGGGAGTATGCAGAGGCAATTTGGGAAAATGATGGATGTCAAACCCGCAAGAAGAAACGGTAGGGTGGGTGCAACCCACCATTGACGGTCATGAATACATGTGGTGGGTTTCGCTTTGCTACACCCACCCTACAGCTGCAAAACGCAACTGATCTTGTTTTTGTTTTTCACCGTTTGCGAATAGGCCCCTTTGAGGGGCCAGCAAACGGCAAGCCTCCGGCTCTGCCGGAGGTAGCTGACTCTTCTTTCAATGTATAAAAAAAGCCTGGCTGCTACATATGGTGGCCAGGCTTTTTCTCTAAAAATGCAACATTTCGTCATATGTTGGATCAGCAGTCAGCACAAATTTATTATAGGTTTGCCCTGGTAATATATCATTGTCCGATAATTCAAAGGCATGTTATAAAAGCTAAAACCAATCAAACATATTTAGCCAATGAAATTAATTAAACACATTTTTGCCGATGATGCGCTCCTGGCTCCCTATCTGGCTTTTGCCAAGCCGTCGCTTGAACAGAAGGTTTCGGCATTTATACGCCAGCAGCTTGCAACCTGGCCCGAGCTGCGCGAAGCGCACGATGGGCTGCGGCAGAGCCTGTTTAAAAAGTTTTTTCTCACCGATCTTGAGGTCGAGCTGCAGCACAACCCGTTCCGGATGAAAAGCTCCTCGGCAAAAGTGGACAAGCAGTCCATTGAAAAGCGCCCGTGTTTCCTCTGCCCTGAAAATTTGTACCCTGATCAGCGGGCGCTTGCATACCGCGGCGGCTGGCTCATGCTGTGCAATCCCTATCCTATCTTTGCCAGACCACCTGGTCATTTCACATAAGGAACACAGACCTCAGGAGATAGGCTCCTGCCTTGGCGCAATGATATCTTTCGTGGCAGACCTGAACGGCAGCTTCGAAGCATTCTATAACGGCCCGGCCTGCGGCGCATCAGCCCCCGACCATCTGCATTTTCAGGCATATCCGGCAGGCGGCATACCGCTGGTGTCGCAGGTGCAGCTTTTACTGGCTGCGGGAATGGGCATATCACAGATCGATGATATGCAAGGGCAGGGCGCCTGCTTTGCAGGAGATGTTGATCGCCGCGGCGTTTTTATCTGCCGCAGTCCACATCCTGCCGCACTTGAGGTGGATATGCGCCGTGCCGTCACCCACCTGAAGAAGGTGACCTGTGCTCAGGCTGAGCCCCTTGTTAATATCTTGATTGCCGCAGACGGCACTGATCTTATCGGCATGCTTCTGCCGCGCAAGGCGCATCGGCCGGCCTGCTATTTCAGCCAGGACGCCGACCATATGGTTGTGAGCCCGGGGGCGGTTGATGCGGGCGGGCTGCTGGTGCTGCCGCGCCGCGAAGACTATGAGCGCATGACACGCGAGCAGGTGCTGGGGATCTTTTCCGAGGTCTGCCACGACAGCCATATTTTCAGTGGTCTGTACGTTTAAGGCTGATGCAGCAGCATGCTGCCTGACGGAGATAGCGTGGCCGGCAATGAGCCTGCTTTATGCATATTGTAGTATGTATGACTTCTCAGCCGTGCGGCATCTAAAGTGGTTTTGTGGTAAAAAAAAGTATATTTCATTTTTATGATATTTCAAAATATAAAATTGACATCCGGATAAATTGTCGTTATGTATCTAATCCAGAGAAACCATAGTCTATGGGGATGGTTTGAGTAAGCCACGCAGCTGAAAGCAGTTCATGTTATAGATTTGCATCCGCACCGGGCCTGATTAAGCCGATGGCAGTGCAGCCCTAATGATCACTCACCATGTATAGAAGAGTTTGCGATGTCTACGCAGCAGCACATTACCATCGATGGCAATCAGTACGGCTTTGAAAGCGGAGAGACGATTTTCCAGGTGGCGGTGCGCAACGGCATCAAAATTCCTTTCCTGTGCTATCTGAAAGGAACGACGCCCACAGGCGCCTGCCGCATGTGCCTGGTCGAGGTCGAGGGGGCCCGCAGCCTTGTGGCATCATGCGCAACACCGGCTTCGGCCGGGCATGGTCGTCAAGAGCGCATCTGAGCGGGTACTGAAATTCCGCAGGATGAACCTGCAGCTGCTGCTCTCCTCGGGGCATCACTACTGCGTCACCTGCGAGGCTGACGGCGACTGCCGGCTGCAGAGCCTTGCCTATGAATACAAGATAGACACGATCGATTACCGGGAAGCGCCGCAGAAGCACCCCGTGGAGGTCAACACGCTCATCACCCGGGACTTTTCCCGCTGCATCATGTGCGGCTGCTGCGTGCAGGCGTGCAATGAGGTGCAGGTGAACCAGGCCATATCCTGCGGCTACCGGGGCGTTGCTTCAAAGATCGTCGCCACGGGCGACAGGGCCTATGCTGATTCGGACTGCGTCTTTTGCGGTGAGTGCGTCCGCGTCTGCCCGGTGGGGGCGCTCGCCGAAACACAGAGCCGCTTCAAGGGCAAAGTCCGGGATCTGCAGAAAGTGAAGACCACCTGCGGCTACTGCGGCGTGGGCTGCCAGCTGTATCTTCATGTGAAGGACGGCAGGGTCGTGAAGGTGACCGGCTCCGACACCGACGCGCCAAACTACGGCAGCCTCTGCGTGAAGGGCCGCTTTGCCTATGACTTCATCCATGACGGGCAGCGCCTGACCACCCCCCTGATCAGGGACAACGGGTCGCTCCGGGAAGCCTCGTGGGATGAAGCGCTCGGGCTTGTGGCCTCACGGCTTGCATCGATCAAAAAAGAAAGCGGGCCTGATTCCATCGGCGTGCTGGCAAGCGCACGCATCACCAATGAAGACAACTATGTGATACAGAAGTTTGCCCGGGCCGCCATAGGCACCAACAATGTCGATCACTGCGCGCGGCTTTGACACTCCTCCACCGTGGCCGGTCTGGCCGCAGCGTTTGGCAGTGGCGCAATGACAAACCCGATAGCCGACATCAGCCTCTCCGATGTCATTCTCATAACAGGCTCCAACACCACGGAGAACCACCCGGTCCTTTCCTCCTATGTGAAGCGGGCCGTGACGCGGGAAGGCAAGAAGCTGATCGTCATCGACCCGCGCAGGATACCCATAACGCGCTACGCCACCCTGTGGCTGCGGCAGAACCTGGGGACCGATGTGGCCTGGATCAACTGCCTGATGCAGGTGATCATCAGCGAGGGCCTGTATGACAGGGATTTTGTTGCAACGCGCACCACGGGCTTTGACGCTCTGAAAAAGGCTGTTGAGAAATACACCCCGGCCTACACGGAAAAGATAACCGGCATACCGGCCGATATCCTCGCAGCCAGCCGCCCGTATGTATGCCGGGGGCAAGCCCTCCACGATACTCTATGCCATGGGCATAACCCAGCACATTACCGGAACCGACAATGTGAAGTCCCTTGCCAACCTTGCCATGCTCTGCGGCAACCTGGGCAAGACCGGCGGGGGCGTGAACCCCCTGCGCGGCCAGAACAATGTGCAGGGCTGCTGCGATATGGGCTGCCTGCCCAATGTCTTTCCCGGCTATCAGAAGGTGGACAGCCCCGAGATGCGGGAAAAGTTTGCCAAAGCCTGGGGCGTTAAAGAGCTTTCTGCAAAGCCGGGCCTGACCGCGACGGAAATGATGGACAAAGCGCACAGTGGAGAGCTGAAGGCCCTCTATATCATCGGTGAAAACCCCATGGTTTCAGACCCTGATCTTTCCCATGCCAGCAAAGAGCCTCCAGAAGCTCGACCTGCTCGTGGTGCAGGACATTTTTATGACCGAGACCGCGCAGCTTGCCGATGTCGTGCTGCCGTCGGCATCATTTGCCGAGAAAGACGGCACCTTCACCAACACGGAGCGCAAGGTGCAGCTGGTGCGCAAGGCTGTCGATGCGCCCGGCAGCGCACGGGAAGACTGGCGGATAGTGGCCGGCCTTGCCTCGGCCATGGGCTATGACATGGGCTGCGGCTCGGCTGAAAAGATTCATGGCCGAGATCGCGGCCCTTACCCCGTCCTATGGCGGCATTACCTGCGACAGGCTGCAGTCCGGCGGCCTGACCTGGCCCTGCCCGAACCCCGAACATCCGGGCACCCCGCGGCTGCATATCGATCAGTTTACCCATGGGCTGGGCGTGTTCCATGCCATCGATTACCTGCCCCCTGCCGAGGTTGCGGACGCTGAGTACCCGGTGTATCTCACCACGGGGCGGGTGCTCTATCAGTATCACACGGGCACGATGACCATGAAGTCGCCGGGCGTGCACGAGCGCGAGCCCGAGTGCTTTGTAGAGATTGCAGGCCAGGACGCCCGAGACTGGGGCATCAGCGACAATGAGAAGATAAAAATTATTTCGCGGCGCGGCTCCATCGAAGCCTCGGCGCGCATTTCCGACCAGGCTGTGCAGGGAACCATTTTCATCCCCTTCCATTATGCCCGGGCTGCGGTGAATACCCTCACCAACGGCGCCCTTGACCCAACGGCTAAAATTCCGGAGTTCAAGGTCTGCGCCGTGAGAGTTGAAAAGAAACACGATTGAACAGGGAGATGTTTTTGCATGCAAGCTGCACGAAAGATACAGGCTCTGCTGCCTGACCTGACCGACGATGACCTGCAGCGGATCGACGCCGTCATCGATCGCTACAGAAACAGGCCCGGCTGCCTGATACCGGTGCTCGAGGAGTGCCAGGAGATCGTCGGCTATCTGCCCGTCGAGCTGCAGGAGTATATCGGCAGGGGCCTCAACATAGCGGGCTGCACCATTTACGGCGTCGTGACCTTTTACTCGTTTTTTACCATGGTGCCCAAGGGCAGGCATACCATCAAGGTCTGCATGGGAACGGCCTGCTATGTCAAGGGCATCGGGGAGGTGCTGGCCCGCATCCAGGCTGCCTACGACCTGGAGGTTGGCAAGACAACGGCTGACCGGCGGTTCTCGCTTGAAGCGGTTCGCTGCCTCGGCGCCTGCGGCCTTGCGCCTGTCATCGTTGTGGACAATGATACGCACGGCGGCGTGACGCCCGAAAGCACGCTGAAGATTCTTGAAAACTATACCTGAGAGCGCCGCGAGCCAATAGAAGGGTCACAACATGGAGAAAATTACCCGCGCACAGCTTGACCAGATACACGAGCGGATGGTTAAAGAAAGCACGCCGTCGGCCGACGGCGATGCGGTGAGGGTGACGGTGCACCTGGGCACCTGCGGCATTGCCGCAGGCGGACAGAAGGTGCTGGACGCCCTCAACGGCGAGATCGCCGCGTCGGGCAGAAAGGACATTCGCGTCATCATATCAGCGTGCATGGGCCTGTGCAGCAGCGAGCCCAACATTACGGTCTGGCGCGCGGGCGAAGACCCCGTCATCTACCAGGGGCTCAACGCTGACAAGATGCGGGAGATATTCAAGAGCCACATACAGGGCGGGGACGTGGTCAGCCAGTATGCCCTTGTCCGGATGCGGCAGACACAGTAGCGAGGATTGAGCCCCATGACGCCTAAAAAAACAGCCACGGTTCCCTATATCGACGAGCACCCGTACTTCAAGCACCAGCAGCTCATCGTGCTTCGCAACAAGGGAATCGACCCGGAAAGCATCGATGCCTATATCGGCACCGGCGGGTATCAGGCTGCGGCAAAAGCCCTGCTTGACATGACCCCGCAGGATATCATTTCGCAGGTGCAGATCTCGGGCCTGCGCGGCCGCGGCGGCGGCGGCTACCCCACAGGCCAGAAGCTCGCGTTTGCCGGCAAAGTGGAAAGCGACATAAAGTACGTGCTCTGCAATGCCGACGAGGGAGACCCCGGCGCCTTCATGGACAGAAGCGTGCTTGAGGCAGACCCGCACGCGGTGCTTGAGGGCATGCTCATCGAGGCCCGCGCCATCGGCGCATCAAAGGGCTATATCTACTGCCGGGCCGAATACCCCCTTGCGATCAAGCGCCTCACCATCGCCATCGAGCAGGCCCGCGCCTACGGGCTGCTCGGGCAAGAACATTCTCGGCAGCGGCTTTGATCTGGATATCGAAATTTACCAGGGCGCCGGCGCCTTCGTGTGCGGCGAGGAGACCGCGCTCATCCACTCCATCGAGGGCAAGCGGGGCATGCCGCGGCCCCGGCCGCCGTTCCCGGCTGTGCAGGGCCTGTGGCAGAAGCCGACGGTGCTCAATAATGTCGAGACGTATGCCAATATCCCGCAGATCATTCTGAAGGGGGGCCAGTGGTACGCCGGCATCGGCACCGAGACGAGCAAAGGCACCAAGGTGTTTGCCCTAACCGGCGCGGTCAACAATATCGGCCTCGTGGAAGTGCCCATGGGCACCACGCTGCGGACCATTATTTTCGACATCGGCGGCGGCATCCCGAAGAAGCGCAAGTTCAAGGCCGTGCAGCTCGGCGGCCCCTCGGGCGGCTGCGTGCCTGAAAAGTTTCTGGATATCCCCGTAGATTACGAGTCCATCGCAAAAGTGGGCGCCATCATGGGCTCGGGCGGCATGATCGTCATGCACGATCATACCTGCATGGTCGACATGGCGCGGTTTTTCATGGAGTTTATTCAGGAGGAGTCCTGCGGCAAGTGCACGCCCTGCCGTGAGGGCACGCGGCGCATGCATGAGCTTCTGGTGCGCATCACCAAGGGCTCGGGCCAGGAGGGCGACATCGAGCGGCTGGAGGACCTGTGCGCCATGGTGAAGGACGGCTCGCTGTGCGGCCTGGGCCAGACCGCCCCGAACCCCGTGCTGTCAACCCTGCAATATTTCCGGGAGGAATACGAAGGGCATATCAGGGAGAAGAAATGCACGGCGAAGCGCTGCCCGGCGCTGCTTCGAGTTTGTGGTCAATTCCGGAGCCTGCAAGCGCTGCGGCGTGTGCTTCAAAAGCTGCCCGGTTCATGCTATTAAATGGAGTAAGGGCCAGCCCGCGAGCATTGACCAGAGCAAATGCATCAAGTGCATGAGCTGCATCATGAACTGCCCATTCGACGCGAACTATTAACGATCGCTGTGCTCGTACAGCAGGTAAAGCTTTCTTCAGGGCGCCATGATTTAATACTAACCTTACAAGGGGAGATACGCGTATGGACATAATCGGAACAAAAAATTTAAGAGAGGTACTGGAGTTTAAGTGCAGGGAGTTTGCCGCCAAGGAAGCCATTGTTTTTGAAGACCGCGACGGCAATGTCATCCGGTATACCTATAAAGAGCTTGATGAGCTTGTCAACAAATACGCCAACATTATTTTAAGCAAGGGCATTAAGAAAGGCGATAAGGTCACGGTGCACCTGGTGAACTCGCCGGAATATCTTTTTGCATGGTTTGCTCTGGCGAAAATCGGCGCGGTAATGATTCCCACCAATGTCCTTGCAGGCGCTTTCGAGCTTGAATACTATCTTGAGTTTTCAGAATCCGTAGCGGTCATTACGGAGCCGGCCTACCTGGAGCTCTTTAACGGCCTTGCGGAGAAATGCCCCAAGATCGGCCATCTTTTCCTCACAAGAACCTCTCCCCGCTATCCCGGCGCCCGGATTGTCGAGCTCTATCGCAGGGAAATGCCCGAAGCTGTCCGCGGGCGGGTTGAGCATGTGCTGATTGCAGACCTTCTGAAAGACTCGCCGGCTGAGCTTGCGCCGGTCAAGATCCATAATGAAGAGGACCTGATGTGGCTTTTCACCTCAGGCACGACATCACGGCCGAAGGCTGTGCAGCTCACCCATGCCAATGCGGTTTTTTCAGGTATCTTCGGCGCGCAGGCCTGGAAGGTCGTGCCTGCGGACCGGCACTTTCTCGTGTTGCCCCTGTTTCACGTGAACGGCCAGTTCATATCGGCAATGCCCACGCTCACCGCAGGGGCCACGCTTGTTATGGCCGAGGTGTTCAGCGCTTCAAAATATATGGAGCAGGCGCGCAGGCATGGGGCAACGACATCGAGCCTCGTCGCGGCAACGGTGAAAATGATATTAAACCAGCCCCCAGCCGAGCTCGACGGACAGAATGATTTCAGGATGATTATGTATGCCATTGCGATTCCCGAAGAAAAATGGATTGAGTTCGAAACGCGCTTCAATGTTCCCCTGTGCGACCTGTGGGGCATGACTGAAACGCTTGGCGCAACCACCATCAATCCCATAGACGGCGTGCTGAAGCGCAACTGCATCGGCATGGCGCGCATGGAAAATGCGATAAAGGTCATTGATGAGCACGGCAATGAAGTCCCCCAGGGCACTGTCGGGGAGATCGTCGTCCGGGGCGTACCGGGCAGAACGCTCATGAAGGGCTATTACAATAACCCCCAGGCTACAGCCGAAACGATCATAGACGGATGGCTGTACACGGGCGATAATGCCCATATGGATGAGGATGGCTACTTCCATTTCATGGACAGAAAGAAGGACATGATCAAGCGGTCGGGCGAAAACGTTGCGACCTCGGAAGTCGAATATGTCATCAGCCTCCATCCCAAGGTGCAGGAAGTGGCTGTCATCGGCGTGCCCGATGTCATACGTGATGAGGCGGTCATGGCCTGCGTCATCGCGCTGCCCGGCCAAACATGCACGGAGAAGGAGATCATCGACTGGTGCGCCGAGCGGGTGGCAAAGTTCAAGGTGCCGAGCTTTGTGAAATTCAGAAAAGATTTTCCGCGCACATCCATCGGGAAGGTGCAGAAGAACATTATCAAAAAGGAAGAACTGGAGGCCATGAAGGCAGGCAAGTAACAATTTCCGGCACTGCTGTGTACCTATAGTTTCCTTGATGCCCCGCAAACAGTGCGGGGCATCTTTTTTTCTGATTTACCTGCTTGACAAGACGCGTCTAAAGGACTATTTTGTCTTTCAATGTCCAGTTTTGAGAAAATTAGTCTATTTTAAGATCAAATAGGGCAAAATGAGACTGACCATAAAAGATTTGTCAGAACTTTTAAACGTCACGGAAAAGACGATTCGCCGGTGGATAAAAAGAGGGGAGCATACCTGCCTATAGAATCAATGGCCAGTATCGCTTCAACCGCACGGAAATTCTGGAATGGTCAACTTCACGACGCTTAAATGCACCGGTGGAAATATTTCAGGAGCCTGAATCCGCACAGGCGATGAGCCTGACGGAGGCGATCACCGCGGGCGGGGTCTTTTATCGAATAAGCGGCTCGGATAAAGAATCAGCGCTGAAGGCTATTGTTGAGGTTTTGAGGTTCCCCGATGATGCCGACCGGGCCTATCTGCTGCAGTTTCTTCTTGCCCGGGAGGCAATGTCATCGACCGGCATCGGCGACGGCATCGCAATACCCCATGTGCGAAATCCCATAGTTCTGCATGTGCCGCAGCCCATGATAACGCTCTGCTTTCTGGAAAAGCCGATAAATTTTCTGTCTCTTGACGGGCAGCCGGTCAACTGTCTGTTCACGCTTGTTGCGCCAACGGTTCGCACGCATCTGTTTCTTCTGTCACGGCTGTCCTTTGTGCTACGGGATGCTGAATTTAAACAGATGATACAACAGCAGCGGCCTCGTGAAGAGATACTGCAAAAAGTCCTCGACCTGGAATCAGCATTAGCCTCCGATGCGGCAGGAGGGCTGTAACGGTGTTGCCGCTGCTTTTGGCCCTGGGGATTATTGTTGTAAGCGGTTGTGGTGCTCTGCTAGTCTGGAACAAGCCCGGGCTCAGCAGCTGTATTGGCGCCGGGGGAACAGTGCTTGGCTGTGCTGTCGGCATAATCCCCGCGCTGGACGTTGCTCATGGGCGGAGCCACCCGGTCGCTGCGTTCTGTTTGGATTATGCCGTACGGGTCTTTTTTTATAGAGCTTGATCCTCTGTCGGCGTTTTTCCTTCTGCCTGTTTTTCTGCTTTCAGCCCTTGCCGCCGTCTATGGCGGGCAGTATCTGATGAAATACAAAGATACAAAACGGCTCGGGTTTGCGTGGTTTTTTTATACTCTCCTTGTTGCCAGCATGGCTTTGGTGTGCCTGGCGCGCAACGCGGTCCTGTTTCTCATAGCATGGGAAATAATGGCGCTGGCGTCTTTTTTTCTTGTGGCCTTTGAGAATGAAAAGCCGCAGGTGCGCAGGTCTGCATGGATATATATGGTTGCCACCCATCTGGGCACGGCTTGCCTGCTGCCGATGTTTCTCATATTCGGCACGCATGCCGGATCCCTTGACTTTGACCGGTTTGCTCACAGCCTGCCGCAGCCTGTGGCAAGCATCTGTTTTATCCTTGCACTTATCGGGTTTGGAACAAAGGCGGGCATCATCCCTTTTCATGTGTGGCTCCCCGAGGCGCATCCTGCAGCCCCAAGCCATGTTTCCGCCCTTATGTCGGGCATTATGATTAAAACCGGCATTTACGGCATAGTCCGCATGCTGACCTTTTTTGATGTGCCGCCCCTGTGGTGGGGCTGGCTGGTGCTTGCCATCGGCATTATTTCCGGGTTGCTTGGCGTGCTGTTTGCCCTGGCGCAGCATGATCTTAAAGGGCTTCTTGCCTATCACAGCGTTGAGAATATCGGTATTATCATGATGGGGCTGGGCGTCGGCCTTATCGGCTGGAGCGCAGGCGTGCCCTCAGTTGCCATACTGGGGATGGCAGGGGGGCTGTTGCATGTGGTTAATCATGCCATGTTCAAGGGCCTGCTCTTTCTGGGCGCGGGCTCCGTATTTCAGGCTGTGCATACCCGGGAGATCGACCATCTTGGCGGCCTTATCAAAAAAATGCCCTATACCGGTGTCTGCTTTTTGATCGGAGCAGTCGCCATTTCAGGCTTGCCGCCCCTGAATGGTTTTTTAAGTGAATTTTTAATTTTTCTCGGCTCGCTTCGCGGCGCTATTTCCATGGGCGCTGATGTTGCTGTGCCGCTTATCGGTGCTGTTGCCGGGCTGGCCCTCATAGGCGGGCTTGCAGCGGCCTGCTTTACCAAGGCTTTCGGCATTGTCTTTCTCGGTGAGCCCCGCTCCCGTGATGCTGCCGGTGCCCATGAGTCCAAGCCTCTGATGGTGGCGCCGATGCTGCTGCTTGCAGCAGGCTGCATTGCCGTGGGATTTTTCGGCTTCTGTATCGTACCGGCCATGTCAGGAGTCGTTTCAGGCATTCTTGGTTTTGATGCTAGCCGCGAGCTTGCGGCAGCGGGAGGCTACCTTGGCTCTATTACGGTCGGATCAATTGCTCTGCTGCTGCTTGTGGCAGGGCTTGCCCTGCTGCGCCGCTTTCTGCTTTCGGGCAGGGAGGTCGGAAGCTCCGTCACCTGGGACTGCGGCTACGCAGCCCCGTCCCCTCGCATGCAATACAGCGCATCGTCATTTGCCCAGCCCATCACGGATCTCTTCAGAATGTTTTTAAGAACAGAAAAACACCTGCGTCTCTCAGAGCACTATTTCCCGGCTGCGGCAGCTTTTAAAACCCATACCCGGGATATCGGCTATGCAAAAGCATACCGGCCCCTCTTTTTAGGAGTGAAGCGGCTGTTTGCGCGATTTGCGGTTCTGCAGCACGGGAGCATGCATCTGTATGTGCTCTATATTGTTATAACGCTGCTCGTCCTTCTTGTCTGGCAGATGAGGTGAGGATGCAGACAGCCGGATATATGAATATTGTTTTAGGCCTTGTTTTCGCACCGCTGCTTGGGGGCATCATCAACCGCACCAAGGCTGCTTTTGCCGGCCGCACGGGCCAGCCTCTGCTGCAGCCGTATTACGATATCTATAAAAATTTGCGCAAAGGCGCCGTTTACAGCACAACCACTTCATGGCTGTTTCGCGCAGGCCCGATTGTGGGCCTGTCTTCTGCCCTTATCGCCCTTGCGCTTGTTCCGGTCAACGGCGCTACCGCACCGCTTGCCTTCACCGGCGACCTTCTGCTGTTTGCCTATATGCTCGGGCTCATGCGGTTTTTTACCGTCCTTGCGGCCCTTGATACCGGCTCAAGTTTTGAAGGCATGGGCGCCAGCCGGGAGGTTTTTTTCTCAGCTCTTGCAGAGCCGGCGCTGCTGCTGGGGTTGGCCACGGTGGCCCGCAGAGCCGGAACGCTGTCGCTGTCGGAGCTGCTTGGCGCAACATCGGCAACCTCCCCTGAACTCGTGCTTGTGCTGGCCGCTCTGGGCATTGTTTTTTTATGTGAAAATGCCCGCATCCCCTTTGATGATCCCGCCACGCATCTTGAGCTGACGATGATTCATGAAGTCATGGCGCTTGATCACAGCGGGCCTGATTTCGGTTTTATCCAGTACGGCGCAGCCCTGAAGGCATGGGTGCTGGGCTCCGTGATCGTGGGGCTGATACTTCCCGTGATCGGTGGAGAATTCCTGCTGTTCAACAGCGCTGCGCTGCTTGTCGGGATGTTTCTGCTGGCCGTTGTCGTGGGCATTATTGAATCAACCATGGCGCGCCTGCGGCTGATCAGGGTGCCGCAGCTGCTCGTAGCTGCTGGCTCACTGGCGCTGTTTGCTTTTATCCTTTCGATGAGGTAGGCCGCTCGTGATACCCCTTATTGATACCACCATGATGCTGCTTATTCTTTCGAATATGGCCCTGCTGGGGCTCAGCCGCCTGCGCTCCTGCATTGCCGTTGCCGCAGGTCAGGGAATGCTGCTCGGTGTGTTCACCGTTTTTGCCCATATGCAGGCCCTGACGCCACGCATTGTTCTTATTGCAGGGGCAAGCTTTGTTTTGAAAGGATTTCTTTTTCCGCACCTGCTTCGCCGCAGCATCCGGGAGGCCAGTGCTCAGAAAGAAATGGACCCCTATGTCGGCTACAGCATGTCGGTGATGGCCGGCATGGCCATGCTTGGCGGTGCGCTGTGGCTCGGGGCACAGCTGCCGCTTTCTCTTGCAGCCGGCATGCACCTGGTCATACCGGCTGCGCTCACTACGGTCCTTACCGGGCTGTTCCTGATCATAGCCCGGAAAAATGCTCTCTCGCAATGTCTCGGCTTCATCATTCTTGAAAACGGCATCTATGCCATCGGCATCGTTTCAGTTATTGACATGTCCGTGCTGGTGGAGCTCGGCATCCTGCTTGACACTGCCGTGGCGGTTGTGGTTATGGGTGTGGCGATATTTCACATCAACAGGCAGTTCGATCATCTTGACACCGATCAGCTTGATTCACTGAAAGGATAAAGGTTCCACGTCCCATGCGTTATGAATCCGCCCTCTGGCTTTCACTGCTTATTCCTTTTGTGCTTGGCTTTGCCTGCACCATCCTGCCCAGCGCCCGCATAGCCCTGGGGGCCATGTGCTGCTGCGTGCTTACCACGGCCATTGCCGGTTGTGTTGCCATAGGGGCGGTTTTTCAGCACGGCACTATTTTTATAGCTTCAAACTGGCTTTTTCTGGATCCCCTTTCAGCCTATCATTACGGGATTTTGCTCATCGTCTTCTGTCTGAGCTCAGTGTATGCCTGGGCCTATTTCGGTGAGGAGCTCCGCACAGGCCATTTTACCCGCAAGCAGGCGCGGCTGTTTGCGGGGCTGTGGTGCGAAGCATGCGCATCCATGACCCTTGTGCTGTTTTCCAATAATCTCGGCATCATGTGGGTCGGCATCGAGGCAACCACGCTCATCACGGCCTTTCTCATCTGCATTCAGGTATCGCGTGAGTCCATGGAGGCCATGTGGAAATATATTGTCATATGCTCGGTGGGGATGGCCTTTGCGTTTATGGGAACGCTGCTCATTGCGGTATCTACCAAGGCCCTGGAGCTGGGGCCGCATGACTCCCTTTTGTGGACGGTGCTCTATGAAAATGCGAGCCGCCTTGATCCGAAGCTCTTTAAAAGCGGCTTTTATTTTCCTGCTCGTCGGCTACGGCACCAAGGCGGGTCTTGCGCCCATGCATAACTGGCTGCCCGATGCTCATATGCAGGCGCCTTCGCCCGTATCAGCCATTTTTTCAGGATTTCTCCTGAGCACCGCCATGTACTGCATCATGCGGTATATTCCCATTATTGAGGCTGCAACCGGCAATACCGGCTGGTGTCAGCGCCTGATGGCCGGCTTCGGGCTTTTTTCCATAGCTGTTGCCGCTGTGTTTATCGTTTCACAAAAAAATTTAAAGCGCTTCCTTGCCTACAGCAGCATCGAACATATCGGCATCATCTCATTAGGTTTGGGCCTGGGAGGGGTGGGGGTTTTTGCCGCCCTTTTTCACACGCTCAATCATTCCCTGTGCAAAACACTTTCTTTTTTTGCGGCAGGCCGCATGGGGCAGCTTTGCGGCACCTATGATATTCAGGACATGAAGGGTGCCCTCGGCAGGTCCCCGGTTTGGGGAGCGGGCCTCTTTTTGTCAATACTGGCACTTATCGGCGTTGCGCCTTTTTCCCTTTTCATGAGCGAATTTTTGATCTTAAAAGCAGCCATCGATACGCAGGCCTTTGCCATAGCGTTTGTTTTCCTGCTGGGCCTTTCTGTTGTTTTTATCTGCGCGCTGGGGTATGTCCTCCCCCTCTCCTGGGGTGAGCCCCCACTCAAAAAGGCAGCCCCGGCGCGTTTTTTTGCATACGAATCCTTTTTAGTCTATATCCCCCTGACCGCTCTTTTGATCCTCGGTCTCTGGATGCCTGCCCCCTTGCAGGCGGTCCTGCACAAGGCCGCAGCTGTTATAGGCGGGGCAGCGGTCTATGCTCCTGCCGCAGGATTTACGCCATGATGGAAGCCAACTTCATGCAGCTTGATACTTCCCATACCCTCGGCCTGGACAAGGTGCCGTTGCTACCTTCTGAAACCTTTCGCGTTGCGGTTCTTCACGGCGTGCGGAGCGGCGCGAGAGTAAGCGCCCTTTTCGGCGTGCCGGAGCAGCGCCTCCTGCCCCAGGCCTGCACAAGCGGGTGCGCGGACAAAGCGCTTCGTATGTTTGCCGTTCTGGCCAATGATGAACACGCACGGATTGTCGTTCTTTCAACTCTGGTCGAGGTATCCTATCCTGCCCTTACGCCCGAGTGCCCCCAGGTGCACTGGTTTGAACGGGAAATCTATGAACAGTGGGGTGTTCTGCCCGAGGGCCATCCGTGGCTCAAGCCCATTCGTTTCCATAAAAGCTATATGTCCGCTGCCTCAAGCGCTGAGCCGGTTATCGGTATAACTGATTTTTTTCGTCTTGACGGCCAGGAGGTCCATGAAGTTGCCGTGGGGCCCGTGCATGCCGGCATCATAGAGCCCGGTCATTTTCGCTTTCAGTGCCACGGCGAAGATGTGTACCATCTGGAAATATCTCTTGGCTATCAGCATCGCGGCATTGAACCGGCGCTTATCCGGGGGCCGAACAAGCGCACACTGCATTATATGGAAACACTCGCCGGGGATACGACCATCGGCCATGCAACAGCCTATGCCCAGGCCATGGAAGCACTTAGCGGCTGCATGGCTCCGCCGAGGGCCCAGGCCCTGCGCGGCATCGCCCTTGAACTTGAGCGAGCAGCCAATCATACCGGCGATCTGGGCGCCCTTGCCGGCGATATCGGCTATCTGCCCACAGCTTCCTATTGCGGACGCATACGCGGAGATTTTCTTAATATGACGGCGCTGCTGTGCGGGAGCCGTTTTGGCAGGGGCTTCATGACCCCCGGCGGCGTTGCTGTATGATATTGACGCAGAGCGTGTGGCCAGGCTGACAGACAGGCTGCTGAAGGCGCAGAAAGATGTTGCCTGTGCCGTCAATCTGCTCTGGGAAACGCCTTCTGTCATGGCGCGCTTTGAACATACGGGTGCGCTTTCAGCCGATACCGCAGCCGATCTCGGCCTTGTCGGCCCGGCTGCGCGCGCTTCAGGGCTTGTTCGTGACGTGCGCTATGATTTTCCATCCGGCGTTTACCGGTTTGCCCAGATTCCCGTCTCGACCTGGGGCACGGGTGATGTGTTTGCCAGGGCTTATGTGCGCTGGCTTGAGCTGCAGCGATCGCTGACATTCATACTGGGTCAGCTCGAGATGCTGCCTGCGGGTGACATCATGGCCGTGCCCGCAACGCCGGCCCCGAACAGTCTTGCCGTTTCCCTGGTCGAGGGCTGGCGCGGTGAAATCTGCCATGTCGCCATAACCGGCGGGCAGGGCGGCTTCAGCAGATATAAAATTGTCGACCCCTCTTTTCATAACTGGATGGGGCTTGCCATTGCCATGCGAAATCAGCAGATATCTGATTTTCCGCTGTGCAATAAAAGCTTTAATCTTTCATACTGCGGCCATGACGAGTGAGCTGATGTTATGCTGAAAGTACTGCTCGCCTCTTTGAAACAGGGGCATCAAACAACTGCTTATCCAAAAACAGAACCGGCGCTTCCGGACAGGTTTCGGGGACTGCCTGTGCTGGATAGGGACACGTGCCCCGCAGACTGCAGATTGTGCAGAGATGTCTGCCCGACTGATGCGCTCGCCGAAGGATTACACATTGATCTCGGCCGCTGCCTGTTTTGCGGCGCCTGCGCCCGGGTCTGCCCTTCGAAAGCGGATACGCTTTTCGCAGGACTATCGCCTCAGCGTTCGAAAACGCGAAAATCTGGTTCTGGAGCATGCCACTTTGCTGCTGGCCAAAGCTTCTGGATAATAAAAGCAGGGCGCTTTTCAGCCGGTCCTTAAAAACTGCGGCAGGTAAGCGCTGGCGGATGCAATGCCTGTGAGGCAGACACCAATGTTTTAAGCACCGTTGTCTATGATCTGGGCCGCTTCGGCATACAGTTTGTGGCCTCCCCCCGCCATGCCGACGGATTGCTTATTACCCCGGCCCTGTTTCCAGCAATATGGTTTCAGCTCTAAAAAAAACGTACAGATGCAGTTCCATGGCCCAAACTGGTTATCGCCGCAGGCGCCTGCGCGGTTTCCGGCGGGATATACCGGATCATCCGGAAGTCAAGAACGGCGCCGACCAGGTGCTGCCGGTCGACTTATATATTCCGGGGTGTCCTCCGCATCCAATGACTATTCTTGACGGCCTTCTGCGGCTTCTGTGGAAAATTTAATTCAATCTCGCCATTTATTTTATTAATACTGCAATAACTACCCCCCCTAAAAAAAGAAACACAAATACAAAAAACAAACACATTTGTGTTTGTAATCTAAACAGCACCAGATTCCCCTAAAGGTTTAATTTACCATATTTTTTTCAGAGCGGCAGAGAATAACCTGTTTTAGTGTAAATAAAATGAACAAGCAGTCCCTGTGCCAGGTGCTTTTTTGTTTATTTTATAAACATTTTATTTATAAAATTTAATATAATTTTTAAGCTTAAATACTTTTTTGATTAATAAATCGACAGTAATCTTGTCTTGGTATGCTTATTGTATATAAAGAATATGGAAACAGAGATGCTTGAACTAAAAAAAATAGCCATTTTTAATTAAAAATCCGTTAACGTAAGAACAGAAGGAGGAAACAATGTCGGAAGCTGTTAAAAACAAAGGTTGGTCGGTAACATGTGGCGGACTGGGGATTAATCTTGCCCTTGGAATACTCTATGCCTGGAGTATGTTTAAAGGCGCGATAGAGAAATCCATAAAAGCAGGCGGTGAAGGCGCATTTAACTGGGATTTATCTCAGCTGAATGATCCCTATTCAGTATGCTGCCTTGTTTTTGCTTTTTCAATGATTCTTGCCGGGAAGTGTCAGGATAAATTCGGGCCAAGGATAACAGCATTTCTTGGAGGCATTATGGTCGGGCTGGGACTGCTGTGGATTTCGCAGTCATCGAGCTATATCAGCTGGGTGCTCGGGTTTGGCGTTCTGGCCGGAACCGGCATTGGTTTTGGTTATTCTTCTGCAACCCCGCCGGCGCTCAAATGGTTCCCTTCGGCAAAGACAGGTCTGATCGCCGGACTGGTTGTTGCAGGCTTTGGCCTGGCTCCTGTCTATATTGCACCGCTGTCTGAATATTTAATAAATGGTTTCGGTGTTAGCAAGGCAATGCTCGTCTATGCCGTTTCTTTTATTGTTGTTGTGTGCGGACTTTCAACCTTTCTGGTTAATCCTCCGGCAGGTTATGTACCGGGCGGTGCTGCTGCACAGAAGAAGAAAGCCGTGGCTGCAAATGATGTCCCTCCTTCCCAAGTTATGAAAAGCCTTGATTTCTGGATGCTGTGGGCCATTTATTTCATCGGCGCAGGCGCCGGATTGATGGTTATCGGCAGCGTCGCGGGAATGGCCAAGAAGAGCATGGGCTCAGCGGCTTTTGTGGCTGTAGCAATTATGGCTATCGGCAATGCGGGCGGCCGCGTTATCGCCGGCATCGCCTCCGACAAGTTCGGCCGCAATGCCACTCTTGCAGGCGTTCTTATTTTTCAGGCTATTTTAATGATTGCTGCCATCCCCCTGGTCAGCTCGCAGGGAACCAGCGCTTTATTGATTGTTCTGCTCGCCACGTTTATCGGCTTTAATTATGGTGCAAACCTGTCCCTGTTTCCGTCATTTGCCAAGGACCGCTGGGGACTGAAATCATTCGGCGTCAACTACGGCATCCTGTTTACCGCATGGGGCGTCGGCGGGTTTGTTATGAGCAGAGTGCAGCAGACTTTGTATGCAGCAACGGGCAGCTATACCTCATCGCTGCTTATCGCAGCAACCATGCTCAGCGCAGGCACAGTCCTTGCACTTATGCTGAAGGCCCCGAAGGCTGCCATGGCACCCAAGTCTGTCCCGGAAGGCGCTGTGTTCCAGCCCGGCCTGGGATATACCATGGCTGACGGCGGCGAAAAGATTAAAAAAGAAGAAGAGAACAAGTAAGGGTTTGACCAGCGGTCACAGGAAGCATGCACAGCAGCGGAGTTTCGGTATGAAGAAAAAAATCTGTCATATGATTCCTGAAGAGGAAAAACAGTGCGTCTGGATGACCAGCGGGCTCATTTCCTACAAGCTGTGCACCCGTGATTATCGCTGCGAAGAGTGTATTTTCGATCAGGTCATACGAAACGAGGCTGCAGTTGACGCAAGCGCCGGGCACGGCGAAGTGGTTTCTGCTGCAGCCTCCTTATCCGCCTCGGACTCTCTGCATGCAAGTGCCGCTCTTTTTTATCACAGCGGCCACTGCTGGGCCAAGGTCGAGGATGCCGATCAGGTGCGCATCGGCATAGACGGCATCCTTGCTCAGATGGTCTCACCGGTCAAGACTGTGGTTCTTCCACAGGCGGGTGACGCCGTGGTTCAGGGCCAATGCTTTGCCCATATTATTCAGCACAAGCATATTGTGGAGCTGGTGTCGCCCCTGACCGGAACGGTCCTGTCCGTCAACCAGGGGCTGAAAACTTCACCGCAGGCCCTTGCCGCTGAGCCCTGGGGTCAGGGATGGCTCGTGACCATCAGGCCGGACAATCTGGAGCATGATTTAAAGTCGCTCATGTTCGGCAGAAAAGCAATGGAGTGGTATCAGAAAAAAGAGCATGAGGTTTCCATGACGCGGTCCGGCATGCTCAGCAGGCATGAACCGGACCTCGGGCCCACCCTCCAGGACGGGGGTGATTTGCTCGTCAGCCTTGCTGACATGCTGAGCCCCGAGCAGTACGAGCAGATTATAGACGTTCTTTTTCGACCTGAAGATGCTGCCTGACCCTCAGCTGCTCCCTGCAGCGGTCGCACATATCCACTGATTTCTGATCAATATCCTCCACATACGTCGACGTGTCCATGACGCAGCCGGGCTGCCTGCAGTGCAGCAGCCCGAAGGTATGCCCGAGCTCGTGAATCGACTCCTTCACCAGCCGCTCGGTCAGGACATTCCGGTTTTCAGGCAGGCCGTAAAATTTGCTGTTCAGCCGGTGCAGTGAGACGGCAGCCGCAATGCCGTCCAGCTGTGCTTCGCCGAACACAAAGGTGAGAATCGGTATAAACAGATCAACATCGGCAACAGCCAGAACCCGGGTGGCTCCGGCCGGCGGGGGAGCCGCAATGATTTGCAGCAGTATTTTTGAGGAATTGTATTGCCGCCGGTCGGGGTCGAAGATGCTTTGAAGGTCAAAGGGCATATCAACGCAGCGCGACGCGCAGCCGAATGCCGCGCTTATGCCCGCCTCAAGCGGTTTCAGCCAGAATCTGGAGCCTGTCTGGATGGGAGCTATAACAATACAGGACATGTGCCGCCGTCAGCTCACCGGTCATTTTTTCAGATGGTATTTTTGTATCTTGTTGTACAGTGTCAGTCGGCTTATTTTTAAAATGCCCGCTGCCTGAGCAATATTGCCGCCAGTGCGATCCAGTATTTTTTGTATATGGGTTTTTTCAATGTCTTCCATCGAGCTCTCATCGGTCGACCGCGCCGGGCCCTGTAAAAACGGGAACGACAGGTCGGACGGCTGAATCAGCGTGCCTTTGGCGCCAACCATGGCGCGCTCGATAACATTGCGCAGTTCGCGCACATTGCCGGGCCAGTCACACTGCGACAGCATCTCCAGCGTTTCCGGGGTCAAATCCGTAACGTTTTTATTCATGGACTCTGCGTATTTTTTGACAAAATACCGCGCCAGCTGCGGGATATCCGCTTTTCTTTCGCGCAGCGGCGGCAGAACGATGGAGAAAACATTGAGCCGGTAATAGAGGTCCTCGCGGAAGGTGCCTTCGCGCACGGCGTTTTCCAGGTCTTTATTGGTTGCGCAAATGATGCGAAAATCGACATTCAGCAGTTTGTCGCCGCCAAGGCGCATGAACTGCCTGGTTTCTATGACGCGCAGCAGATCCATCTGCATCTTCATCCCGATATTGCCTATTTCATCAAGAAAAACGGTCCCCTTGTCAGCCATTTCCAGCTTGCCCCGGCGGCGGTACAGTGCGCCGGTAAAGGAGCCTTTCTCGTGGCCGAACAGCTCGCTCTCCAGCAGCCCTTCGGTGTAGGCGCCGCAGTTGATGGTGATGATGGGGAAATAGCGGCGGTTGCTGTTGCTGTGGATCGCCCGGGCGATGAGCTCCTTGCCTGTTCCGCTGTCGCCCCTGATCATGACGGTCGAGTCGGTTTTGGCAACCGTTGCGACTTTATCCATGACCTTTTTCAGGGCCGGGCTGGCGCCGACTATTTCATCGTGGAACGATATTTCCTCGATCTGCCGCCGCAGCTGCATGTTTTCCGACAAAAGCCTGCGCTGCTCAACGGCATTCCTGATCAGATGCCCCATTTCATCCGGGTCGACGGGCTTGACGATATAGTCAAAAGCGCCCTCCTTCAAAGCCTGAATGCTTGTCTCGACGGAGGCGAAGGCCGTAATCATGATGGTGATGATATTTTTGTCGATCTGCTTGATTCTTCGCTGCAGCTCGACGCCGTCCATGCCCGGCATTTTAATGTCCAGCAGCACGATGTCCCATGGGCTGTCCTGGAGCTTCTGCAGTGCGGTGTTGGCGTCTTCGGCAGTATCAACCCGATAGCCGTCGAACTTAAACCACTTGCCCAGCGCATCGCGCACGGACGTTTCGTCATCAACAACCAGTATACCAATATCTGAGGGGTTCATGCGTTACAGCTCCTGTCTAATGTTTTTCCGTATATTGCGGGTTCTGGATTCGCGGCAGCTTGATCGTGAATTCAGTGCCTTTGCCCATGCAGGACTCGACGCTGATGATTCCGTCGTGGCGCTGAACTATGCCGTAGACGGCCGATAGCCCCAGTCCCAGGCTTTTGTTGGATTCCTTGGTGGAGAAAAAAGGGTCAAATATATGGGGCAGAACATCAGCCGGTATGCCCGTGCCGAAATCAATGAGTTTGATCGTTACGGCTTTTTTGCTGCGGTAATCGGTCCGGATAATGATTTTTTTGCCCGGAGAAGATGCCTCGATAGCGTTGACAATCATGGAAACAAGTATCTGCTGAATCGTTCCCGCGTCGCACTGAATGAGATCGTCGCCCGCGTCGAGCTCGGCAGACAGCTCAAGGCTCTTCATTTTGGCGCTGTGGTCGATTATTTTAATGCTGACTTCGATGATTTCATTGAGGTGCACCTCTTTGACCTCGCCCATGGTTCGCTTGGCAAACAGCAGCAGGTTTTTTACGATATCGCCGCACCGCTTTGCCTCACCGGCTATGAGCATGAGATTTTCCCTGGTTTCCGCAATGGTTGCGGGCTGCAGCGGCTCCTGCCCCAGGTATTTGGAGGAAAGTTTGGCATAGGAAAGAATGCCGGACAGGGGGTTGTTGATTTCATGGGCCACCATTGCCGACAGCCGTCCCAGGGAGGCCATTTTTTCTGTCAGCGTCAGGTTTTCCCTGGTTTTTTTAAGCTCTTCCTCGGCTGCGCGCTGCTGTTTGTGTGTTTTATAGCTGATGCTGATAATGCTGCTCAACAGAAGCGATATGAGTATGAGAATGACCACGGAGAATTTGATTATCTGGTTTGTTATCTCTGCGATTTCGGCTTTTATGTCTTCTATGTATATGCCGGTGCCGATAATCCATCCCCAGGGCATGAACCCTTTCACATAGGAAATTTTCGGCAGGATGAGATTCTGGTTATCATAGGATTGCCATTTGTACTGTATGAAGCCCGACCCCTGCTGCCTTGACGATTTTGACGAATTCGACAAACACGTGTTTGCCGTCAGGATCAATGTAGTCGGTAAGGTCCCTGCCGTTCAGGTCATTGCGGTAGGGATGAATGACCATGCGGGGATGCATGTCATTGATCCAGAAATAGTCCTTAACGGCCTGGCCGTAATGGAGGTTTTTAATCTGGTCGATGGCCTGGCGCTGGGCTTCGGCGCGCGTGAGCAGGCCCTGGCGCTCATCATTTTCAAGCTTCGCCAGAATATTCCATGCCGAGGTGGTGAGCTCCTGTATCATTTCCCGCTTGCGCTCCAGGCTGGTTTTTTCGATGGTCGGGATTATAAAGGCAAAAATAACGCCAATAAACAGAATGAAGGCCAGTATTGTGGGAACGACAATGCGCCACAAAAATGACTTCCAGGGAAATGTTATATGCGGAGATATCATGAGCTTTTCTCTAATATTTTTATTCTATTCAACACCTAAAGGGTAACTGCGCCGATTGCCTGTCAGCCTGATTCAGTCGACTGCTGGGGGCCATCAGGCCGAATGATCTTTAATTTCGCCAGCAGTTTTTCTATAAACGGTGTTTTTTCCCACGCAAGCCTGTTTTTGATAATGGTCAGCTTGAAATCAGCATCCAGAAGCCCGAAGCCTTTCCATGTCCCCTCAAAACCATAGTAGGCCGTATGGCTGTCCCTGCTGGAAAACCATTTGTGGTGATGCCCGAACAGCCACAGCTTCGGTTTGAAATGAGCTGCCAGTTCCTGGCTGCGGGGAAATCCGGTAGATCCGAAATGGTCCATGCCGGGGGTATTGGGCATGCCGATACCGGTCGGGCAATCATGGGTCAAAACAATATCGACCTGCGTCCGGGCAATTGCCAGGCATGCATTGATCTGCTGATCGGTAATGATTGCCCCATGTTCGGTAATCATAGAGTCCATATAGGCCGCGCCTCCCAGAGCCAGAAAACGGTAGCCCTCTATGCAGTGAACAGTGCCGCGGGGCAGATAGGTGAAAAAGGCCTGATACTTTTTGGTAAGCTGCTCAAGCGCATTGAAATCCTCGTGGTTGCCGTCGATAAAATAAAGGGGCCGATTAAAATGCTGCCCTTTTTTAATGAAAAAGTCGTGCAGATGGGATTTGTAGATGCCGAAGTCGCCCAGGTGAATGATGCAGGAGATCGTCTGGCCGAGCACGTTTTCAGCATAGGCAAGCTGCTGGTTGATGGTGTCATAGTAGCAATGGGTGTCGCAGGTTACCAGAATCACTGGACACCTCCGATCTGGCCGGTGAAATCATAGCTCAGCTTTGCCTGGAAATTTTTTATCTGCGAGAAAATTTCCTTGAGAAGCTTTTGCTCGATAGAGGTCAGGTTTTTAGGAGTGACATAATTGTCGGGCTTTGCGCTCCCCGCAGATATTGCCGCAGCCTGAACCTGCAGCCGTATCTGCATGAGATAGTTGTATGCCTGCACCATTTCCTGGTAATTCTGAACTGACAGCACCGTGCGTTCATGCAGCCCCCTGAGCCGCTCAAGCGTGTTGGTGGCTTGTATGCCGTGCTTGAGCGCGTAGATGCGGGCATAGTCGACAATGGGCATCATGGCGCTTTTAATGTCAAAGGCCTTGCGATGCTCATCCACGGATTCTACGACAAAATTTCCGAACAGCCCGATCGGCGGGGTTAGCGGCAGGACATTGCGGGCCAGAAGCTGGAAAAATCTCTGATTATCGGCTACCATGGCAGCAAGAAAATCCCGCAGCTGAGCAGCAAGGCCGTCATCTCCATAGGCGCAGCGGAAGTCGAAAAATATTTTTGTTTTCAGGAGGTCTTCTGCCGAAGCCGCATGAATCCACTGGCTGAAATACCGCTTCCATACGGTAAGGGGCTGGCACCACTGGGGATTTTGCGCCATGTTGTTGCCATCGCAATAGTGATACCCGGCCTGGTGCAGCCATCTGCAGACCATGGTGCCCAGCTTGATGAAATATGCCTGAACAACGGATGATTCCAGGTCGGCGGCTGAGTCGTCAAAAATAATCGCATTGTCCTGGTCGGTCATGAGGGTCTGTTCCTGCCTGCCCTCGCTGCCGAATACCAGAAAAGCAAACCGCACCGGGGGCGTGCCCAGTTCCCGGATGGCAAATTCTATGAGCTTTTGCAGAATCGTGTCGATCACGATGGTCGTCAGATGGTTTATGCTTTCTGGCTTTGCGCCGCTTTTGATGAGGGTCGTTATGAGATAGGGGAGAACCTCATTATGCCTGATCACTTCATCGGGAGACGTGTCGTTGCGTATCTCCCAGAGCAGCACCGCTGGCGAATACTTCTGAATGGCTGCTATATCCTTGCTGTTGATTAAGCCGATGACGGCGCCATGGGTATCGGTGACGAAAAGATGGGCAATGCCCTTATTCTGCATAAGCCACCAGGACTCAAGTACCGATGCATTGCCCGGCAGTGCAATAACGGGAGACGACATGATCTCGGCTACCGGCCGGTCCTCATGTTCGTGCAGGAGCATCACGGCCTTCCTTAGATCATGGTCGGTGATGACGCCGCAGTCCCTTCCCTCTGAATCGCGGACCAGCAGGACCTCGTTGTGCTGCTGCTCCATCATGCGCACCGCTTCCCCGATCGGCATGCCGGGAAGGCATAGTGCCGGTTGACGACAGGGCAGGCCGCCAAGGGGCTGATTATAAAACAACAGAACCGACTGCGTTTCGGAAAGGAGCTTTTCCCTCTCCTCCTCTCTCATATGCAACTCAGTAATATCTTCCATGATGCCGTCACAGTAGCGCGGCGAGCCGTCTTCGTCTTCAACCATGACACCCCAGATGGAAGCGGTAAATACGGAACCGTCTTTTTTCTTGAGCCGGACGATCTCCCTTTTTAGGTCTTCGGCGGATACTTTCGGCTCAAGGGTTTTACGGTCCTCGGGGCTGCAGTACAGGCTTATGACCGGGGTGAGGAGCAGCTCTTCCTTGCTTTCGTACCCCAGCAGTTCCACCAGCGCTGGATTTGCTTCGATAAATTTCGGGCTCGGGCCGATGGTCCGTCGGAAAATACCCACATTGAGATTGTTGGCAAGTGTTCTGAATTTCTCTTCGCTGCGGCCCAGGGCATCCTCTGCCTGCTTGCGTTTGGTAATATCGGTTACAACGGCCATGAAGCCGGTTTTACCGCCGATTTCTATCGGGGATGTCGACAGAATAACATCTTTGGTTCCGCCTGATTTTGTTTTGAGTTGTGCTTCAAATGTTGCGGGAACCGATTTGCCGGCAAGCAGCTCATCCAGGAACCTGCTGCTTTGCTGGTCGTTTGATTCCGCCAGAACCGTGCGCACCGGCATGCCTGCGAAATCGCTTTTATCGTATTCCAGCATGGCCGCTATTGTCTGATTGGCGTGCATGTAGGTTCCTTCAAGGGCCATGAGCATGCCTTCGCCAGCCGATTCAACAAGGGTGCGGTATTTTTCTTCAGAATCGCGCAGGGCCTGCTCTGCCAGCTGCTGCTGCTTGAGCGTGGTGTAGCTTTGCCTGATGATGCTTGCGAGCAGCAGCGAGATTATCAGCAGGATGAAAAAGGAAATTTCAAAAAGGTTGCGTGTTAGTTCGCTGATTTCAGCCTGGACGTCGTCGATGTAAATGCCGGTTCCGATGATCCAGCCCCAGGGCTGGAAACCTTTGACATAGGAGAGTTTTGGAAGAATGCGGTCCTGTTTATCCTTCCACTGCCACATGTACTGCATATAGCCGGCCCCCTGCCGCTTCACCAGATCGACAAAATCGACAAAAACCCGCTTGCCCTCAGGGTCGGTGTAGTCGGAAAGGTCCTTGCCATTGAGATCGGTCCGGTACGGGTGGATAACCATGCGCGGGTGCATGTCGTTTATCCAGAAATAATCCTTCATCTCCTGGCCGTAGTGCAGGTTCTTGATCTGCTCGATGGCCTGGGTTTGAGCCTGCGGCCGCGTGAGCAGGCCCTGCTGCTCGTCGTGCTCGAGCTTCGCGAGAATGTTCCAGGCCGAGTTGGTAAGCTCGCGGATCATTTCCCGCTTCCGGTCCATGCTGCTTTTTTCAATGGCGGGGATAATAATGGAAAAGAAGGCGATGACAAACAGCGCTATGGTGACAGCCGTCGGGAAAACGAACCGTGCCGCAAATGATTTCCACTGGGTTGATATGTGCGGGGCAAACATCGCGTAAACCTCTAACCGGCTGTTGGAAAACGCCCATCTGCTGCGTTGCGCTCATCGTGCTTCACTGCGGCGTACAAAAAGTACGCCTCATTTCGCATGATTTCCTGCAAGCAGGTGTCACAGACACGCGCGCCTTGCATCTGAGCATTTTTGAACAGCCTTCTCCTAGTGACTTTTTCAACACCCTGCTAATCCTCTGCTGAGCCCATACTGCTGCTGCCGTGTGCAAGACAGAATACACGGGGCACCGCATTCCTGTCAAGAAGCACAGGCAAACAATTCGGCCCCGGCTGACGCGGCCGGCTCTTAAGAAAACGGGGGAGAACACCCCTTTTGCTGTTCTCCCCCGCCACCGTATGCATCAGAGCAGCCTTCCTGTACGTTCAGGCGGCGGCTTTTTTCTGCGAAAACAGCGATACGACAATAAGTGTTATATAGCCCAGGGGAATTGAAATGATGCCCGGGTTGTCAAGCGGTATCGGCGCTGAGGCTTTGGGCAGGCCGTACAGATCAACATAGGTGCTGGGCGACAGCAGAATGATCCCGAGCGCCGTGACCATGCCCACCACGATGGATGCAGCGATGCCCTTGGAGGTCGTCTTTTTCCAGAACAGCAGCATGGTGATGGCCGGCAGGTTTGCCGAGGCGGCAACCGCAAAGGCAAGGCCGACCAGAAATGAAACGTTCATGCCTTTGCATAAAATGCCCAGAATAATGGCGATGACGCCGACGACAACAGCGGCTATTTTGCCTGCCTTCACCTGCCCCTTATCCGTCATCTCTATGCCAAGAAATCCCGTCATAAGATCATGGGCCACCGCGCCGGAGGCGGCAACGATGAGGCCTGAAACCGTTCCAAGCACTGTGGCAAATGCGATAGCGCAAATGCATGAAAAGATGGTAATGCCGAAGTATTTCGCCAGCAGCGGCGCCGACATATTACTGCTTTCCATGTCAAGAACACCCGACATCATGGCTCCCAGGCCCATGAACAGGGTGAGTATATAAAAGAAGCCGATGGAGCCGATGGCCACAATGGTTGACTTGCGGGCATTTTTGGGGCTCGAGACCGTGTAGTAGCGGATGAGAATATGGGGCAGGGCCGAGGTGCCGAAGAACAGGGCTATCATGAGCGAAATGAAGTTCAGCCGCGACATGAAATCTGCGCCCTTATCGACCTTGAACTTCAGGCCCGGCCGCATGATGTCGGAGCCCGATGTGGGGTTCTGCCGCCAGATGGTGACCTTGTCGCCGCCGTCCTTGACAGATGCTTTGGCAAAGCGCACCACTTCGGACCGCTCGATGGTTGCCAGAAATTCAAAGGGCATGAGAGCGTCCGGTTTTATCGACCTCTTTGCCGTCGACGATAATTTTGCTGGCATGGCCGACCTGGAAGAATTTTTTTGCGTCCTTGGGCTCGCCGTTATACAGAATTTTGCCGTCGGCGGTTTTTGTCAGGGAAAGGGCTTCCTTGAGAACCGATCCGCCGTCTTTGGCGCCCACGCTCCACCAGCTGGCAATGCCGTCCCGGGTGAGCTTTGCAAATAGATTCGTGCCGTCCTTGAAGGTTCCGGCGACGGTATATGCCGGGTCTGCCACAGCAGTAACTGCGTCATTTGCCACGGTGGCGTTAATGGTTTTAAACTGGTGATAGTTTGCATCCGGAGGGTTGTTAATGCCGTTGACGAAAATGCTGATCGTCAGGATGGTTGAAAAAACAATCAGCAGGCCGCCTTTTATAAACTGCACATACGTGGTTGATGTCATGCCGGCAGTCGCAACTATAAATATAACGATGGCCCCGACAAGGATAACCCCCATGTAGTGGGGAAGCCCCAGCAGCGGGGTTACCAGGTCGCCTGCTCCGACCATTTGGGGAATCAGGTAGCACACGGAAACAACCAGCGTGCTGATGGCTGCCGTGAGCATGATTCCCCTGGACCCGAACTTGTAGTTGAGCGCATCGGTGAAGGTGTATTTGCCGAAGCGCTTGAGCGGCTCGGCAACAACAAACAGCGCCACGACCCAGCCCGCAAGATAGCCGATTGAATACAGAAAGCCGTCATACCCGTCAAACGCGATCATGCCGCAGATGCCGAGAAACGATGCGGCTGAAAGATAGTCGCCGGCAAAGGCTATGCCGTTAACTGCCCAGTGAATATTGCCGCCGGCAGCGTAATAGCCCTTGGAGGACTGTGTTTTTTTTGCAAAGTACGATGAAAGCCCGAGAACGCCGAGCACGAAAGCTATGAATATACCGATAGCCAGTGGTGATGCAATGTAGGTCATTTGTCTGTCTCCCCTTTTAGTTATTTGTTCAATTCATATTCTTTTTGGGTACACATGTAGTTGTAGATGAGGCCCATGATGATGGCTAAGAGAATCAGGCCGAAACCGTAGACGCAGGCAAGATTCAGCCCCGCCATTACGATAATGCCCATGGTTTTGGGGCTCATGACATTGATGACGATAAAGCCGCCATAAACCAGGACATAGAATATAAATAGATATACCCCAAGCCTTGCTTTATAGTCGGAAGCCTTGTCCTCTCCCCATTGTGTTGCTGGTCCGTGTCCCATTTTTTTCCTCCTTGTTAAGTGAATAGGTAAAGAAAATTAACAAACTACCTTCTCTATATTTCAAGAATTAAACACTGTCAAGAGGAAAAATTTAAATACGTAAAAAAAATATACATAGTAGTGTTTTCTTTATGAACAAAATCTATAAAAAGCCTTTCTACTGTTCAGATTTTTCTGATGTATGCCTTATAGGGAAGTGCGGTATAAGCGTCACCAGTTTATCCTGAAGGCGGGTTAAATAAATATAGTGAAGTTAATTAAGGTTCTTATAGGTTTATTTTCTTTACGGTCAGGGATGGGGGCGGAGAAGAAACGAATACAGGCTAAAGGGCTAAAGCGAATATGGTTTTTATGTATACTTTTAGATCAGAATTTGACGATTTTTATGTTCATAATGTATGCTGTTTTTGATTTTAGAGAATTTTTTTACTTCAGACCACTTTTTTCTGTCATCTCAACCGAAGGTAGAGAGCTTTAAAGCCTGACAATACTTCGTTCTCGTCATGCAGGCGGACGCCGACATCCAGAGTTGGGTTAAGCCCGAAATAAACCGTTGGGTTTCGTACTACTCAACACAACCTGTGCAAAACACATGCTTGCGAAGAAGTACAGGCATAAGGGAGAACCCAACAAATGTATGGTTCAGGGTTCAATTTCCCCAAAACCCTTGCCCGGCTGTGCCTTGCATGGTATTATATATGTTTTACCGGAGCAGCTATAATGATTCACATTACCAATATCAGCAAGCAGCACGGCTCGCAGATCCTCTTCAAGAACGCGAGCCTCCAGATTCTTCCCGGCACGCGCACGGGTCTGGTGGGGCCCAACGGCGCCGGCAAGACCACGGTTTTCCGCCTCATTACCGGTCAGGAGGAGGCGGATTCGGGTGATATTTCAGTCCCGAAGCGCACCAAAATCGGCTATTTCTCCCAGGATGTGGGCGATATGGAAGGCAACTCGGCCCTTGGCGAGGTCATGTCTGCCGTGGGCGATGTCGTGAGACTTGGCCAGGAAATACGCGACCTGGAGCAGGTCATGGCCCAGCCCATGGGTGAGGATGCCATGGCCGAACTGCTGGAGCGCTACGGCGATGCCGTGGAGCAGTTCGAGCACAGCGGCGGCTATGACCTTGAGTCTCGCGCCCAGACCGTGCTGACCGGCCTAGGCATCGGCCCCGATGATTACGGCAGTCCTGTCGAGTCGTTTAGCGGCGGCTGGAAAATGCGCATCGAGCTGGCGAAAATACTCACCATCAACCCCGATGTGCTGCTGCTTGACGAGCCCACCAACCATTTAGACATAGAGTCCATCGTCTGGCTCGAAGACTGGATTGTAACGCAGTTCAAGGGTGCGCTGCTCATGACCTGCCATGATCACGATTTCATGAACCGCATCGTGTCGCGCATTATCGAGGTTGCCAACCAGAGCCTCACCACCTATTCGGGCAATTATGACTTTTACCTGCGCGAGCGCGAGATACGGCGCGAGCAGCTGCTGGCAAGCTACCGCCGGCAGCAGGAAATGCTTGCCAAGGAGGAGGACTTTATCGCGCGCTTTGCAGCCCGGGCCTCCCATGCCTCACAGGTTCAGTCGCGGGTAAAGAAAATAGATAAGATCGAGCGCATCGAGCTGCCGCCCGAGCAGCGGGTCGTATCGTTTGAGTTTGCCGAGCCCCCGCGCTCGGGCGATGATGTGGCCCGCATCGTGAATCTCGGCAAGGTGTGGCAGCATGATGACGGCTCGGAGAAATCCGTCTTTGGCGGCGTGTCGGGCACAATCCGGCGGCAGGACAAGATCGCCGTGGTGGGCGTCAACGGTGCGGGCAAGTCGACCTTTCTGAAAGTGCTGGCTGGCCAGACCGAGCCTACAACCGGCAGCCTCACGATAGGCGCAAATGTCATCGCCTGGCTATTTCAGCCAGCATGCCATGGATCTGCTGCATCCTGACAAAACCGTGCATGAGACCGTGCAGGACGCCATCCCCATGGCAACTATCGGCATGGTCAGAAACCTCTGCGCAGCCTTTCTGTTTCAGGGCGATAGCTGTGGAGAAGCGCATAAAGCTGCTGTCGGGCGGCGAGAAGAGCAGGGTGCTGCTGGCAACGCTGCTTGCCCGGCCCTTAAACCTGTTGATTCTGGATGAGCCCACCAACCATCTCGATTTTCAGTCGCGCCAGATTCTGCTGCAGGCGCTTGCCAAATTCACCGGCACGGTAGTGCTCGTGAGCCACGACCGGTATTTTCTTCGCTGCCTTGCGGGCCGCGTTTTTGAGATCGACCACGGCGAGATGATCATCTACGAAGGCAGCTACGAATACTATGTCAGCAAAACCCAGCGCAATGTTCAGGCCGCGTGATGGGGAAGCGTGAAGATACAGCGTTCATCCGGCGCAGCAAAACGGGATTCAAAGGGCATGAAGGCCTTTGTGCAGGCTCTGCCCGATGAGCTTTTTGACGGGCACATGGAGTTTTGCGTTTTAAAGCCCGAACAGAAGCTTCAATGGCTTGCCCAGTGTGTCCGGTTTGCCTGGGAAACACGAAAAGCAAAGAGCTCTGCATCTAAAAATGATGGAATGAAATTTTATCCGCCGCAGCGGACCCCTGCGATTTTGAATGTTGAATCTTGAAGCTGTACAGCCTTCGTCCGAATCCTGAACCCTTCCCCCTTCTTAAAGTCTAAGAGCCTACCGCTCGCCATCCTTGATACAACCTGTCGCCTATTGGGGGTGAGACTGTGGTGACGCCTCCCGAATTCTATTTTCTTTTTTTATTCCTATTGTTAAGAAATATGCTTGCTGTTTTTGTTGAATTGAATAAAATATTTTTTTATTCAGCATTTGAAACTATTGACTGTAGCACTTTGCGGTCTTGAATTCTGTACCAGGGCCTCTGTTTTTATCGCATATGCTGCAAAGCAGAAGAGACAGTACATCTCGCTGCTCCCTTTAATACTTTATAAGAAAGATGGAAGAAGTATGAAAATTAACACCCTGGGTGATGTGTTAAAAAATTCCGCTCAAAAATTCGGCTCCAGCCCTGCTTTGGGTTTTGCCGGAGAACAGATGTTAACCTACGCCGATGTCGTCCGCAAAGTTGATGCGGTAGTCGCACTTCTGGAAAAGAACGGCATTACAAGCGGCGATAAAGTTGCCATTCTCAGCTCGAACCAGCCCAATTGGGGCATAGCCTTTTTTGCAATAGCAACTATGGGGGCGGTTGCTGTTCCGATTTTACCTGATTTCAGCGACAGCGAAATTGAAAATGTTTTGTCGCACTCTGAGGCACAAGCACTTTTTATTTCGGAAAGCCTGTACCGAAAAATTTCAAACATTCACCTTGAGTCTTTAAAGCTGCGGGTTGTTATTGAGCAATTTGCTGTAGTGCGCGACGGAGCTGCTGCTGATATAGCCGGTCTGGAAAGCTCATTGAGCGATCATGCAGTGTCTGAAAAAGAGCACCATGTTGATAAGCATGATCTGGCTTCACTCATATACACATCGGGCACAACAGGAAAGTCAAAAGGTGTCATGCTGACGCACCATAATTTAATTTTTACAGCCGAGGGGTCAGGGAAAATCCATCCGATAGATACAAGAGACCGTATGCTTTCGGTTCTGCCGCTTTCACACACCTATGAAAACACCATCGGTTTCATACTTCCGATGATGTATGGCGCAGCAGTTCATTATCTCAGAAAGCCGCCGGTGGCTTCTGTTTTGATCGCTGCCTTGCAGCAGGTAAAGCCGACCCTCATGCTGACCGTGCCGCTGATTATTGAAAAAATATATAAGGGGAAAATACTGCCGGCATTCAATGCCAAAGCCGTGACCCGCATTCTGTATAAATTTCCTCCAGCCCGCAAGCTGCTGAGCAGAGTTGCCGGAAAGAAACTGATGCAGACCTTCGGCGGAAGATTAAAATTTTTTGGCATTGGCGGCTCAAAGCTTGACCCGGAAGTGGAAAGATTTTTAATCGAAGGCAAATTCCCGTATGCTGTCGGGTATGGCCTTACTGAAACGTCGCCTCTGCTTGCGGGTTTTGATGCGTTCTGCGGAAAGCATCAGTCAACAGGTCTGCCCATGCAGGGAGTAACCCTGAAAATCAACAACCCTGATCCTGTTACCGGCCAGGGTGAAGTGTGGGCGCGCGGCGAAAACGTGATGCGAGGCTACTACAAAGAGCCCGAGCTGACAAAAGAGGTGCTGACCGAAGATGGCTGGTTTAAAACCGGCGATCTGGGCTGTTTTGATGCATCGGGTTATTTATTTCTTAAAGGCCGGGTTGAAGAATATGATAGTCGGCGCCAGCGGTGAAAACATTTATCCCGAAGAGATAGAAGAAATCATCAACCGGTTTAAACATGTTCTTGAATCGGTGGTTGTTCAGCAAAAAGGCAAACTCGTTGCTCTGGTACATTTCAATATGGAAGAGCTGCAGAACACCTATCAGCACCTGAAAGAGCAAGCCAGCGAGTTTATAGAAAAGCACATCGAAGAGCTTACCAAAGAGCTTCACGTCTATGTCAATGAACGGGTAAACAAATTCTCAAGAATACAAAGGGTGGTAGCTCATCTCGAACCATTTAAAAAGACAGCTACTAAAAAGATTAAACGCTTCCTGTACCACTGAATCAGAAACCAGAATTCAAAAGTCAGAATCCGGAATCCAGTATTTTTGAATCTTGAATTAAGAATCCTCCTCGCCCCCGGCACGGGGGAGAGGACCAGAGGTGAGGGGGGGATTCACCGCCCCCAGTGGACTCGTGAAGCGTCAAATATTCGGTGCAAAATTTTCAATATGAGCTCCGATAAAAAATACTGCATCTATTTACTTGAGTGCCGCGATAGTTCGTATTACTGCGGGATAACCACAGATATGGAACATCGGCTCAAGCAGCATAATGCAGGAACTGCATCCAGGTACACGCGAGGACGCACGTCGGTAAAAGTTTTTGTCCGTACAGGTAATTGCTACCTAGAAACCCCAGAAGGCTTCCACATAAAACAAAGCCCGTAGGTCGGGTTGAGGAACGAAACCCGACATCTTCATTTGGTAGCACATCAGAGCCTGTTTCCGAGGCGGGCCGCAAAGGAAGGAACCGTATGACGTCACTTGTGTTATGCTCCCTTGTGTTTCTGATACTTCTGACCGCAACCCTTCGTGTTGCCTTTTCAAACAGGAGAAACGCCTGGCTAACGAGCCGCTGTGCTCTGGTGGCCGTTTCATTTGTCCTGACATCAACGCTCGGGTTCATCCTGACCAATGAACTGCTGGAGGTGCCAAACCCCATTGCTCTCACTGTGGCAATAGTTTTCGCAGGGGCTGTTTTATTGGAATCGGCACAGTGGCTTATCGTAAAACAAAAAGCAGCCCTGACTGATATTGTTTTTGTCTTTGCCGGATCGTGCCTGTTCCTTTTTGTCCGGTATATAATGCATGAAACCGGCAGTCGTATTATCGATCAGTTTGAAGTCTTCATTGATTAACAGCAGCAAAAAGATCGGACGTTCTCCATTGCATGCACCGGAGGGAATAGTGCGACCTGTTTTAACGGTCAAGACCATGTGCCTTTGCCCTCTACTCTCAAATTTTTAGAAACCATTTCTGTTGACACGCAATTGCAGTCTTTCTATAGTGTCTTTATTGCAAAAACGAGTTTTTGTGCATTAATCCGGATAGGGAGAGTTTCCTGGATCAGTTATTGAACACAGCCGTATCATTTGCCGATAGCCCCTTTGTGTTTTTCATTTTATTGTTTCTTGCCGGGTTAGCAAACTTCTTTTTTCCGATTGTTCCGATAGAATTAGCCACCGTATTTTGCGGATACCTGGTCTCGCAGGGGCACAGCTCGCTTGTTTCGGTAATAGCAGCCCCAACGCTCGGAATGTTTGTGGGCAGCATGATCTGTTACCGTATTGCGCGATACTTTGGCGCTCCGATACTTAAAAAGCCTTTCTTTGCCCGCTATATCAACGATGATGCGGTAACCCGCACCAGGCACTGGCTGGAAACATACGGGGCAGTGGCGCTATTCTTTTCAAAGTTCGTTCCGGGCATATATTTATGCGCCGTAGTTTCAAGCGGCATCCTTGCCCTGAAGGAATCCAGGATATATGCGGCGTTCCTGCTTGCAAACCTTGCTCTCTTTATGCTGCTTGCTTTTATCGGAAAGATCGGAGGCGAGCGATGGCGCGAGATTTATGCCGCTGTCGGAAAAACAGGCGCACTGGCAATTGCCGTTTCTCTGGTTGTGTGCATGGTTTTTTCTCTAGCAGTGAAATGTGTCCGCAAACAAAAACAGAAGCATTCCTGTAAAGATTAAGGGAGGCCCCTTCTTTGGTTAAGCTGCCTGCGGGAGGGGGGGCAGTTACGTTTTTGACAAATTACACAAATTAAAAAAAGAGAGCAGGGTAGGTGGCGTCCATAAATAAATCAACAGGTTGGGCAAAGTGAAACGTGCCCAACAGCCTTATTATCGAAATCAAATAATGCCGGGAACGCTGCGCTTTGCCCAGCCTGCGGCAGGAGACGACGAGGGGACGTCAATGAGTAAATCAATTCAGCAGTCAAAGAATTACCTGATTACTGAGTGTTAACAACGGTTTCCATTAAATCAATTGGCCGTTCCCTGGCTGTACGCAAGATGACCTTTCACCTATGAAAAAGATAAAAGCCCGTCAGGGTAATTGACGGGCTTTTATTGTTCGGAGCTGCTTTATTCCTTAGCAGCGGAGTTTACATTGTTTATGGTTATCGCCTTACTATAATTCTGACAAGAAAGTTGCTTGAGGCTTTTTGGAAACTGATGCCGTTGTTGAATGAGATGCGGTTATTCCCATAATTTAATTTCGCACCCTGGGCAAGAAGGTTTATGCCGGGTATGGTAACAACGCTGTAGCCTGCCCAGTAATCCCTGGAGGCTTCTATGGTAACCGGCGCCTCCAGGGTGATTGTTTGCCAGGTGTCACCGTCTATTCCGGTCGGGCTTGGATTGCTGCTGACAAGATTGCCGGGAGACGAAGCTCCGGCCTCATTTTCATAAATCACAGGCGTATAGCTGATTGTTTGATTATCTACGGGATTGAAAAGTTTTATTGCTACGATATCCCAGCCGACATAGCGCCTTAAAAATCCCGCCTTAAAAATAACGCAGCATTCCATATTGTAGGGTTCAAGATAGCCGGATGCCGCGATTCTATTCGGTTCTACCGTTGCATCATAATATAATTCTTTTTCGCTTACGTCTTGGCATCCTGCTGTGAGCAAACAGCATACGGCACATGCGATCACGGGCATGGTAAATAACTTTTTCATAGCATACATTCCTGATACATTGGCTCTCCAGGTACGGGCCGGATTGTCGTATATTCTAAATTGAACCGGGCTGAACGTTAAATTATTAATCCTTTCCAAGGATATCCGGGTAAAATTCGGGAACAAATAAATACATTACCGGTCGCATTTTTTTCTTTCTAGAATCAGGCGATGTCACATACGTGAAGAAGAAGCGCATTTTTATATATCATATCCTTCTGAAGGATTCCAGCCAAGCCGGAATGACGGGGGCCGATAGCGGGTCTACGCTTGCAGCTTTTGCACGGTATCAGATGCGCCGATTGTTTAAAAAAAGACGAGGCTAAGCCTCGTCCGGGTATTGCGGCAGGCACAAGGCTTTTGCCAGCTCAGGGCTCCTGCTTCCACGTGATCATCTTATCAATAAGCATGCTATGAAGCTCTTTCAGAAGCGTGCGCTCTGCCTTGTCGATCCGGCCATCCGCTTCGGCTATGCTCATAATTTCTTCGAACTCCTTCGATGTGACTACATGATCGTCAATCGCCTTTTGAATTGCTTTTTTTAATTCGTCCGTAGCCACGCCTTTTCTCCTTTATTCAGTTGTTGATCAGTTTGTTTAAGCGCATTTGCATGAAAGCCCGGGAAAATTATGTCAATACTATCATGCCTCCTCCCTAAAATCAACGATAGTTCGAGCGAACCGGGGGCTGGCCAGGGAGCATCCATACATATATCAGTAACTCAATGCAGCAGCCCCCAAATTACCTGATTGCTGAGCTTGAGCAGCCGGCCTTTGTCCCTCCCTCATTACATTTTTATTAAATTTTCCGCTTCGGCGAACATTACCCTCCTTGCGCATTCATGAGAGATGATATACAAGAAAACGAATGAGCTACATCGACAGCCCAGTCATTGAAAAAATTCATTCCCCGGTCACGACCTTCACTCTGGCGGTGAAACAGCCCCGGATTTAACCAACGGCACAGCCTACCTCATTTTGAGCTTTGCCCTGACAAGGAGCCTCACAAAGTAGCCCATCGGGCAGATAAGCGTGCAGTAGCTTCTGCCGCCCAGCAGGGGGATGCCTATCACAAAGAAGAAAAGCTCGGCGGTTAGAAAGAAGGCAATTTTTTGCACTGAGCGCACCGGTGCGATCAGCTCAGGCTTCAGCACTACAGCTGCAAGGGCTACGGTCATAAGGGCGAAGTAGAGGGCGGGCACAAAACGCCCTATTCGGTTAATTTTGTGGTAACGAGAGGAGAAGACCCTGCCGTAGGTTTCCGAATAGAATGCTCCGTGCGGGCAGATATAACCGCAAAAACCTTTTGCGCCCCAGGTGAAGGTAATGATCGGCACCAGAATAAAGCCCGCAATCGCGCTTAGAAGAAAAGCCGCATGCGGTGTGGCCGGGTCGAAGGCCTGCAGGGTATGGGGCCACGGGTACAGCAGGCATGTCCAGCTCCAGTTGTTGAGCATGACGGGCAGTGCCAAAACTATGGAGAAGTGACACAGTGAAAGAACCGCAAGCCGGATTCTCCGCGCGGGAACTGTAATCATAAAGTAGATGGCAAGGCCGGCCATCACCATTTCCATCAGGAACAGGCTCGACCAGAAAAACGCATTTGCCATGCCCAGGGATTTGTGCCCGATAGCGGGGGTGCTCTCAAAGACGATTTTTACAAGCTCGCCAGCAAAGGTTACAAAAAAAAGAAGCCAGAGCATGAACTTAAAAAATTTTTTATAGCTGTTCATGGAAGAGCTCTTGTATCGAACATGCCGCACGTTACTCCGCCGGGCTGAAGAGGGGATGGTTGGGACCGTTCAATAGCCCGGAGACCTTTTTCAGCTTAGCAGAAGGAGTTCCAAAATGCAATGCGGGTTGTCTGCGCAGGCATGCGCTCAGAGTGCGGCTTTGGGGCAGGCAGCGGCATCTGCCTGGCGCGTGCATGAAATTCTGTGGCAGATGGTGGTGTGGTAGTCGAATGGATTTTCGATCTGAGCCGGAATGTTGTTTTTAAAGCCCTCTTCCCGGGCTGCGATGCAGGCACAGCTCTGAGCTTTGCGCACGATCTCGTCAAGCCTTTGGTTGCGGATAGTGCCCAGCACTGCTGTGTGGAATTCGCAGGGCCGCACAATGCCTGTTGGCGTGATATTGAACCGGCCTTTGCAGAAGAGGCTGATGCCCTGCTCCCGGTCCTGCTCCGTCACGCGGTGAAGATCGGTAATGACCGCCCCGCTGGTTTTTTTCAGCCCCCATAATTTATTATGCAGCATGTCGAGCTCAGCCGCATCGGGGATGATGCCGGGATGCTCAGGCACGCGTCCCACCGGTATAAGGTGGTTGAAGTGCGCGATGGCATTGTAGCTTGCCGCCAGTTTGATGATGGCATCTATCTGCGGGATGACGCCCTTCCAGAGCGTGACGATGATTTCTTTGGGCAGGTCGCGGCAGAGATCCATTGCATGGGTCAGGGTTTTATAGGCCCCCGGCATGCCCCGATACCCGTCATGCGTCGGCCCCATGCCGTCGATTCCGAAGACCAGCACGCAGCGATTGCCGATGCGCCTGATATGCTCGGGCGTGATGCCGAAGCCCGAGGTCGTTATAAACACCAGGAAGTCGCGTGATGCAGCTTCGGCCATGGCACAAATATCCGGGTGCAGAAACGGCTCACCGCCAGAGATGATGATGCAGTCAAACAGCCCGCGCGCCTCGGCGCAGACGCGCTCGATTTCTGCCAGCGACAGCTGGCCCGGCCTGGGGAAGCTGCCATAGCAGTGCCTGCACCGGTACGGGCACGCGCCGGTGATCTCAATTTCCAGAAATCGGGCATGCATGCTGGTGTCTTGTAATTAATGTTTATGTTTCGCCATGCCGCAATCCTCAGGGGACAAGTGTGCTGCCTGCATGGGTGCAGATGATCGAAATCAGTCAGGCAGAGTTGTTTTTCTTGTAGTGTTTTACAAGGACAGCCGCTCCCCACAGAGAAGAGGTGAGCATGATGATTGTGCCGAATCCATGAGAGAGAGCCGCCAGCCTGTGATCCTGCTTCAGCAGATGCAGCTCCGAGAGGAGAAACTGCCAGTCATGAAAGCCATACGGTGAGCTGTCGCCCGTGTTGCCGCCCAGCAAAGGCAGCGTTAATGACCGCGCATCATTGATGTAGGGCGCCATATCTATAAAATTTTGTCCAAGCCACCATAATGCCACGGATGCCCCGAATGGATCCTTTGTTTTTACTAAAAGAACGATCAGGCAGATGCAGGGCATAAGCAGCTGGCCCAGTGTGCCCCCGAGTGAAGCGATGAATCTGCCGAAAGGGCTGAACAATAAGTGGCCTGCCTCATGAAAGGGTAGATTTATGAGATGCATGAATGAAGAGCCTGCGGCATTGCTGTCCGGTTCAGACAGGATGAATGTCCAGCCCCATATAAAAACCAACAGCAGGACTGCAAACCGTCCAAAAAGATACATGCTGTTTGTTGTGTCCGGAGTGTACAACATGATGCTTGTAAAAAAGCCGGCTTCGGCTGCATCATCCTTGAGCCCTGAAGTTTTTATATTGTGACGAGCGCTCTGATGCCTGTAGTATTTCTCAAATACAATGCCGCACGTAGGGCATTCCGGGTTTGCCGGGCTCTGCTCATGATGGCAATTTGGACACACCAGTTTTTCCATTGTTCGCAACCAGCATCCTCTGCCGCCGCTTGTCATGCGCAGGGCGGCCGCTTATTAATTATGGCGGCAGGATGCCGCAGAACATAAACCGTACTTAATCCTCAACCGGCTCCACGAACTCAAGCAGCACGCCGCCCGTGTCTTCCGGGTTGAAGTAGGCAACGCGGCTTCTTTTCATATCCAGTATGCCGTTTTTGGTGACATGGCCGAGGCGCACGCCTTTTTGCTCCATCAGCTCAACAGCCATATTGAGGTCAGTGACAATGAAGGCGATATGGTTGATTCCCGTTGGAGGGTTGCCGATGAAGGTTTTGAAATTTTCAGATATGGGCTGAATGAGTTCAAACTCCATGCCGCCGACCGGTACGAAGGTAAACCTGGTTTCTGCATCTGCCACGTCCCAGGGCGGCACGACCCGCACATCCTGTTCATCGATATCATAGAGCTTCCGGTACAGCTCTGTTGCCGCTTTCACATCATCAACAATGACGCCTACATGGCGCACCTTTACTATCAGATCAGATATTTTCATGGCAACCCTTTCAATAAAAATATGTTAATAGTATAAATTATAAGCTACCATATGCCCGCCGGTTGCGCAACCAGGGGTATGCGGCATGGCATGATGAAATTTTGAGCGGCAGAATTGCTGGCAATGAATACGTTTTTTTGACGGAGAGACAGTATGAAACAGGTACTGTTTTTTGTTATGGTTCTTTATGCAGCAGCGGCCTCTGCTGCTCGTGCCGGCCAAGTCCCGGATACCGGTCAGACGAAGTGCTATGGCTTGATGGGTGAGATTGCCTGCCCGGAACCGGGCGAGCCGTTTTACGGGCAGGATGCCCAGCACGACACCGCACAGCGCTCGTTTGCCAAGCTTGACGGCCAGGGGCATGAGCTGCTTGACACTGCTGCATCCTGGAGCATGGTGCGCGACACGGTAACAGGTCTTGTCTGGGAGCTGAAGGACAGTAAAAACGGCATAGCCGACTATGAAAATCCCCATGATGCTGATAACCAGTACACCTGGTATGACGACAATGCTTCGCGCAATGGCGGTGATGCCGGCCTGCCGGGCGACGCAACAGACACAAGCGATTTTATCGAGGCTTTGAACAGCCGGTCTTTCGGCGGGTTTACAGACTGGCGCCTGCCCACGGCAAAAGAGCTTATATGGGTTCTTGACCGTGGCGCGGATGCCCAGCCGTATATCAGCTCCTCATATTTTCCGGCCGTGGCTGCAGAATACTGGACCGCCACGACTGACCCGAGCCTTACCAGCGGCAGCAGACGCTGCGCCACCGTGACGCTTCAAATCGGTATGATGAATTATCCGGCCAAAACGGCATCATATGCGGCCATGGCTGTGCGCGGATCAACGCCACCTCAGCAGTTCCGTGATAACGGTGACACGGTGAGCGATCTTGCAACCGGGCTCATGTGGCAGAAGGACAGCGTGCAGGGTATTTCCTGGAAAGACAGCCTTGCCTACTGCAGTGCTCTTGAATGGGGCGGCTACAGCGACTGGCGCCTGCCTGATGTCAATGAGCTCATTTCTCTGGTCGATTATTCGCAATCAACGCCGTCCATCAACGAGCAGTACTTTACCAATACCTCTACGCATTACTGGTCTTCAACCACCTATCCTTCAGATCCGGGTAAAGCATATCATGTGTGTTTTCTTCGCGGCCGGACTGAGGTCTATGGCAAGTCTGATCAAGGGGCTGCGAGCCATCTGCGGGCTGTGCGCGGTATGGTTTCCGACAGCAGTTCAACAACAACAACTGTTCCCGGTCGCCGCTGCCCGGTTGAGCAACTCTATGGTGAGAATGCCCATCAAACCCGGCTGCTGCGCACGTTCCGCGACGAGGTTCTGGCTTCAACCGGGACGGGCAGGATGATCATAGATTTCTATTACCGCATAAGCCCCATGGTAAACAGGTATATTTCCAGCGAATCCTGTAAAACGGCTGTGCGGGCTGCTTGCGACTCCATAATTACGGTGCTGGCAAAACCAGTTTTCTGCTTTGAGAAATCCTCTCAGCTCAGCAAAAAAAACCTGAATTGATAACTGCCTCCGCAGATGGCCTTGAAGCGGCATTGTCTGAGATAACATCTACGCTTTCATTTGTACCTGTTGAAAAAAACTTGCATTTTTGTACGAATGGAGGCCGGTGCGCATATCTTTTTGATAATTCATGCAAGTATCTGAAAAAGCTTTGCTTTTTTAGTGCTCATAATTTGAGCAAAGAGAATAAGGCCTATATTGTTAAGCCTTCCTGTTATGATTCAGCCCTTGTTTTCAACAGGTTTTAAACATTGTTTGTGGATTGTCATCCACAGAGCATATATGGTGATGTCCCCCGTTCAAAATCGCATATATTGTATCACCTGGTATTTTTTTCAGGAAAACTATCGCCTCTGGAAATGCTTGCATTAAGAAGGCATCAGAAACATCCCGTGTTTTTTTTATGATGCCCTTTCAGTGCGTAATCAAGCAGCTCGCTCTGTGGCTGATTGTTGGCTGTCAAAGATAAAGAATAAAATTTCTTGACAGTCGAGTATATTATAATCTATTATATCTATAGATTTATAGACTATAATATTGACATTAAGGCTGAAATATGAAGATTGCCGACTCTCTGACGGATCTTGTGGGCCGCACTCCCCTGGTGTGGCTGCGGCGCTTGACTGATGCCCGCGTAGCGGCAAAGCTTGAGGCGTTCAATCCCGGCGGCAGCGTCAAGGACCGCATAGGCCTTGCCATGATCGAGGCTGCTGAGGCAAGCGGTGAGCTGCGGCCCGGCATGACCATTATCGAGCCGACCAGCGGCAATACGGGCATAGCCCTTGCCTGGATTGCCGCCATCAAGGGCTACCGGCTCATACTGACCATGCCCGAGGGGATGACGCCAGAGCGGCGCATGCTGCTGCAGGCGCTCGGAGCACATGTTGTTTTGACTGAAACCGCAGGAGGCATGAACGGCTCAATAGCAAAGGCGCGTGAGCTTGCCGCAAAAATCGGCACAGCATTTATTCCCATGCAGTTTGAAAACAGCGCCAACCCCGCTGTTCACCGCAGGACAACTGCCTGTGAAATATGGGATGATACTGACGGGCAGGTTGATATTGTAGTTGCGGGCGTGGGCACGGGAGGCACGATTACCGGCATCGGCCTTGAGCTCAAGCAGAAAAAGCCGTCGGTGCTGATTGTGGCAGTGGAGCCTGCGGCATCGGCCGTGCTTTCGGGCGGGCAGGCAGGTTCCCATATGATACAGGGGATCGGCGCGGGCTTTGTGCCCCCCGTACTCGATCTGTCGGTTATCGATGAAATTGTGCCGGTTGCCGATGCCGGAGCTTTTGCCATGACAAAGAGACTGCTGCGCAGCGAAGGCATAATCTGCGGTATATCATCGGGAGCTGCAGTTCTTGCGGCGATTCAGGTTGCTGCGCGCGATGAAAACGGGGGCAAGCTTATCGTTGTCATTCTCCCCGATACCGGCGAGCGCTATTTAAGCACGGTTATGTTTGATGCATAGAGGGATAAGGCTCGGGATTATTCAGGGTGCATGTACTAATGGCGGAAATTTAGACTGAATCGAAAATAACATGTAATAACTCGATTAAAGACACCGAATTGGATGCAATGACTTTTGAAAAAATACGGACAATCAAGACGGATCTGCTTATTATCGGCGGCGGTACGGCAGGCTGCATGGCCGCCATCATGGCCAAACGCCGCGAGCCGAAGCTGTCTGTCACAATACTGGAAAAGGCGCATATCAGCCGCTCGGGCTGCCTTGCCATGGGGCTCAATGCGGTTAATGCCCACCTGACGGAAGGCACGCCGCAGGACTATGCCGACTATGTGCGGCAGGATAATTACGGCATTGTGCGGGAAGATCTCGTGCTGTCTATCGGCGAGCGGCTGAACCGCATGACCGGGCTTCTGGAAGAAATTGGCGTGCCCCTGCCGCGCGACGGGCAGGGCAACTATATCGCCCGGTCCAGGCGCTCTATTGTCATGCAGGGCGAGCATCTCAAGCCGCTGCTTGCCCGCGCCGTGCTGAAGCATGACGTGCAGGTTGAAAACCGGACGCCGGCGTACCGGCTGCTACAAAGCAGATGAAGGCCGCGTGTGCGGGGCAGCAGGGTTTAATCTGCGCACCGGAGAAATGGTTGTGGCCCATGCCCGGGCGGTGCTCATCGCCACCGGTGGTGCAAGCGGCATTTACCGGCCCTCAAATCCGGGTCTTTCGCGCACCAAAACCTGGTACTGCCCCTACAATGCCGGCTCAGGCCTTGCCATGGGCTTGCGCGCAGGGGCTGAGATGACCTCGTTTGAAATGCGCTTTGTGGCACTGCGCACCAAGGACGTTATCGCGCCAACAGGCACGCTGGTGCTGGGGGCGCGCATGCCGCAGTGCAATGCGCTCGGCGAGCGCTATTTGCGGCAGAAGGAGCAGATGCTGGGCCGCAGTCTAACAACCTGCGAGCGGCTGCAGTTCACCATCGATGAGCACCGTAAGGGCACGGGGCCCTGCTATGTGGACGTGAGCAGCCTGTCGGCGGATGAATACCGGGACCTTGTGGAAAGCTATCTCAATATGTCGCCATCGATTGCCCTTGATCTGCTGCAGGACACGGGCCATCCAAAGACGCATATTGAAATCTGCGGCTCCGAGCCGTATGTGAACGGCGGGCATGGCATGGCAGGGTTCTGGATAGATGCCGACCGCAGAACAACGCTGCCGGGCCTGTATGCCGCAGGTGATGCCGCCGGTGGCGCTCCGAAGAAATATATTACCGGCTGCTTTGCCGAGGCGGAGATGGCGGTTGAGCATATCATCGGCTCGCTTAATGGCGAAGCTGCCTGCTCCGCTGCTGCCGCTGAACAGGCGGTTGATGATATACGGTCATGCCTTGCAGCGGAAAACAGGCTGACATATGAAGAGGTTGAAGCGCGGCTTCAGAAAATCATGGAGGAGTATGCCGGCGGGAGCACGGAAAATTATGAAACCAGCCGCAATAAATTGCTGCTGGCGCGGCAATATCTGGCTGTGCTTGCCGGCCATGCTGCCGAGGCGACTGCCGGCGACGGCCACGGGCTGATGCGCGTGCACGACACGCTTGACCGCATTCTGCTGGCCCGTGTGCTCGTTGAGCATCTGCTGGCGCGGCGCGAAACGCGCTGGCCCTGTTACCAGACGCGTTTGGATTTTCCCCTGCGCAATGATTTTGAATACAGCCTGTTCGTGAATTCAACCTGGAAGGCCGGCGCTGTGAGGGTTTTCGGCAGGAGCCTTGATCCTCCGTATGAACCTGTGCCTTTTGAGGAGACGCTATGACGGTGCTTATCGACAGAAAGCTGTGCAACGGCTGCCCCGGCAGGAGGGAAGGCTGCTGCGAGGAAGTGTGCCCGGGCGATTTGTTCTACCGCGAAGCCGGTCAGGCCTGCCTTCGCGAGGCCGCAGACTGCTGGGACTGCTTTTCCTGCGTCAAGGCATGCCCGCAAGCGGCTCTTTCCGTGGAGCTGCCGTTTCAGATATCGGAGGCCCGTCTGCGGCTGAGCGCCCGGCAGCGCGGCGGGCATATTAAGTGGAAAATGCATGATCACGAAGGTGAGACTGTTGCCGAGTATGAAATACAGAATCGCCGGTGTATCCTGTCCTGTCAGGAAATCGTTTTAGACAAGGACAGTGATTGAATGGCTTGCCGGACGCTTGTTAGAACGTCCGGACTGATGAAAGGAATTATGCCTGTACAAACACATCCGGTTTTTCCGTGTTCCGAGCTGCCTGCAAGCCCTGCGGCCGCACGGCTTCTCGGCCTTTACCCGCAGCGGCAGGAGGGCCTGTGGCTGCAGCGTATAAAAGTGCAGGGCGGAGCGCTTGAGCCTCGGCAGTGGGAGGCTCTTGCAGACTGCTGCGACCGCTTCACTCCAGGTACGCCGCTGCTGCTTACCACCCGGCAGGACATAGAGTTTCACAATGTGCTGCCCCTTGACGTGCCGCTGCTGCAGCAGGCCTTGGCCGAGGCGCAACTGAACGGCCTTGGCGCCTGCGGCGATACGCTGCGCAATATCACCCTCTGCCCCGGCAATGGTTTGACCGAAGAGTCGGTTGATTTGCGCGCTGTCGCAGAGGCTGTGCAGAAGGCACTTATGGATTTTTCAGCCATATTCAATCTGCCCCGGAAATTCAAGATAAGCTTTTCAGCCTGCCCCAAGTCCTGCGGTCAGCCATTTATCAATGACCTCAGTTTTGTCGTGCAGCGGAAAAACGGCACAGTAGTCTTTCAGGTTATCGGCGCAGGGTCGCTTGGGCCCAAACCTTGTGCAGGCATTGTGCTGCGGGAGGAGCTGGCCCTTGAGGATGCTCCCGCTTTTGCCCGTGCAGCCCTCGCCCTTTTCAATGAATACGGCGACCGCGAGCACCGGGGCAAGGCGCGGCTGCGGCATGTGCGGCAGCGTCTTGGCGACGGGGCTTTTCTGGAGCTGCTTCAGTATTTTTTTGTACAGCTGCGCAGCGGCACGGAGCCGGGGCCTGCCACGGCTCCCGCGGCAACAGGCCTGCATCGCGGCGCGCTGCTGGCGTTTCCCTGCGGACTTGTGACCGCGGCCCAGGCACGCGCTATAGGCCGCAGCGGCTTTACGGCAAGGATACAGAATCACCACCGCGTTGCCCTCTATTCCCGGGATCCAAACGACGTTCGCAGTGCTCTGGAGGCTGACTGCGTGCTGGGCAACCTTGCCGGAGGCCATAACATAGCTTCATGTCCCGGCACGACCTGGTGCAAGCATGCTCTCATCAATACCCACGGCCTTGAGCGGCTCTTGAGGGAGAGGCTGCCTGATGATTCCGGCAGTGCCATACGCATTTCAGGCTGCTCCAACGGCTGCGCCCATTCGGGCGTCGCGGAGATTGGTCTTGTTGGCCGCGTTCGCAAAGATGCCGACGGCAACCGAATCGAAGGTGTTCAGATGCTTGCCGGCGGCGGTATGGGACGGACGCCTGAGCTTGCCCGTGAACTGGAACCTTTTGTTCCGGCCGACGAGGTGGCCGACAGGATTATGAAAATTGTAACGTCCGGCAGCAGCAAACACAATCGGCATGAAAGCCGAGGCCTGCCGCGTATAAACAAGGAGCAGGCATGAATCATTTAGATCCTCTGGAGAGTTTGAGCGTACCTATTGGATCTTCACATCTAAACCTGCCGGGTGTTCAAAATCGGGCGGGGTTATACCGCCCGTGTAGGGCCGAATGGCTGTTTGCCCGTTTGGATTTGGGAAGTGGGAGCGTAGGGGTTGTTCGCAATCCGCCCCTGCAGGTTTAAGATTGTAGAACGCAGTGTTCTCATCGCGCACCATTTTTCATTAACATCGGTGCGCAGTTCGCATCCTATCGGCTCACTTCATAAGGCAGAGCAGTATTTCTTCGTATAATTTCCAAATCTTTTTTTTGTCCTCGACATGATTGGCAAGAAAAGAAAACACTGCCTCACCTTTTCCCGTCGCGGCAAAGCCGGACAATGTCAGAACATCATCCAGTGTTCCTGATTTCGCGTGAATCATGCCCGTTACTTCCTGCGCGCTAAATTTGTCTTTAATCGTACCCGTAAGTCCTGCAATTGCCAGAGAGTTTCTAAAGACCTCACGGTTTTTATTTTTATTCATAAACCTGAGAAGCTTTGTAAGGCCTTTGGCGCTGATTCTATTCTCCCGGCTCAGTCCGGTGCCATCCGCGATAGTGCCGTTCTTCGGCAGAATGCCGTTTTTCTTCAACAGGGCTTTACAGGAGGCACTTCCGTTGTCATAGGTTGCCTTCCCGCACAGGCTGTAGCCGAGATTTAAAAAAAGCAGTTCCGCCCTCACATTATCACTATCGGTAAACATCCTGTACACATACTCGGAAACCGGTATCCCTTCCAGCTCGAAAAGCAGTTCTTCGCGGGCTTCATGAGTACAATCATTGCCGGCAATTGTAATTCCTCGCTGCTCAAGAGCATGAACAATATTTTTTTTGTAATAGTCTTCTGCCGGTATTGTATCGATCCTCCAGTAATCCATGCTGTCTGCAGCGGTATTGATGAGTATTCTATCGGTCGGCTTTCCGTTCTCCGGAATTTTTTCCTGATGCCCTGTTTTCCCCTGGGCAAGAAGCTCAAAGTGAAACACTCTTTCGGGAATGGTACGTATCTTTGTACCGGCAACCTGTATCTCGACGGTGTTCTCATTAAATGTCACCGAACCGGCAGCCGGATACTGCATATTGCAGGTCGGGCCACTCCAGGCGCTTCCATCAACGACTACGTTTCCCTCAATGCGGGTAATACCGGAGCTTTTTATTTTATTGGCGAATTCATCAAGCCGGTTATCTAGAATTTCTTTTTTTCTGTCAAAATCATCGGTATACCGTGCCGTAAATTCAATTGCTCCGGTGCCGCGGATAACCAGGTCCCCCCTTAAAATACCGTTTTCAATGCGGCCTTTTTTGTAAAAGCGCGTTTTCAACCGGTAGTCAGGGCCAAAGTGCAAAAGACCGCAGGCGCCAACCAGCAGTTTCTGGTTTGATGCCGGAATAAGGTTTGCATTTTCATTGAATGAGAAAAGTTTTTTTCCGCCTGCATCCGTGATGCACATGCCAAACTGCACATTGGAAAATTCTTTTTGCGCGAGAAGTGCTTCAATCTTTTGTTGCAGGCCCGCCGTTTCTCCAGAGCATGCAGACGAGAAGGCAAGTATCAAGAAACAGGATAGAGAATACGCCACGTATGTGCATGTGCCAGAACCTCGTTTTGGGAGATGGCAGTATATTAAAATGCAGGTTGAACTGTGTCAAGTCTAATGGCCGGTTTTGCAATCTGCTCCCACAGCAGCAGATCCGCTGCCATTTGCCATTCCGGCGAAAGCCGGAATCCAGAAAAAAAGCAGACTGGATGCCGGATCAAGTCCGGCCTGACGAAACAATTTCAATACCCCGTTGCATGCGGCGGGGTGGTTTATTCATGGATATTCCCTGGCCGTATCATTAATGCCAGAAATACACCCACGAATCCGGGTACACGTCCCAGAGATACAGCTCGTTTATCAGAACAGCGGGGTAGGTGCCAAACCCCCTTTTTTGCGCCCCGAGCACAACTCCTGCAATGGTGATGTCTTTGCCGGAGGTGTACAGGGGGGTATCAAGAAGTATCGGATTTCGGGCGATGAAACAGCCCTGCGTCGAAGCGTCTCCAGCCGGCACGCCAGAGGAATCAAGACGGGTTTGAAGCACGAAGAATTCCGTGCCACCGGCGACATCTTTTGCCTCGATGATCTGCCCGCCCCAGATAACTGTTTTGCCTTTACAGGCTTCGGGATTTTCAAGCACATGGGCAAATGTCAGGTTGTCTCTTTTGGCTTCATCACGCACGTGCTGAGATATGGGATGCGTGCAGGAACAAGCTAGCAGTAGCAGTGCAATGCAACCTTGTAGTTTCATGCTTTCACCTTCTCGAAGACCCGCGGGCATCCGGGCCTGTCTAATGAGGATAGAGCATTTAATGCAGGCGGGACATAAAAAAAGGGGGGGCCCTTTTTTTGCTAACAGTGTGTACCCTGAACCTGCAGCCTGTATTCAGGGTTGGCTGTAGACGATGCGAAACCCGTAATCGCCGTATCTGCCCTCGGGGCCGATGCCGCCGTGAAATGCTGAACGGCAGCCCTGGTTATTGTACCAGCTGCCGCCCCGTACGGCTCTCGTATCTGTGGCAGGAGTTTCCCATGCGCTGCCGTCCGCGGGTGCGCCAATATAACTGCCGTGCCAGTAATCCTGCACCCATTCCCAGACATTGCCGGTCATGTCGTAAATGCCCCATGCATTTGGCTGAAGCTGCCCCACCGGATTCGTTCTGCCGCCGCTGTTGGCCGGCACCCAGGCATAATCCGGCATCTGGAGATTGTCTGTATCCTCTCCCCAGTAATACCGGGTCGTCGTTCCTGCGCGGCAGGCATATTCCCATTCGGCCTCAGAAGGCAGGCGGTACAGCTTACCCGGCCGCAGTTCATTGAGGCTTATGAGAAAATCCTGCGTATCATTCCATGTCACGGAGTCAACAGGGTAATCGGCAGTAGGGCGAAGAAATAACCGGCGGTGGCTCGACGGCCGTGTTCCCATAACGGCCCACCACTGCGACTGAGTAATTTCATACTTTGAAATCCAGAAGCCTTTGTTAAATGTAACCGCATGCTGCGGATCTTCCGAGGCATAGCTGCCTTCCTCACCCGGATTGCGGCCCATAAGGAACGTGTCCGGCGGGCAATAGACAAATTCGATACCGTCGATGATGGCATTTTTATCAAGACACGGCTGGCAATCCGTAAGACACATAGCGGATACCAGAGCTAGAACGATACGAGCTGTACGTGCTCCGCCTTCCATGATGCTCCTTTCCCTGCATGCTTTTTTGTTTAAATAGGGCAGACTATACTTTTCAGTATAGTGCAATTCTGCTTTCATGCAAGCCAATCCTTTTTTTCTCTCCTGCACCCTTTTTCTTATAAAATGGGTGCAGTTGTGCGTCAAGGCAAATGATAGCGCAGGATGTTGTCTGAGACAGCGGGAGTAATCTGACATTTGAAGATGACCCCTAATCTCTAATGGCGGTCAAATAAAATCTCTACGGAGTAATATCAACAGCCGCACCTATTATTCCGTCAGGACCTGCTGACCTCACTTCGAAGCTCGTCCCCAAAGATTGTATAAGCGATATCGGAGTTAAGAGCTGGGAGTTCGGGGTTTTGAAATCAGGAGGTGAGGAAGCCCATCGCAAACGCAGAGGAGTGTTGTTGACTCCCGGGATTTAGCGGATCGGGATTTTTTGACAAGCCATTCAATTTTGACGCTGTCTTTCACCTGTTTGAATTCCGGATCGCCGGTGAGCACTGCCGCGCCATGGGCCTGCGCTGCGGCAATGGCAAAAGCATCTGCATAGGAAACTCGGTACTGCGCTTTGATATGGGCAGCGGCGAAAACAGCCTGCTGTGTTGCCGGAAGGATTTTTATGGGCAGTTGCTCGACCGCTGCCAGCGCCGCCTGCGCTTTGGTGAGGCCCTGCTCCCGCTCCGTGATAGAGAGCACTTCACCCAGGTTTATAAGGGACATGAAAACCTGGCACCGGCCCGCGTGAGACTCCTGCAAAATCACGCGAACCCGATCAGCGGAAAGTTCGCCTTCGAGATAGGCCAGCGCGGCAAAGCTGTCCAGCACATAGGCGCTTTCCTTATTTGCCACGCCGGTATTCCTTGCGGTGCTCCCGCAGAAGAGCTTGTGTCAGCGAGCCCGGGCCTTTCAGCATGCCATAGCCCTGCACAACAGCATCCTGCAGCTCGGGAACTACGGCAAGCACGCCGCCATAGTCGACCATTCTGACTTTTGCCCCCGGCTGCAACCGGTATTTTTTGCGAAATTCCGCCGGTATGACAACCCAGCCCTTGTTTGAAACGGTAAGATGCATGTGGCCCACTCCCGTGCTCGTTATACATTTTCTAATAAAAGTATAACGTACAAGCGGGATGTATCAACTGAAAAGGCATGTTTCACTTTACCCAACCTGCCTGCTGCCCGCTTTTTTATTGCAGCCGACATGCCCCCGATTCCCGGCAGGCTGCCTCCGCTACCGCGCAAAGAAAATGTCATTGACCCGCTCAAGGGCGCCACGCCCGCCGAAGAGCTTGCCGTAGAGCTTCACCGCGGGATCATGATGTATGACCGTATCATGGTAGCACTCGAAATCCTCAGCCGACTTCAGTCGTTCTGCCCCTGCAACCGGGGCTGCGCCAGCAACCATTTCAAGGTACAGGTCAAGGTATTCATTGAAAAATGAAAGCGCCATGTGATCGAGCCCGGGCGGCACGCGAACATAAATAAAGGCCGGCGACATGATATCGTTTATTTTTCCCGCAAGCGGCACGGGCTCGGCCACAAGCTCGGCATACCGGCTGCGAATCCCGAGCATCCGGGGCTCGAGGCCAAGCTCGGCCCAGCGCTCCGGCCGGACCGTCGTATGTATGTCCACAAGGAAGGCTCTCTTGCTTCCCATGAGTATAGTTTCCGAGGAAAAGATGGGCAGATACAGCTCGGGCCTCGGCCCGAGAAAAATCGAACGGGTGCAGCGCGACGAAAACGCTACCCTGCTCGTGAGTACCATGACGCGCATGAAATCATCGGACTCAAACAGGCTGCCGTCCAATTTTATGAGCCCCAGCAGCCGGGCGGGCCGCTCCGGCAGGGGATGCTTCATGCGCACCTGACGCAGGCTGCAGCGGTTGCGGATTTTTTCGAGGAACAGGGTGTGAATGTTTTGCAGTTCTCCGGCCATGTGCTTTTTTTGTCCGTCTCGTTATCGTGAAAACTAATCAGGAATAACAGGCGCCTATGTAGCTCACCTTGATCTTCTTTCCTTCATTCAACTTCTTTTTCAGGCCGGTACTCGCCAAGCTCCTTGCCGCCGAACTGCGTAATGGTCATCTTGAAAAAATTTGAATGTTCTGGGTCCTTCAGGATGGGGCCGAGAAATTTATCCTTGAGCCCTGGCGGGAACATGCCCCGGGCTTCCATCGTGTCGCCGAGTGCCGTGATCTCCTGCGGGTCGGTTATCTGAAAAAGCTCTCCGTCGAGAATGACGCTCCACCAGCCCCGCCGCCGGGGATCAGGGCCTGTCTGAAATGTTTCAAAGACCGTAAAACAAACGTTTTTGCATGTCTTAAAGCAGCCGTACTTTCTGCCGGTCAAGCCCAGGCCAAAGTACAAGCAGCCATTGTCGTAGTGCGTATAGGTGAGAGGCACCCCATAGGGCCGGCTGCCGTCGGTGAAGCACAAGACGCCGTCGCGCTTGGATCTCAGCAGCTCTTCAATTCTCGGCTTTTCCAAAAACAGTGATTGCGTTTTAAGCTCTGCCATAGGGTGCTCCTTTTAAGATAATTAAAATAGAATCCAGAAGTCAGTAGTCAGAATTAAGAATAAAGAAAATAAAATTAAAAAACAGAAGCCAGAATAGAAAAAATATAAATCAGTCAGGGTGCGCACCGCCCACCATTTTATTCCGGTGCACGCAGCGCACCCTACAGTTGACTGTTATCGGAGACGGTTATATTAAAATTGCAACCGCCCAATTTCTTTATTTCACCGCCATAGCCTGCCGCTAAACATCCTCCGGGCCGCGCTTGCGCAGAATGCTGCAGAAAGCGCGCGGGGCCGGTAAGTCCGGAGATAAGCCCAGCGCCTCCTTGTCTTCACCGCTCAAATTGTCAAGAACCGTAGCCGTAAGGGATTGTATTTCAAAATACGGCTCAACAGCCGCGGTAATCTCACGGGCAGACAGCCGGGAAGGACAGATGGCCTGCCCGTCAAGGCTGCCGCTGATATTCAGCCAGTAGCCGCCATCTGTCAGGCATTGCGCGATCCTGCGGGCCAGCATGTCCCTGTGCTCCGGATTTGAAAACCCGTGCATGCAGCCAAGGTCAAAAACAAAACCGAAATCCGTACCAGGCAGGGGATCATCAAAAAAGTCGGCCAGCACAAAAGTGCATGCATCAGCATTGTCTTTTTTTCTGGCCTGATCCAGGGCTGTTTCAGACAGGTCCATGGCCGTCACCTTAAAGCCCTGCCGTGCAAGCCAAATGGCATTTGTTCCGGTGCCGCAGCCAAGCTCAAGAGCCCGGCATGGCTTGACTGGAATATTTTTAACTATCTCCGCCAGATGACTGTCGGGCCTTTTAACATCCCAGGGTGTAAACTTATCCTGATACAACTGGTCCCAGTCGATTTCGTCTTTGCCCATAGCGTCTCCACTTTGCGTTGGAATTAATTATGATTTCAACCAAAAAGGTTGTTGGTCACGTTTCACCCTGCGACTTCGCTCAGGGCATGCTTTGCCCAACCTGCAGTCGATTTCTACTTCACCGCATAGGCCGCGCGTTTTTTTTTGCAGTTCTAAATTCAGAAGTCAGAATCCAGAAGCCAGTAGTCAGAATAAAAAAACCAAATGCTGAATTGGTCACACTTGGTGACAAACTCCGTGATCAACGCTCGACAATATCGCAACTCCCTGTTCAGTAAATGCCATAGGGGCATATTGCATCCCGCCTCGCCGCTCTGTTTTTGAGGGCTTTTGTCCCTACACGATACAGCGCAGCAAGATCCTTATCGAGCATAACCCTCTGTCCGCGGATTACGTAATTTTTATTCTCGATACGTTCAACCGGAAGCAGTTGCTTTGAATCCCCCATGGCAATCTTCTTTTATTTCCGAATTGTTAATGGCGTGGGAAGTTTGTGTGGCTGAAAGATGATAATTAAAAGTTAGGAGAAGGTCAATTGTTAAAAACAGCTAAAAATAGAATCCAGAAGGAAAAATTTAAAAGCAGAAGGCAGGGAAGATAGGCTGCAGGCGGAAGTGAGAAAAAGTCTGTTGGGCTATAGGCTGTTAGGCGGTAGAACGGGTGAAGAGTTTGGATGACGAGGAGGCTTAAGATTTTTTGATGCGGATAAAGCATTGCCCACTAGACCGTTTTCCCCATTTTCCTTGACTTTAATCTGATTTAATCTATTATATCTATAAGTTTTATAGAGAAGAAAAAATGAAAAAGATTCTTGTTGCCATGAGCGGCGGGGTAGACTCTTCTGTAAGTGCAGCGCTGCTAATAGATAAAGGCTATGAAGTAGCAGGCGCAACCATGTGCTTTGGTGTAAGCTCAGGGGAGGGGCCTAAGAAATGCTGCGGCCCGAAGGAAATTGATGATGCGCGGCGAGTCTGCACGGCCCTTGGCATACGGCATTATGTTTTTGATTTTTCCGGAGAGATGGAGTCGCTGGTCATTGCGAATTTTCTGTCCGAATACGCATGTGGCCGCACGCCCAATCCCTGCATCGAATGCAACCGGCATTTAAAATTCCGCATCCTTTTGAAAAAGGCACGCGCGCTTGGCTTTGATTTTTTGGCAACCGGCCATTATGCCCGGATTAGCGAACAGAACGGGAGCCGCTATTTGCTGCGGCCGAAAGATAGCAGGAAAGATCAAACGTATTTTTTATACTGTATCGAAAGGGTTGACCTGCCGCACTGTATTTTTCCTTTGGCAGACTACACAAAGGATGAAGTGCGGCTGCTTGCGCGGCAATATCGCCTGCCGGTCGCTGAAAAGCCGGAAAGCCAGGATATTTGCTTCATCCCGGAAAACGGGCTTAGCCGCTTCCTTTCCGAGCGTCTGCCTGTGGCAGTCCCCGGAGATATCGTCGACTCCAGCGGCAGGGTTCTTGGACAGCATAAAGGCATTTGTTTTTACACAATCGGCCAGCGGCAGGGGCTTGGCATCAGCGCAAGAAACCCGCTTTATGTAATAGCCCTTGATGCCGACAGAAACCGGGTTATTGCGGGTGATAAAAAGTATCTTCTGGCAAAAGGGCTTGTCGCCGGCAGCATCAATATGCTTTCAGATGACGTGCCGCAGCAGGCGAGCGCAAAAATCCGCTACGGCCATAAAGCCGAGCCGTGCAGCTTCACGGTTTCAGGCGATGAGCTGACAGTGTTTTTTCTCGAACCGCAGGAAGCAATCACAACGGGGCAGTCCCTTGTGCTGTACGACGGCGATGTGGTGCTGGGCGGCGGCATCATTGAGAAGGTGATAGAACATGTCTGAACTTGATATACCTACCCGTTCGCAGGAGCGGTTTGCACTGCTGCAGGATATTGTACGCTCAATGGGCAGCGTATTGGTTGCCTTCTCCGGCGGGGTTGACAGTACGTTTCTATTAAAAGTGGCAGTCGATACCCTGCAGGAAAATGTTCTTGCGGTACTTGCCGAGTCACCCACGCTTCCCGGCCATGACAGGGCCGATGCCTTGGCCATGATTGAGCGCCTGGGCGCACGGAGCATGGTGATTGAAGGTGGTGAAATGCGCAATCCCGCTTTTGTCCGTAATGACCGCACACGCTGCTACTGGTGCAAACATGGGCTGTTTAAGAGCCTGAAAGCGATTGCCGGGCGGGAAGGGCTGAAGGTCGTGATTGAAGGCAGCAACAGCGATGACACCTCCGACTACCGGCCCGGTCTTGCAGCGGCCCGGGAGCTTGGCATACGCAGCCCACTCATGGAGGCGGGGCTCACCAAGGATGACATACGGCTGCTTTCGCGCGAACTGGGGCTGCCCACCTGGGACAAGCCCGCCTCGGCCTGCCTTTCTTCCCGTATTCCGTATGGAACCGCCATCGAGGAGGCGGTGCTGAAACGCATTGATGCTGCCGAAGATGCCCTGCGGAGTATGGGTTTTTTGCAGCTGCGGGTGCGCCATCATGGCGATGTGGCGCGCATTGAGGTTTCAGATGATGATATGCCCCTGCTGCTTGAAAAGGCGCTTCGCCGGGAGATAGCAGTGCGGTTCCGGGAGCTGGGCTATGTGTATACTGCAATTGACGCCGAAGGGTATACAACAGGCAGCATGAACAAAACGATTCTGAAGGCAGGCAAGCCATGAAGCCTATCTATCTCGACTATGCCGCAACAACACCGGCAGCTGTGGAAGTGATTGCTGCCATGCAGCCCTATTTCGGAGAGAATTTCGGCAATGCCTCATCTCTTCATGACTTAGGGTTCAGGGCGCGCCAGGCTGTTGAGACGGCCCGAAGCACTATCGCCGATTTTATCGGCGCAGCGGTCGATGACATCTTTTTTACCTCAAGCGGCACCGAGGCAAACAATATGGCCGTGCAGGGCTGCGTTTTTGCAGCAGGCAGAGTCCCGGCGCATATCATTACTTCGGCAGTAGAGCACAGTTCTGTTTACAGCACCTGCATGTTTATGGAAAGCCTCGGCCATGAGGTAACGGTGGTGCCGGTGGACCATGAAGGCATGGTCGATCCCGATGCCATAGAGACGGCAATCAATGCCGGAACCGTGCTCATAACCGTGCAGTATGCAAACAATGAGATAGGCACTATTCAGCCCATTGCCCGTATCGGTGAGATCGCGGAAAAGCACGGCATTGTCTTTCATACCGACGCGGTGCAGGCCTTCGGCAAAATTCCTATTAATGCTGCCCGGCAGAAAATAACAATGCTGTCGGCATCCGGGCACAAGCTCTACGGACCCAAAGGCTCAGGCCATTTATATGTCAACCGCCGAGACGCGGAAGCGCGGTTCCTTGCGCGGGGCATACGGCCCGTGCCGGATACTCTGCTGCAGCCTCTTATGTACGGAGGCCCTCAGGAGGCGGGGCTGCGGCCTGCAACGGAAAACGTGCCGGCGATTGTCGGGCTGGGCAAGGCAGTGGAACTGGCCCGCGACAGCATGGCCTGCTCTGCCGAGCGTGAGCGCCAGCTGCGGGACTATGCCATCGAGCGGCTGCTATCGGAAATTCCGGGCGCAGGGCTCAACGGCCATAGCTTCGAGCGGCGTAGTCCCGCAGCTTGGCGCTCACGCTCGGCAGAGCAGGCCATGCTGTCGCGGGGCCCGCCCCACTGCCTTGCCCAGCCCCGAATCGCCGGCACTTTTTCGTTGCAGGCCGCAGCCCCGCGTCCCCATCATCCGTATTGTAGAGGCTGCGGCGAGAGTATCCGGCACGGACCGTATGCTCCGCGCAAGGAACCGCGCTTCCGCGCGTCTCAGCAGTTGACATATACAAATGGCCTAGAGACTTTGGGTCCGTAGAGCTTGTGCCAGGATACCAGACAGCATTGTTATTTTCTGCCGGGCAGCATTAATAGGAATTTCCCCGAAAGTTGCACAACATCGTTGGTAAAGACAATGCCGTGCTTTTGCAGCAATCTCAACGATACGGGCGATGGGCTGAATAGTGCCTATCTCATTGTCTGCCCCACGGTTATGAGCACGGTTCAGGCATTGATTTGCCGTCTCTATGGCATCGGGAATTGACCATACCGTCATGGTCCACCGGCACCAAAGCTACCTCATGGCCGAGGCTTTCAGATAAACATGCAGGTGCTGTAAACAGAACTGTGCCCTTCTGCCGAAGTAATGATATGCGCCGGGAATATGCCTGTGGTAAACACGATTTAATGCGCAACCATATTGTTTGCCTGGGTGCCGCTTAATTTAAAAAAAGATGTCATCGACCGCTGCGCCGATAAAATCGGCGATGGTGCTTCGGGCCGTCTCAACAGCCTGGCGCGCCCTGAACCCTAAGTCAGGAAGAGATGAGGCATTGCCGAAATTTTCTCCGAAATAGGGCTGCATGGCGGCAGACGACTAGCCCACAGCTGCCGGTGTTGTTGCGGCATAGTCGAGATAGATAGGCTTCATGGCTTGCCTGCCTTCAGAATCGTTTTGTTCATGCTGCCTGCTTGCCTATACCCTTCGGCGTCAATTGCATGGTACCGCGTGGCCGACTCCCCGAGACACGCACTGCTATCTCCCGGCGAAGCGCCTTTTCAAGCAGCAGGGGCCTATCATCATCTGAAACCTCAATACAGCGCCACATCGCCATGGATGGCGCACCCGCACCTGCAAAAAATCCATACCGCGCAGGCGAGTGCCTTTCGGCAGCATCAATGCGTTTCAGCACCACCTCCTCGATGGCGGTTCCCATACGGAATACGGGAGGAAAAGGCAGGCCAAGGCGGGCTTGTCCCGGGTACGGGCACTCCAGTTCGCGCGAAAGCAGCCGTCTTTGGTGAGCCCCGCCTCCATGAGTGAGCTGCATATGCCGAGCTCCCGGGCCGCTGCGAGACCGGGCCGGTAGTCGGAGGTGTCATCGCTGTTGCTGCCTTCAATCACGACCTTCAGCCCTTCCCGCCCAGCAATCGCTTTCAGGCTCTTAAACAGCCCATGTTTGCACCCGTAGCAGCGTGAACGGTCATTACGGACGAAAGCGGACTGGGGCATTTCACCACCTTCAATCACCATGCTCCGCGCGCCCGGGCGCTCGATCATAGCCATTGATTCGGCCCTGCTCATGGCCGGGAAGCATGGATGACTCGGCAAGAACCGCAAGAACATTTTCCTACAGGGTATCGACTGCCACTTTTAATAGAAACCTCCTGTCAACCCCGCCGGAAGGGGCAACCGATACGCTGCCCATAAAGCATACAATATCCTGCAGCGGTGCAAACCGCTTTTGCAAACGGATAGGTGTATGCGAGTTCAGACATATTCTATCACCTCCTGATGTGCCGCCGCCCAGCGCGACATCGCCGTGCCTACAGCGCGAGGGACTGCCCCCGTTGTGATTGCTTGCTGCAGTTGGGGTAAAAGCACTGTCAGTTCATCACCTGAAACCGTGAAGCTGCACGGCTGGGCTTTATGGCCATAGCGGATTTTTGCGCTCACCTGCTGCGGTACGTCACCTGAAAGCATATTTATACTGCGGGCAACAAGACCTGCGGCTTTTTGACAATTTTTAATCCCCCACGACAACACGCTGCCTGTCGGCATCAAGGGCTCTGCGCGTCACAAAATACTTCTTGCGCTGATGCCAA
>CAVRBJ010000003.1:0-32993 GCA_963718965.1 uncultured delta proteobacterium | reverse complement strand
AACCCTCGACCCCTGCCTTGCGAAGGCAGTGCTCTCCCAGCTGAGCCACATCCCCACTGGTTGTATTTAATGTAATTTTTCCTGAGTTTCCTTGCACGCAAACGCTTTCTGCGTCCGGTTCGCCCTCAGGCGTTTCAGGCATGGTAATGCGATGGTTTTTTTTTGGAGGTTTCTCTGCTGTCTGAATCAGACAGCATTTCGCGGGCTTAACCCAACCTACAAAAAAATGAGCCACATCCCCATGGGAATTAAATTTATACTAATGCATCACGAAACGGGCCGTTTTCTCAAGCCATTTATGCGCTAGTGCAGAAGGCTGTCGTAGATTGCCTCGAGCTTGCGGGCCTGCTTCATGGCATCGTATTCTTTTTCAATATGCTCGCGGCCGGCCCGGCCCATGGGCTCCCAGACTTCGGGGTGCGTCACCAGGTAGTCAAGCCGGTCGGTGAGGCCGTCCACATCCTTTTCCGCTACCAGCAGCCCGCTTGTGCCGTCAAGTATTACCTCGGGAATGTCGCAGTGCAGCGTTGAAATGACCGGCATGCCGTAGCCCGACATTTCGATGAGCGTCACCGGCGCGCCGCCCTCGGTCTCGCCGTCTGACCCGACGATGCTGTGGGAGAGAAAAATATCGTGCTTTTTTGCCTCTTCAATGAACGCCGGATAGTCGAGAAACCCGAGCATGTTCACCCTGCCGCCGAGGCGCCGGCGCCCCATAATGCCGAGCACTTCTTTTTTATACGCCACCTCGCGCTCGCTGTTGCCGGCATCGCCGATAATGGAAAGCTCAACATTTTTATGCTTTTCAAGCACATTGGCATAGGCCTCAAGGCAGTAGGTTACGCCTTTTTTATCGCGGAACGTGCTTGCCGCAAGCACGCGCACCTTGCGGTCGGCCTCCAGGCGGCGCGGTATAAAGGCGATTTTTTCAAGGTCAACGCCCAGGCGCTGCACCAGCACTGTTTCGGGCCGGGCGCCAAGCTCGATGAGCACGCGGCGCATGTGATTGCCCTCGGCAAGAAAGCGCTCGCAGCGGGCAAACAGCTCGCGGTAGCGCTTCTTCCACACAGGCTCCTGCGCCATCATGGAGGCATCGTGGCCGTAGAACATGGTCACCTGCGGCACGCCGAGCTTTTCCTTGAGCTTCAGGTCGAAATAGCCACGGTTGCCGAAATGGGAATGCACGAGCGCCGCACCCCGCTTTTTCAAAACGTTATAAAAATACGGATAGTAGAAGTCGGTGCGCTTGGCATATTCGCGCTGAAAAAACCTGTTGATGCCGGACAGGCGGGAGAGAAAATACGTATCCTCCCACGGGAAGACGTCGAGGTTCTGCCGGCGCGTGGCAATGACCAGGCTGTGATACTTCCGGACATTGACAAGCTGGCTGTAAATCCAGCTGCCCGTGCGGAACAGATAGGTGTGCAGCGAGTGTGCGATGATTTTTTTCATACGAGGGCTCGTTCGAATTTCAAATGGGCGCATACTATCCTATCTCGGTTCGTAATGCCAGTTTTATAATATGTTTTAGCGCGCGCGTACCGCTTAAAAATACTTTCCAATGACCGGCAGCCGCCGGATGGCAAAGTTACTGAGCGCGAAGCTCAGCGGCAGGCTCAGGCCGGCGACAACGGCGAACTTGGCCGGTGCGGTGAGCTCTGAGGGCAGCAGCCAGTACTGCAGCACCACCACGATAGGAATATGGGCCACGTACATGCCGTAGGCATTGGCCGCAAGCACATCCTTCCAGCGCGACGGCGCGCTGCACCATGCCTTGAACATGCCCAGCAGCAGCATGGTGATGCACAGCGGCCCCACGGCGCGCAGCAGCCCAATAGCAAGCCGCAGCGCAACGGATGTTTCCATTGTTTCATGAAAGGCCTGCAGCAGTGCCAGGTACGCCACGCAGCAGATAAGCGCACCGGCGGCCAGCCCGAAAGCGCAGCCGGGCTGTCAGGCTCTTTCATAAAGCGCCAGTCAGCCCTGCATGCCGCTATGCCCCAGAGGAAAAAGCCGATATACACAGGCAGCCGCGTGGGCTGAAAAATAATAATGCCTTTTTGCCCGAGGCGCACCCAGTAGGAATCAGGCACCAGCAGGTTTACGGCAAAGACGCACAGCCCGATGACCATAGCCATTGCCAGAAGCCCTGCGGGCCGCAGCAGCCAGCCCTGGCCGCCGTTCGGCTGAGCCTGCAGATATGCTTTGAGGCGGGGGCTTGCCGCGCAGGCACAGCAGTAGAGCAGCATGATGATGAGCAGGGTTGAAAGAAACCAGAGATAGCCGGCATACATTTTTCCGTGAAAGTACTCAAGCAGCCAGTAGCTGAAGTAGCCTGCCATGGCTTTGCCTTTGGCAAGGTCACGCACATAGGTCATGACCGGACACATGACAGCCAGCCCGAAAACAAAGGGAATGCCAAGCCGGTAGAGGCGCGACCGGGCAAAGCGGGCAGGGCCGTTTTTGGCAAGCGACGGCGGCGCGAGATAGCCGGCAATAAAAAAGAGCACGGACATGACGAAAAATTCGCTCAGCAGCACCACATAGTCGCACAACGGGCTCGTGGCCGTATCGACCACAATCCACTTATACGGGAAAAAAGACAGATAGGGCACCGCGGCATGCAGCACCACCACCAGGGCCACGATGAACACGCGCGTATAATCAATGAAATAGATGCGGTTGCCCTGCTGCGTGACCGGCATGCTGCCTTCCGGGAAAAATAGATCTGTTTTCCCCGCATTCTACAAAAAAATCCGCTCTTTTGAAACAGCTATTATGCCAAGTACAGCGCCCCCCAAACAAGGGGGCAATATTTATTTGCCAGCGGGCAATAAGACTGTTTAATCCCCCTTTGCTAAAGGGAAAATTTTTCGCCCCTTCTTTTGCAGAACTTTATGCTAAAATGTGCTGCACTGCCCGGTGGCAGGGAGTTGCCCATGCAGCATACGAACAAAGCGCTCGACGAGCTTTACTCACGTCTTCTGACAGCGTTCGGGCACCGCAACTGGTGGCCGGCAAAAAGCGCCGGAGAAGTTATCTTCGGAGCAATCCTTACGCAGAATGTTGCCTGGACGAGCGTGGAGAAAGCTATTGCCTCTCTCAGGCGGGCTGGCAAACTGCATTTCAAAAGTATTTCCGTCATGGATGAAGCGGAGCTTGCCGCGCTTATCCGTCCCGCCCGATTTATGAACCAGAAGGCAAGGGCGCTGAAGGATTTTGCGGATTATTTTGGCAGCCGGTATGGCTTCAGCATCCTCCGCATGAAAAAATGTACGGCAGAAGCGCTGCGGGAACAGATGCTGAGCCTCTATCGTATCGGCCCCGAGACGGCAGACAGCATACTGCTGTATGCCCTGGACAAGCCCGTCTTTGTCATTGATGCCTATACAAAGCGCATCTGCAGCCGCCACGGCCTGCTGGGCCCCGATGATTCGTATGATGTGTATCAGCGGTTCTTCAAGGACCGGCTTGCCTGCGATGCAGCCCTGTACAATGACTTTCATGCGCAGCTTGTTCATCTGGGAAACCGTTTCTGCAAAACACGGCCGCTGTGCAGCGACTGTCCGCTGCAGGATTTTAAAACCTTGCCATTTAAAGGCAATCCTGCTAAAAAACCTTCTTAAAACAAACAGTTAATAAGACTATACTCCATGACCCCTGCACCCAAACGAATTCTCATCATACGCCTGAGCGCCATAGGCGATGTGCTGCGTGTGCTGCCGGCCTTCCAGGTGCTCAAGAAGCAATATCACGGATGCCATATCGGCTGGGTTGTTGAGGACAGCGCAAAGGATATTCTGCAGGCTCATCCCGGCATCGATGAGGTTTTTATTTTTCCCAAGAGGAGCATCACGCGCAAGCTTAAGTCCATCTCCGGCATCGGGGCGGGCCTTTCCGAATTTTTCTCTTTTATGAAAAAAATACGGCATGAGCGGTTCGATATGGTCATTGATTTTCACGGGCTGTTCAAAAGCGGCATTATCAGCCTGCTGAGCGGCGCGCCGGAGCGTGTTGGCTTTGAGGCAGGAGAGTGCAGGGAGTGCAACTTTCTTTTCAATAACCGGCGCTTTGCCATTGAAAACAGCCATGTCAGCCGCATCGAGCGCAACCTGGCGCTGCTGCGCAGCATGGGCCTGGACACGGCCCACGACCCCCCGGTTATTTATGTGCCGGAAAAGGATCAGGAAGAAATTCAGCGCTTTTTCAGGCAGCAGCATATCGACCGCAGGCGGCCCATTGTGGCCATTCATCCCGGCACGAGCCCCACAACGCCGTACAAGCGCTGGGAGCCCCACCGCTATGCCGTGGTGGCTGACAAAGCTATCGAGGAGAGCGCAGCGCAAGTCATCTTTACCTGGGCAGGCAAAGAGCTTGAGATGGTCAACCAGATTGTGGGCATGATGAAGTACAAGGCCATTATTGCGCCCGAGCTGGCAAACCTCTGCCAGCTTGCCGAGGTGTTCCGCTGCAGCGATGTGTATCTGGGCGGCGACACCGGGCCCATGCACCTGGCGGCATTCGTGGGCATTCCGGTGGTGGCCGTTTTCGGTCCCACGGATCATATTGTCAATGAGCCCTATGCCATGACGCCGCATATCATCATACGCGATGAAATCAAATGCAGCCCGTGCAGAAAATATACCTGCTCCCGGCGCGAGTGCATGCGCGATATCAGCGAGGAGAATGTGATCAAGGCCGTGCGGATCATGCTCGAAACGGCCCGGGACCGCAAGGCGCAGGCAGGCCTGCTGTCGTAGGCAGCTTTCCCACTATCCAGAGTGACAGCATCTATGGCCATACCAAAACTTTCAGCCGCCATCATTACCTTCAACGAAGAAAAAAACATCTGCCGCTGCCTTGAAAGCGTTCGGTGGATGGACGAGCTCATCGTGGTGGATTCCTTCAGCTCCGACCACACCGTGGAGCTTGCGCGGAAGTATACCGACAAGGTTGTGCAGAGAACATGGCCCGGCCATGTGCTGCAGAAGCAGTTTGCCCTTGAGCAGGCAGACGGTGACTGGATCATCTCCCTTGATGCCGATGAAGAGCTCTCACCCGGGGCAGCGGCAGAAATAAAATCCGTACTTGCGGCTGCTCCCGCCGATGTCAATGGCTACAGTTTTCCCCGCCAGTCATTTTATCTCGGCCGCTGGATAAAACATGGCGGCTGGTATCCCGACCGCAAGGTGCGCCTGGTGCGCCGCGGCCATGCCCGCTGGGGCGGAGAAGATCCGCATGACAAGCTTGCGGCCGACGGCCAGACACGCGACCTGCACGGGAAAATCAATCATTATGTCTATGCCGATATCAGCCATCAGCTGCGGACGGTGGACAGCTTTTCCCGCATTACCGCGCAGCAGTGGCATGAGCAGGGCCGGCGGCGCCGGCGCCGGCGCCATGATTTTCAAGACCGTGGGCAAATTTTTTGAAACCTATGTCTGGAAGCTCGGCATGCTCGACGGCATGCCCGGGCTCATCATTTCGGTCATCTCATCGTATTATGTGTTTTTAAAATACGCCAAGCTGTGGGAGCTGCAGAAGGGGCAGTCCTCAGGGAATACGCAACAGCAATAATTGACTGGATTTTTGCTTTTGCTCGAATTAAATCGCCTGGATAACCGAGTCTCCTGTGGCGGACATAATCCAACGGGCTATCTACGCCCGCAGCCGTTTTTTCTCTATTGACAAGGACCCCCATAAAAGTAATACTTTAAAAAGTATTACTTTTCCAATTTAAGGAGATATGTATATGCGGGTTACCGTTAAAGGACAGGTCACTATTCCACGGCATGTCCGGGAAATGCTGGGTATCGTTCCCAACAGCGAAATCGATTTTAAGGAAGAGAACAACCGCGTCTATCTTTTGAAAAAGACGGGCCGCAGCGTGAAAGGGGAAAACAGGTTTCGCCGGTTCCGTGGTGCTGCTACGGTTAAGATGACCACCGATGAAATCATGGCCCTTACCAGGGGCTGACCATGAAGGGCGTTCTTGTAGACTCAAGCGTTATTCTCGATATTTTTGAAAATGACCCACTCTGGGCTGACTGGTCAGAAGCGACGCTTGATACTTATGCAAACCAATTGCCGCTGTTTATCAATCCGGTTATCTACGCAGAGGTTTCCATCGGCTTCCAGCGTATTGAAGAGCTTGAGGAAGCTTTCGCCGGATGCGGGCTTCGGATGCTCCCGCTGCCCAAAGAGGCTCTTTTTCTGGCAGGCAAAGCTTTTTTGAAATACCGCAGGCGCAAGGGCAGCAAGGCTTCACCTCTGCCTGATTTTTTTATTGGCGCCCATGCGGCGGTCGAGGGTCTGCTGCTGCTGACGCGGGATGTGAAGCGGATAAAAACTTATTTCCCGACGGTTAAAACAGTATCGCCGTAGCAATAAAAGCAGGGGTGGAATGTTTATTAAAACGAATCACAGCGGCATGGACTGGACTATAAAGCCGGGTTTTGAAAAAAGCCTGCCTGCTGCTATTCCTGCCTCTGTTGATGCCTGCAGGCATGACCAGAAGGCCACGCTCATACGCGATAACAATGTTCGCATGTCGTTTTTCTACCGGACCGATGAGGCGGAGCTTTTCATAAAGCGCTACAAGTGCCGCAGCCTCTGGGACACGGTAAAATATTTTTTCTTTCCCTCAAAGGCCATGGCGGAATGGCGCAATTTGCGGCGGTTTGAAGAAAAGGGCATACCGACATCGGCCCCTCTTGCTGTTGCTGAAAAGCGAACGCTGCGCCTGCTGCGGGAAAGCTGCCTCGTGACCGCATCGCTTGCTCCTGCCGAGGCGCTCAATGAGTATCTGCTGAAAACAGCGCTTACCCCTGCCCGCCGGCAGCAGCTGGGCCGCTCGCTTGGCAGGCTGGTGCGCAAGCTTCATGATGCCAATGTTTTTTTTCGCGACCTGCATGCGGGCAATATTCTTATCCGCTGGGGCGGCGGACAGAGGCCGGAGCTGTTTCTGATTGATCTTCACAAGGCTTATTTTGTGCCCGCGCTGCAGCAGTGGATGCGGGTGCGGGATCTCGGGCAGCTGTGCAATTCTCTGCATGCATCACGCACTGACGGCATCAGGTTTTTAAAGGTGTATTGCAAAGGCAAAACCAGGGCCTGTTTCCGAACGCTCCAGCAGGCCATATACAGCAAACAGATGGCGCTTGAGGCCGTGCGCATCAAAAGCCGCAGCAAGCGCTGCATCAGGCACAGCACGGTTTTTGAAAAGAAAAGAACCTGGGCTGAGGCGTATTTCGGCAGAAAGGACTTCGGAAGGAGTGCAGCCGATGCCGCTATTGACCTGCACTGCACTGAGCTTGCCGCGGGTACGGCAGAAATTCTCAAGCGCGCATCAAAGTCAGCCGTGACCATGCACGCTCTTGAGGGCCATGGGCAGGTCTGCGTGAAAGGCTATCGTTATGGAGGCCTGTGGTACAGCCTGAAAAATATTTTTAAAAAGTCGCGGGCGCTTAAAAGCTGGATTGCGGCACATGGCCTGCTGGTGCGGGGGATCGAGACGCCCCTGCCCCTTGCCTTGCTGGAGCGCACCTGCGGGCCCCTGCGGCGTGAAGCATTTCTTGTCACGCAGCTGCTGACCGAAGCCCGCGAGCTCAACGACTATATTCTCACAACCGATCTGGGAGAGCGAAAAGGGGATTTTATTGCAGCCCTTGCCGGCCAGCTCAGAAACATGCATGAACGGGGCATCTATCATGCCGATCTCAAATCAAACAATATTCTTGTGCAGGAAGCAGGCCCGGGCTGGCGCTTTTCACTGATCGACCTTGACCGCACGTACTTTCCCGGCAGCCTCAGTTTTTTACAGCGCGCCAATAACCTGGCGCAGATAAATGCCTCGGTGTCGGCGCGCATGACTGCTGCGGGACCGCTTGAAATTTTTCCATTTTTACGCTAAAGAAACTAATCTTTTGGCTGAGCGCAGGAAGTACTACCGCAAAATTCTTGCAATCAGCAGGACAAAAAACACCGCGCCGTATGGCGTGATCTTTACCTGAGAAGGAACTGGATGAAAATTCTGCATATCTTCAGCAACTGGAAATGGACCGGGCCGGCCGAGCATGCCCTCAATCTTGCGCTGCAGCTCCGGCAGCACGGGCATGACGTGACTTTTGCCTGCGCCCCGCCCCCTGCAGGAATACAGGAGTCGCTGCAGGCGGTTGCCGTCGAGCGCGGCATGGAGCCGGTCACGAATTTTCATTTACATAAACATGTGCATATTTTCAGGAATCTTCAGGATAGTGCAGCGCTGCGCCGCTTCATGAAGAAAGAGCGCTTCGACATAGTACACACCCATATGCCCAATGATCATCTGGTGGCGGGCATGGCTGCGCGCAGCTTATTTTCCCGCATACCCGTCATACGCTCATGCTATGAGGGAGACGGCGTGCAGGGCGGCATGCGCACCCGCATGACCCTGTCTCTTATGGCCGACGGGATCATCACGATCTCTGACCTTACCCGCAATCAGATGATAGCGCGGCGCTATCTCCCCGCCGACAGGATATGGAAAGTTGATGTTCCGGTTGATCTCGAGCGCTTCAATACCGACCGCGTCAGGAACAACCGCGCCAAATTCAACCTTCAGCCGGAGGCTGCCGTGGGCGGCATTGTGGCGCGCGTGCAGAAGCACCGGCGGTTCGAGGTGATCCTTGAGGCCATGCAGATGGTGATGAAAGAGGTGCCCTTCTTTAAGCTGATGGTTATCGGCAGGGGCACCAATATCCAGGAGATCGCCGTGAAGCCGTCTCAAAATATGGGCATCCGCACCAATATGATTTTTACGGGCTACAAAAAGGAGGATTATGCGGAGACGCTTGCATGCCTGAATTTCAAAGTGTTTCTCATGCCGGGCACGGATGGCGCCTGCAGGGCCGTGCGGGAGGCCATGGCGCTGAAGATTCCCGTTATTGCGGCACGAAGGGGGATGCTGCCGGAAATTATCCAGAATGAGGTCGACGGCCTTATCATTGATGATACGCCGGAAAATCTCTACCATGCCATCCTGTATATGATCGAGCACCCGGACCACCGGCTGATGATGGGAGAAAACGCCGCTCGCAAAGCGCAACTGCACTTTAACCCCGGGATTCAAACCCAGCGGGTTGAAGAAATTTACCGCGACGTGATTGCGCGCAAGAAGGCAAAGAAAAAGTCCTGAGGTTTTAACAGGCAAGCCATACAAATGTAGCATCGTGCAGGAGTATCTCCTCCTGCAGGTATGTGCGCCCGCCTGAGACGAGGGCGCATTTTATTCAAGCTGCTGCAGGAAATGCCTTTTCCAGCCTTTCGAGCAGGCCATGCACATGCTGTTCGCGCTTTTTCAGGAGTTCCTTGAACTCGCGGGTCCTGCAGTGATGAATCTCAACGCGCGCCCCCACTTCTTCCTTGCCGAGCAGCATGCTCAGAAGATCATAGTCCTCTCTTGTTATTTCAATCTGCATGGTTGACCCCCTGTCTATAGAAAAAAACATGATTGCCGGGCGTCATGCCCGTACCTGTCTACAAGTATAGGACGGAGAAACGGGAATATCAATCAGGTGAATTAAGTGCAATGCCGTTCATTTAAGAGGCTCCTTCTCCCCTTGAGGGGAGAAGGTCAGGATGAGGGGTGTTGAAAACACAGCAAATAAACACGGCCCCCTCACCTCGATCCTCTCCCCCGTGCCGGGGGCGAGGAGGTTTTTTACTTAAATGAACAGTATTGGGATTAAATGCGGATTTGATTTTTTTACTGCGGTGGAAGCTTGAGCAACTCATAGATTTTTGCCACTGCCCTGTCCGTGGCATGGCCGGGATTAAAAAAGAACTTTTCAGCAAATTCCTGCCGGATTTCCTGTTTTTTCTCCGGATGCTCAAGGCAGTCCGTGATGATGGCGGGCAGGTCCTGCATATCCTTGACAAGCTCTCCTGCCGACTGGCCCCAGTCTGCCAGGTCGCAGGTTTCAAGGCCGCGTTTCTGCTCGATGCGCTGGTAGTTTGAAATGAGTCGGGGCACGTCGATGAGTACCATGGGCCGGTCAAGAAGGGTGAATTCGTTGACAACGGAGCTTATATCGCTTATGAGCAGACCGCTTATGAACAGATACGGAACCACATCATAGTCGAATATGGGCCGAACGCGTGGATGGTCTTTGTAGGATTCAAGAATCTGCTCCCAGTCCTCTTTCATCGAATCCTTCCACTGTTTGTAGGCGCGGTCGTGCAGCTTTATGAGAAAATTGACCGGCATCTGTGCCACGGTTTCGATGATCTGTTTGCCGAACATTTGGAGAGAGGAGCTGGTTTCGGTGGTGCGGGTGGGCGCGTAAATAACCGTGGGGAGTTTCGGATCAAGATTGAGCCGCTGCATAAGCTTTGCCCGGTCGAGGCTGCCGTCGAAGAACTGGTCGAGCTTGGGCATGCCGATGTTTTCAAACCGCGGGTCGTTTTCGTCAAGCTTCCATGTCTCGATGAATTTCTGCCGCATATACGGGCCGATGAGAAAGAGCTTATCGAAGTCCAGGGCCTTGTCATGCACGGCCCGGTTTTTCAGCGAGCAGCCATGGAATATCTGAACGGTCACGTCGGCATTGTCGCGCTCGTAGTAAAAGCTGGGGCAGATGCGCATGTCCCAGTGACGCAGCTTTGACCAGAAGTTGCCAATGAGCCGCTCGTTTTCCATCCCAACGCTGCGATACAGGGTTTTGTGGTCATGGTGGGCCGTAAACCAGATTTCAATGCGCGGATCACCTGCAAGCCGCCGGTGCAGGGGCTTGAACATGGCATAGTTCATGGGCGTGGTGGCGCAGAAGAGTATTTTTTTCTTGTCCATAATTTTCTTTTGTAGGGAACGGTCGCGACCGTTCCCTACGGTAATTCCATTTTAAACATTGGGTACGATCATGGGATATATTTCCGCTCTCGCTCTTTCCAAATCCTCCGGGAAATCGATCTCTATCCAGGGCAGCCCTTCGGTGCTAACGGCATACAGCGGGTGAGCAGGGCATATTTCCTGAAAAGCGCGCGGCGCCCAGGCATTCACCACGCCCCGGCCTACAAGCTCAGCTGCTTTTGCAAGCAGCACGCGGCTGCCGGCTTCGGAAAATTTCAGCAACCCCACATTTTCGCCGTCGGCCTCATTCGGTTTCATGTCCTTGCGAATATCCATGATCCTGTCGGCATGAACCTTCACCTTCATCTCCTCGTCTCCCATGCCGCTCTGGAAGCAAACGGTAAGAGCATCGGGATACGGTGAAGCCAGAAGATTTTTAAGAATATCAGGGTGAAAAACCACATCGGAGTTCATCACCACAAAAGGGCCCGGGACCTCTTTAAGCGCAAGCCACAGAGAGTAGATGCTGTTGGTGGTGTCAAAGACGGGGTTCAAGATATAGCCAAAGCCCGGACCGCAATGTGCCCGCACCTGGTCGTCACAGAAGCCGGTGACGATGGTGATGTCGGTTATGCCGTTTGCCTTCAGGTTTGCAATCTGGTGGTCGATGATGGTTGCATCATTGAGCTTCAGCAGGCACTTGGGGCATTTATCGGTAAGCGCACCAAGCCGTTTGCTTCTTCCCGCCGCAAGTATGATCGTCCGTGTTGTCATAATACAATTACTATTGCCAATAATTATTAATAAAGTAAATAGCTTCCTCGCCAAGGGGGAGAGGATTGAGGAGAGAGGGCAATGCTTTTCCACTCTATGCCCCGTGATGAACACCCCTCATTTTTGAATCAAGTTCAGGACAGGCTCTGACCTTTTGCTCTCAGGGGGAGAAGGAATTCTTAATCTGCATGCAACCATTAAATGGTTTATCCCATTCCGCTGGTTAATAGTTGAGTGCTATAACCCCTTGCGCTGCATAATAGAGCGGTAGAGATCAACAAAGCGCTGCGAACGCTTGCGGTTATCGACTTTGTCCTTCGCAAACTCAAAGCCGCGCCTGCCCATAGCTGCCGCCTCCTCCGGGTTATCGAGCAGAAAGAGCATTGCCTCGGCCATGGCTTGAGCATTTCCCGGCTCGACAAGCATGCCGGTGTCGCGATTTTTGACAAATTCGGGATTCCCGGCAACAGCGGTTGATACCACCGGCTTTGCCATGGCCATGGCCTCGACAACGCTGCCGGTGAGCCCTTCGCCGCGACCGGATGTGATGACCGAGACGTCCAGCGCCGCGATGATCTGAGGGATATCGATGCGGAAGCCTGTAAAAATAAAATTGGAGCCGAAACCATGCCGGGTCAACTCTTTTTGATAGCGCTGGGAATCGCCTCCGCCGACGATCAGGAACCGCGCCTGCGGAAACTTTGCAATCACCTTCAGTGCGGCTTCAAACAGAATATCGTGAGACTTTTTGCCGGCAAAGTTGGCAACCATGCCGAACACCGGCGTTGTCGGCCCGATGCCGAACTCCTGCCGCACGGCATTGCCGCCGACCCCAGGGTGAAAGCGGTCGAGATCAACGCCGTTATAGAGTATTTCAACCTTTTCCGGGCTTACCCGGCCCGTTTCGACAAGCATATGCTTGATGAGGTGGGCATTCACCACAATGCAGTCGACCTGCGAAGAGCCATACACGCGGGCCCAGCTCTCGGGAATATCAAAGCTGTTTTTTTTATCCCCCAGCAGCGCCGGAAGCTGCATGCCTCGAGTGGCCCTGCAGACAAAATGAAGCGCCCGGAACCGGTGGCAGTGAATGACGTCAAATTTTTCTTTGGCAACATATTTTTTAAAGCGCCACATGCCGAGGTATTTCCTGAGACGCTGCATGGGGAAGCTGGTAATCGGGATGCCGGCTTCCTGCAGCGGGCCGAAAGTGCCCAGGCCCGGCGTTGCATCGCTGCTGCGGATATTGAAGGCGCAGTGTGCGTCATGCCCGAGCTCTTTCAGGCCCAGGGCCAGCCGCATCATCTGTACAGAACCGCCGGCGCGGATCTCGTTATGGCTTGCCACATGCAGAATTTTTAACGGTCGTGAGTTCATTATCGATTGCTTTCAAGGTTGCTTGTGAGAAGTGTCAAAATAGCCTACCGCACCTAAGAAGTCCATTAAAAACAGCCTCCGGGCAAAAAACCGGGGGGTATAAAAACTAGAAATCGAAAGAGGGGAGTCAGAAGCCAGAAGTCAGGAGTAAAAAGATTCAATTCGCCGCGGCGGACCGGATTTAAAATCCAAGATTGAAAAAATTCATAGAAGGGGCAGGTTTCAAACCTGCCCTGAGTTCGGAGAATAGCATTCAGGATTCAGAAGGCAGGTAAAAAGTCGAAATTCTATAGAAAAAAACAACCATAAAAAAAGCCGCGTGTTATTCATTGTATGAAAGAAGAAACCAAACCCCTTGCAGCCTCTGTGTTTTCTATTCTGCATTCTGCCTGCTGAATTCCGGCTTCTTTTCTAAAGAACCTTAAAACATGGACCGCAGCCTGCAATCAGCCAATAAAGACGGCCTACAGGGCAGGGATATAACTGTTGACGATGCAGGGGGAAATATTTATAGTAAGCCCAACCCGATTATGAGGAGCCTGCACTTAATGCAGATTAAAAAATGGCCGGATGCAGCGTTCTGGAAAGAGCTTGTCTCGGCAAGCCCGGCAAGCACGTTTTACCATACGCCCCTGTGGCATGATATCGTCACCACAGCATACCCGGACTATGCAGTGGCAACCACCGGCTTTATTTTTGATGACGGCAGCCGGGCTGTTGTGCCCTGCATTCAAACAAAAAAGGGCCGGCCCCTGCTGGGGAAATCGCGGCTGAAGTCCTCGGTTTTTGGCGGGTATGGCGGTATTGTAGCCAGCGGTAATCTAGCAGCAGGGAAACAGCAGGAAATATACGGCTATCTTGTAAAGCAGCGCGCCAGCATTTCCCTTGATACGAATCCTTTTTTTGCGACAACGGCGAAACTGCCGGAGGCCTTTGACTGCCGGCAGGATTTCACCCAGGCATTAGAGCTGACCCGCGAAGAGGACGGGCTGCGCGCAAAGCTCAACCGCGGCGCTAAAAGCAATCTTAACCAGGCAAAAAAGCAGTGCATAACCGTTCGCCTGGCAAACGCAGAGCAGGATATTCATGCCTATTATGCTCTTTACAAAGATACGCTCCGGCGCTGGGGAGATGCGGTTCTGTTTACGTATCCTGAAGAGCTTTTTTTTACTGTTTTCCGTCATGCAGGCGACAGCATAAAAATCTGGCTTGCTGAAAAAGAAGGCGTCATTGTTTCGGGGGCTGTTATTTTTTACTGGAACCGCATCGTTTCCTATTGGCATGGCGCATCCCATGAGGACTATTTTCAGTGTTATCCCAACAATATGCTGCACATGGAGATAATCCGCGATGCGGCTGCTGCGGGCTTTCGCTATTATGACTTCGGCCCGAGCGGCGGTCAGGAGGGCGTTGTGCGGTTTAAAAAATCCTTTGGCGCACAGGAGCTGCCTTTTATTTCGGCGCATCGTAAATTTCGCTGAGCAGGCACGCAGCAGGCGGGATTCTCCGCGAGCGGACGACCGTTGCCTGTAATGAGCGTTGCGATACAGTCTCCGGTGAATGAATACATATTTTTATCTGACACAATGAAAGGGGGCCAGCATGAGCGGCAGCAATGTTTTTTTGGCATACCTGAAAAAAATCTACGCGGACTATAAAAAATTCGAGCAGTTCCACAAGGTCCAGAGCAGAAATCCGACGGTGACCTTTGAGGAGGACGTGCAGATACTGAACCGTAAAGCATTGGTGCTCGGCAAGCGGGTCTATATCAGCAAGGGGGTCGTGCTGCACTGCGGCGGCGGCTACTGGAGCAATTTCGGCGGAAAAATTTCTATCGGTGATCATGCCTATATCGGCTCCTATGCTCTGCTGCAGGGCGCCGGTGAGATCGAGATAGGAAAAAACTGCCAGATAGGCCCCAACTGCATGATTTTTTCTCTCGGGCCGTCCATAAAGAAAATTTTACTCGACAGAAGCGTGCTGGACCAGGACATGGTGCCCCATGATTTTAAAAAGGTTACTATCGAAGAAAACGCCATCGTCGGCGCCGGCACCGTCATTCTTCCTGGCGTTACTATCGGCCATGGCTCTCTCATCTGGCCGGGAAGCTTTATCCATAAGGATGTCGCGCCCGAAACCTATATCGTTACCAAGCAGAGCCAAAAGAACTTTAAAGCTCGCGCAGCCCTGTTTCGCGGCTAGAGAATTTTTTTATTTTATAGCCGCACACTAGAGGCAAGGCACGTCCGTTCGTGGTGAGCGTGTCGAACCATGAACGGACGTGCCTTGTGAGCATTCGATTGTTCAGCCCTTCGACAGGCTCAGGGCGAACGGATAGGGTTTCCGCTCTCGATAGATAATCTAATTTTATGAAGGCTACAGCATTTAGAAAAATGCCCTGGCATGCGTGTATGGATTCTATGAAAAATATTCAGGACAGACTCAGCGCCTATGTCGACAAGCGGCTGATCGGGCGGCTCGGCCTTTCACGCAGGCCGTTTGTGCTGGAGCCTGCCCATGCCGGCATGCACAGCCAGGTCTTTTTTCTCACCCTTGAGGATGAGCGGCCGCTGGTCCTCAAAGTCATTGCTAAAAGGCAGCGCTTTCGCTCCATTGTCGCCTGCTCGCGCCATCTTGCCTGCAAGGGCATTGCTGTGCCTGAGATACTCTGCGCTGATGAGGACAGCAGATTTTTCAACCGCCGGGGCATGCATGTTGTGTGCGAGGAGAGAATATGCGGGGAAACGCTGCAGCACAGCGCCCGCCCGCCTGAGCTTCTGGCAGAGCTGGCAGGGCTTTTTGCGCGCATGCACGGGCATACGAGAGCCGCATGGGGCGATATAGACAAAGGCTCACGAAGCGGACTTTTCGGCTACCTGTATAAAAAATCCGCAGCCCGGGTGCGGGACTGGAGCGCTGCGGATGCAGGCGCGACACCGGCTTTGCAGAACAGGCTGCTTGGATTGCTTGCACAAGGCGAGCCTGCGGTCAACCGTATCGCTGCTTTCAGCCTGTGCCACTGCGACCCCAACCCCAACAATATCATTGTGCGCGCAAGCGACCGGAAGCTTTTTCTTCTGGATGCCGGAACCATACGCTACCTGCCCCGGGCCATAGACTATTTCATGCTGCAGGCCTATTTCTGTTTTCGCAACAGAGAGTATGCGCCCCTGTTTGAAAAAGCATATATGAGCCATCTTTCCGAAACGGAGCTTCAGGAATTTGCTGATTCGCAGAATTTTTTCAGGCTCTATGTCGCCGTTTTGTTCATGCATGACCTTACGACGCGGTTTGCAGCCCTTGGCACGGACAGCCCCTACCATGATGAATTTGCAGCGCTCATCCCGCAGGCCAAAAAAGCCCTGATGGAACTTTTAGATTCAAACGGATAATGCATACTATGCTGAAGCTTGAGCCGGTTTCAAAAGATATGTGGGATGAGGTTGCGCGGGCCTGCCCGTGGGCGACCTATTTCCACACAGCAGCATGGGCCGGCTGCATGGCCGATACCTTCCCCGGCTTTACAGCTGCAGCTCTGGGCTGCGCCCTTGCTGATGGTACGCCCGTGGTGCTGCCCTGCGTGGTCAAAAAAAAGAAGCGGCTCCTGCGGCAGGTGAAGGACTATAAATCCATGGAGCCGGGCGTGTATGGCGGCTTTATGGCCGCGCGGCTGCTTGCCCCGGAGGAGATAGAGCAGCTTGCCGCGGCAGTGCTTCGCATGAAGGGTTCGTCAGGCCGCATCGTTGAAACGCCCTGGCAGCCCCTGAACCTGCCGGCTTCTTTTATTTCAAAGAAACTTTCCACCCATATTGTTGCGCTCAGCCCTGATGTTGAAACGCTGCAGAAGCAGTTCAGCCGCGGCCAGAAAAGCAATCTCAGCCAGGCGCGGCGAAAAGAGGTAACTGTGCGCAGGGCCGCAACCGGGCAGGACATCGACGCCTACTTCAGCCTGTACACGGAAACGGTGAAGCGCTGGGGGGACACTGCGGGGGCGGTCTATTCAAAAGAACTGTTTATGAAACTTTTCAAAATGGAAGACCGGCATATCATTTTCACTCTTGCCGAAGCAGAAAGTAGAATCGTGGCAGGCATCATCGCCCTTGCATGGGGACGCACCATACTCTACTGGCATGGCGCCGCACTGCAGGAGTTTTTCAAGCACTACCCCAATAACCTGCTGCATGCCGAGCTTATGGCCTGGGGCTGCGCAAACGGATATCAGGTGTATGACATGGGCCCCAGCGCGGGCCTTGAAGGTGTGGCCCGGTTCAAGGAATCTTTCGGCGCTCAGGCGCACGACTTCAGATCCTACCGGTGGAAGTAGGCAGCCGCCTTCACCTTCGACGCACAGCCCTTTTACCGTTGCCCTTGCCGGGAAGGTATGGTACTTTTCGACTTTACCGGCTCAGGGTATACCTCACAGGCGCATGATGAAAAAAATGCTCAAACCGCTGCTCATAGGCCTTGCCATAGTTATTGCCGCTCTAACTGCCGGCGTGATCATCTATGCACAGCTCTCTCTTACCCCGAAGGTGATAGAAAACACCTTGAGCACGGAAATCCAGGAGCAGCTCCGGCGGCGGGTATCATTCCGCGAGATAGAGGTGGGCCTGTTTAAAGGCATTATCCTTCGCGGAGTGACCGTTCACAAGGGGTTTTCATGGGAAAAAGACGACTTTTTCACCTGCGATGAAATACGCTTGAGCTTCAGCTTTGCGCCGCTGCTGCTTAAGAAGCTGGTTATCAGAAGTCATTGAATGCAATAATCCACGGCTGCATTTTCAATCCGATCGCGGCAGGCCGGTACGTGTTTACGGCCACTGCCAGACCTTCACCTGCAGCCGGCCCGGTTTTTGAACTTTTAATGCTTCCGGGAAGTGTGCTGGTGCATGGCGGCACAATGAGTTATTTGGATATGGCCGAAAAAATCGATGTGCAGCTTGCCAATGTGCAGGTTGACGCCGGAACTATTTCTTACCTTATGCCCTTTGACGTGACCGCCTCGGCCAGTTTTGAAAACAGCGCCACACCCGACATTCAGCTCACGGGCAACTGTTTTATTCCCTCAAGGAAATTCAGCGCCGAGCTTGCCGTGCACGAGTTCGACTTCATCCGTATCCGGCAGTATCTTTCCGCGTTTGGTATCCCGCTGAACAAGGGCTGCGGGGAGCCTGAATCTGACGGTCAAAGGTTCAGGCGACAAGCCTGTACAGCTACAATGCAAAGCAGCGCTGAAGGATGTGGCCGCTGTGATTGTACCCGCGGGAAGGGCCGATGATGAGATCGGCATTGACGGCCTTGGCGCAAATATCGAGATCCAGGCCGATTATGATATGGACACAGGAAGCGGTTTTATAAAAAAAATTCAGGGCTCGCTTCTCTCCTCTTCTTTTGAAGGAGGCGGGAGAATCGAAGGCGCGCGAGGAAACCCTGATTCCGTATCGGTCACGCTGCGTGCCGACAGGCTGTCGCTTGATGAGCTGTCAGGCAGGCTTTACTACGGCGCGGCAAGTCCATTTAAGGGGCTGCGTCTCGGCGGGCTGATGGGTTTGCGCGTGGATTTCGACGGAAAGGCCGACAGCAGCCTGTTTCCCACGGTCACGGCAAACCTGTACGGCGGCCGTATCATGTACCCGCCCCTGGGCACGCTTCAGCCCGAGTTCAACGGCGGCATAACACTGGTCAGTCGCGCGATCAGCCTTTCCAACCTGCGTATCGGTACGCCCACTATCAACATTGTGCTGGCGGGAGATATCATTAATTATCTGCAGTGGCCGCCTGAAACAAAAGTGCGGGTCGTCTCGTCCACCTTCGATCTGTACCAGCTTGTGAATGACCCCGGCAGCATGCAGGGTGAGGATATAGGGCCCTTTGATTTCGGCTCTCTCAAATTCGAGGGGCCTCTGGAGATCGGCACGGTTCCTCTTCTGGATGTCGCGCTGACCAATGTGCAGGGAGCATATCTTTTTGAAAACAATCGCTTCAGCATAAAGAATCTGGGCGGGGGCATAGAGGGAGGGGGCAGTTTCAACATTTCCTCCAGCATCGATCTGAGAGTAAAGGGCCTTGAGTACAGCCTGACGCTGTCGCTTACTGATGTGCCGCTGCAGACGCTTAATGACCTTGCTCTTGTTGATCTTTCGAAGTTTATCGACGGAACCGTTACCGGCTCTGTCGTTTTAGGAAGCCATGGCACCAGGCCCGCAACATTTGTCGACAGCCTTACCGGTGATGCCGCATTCAGGATCAAGAACTGCCGCATCAAAGGATTTGCCATGCCCGAGCAGCTTGACCGATTTATAAAAAAAGGCGCGCTCACTTCGATCAGCTTTACTGATGCTGATCTGCAGCTCAAGCTGCGCAGGGACGCCATTGAACTGTCCGGCGCTTTTCTAAGCCCCCAGGCCGAGCTGCACCCCTCCGGCCAGGTCGGGCTTAATGCAGAGCTGCATATGCAGGCGCAGCTCAAGCTGGCAACCGATGTTTTTTCCAGCGATACCAAAATAGCCGACTATCTGCCCCGCGAAGGCGCATGGGTGGTGCTGCCCGTTGTGATCAAGGGAACACTGGATAACCCTTCCGTGACGCTCTCCGATGAAGCGCTCAGGCATATCATGCAGGTAACGCTGCCCCGGCTTTTTATGGACATGCTGGAAAAAGCCAAGGCTGAAGAAGCCAAGCCAGAAAAAGCCAAGCCCGAAGAAGTCAAGCCAGAAAAACCCAAGCCCGAAAAAGCCAGGATCGAAGAAGCTGATGAATTTGAAAACGAGGATGACAGCCTGTAAGAGCAGGGCAGGACGTGAACGTTTTCAGGAAGCGGCGATCAAATTATATCTTTCAATCATTTCACGGGCGGCAGCAAGCACCCTATCGGGCGTGATGAGGGTCATGCAGCGGTGGTCGGTGGGGCAGACGCGCAGATGGCAGGGGCCGCAGTCGACTTTTTCCTGCAGAACAATGGTCTTTTCAAGGTTGCAATCGGTGTGGCGCGAATCGGTCGAACCCATGATGACCACCACGGGCTTATCAAAGGCCACGCCGAAATGGCGCGGGCCGGTATCATTGGTAATGAGAAGGCCGCAGCGGCTGATAAGCGCGATGAGCACGTCAAGCGGCACGATGACGTCACCCATATCGACGGGCTTTTCCTGCATGCGCTCGACAATACGGCGGGCTATGGGCAGCTCGCCGGGCCCGGGCAGCACCAGGATTTTCGCGCCATACTGCGCAATCAGCCCGTCGCAAACGCGGGCAAAATAATCCTCCTTCCAGCATTTTGACGGGCCGAAGGTTGCGCCGGGAATGACGCAGACGACAAAATCGGCAGGTGTTATGCCCCGTTCCGCAAAGAAGGCGTCGACCCAGCCCCGGGCCTCAGCGCTGGTGCCCAGCTCGGTCCGGGTGCTCAGATCTGTGCATCCGAGAAGTTCGCACAGCCCTAGATCCATCTCCACCTTGTTGACCGGCACGATTCGTCCCTTTTCCCGCAGGGGTTTTTTTGTGTGCGTGAGCAGGAAGCCGCGGCCATTGCGGCTGTACCCGACGCGCACCGGAATGCCCGCAAGAAAGAGCAGCTGCGCCGAGCTGAAGGAGCTGGTCATGGCAATGCCCAGGTCAAAGCCGCGCTGCCGCAGCATGCGCACAAAGGCGAGGTAGCTTTTCAGCCCCTTGTGGCGGCCCTTGGGGTCCCACTCGATAATTTCGTCGATGTAGGGAAAGTTTTCAAGCATCCGCCGAAGCGACGGTTTTATAAGAACTGCTATGCGGGCCTGCGGAAACCGCTTCCGGATGCTCCGGAGCGCCGGCGTGCACATGACGACATCGCCGACCCAGTTGGGGCAGCGGATGAGGATGGAGCGCGGGTTGAGATCATGTCATTTTCAGTCCAGTCACTTCGCACGCCCATGAAGCGGTTGAACCGTATGGCATAGTGCACATGGCCGGCGGCCTGCTGCCTGCGCGACTCTTCCTCGTCGCGGGACCGCAGGGTGTCTTTTGCCTTCGCCCAGGCAGCCGCGGGCATGCTCTCAATTTCCGCCACAAGCTCGGCGTAGCGCTGTGCGCAGGCAAGATCTGAGCGGGCATTGACATACCAGGGGAAAGCCTGCGCCACTTTTTCAAGCCACAGGTTGTGCTCCGGCCCGAAGTCAAGGCAGGACTCGTCGGTGAAGTTTGAGAGCCTGTTCATTTTATCGAAATCAATGCAGCCGTTTTTCAGGCTGATATCGTAGGCCGCGGTATGGGGGAACGGAAAGAAGACCGACCAGCGGAAGCGGCCGGGCTTTGAGTCTGCCAGCAGCTGTATGGTTTCCAGTACTTCTTCCCGTGTCTCCGTGGGAAGGCCGATCATGACGAATGTTGACGAGTGCAGGCCCGCCTCTTCGGCAATCGCCAGGGCCCGCGTGATCGCGTCGTTTTTCATGTGGCGGTTCATGACCTCGCGGCGCACGCGCTGGCTGCCGCTTTCAATGCCGAATTTTACGATGGAGCAGCCCGCATCTTTAAGATTGCGGGCCATGTCCGCATCAAAAATCTGCACATGGGCATTGACCGTGAAGGGAATGCTTGAGATTTTTTTATATTCGGCGCAGAACTCCCGCAGGTAGTCTGCGGTCGAAGGTAAAGAGATCATCGTCGAAAATGAACATGCTGATGCCGGTATAGGTTGCCTGCAAGTACGTGATCTCGTCAATCGCATCCTTGCACCGGGTGATGGCGCACATATTTAAGCCTGCCCTGCGGCAGGCCCAGGTCGCGGCAGTACAGCTCGACAATCTGGTGATTGAAGCAGTAGGAGCAGCGGAACGGGCAGCCGCGCGACGCCATGAGCCCCACCCAGCCGTTTTTTGCATCGATCATTTTCTGAAAGTCGAAGATGCTCGTAATCCTTGGGCGGCAGCTCCTCCAGCGGTATGAAGGGGCTCACGCTGTTTTTTATGATCGCGCCGTCTTTTTTGTAGCAGATGTTGGAAACGCCCGAGAGATCGCCTCCGGTTTCCAGGGCGCGCACATAGTCGCGCAGGGCGTATTCGCTTTCGCCGATGAAAACGACATCAAAGAAGCCCGTGTCAAGCATCTCCTGCGGAGAGATTGTGGGATGAATGCCGCCGCAGACAATGGGCGCGCTGAAGTGCTTTTTTATTTCCTCAGCTATCTGTACGGCAAAGCCGGCCTGATTGGTGACCAGCGAAAACGCTATGACATCCGGACCGAAGGCGCGTATGTCTGAGACGATGCGGGCAAGGTCAAGGGGATACCCGAGCTGTTCGTTTACATTGAGCAGCCCTGTTGTGTGACCGGCCTGCTTGAGTACCGCCGAGAGATAGGCGATGCCGTAGTTGAAGCCGATCTGGGCGTTGAGATTGGGATAGATGAAAAGAATTTTCATGGTGAACCGTTTCGCGTTTATCAGAGGCTTTTTGTATACACCACAAGGCCTGCCGTGTCCAGTGCCGGCGGCCGGACGACTCAGGCTTTACAGCCTGTAATCTGCGGGCCAGCTGCGTGTGGCGCAGACTGGTTGTATTGTTTTTTACCGCCATTGCCAGGGCCTTTTTCGTGCCCACGAGCACGACCAGGCGCCTGCCGCGCGTAATCCCGGTATAGAGCAGATTGCGCTGCAGCATCATATAGTGCTGCGTGTGCACGGGCATAATGACGGCAGGGAATTCCGAGCCCTGCGCTTTATGCACCGATACGGCATAGGCCGGATCGAGCTCCTCAAGCTCGGAGAACTCATAGACGACCGGCCTGCCGTCAAATGATATGATGAGCCGCTGCTGCTTTGTGTCGGCAGAAATAATTCTTCCCATGTCGCCGTTGAAAACGTCTTTGTCGTAATTGTTTTTTATCTGCATGACCTTGTCGCGAAGCCGGAAACGGAAGCCCCCGCGGGCGGCAACCGGCTCGCCCGGGTTCAGGGCATTTTGCAGCTCCAGGTTCAGCCGCTCCACGCCGATCACGCCCCGGTACATGGGGCAGAGCACCTGAATGTCGTCAACGGGGTCAAGGCCGAATCGGGCGGGAATGCGGCGGGCGGCAAGATCAAGAATGATTTTGAGCAGGTCATCGGGGGCTTCTTTTTCAATAAAGTAGAAGTCTTCAAGCCGGTCGGCGTCCGGGGAGAAATCGGGCAGGCGGCCGCTGTTGACGGCATGGGCGCCCGTGATGATGCGGCTCTCGCGGGCCTGGCGGAAAATATCGGTCAGCTCCACAACGCGAACCGCGCCCGAGGCGATGATGTCCTGCAGCACGCTGCCCGGCCCCACCGACGGCAGCTGGTTCACATCTCCGACAAGGATAAGCGCTGCTCCGGGCGGCACGGCTTTGAGCAGGTGATACATGAGCGGCGCATCGACCATGGACGCCTCATCGATGATGAGTGCGTCGCAGACAAGGGGGTCGAGCTCGTTTTTTTCAAAACCCCCGCTTTGCGGATTGTACTTGAGCAGGCGATGAATCGTTTTTGCCTCGACGCCTGTCGTTTCCGTCATGCGCTTTGCCGCGCGGCCCGTGGGCGCGGCAAGCAGCACGGCGGCCTGCATGCGGGTAAAAAGCTCCAGCACCGCCCGGATAATGGTTGTTTTTCCCGTGCCCGGCCGCCGGTTATGACAAGGGCTTTTTCAGTGGCGGCAAGCAGCACGGCCCTGCGCTGAAGCGGGGCAAGCTGCAGACGCAGGCCGTGCTGAACCGCGTCGAGCAGCCTGTCGGGATTGGCGGCGCGCCGGGAGGACGGCCTGGCTGTGAGCGCCTTCAGCTGCGCGGCAATGCCTGTTTCACAGCCGTAGAGGGCAGCACTATAGACCCGGACGCTTTCCGGCCGACGCGGCATCAATAATGATTTTTTTTTGCGCTGCAAGCCTGTCAATGGCGTGTTCCACAGCATCGCTTTCCACCTGCAGAAGCCCGGCGCAGTGCGCGGCCAGCTCCGCGGCGGGGATAGCACAGATGCCCGTCATCTGAAAACTGCTGCAGTGCGTAGAGCACCCCGGCTTCGATGCGCTGCGGCGAGTCATGGGGCAGGCCGAGTTTTACGGCGATGGCGTCGGAGGTGAGAAAACCGATGCCGAAAATATCTGCGGCCATGCGGTAGGGGTTATCCCGGATGACCTGCAGGGAATTGGCGCCGTAGTGTTTATATATTTTTGCGGCATAGCCGGCGCCCACGTCATGGCTCTGCAGAAAAAGCATGAGATCGCGTATGCCGTGCTGCTCGCGCCATGCCCGGGTTATCATTTCGATGCGCGACGGGCCGATGCCCTCAACCTCGCCCAATCGCTGCGGGGTAGTGCCGATTACATCAAGGGTGGCCGTGCCGAACCGCCCGACAATCCGCCCGGCCATGACCGGGCCTATGCCCTTGATAAGGCCTGAGCCAAGATATTTTTCAATGCCCTGCAGGGTTGCGGGCAGAACCGTTTCACAGCTTTCCACTTTGAACTGCATGCCGAAGCGCGGATGCGAAATCCACTGCCCCTGCAGGCGAAGCTGCTCGCCGCTGCGCGCAGAGGGCATGGCTGCCGACAATGGTCACGGGCTCGGCATGTCCCTGCAGCTTTGAGCCTGCCGACAATGTAGCCATTCTCGGGGTTTGTATAGACAATCTGCTCAAGCTCACCGGTAAGTGTTTCAGTCATGGCTGTTTATGCTGAAAAAATTTAAGTAATAAAAAAACAATAAAAAACATTGCTAATTTCGTCAAACTATTTATAATTTGTCAATAAAAAATGCCAGGGCTTCATAAGCTTTTATCTCTGTTTTATGGCTTATTGGGTAAGGGTATTTTTCAAGGGTGTTAAAGGCATGTCTAAATTATATAAACCATACGCATTTATAATTCTGTTTTGTGCGCTGCACTTCCGTCGGCGGCACAGGGCAAAGTGTATATCGATATTTTTAACCCCTCATCGCGCAGCCTGCCGATCGTCATCCCGCCGTTCAGGTCAAGCGGCGATTTCGACCGTGAAGGCATAGCATCAAAAGCCGGGCAGGTGATCGCTGACGACCTTGATTTTTCAGGCGTTTTCAAGGCCGTTGACCCCAGCGCCGCGGGCGGGGCGATTGTGGATGGCGACAAAATAAAATGGGATATGGTATCCATGCTCGGCGCCGAGGCCATTATCACGGGCGTGGTGAAGATATCCTCCGGCAGCGCCGTTTTTGAAATTCGTTTATACGATGCAGTCCAGCAAAAGCAAATGGTCGGCAAGCAGTATGAAGGCCGCGTTGAAGACTACCGTGAAATCGCCCACCGGTTTGCAAACGAAGTTTTCAAGACCATGACCGGCGCCACGGGGCGTGTTTGACACAAAGCTTGCCTATGTCAAAAGCGATCTGCCCAATAAGGAAATATGTATTTCCGATTATGATGGCGCCAGCGCCCGGCAGCTAACCAACTATCGTTCCCTGACCCTCGGGCCTGCATGGTCGCATGACGGCAGGCAGCTTGCATTCACTTCATATAAGGATGGGAACCCGAATCTCTATGTTCTGGGGGTTGATATGTACCGCGCTACGGCAAAGGGACCGCCAAAGCTGGTATCAAAAAAGAAGGGCGTAAATATTACGCCTTCATGGTCCCCTGATGATGCAAAGAATTGCCTTGACATTGAATTTGAATAACGGTAATTCAGAAATTTATATACATACGCTTGCTACGGCCGCGCTTGAGCGGGTAACCAATGACTGGGCCACGGACGTATCGCCGTCATGGTCGCCCGACGGCAGGATGCTCACGTTTGTGTCGGACCGCACCGGGGGGCCTCAAATTTATACGGTAGACCTTTCTACGGGGCGCTTTAAGCGTATCAGCTTCAATGAGAGCAGCTACAACACCTCTCCTGCCTGGTCTCCCCGGGGCGACAGGATCGCCTATGTCGGGCAGGTCGGCGGGAGGTATAATATTTTTATAGCGAGCACCGACGGCCAGTATCAGCAGCAGATAACGAGCGGGCAGGGCAACAACGAAGACCCCGCCTGGTCGCCGGATGGCAGGTTTCTTGCGTTCAGCTCCAGCAGAACCGGGCAGAAGGAAATATATATTATGCGCGCAGACGGCAATGGCGCAAAAAGGATAACCTTTGGAAAGGGAAATAAGACCGAGCCGGCATGGTCGCCCAGCCTATCCAATCAATAATTTTAGTTTTAATTACTTTCATATTAATAATCTTACACAAGGGAGAAAAAGAGATGAAACACTACCTGAGACTGCTGTTGAATGTTGCATGCGCCGTAGCGCTTGTTTTCAGCTTTGCATGCGCCAAGAAACAGATCAAAGACGAGATGATTGAAGCGCCTGCCGATACCGATCTGAATGCCAATGAATTCCAGGAAATCACCGATCCGGCCATCAAGGCCATTTTCCAGGATATTCGTTTTGACTATGACCAGTTTGCACTGAAGCCCGATGCAAAGAAGACCCTGTCGGCTATTGCCGGCTGGCTCAAGCAGAACCCCGGCCGCAGAGTGCTTATTGAAGGTCATTGCGATGCCCGCGGCACTGCCGAGTACAACCTTGCACTGGGCGAACGGCGCGCCAACAGCGCCAAGACTGTTCTGGCGGAGCAGGGAATTGCCGACAAGAGCATCGCCACCATCAGCTATGGCAAGGAAAGACCCATCTGTGAAGATGCGGCCGAATCCTGCTATGCAAAAAACAGAAGAGACCATTTCCTTCTGAGCAAGTAAGCTGAATGCAGCATCTCTCCGGCCATGTGGCCGGAGAGATGCTTTTTTATCCTGAACCATCAGTCAGTACAACCGCCATGAAACCATATCGTTTTTTTATTCTTGCGGCACTGCTCCTGCTGCCATCCTGCGCACAGAATCTTCAGAATCAGATCGATGACCAGGGCAGGGCAATTACGATTCTGCAGCGCAAAAACCAGGAGCTTGACCGCTCGATGAGGCGGCTTCGCGATGATTATGAAAACGACATGGAAAAGCTCCGTCACGACATAAAAACCATGCGCAGCTCCAGTGAGCAGAAAGCCCAGCAGGAAGCCGGCGGCATGGATGCCCAGGGCGAGGCAGCCGGGCAGCCGGCGGAACATTTGAAAGCGTGCCCGGCGTGGGCCGCTTTTCCCGCTGTGCCCCGTCAGACGCGCCCCGTGCCGCCTGCATCGCTAACCGATAAGGATATGTACAATCAGGCCTATGCCGTGTACAGCGGCGGCGACTATGCAAAATCCCGCAAAATGTTTAATGATTTTCTAAAAACGCATCCCGGCAGCCAGCTTGCCGGCAGCGCCCAGTACTGGATTGCAAGCACGCATTTCAAGGAAAGGCAATACGAGGAAGCAATTTCGGCCTGTGATGATGTCATTAAAAAATATCCCCAGGGCAATAAAACCCCGGATGCCTATTATCTTCAGGCTCTTGCCTTTTGCGAAATAAAGGATTCCACGACCGCGCAGATTATTCTTGAAGACCTTATTCAAAAGTACCCGAATTCCGAGGCTGCCAATGCGGGCAAACAGAAGTATGAGGAGCTGAAAAGCAAAAACTGACCATGTGAAGCCCCTCTGCAGATGCGCCATTGCCCCATTGCAGCGCACTTGCCGTATTTCAAGCCTGTCCCTTCAAACTGATTGTCAAAATCCGCCATTTCGCCTATACTGCTTGCCTGCTGAAGCAGGCAGCTCATTTATCGTAAAGGAGAAACACGACATGAAAGTACCACTTCTTGATCTGAAGGGGCAGTACCAGTCCATTAAGGATGAGATGATGCCGTGCTCACCGAGGTGATCGAGTCGCAGCTGTTTATCCTGGGTCCACTTGTTGAAAAGCTTGAGCAGCAGATCGCAAGCTATTGCGGCGCCGCGTATGCCGTTGGTGTCACCTCGGGCTCTGACGCGCTGCTGCTGGCCCTTATGGCGCTGGATATCAAGCCCGGCGACAAAGTCATCACGACACCCTACACGTTTTTCGCAACCGCAGGCTCAATCTGCCGGGTCGGGGCAGAACCTCTTTTTGTGGACATTCATCCCGATACCTACAACATAGATCCCGGCAAGATACGGGAGCTGCTTGAACGTCTGCCGCAGCTGAGCGCTCGCGCATTAAGGCCATCATGCCTGTGCATCTCTACGGCCAGTGCGCCGACATGGCCGAGATTATGGCGATTGCACACGAGTATGACCTGAAAGTCATCGAGGATGCCGCACAGGCCCTCGGCGCAGCCTGTACGTTGGACGGGCAGGAGCGCAAATCATGCTCCATGGGTGATTTCGGCTGCATTTCCTTTTTCCCCTCAAAAAATCTCGGCTGCTTCGGCGACGGCGGCATGGTGACGACCAATGACGAGAGTTATGCAAAAAAGCTCAAAAGCCTCAGGATGCACGGCCAGACGGACACGCTATTATCATCGATTATATCGGCATGAACGGCAGGCTTGACGCTTTGCAGGCAGCCGTGCTGCTGGTGAAACTGCCGCATCTTGACTCGTGGGCCGCTGGCAGGCAGAAGAACGCCGCCTTGTATGAAAAGCTTTTTGCCGAGGCAGGTCTTCTGGAGTTCATCACGCCGCCGTGAAGCGCGCAGACCGCAATCATGTCTATAATCAGTTTGTCATCCGCGCGAAGAATAGAGATGCTTTAAAAGAGCACCTTGACAAGAACGGCATCGGCACGGCTATTTACTATCCGCTGTGCCTGCATCTTCAGGACTGCTTCAAGTTTCTCGGCGGCAAACAGGGCGATTACCCTGAAGCGGAAAAAGCCTCGCAGGAAACGCTGGCGCTTCCGGTTTTTCCCGAGCTGACCAGCGACCAGATAGAATATGTGGTCGAGCAGATTGCAGCATTTTATAAAAAGTAATAGGTCTTGCACAACAAAAAAGCCCGCCTTTCAAGGCGGGCTTTTTTGTTTGTTCCAATAAAATCTTTGCAGCACCGTCAAATAAAGATATACTTATTTATTTAAATGAGGCCTTTTTTACCGGCAGCAGCAGGTTTTCTGCAAAGATGGTGTTACATATATCATATATAATTCTTAGGGTCGTCCATTATGAAACTACCGCGTAAACGCTCCACCATTATCGCCTTCGGCGCAGCCTGCATCATAGCCTGTGTGCTGCTTGTGATGAAGTGCTCGTCCAAACCCCCGTCACTGTTCACCACCGCCACGGTAACGCGCGGTGACCTCTCGGCTACCATCAGCGCAACCGGCACGGTCGAACCCGAGGATGTCATCGATGTGGGGGCGCAGGTGGCGGGCCGTATTGTTTTTTTCGGCAAAGATAAAAACGGCAAAGAAATTGATTACGGCTCCGAGGTCGAGGAGGGCACCGTGCTTGCCCAGATCGACGACGCGCTCTACGCTGCCGATGCGGCGCAGGCCCGGGCAGCTGCGGTGCGCGCCGAGGCCGATCTCGGGCAGCTGCAGGCAAAACTGTTTCAGGCAAAACGGGACTGGGAGCGGGCGCAGAAGCTCGGGCCCTCGGATGCGCTGTCGCAGAGCGATTATGATGCGGCAAAATCGGCTTTTGATGTCGCACAGGCAAATGTCGCTGTGGGCCGGGCCGCGATTGGCCAGGCGCAGGCAGCGCTGCAGCGGGCCGAGCAGAACCTGAGCTACTGCACCATCAAGTCGCCGGTGAAAGGCGTGATTATCGACCGCCGCGTCAATATCGGCCAGACCGTGGTGTCAAGCCTCAATGCGCCCAGCCTTTTCCTGCTTGCACTGGACCTCAAGCGCATGCAGGTATGGGTGTCTGTCAACGAGGCCGATATCGGCAGCATCCATATGGGGCAGCCCGTGAGCTTCACGGTTGACACCTACCCGGGGCAGGTTTTTCGCGGCGAAGTGGGCAAGATACGGCTTAATGCCACCATGACGCAGAATGTGGTCACCTATACCATTGAAGTCATCACCGATAATTCAGACGGCAGGCTGCTGCCCTATCTCACGGCCAATGTGCAGTTTGAATTGAGCCGCAGCACGGGTGTACTGCTGGTTCCCAATGCGGCGCTTCGCTGGTTCCCCCAGCCAGCACAGGTGGATGCGAAGTTTAAGGATATTGTGGAAGGCGCACCGCGACCGGCGGCAATAGTGCTGGCGCCGGTGTGCAAACGGCTGCCCCGACAGACGCAAAAAAACGCCAGAGCTATTTGTGGGTGCAGGCTGGAAGCAAGGTGCGGCCTGTGCAAGTCAGCATCGGCCCCACCGACAGCGCCATGACGGAAGTGCATGGCGAGGAAATTAAGGAGGGCCTGGAGGTCATTGTGGGCGAGCAGCGGCAGGAGGCAGGCGACAGCGCCAAGAGTCCTTTTGCGCCCCCGGCATTTGGCGGTAAGCGAAAATAAAAAAGTTCAAGGTTCAAGACTTTCTGTTTTAACATTGAACTTTGAACGTAATGTTCTGATAAAATCATGAATCTGATTGAGCTGAAGGACATTTACAAAACCTATCATCTCGGAGAGCTTGACGTGCCGGTTTTAAAAGGCATATCGCTGTCGGTCGAGCAGGGAGAGCTCGTCGCGCTCATGGGCGCCTCGGGCTCGGGAAAAAGCACGCTGATGAACATACTGGGCTGCCTTGATCACCCCACAAGCGGACAGTACTGGCTTGACGGGCAGGCAGTTTCGGGCCTGTCCGCTGACGGCCGGGCCCTGCTGCGCAATCATAAGATCGGTTTTGTCTTTCAAAGCTTCAACCTGCTGGCCCGCACCAGCGCCCTTGAAAACGTCATCCTCCCGCTCAGCTACACCGATGGAAGGCATTTCCGACCATGAAGCCACCGCCGCAGGGCCATGGAGCTTATAGAGCTTGTTGGCCTGGGGGACCGGTTTCATCATGAGCCCTCGCAGCTTTCGGGCGGGCAGCAGCAGCGCGTGGCTATCGCGCGCGCGCTTGTCAACCAGCCGTCGCTGCTGTTTGCCGACGAGCCCACGGGCAATCTCGACTCCCACACGAGCCAGGAGGTTCTGGCCATGTTCGAACAGCTCAACCGTGCAGGAGGGAATCACTATCATTCTGGTGACCCATGACCCGGTGTCGCGCGGCATGCGCGCCGCACCATCCATATCAGCGACGGCGTGATCGTTAATGGCGATTTTGCGCCGGCCTGCTGCTGGAGGCGCAGCCATGAGCGATAAGGCTTTTCAGAATACTTCGCACCATCCGTACCGCCCTGAAGGCCCTGCGCCGCAACCCCATGCGCGCGGCCCTGACGACGCTGGGATCATCATCGGCGTGGCCGCGGTCATCATCATGATGGAAATCGGCAAGGGGCTCATCCAGCCGCCATTCAGCGCACCATCGCCAATATGGGCGCCAATAATCTGCTGGTCCTGCCGGGCACGGCCGCAAGCGGCGGGGTCAGCTTCGGCGCGGGCAGCGTCATGACCCTCACGCCCCAGGACGCAGAGGCCATCCTGAACGAGTGCCCGGCGGTGCGGCGCGGCGCCGCTGGTTCGGGCACGCACCCAGGTCATTTATGGCAACCGCAACTGGGTGCCCTGCTTTATTTATGGCACCACGCCCGACTATCTCGACGTTCGGGAATGGGGCCTGGCCGAGGGCGACATGTTCACGGATAGCGATGTTCGCAATGCCAGCAAGGTTTGCGTGCTCGGGCCAGACGCTGGTGCGGGAGCTGTTCCAGGGGCCGATCTCCCCTCGGCAAGGAAGTGCGCGTGAAAAACGTCTCCTTCAAGGTGATCGGGGTCCTCACCGCAAGGGCGCCAACATGATGGGCATGGATCAGGACGATATCCTGCTGGCGCCCTGGACCACCATTAAATACCGGGTGACCGGCTCTTCGGCGACAACCGCCAACCAAAGCGCCGCGGCGCGGCCTCGGGTCAACCATCACGACGGTGAATTCTCTCAACCAGATCTACCCCAATGCCAGAACCAACTTTATCCGGTGCCGTCGGCGACCCAGCCGGCGGATACGCCCCAGCCGGTGCGGTTTATCAATGTGGATCAGATTCTGACCGCGGCGCGTCCGCCCGAAATCCCTGCCGCCATCGGCAGATCACCCAGATACTGCGGGAGCGGCACCGGATTGGCCCGGGGGAGCCGGACGATTTCAATATCCGGGATATGACCGAAATGAGCAAGGCCCTGTCTTCCACAGCGACCATGATGACCAAGCTGCTTGCTCGCGGTGGCCCTGATCTCCCTGATTGTCGGGCGGGGTCGGGATCATGAATATCATGCTGGTGTCGGTGACGGAGCGGACGCGGGAGATCGGCCTGCGCATGGCGGTGGGGGCCCGGGGACGGGATATTTTGCGGCAGTTTCTTGTGGAGGCGGTTGTCATGTGCCTTGCCGGCGGGGCAATCGGCATAATTCTCGGGCAGGGCATTTTCAAAGCTTATAACCGCCATGCTGCACTGGCCCACGGAAACCTCGATTGCTGCGATTGTTTCATCGGTTGTGGTTTCTGCCAGTGTGGGGATCATTTTTGGTTTCTACCCGGCATGGAAGGCCTCGCGGCTTGATCCGATCGAAGCATTGCGCTATGAATAAAACACTGTCTCTTTGAAAAAGAAAAGTATCGTCAATGCATCATGTACATAAAGTCATTGTAGTGTTGATTGTGCTGGCAGCAGCGGGCTGCGCCGTGGGCCCCGACTTCAAGCAGCCTGCAACAAAAACGCCGGCGGCATGGTCAGGCCTTGACACATACGGGACTCTGCAAGCAAGCACGGCCGTGCCCGGGCCGGCGGCACTTGCCGCGTGGTGGTCCATATTCAATGACCCGGCCTTGACCGGCCTTGTTGAAAAAGCGCTTGCAGCCAACCTCGACCTGAGATCGCAGAGGCCCGTGTGCGCCAGGCCCGCGCCGCCCAGGGGTTGTCTTTGCCGGCCTGTGGCCCTCGCTCAACAGCTCGGCAGACTACACGCGCTCGCATGAGAGCCCGCCATCGACCGGAACAACAACCGGGTCGCAGAGCACGGGAATTACCGGCTCAAAGCCCCGCGAAATGCGCACCGATCTTTTCCGGGCCGGTCTTGACGCGGCCTGGGAGCTCGATATTTTCGGCGGCGTGCGTCGCAGCGTCGAG
>CAVRBJ010000002.1:0-72727 GCA_963718965.1 uncultured delta proteobacterium | reverse complement strand
GTGCGTGCTGCTAAACAATGCCTTGATTATCAGTTGATTAACAAACAAACTTAACACGCGGTTGCGGCATTTTGCTGCAACCGCGTGCTTGTTTGCGAAACGTGCCCCGATTTGTTATGTTTTAAAAGGACGCTGTTTAACTGCATGAGACAGAAAAACACAATAATGAAGTTGACATAAGTAACCCTTAAGGTTACGATCATAGTATGATAAAGACTTTTGCACACAAAGGGCTGGAAGATTTTTTTCTATTCCGGCAGCAAGAAAGGCATTAGCCCTGAACATGCGTCCAAACTTGAAAGAATTCTAGACCGGCTCAACGCAGCCGGTGATGTCCGGGATATGAATTATCCGGGCTCTTATCTGCATCAGTTAGGCGGTGATAAAAAAGGTCAATATGCCGTTAGGGTAACAGGCAACTGGAGGATTTTTTTTGAATTTTTTAACGGCGATGCTTATGTCGTCGATTATGATGATTACCATTGAAAGGTAGAACAATGAGAAAGATGAAAAGGCAACCCACACATCCGGGCATTATCTTAAAAGAAGACTATTTGAAGCCGTTATCCGTCTCGATAAAGGATATGGCTGAAATTCTTGTTGTATCCAGGAAGACATTGTCAAAAATCATAAACACAAGAGGCTCCATTACTCCTGATATGGCATTGCGTTTGTCTCGGGCCTTTAAAACAACACCCGATTTATGGTTAAACCTGCAGAAGAATTATGACTTATGGCATGCCGCCTGTGATTCAAAAGAATGGCAGAATGTCAGACCTCTTTCATCCGGATTGCTGAACTCGCACATATAAAATTTGGTCCCCTGTGGGGAAGCAAAGAACGATTCCGGCATTGATGCATTGCCCGGGCTGACGTAACAATAATGTTAAGCGGTTATACCAGTGAGGCCAGTATGTTTTCCGAAGACAAACGACTGTACTTTGATGAGCTGAAGAAGTCATACACCGATAAGTTTGCTTCTCTCAACGACATCTTCAAGCGCATACACCGGGGCCACAGGATATTTATCGGCACTGCCTGCGGCGAGCCGCAGCATCTGGTGCAGGCGCTGTCCGACTATGTCGACAAAAACCCCAAGGCTTTTTTCGACGCCGAGGTCTTCCATGTCTGGACCATGGGCGTCGCGCCCTATGCCCATGAAAAATTCAAGCGCAATTTCAGGCTCAATTCGTTTTTCGTCGGAAACAATTCCCGCGATGCGGTCAACAAGGGCCTTGCCGATTATACGCCGCTGTTTTTTTCCGAGGTCCCGGCACTGATATCACGGCGGCATCGTAAAGTTCGATATCGCCCTCATCCAGACATCGCTTCCCGACAAGCACGGGTATGTGAGCCTGGGGATCAGCGTCGACATCGTGAAAGCCGCCGTCGAGCAGGCAACTCTTGTCATTGCGCAGTCCAATGCATTCATGCCCCGCACGCATGGCGACACGTTTATCCACGTATCCGACATCGACTACATCGTGCCGTATGATGAGCCGCTGCTGGAGTTCAAGCCGAGCGTGTCCGACGACATCGCCCAAAAAATCGGGGAATATGTGGCCCGCATCGTGCAGGACGGCGACACCATACAGGTCGGCTACGGCGCCATGCCCAATGCCATTATTGCAAGCCTGAGCGGCAAGAAGCATCTGGGCGTCCACACCGAGCTGATTTCCGACGGCATCGTCGAGCTCATGAAGGCGGGCGTCGTCGACAATTCGCAGAAGAAGTTCGGCCGCGGCAAGACCGTGGCCTCCTTCTGCATGGGCACGAAAGAGACCTATGACTATATTCATGACAATCCCGAGATCGAGTTCAGGACGATAGATGTAACCAATAACCCGCTGACGATAGCCAGTTTCGACAACATGGTGGCCATCAACTCGGCCCTGCAGATAGATTTGACCGGACAGTCATCCTCCGAATCAATAGGAAAATATTTTTACAGCGGCATAGGCGGGCATGCGGACTTTATGCGCGGCACAGCCCTCTCCCCCAACGGCAAAACCATCCTCACGCTTCGCTCCACATCCAACGATGGGCTGCATTCCCGCATTGTCCCGCTTCTGGAGGAGGGCTCCGGCACGTCGCTGACGCGCGGCGACGTTCACTATGTCATAACCGAATACGGCATCGCCTATCTGCACGGCAAGAATATCCGGGAGCGCGCCATGGATCTTATCGCCATCGCGCACCCGAAGTTCAGGCCAGGGCTTATTGAAGAGGCAAAGCGCCTGGGCCTTATTTATAAAGACCAGGCGTTTATACCCGGCAAGCGCGGCGAATATCCCGAGAGTCTGGAAACCTGGCGGACCACGCCCTCGGGATTTACCGTGCTTTTACGGCCGGTCAAGATCAGCGATGAGCCCATGGTGAAGGATTTCTACTACTCGCTTTCCGACCGCAGCCTGTACCGCCGTTTTATTTCAAAGCGGCAGGATATGCCCCATGAGCGGCTTCAGGATTTTGTCGTTATCGACTATACCCAGGAATTGATCATTCTTGCGGTTGTCGGGGAAGCCGAAAGCGAAGACGATTGTCGGCATAGCCCAGTACGGTATTGATCCAAACTCCCATACGGCGGAAGTGGCCGTCGTGGTGCGCGACCAGTATCAGGCCAAGGGCATCGGCACGGAGCTGCTGGCCTATGTGACCTATCTTGCCAAGCGCCAGGGCCTGCTCGGCTTCACCGCCGAGGTGCTCGTGGAGAACAAGCCCATGATGCGGCTGTTTGAAAATGGCGGCTTTGATATTGAAAAACGCAGAAGCGAAGGCGTATATGAACTGAAACTGGTATTCAAGGACATGTGACGGGAGATGGATTATGAACGATATCAAGTTGCTGTTTGAGCCGCGCAGTATCGCAGTGGTCGGCGCTTCAAAAGACCCGAAGAAAATCGGCCATACCGTGGTGAAAAATATTCTTGCCGGCGGATACAAGGGCAAGGTCTACCCGATTAATCCCGCAGGCGGCGACGTGCTGGGGCTGCAGGCATATCCTGACATCAGTGCCATCGAAGGCGACAGTCGACGTCGTCTGCACAACCATCCCTGCGAGGTTCGTCTACGATTCGGTGAAAAGCCTGCGCCGACCGCGGCGTCAAATACAATGTCATCATCACCTCGGGATTTTCCGAGATCGGCGATATCGAACAGAGCGCAAAATCGCCGACTACGCCGCTGAGCCATGGCATGCGCATCGTCGGACCCAATGTCTTCGGCGTTTATTCGGCAGAGGCGCATATGGACGCAACCTTCGGGCCCGGCAGCATCCTGCCGGGATCTGTGGCCATCGTCACGCAGTCGGGCGCTCTCGGGCCTTGCCATGATCGGCAAAACAAAAGTGGAAAATATCGGGCTTTCGGCCATCGTTTCCATCGGCAACAAGTGCGATGTTGATGAGGCTGATCTGCTTGAGTATCTCACCGGGCAGGAGCGCACCAAGGTCATCCTCATGTATATCGAAGGCATCAAGGACGGGACGCGCTTTATCGATGCGGTGAAGAAGGCCACCAGAAAAAAGCCTGTCGTGGTCATCAAGTCCGGGCGGTCCGAGCGGGGCGCCGTGGCCGCGGCCTCGCATACGGGCTCGCTTGCCGGCTCCGATGAAATCATCGATGCCATCCCGGCAGAACGGCGTCATCCGGGCCGAAACCATACAGGAGGCCTTCAACTGGAGCAAATATCTCGGCAACTCTCCGCCCCCAACCGGCGACCAGGCCGTCATCATCACCAATGGCGGCGGCATCGGCGTCATGGCCACCGACGCCTGCGAAAAATACGAAATCGAGCTGTATGACGACGGCAAGAAGCTCAAGGAAATGTTTTCGCCCGTCACGCCGAGCTTCGGCTCAACCAAAAACCCCATCGACATCACCGGGCGGCGCGGCAGGCGCCGAGTACAATTCGGCCCTGAGCGTTGCGCTTGACTCAAAGGAAATCGGCGCGAGCATGGCCCTGTACTGCGAGACCGCTACTTTTCTTGCAGCCGACCTCGAGAAAGTGCTGGAAGAAAACCACAATAAATATGCCAGCTGAAGAAGAAGCCGCTGCTGTTTGCCATCGTGGGCGGCGAAGATATAGAAAACGCAATTGTCAAACTGGGCAGAAAAAATGTGCCCGGTTATGGTGATGTTGTATGAGGCTGTCGCCTGCCTTGGAAAACTCTACTGGTATCAGCGCTACCTGCGCTATCATTCTGAGCTGTATGAGGATGCTGATATTCCCGTTGCCGCGATTACTGAAATCTGCACAAACGCCATCAGACAGGACCGCTACTTTCTTCTTGCCCATGAAGCGCAGCAAGATTATGGACCTCGTCGGGATACCTGTGCCGAAAAGTTATGTTGCCCGCAATCTCGACGAGGCCATTTCCTGCGCTGAAAAATGCGGCTATCCGGTCGTGATGAAAGTCGTGTCCAAGGACATTGTGCACAAGAGCGATGCCGGCGGCGTGGCCCTTGATCTTGATGACCGCGACGAAATCATCGACGCCTATCAGGCGATCATGCAGAGCTGCAGGGCCTATAACGCCGAGGCCAACATAGAGGGCGTTGAAATAGCCGAGATGCTGAAAAAGGAGGTCGAGACCATTATCGGCGCCCGCCGCGACACCACCTTCGGCCCTATTATCATGTTCGGCCTCGGGGGCATCTATGTTGAAGTGATGAAGGACGTGGCCTTCCGGGCCCTGCCCGTCAGCCGCCGCGAGATCATGAACATGATCAAGGAAACGCGCTCCTATCCGCTGCTGCTGGGCGTACGCGGCGAAGAGCAGAAGGACATCGACAGCGTGGTGAACATTATTATAAAGCTGGGCGCCCTGATCAGCAAGTGCACCGTTCATTTCCGATATCGAAATCAATCCGCTGATGGTGTATGAGCAGGGCGAGGGTTCAAAGGCCGTTGACGTGAGAATTCTGCTTGCAAAGCAGGCCGGCAACAATTGAAAACAGGCATGTTCTATTGTACAAGCAAAGCACGGGCACCTGTCCGCCGGAGCACGGGAATCATGCTTCACATGATGAGAGGAGAAATGCATGAATACGTTACTTGTTGCATCACTGCGCAGCAGCACGGGCAAGACCAATTTTATCGTCGGCCTGACCGAGGCTCTGCAGAAAAAAGTAGGCTACCTGAAGCCCTTTGGCGACCGGCTGCTGTACAGCAAAAAACGCCTGTGGGACTATGACGCGGCGCTCATGACCGGCCTGTATGCCATGAAGGAGCACCCCGATGATATGAGCATCGGGTTTGACCACTCAAAGCTGCGCTTTATGTATAACGCCGAGACACGATCAGGGCAAAGGTCATTGAGCTTGCCGAAACGCATCGGCGTCGGCAAAGACCTGCTCATTGTCGAGGCGGGCAAATCCATTTCCTACGGCACCTCGGTGCACCTCGACGCGCTGTCGCTTGCGCAGTATCTGGGCGGCAAGGTTGTGTTTGTCATCAGCGGCGACGACGACACGATTCTCGACGATATCATGTTCGTCAAGCGCAGCGTCGACATGAAAGGGGTGCAGGTCGCCGGCATCATCGTCAATAAGGTCCACAATGTGGATGATTTTAAGGAAACCTATCTGCCTGAAATCAAACAAACCGGCCTGAACGTGCTTGGTGTTCTTCCGTATCAGAGTGAGTTGACCTATTTTTCGCTGCGGTATCTTGCCGACAAGCTTTTTGCCAAGGTTCTCACTGCCGAGGCGAATCTGTCGCGCAGGGTGAAAAACATCTTTATCGGCGCCATGTCGGGCAACGTTGCCGTGCAGAAGCCTCTTTTTAAAAAAGAAGACAAGCTGATCATCACGGGCGGCGACCGAAGCGACATGATTCTTGCCGCGCTCAATCACAATGCCGCCGGCATTATCCTTACCAATAACATACTTCCCCCTTCTAACATTATTGCCAAGGCTGAAGAGAGCGGCACGCCCATGCTGCTGGTTACGCCCGATACGTTTCAGGTCGTTCGGCAGATCGACCGCATGGAGGCGCTGCTGACCCGGGAAGCTGCAGACAAAGTCGAACTGCTGAAAAACATGGTGAAAACAAATGTGAATATCGATGAGCTGATGGCGTAAACCGCAGACAAGTAAAAGTAGGGGCTCAAAATTTTGAGCACCTGTTCGGAGGCTGTTGGGACCATCATCTTGTTGTACACGACGCTACGGACGCGGCATCAGGCCATCAGGGGCCGGGGATCAGCAATGATACCCGGCCCTTTTTTCGGTTTATAGTATTTTTTAGATAGTTTAGCCAGTCAGTCATTTCGGCGTTACTTTCGTAGGGGCTCAAAATTTTGAGCCCTGCTCGGAGGCACAGATCTCTCCCGGAGCCTGCCCTGAGCGAAGCCAAAGGGGTCGAAGAGATGACGGAATACAACAACTCTCTCAAGTAAAAAAAAAGCTCTCATGTATCATATTGTGCAGGGCGGAAAAAATGGGATATCTGTTTGCAGACAGTTTTTTCGGAGAAAGCAAACGGGAAAACGTCATTCGTGGGGCATACCGACTGTGGCAGATGTGCGGTGTTTCTACGGCAATAGATGCCTTACCGGCAGCGCGCCTTCACGCGCGACGGTGAAGGGCAGAGCAGAAACATCCAGCACGGTTGAGGCAAGCCCGCCGGGAGTTGCCCCCGCGTCGATTATCACATCAACCCTGTCAAGAAGCTCATCGGGTATATCTGCAATGCAGGCAGCGCTCGGGCCGCCTGCGAGGTTGGCGCTCGTGGAGGTAATGGGCGCGCCTGCAAGCTCGACCAGGCGCCGTGCAATAGGATCGCCTGAAATGCGGCAGCCGATTTTGCCTTCATCTCCGGTGAGATACGGCGAGAGGTTCGGCAGGGCTTTGAACAGCAGGGTCAGGGGGCCTGGCCACCAGCGCTCTGCCAGGGCGAGTGCTTCCGGAATAATCTCGGGAGTCAACCTGTCCAGCGCCCGGCTGTTTTCTATGAGCAGCAGTACCGGCTTTGTTTCGCGCCGCCCCTTGGCTGCAAACAGCCGTTCAAGTGCCTGTTCATTGTTGAACAGCACGCCAAGCCCGTAAAATGTTTCTGTCGGGTAGACGGCTATGCCGCCACGGCGGATAATGACTGCTGCTTCATGCAGCGCAGCGTCATCGGGTGCTTGGGGGTTGAGGGTAAATATGCGGGGCATACAGTAATTTGGTTCTATAACAATATCAGAAGGTATTTCTAGTAGTCTTTATGTATGGTTATGGTGCCTTAGAAAAGAAGCCAGAATTCAGTAGTCAGAATTCAGAATAGAAGAAAAATAGGCTTTAAGTGATTTACTTATCTTCCAGACAATCATATCCTGAAATTTTACCGCTGTATTTTTAATACTGGCTTCTGACTCCTGAATTCTGAATCCCAACCCTGTAGTTTTCAATTGCAGTCTGCTCCATGTGATAAGCCGGCACGCCGCATCAAAAAAGCTATTTTGCATTGAGCTTCTGCTGCAGGGCGTCATCTTTTGCTTCCACCTCTGCGGCCATTGCCTGTTTATACGCGAGGAGCTTCTGCTGGAGCTCGGGATATTTCAGGGCCAGTATCTGAACGGCAAAAAGAGCGGCATTTTTAGCGCCGGCCTTGCCGATGGTCATGGTGGCAACCGGTATGCCGCCCGGCATCTGCACCATGGACAGCAGCGCGTCAAGGCCGTTGAGCGATGATGAGTCGATGGGCACGCCTATGACCGGCAGGGTTGTTTCCGCGGCAATAACGCCGGCAAGATGGGCTGCCCAGCCGGCTCCCGCAATGATAACTTCAAGGCCGCGGTCACGGGCGGTTTTTGCAGAATTGCGCTGTGCGCGCCGGCGTGCGGTGGGCCGATGATATATGCACCTCATAGGCAATGGCAAACGAATCAAGTATTTTGAGCGCTTCCTGCATGAGAGGCAGGTCAGAGTCGCTCCCCATGATGACGCCAACCAGTGGTGTCTGCATACGCTTACTCCTTTCCAGAGATGAGTCCGAGTTTTGCCGTCAAATGTTCCTGGAGCCCTTTGTGTGCGGCCCCGGTTTTCATTGCGGTTTTGAGATATTTCTGAGCCTGGGTGTACCAGCCGTTCTGCATGCAGCTTTCGGACATGAGAATATAGGCTTCGTGCGTGCCTGCCGGAAACATCTCCTGCAGTATCTGGTGCAGTGCGCCCTGGCCGAACATTGTTTCAGCGGTCTTTTTATTATCGATTAAAAACCGCAGCAGCAGGGCGTTGTTTTTATAAGCAACGATCATGGCGCGCAGATGCAGAAGCCCTTTGGTGAACAGTTCATCGATGCTTTCAATTTCCTCCTTGAGGCTGCAGCTGGCGCGGTCGATAAGGGCGTAATACTCCTGGATTATTTTGGCAAGTTCCTGATGCGCCGTCGTGTCGCTCAGGCCCAGTTCCAGAAGGGGCTTGTAGGACTCTATCTGATAGATGTCTTCCTTCAGCTTCATGGATTCGTGAAAAATCGATCCGACTACCCAGTCAAAAAGATTTTCATATAAGCTTATTGCCGGGCGGTTTTTGCGGTAGAGGCGGTGGCTCTGCTCCTTGAGATTCCACAGTGGGCCCTTGTCTGTTTCCGTGCCGACCCAGACATCAAGCATGCTGTAGGGCAGGGAGCCCTTTTTTTTATACTGCTCCCGCACGCCGTCAAAATAGTGTTTTGCAGTAAAAAAATCCTGCACCAGGTTGCGGACAAAAATATCTTTTCGCTGTTCAAGCCATTGCTGTTTTCATCTGCCGAACGCTTTCCGTGCAATGTCTTTTCGGTACTGGACGCCGTCCCAGCTGATGCGCTCAGCTGCACAGTAGGCGGCATCAACGGCATCCTGAATGGTAGCGCCCCGGGCTGTTACGCCGAGCACGCGGCCGCCGCTGGTTACAATAGCGCCGTCTTTGAGGGCAGTGCCTGCATGGAAAACGAAGGTGTCCGGCACGCGGGCTGCATCCTCAAGACCACGTATGGGATGTCCTTTTGTATAGGCATCCGGATAGCCGCCTGCCGCCATGACCACACAGACCGCGGGCCGGGTATCACACTGCACATCTATCTGCGCAAGCCTGCCGTCGATTGCGGCCTCCATGAGCTCCACCAGGTCGCTTGTGAGCCTGAACAGAATGGGCTGGGTTTCAGGATCTCCCATGCGCATGTTGAATTCAAGCACGCGGGGTATGCCGTTTTTGATCATCAGCCCGGCATAGACAATGCCTTTGAAGGGAATGCCCTTTGCAGCAAATGCAGCCATAAGGGGTTTCATAACCGTTTCCATGGTTCGTTCATGTACCTCAGGTGTTACTACCGGGGCCGGCGAGTAGGCGCCCATGCCGCCCGTGTTGGGCCCTGCATCATTGTCGAAGATGCGCTTGTGGTCCTGCGATGAGGGCAGCGGCACGATGGTTGTGCCGTCGGTAAAGCAGATAAATGAGGCCTCTTCTCCTTCGAGAAATTCCTCAATAACGATAACCGTTCCCGCATCGCCGAATTCTTTTTGCGTAATGATGCGGTCAACGGCAGCTGCGGCTTCCGCAGCTGTCCGGCAGGGGAATACGCCCTTGCCTGCGGCAAGGCCGTCGGCCTTCACCACCAGGGGCTGCTGCTTTTCATGGATATATTTTTTTGCAGCTTCTGCAGTGGTAAATACGGCAAAGTCCGCCGTGGGTATGCCGGCTTCCCGCATGATTTCTTTTGCAAATTTTTTGCTTCCCTCAAGGCGGGCAGCTGCGGCATTGGGGCCGAATATGCGCAGGCCGTCTTTTTCGAAACTGTCGACTATGCCCAGGGTGAGGGGCATCTCGGGGCCTACCACGGTCAGGCCTATGCCGTTATCGATGGCGAATTTTTTCAGCCCGTCGATGTCGTCTGCGGAGATATTGACGCAGGTTGCACTGCCTGCTATGCCCGCATTGCCCGGCGCGCAGTAGATTTGTGTCACCTTCGGGCTTTGAGCTATTTTCCAGACAAGGGCATGCTCTCTCCCGCCGCCGCCGACAACCAGAACCTTCATGGCTTCACTCCTGCAAAAAATTGAATTGATGAGATATTCCGGATAGTTTGTGTTCCTGCTTAAGAGAAGTTTTTTTATCACTAAAACTATGCTATGTAAAGGTCGAAAGTAATCGAGGGGACTGTAGGTGTTTAGGCTGTAGGAGTTTAGGCTACAATAACCTAACAGCCTACAGTCTATAGCCTTATAGCCTTCGCCTGAAAGGACACCATGCGTCGTTTTTACTTGGAGAGTCCCCCAGTATCCCGCGACTGTGACATTGACCGGTGATGAAGCGCGGCATATAGTCCGGGTGCTGCGGTTGAAGCGCGATGACGAAATAGTGCTGTTTGATGCAACGGGTGCTGCCTACAGCGGCAGGATTGCAGAGCGTACTGCCGATGCCGTTACTGTTCGGATTACCGAAACTTTTGCTGCCGAAAGCCCTGACGCGCCCCAGGTCGTGCTTGTTCAGGCGGTGCTCAAGTCACAGAAGATGGACTTGATCGTACAAAAAAGCACGGAGCTTGGGCGTTTCACGCATCATACCTTTTTTTTCATCGCGCTGCATTACCCGCTGGGACAGGGACAAAGCTGCGCACAAGCAGCATCACTGGCAGCAGATTGCCATATCGGCTGTCAAGCAGTCGGGTGTGCGCCGGGTGCCGGTGGTCGATCAGGCAGGTGATTTCGAAGAAGCTCTGGCCGGCCCTTTTGACGGTTTTTTAAAAGTATTGCTGTGGGAACAGGAAAAGGCCGTGGGCTTCGGCAGTCTGCTTGCCGCGCACAGGCCTTTTGCACGGCATTGTTTTTGTTGTGGGGCCTGAGGGCGGATTTTCTGATGCCGAGGCTGAACTTGCCCGCAGGCATGGGTTTATTGCAGCCGGGCTCGGCACAACAATACTGCGAGCCGAGACAGTGCCCCTTGCCGTGCTTGCAATCATTGGTTATGAAACAGGCACAATCGGATAGGAAGGATTTCGGAGTATGCGCTGTCAACGCTGTGGAGGTTTAAATGCTGAGCATGATGTGTTGTGCTTTCACTGTGGCGCATCTCTTGAGGTTCGGGCCGCTGCCCCTCCGGCAGGGGCTGCCGCTCCTGCCCGGTATGGCGGCTTCTGGCGCCGTTTCTGGGCTTGTATGCTCGACGGTATCGTGCTCGGTTTTGCCTCAATGCTTGTCTATGGCGCAGGCATTGTCATAGTACGGTATATATCACCTGAAATCGAAGACCCCGTCAAAGCGCTGCTGATTCCCCAGCTTGTGGCAAACACGCTTATCAAAGCATTTTACTTCATCTATTTTCATGCGCTGACGGGGCAGACCGTTGGCAAGCTTGCTCTGGGCCTCAAGGTGGTTAAACGCGATGGAGACACTATCGGCTTTGGGCGGGCCACGGTGCGATATTTCGGCTCGTTCATCAGCCTGCTGTTGTGCGGGGCTTGGCTTTGTCTGGATTGCCTTTGACGGCCGCAAGCAGGGCTGGCATGACAAGATGGCAGGCAGTTTTGTTGTGAGGGTCTGACAGCCGTGCCTGCAGCATGATTTTGTATCGTAGGGGCGTGGTGCCCGCGCCCTTTCAGGGTAGGTGCGACTGGCGGTTGCCTCTACGGATTCGGGGCAGACCAGTTTCCAGTCTGCTTTCGCACTGTTTTAGATTGACAGATTTTTGCATTTGTGTAAAAGTGTTAAAAATAACACTTTTTATTTTTTTTAATTTTAAGTCCGCCTTATCACGGTATGGCCCTGCGGGTTTAAAATAGTAAACCTTCAAGGGTTTTTTTGCGAGCAAGCCAGATCGATCGGGATTGCACCTTCCGCTCAGAGAAGCACCCTTGAGCATTCTTATAATGTCCGGAAAATGTTAATGGTGCGTCACCGCACCAGAGGGCGGCAGCCTCCGGGTAACGGTAAACACAGAAAAGGAGAGTTGTATGGGTACAAAGCTGTATGTGGGCAATATGTCCTACAAAGTAACGACGGAAGATCTGCAGAAACGCTTTTCGGAAGCGGGAGAAGTCGTTTCGGTCAATATTGTTTTTGACAAATTTACGGGTCAGTCCAAGGGTTTCGGGTTTGTTGAAATGGCAACAGAAGCGGGCGCGCAGGAAGCAATACGAACAATGCATAATGCCCCACTGTATGGCCGGGGTATTGTGGTCAATGAGGCCCGTCCTCAAACTGATCGTCCCGGCGGTGACCGCAGGCGCCCTGGCGGCGGCGGTGGATTCAAGAGCCGCGGCGGTTATTAACATTCCCCTCGGATTTATTTTATTAGAGATACAGAAACGCCGGAGCATACAGCCCCGGCGTTTTTTTTCGCTTCATCTTCAGATTTCGGCATCATGCAATCCTTTGCATGGTCTCGAAATTGCACAGCCGGATGTCAAGCTCATTTTCGCTGGTCGCGCATGAGCTCGCCCCGCGGATTGAGCGACAGCAGCACATGGTTTCCTTTAAGGCTCAGGTTTTTCATGCCATTTTCTGCAAGCAGGCGCTGCAGGCGCTGCATGAGGCGGTCATACTCCTGGCCGGTAATGATTTCGCGGCGCAGGGCATTTGCTGCATTGATGCCGGTATAGAATTCGCCATCGTGTTCCGCAAGCGATTCATCGGGCCCGTTCCAGAATCCCCAGACCGTAATATAGTCATGATCCATCTCCAGTACGGGAATGCCTTCAGGTGTCAGTATGTCGGCATGCGGACCATATCTGCGCTTGTCGGCAATACAGCCCGTATCGGCAGTGAGGCCCGTTTTGTAAATTGCGCGCGGGTAGATGGTAGCGATGCCGCGCCGCGTGAGTTCGAAGGCGATGGAAAATTCCTCAAAGGGGCTGTTATAGCCGCACTCCTGTATCCTTGCGCCGGGACCAGCGGCTGCGTCCGGCAGTTCCCCCACTTTTGATACTTTCCAGACGATGTTAATATTATCTTTTGTTTTGGTGTAAAAAACGTCGTCCGTGGGAGAAAGCCTGGTGCGGGGGGTCTTGCGCCAGCGCTCGGGCTGAAAATAGTCGAACAGGTCCGGGTCATGCCCCGCAACCCAGAGATGGCCGTTTGTGCTTTCGGTTAATCCATACACATAGTCCACGCCCATGATCGTCATGGGCCGCAGGTGCTGCGGCCATTTTTTCGGCACATCGTCCCGGAAGCGGTCGCGCTGCTTCACAAGGTAGCTGCCGCGGCGCGATGCCTTTCACCTGCTCTTCATGCTCGGGCATGCGCTCAAGCAGCTCGAAATCAACAAGGGCATAGGGCATGCGGCTGTCGCGCCTTTGCATGATAGAGCCGTCGGGCCGCGGGCGCATAATGAAGTGAACGGGTTTTTGATCAAGCACGCGGTAGCCCTTGAGCCGCAGGTCGTTTATGACCTGCTGCGTGAATGCCGACAGTTTTTGATCGGGCAGGCCGGCCTGCTCGAAAGCAGCAACGGCGTTCAACCCTCTCACCCATTTGTAGATAAGGATATACTGCCGCAGGATGTCTATTTCTATGCCGGGGTGCTTGGCGATTTTGCTCATGATTTTGGCCTTGGAGCGGCCGGTCTGCCACAGCTGGAGCCGCTCTGGCGGCACATACACGGCAAGGGGCTTCTGCAGCATTATTTTCAGGTCGCTCGGGCCATAGCTGTTGGCGCGCAGTTCCTCCACCAGGGAGAATTCCTCGAAGGGGCTGTTGAATTCGGCCCGCAGCACGTCCTCGATGATTTTTGTTTCCAGCGGCACATCCTGCCCCATGCGGCACCACTTGACGACCATGTCGAGCGATTTGCCCTGCCGACGGGTTTTGTTGTGACCTTGTAGACGGTGCTTGTGCCGGCCAGCTTTTCACGGTGTGCCTTGAACCACGTGGGGGTATACCAGTTTTCCGGCTCCATGTGGCCGATGAACGGCAGGCCGTGGCGGGTCACATAGATATCGCCGCCGTCGCCGGTTTTGGCATGCACATAATCGACATTGAGAAAGCGGGTGAGCGCAATGTTGGGGTAGTGGTCAAGCCCGAGTTTTTTTAGGTCGATTGACCCGGCGGTGCCGGGCAGGCCCGATTTCGGCATTTTCCATGGACAACTCCTGTTTCTTGACTCGGAAGCCGTATTGGCTTAATATTATAGATGATTCTAACGCAATACCCTTAAGACTCAAACAAAAATATAGGGCATACCATGCGCACTGAACATGATTTTCTGGGTGCTTTGCAGATCGATGATGCCCGCTATTTTGGCATTCATACGCAGCGGGCACGCGAAAATTTCGGCGATTCAGGGCAGCGGCACGACCCGGTTTTCCTGCAGGCTTATCTGCAGGTTAAAAAAGCCGCAGCCCTTGCCAACCGCGAGCTGGGGTATCTCGATACTGATAAGGCAGACCACATCATTGCGGCAATCGAGGGGCTGCTTGCCGGGAATGCTTTTGACGATTTTATAGTCAATCCCCTGTGCGGCGGGGCGGGCACGTCGCTTAATATGAATGTTAATGAAGTGATTGCCAACCATGCGCTGGAGCGGGCATGCAGGGCCAAAGGAGATTACGGATTCATTCATCCTCTTGAGCATGTCAACCTGCATCAGTCTACCAATGACACCTATCCCACAGCCTTGCGTATTGCCCTGCTTATCTATCTTGAACGGATCGAGACCGGCCTTGTGGCCCTTCAGCAGGCGTTGCAGGAGAAAGAGCTGGAGTTTACCGATGTCGTGCGCCTCGGGCGCACCGAGCTGCAGGATGCCCTGCCCATGACCGCGGGCATGCAGTTTGCCGCCTATGCCGAAGCCATCGGGCGGGACCGCTGGCGGATATTTAAAGCCCGCGAACGCATCAAGGTTGTGAACCTCGGGGGCACGGCCATCGGCACGGGCTTCGGCGCTCCGCAGAAATATATCTTTGCCGTCATTGAAAAGCTGCGGGCCGTAACCGGCCTGCAGGTAACGCGGGCCGAGAATATGGTCGATGCCACGCAGAACCTTGACAGCGTTGTTGAAGTATCGGGTCTTTTAAAAACGCTCGCAGTGAATCTTCTAAAAATATCAGAAGACCTGCGCCTGCTGTCATCGGGCCCGGCCGGCGGTTTTGCCGAGGTGGTGCTGCCGGCTGTGCAGGAGGGCTCATCCATCATGCCGGGCAAGGTCAACCCGGTTATTCTTGAGTTTGTGTCGCAGACAGCGCTTCTGGTTATGGGCAATGACAGCGTCATCGCCCAGGCCGCGGGGCTCGGGAATCTGGAATTGAACCAGTTTTATCCCCTTGCGGCAACGCTCATGCTCGACAATATGCGCAGCCTTGAGCTTGCCGTCAACCGCCTGCGGACAAAAGCGGTAGAGGGCCTGCAGCTGAACCGCGAGAATATTGCTGCCCACCTTTCCGATTCCATTGCTGTGGTGACCTGTCTTGCTCAGTCTATCGGCCATGAAGCGGCATCAAGGCTGTACCTGAAGCACCTGTGCAACAAAGCAGCCCCTGCGGCAGCTGATTCTTGCCGATAATCTTCTGTCCGAGCAGGAGCTCGACAGCCTTCTGTCTGCTGAAAACATACGCATGATGGGAATAAAAAAATGAATACGACGCCGGTCGGCAACAGGCTCCATATAGGCATTTTCGGCAAACGCAATGTTGGCAAGTCATCGCTTATTAATGCGCTGACCGGGCAGAGCACAGCCATAGTATCCGATGTGGCGGGCACCACGACAGACCCTGTCGGCAAGGCCATGGAGATATCGGGCATCGGGCCGGTTTATATGTATGACACGGCAGGCCTTGACGATACGGGCGAGCTTGGCCTGCTGCGCGTGGAGCGCACGCGCCAGATAATCCGCAAGATTAACCTTGCCGTGCTTGTCACGACAGGGGAAGATTTTGACGCGGATGATGAAGCTCTGATCCGTGAACTGCTGGGGCAGGGCAGGGCCGTGCTGGTAGTCTTCAATAAAAGTGATCGGATGCAGCCTGACACTGCACAGATCGAGAAGGTTGCAGCCCTTGGTGTGCCGTATGCAGCCATTTCATGCCGCACGGGCGACAATATCGATGCGGTCAAAAAGCTTATCGTCGAGGCGGGCAGTAAGCTATTTGTTGAGCGCGAAACGATTATCGGCGATCTTATAAGCCATGGCGATATCGTGCTGCTGATTGTCCCGATCGACCTCGGGGCGCCCAAAGGCAGGCTGATACTGCCGCAGGTGCAGATCATTCGCGATATTCTTGATAATGATGCCGTGGCCGTTACTGCCAAGGAGCGCGAGATAGAGTATGCGCTGCGGGGGCTTGGCAGAAAACCCGCTCTGGTAATATGTGACTCGCAGGTTGTTTTGAAGGTGTCGGGCGATATACCGGATGATGTCAAATTTACGACCTTCTCGATTCTTTTTTCGCGGCAGAAGGGCGACCTTGCGGAATTCGTGCGCGGCGTGCGCCGCATCGACAGTCTGCAGGACGGGACAAGGTGCTGATTCTCGAGGCCTGCACCCATCACCCCATGCCCGATGATATCGGCCGGGTGAAACTGCCCCGCTGGATACGCAGCTATACGGGCAAAAATATTGTTTTTGAGACCAATGCCGGGCCGCTGGTGGATAAGGATATTTCGCAGTACGCCCTTGTCATCAGCTGCGGCGGCTGCATGATAAACCGGCAGGAGATGCTTGCGCGCATCGGCGATGCGCAATCCCTGAATGTACCCATTACCAACTACGGCATTGCCATATCATTTGTGCACGGGGTGCTGAAAAGAGCGCTGTCGCCTTTTCCTTATGAGCAGAGCCTGCTTGAAAAGTGACGGTTATGCAGTCGTGCAGTGTATTTTCTTTTTTTGTGAGGCAGTGCTTAATTGCGAACATGGTAGGAACGGTCGCGACCGTTCCTACGAGCCCAGGCAATCGCACTGAGAGGTTTGCATGAGCAATGAACGGGCATGGGAAGAAAAGTACAGCATCAAGACTCTGGCGGATGTTCCGGAGCCGGCAGCATTTCTGCTGGAGCATGCAGCTTGCTTGGAATTGGCAGGAACGGCCCTTGATATCGCCATGGGCGCCGGGCAGAACAGCGTTTTTCTTGCGCAACGCGGCTATACCGTGACAGGTATTGACCGCTCGCAGGCAGCCGTTGCCCATGCCCGTGAATATGCCCGATATAAGGGGGTTTCAATTGCTGCTGTTTCTGCAGATATGCTCGAATGGCCGTTTCCGGAAAACCATTTTGACGTCATTCTTAACTTCTACTTTCTTGAGCGCGATCTTGTGCCGCGCATAAAAGCCGGGCTTAAAAAGGGCGGACTTCTTTTTTTCGAGACCTACACGCTCGACCAGCAGCGTTTCGATGGGCCTCATAACCCCGATTTTTTATTAAAACCCAATGAGCTGCTCGAGTCGTTTCTGGATCTGTTCGTCCTGTTCTACCACGAGCGCATCGAGCCCGACGGCAAAGGCGGCTATAACGCTCTTGCCAGCATGATTGCAAAGAAGGTATAGTTTTTAAATAAACATCAAACATGGCTGATACAAACACCCTGCATACCTTAAATATCCTTGTTGTGGATGATGAAATAAATATCCGCAAAACACTTGCCGTGTGCCTGGAAACGGAAGGCTACAAAGTTGTTGCTGTCAGCAACTTTGATGATGCCGTGGCTGAAGCGTCACGCAGCACGTTTGAGCTTGCCTTTGTTGATTTGCGCCTTGGCACGGCAAACGGACTTGATCTTATACCGCAGCTGCTGGCAAAAAATTCCTGTCTGAAAATTATCGTCATTACGGCCTATGCGTCCATCGATACGGCAGTCGAGGCCATGCGCCGCGGCGCAACCGACTATATCCCCAAACCTTTTACACCGGCGCAGGTGAAGCTTGCCGTCAATAAGGTTGCAGAAATTCGTTCCCTTGAACAGAAAGTTTCTGCGCTGCAGGAGGATATGTGCCGCTTAACCCCGGAATTAGACTTTTCAACAACCTGCTCAAAGATGCAGCTTGCAATCAATGAAACCCGCAAGGTTGCGACCACTGATGCGACTGTTTTGCTGCGCGGTGAGAGCGGCACAGGGAAAACCGTGCTGGCCCGCATGCTGCATGTCTGGAGCAGGCGCGCGCAGCAACCTTTCGGCGTTGTGTCATGCCCGACCCTTACCCCGGAGCTGCTTGAGAGCGAGCTTTTCGGACATGTCAAAGGGGCCTTCACCGGCGCTGTGCGCGACAACCCCGGCAGGATAGCGGCATGCGAAGGAGGCACGCTGCTGCTTGATGAAATCGGTGACGTGCCGCTCTCAATACAGCCCAAGCTGCTGCGCTTTATTCAGGACAGGGAGTATGAGCGCGTGGGCGATTATGCGCCCCGCAAGGCGGATGTGCGCCTTATTGCCGCCACCAATATCGACCTTGAGCAGGCGGTTGCAGAAGGCCGCTTTCGCGAGGACTTGTTTTACCGGCTCAACGTGATTCAAATCGAGATTCCGCCTTTGCGCGAGCGGCAGGATGACATTGCAGCTCTTGCACAGCGGCTGCTTAGCTTTTTCGGCCGCAACAATCATCGTCTGTTTAAAGGCTTTACCGATGATGCTCTCCAAGCCCTTAAGGGCTATTCATGGCCGGGCAATATCAGGGAATTGCGCAATGTGATTGAGCGTGCAGCCATACTCTGCCCGACGGACATGGTAGGAAGCGCATATCTTCCTGCCTGCATCGCACCCGGCGAAGCGTTGCCGCAGCTCGGTGACCCGGTCCCGCTGAAACAGATCGAAGAGCAGCATATACGCCGCGTACTTGCCTCCACAAAATCCCTGCAAGAGGCTGCCGACGTGCTCGGCATTGATCAGGCAACCCTGTGGCGCAAGCGCAAAGACTACGGTATTTAGCTTTTCAACTTTCCTGCCGACCTTGCAAATTGCAACACCTTTAAGCTTTCCTTCTTGCACAATTCAAGGCCATGTTTTTCGACTTAAAAATAACCGCAGTAATTCTGGGCAGTTTCGAAGATATAGTATTGGCACATGCTATGCATAAACATTGATGCAGGAGGATGGATGCTATGTTTAATCTTCGAAGAAAATTATCAATAGGCTTTGGCGGGCTGCTGGTCATACTTGTACTTATCGGCAGTCAGGGCATTTACCTGGTTTCCGATCTGGGCCAGTCAATCGATGTGATCCTGCGCGAGAACTACCGCAGCGTTATCGCCTGTCAGGACATGAAAGAAGCCCTGGAGAGGATGGACAGCGGGGCTCTTTTCTGCCTGCTCAGCTATAAGGAAGGCAAAGACATAATAAGTGAAAATGAGCTGAAGTTTGAGAAGGCTCTTAAAATTGAGCTGAATAACATAACTGTTCCCGGAGAGTCGAGAGAAGGCGGAGCGGATCCGCACTCTTTTTTCGCAGTACCGCAGCGTGATGCTTGATTTTTTAATCGTTGATACTTCTCAAGACGCCCGGCGGGACATGTATTTCAAGAAACTGTTTCCGCTCTTCCAGCAGACTAAGAAGGCCGCAGATGAGGTCCTGCATCTGAACCAGCAGAATATGAGCGATGCAAATGATCTGGCGCGTGCAAAAGCGGCATCAGCCCGGCAGCAAATGGGTTTATTGCTTTTTGTCGGTGCTCTTGTTGCCGTAAGTTTTATCATTTTTACCCGGCAGTGGATACTCTACCCGATCAGCAGACTCATTCAGTCGGCCGATGAGATAAAAAAGGGCAATCTCAATCTCTGCATTCAGGTCGGCAGCCATGATGAAATCGGCCGGCTGTCGGAAGCATTTAACGATATGGTGCAGAGCCTGCGCGAGTTCAGGCGCAGCGATCAGGCAAAGCTTGCCCTGATGCAGCTCTCAACCCAGCAGGCATTTAAGAATCTGCCCGACATAACGGCAATTGTAGATATGGACGGCACCATAGATGCGGCCACGGAATCAGCCAGAAAATTTTTCGGGCTGCGCGCCGGCGGCAAAATTCAAGACAGCCCGCATGAGTGGATACGCACATTGCATGCCGATGCCAGCTTGGCTGACGGCGGATTACAGCCCGGGAGCAGAAAAAAGTTTTTCAATTGTTTGTGAACGGCACAGAGCATTTTTTTCAGCCCCATGCCGTGCCTGTTCTTGACACTCGGCATCAGACAACCGGCGTGCTGCTGTCTTTTAAGGATGTCACCCAGCAGCAGCACAATGATGACATGAAGCGGGGACTTGTTTCCACCGTTTCGCATCAGCTGAAAACACCGCTTACCTCAATACGCATGGCGATACACCTGCTGCTGGAAGAAAAAGTAGGCGCGCTTACGGAAAAGCAGGCGGAGCTGCTTCTGGCGGCACGGGAAGACAGCGACCGGCTGAACGCCATTCTGGAAGACCTGCTTGATATCAGCCGCATAGAATCGGGAAAAGCCCGGATGAGCTTAACCTCTGTCTCGCCGCAGGTGATAGCTGCGCAGGCAGCAGAGCATTTCGCAACGGCTTTTCAGGACGCAGGCATCAGCTTGAAAACGGATGTACCGGATGATCTGCCTGAGGTCATGGCGGATGCATCGCGGATCGTGCATGTGTTTGATAATCTGCTTTCAAATGCGCTGAAACATACCGCTGCCGGTGGTGCGGTCACCATTTCAGCGCATGCTGATGAACAACGGGTTGTTTTTTCCGTTGCCGATACCGGCACCGGCATACCGCGGGAGTATCTCAATAATATATTTGACCAGTTTTTTCGCGTCCCCGGCCAGCAAGCCCAGGCGGGCGCAGGGCTGGGGCTTGCCATAGCCCGCGAGATCGTCGAAGCCCACGGCGGCATGTATAACTGTGGAAAGCACAGTTGGAGAAGGCAGCACGTTTACGGTTGCGCTCAAACGGGCTGAACCCTCTTTAAAGGAAGAGACAAACATCATGATCGATATGCTGTTTATCGTTGGAGCAGTGATTTTTTTCGGCCTGTGCATTCTCTATGCACTGGCCTGTGAAAGGATTTGAACTATGATGGAAATCGGTGTCGGCATAATCGGGGTCGTACTTATCATCTATCTTTTTGTTTCTATTATCAGACCGGAAATATTTTAACGACGGAGCGGACACATGGATATATATGGATGGATACAGCTTGCGCTGTTTGTGGGCCTGCTGCTGGCCCTGACAAAGCCGCTTGGCGTTTATCTGGCAAGCGTTCTTGACGCGGGCGGAAAAACATTTCTTGATCCGGTGGCTGCAGCCCTGCGAAAAATTTTTATACAGACTTCTCAGCATAAAAAGCGAAGACGAGCAAAATTGGCAACAGTATGCCGTATCGCTGTTTGTTTTCAGCCTGGTAAGCCTCCTTTTTACTTACGCAGTGCTTCGGCTGCAGCACTTTCTGCCGCTCAACCCGCAGGGGTTCGGGCCCGTGAGCCCCGACCTTGCCTTCAATACGGCGGTGAGCTTTACCACCAATACCAACTGGCAGAGCTACGGCGGTGAGTCGACCCTGTCGTATTTTTCCCAAATGGTAGGCCTTACCCTGCACAATTTTGTCTCCGCCGCCGCAGGCATTGCAGTAGCAGCCGCGCTTGTGCGGGGCATAGCCGCCACAGCGCCAGAACCATCGGCAATTTCTGGATTGATCTGGTTCGGATCAATCTCTACCTGCTGCTGCCGATAAGCCTGCTGTTTGCCGTCTTTCTTGTTTCCCAGGGCGTGGTTCAGAATTTCAAGCCGTACGTGACCGTGCAGGCTCTTGATCAGCCGCTGCAGCAGGCTGCAGCAGCGCAGACCATTGCGCAGGGTCCCATGGCATCACAGGTTGCTATAAAGATGCTCGGTACAAACGGCGGCGGGTTTATGAACGCCAATGCCGCGCACCCCTATGAAAACCCGACCCCGCTGGCAAATTTTCTGCAAATGCTGGCAATATTTTTAATTCCGAGCGCCTTAACCTACTACCTGGGCAGGATGGTGAAAAACCAGAAGCACGGCTGGGCGGTCTGGGCGGCAATGCTGGTTCTTTTTCTTGGAAGCTTCTCTGTCTGCTGGTGGGCTGAAAGTGCGGGGAATCCGCGCTATCATGCCCTGGGCATTGACCCTTCAGCCGGCAACATGGAAGGCAAGGAAGTCCGTTTCGGAATTTTTAATTCCGCGCTTTTTGCAACGGTGACCACGGATGCCTCCTGCGGCGCGGTCAATGCCATGCATGATTCCTTTACGCCCCTGGGTGGTCTGATACCGCTTTTAAATATCCAGCTTGGAGAGGTTGTTTTCGGGGGCGTGGGCGCGGGGCTTTACGGCATGCTGGTGTTTGTTGTGCTGACGGTTTTTCTTGCAGGGCTCATGGTAGGCCGCACGCCCGAATATGTCGGCAAAAAGATCGAGGCCTATGATGTAAAGATGAGCGCCCTTGCCGTACTGGTTTTGATATTCAGCATTCTTGGCTTTACCGCCTGGGCGGCTGGTCAGCAACTGGGGGCTTGCAGGTTTGAATAATCAGGGGCCCCACGGGTTGAGCGAGTTACTTTATGCATATTCATCGGCCACCGGCAATAACGGAAGCGCTCTCGCAGGCCTGAACACAAACACCCCGTGGCTGAACACGACCCTTGCCTGTGCCATGCTTTTTGGCCGCTTTTTCATGATTGTGCCCATACTTGCCCTTGCAGGGAATCTGGCAAAAAAGAAGCTGCTCCCTCGCAGCGAAGGGAGTTTTCCGGTTGCGGGGCTGACATTTGTCGTGCTTCTGGTGGGGACAATTCTAATTGTGGGCGCACTGACCTTTGTGCCGGTGCTTTCACTTGGCCCGGTAGTTGAACATTTTCTCATGACTAAATCTGCGGTTGTATTTTAGGAGGAATTTTCAATGGCTGCTAAAGCCCGCTCACTTTTTGATACGGCAATAATGCTTCCAGCTGTTGTGAATTCATTCAGGAAGCTGAACCCTGTGTCCATGCTCAAAAACCCCGTTATGTTCGTGACCGAAGTCGGCGCTGCAATTACGACTGCCGGACTTTTTTATAAATCCGGCAATGAAACATTTGACTTTATCCTACAAATAACGCTCTGGCTCTGGTTTACTGTGCTGTTTGCCAATTTTGCCGAGGCCATGGCCGAAGGCCGCGGTAAGGCACAGGCAAATGAACTGCGCAAAACCCGCACGAAAACCCTGGCAAACCGTATCCATGAAAACGGTGAACTTGAGGAGGTGCCGGCCGAGCAGCTTCGGAAACACGATATGGTGCTTGTTTCGGCTGGTGAGGTGATTCCGGCCGACGGCGAGATCGTAGAAGGCGTTGCCACGGTCGATGAGTCAGCCATTACGGGCGAGTCCGCACCAGTCATCAGAGAAGCAGGAGGTGATCGCAGCGCTGTGACAGGCGGAACGCGTGTGCTATCAGATCGGATTAAAGTCATTGTCACGGCCAATCCGGGCGAGAGCTTTCTTGACCGGATGATAAACCTTGTCGAGGGGGCCAAGCGGCAGAAGACGCCCAATGAAATAGCCCTGACCATCCTGCTGTCGGCCCTGACGATCATCTTCCTGGTAGTCATCATGAGCCTGAAATTTTTCGGGCTATATTCAGGCATGTCGTTTTCCGTTACCGTGCTCGTCGCGCTGCTGGTCTGCCTCATTCCGACAACCATCGGCGGGCTGTTAAGCGCCATCGGCATTGCGGGCATCGACCGGCTGGTGCAGAAAAATGTGCTTGCCATGAGCGGTCGGGCCGTAGAAGCGGCGGGCGATGTGGACGTGCTGCTGCTTGACAAGACCGGCACCATAACACTGGGGGACCGGCAGGCAACCGAGTTCATCCCCGCGGAAGGTGTGGCCATGCAGGAGCTGGCAAACGCTGCCCAGCTTGCCTCCCTTGCCGACGAGACGCCTGAGGGCAGAAGCATTGTGGTGCTGGCAAAACAGCATGGCCTCCGGGGCCGCTCCATTGCAGAGCTGCCGCACGCGCAGTTTCAGCCTTTTACCGCACAGACGCGCATGAGCGGTGTGGATATAGATGGCCGCAAGATACGAAAAGGCGCTGCTTCAGCAGTATGTGATTTTATCGGAAAGGCCTTTCCGTTTGATGTACAGGCAGCGCTTAACCGGATTTCACAGTCCGGGGGTACGCCCCTTGTTGTTGCTGATGGGTCAAAAGTTCTGGGTGTTATCCATTTGAAAGATATTGTCAAGGGAGGGCTTGAAGGACCGTTTTGACCGGTTCCGGGCCATGGGCATCAAGACCATCATGATTACCGGCGATAACCGATTAACCGCCGCAGCCATTGCGGCTGAGGCAGGGGTTGATGATTTTGTGGCCGAAGCAAAGCCCGAGGATAAGCTTGCCCTCATTCGTCGGGAGCAGGCCGAGGGACATCTGGTAGCCATGACCGGCGACGGCACCAACGATGCTCCGGCACTGGCGCAGTCTGATGTTGGCGTTGCCATGAATACGGGTACGCAGGCGGCCAAAGAGGCTGGCAATATGGTCGATCTTGACTCCAACCCCACAAAGCTTCTTGAAATCGTAGAGATCGGCAAGCAGATGCTCATCACCCGCGGGGCGCTCACCACGTTCAGCATTGCCAATGATGTGGCTAAATACTTTGCCATCATACCGGCCATGCTCATCGGCGTTTTTCCCGTTATTGCGCCCCTCAATATCATGGGGCTTCAGTCTGCTTCAAGCGCCATTTTAAGCGCCGTGATATTCAATGCCCTTATCATCATTGCCCTGATTCCGCTTGCCCTGCGGGGTGTTCAGTTCCGGCCAGTGGGGGCTTCCGTGATGCTGCGTAGAAATCTGTTAATTTACGGCCTCGGCGGTCTGGTCGTGCCGTTTGTTGGGATAAAAGTAATCGATATTCTCGTCAATGCTTTACATCTTGTATAGGAAGGGCTGAACTACCATGAAAGCTCTTATAAAAGAATTTCGCACGGCAGCGATTGCAACTGCCTCGCTTGCCTTTATTGTATGCTGCCTGTATCCACTGGCTGTATGGGGCTTGGGGCAGCTGATGTTTCCGCATCAGGCAGGTGGATCGCTGCTCATACGAGGAAGGCCGTGTTGTTGGCTCAAGTCTTATTGGCCAGGGATTTGCGGGTCCGCAGTATTTTCATCCGCGCCCGTCGGCAGCAGGCGACGGGTATGACGCCGCAGCCTCCGGCGGCAGCAATCTGGGGCCGCTTTCAAAAAAGCTTCTCGAAGCGGTCGGGCAGCGCGTTGCAGACTACCGGCAGGAGAACGGCCTTGCCCGTGATGCTCTGGTGCCTGCCGATGCGGTAACCGCGTCGGGCAGCGGGCTTGATCCCCATATAAGCCTTCAGAACGCGCTTTTGCAGGCTCCGCGCATTGCCAAAGCAAGGAACATAAGCCTTGAGGTATGTTCAGAAAAAAATACAGGAGCATACGGAAGGAAGCGATCTGCTGGTTTTCGGCGAGTCGAGGGTGAATGTGTTGCATGCTCAATATGTCGTTAAATCGCATAAGGTGAGAGTTTATGGCGGAAGATAAAACAAGCTCTTTTTTACGGTTGATACGACACTCGCAACGCGGCAAACTGAAAGTGTATCTGGGGTACTGCGCCGGCGTCGGCAAGACCTATCAAATGTTGCAGGAAGGGCCATCGTCTTAAAAATGAAGGCATCGATGTTGTCGTGGGCCTGGTGGAAACCCATGGACGGGCTGAAACCGCGCAGCTCATCGAAGGGCTTGAAGTTATCCCGCGCCTGAGGCAGGAGTACCGGGGCATCACGGTCGAAGAGATGGATGTGGACGCCATCATCGCCCGCAGGCCGGGCGTCGCGCTCATCGATGAAATGGCCCACACCAATGTGCCCGGCAGTCGTAATGCAAAACGCTATCAGGATATTGAAGATCTGCTCTCCGTGGGGATTCATGTCATCACCACCATGAATGTTCAGCATCTGGAGAGCCTGTACGACACGATTGAAAAGTCCATTCAAGTGAAGGTGCGTGAGCGGCTCCCGGATTCCGTGCTTGCCGAAGCTGACCAGATCGTCAATATCGATCTTGCCACGGAAGACCTTCAGCAGCGTCTACGGGAAGGTAAAATTTATCCCCAATCGCGCATCGAAACGGCCCTTGGAAATTTTTTCATCACCAATAATCTTGAGCAGCTCCGGGAGCTCACCCTGCGGGAGCTTGCCTCCCAGATTGATTACCGCAGGCGTGAGCCGCTTGAGGAGGAAGCAACCATTGCCCCCGACCAGATCATGGCCTGCCTCAGCTCAAACGGGCCCAACAGCGAGATGCTGCTGCGGTATGCATCGCGGCTTGCAGGAAAGCTCAACCGCAACTGGTATGCCGTATATGTCCAGACTCCGCGTGAAGATCCCACGGCCATAGACTCAAGCGTTCAGCGCCAACTTTCAGGAACGCTCACCCTGGCAAAACAGCTCGGAGCCATGGTCTTCACCTACAAGGGAGAGGATGTTGTCGATACCATACTGCGCTTTGCCCGTGAGTATCGTGTCGGTCATATTGTCATCGGCAGCCCGAGACATCAGTCGCTCTGGCAGAAGCTGCTTGGCAGCAAGACCATTGTACAGCGCCTGACGGAAGCCGCGCGCGGCATTACGATTGTGGTATTTGATACCCGCAAAGGGGAAGCTGCTATGCCCAAGCCTGCAGAAGAACCGCCAGTGATTACGACTGCAGGGGCGATAACCGAACCCGGCGGCCAGCCTTACGCTGAGCAGCCTTTTAGCTGCGGAGCGCATTGTGATGCGGGAGCATGCGGTAACAAAGCAGGAAATAATTGCAAGGCTTGTAAAAGCATCCTGCACAGGCACTGACGCCAGCTATGAAGATATCCTGGCTTCAGTGCTTGAGCGCGAGAATCAGGGCTCAACGTTTTTTAATGAAGCAGTGGCATTTCCCCATGCGCGTATTGACAGTATTGCATGCGCCGATAATCGCCATCGGCATAACAAAGCAGGGTGTGGCTGATGTAAAAACCGATAAGCCCATAGAATGTGTTTTTTTGATCCTGACGCCTGCGCAAGATTCAAGCACCCATGTCCAGATACTCGGGCTTGCCGCCGAAGCCGCACGGAACCGGCACCTGCTGCAGATGCTCAAAACCGCTCAGTCAGCCGACGAGGCGCTTTCAATGATCAAAGACTGTGAAGTGCTGAAGTTGTAGGCGTGGTAGACAACATGACACATGCGTCACTGTTTGAGAAAATCCACCAGAAGCAGAACATTCAGCGCTGAAACGATAGCGGCAAGGAGCCACAGGATGATGCTGTCGGGGAGCGAGTTTTTATACGGGCCCATGACCTTTGCCGATGACGTGAGGTATATTTGGAGGAAAACGGTGAGCGGGAGTTGGACGCTGAGCAGCACCTGCGAAAGGATCAGCCCCTGAAAAGGTTTTTCTACAAAAAAGATAATGATCACAGCCCCGATGAGCGTAATGCCCACGCCGATGCGAGATTGAAGGGATGCGGCATCATAGGGCTTGCCGTATATCCCGGCAAAGATCGAGCCGCCCGCAATGCCGGCAGTTGCCGATGATGCAATGCCCGCAAAAAGAAGGGCCAGCGCAAATACCACTGAGGCCGCCTGTCCAAGCAGGGGTATCATCATTTCCTGCGCCTGCTGCAGCTGAGTGACTTCAACCGATCTGCTGAAAAATGTTGCTGCAGCCACCAGTATCATGGCGCTGTTGATTGCCCACCCGACGCCCATTGAAAAAAGCGTGTCGAGGAATTCATACCTGAGCTGACGCTTTATCGTGGCGCTGTCTTCAAGATTCCACTGCCTGCTCTGGATAATTTCGGAATGGAGAAACAGGTTGTGGGGCATAACCACAGCACCCAGTACGCTCATGACGATCACAATGGAGCCATCGGGCAGTGACGGCATGACCCAGCTGTGAAGGGCCGTGCTCCAGTCGATATTCACCAGGGCCAGTTCGAATACAAAGGACAAACCGATAAGCGATACGAACCCGATGATGAGTTTTTCAAGCCTGTTGTACGAGTTTGAGAGCAGCATCCACAGAACCAGTGCCGTGATGATGACAGCACCTGCCCTGATGGGGATATTGAACAGCATGTTCAGGGCGATGGCCCCGCCCAGTATTTCCGCAAGGGCCGTGGACACTGAGGCAATTACGGCAGAGCCCAGCACCAGGCGGGAAACAGGGGCGGGCAGATGGATGGTTGCCGCTTCTGAAATGCACAGGCCGGTTGCGATGCCTAGATGCGCGGCATTGTGCTGCAGGAAGATGAGCATGATGGTCGAGAGCGTCACGACCCAGAGCAGCTTATAGCCGAACAGTGAGCCGGCTGCCATGTTTGCGGCCCAGTTGCCCGGGTCGATAAACCCGACGGTCACAAGAAGCCCCGGCCCGATATAGTGCAGAAGCTCGGTAATGCCGAATCGCCGCCTGTTTGCTGCTGATGTCGTTTTTAAAGCGCTTTTCATGCTCATCCCCCCGCGGTAAAGCCGAGCAGCAGAATACAAACAATTACCATGATCTGCTGAAAACAGGCGCAGATGCTACAGCGCTGCGGTATCTCCCCACTGTTCGATCAGTTCCACCAGCAGCCGGACGCCGATACCGCTGGCTCCCTTTGGCGTGTAGGGCAGGGGCTTTGCAGCCCAGGCCGTGCCGGCAATGTCGATATGAGCCCAGGGGATAGTGCCGGCGAATTCCTTTAAAAAGCATCCTGCCGTTATGGCGCCGGCAGGCCTGCCGCCTGAGTTTTTAAGATCTGCCACATCGCTTTTCAGCTGCTCTGCATACTCTTCATACAGCGGCAGAGGCCAGACTTTTTCGCCGGTTGCCTCAGCAGCGGCCTGAATTTTTTTCGTCAGTTTTTCATCCGTGCTCATGACGCCTGATGCAGCATGCCCCAGCGCAATGATGCATGCCCCGGTAAGCGTTGCGAGGTCGATAATAGCCGCAGGCTTATAGCGCTGCGCATAGGTAAGGCTGTCGGCAAGAATGAGGCGGCCCTCGGCATCGGTGGTGATTATTTCTATGGTTTTGCCTGACATGGCTTTTATGATGTCACCTGGCTTGAGAGCATGGCCGCTGGGCATGTTTTCCGTGGCCGGTACGATTCCCACGACATGCACCGGGAGTTTTAATGCCGCTGCCGCCTGCATGGCCCCGAGCACTGCCGCGCCGCCTGCCATGTCGGTTTTCATTTCCTCCATGCCCTGTGAGGGTTTAATTGAAATGCCGCCGCTGTCGAAAGTGATGGCTTTGCCGATGAGCACGATGGTGGGCGGGGTTTTTTTCGTGTGCGGCTTGTAGTCAAGGATGATAAAGCGTGCAGGCTCATCGCTGCCGCGGGCCACTGAGCAAAAAGCTCCCATGCCGAGTTTTTTCGCCTGCTGTCCGTTCAGCACCGTGCAGGTGATGCCATGCTGCGCGGCTATCGATTTTGCCGCCTGTGCAAGATGCCCCGGCGTTGCCGTGTTTGACGGCCTGTTTACAAGATCGCGGGCAAGGCAGACCGCCTGCGACACGGACCTGGGCATGTGCCGCGCCTTTTTTTGCGGCCGCAAGGCCGGCGGCTGTGCCTGCCAGCAGCGTGCATGCCGTGAAGGGCTTGCCGCCGTTGCCATTGTTTTGTGTTTTAAATTCTTTAAACTGATACAGCCCGAGCAGCACGCCTTCCACGAGAGCCCGCGCTGTGTCGTGAGAGCTGAATGTCGTAGTGGCAAAGTCAAGGGGCAGCAGCATGCTTGTAACGCCAAGGTCGCGCACGGCCCGTGCAGCCGCCGATGCTGCACCCCGGAGCCTGTCGCTGGTGAAATCTTTTTCCTTTCCAAGCCCTACCAGTACGATCCGTTTCAGGTGCAGCTCTTTATCGGGATACAGGGCAGCGGTTTTCCACAATTTGCCCGTGAAGTCGCCGTTTTTGAGCATGCCGGAAATTAAACCGCCCCCAGCCCAGTCAAGGGCAGCTGCAGCGCCGGCAAGTTTTTTTGTGCCTTCAAATACGCCCGCCACAACCGCCTCGCTCCGTTCAGCGGCAATATAGCCTTTTTTTACCTGGATTTTCATAGGGCTCCTTAATAGACGTCTTGGTTCTACAACAATATCTGTGGGTATTTTATAGTAAGAAGCCAGAATTCAGTAGTCAGAATTCAGAATAGAAGACACATTGGCTTCAAAGATTTTGCTTTATGATTTCATGCAATAATAACCGGCGATGTTTTTAACATTTGTTTTTTTCTACTGACTACTGACTACTGACTCTGCAATTCCCCCCAATTAGTTACTTTCCAATATGTGTCGCCATTGAACGACCCTGTATCGACGCGGGTCTAATCCTGAAACTTTTCAGCCCTTTGGGATTATCCCGGTTGGCCCGGTAGTATTCAATGCGTTGTGCAAGATAGGCTTCAGGATCAAGCCCCATTTTGGCAATATTGGCCCTGATTATCAGCTCGATTTCAGACATATCATTAACGGCTGTAAGTTCGCCCTCAATGATAACCGATGACCATCGGGTATGATCCTCGTTCCAGCTGTAGAGGCTGAAGCAAACCTGCGGGTTGCGCTGCAGGCAGTCCCATTTGCGGCCCGTCGGGAAAAGCGACAGGTAGACCGCCTCGTTTGTCCAGACAAATCCGAAGGGTATGCAGTATGGCCTGCCATTGTCGCACAGCCCGAGCATGCCGTCGGGCTCGGTTTCAAGAATGCGGTTTATTTCCTCTCTGCTGATCTCCTGCATGAAAAGCCTCCTTGTTTTATCTAAACAGTAGGTGCATTCCGCCACAGCGGACGTCACACACCAATATTTTTGCAATGTAATGGTCGGCACAGCCTACCCTTGAAGAACCTGTGCCTTTTATTCTGAATTCTGGCTACTGACTCCTACTACTTTATATGGACAATGGTTAGCCCTGATCCGCCTTCAGCGTTCGTGCCCTGGGCAAAACCTGCAACATACGGATGCGTTTTCAGATGTTCATGAATGGCTGCCATCAGGCGTCCTGTACCCCTGCCGTGAATGACTTCGACGGTGTCTGCGCCTTCAAGCAGCGCCGTATCGACGGCCTTGTCGACCACGGGCAGGGCCTCTTCGACACGCATGCCGATAACATTTACCTTGCGGGAGAATGCCGGTTCAGCGGTTGAACCCGTTGTCTTTGCGGGTTTTTTCGGAGCGGCTCCTTTGGCCTGTCCGACTGGCCCGGACGCATGGATCAGCTCATGATAGACGGTTTTGACGCGCATGGGGCCGATGGCCACTTCGGCTTTTTTTGACACGTTGTCGGCGCTTATCACAATGCCCTGTTTGTGCAGGTGCACAACCATCACGGACTGGCCTGCTTCAAGATGCTCAATGCGCTCAACCTGCTCATGCTGCCCGGCCTTTTTCGGGAACTGCTCATGCAGTTTTTTCTTAACATCTGTCAGCGCTTTGCGGGCGGCGTCATCCTGCTTGAAGTCGTCATCGGGGCGGATGACGGTGCGTTTTTTCTGATCTTTGATGATTTTCATAAGCTCGTCCTCGCTTTGCCGCAGCAGGCTGCGTGCTTTTGCTTCAAAGTTTTTAAGGATTTTCTCGCGCTGGTCATGCATGCCGTCATGGAGGCTTTCAGCGGCATTGTGATATCTCTGTGCCAGACGGATAGCAGTGCGCAGCACAGCTTTGCTGTCAGAGAGCTCTTTCTGGGTTTTTTCAAGGCCGTGGATCAGCTCAGCTACCTGCCGGTCGGCACCTTCGAGATAGCCTCCGGCGCTCTGCAGAATTTCTTCCGGGATACCGATGGTGCGGGCAATCGCAATGGCATTGCTGAAGCCGGGCATGCCGTACACCAGGCTGTAGCTGGGCTTGAGCGTTGCCGGGTCGAATGCCACCGATACATTTTCGACATCGTTGCGGCTGTAGGCATAGGTTTTCATGATAGTGAGATGCGTCGTTACGATGGTGGTGCAGCCGTGCCTGCGCAGGAAATCAAGAATCGCCACGGCAAGGGCTCCGCCCTCAGACGGGTCGGTGCCCGACCCGAGCTCGTCGAGCAGCACCAGCGATGCAGGCGTAATGTGTGAGATTATGCCCTGTATCTGGCTCATGTGGGACGAGAAAGTGCTGAGGCTTGTTTCCATGTTCTGCTCGTCGCCGATGTCGGCAAATACGCTGTCAAAGACGGCAATCGTACTGCGGGCCTCCACTGGTAAATGCATGCCTGCCTGCGCCATAAGCACGAAAAGCCCGATGGTTTTCATGGCAACGGTTTTGCCTCCTGCATTGGCGCCGGTGATGATGAGGGTGGAGGATTTCGTGCTTTTCATGCAGTCGATGGGAACAACGGCGCTGCGGTCAAACACCCAGGTGCCGGTTGGAGCCAGCGGTTTGCCGTCAGTCTCAGCTGCAGGGTCTTCCATAAAGCGTGACAGCAGTATGGGATGCCTGCAGGCGCGAAGGCCGATGACACCAGCCTGGTTGATCTCGGGGCAGGTTGCCCGCAGGGCCCGGGCAAACAGCGCTTTGGCATGTATCAGGTCGATGCGCTCGATGATATCGAGGTTTGAGCATATTTCAGGGCCGCTGGCATTAATGAGGCCGGTGAGCTCGGTGAGGATTCTTATTTCTTCGTAATATTCATCTTTGCGCAGCCCCTGCAGTTCATTGTTTTGATTGACCACGGAGAGGGGCTCGACAAAAAAAGTCGCTTTGCTCTGCGACTGGTCATGCACGACGCCGGGTATGCTGTTTTTGCTGTCGCTGCGCACAGGAATAACATAGCGGTTATTGCGCAGGGTTATGAAGTCGTCCTGTATGGAAGTCGCCAGATCAACATCGACCAGCATATGCTCAAGGGCGCGTATGATGCCGGAGCGCAGTTTTTTTATTCGCAGCCTGATGTCGGCAAGCTCAGGGCTTGCGCTGTCAAGCAGCTCCGCCTGGCTTGAAATGCTTGCCCGGAGCCGCTGCGTGATGCTGCCAAGGGGCGCAATCCGGCTTGTTATGGCATGCAGCAGGGGCCTGCTGCCGGCATGGCCCGAGAAATAATTTCTGATTATATCGGCGGTTTCAAGCGTGTCGCATATCTCGATCAGTTGTTCCGGCTCAAGATAGTAATTGTGCATCCGGGCCTGGTCTACGGCCGTGCGTATGCTGTGGATGCCGCTCAGGGGAAGGGGGCCGTGCAGGTCCTGCTCGTCGCGCATTTCTGTCGTTTCCTGCAGGAGCTGTACGACTGCGGTATGACTGGTCTGCGGCATAACGCTTCGGCAGGCAACCCGTCCGCCGGGCGATGCGGCGAATGCTTCAAGAAATTCCCGTATGCGCTCGAACTCCAGTACTTTAAGGCAGTGAGCATTCATTTTTTGCCTGAACGTCTTTCCCTGAGAACTGCCAAAGCCCGGCGGTCGCTTGCAAAGGGTATAGTGTCTGGCAGGCTGTCAAGGCTGAACCATGCAAGTTCGCTGACATCATCCTGTGGTTTGATGGTTCCCGGGAGCAGGCGAACGGTGAAATAACAGCACATGAGTCCTGCGCCGCCATCGCCATACTGCTCTGCAGCCATGGTGATGCATTCCAGTATGTCGCACTCAACGCCGGTCTCCTCCCGTACCTCACGCTTGAGCCCGTCGAGCGGTTCTTCCTGATAGCCCAGAAATCCGCCTATCGTGTTCCAGTCGCCGTAGAAAGGCTCAATGCCGCGGCGGGCAAGCAGCACGCGGCCCTGTTCGTCCACGGGAATGGCGCCCATGCACGGGCTTGAGCTGTGGTAGAGAATGAATCCGCACGCGGAGCAAACCTGCCGGTGCGGGTCTGACGCGCTCAAATCTCCCCTGCACCAGGGGCAGTAGGGAAATGGCGGGCGAGGGGAGTGGTGCGGCATATGCTTAGTACAGCTTCCCATTGAAAAGGGTACAAAAAAATGAACCGTAGGCCGGACAAAGAACCCGGTTTTTTTATTAGGTGCTTCAGCCAGTGCCGGACACGCTTCGCTTTGTCCGGCCTACAACTTGCCATATGCCCGCAGGTTCGTGTCCGGCGTTTTGGTGCCTTATATTTATAGGGCTCTGTCTGAGCGACTCAGAGGTATACAGTGCAGTATTGAAAACAGTATCTGAAATAGTTATCGAAAGCATGCGCAGGGTTACAGCAGCTGCGCTATCAGTTGATCGGCATTGTCCGGCAGCTGATAGCCGCGGTGCTGTATAATGCCCTTGCGGTCGATAATGACGCTTACGGGAACGCCGGTCACATAGTAAAGCCGGCTTACCTCCTGTGCAGTATCATAGAGTATGGGGTAGGGCAGCTGCGTTTTCTGCTGAAAAGCCTCGACGCGCTGCAAGGGGTCGTTGGCAGCTATATTGATAGCAAGGATTTTAAGCCCCTTTGCAGCATACTTTGCATGCAGCTCCTTATAGCGTGGGAATTTCCCGGACGCAGTAGGGGCACCAGGTCGCCCAGAAGACCAGGCACACAACATTGTTTTTTTCCGATGACAAGCGATACCTGCCTGCCTCCGATGTCCTTGAGCGTGAAGTCGGGCGCGAGCTGGCCTTTCATGATGCCGACGACGGGCTTGGCCGGGCCGGCGCAGTATGCTGACGGTACATACGCGCATAGGAGAGATACTGCTGCGATGATTAAAACGATTTTTTTCATGCTGAAACTCCTTAAAACATTAATTGCCCTGCCTTCAGGATGAAGTATTCCCCGAGTCCGATCATCAGGAAGCCGAAAGCTTTTTTTATGGTGATCATCCATGCGCCCGACCTGGGGATGGTTGAGAGCAGGCCTGTAAATGTGCCGACAATAATTAGCAAAGAACCCATGCCGAAGGCAAACAAAAAGAGCATGGAGAAACCCAGAAGCACATTCTGCCGCGAGGCGACAAATGCCAGCAGCGTTCCCAGCACCGGCGTGGTGCAGGGCCCTGCGATGATGGCTGATACCCCGCCGAAGATGAAAGCCGTGAGCATGCCCGATCCCTTTGCCGAAGGGTGCAATTTCTGCAAAAAAGTGAATTGCAGAGAAAATACGTCAAGCATGGAGAGTCCGAACAGGAAAAACAGGTTCCCCACTATCAGATAGGCCCACATGCTGGTGCTGATCTGCCCGAAGAACATGCCCGACAGGGCTGCTATGGCCCCGAGCACTGCGTAGACAAGCGACAGGCCGAGCACATAGACAAGGGAGAGCAGAAAACCTCGCTTGCGCGTCTGGCTGCTTTTTGCGCCGATGATGCCGATGGTGATCGGGATGAGCGGATAGACGCAGGGCGTGAAGCTGGTGAGCACGCCAGCCAGATATGCTGCGGGCAGAGCCAGAAGCGGTGCTCCCTGCAGATAGGTGTTCAGCTGTGTCAGAATATCTTCCATTTGATACGCCGGTGTTATTAATTTTTATATCTTCTTATCTATAACTGCAAAACAGGCATTTATCAAATGCTTTCTTTGGTCGCGCCGGTGAAAACGTTTGACCCGCCACTGGCTATCTGGTACTTTTCAAATAAACAGGTGTTAGTATGCTTTATATGACGATAGGCAAGATACTCTCAGCAATCATCAGCATGCTCATGCTGTTTAGCGGCTCATCGTATGCCGCCAGCCCAGCCCTTGACGACTGCGGCTATCCTGTAGTACAGGTTCCAGCAGGCTGTAATGACTGCCATTCCCCACCCATTCAAGGCAAACACGGCAAACATCCAGACAACACACGCTGCTATCGCTGTCACGGCCAGGTCATCGACAGCAGTTTTGCTTTTCTGCAAACAAATCTGCATAATAACGGAACTGTTGATTATGCCGTCGGTTGTTCATCATGCCATGGCTGGAACCAGGGTGCGTCGCCGCCGCAGAATCTTAAGGGCGAGTGCGGGCAGGGGCTCGATGGCGTCGGCGCCCATAAGTTTATGCGTATGAGCGCACTACCGGTGCATCAGGTGGCATGCTCAAATTGCCATATTGTGCCGCTGTCGACTTGGGCAGCAGGCCATATCGACGATGACGGCAAGGCCGAGGTCATTTTTTCCGGTCTTGCAAAGGCAGGCGGCGTTCAGCCTGTGTGGAACGGAACGACCTGCAAAAATGTCTATTGCCACGGGGCAACGCTTACAGGTGGAAATTATAAGGAGCCTTCGTGGAAGGACGCAAGCGGCGCAGCCTCGCTGTGCGGCGCCTGCCACAGACTTACCGACCCTGACAATAATACGGCTGCAGACTGCTCAAGCTGCCATCCGGGAACGGTTGCACCTGATCGCAGCATTCTGCCTTTTGGCGATCATCTCAACGGTGTCATCGATACAACAGGAGCAAAAAAATGAACCGTCGAGACTTTATTACCTATTCAACGGCTGCTTTTTTTTCCGCTCTGGTCGCGGATTCGGCCTCGGGTAGAGAGCTTAAGCTATCGTGCAATATGTTTGCCGGCGCTGGGCAGGCATCTGCAAAAGATACGGTTCGGCCATGGCGTGCGGTGACTGCAGCTGTTGACGTGCTTGTGCCTGTTGATCCTGAGATCGAAGGCGATTTTAAAGGCTCGGATTACGGGGCAGATAAAGTTCTTGCTTCAACGCTGGGGTTTGCAGGGCAGGCTTTTTTGACCATGATGCTTAACCAATATGCCCGCACAGTTGCCGGTAAAAAGTTTACTGCCTGTACAGCTGCACAGCAGCTTGAAGCAATAAAGAAGTGGGTGAGCGAGCGTGAACAGCAGAAGCCCCTGCTGCGGGATCTGCTGACTGCCATGCTGTCGCTTTCCATGATCGGCACATTTGAAGATAATGCGCCTGACGAGCAGACAGCGGTTTTTACCTCCATGGGCTGGTATGACCCGGATGATCCGGCAGGCACCTTCCGCCTGCCCAATGAGGGCTATGTCGATTCCTATATTTTCCCCGTGAGCCTGAAGAAGGGGGTGCGCAAGTGAGCGATCATGCCGATGTTGTCATAATCGGGGCCGGCGCCGGAGGCGCTACCGTGGGCGCAGAGCTTGCCGAGGCAGGGGCAAAGGTCGTTTTTTTAGAGGCGGGCAAAGACCTCGACATTACGTATGGCTCGGACAATCATTTTGCCGCAACGCAGAGCTTTCTGCGCACCATAGATGACGGCCTTTTCTGGCATGAGCAGTATGAAGGCCGCAACTGGCGCACCGACATGGGTGAGTGTGCGGGCGGCGGCACAACCATTTATGCCGGTGTGCTGGAAGAATCCACTCCCCGCGACTATGGCCTGTGGCCCATTTCCTATGAGGAACTGCTGCCCTATATAGACCTTGCCAAGCAGCGCTATCATGTGTCTCGCTGGCCTCTGGAGGAGCTGAGCCATTATGCAAAGCTCATGCATGAGGCCTCCGGCGGCATGCTCGGGCCCATTCAGGCAGGCTATAACCGCGAGCCCTATTTTGAATACGGCGTGTACCATGACCGGTGCCGCAAGTGCCGCTGCTGCATACTGGGGTGCCGCTACAATGCCAAGTCGAATGCCCTGACCATAACGCTGCCCAAAGCGCGCTGGTTCGGCGCCACGGTGCGCGACAACTGCCTTGCCGTGCATCTGAATACCAATTGCAGCGGATCTAAAATTGAAAGCGTTACCTATCTTAAAAGAGTCAAAACCGGTCGTTTAACAGAAATTGTCACGCAGCACACGCTGCATGCTGACCGGTTCATTCTTGCAGCGGGCTCCATGATGACGCCCATGCTGCTCAACTGGTCGGGCAGGCGCGGTCGTGTTCTTGCCAACAGCTCGGGGCAGGTGGGCAAAAATCTGCGCGGTCATTTCATGCGCGCAACCTACTCGATTCTCAAGCGAGATGATGTGCGCACCTATCAGGGCAATCTTGTTGAGCTCAATGACCTGTACGCCAACTATGACAAAGGCTATATGCTTGAGTTCAACATGGTGGCCCCTCCCACCTATATGGGCGCCATGGTTGAGGTTATGGAAACGGCAGATCTTGTCAACCTCATCGGATTGCCGTTCAAGCGCCTTATGCGGCAGTACAGCCGCATGGTTATTTCCGCGCCTCTTGTGCGAAGTTTTGATACGGGGTTTACTGAAAATAGCGTGCTGCCTCATGAGTCACGCAAAAACCGCTACGGCCTTTCTTTGCCGGTGGTGACTTTCGAGCCCAATCAGCAGGAGAGCGCCTGGCTTGCAGCAGGGGTTGCGCATGCCCGCTCGATCATGCTCAATGCCGGCGCTGATCCCGCACAGATGTATGCCGGCGGCATCGACGTGGTGCACAAGGTGGGCACCTGCCGCATGGGGACCGATCCCGCAAATTCGGTTACCGATCTCAATGGCAAGTGCTGGGACCTCGAAAATGCCTGGATCACCGACGGCAGCCTATTCCCCGCGCCGCTTCTGGCCAACTGCGCCTTTATTATTTACTGCCTCGCCTACAAGACGGCCGACGCCATGCTGGGCCGAACCCGCGCCAGTGAGCAGGCTTCTTCTGCGATGCAGCAAAAGAGTACAGCCTCATGAAAGAAACGATTAAGAGCAAACTCTCAGCATGCGCCCTTTTTTTGCTGCTGTGCGGCGCCTGCTCTCTGCCATGGCTTCAGCCTGATCTGCCCTCGCAGCTGAACGCCGCAGCCGCACAGCGTATAACAGACAGGCTTGCCGGCAGCGATAATTTCACCTTTGCCCTGGTTGGCGACAGCAGGGGCAATCCTGAGAAGTTTCAGGGGATTCTTGCTGCTGCTGCGGCTCATGATCCCGCCTTCATCATTCATGCCGGCGATTTTTCCACAATCGGCAGCGCCGAGCAGTATGCCGAGGCGGTCAAGGTGCTGAAGGGCTGCCCGGTGCCGGTTGTTGTCGTGCCCGGCAATCATGATATGGTTGCAGCTGGCGGGAATCTTTTTAGAAAAGTTTTTGGTCCGCCTGATTTTTATATACAGATCGGGGCGTATCACTTTATTTTTATTGATACGACCGATGGGAAGCTTGACGGGGAGTTTGTTTCACTGCCCGGCAAAAAAGAGCTCTTGCCATTGGACAGGATTTGTGCAAAAGCCAATAATGTTGTCATCGTTGCACATACGCCTCCATCCATAGCCCCTCTTAAGGTGCATGGAGCGGAGGCCATAACCGGGCCCTTCATCGAACTGATTCGCAATAATTCCTCTCGCATTCGCGCTGTGGTGTGCGGTCACCTGCATGGATATGCACAGGCATCGATAAGCGGCGTACCGCTTATTATATCCGGAGGCGCAGGCGCCCCCCTGTATAGCGATAGGGGCGAAGGATTCGTGGGCAGGTTCAATTATGTGCTGGTGAGCGTGCGCGGCCGCAGCCTGAGCCATACCGTGCATTTTGTGGATTAGCCATGCCCGGAGCAAAGATACTTGTCATCCACCAGGGCGCTATCGGCGATCTTGTTCTTTCCCTTCCTGCGCTGCAAACGATTAAAAATGCTTTTCCGGAACGGGCCATCGAGATGCTCGGCTATCCGGGAATACTTTCACTGGTCACCGGCAATTTTGCCGACACGATCCGCTCGGTCGACTGGGCTCCTGCAAGCACGCTGTATCGGCGATTTCGAGGATGTATCTGCGCAGATGCGGCGATATCTGGACGGGTTTGAGCGGATTTTTATTTTCAGCGCGCAGCGAGCAAAGCGCTTTTATTGAAAATGTGCAGCGCTGCCATCCTGCCGCTGTTCATATCAGGACATTCCCCGACCTGCGCAGCATGTGGTCGATTATCAGCTCGCTCAGCTTGCCGCCATGGGCTTTGCGCCTGCCATTTCCATACCGCAGCTGCGTGTAAGCAGTGATGACCGCCGTCGGGCAGATGATTTTTTGCGACGCAATGATTTTGATGCGACGACGGGGCCGCTTATTGCCGTGCATGCCGGCAGTGGCGGCCGGCACAAGTGCTGGCCTGCCGCCTCGTTTTCAGTGCCGTCATGCAGCGGCTGCATGAGGATATGCGAGCGGTGTTTTTAATCGTTGCAGGGGCCTGCCGACGAGCATACAGCAGGAGACATGCAGACTGGCCTTACACAACCTTCCGCATCCACGTGCTGCGCAATCTTGACCTGCCTCTTGTTGCCGCCATCATCAGCCGGAGCGGGCTGTTTATCGGCAATGATTCGGGCATCACCCATATGGCAGCGGCTCTTGGCATACCGACGGTTGCCGTTTTCGGCCCTACCGATCCCGCGGTCTGGGCGCCGCGGGGAAAGTCAGTCTGCATTGTCAGAGAATGTGACAGTGACGGGCAGTGGCGCTGGCCCGAGCCGGAGACGGTGCTGCGAAGGCGCGCCTGCTGCTGGGCGGTTGACAAAGAGCGGCTCCTCAAGTAGTATGCGAAATCTGTTTATTTTGTAAATACTCAGGTAGCGAAGGTTCTCAAGCAAGAAATCAGAATAAAAACTCCGAACTCCGAACCCTGAACTTTAAACCTTGAACGCTGAACCCTTTCGCGAGGCGCATATGAAATACGTGGTTCTTCTCGGCGACGGCATGGCCGATTATCCCATTGAAGAAAAAGGCGGCAAAACCCCGCTTGAGCTTGCCGCAACGCCCTGCATGGACATGCTGGCGCAGAAGGGCGCTCTCGGCCTTGTGCACACCATTCCCGAGGGCATGGACCCGGGAAGCGATGTGGCAAACCTTGCAGCCCTGGGCTATGACCCCCGGAAATATTATTCCGGGCCGCGCCTCCATCGAAGCCGCAAGCATCGGCGTTGCGCTTGCCGACACTGATATCGCTTTCCGCTGCAACCTTGTCACTCTTGCGGAACAAGCCGGCGGGCTCTTTATGGATGACTACAGCGCCGGGCATATAGCAACTGCCGAAGCCGCCGAAATCATAGCAGGGCTTAAAAAGACTCTCGACAGTAAGGATATCACCTTTTATCCCGGCGTGAGCTATCGGCATCTGATGGTATGGAAAAACGGCACAGACAAACTTAAAACCACGCCGCCCCATGATATATCAGGCAGAAGAATTGACGACTATCTGCCCCGCGGTGAGGGCTCCGAGCGGGTGAGGCAGCTTATGGAGCAGAGCCGGTCTGTTCTTCCCGGTCTGGAAATAAACAAACGGAGAGCTGAGCGGGGAGACAAGCCTGTGAGCTCCATCTGGCTGTGGGGGCAGGGCAGGGCGCTTAAAATTCCGCGATTTGCAGACCTATACGGCATCTCCGGCAGCGTTATTTCGGCGGTTGATCTTGTCAAGGGCCTTGGCATATGCGCGGGCCTTGCATCAATCGATGTGCCCGGCGCCACCGGCTATCTCGACACCAACTACGCCGGCAAGGTCGCGGCTGCTCTGCAGGCGCTTGAATCCGGCGACTTTGTCTATGTCCATGTGGAGGCCCCTGATGAGGCCTCGCACAAGGGCAGCTTCAGCGAAAAGCTGCAGGCTATCGAGGATTTTGATGCGCGTATCGTCGGGCCCATGATCGATGGTCTTGAGAAGCGGTACGCCGATTTTAAGGTTCTGATCATGCCCGATCATCCAACTCCCCTGTGCACAAAAACCCATGCATCAGACCCGGTGCCGTTTATCCTGTATAATTCGGCAGACCGCGACAATAAAATCAACAACCAGCGGGCCTACTGCGAGAAAGATGCCCGCGCGTCAGGAATTGTGTGTCGATGAAGGCGCACGGCTTATGAACCACTTTATCAGGGGTGCTGCCCTATGAAGCCTTTTGTAACGGAGTACAGGGTCATCTATGCCGACTGCGATCCTTTCGACGTCATGTACTACGCCAACTACCTGACTCTGTTTGAGCGCGGCAGAACCGAGCTTTTCAGATCACTTGGACTTGCCTACCGCGATATATCCGACAGGGGCATCTATACGCCTGTCACGGAGGCGCACTGCAATTATATCAAATCGGTTCGCTATGATGATTTGCTGCTTATAGAGACCTTCATCGGTGCACTGAAAAAGGCGAGCATAAGAATTGAGCATGAGATATACAGGAAAGAGCCCCGCACGCTGCTTGCCCGGGGCTATACGGTGCTGGCATTTGTAAACCGCGATGTGAAGATTCAGCCTGTGCCGCCGGACGTGGTTGAAAAAGTGCGGCAGCTTCTGGATGTTGACGCGGCGCAGCGGCAGTGAGCGACAAAAGAGATACGGGTGCTTTAAAAGCCTTGACTTGCAGGTTGTTTTCTATATACTGATAAAATAATTTACAAATGTTGCGGGGTGGAGCAGTTTGGTAGCTCGTCGGGCTCATAACCCGAAGGTCGTTGGTTCGAATCCAACCCCCGCTACCATATTTTAAAAAAGCACGTAGAATCGATTTTCTACGTGCTTTTTTTATTGTCAGAGGATGTTCTGAGACCCCATCGAAGCCCTTCGGTGGATGAGCTTGCACCACGGCTTACGGTGCAGTTGTCATAGCCTGTTGGCAGATGTAATGTACATTTTTATAAAGAAGGCCTAACAGTTCTATCTGGCAGTTAGGCCTTCTTTATTCCTTTGTCTCAGGTTTAATTCTTTCCAATCATCGGAGCAATAACCTCAAGCACGCTACGGGTCACTGCCCGCAGAGCGGGACTGCGTGTAAGGGCCGTATTGATAGTGTCGGAGTTGTTATAATAGATTTGTATTGCCTTCCGACCAAGGGCAGTTTCAACAAGACTGCTGTCACGGAAAGCGCGCAGATTTGCAAGGGTTGGGTTATCCTCCCCCAGCAACCGTTTTAAAGGGCATTTTTTTGTTATAGTAGTGTTTTCATAGATAAATATTGATGATGATGCGAGCTTTACATAATCCGTGTCACCCGGTTGTAAAACACTTGTATCATACATTCCCTGCACAATATCAAGATCACCATCTCCATCTATATCAACGATTGCACACCCGCCGGTTATAGTCCCCTGGTCAACATACAGTGTCGTCCTTTTGAACTTCAGTGCTTCCGGCGAAGACCCGCTGCTTTCATAATAATATACCGCTCCCTTGCTGTCACCCGGCACCACTAAATCAAGATAACCGTCGTTGTTAATATCTCCCGTCCGTATATCACCGGGAGAACCCGTGCTGTTTGGATTGCCAGGGCGATCACAGGCATAGAGGTCATTGGCCACTGCAGTAGCATTGTCAGGATCAAGATTCGGATCACCGGTCTCAATCGTTATGGGATCAGACCAATTCGCAGTGACTTTAGGGTCTTCGGGAATATCGAGAAAAAACACTCCGGAAGGCCACAGGCGATGCCCGTTTTTATAATCCTGATGGTTGTTGGAACTGAAGAGCAGCTCTTTTTTTCCATCATTATCTATATCTTCATTGAGCACCACATACCCACGCCCAATAGGATTGCCGGAGGTATTATTGTTGGAAATGGTGTGGCGTGCCCAGGCTTCAAGCGCTGCAGAAGAAGCGCCTGGGTTTTCAAACCATATAAGGCTGTCGCCATGAATATCCGGCCTGACGATGTATTCACCAAAATAGGTTATTAAAAACTGTGGCGCATAAATATCAAGATCACCGTCTTCATCAAAATCCGCCAGGCCAAACTGAAATCCTGCGCCGTCACCTATCACATGCCGGGAGTACCCGTAACAGGTGCCGCCTTTCCCTACTGCTCCATCTGCATCTGTTTGAAGGTAATCGGGGGTCTCCTGTCTGAATACCTCCATAAAAGAAAATTGCGGTTCATATGGTGGCGGGTCAACGGGAGGATATTTGGGTACATAGGTTTGCCATGTGCCCAAGTCCAGCCTGCTTGTAATGATATCCTGCTTCCCGTCGCCATCGACATCCAGTACGGCAACACGCATAAGCCCTGATATGCCGGTCGGATTGTCGCCGCCCTCATAAATTGTATGTTTAACCCAATTTTCAGTCTTGGTCAGCACCCCGCGTTTATTTTCTAACCAGTAGATACCGGCATGAAATTTTGTTACAAAACCTGTTACAAAATTATCTCCGACAAGAATATCAAGATCACCATCACCATCCATGTCTGTAAGAACTGGAACATTAGGGAATGAAAATGTGTTATTGATGATACCCTGCTTCCAGCTGTCAAGATCTCTTCCATTCCATGTAAAAACAGCAATTTCTCCATTAAGAGTCATATAATTACCATCACTGCCTTCGCCTGAAGAGCTGACAATGCTCAATTCGCCCCTCTCCTTTTTCTTTAGAGAACCGACAGACACAAATGAGGAGCCGAGAAATCCAGGCACATCGGGTAATTGGGGCAACGGCGTTGTAATACCGGTAACCGTATGCCTGATGAATTTATCAGCAATTGCTGTATCCGGTGTTATTGTTACTGTGGCGGCAGCAAAAACGTTCTGGTGCAGCAATAAGATGATGAATAAAAGTAAAACGAAAAGCGTTGAACGGAGCTTGCCATTTGTAACTGTTGACCACATCACATAATCCTCCTTCGGAAATATTAAGCAGACTTTTACTGGAATGAAAACCCTCAATCGTATAAACCATCTACCATAATGATAGTTTTAACTTATAATTAATTATTCGTCAATACAGGCTTCTTGAATCAATCAGCTTTGAATCCGGTTAAAATAAAAAGAAGCAGTGTTTAGGCTCTTTGCCAGTAAAAAAATTAAAGGCAAGCTGCAGTAAATTGCATTGCGGTGTCAGAATGCAATCCAGCATTTCATCTCTGCTTTTTTTCGCCTTTGAGAAAAAGTCGGGAACCACTGCCATACCCTTTCTCGCAGCAAGAAAAAGAAACGGTGTTGTATGGGTATTAAATACGATTAGCCATCTGCTTATTTTCCACTCAAGTTTTTTCTGTTAGCGCCGATTAAGACTATACTAAAACCGCCTTATTGGTTTTGATCGGCTGATTGCAGTTGTTTTTAGCTTTTTTATTTGCACCTGTGGATGGAAGCGTCAAGGCGCAAAAAAAAATTCATTGTAGCAAAAGTTTTTTGAAACCATGCAAGCATAAAAGTGTTACTGTTAGTAAACAGCCAGAAACTGTGCTAAGCAGAGTTTATCCGGGTCAATAAATCGATTGATTTCTGGTTGTTGAAAAAGTGTAGTCATAAATCCGCTACGGCGGACATGATAGCTGGTTTCCCTGGCTATAAAATTGCAGCACTTTACAGATTCTTCGCTGCTCTCAGAAGGACGTGGCTGATTTTACAATAAAATAAGACGCAGGTTTTTTTTGATAGTAGAATACTGGTATAAAAGAATAAAAATAATAAAAAAAAGCAGTTGACATTTCCTTCATTACTAACTAAACCTATTAGTTATATTCCAAATAATGCATTCATTGGATGCTAGAATATAATAATTTTTGTTTTTTTCAGGTTTGTTCACTAATAACACTATTTAGGAGGAGAGAAGAATGAAAAAGCTAGTACTCACAGGGGTTATGCTACTCGCGGCACTGTTGTTCGCCGGGGCGCAGCAGGGTTATGCTTATGACAATGTAACATCAACACCGGACGGCGGCTGCCTGGCATGCCATGCATTTGCAGGCGGCACTGGCGCTGGCACACAACGCATAGCAGTGTATCGGTCGCTTGCGGCGCATGCCATCCGGGCTCAGTACCCGGTAAAAATGTTACTTCATCTACATGTATCGTATGCCACCCCACTGGTAATGTGGGCGCATGCAACCTGGTTGTAGCTCATGGCGCTTCATCGTCTTGCCTTACCTGCCATACAACCTGTACGCCTCCGCCGGTCGCGATCAAGCAGAATGTGCGGATTGGGTTGGAGATTGGAAGTTTACCTATGATAATGCAACTGTAACAACAGTGTGTTTTGACAATTCAAGCATAGACAACGAGACATTTACTCTGTGCGACAATGATTCAGCACCGAATTGCCAGTGCATCGAAGATGTAAACGCTAAGCAGCTTTGTGTTGAAGATGCTCCTCCTTTTGCACAGTGTACCCCGGATAATATCTCGGGTCCTGCCAACTGCGTATGCGTTGACAATCCCTATTACAAGGATCCTTCTGTACCAAACGGCACCTATGATGTTGTCATTGACAGTGCAACTGACAATTACTCAGCCGGCCCGATTGTTTTCGACTGCTTTGCCACCGGCTTGCGCGGTACGCAGGCTATAACCATTGCTCAGCCGAACAAGGCAACGCTTGCAGCTTTTCCCGAGTATTTCCCCGATGTTGACAATGGCACCTATCTTGTCTATGAAGGCTCAGGACAGGATATAGCAACGCTGCCGTTTGCCATGATTCCCCAGGATAAATTCACAAAGGATAATGACAGCGTAGTACAGTTTGAAACCATACCCATGTATAATTTCCTGGGCCTGGTATCAGGCATTAAAAGTGACAATGTTACTCCTCCGGAGTGCGAACAGAATCTGAGAGTCATTCCCGGGACTATTTTTAAACGCTTACTTTTGTAAATCCTTTTTCGCCTTTTGTGATTATAGCTGAGAGGGAAGCGGTGTTGAGTTCGATCGGCCCATCTCTATCGATTGGGGTACGGAAGCCATCAATGACCTTATCCATATTAAAATCGGCAAGAGATTAATATTGGGTTTTGGCTTCGCACGTCCGTTCCAGCTTGAGAAGAGGGACTATACCTTTATCGTCACCTACGGCGACATGCATACCGAAGCATGCGGAACGGTCAAGGTGAAGTTATAATACCTTCCTGCTGACCGTATGCTGACTGCACTTGCAGTCAAGCGATGTACGTAAAAGGCCCGATGCATTGTGCATCGGGCCTTTTCTTTTGACCCGCATAGAGACAGTATTGGGTCTTCAGACATGTTTTTTACAAACAGCTAAAGGCCTATGCACCAGAGCTTTTTTCTTTATTTTGCAGCCGAATTCTCCATACATGGCAATCCCGTTCGTGGTGAGCTTGTCGAACCATGAACGGAAGTGGATCCTTCGACAGGCTCAGGGCGAACGGATAGGAGTTTTTTTTCGGAAGATGTTCATTATTAAAAAGAGCAGTCTACAGTAAAAGAAAAATGTTCTAAAAGCCTCTTGTGCTGTTGTGTGGCCTGGGATATAAGCTGACATGCATTGAGCCGGCAGGGCAGACAGCACCAGCTGGAATGGCAGTACATGCGGCACTATAAAAGGATATACGCAAGGATATAACCCATGAAAATTACAGTTGCACCGTCAGCGGGTTTTTGTTTCGGCGTGCGGCGGGCCATTAAAACGGCCCTCGACACTGCCCGGCAGGGCGTCAGGGTGGAAATGCTGGGTGATATCGTTCACAATGAGGATGTTGTGCGACAGGTAGAGGCTGCAGGCGTCAGAAAGGTGGATGCACTTGGCGACGGCAGGGGCAAGACGCTGCTTATTCGCGCCCATGGCGCGGCAAAGCATATAGTTGAAGATGCGCAGCGGCGCGGCTATAGCATCGTTGACGCTACATGCCCCATGGTTAAGGAGATTCATACAATCGTTGATGATTTTCACAAGCGGGGCTTGCATGTTATCATAATCGGCGATGGTGATCATGAAGAGGTGCAGGGTATACGGGGGCAGATTGACGCTCCGGTCACTATTATTGATTCGGCAGAACATATACCCTGGGCTGAGGTAGAGGGCGTTGAACGGGCAGGCGTGGTCGTGCAGTCTACGCAGAAGGCAGAGAATGTGCAGGCTATTGTCGATGCGCTGCGGCCGCATTTTAAGGAGCTTGAGGTCTGCAATACCATTTGCAAAGCAACAACCACCCGGCAGCAGGAAATAAAAACACTGCCCAAAGGATGTGATGTGGTGCTGGTGATCGGTTCACGGTCAAGCGCCAATACCCTGCGGTTGTATGAAATCGCCCGTGACTTAAATCCGCGCAGCTACTGGATCCAGTCAAAAGATGATATCGATCCCGCCTGGTTTGAAGGTTCTGCAACCGTCTGTATCACCGCCGGCGCCTCAACGCCCCAGGCGACCATAGATGATGTGGTTGGTTTTCTGGAACAATGCGGTCATTCGTAGTACACCCAGCCGGCACCTGTGCCGGGTTTATTTCCCCCTGCTTTTTATTTTCCGCTTTGCCAGTTCGACGCGCTTTTGTTTTGCCTCGGCATTTGCCGGATCGAGATCAAGAATGGCTTTATACTCATTCATGGCGTCTTCGATTCTGTTTGCGTCCTCATACAAATAGGCAAGCTTCTGATGCCACAGCATTTTTTTCGGCTCGGCCGCCACAAGTTTTTTATAGGCTCCGAGTGATTTCTCCTTGTCGCCCGCTTTGTACCAGAGTACTGCTGCAGCTTCAAGCGAAGCCTTGCTGCCCTTGTCAAGAACGGTTATCCGCTCATAAATCTCAGCCGCTTTTTTCCACTGCTGCTCTTTTTCATAGGCATCAGCCAGATTTTTCGCACATGCTATGTTTTTGGAATCAAGCGCAGCAGCCATTTCATAGTTCTGTATGGCCTCTTTTCTGTCGCCTTTTTTCTCCAAAAGCATGCCGAGATTGTTGTACAAAGTCGGGTTCTTTTTTGGGTTTGTTTTTATAGCACTTTTGATAATACTCAATTGCCCGGTCGTTTTTTTTTGCTTTTTCAGATAGTACGGCAAGCTGCACAAAGATGGAAGAGTCATTGGGCCGAAGCTTCTGCGCTTTTTCTGCAGCCCCCAGCGCACCGTTGAGATCATTTTTTTTGTAACAGATATCGGAAAGATACAGATACAGGTCGGCGTTTTTCGAATCAAGATCGAGCAGCACCTTGACATGCTCGATAACCTTGTCCCACTTTTTGTCTTTTTCGTAGAGCTTGATAATTTTCTGCCGCGCATCAATATTGCCGGAGTTTTTGTCGAGCAGATTCTGATAGATCGCGAGGGCTTTTTCATCCGAGCCCTGTTTTTCAGCAAGTGCGCCGGCCTTCGAGATGTAGTCGTCCGCCCGCCTGGGATCTGCCTTGGCCAGCTTCTGATACATATCGAGCGTTTTATCCTCCATGCCGGTTTTTTTGTACAGGCTGAGAAGGGACAGCATGGCCTGCAGAGTATCCGGCTTGATGCGCAGGACAGCTTCATATTCAGGTATGGCCTGCTTGAATTTCTGTTCGCCCTCGTAGAGCTTGCCCGAGCGCATTATGAGCTTCTTCCGAGTCGGGATTCAGCGCCACTGCTCTTTTATAGCATTCGGCCTGCATTCGCTTGTTTTCAAGGCCATCGGCGCGCAGTATCCAGTCCTGGGTGCCCATGTCAAGGGTCAGGGTGATTTTGCCCAGATCTGTGCTGCCCCGTGTGAATACGATGTCATAGCTCAGGCGTTCTTCTGGTTTTAAAAGCGGGATGAGGTCATCAAGGAAACGATTGTTCGTATCCTTGATGCCCGCAACTGACACCTGCACGTCTTTCGGGGGCAGAAATCTGTAAAAGCCCTTGTAGAGGATTGATTTTAATTTCAGCCCGTCGGCGTATTTAATGGTGATGGTGCTGCCGTTTTTAACCTCTGTCTCGCGGCCTGCGGTTATGAGCTGCATGCTGTCGACGGCAAGGTCGAATGAAAAGTCAAAAAGGAGAAAGCCTCCTATGGCTATGCCGATTACCATGGATGCAATGGCAAGGAGCAGTATTTTGCCGAAGGTCAGGGTGGACTTGCTCTTTCCGGGCGGCTTCCTGGGCGTATAAATCCGCCCGCCGAAGCCCCTGGGAGTTTCATCTCCTGGAGTGTCTCCGAAATCAATATTTTTGCCCCTGTTTTTTACTTCAGACGGGCGTGCGCCGAATCCGATCTTTTTCATGTACACTATCTCCTTGTTTGTCAAAAAGGCCCCTGAGCCATGAGCCGAGCATGCATATTGTTAATCGGCATTTCATACCATAAAAAAAGTTTTTTATAAACGATTCACTGCGGCGCAGATCAGGATAGCTGTTTACGTGCCCTCTCGCATGCAGATGTCACGGCGTCTCGATGCGGCTTATTGTATGTGCAGCTACAGCCATTGCCTGCACAGCCTGACTGTGCTTATCCCTTCGAGCCATATGATTTTTTACTGTTTTGGTTCCGCGGACGGGCGTGTTTGACCGGATGTCTGGCTGGCAGTATCAGCGCAGGATTTATGCTGATACCACGGAAGGTTGTCGTCCTCGCATGCGGCAAGCCCGCGCCGGACCATGTCGCATTCAACGGATGCTCCATCTTTAAAAAAAAGGCTGCCGTGCAGCGTTCCGTCAGGATCGGTGCGTTTCGGATAATAGTTGATGCGCAAGGGTGCTGACTCAAGTCCGGTTTCAAAATCGCGGACTGCCTGGGCAGTCGGCACCCGCCCTGGTTGGGTGAGGCCTTCAAGAATCACATCCTTGTCTGCGCCTTCAATGTCCACCTTCATGCTCATATCCCGCAGGTTCACGCTTTTAAAATAAACAGGGTATATGGCGATTTCCCCTATCTGTTTCTGGTAGTGCACAGGGACTGTAGCAAGGCTCGAGGTGATATGGATGGTCTTGTCCCCGGGATTGAAATATTTATATGTTTTTGCAGGTTGAAAAGCCGGTGTATCCGCCTTTTTTGTTGAAGCTGCGGCCGGTGTTTCCTCTTCTGCAAATGTCGGAACAGGGTTTATGATAAGAACAAAAGGCTTCTCTTCTCCAGCTGGGGAGGGTGCAGCCTCAGGCTTCGCCGCAGTCTCAGCCTTTTTCACTCCTGCTGTTTCATGGTGCTGTGGCAGTACCGGCGCGGTTTTTTCCTCATCGTGTTCCTGCGCAGACGGCTCAAGTACCTGCGTTATCCAGCCTTCAATACCCTGCATGCGCAACTCTTCATAAAGCTGTGCAGCATCTTTTCTGTGTTTAAAATTGCCCACAAGAGACCTTGTATACAGGCTTTTCTTTTTCTGTACGTTCAGCAATAGAGGCATCAAATCCCTTGTGTATAAGTTCTTCAGCAAACCGTGAAGCCGCCTCTTTATTGGAGCCGGACATGACCTGTACGGTGAATGACTGCTGCCCGGCGTGGCAGAGCATTACCGGCACTGTTCCCCGGAAAGGGAGCATGAGCAGCATGATCATATTGATTTTACAGAGGAATTTGATTGTCTGCATAGGACCCTGAATGCATTTGGATCATTTGATATATAACCCTGCTTCAAGATTATAACTTCACTGAAAATCTTGCAAGGCCTTTATCCGTAAAATGTATCAAAAACACCTTATATTGAAGGAAATATAAAGTTTTTTGCTTTGTCTGGTTTTTTAGTAATACGTTCACCTGGTGAATTAAATAAAAAAAATAAAAAAACTTCCAGGTTCTTAAATATATTTTTAATTCAAAAACCACAATATATTGATTGGTTTCAGGGTTCGTTGCACCATATTTTGTGTTTTATGTTTAAATATAGTCTAGAAGCAATTGAAAAAGCTTCATTTTTTTTCTTGACAAAGAATCTCTTGGAGTCTATATCTTCAATTATTAGTGGTAGAAAGTGGTAAAAATTGGTTTTTAAATCCTATATTTACACTATCTAGCGAGGTTATTCAATGTTCAGGGGGCGAAATGATTGTGCGATTGATGACAAGGGCCGCGTTATGCTGCCGGTCAAGTTTCGAGAGACCCTGTCAAAAAAAGACGAAACAACCCTTATCCTTACCAACCTTGATGATTGCCTGCTAGCCTACCCAACGTCTGCCTGGTCTGAAATTGAGAAAAATATACTTTCGCGTCCTGTTCGGACAACTGCTGAGCGCAATTTTAAACGTTTTCTCATTGGCGGTGTTCAGGAATGCACTATCGACAAGCAGGGGCGGATTCTGGTTCCGCACAGCCTGCGGCAGTATGCCGGTTTTGACAAGGATGTGGTGATCGCGGGCCAAATCGATCATTTTGAAATATGGAGTTTGGATCGCTACCACAATACCATTCAGCAGGGCCAGCAGAGTACAGAGACCGATGATATTCGTGCCCTCCGGCATGATGTGGGCCTGTAAGGACGATGGCTGCCCTGCATGTACCCGTTCTTTATAATGCGATACTTGAATATGCGTGCTGCCGTGATGGCGGTGTTTTTGTCGATGCCACGCTTGGCAGCGGAGGGCACAGCCTGGGCCTTCTTGAGCGCTACGGCGGCATTGGGCGCCTGATCGGCATCGACTGCGATCTGGAAGGGCTTGAGCGGGCGCGTGTAACGCTTGAGCCGTTTAAAAACAAAGTGACATTGCTGCATGGAAATTTCAGGCATCTCACACGGCTTCTTTCGCAGGAAGGCATTGCGGCAATCGGCGGCATCATGTTTGATTTCGGCGTTTCAACGCCGCAGCTGAAGGACCCGGCACGGGGGTTTGGTTTTTCAAACGATGGGGCGCTGGATATGAGAATGGACACAAGCATGCCGCAGACGGCACTGGATCTTGTTAAGGAGCTGCCTGCGCAGGAGCTCGAAGACATTATCCGCAGCTATGGAGAAGAGCGCTTCGCCCGGCGGATCGCCAGTGCTGTTAAAGAGGCTGTAGCCCGCAATGACCATCTGTCAACGGGCGGTCTTGCCGACACTGTTTTCCGGGCGATTCCGGTGAGGTTCCACCCCGACAGACTGCATCCGGCTACCCGTACGTTTCAGGCCCTGCGTATCGCTGTCAATGATGAGCTTGAGGCGATTAAGGAGGGGCTTGATCAGGCCATGGATCTCCTGACACCCGGCGGACGTCTGCTGGCCATTTCGTTTCATTCCCTCGAAGACCGTATCGTAAAAAACAGATTCCGCGACGGGGAGAAAAAATGCACCTGTCCTGCGGGACTGCCTGTCTGCGTGTGCGGGGGTACGCAGCGGCTCAAGGTGCTTACCCGCAAGCCGGTGTATGCAACTGATGAAGAAGTAACGCTTAACCCGAGCTCGCGCAGCGCACGGCTTCGTGTCGCGGAAAGGCTGCACTGACTATGCAGAATTTTATGGCGTCGGCTGAAAAATTCATCCACACAAATGTTTTAGCCCGTCAGCACGTGCGGCGTGACACGGATGTTTCCGGCAGGGATCTGGCATGCATTATCTGCATGTGCGCACTAACCATGCTGGCTTTTTTCATATTTCTCTGGGTGCGGATTTATTCGCTGGAAATCGGATATCGTATTTCTGATGATCATAAAGTGCATGAGGAGCTCGTTCAGGAGAATAAAAAGCTGAAAGTCGAGCGGGCGGCACTCAAATCGTCGTCGCGACTTGAGACGATAGCACTCAACCAGCTGGGCATGACCCTGCCCAGAAAAACACAGGTGGTGATCGTGCCATGGTAAAAATGAAATCACGAAACGAACTAGCGCGAAATATACGCTTTATAGCCATGGGCTTTATGGTGCTGTTTGCCGTGACTGCCATGCGAGCGTATTTTCTTCAGGTGCTGAAGTCCGGCGAGCTTACCGGGATTATTCAGAACCAGTACATGACCAGCGTCGAACTCATGCCATACCGCGGAACCGTGTATGACAGAAACGGCGCTGAACTGGCAGCCAGCCTTGATGTGGAGTCGCTGTACGCCAGGCCGGCCCTTGTTCGAGACCCAAAGGCTGCGGCAAAGCTGCTTGCGCCGATTCTTGAGCTGCCGGCCAAGGCGGTCTACCGTGATCTTGCAAGCCCGAAACCGTTTGTCTGGCTTCAGCGGAAGGTGACGCCGACACAGGCGGATAAGATACAGGGCACTGAAGATCGAAGGCGTCGGATTTCTGAAGGAAAGCCAGCGGTTCTATCCGCAGAAGGAACTTGCGGCACAGGTGCTCGGGTTTGTCGGAGTCGACTCGCAGGGACTTGAAGGAATTGAGCGCCAGTATGACAGCATCATCAAAGGTAAATCCCGCAAGCTGTTTGCCGACCGTGATGCAAAAGGCAGGAATGTGTTTGTTGAGGGGCTCCAGCCATCGGATCAGAGCCGGCAGGGCAATGACCTGCTTCTGTCTATTGACAAAAACATCCAGTATATCGCCGAAAAAGAGCTGCAGGCAGCAGTATCGCTGTCTGAGGCAAAAGGCGGAACCGCAATCGTTATGGATCCCTGGACGGGCGAAATTCTGGCATCGGCTGTATGCCCGCTGTTTAATCCCAATCAATACGCCGAATCGGCGCGCGAATCATGGCGCAACCGGGCTGTGTCAGATATTTATGAGCCCGGCTCGACATTCAAAACATTTCTTGTCGCATCGGCACTGGAAGAGGGCATCGTCAAGCCCTCGGATATGTTTTTTTGCGAGAACGGCTCCTATCGCGTTGCCAGCCGCGTGATCCACGATGTGCATGCCTACGGCTGGCTTGATGTTGCAAACATCATCAAGCACTCCAGCAATATCGGCGTAAGCAAAATCGGCAGGCAGCTCGGCAAAGAGCAGATGTATCAGTATATCCGCAAATTCGGTTTTACGGCTGAAACCGGCATCAGCCTGCCGGCGGAGCAGAGCGGGTTCATGCCGCCGCTGAAAAATTGCTCCGAGCATACGCAGAGCGCGATTTCATTCGGGCAAAGCATAACCGTAACGCCCCTGCAGATGGTGACAGCCTACAGCGCCATTGCAAACGGCGGCATGCTCATGCAGCCCCAGATAGTCAAGCGCATTGTTGATGCCACCGGCTCTGTTGTCAAGCAGAACACTCCCGTCATGAAGCACCGGGTCATTTCAGAGAAGACGGCCGGCATCATGCGCGACATGCTCAAGCAGGTTGTTGCAGCCCGGCGGCACAGGCACAAAGGCAGCGGTTGAGGGATACAGCGTTGCCGGCAAGACCGGCACATCCCAGAAAATCGATCAGGGCGGGTATTCGCATTCAAAAGTCATAGCCTCATTTGCCGGCTTCGTGCCGGCTGATGCTCCCCGGCTCGCCATCATTGTGCTTGTTGATGAGCCGCAGCGCATGAAATTCGGCGGCGAAATCGCAGCTCCGGCATTCAGCAGGATGGCAAATGCCATGCTTAATTATCTTCATGTGCCGCCTGAAACGGCGCCGGTGCAGGATCCGGAGCTGCTCAAGGAGATTCGAACAGAACCTATCAAACTGGCAAAGCTTGATGAAGCTTAAAGAACTCATTACAGCTCTAGATCAGTTTCAGTGCAGCGGCGATCGGGACACCGATATAGCCGCCATTGTGACGCATTCCGGAAAGGCTTTCTCTGAAAGCCTTTTTGTCGCTTTACCGGGCAGTAAAACCGACGGCTATGCCTGGCTTGATGAAGCCTGGAGCTTGGGCGCACGAGTTTTTGTTACGGAAAAGCCCTATGAGCGGCCTGGAATTCTCAATATCATCGTTCCCGATGCCCGCATCGCCCTCGGACGCCTTGCCGCACGGTTTTATGGGGAGCCTACGCGAAGGATGCAGCTGGTGGGCATTACGGGCACCAACGGCAAGACCACGTCGGCATATCTGCTTGAAGCTGTTTTTAAGGCTGCAGGCCGAACCACGGGGCTTGTGAGCACGGTTTCCTATCGCTGGGGCGCCACGCAGTATTGCCGCTGAGAGAACCACGCCGGACCAGCTTGAGATCCAGCAGATTTTTTCCCGGATGGCTGCAGACGGAGTTGCTGCGGCTGTTATGGAGGTTTCGTCACACGGGCTGAAACAGGGTCGCGCTGCGCAGTGCCATTTCGATGCTGCCCTGTTCACCAATCTCACGCCCGAGCATCTTGATTATCACCTGACCATGGATGACTATTTTCGCAGCAAGCAGATTCTTTTTACACAGCTTTTGCCCGCATCCTGCAAGCAGCATAAGAGAGCCGTCATCAATATCGATGATCCACTGGGGCCTGAACTTCTCAAGGCAACGCCCTGCAGGGCTTTGACCTTCGGAATTTCTAAGGGGGATGTGCATGCGCGTTCAAGCGCTGTCACGCTTGAGGGCATCACCGCAGAGATTGCAACCCCGGAGGGCGTCATTGACGTTTCCTCCCCTCTTACAGGCCGGTATAATCTTGCCAATATACTTGGCGCGGTGGCAACGGCATCGGCGATGGGCATACCGACCGAAGCGATACAAAAAGGCATTGCCGCCATGCCCGGCGCTCCCGGCAGGATGGAGCGGATTACAAACAGCCGTGGGCTGCTGGTGTTTGTCGATTATGCCCATACGGGCGACGCCCTTGAAAATGTGCTTGAAACGCTGCGGGCTGCCGGCGCCGGGCGCATCATTACCGTTTTCGGCTGCGGCGGTGATCGTGACCGGGAGAAGCGGCCGGTCATGGGCAGCGTGGCTGCGCGGCTGAGTTCGCTGGTGATCGTCACTTCCGACAACCCGCGCAGCGAGGAGCCAGGCGCCATCATCAGCCATATTGAGCAGGGCATTGCAGCCCTTGGGTTTGAGCGTTTTGACTCCGATTTGACACAGGACAGGGGCTACTGTGTTATTGCCGACAGGCGCGCGGCAATTGAAAAAGCTCTCGGCATGGCCCGCGCAGGTGATGTGGTGCTTATTGCCGGCAAGGGCCATGAGGACTATCAGGAGATCGGCAGCACAAAGCTGCATTTTGACGATCGAGAGGAAGCGCGCCGGATACTCGGAGCCTGAGCCTGAGAGGCGCGTCGGGAATGATATGGAACTGACACTTCAGCAGATACTTGCGGCAACACAGGGCAGGCTCCTTCAGGGAAGGGCTGAGCGGACGGTCACCGCTGTGATTATCGACTCGCGGCTCTCCGGGCCCGGCAGTTTGTTTGTTCCTCTTGTGGGCAGTCGTGCCGACGGGCATGATTATATTGCAGAAGCTCTAGGCGCAGGCGCTGCCTGTTTTGTTAAAAAAGGGCATGCCGTGTGCGCGACGGTTGCCGCAGCTTCACATGCTGCAGCGCTCATAGAGGTTGATGATCCGCTGCAGGCGCTCGGAGATCTTGCCGCCTTCTGGCGCAGCCTTTTTGATCTGAAGGTCGTTGCCATTACCGGCAGCAATGGCAAGACAAGCACCAAAGAAATGGCAGCCCTTATTGTTGAGCGGGTATTTTCGACGCTGAAAAACCCCGGAAATTTCAATAATCTCATCGGTCTTCCCCTGTCGCTTTTTCAGCTTGACCGGAAACATCAGGCTGCGGTGCTCGAGCTCGGCATGAGCGAGCCTGGCGAGATAGCACGGCTTTCGCAAATTTGCGATCCCGATATAGGCATCATAACCAATGTTGGGCCTTCGCATCTCGAGCAGCTTAAAACCCTTGAAAGGGTTGCTGCGGCAAAAGGAGAGCTGTTTGCCTGTCTCGGCCCGCAGGATCTGGCCATCATCAACACAGATGATGCACGCGTTGCGGCCATGGGCAAAACCACGCAGGCACGCCAGATGCTCTACGGCAGCATGCACGGTCAGGTACATGCCGGGCCGATAAAGGATGCTGATTGCTTCGGTACGCTGTTTGACCTTCATATCATGGACCGGTCAGTGCCTGTGCAGCTCCATGTTCCGGGCGGGCAGTTTGTTATAAATGCCCTTGCCGCCGCGTGCATAGCCACGGGACTGGGCATCGGCCTTGAGAATATTCAGGCAGGCCTTGAAGCATTCAGGGGCGTACCCGGAAGGATGGAAACCATTCAAACAGCAGGCTGCACATTTATAAATGACGCCTACAATGCCAATCCCGTTTCGACAAAAGCAGCGCTTGCAGCGCTTGCCGGCTTTGCTCCGAAACGGCGCACCATTGCCGTGCTCGGCGACATGCTGGAGCTTGGCGACGGTGCCGTTGCTTTCCACCGCGAGGTCGGCAGGGCTGCCGGCCAGCTGCATATCGATTATGTGTTTGTTACGGGAGATTTTGCCGAAAGCGTCCGTGACGGGGCAGCAGAGGCAGGCATGAGCAGGCATGCGCTGCATGTGTGCGACACGCTTGAATCGCTTGCCGGTCAGCTCAGAGAAATTATTGCCCCGGATGACGTCATACTGCTCAAGGGGTCTCGACGGATGAAAATGGAGAAAATTCTCGAGTATGTGGAGCAGGGCGTGCCCGCGAGCGCATCACTAACATAAGGGAACCGTTCAATGCTGTATCATCTGCTGTATCCGCTGCATGAGGTGGTGACGTTTTTTAACGTTTTCCGCTACATTACATTCCGGACTATCTATGCGGCCATGACCGCTCTTTTAATCACGCTCGTGGTGGGGCCATGGCTTATCCGGAAACTGCAGGAGCGCAAATTCGGGCAGGTTGTGCGCCAGGACGGCCCTTCAACCCATCTCAAGAAAGGCGGAACGCCGACAGGGGGCGGTATTCTTGTGCTGTCGGCCATTATTGTGTCAACGCTGTTATGGGCTGATCTGACAAACAAGTACATATGGGTGGTGCTCGGTACGCTTGGCGGCATGGGAGCCATCGGCCTTCTGGATGACTGGCGCAAGATCACCGGCGGCAGTTCAAAGGGCATAACGGCGGGGCAGAAGTCAGGCCTGCAGCTGATCGTGGCGGGAGCAGTTGCCGTGTATCTGTGCATGCAGGCCGGCGTGGATACGCATCTGAGCCTTCCTTTTTTCAAGCGGGTGCTCCCCGATCTCGGGCTGCTGTACGGGCCATTCATTATTTTTGTTCTGGTCGGGTCTTCCAATGCCGTTAACCTGACCGATGGCCTGGACGGTCTTGCCATAGGGCTTGTCCTTATCGTATCGGTAACCTATATGATTTTTTCCTATATCACCGGGAATGCAGTCATTGCCGACTATCTCAAGATAACCTTTGTCAGAGGCGCCGGGGAGCTGACGATTTTTTGCGGAGCCATGGTCGGCGCCAGCATGGGCTTTCTCTGGTACAACAGTCATCCGGCGCAGATATTTATGGGGGATGTCGGATCCCTTGCACTTGGTGGATCGCTCGGCGCCGTTGCCATCATCACCAAGCATGAAGTTCTGCTTGCCGTTGTCGGGGGCGTGTTCGTGGTTGAGGCGCTGTCGGTGATCCTTCAGGTCGGCTCCTATAAATTGCGAGGGAAAAGGATTTTTAAAATGGCGCCCATTCATCACCATTTTGAGCTGCTGGGCTGGGCCGAGTCAAAAGTGATCGTGCGATTCTGGATCGTCGGCGTCATTTTCGCCCTGCTGGCGATCAGCACATTGAAGTTGAGGTAAGCATGGACCTTCAGGGTAAAAAAATTCTTGTTGTCGGCTCCGGCAGGACAGGCATTTCAACTGCCCGTTTCTGTCTCGGGAAGGGAGCACGCGTGACGCTCAACGACATGCAGAAAAAATTTGATGTTCCCCGGGACCTGCTTGATCAGGGAATGGCTGTCGAAGCGGGCGGCCATTCTATTGAAACGTTTGTGCGTCATGACCTTGTTGTCATAAGCCCCGGCATCTCCATTATGATAAGGCCCGTTATCGAGGCGCAAGCACGCGGCATTGAAGTGATCAGCGAAATCGAGCTGGCCGGCCGTTTTTTGCGTGCACCGCTCATCGCCGTCACCGGCACGAATGGCAAGACCACCACAACATCGCTTATCGGCGCACTGCTTCAGGCAGCAGGCAAGCGGGTTTTTGTCGGCGGCAATATCGGTACGCCGCTTATTGAGTGCTGCATGCAGAGCGAACCGTTTGACTATATCGTGGCCGAAATCAGCAGCTTTCAGCTTGAGGCGATCAGGCATTTCAGGCCCTTTATCAGCGTGCTTTTGAATGTGACCGATGATCATCTCGACCGCCATTCGTCATTTGATGAATACTGCGGGGCAAAGGCCCGCATTTTCATGAACCAGCAGAGCAGCGACGTGGCCGTGATCAGCGCCGACGACCCCGCGGTGCTGGCCCTGGCTCCGTCCATCAAGGCTGAAGTTTTTTATTTCAGCTCCTCCCATCCGAGTCAAAACGGCGCATGGCATGACGGCCTGTTCCATTTTGTCCGCAGCAGAGACCGGGGCCGTCTCACGCTTGACGCCTCAGGCGCACAGCTCAGGGGTGCTCACAATATTGAGAATATGCTGGCAGCCGGCTCGGTGGGCTTTCTGTGCGGCCTTTCCGGAGACCTGATCAGGGATGCGCTGCTTTCTTTTGCAGGGCTCCCGCACCGCATGGAGTTCGTTGACGAGATACAGGGCGTGAGGTTTTTCAACGATTCCAAGGGCACCAATGTCGGCGCTGTTGTTAAATCACTCGAGAGCCTTGAGGGGCCCATCATCCTGATTGCAGGAGGCAAGGACAAAGGCGGCAGCTATAGTCCTTTGGAAGCATTGCTTGCAGGCAAAGGCAAGGCATTGGTGGTGCTTGGCGAGGCCAGAGAGCGGATAGCGGCAGAGCTCGGCCATGCCGTGCCAACGGTCATTGTCGATTCACTTGAAAAAGCCGTGGCCGAAGCATTGGCCCGTGCATGCCCGGGCGATTCGGTGCTTTTTTCACCTGCCTGCGCAAGTTTCGACATGTTTAAAAGCTATGCCCATCGCGGCCAGTGTTTCGTCGACAGTGTAAAAAAGCTGAAGGGATGAATGCCATATGTATAACAGGAGCCTGACGCAGAGCATTATTCTTTTTGTTCCGGTCATTCTCGTTGGCCTGGGTATCATGATGATCTACAGCGCGAGCTCGATTATCGCCGCAGAACGGTATCACGACGGCATGTACTTTCTTAAGAAGCAGGCGCTGTTCGGCCTGTGCGGCATCGGCTGCATGCTGATCATGATGCGCGTGCCATACAGCTTTTTAAAGCGCTGCGCCTATCCTCTCTGGCTCTTGACGCTCGGGCTGCTGGTGATGGTTCTCATTCCCGGCATCGGCGTCAAGGCGGGCGGCGCGGCGCGATGGCTGTCCCTGGGGTTATTTTCTTTTCAGCCTGCTGAGCTGGCAAAGCTGTCGGTCGTCATTCTTCTGGCCTATTGCCTTGCTAAAAAAGAGAACGAGCGAATCAAGGAGTTTTCTATTGGTGTTCTTCCCCATCTGCTGCTTGTTATGCCCCTGTGCCTGCTTATTGTCGTGCAGCCTGATTTCGGCACCTGCATGATGATCCTGTCCCTTCTGTTTGTCATGCTTTTTGCCGCCGGGATAAAAAAACGCTTTATGCTGAGCCTCGGGTTCATCGGGCTTCTTGCCGCTGCTATGCTGATTGCCACCAGGGGCTATCGCATGGAGCGGCTGGTTACGTTTTTAAATCCGTGGAAGGATCCAACCGGAGCGGGATTTCAGATCGTTCAGTCGTTTCTGGCATTTGGCTCCGGAGGTATTTTCGGGGCTGGCATAGGCAGGGGAACACAAAAGCTTTTATACCTGCCCGAACCGCACACGGATTTCATTCTTGCCGTTATCGGCGAAGAAATGGGGTTTATCGGCGTTGTATTTGTTATCGGGCTTTTCGTAACCATTGTGGCCTGCGGCATCAAGATCGCCATGAACTCCTATGATCTGTTCGGAACGTACCTGGCGCTTGGCATTATCGTGCTCATCGGCCTGCAGACTATCATCAATATGGGCGTAGTGATGGGCCTGCTGCCCACGAAAGGAATGCCCCTGCCGTTTATCAGCTACGGCGGAACCGCGCTGCTTGTCGATATGAGCTGCATGGGCATACTGCTGAGCATATCAGGGCAGTGCCATTTTATGGGGAAGGCATGAATATCGTGATCGCAGGCGGCGGAACAGGCGGCCATCTTTTTCCGGGGGTGGCGATTGCGCAGGAGTTTTTGCGCCGCGACAGCGCTGCACGGATACTGTTTCTGGGCACGGAAAAGGGGCTTGAGTCGCGCGTGCTCCCGAAGCTCGGATTAGCGCTTGAGACCGTTCCGGTGAGAGGATTTAAAGGCAAAGGCATGGGGCAGAAGCTTGGCGCACTGCTGGCGCTGCCGCGGGCCTTTCTGTGCGCAGCTGCCTGCCTGCGGCGGCACAGGGCCGATCTGGTGCTTGGCCTTGGCGGGTATATCTCATTTCCCGGCATTGCCGCGGCAAAGGCTCTGGGCATACCGGCCGCGATTCATGAGCAGAACAGCGTGCCCGGCCTGTCAAACCGCATGCTTGGCACAATTGCCGACAGGGTCTTTATCTCCTATGAAGAAAGCAGGCCTTTTTTTAATGCCGGGAAGACGGTTTTTTCAGGAATGCCCGTGCGCATGTCGCAGCATGGCTGCGGCGCCGGAGCCTGATGACGGCCGCCTGTGCGTGTTTATCTGCGGCGGCAGCCAGGGCGCCCATGCCATTAATGAAGCCATGATGGAAGCCCTTCCTGATTTTGAGAGTATTAAGGGCTCGCTTCGCTTTATTCATCAGACCGGCGCCATGGATGCCGGTATGGTCTCCCGGGGATATGAAAAGCGCGGCTTTACTGCTGCAGTGTCGCCATTTATCGATGACATGTACAGCGCGTATGCGCAGGCGCATGTCGTTGTGTCGCGGGCCGGGGCTTCGACGCTTGCCGAGCTTGCGCTGTGCGGCAAACCGTCGATTTTAATTCCGTATCCGTATGCCGCCCACAATCATCAGGAACACAATGCGCGCGCTTTCGTCGCCAAAGGCGCTGCGGTTTTGCTGCTTGCCGGCGAGCTCACCGGCCGTTCGCTTGCGCAGGCAGTCCTTGCGCTTCATGCCGACCGCGAAAAAGCTGCCGGCATGGCCGCACGTGCCCGCATGCTTGCACAGCCCGATGCGGCAGGGCGCGTCGTTGAAGAATGCTGCCGCCTGGCAGCGGAGAAGGGAGGAGGACATGGATATCGTTAATGCCCGCAACAGCATTAATCATGTTATTCTTAACAGAATCATGACGCTGCGCTATCAGCTGCGCAAGCGACCCGCGCTTATTCAGTGCATCATGTCCATGGAGGCCGTGTTTGTCAGGACCGGTGTGATTTTTTACGGACGCAGCCAGAAAAGGCTGCACGGGAAAGGCTGACTATGTATAAAAAGAACCAGCATATTCATTTTGTAGGCATCGGCGGCATCGGCATGAGCGGCATTGCCGAGCTGCTGCTGAATCTGGGGTACCGGGTGAGCGGTTCGGATGCCCGCAGGTCTGAGAGTGCCGAGCGCCTGGCCGCCTGCGGTGCGCGTATTTGCTATGGGCATGAAAAAAAGCACCTTACCGACGCCGATGTCGTGGTCATTTCATCAGCAATAAAAAAAGGCAACCCCGAGGTTGAATGCGCTCAGGAGCGGGGCATACCGGTGATTCCCCGGGCTGAGATGCTCGGCGAGCTCATGCGCCTGAAGTACGGCATAGCCGTGGCAGGAGCCCATGGCAAAACCACCACCACCTCGCTTGTGGCTGCAGTTCTGGAGGCAGGCGGCGTGAATCCGACTGTGGTCGTGGGGGGCAGGCTGATCAAGACCAATACCAATGCAGTGCTTGGCTCCGGAGAATTTCTTGTGGCCGAGGCCGATGAAAGCGACGGCTCATTTCTCAATCTGCCGCCGACCATTGCCGTGGTCACCAATATCGACCGGGAGCATATGGATTTTTATCCCGATATCGATGCCATCAAAGAGGCCTTTGTAGCCTTTCTCAACAAGGTGCCTTTCTACGGGGTCAATATTATATGTCTGGATGACGAAAATATTCAAAGTATCATACCCCGAATTAAAAAACGGCTGCTGACCTATGGACGGGCCACGCAGGCTGATTTGCAGGCGCGCGATATCAGGCTTGAAGGGCATACCACCAACTTTGCCGTCTACCGGCATGAAAAGAAGCTCGGAACGGTGAAGCTCGGTATTCCCGGGCATGCATAATGTCTGCAACTCGCTTGCCGCCATCGGCGTGGGGCTTGAGCTTGGCCTTGAGTTCAAGGCTATCAGGAAGGGGCTTGCCGATTTCAAGGGCATACAGCGCCGCCTGCAGCTGCGCGGAAAGAAGAGCGGCATCACCTGGATCGACGATTACGGCCATCATCCGACCGAGATCAAGATGACGCTCAAGGCCGTGCGGCAGATTGCGCCGGGGCGGATCGTCGTGCTGTTTCAGCCGCACCGCTATTCGCGCACCTTTCATCTTTTCAATGAATTCATGACGGCATTTTACGATGCCGATGTGCTTGTTGTGGCAGACATTTATCCCGCAGGCGAGGCCCCCCTGCCTGATGTCACATCGCTCAAGTTTTGCGAAAGCCTGAAAGAATACGGCCATAAGGATGTGAAATATATTCCAGATTTCAAAAGCGCGGAGTCTTTTCTTGCTGGTTTCCTGCAGCAGGGCGATGTTCTGCTGACGCTCGGGGCCGGCGATGTATGGAAGTCGGGCGAGGTGATCATGAAGGGGCATGGCATCAGCCAATAAGTAATGCGCAATGAGAATGATTCAGGATTAAGGAAATGGCGGAAAATACCGATAAAGAATTAAGAGCGAAGTTTTTAAAAAAGCGGATTGCTGTTTTGATGGGCGGCATGTCATCGGAGCGGGACATATCGCTCAAGACAGGCAAAGCCATACTGAGCGCCCTGCAGCGGCGAGGCTATGATGCCGTTGAACTTGATGTTGACAGGAATATCGCCGAAAATCTGAAAGCAAGCAGCATTGACAGTGCCTTTATCGCTTTGCATGGCGTTTTCGGCGAGGACGGTGCTGTACAGGGTCTTCTGGAAATGCTTGGCATCGCCTATACTGGCTCGGGCGTGCTGGCAAGCGCTGTTTCCATCAATAAGGTGATAACCAAAAAGATGCTGGCATATCATGGCCTGCCGACCCCTGCATTCCAGGTTGTTTTTTCAGGGGATGGCGATGTTGAGCATGCGGTAAAATCCATAACTGTGCCGGTTCCGTTTGTGGTCAAACCGCCGGAAGAGGGGTCAACCATCGGCATCAGTATTGTCAGGGATGCCGCTCGTATTGGCGAGGCGGTCAGCCTGGCAGCGCAGTTTGACCGCGAGGTGCTGATTGAAGCATTTGTTGAAGGACGCGAACTGACAGCAGGGGTGCTGAACGGCAAGCCCCTGCCTCTGGTTGAAATCGTTGCCAAGGACGGTTTTTATGATTTTGAGGCCAAGTACCACAGCCAGGGATCGACACGGTATGTTGTCGCGCCTGAAATAGGGCAGGAGCTGACCCTTCTGATACAAAAGCTTGCCGTGGATACCTATTCCGTGCTTGGCTGCAGCGGCGCGGCGCGAGTTGATTTTATTCTGACACCGGATGGCAGGCCCTTTATTCTTGAAATAAATACCATACCGGGCATGACAGAGACCAGCCTGCTGCCTAAGGCCGCAGGCCATGCCGGCATTGACTTTGAAGGTCTTGTGGAGCGAATTTTGTGGAGTGCCCGGCTTCATAAGCGGGCTTCACGATAGACAAGAGATTCCTATGGGCATGAGCATGTTTAAACTGAAGCAGCAAAAGTCCTCCGCAGGCGTCCTGCAGCAGCGGGCCCGCCGACAGGAGCAGGCTGGAAGGTTTGCCGTCAGCGGAACACTGCTGCTGCGCCTGGTGCTGCCCGTGCTGCTGCCAGCTGTGCTGGTTGCCGGCACATGCTTCTATCTTGTGACAGCAGATTTTCTTGCAATCCGCACGATGCGCACAAGCGGCTGCAATCTGATTGATTGCGAGAGGATAGCCGAGCGCGCCGGCATAGCGCCGGGGCGTAATATCCTTTTTGCCGATGTGACCAGAACGATGCGCCTGCTTGAGGAAGACCCCTGGATTTACCGGGCGGTCGTGAAGCGAATATTGCCTGACACCATTGAGATACAGGTTGAAGAGCGCCAGGCCACAGGCCCAGCTTCTGCTGGATAACACCTGCCTTGTGGACAGCCATGGGGAGGTTTTTTTATGCTCTGGCCAGGCAGTTGATACGCTTCCCCTCATTACGGGCTGTCGCGCGAGTATGTGCTGGCAAATGGCCAAACAGCTGCGCAGGTCGTTGATGAAGCCCTTGCTCTTTTGGGCGGGCTTGAGAGTCGCGGGATGCTCAGGCCCGGCGCCGGTACGCATATTGTCGTTGAACCTGCAGTCGGACTGACCATTGACGATACTGCCACCGGCACACAGGTGTTTATGGGCTTTGATGACTTTGAAGAAAAGCTGAGGCTTCTTGCATTCGTTCAGGGCGATCTGGCTATGAAAGGCTTGAGCGCCCGGAGCATTCATCTTGGTACGGTCAAACAGGCTACTGTTACGCTTGCCGTTCCTGAGGGTGAAAAAAAACAGACTAAAAACAGTAAAAAAACGGGCTGATACAAACTTATAACATACGTTTTCTTGTAGAGAGGATGACGTTGCATGGCAAGAAAAAAAATAATTGCAGGCATTGATATCGGGACGTGCAAAATAAGCGTGGTCATTGGGGAAGTGATCGGCGATGAGGTTCATGTTGTCGGGTTCAACGCTCAGCCCTCCTATGGTGTCAAAAAAGGATCCATTATCAATATGGACAGCACCGTTGACTCCATCAAGCGTGCCATGAAGCAGGCTCAGAACATGGCCCGCAGCGATATTTCTGCTGCAGTCGTAGGCATTTCAGGCGGCCATATACGGGGTATGGCAAACAGCGGCGTCGTGCCCCTGAGCAGCAGGGAAGTTCGCCGCAGTGATCTTGCGGCGGTGCTCGATGCGGCAAAAGCCGTTGTAATTCCTACTGACCGGGAAGTGGTGCAGATTGTACCGCAGGAGTTCGTGGTGGACAACCAGGCGGGTATCAAGCATCCCCTGGGCATGTCGGGGGTGCGGCTTGAAGCGCGGGTGTATATCATAACCGGCACGGTGGCAACTGCGCAGAATGTGGTGCGGTGCCTGAATCGCAGCGGCCTTAAAGTTCAGGATATCATCCTGCAGCACCTGGCGGCTGCCGAGGCCGTTCTTACTCCTGATGAAAAGGAACTCGGGTGCGCCCTTGTCGATATCGGCGGCGGCACCACGGATATCGGGGTTTTCTCGAACGGGGCGGTTCGTTTCTGCTCGGTGCTTCCCATCGGCGGCAATCATATAACCTCTGACATAGCCATCGGGCTTCGTACCCCTCTGGCAGAGGCCGAAGAGCTCAAATGCGATTCCGGCACGGCTTTTCGGGTGAAGATGCGGCAGAACGACACCATGGAAGTAGTGAGCATCGGTGAACCCGGCAGCCGCACCGTCTCCAAAGAAACGCTCTGCCAGATTATTCATGCCCGTGTTGAGGAAACCTTTCAGCTGGTGAAGAAAGAGCTTGTGCAGGCAGGCTGTCTGGAGGGCCTTTCATCCGGCATCGTGCTGACCGGCGGCACTGCCATGCTTTCGGGCATATGCCAGGTGGCGCAGCAGGTGCTTGGCGTTCCGGTCCGGGTCGGGTATCCCCGGGGCGTAAGCGAGATGGGGGATGTGTACCATCCCCATGTATGCCGGCGCTGTCGGGCTTGTGTATCTTGCCGGACCGGCGAAGATGACAAACGTAAAACTCAAAAAACTGCGACAGTCAGCTCAAGAGCCCCCTCCAGCTGGGGAATCGGCGGCAAGATGAAGCAGTGGTTTGCTGAGGCTTTCTAAACAAAGCAATCACAATCCTATACAGGAGGACGAATCATGTCATTTCAGTTTGATCAGGAACAACATCAGAGCGCGTGCATCAAGGTCATCGGCGTTGGCGGCGCCGGCTGCAATGCGGTCAATACCATGATCGCCTCGAAGCTTGACTGCATTCAGTTTATTGTTGCCAATACCGACCGCCAGGCTCTTGAAAACAACCGCTCCATGCACAAGATTCAGCTGGGCGACGGCCTGACCAAAGGCCTGGGCGCAGGGGCCAATCCCGAGGTGGGTAAAAAAGCTGCCGTTGAGAACATGGACCGCATTCAAAAAATCATTGAAGGAGCAGATATGGTTTTTGTAGCGGCGGGCATGGGCGGCGGCACCGGAACGGGCGCGGCTGCAGTCATTGCCGAGGCGGCAAAAGCCATGGGTGCGCTGACGGTCGGCGTTGTCACCAAGCCGTTCCGGTTTGAGGGCAAGGTCAGAAACCGCGTGGCAGAGGAAGGGCTTGAAGAGCTGAGCAGCATGTCGATTCGCTGATCGTCATTCCCAATGAAAAACTGTTCACCATAGCCGAGAAGCGCACCACCCTGCTTGAAGGTTTTAAAATGGCGGATGAAGTGCTGCTGCATGCCATCAAGTCGATCTCCGACCTCATCAATGTGCCGGGCCTGGTTAATCTGGATTTTGCCGACGTGAAGACAATCATGGGGGATATGGGCATGGCCTTCATGGGCATCGGCATGCACAGCGGAGAAAATCGTGCTGTTGAAGCAGCTCGCAAGGCGATTTCAAACCCACTGCTGGATGATATTTCAATTCGCGGCGCCCGGGGCATGCTGATCAATATTACGGGCAGCAGCTCCCTGACCCTGCATGATTTGAGCGAGGCCACCGATGTCATCCGCGAGGAGGCTCACGAAGACGCAAATATTATCTTCGGCGCTTCAATTGACGACAATATGGCAGAAAAGGTCCAAATTACGGTCATTGCAACGGGATTTGTGAACGATGCCAGGCAGAAAACCGTATCCGGCCAGATGCGGCCCACGCTTGTTCATGACCGCGCAGCCGGTGATGCCCCGAAGCCTGCGCCTCATGCGAAGCCGGCCCCCGTGCAGGAAGCAATGGCCCGGGAGCGCGTAAAAGATCCGTCGCAGCGGCCCGCCAATGTCATCAATATTGGCACCATAATCAGCGAGTTTGCCGACGATGGGGAATATGATATCCCCACGTTCGTTCGCCGGCAGCAGAGCTTTTGATGCCGGCGCAGGGATGATTTTCAGCAGCCTGCAGGCATGCCGCTTGCAGGCTGCTTTTTTGCATGCTATATCTTGCCCATGCCCAGTCGAGTGAAACCTTCTGAACGGAAAACTGAAACAGCCCTGCTCAAAAAACAGGGAAGCGGCCCCCTGCGCATAGCCCTTGCTTTCCCGAACACCTATTATGTCGGGATGTCAAATCTCGGGTATCAGGCGGTTTTCCGGATGCTTGCTGAACATCCCGGGGTGAGCTGCGAGCGCGTTTTTTTGCCTGAGGCGAAAGATCTGGCCGAACTGCAGCGCACGGGAAAACCGCTCTGCTCCCTTGAATCGGCAACGCCGCTTGACGCCTTTCATATTATCGCCTTTTCTCTTTCCTTTGAAAATGATTATCTCAATATTCTGACCATGCTGAGCCTGGGGCGCGTGCCGCTTTTGCAGTCGCAGCGCGACAGTCGCCGGCCGCTGGTGATTGCCGGCGGGGTTGCAGCATTTCTCAATCCGGAGCCGCTTGCTGATTTTTTTGATCTTTTTGTCATCGGTGAAGCAGAAGAGGTTCTGCAGCAGTTCTGCGATGCTGCCGTGCAGCAGTTTGCGGCGGCAAAATCCTGCCGCGATCCTGCGGTATATAAAGATATCAGCGGCATCTATATTCCCTCGGGCTATAGGCTGCGCTACGGGGAGGATGGCTGCCTGTCATACCGCGAGGCGCTGCCGGGCTTTCCGGCACGCATCGTTTGCCGACAGATCAGCCAGGTCGACTGCTTTCCCACCGCATCCTGCTTTGTATCACCTCAGACCGAGTTTAGCGATATGGGCCTTATCGAGGTGAGCCGCGGGTGCGCGCGGCACTGCCGGTTCTGCGCTGTGGGCAGCGTATATCATCCCTATCGGCCGCGGAGTGCAAAAACGCTCCTGCCGTGCGATTGACGAGCTTTTTGCTGTCCAGAAAAAAATCGGTCTCATGGGAGCCGCGGTTTCAGATTATCCGCAGCTGCCGGCCCTCATGCGGGAGCTCATGGAAAAGGGCGTTATGGTGTCGGTTTCGTCCCTGCGGGTTGACGCTCTCACCGATGAAATCGTCGGACTGCTGCAGCAGTGCGGCCACAAAACATTTACCATCGCGCCCGAGGCCGGCTCGGAGCGGCTGCGCCGGTCCATCGGAAAAAATCTTTCGCTCGTTCAGATTGAAGCGGCTGTCAGGGTTCTGTCCCGCTGCCGGGTGCCGTTTATCAAGCTGTATTTCATGATCGGCCTGCCCACGGAAACCGATGATGATATAGCTGCGATTGTCGAACTTGCGCGCCGTATCAAGCATCTCTATTATAAAGAAGCACGGTCTGAAAAATGGCTCAACCACATACAGCTCAGCATCAGCCCGTTTGTGCCCAAGCCCTGGACGCCGTTTCAGTGGGCGTGCATTTGATGATGTGGCCGTGCTCAAGCATAAGCTGAAGCTGATCACCTCGGCCCTGCGCGCCGAGCGCAAGATTCAGGTAACCTGCGACCTGCCCAAATGGGGCTATGTGCAGGCTCTTTTAAGCCGCGGCGACCGCAGGGTTGGCAGGATGCTTGTAAAGGCCCATGAGCTTGGCGGCGACTGGGGCAGGGTATTTCGCACAAGCGATATAAATCCCGATTTTTACGTTTACCGGGAGCGTGCGCGCGACGAGCTTTTTCCGTGGGACTTCATTGAGCACCGGGTCACCAAAGCGCAGCTGTGGCGGGAGTATCAAAAAGCGCTTGCTGAAGAGCAGGGCTGATGCGCAGCGGTGCCCCCCTGTTTACTAAAACTGCGTCACCCTCTTCATCGAGTCCATCATAAGCGAAATTCTCGAGCATGTTTTGATGCGCGTGTTATGTTACCTGAAGACTCGCCCGGTTTGGGACCGGCTGCTAAGAGTAAGGGTAAATACTGATTTGATACCAGACTCGATCCAGCCACTAAAAATTTTTATTTTGTGATTCTCGCAATACATCACAAATGCATAGTAGCAGGTATATTGTCTTGACACCTCAAAGGCTTCTTCATATAATTTTAATGCTTAAATTTATTTTTTGTTATTATAAGAGTGCTTAAAAATTGTTTGGTTTAAATTTTATTATTTTGAATTTGCTGTTTGCTGACACCTGATGAGCGGGTAGTCGAAAACTTTTTTGTGTCGAACTGCATAACTTTTAAGCACAGATGTGCAAAGGAGGGCGCGTGTCGAATATTAAGGCATATATTTTTAGAAATTTCGAACAGATCGTTGTGCTGTTTATTCTGGTTGCTGTTGTTGCTTTGAATTATTTTATTGCCGAAAAGCTGGCCCTTCTGAATATGTTTTATCTTCCTTCGCTTGTCGCCGGATTTGTTCTCGGGAAAAGAAAAGCCCTGCTTACCAGTATATTCAGCGTCACGGCGGTAATATTTTATGTGTCTCTGAACTATGACAGTTTCAAGCCGAGTCAGTCAGTCGTGTCATTTTATATAAATATCATTTCATGGGGCAGTTTCCTCATACTGTGCTCAATTATTGTCGGCCATCTGCATGAAGAAAATGAAAAAAAGGTAGCGCAGCTTAAAAGCGCCTATATGGGCATACTGGAAATTCTGTCAAAATACATCGAGTCTGCCGATAAATACACGCAGGGCCATTCCGTGCGGGTTTCGCATTATGCCACCGAAATAGCCGTGGCCATGAAACTGTCGCCGCGGGAAATTGAGAATATCAAAGTAGCGGCGTTGCTGCATGATATCGGCAAAGTCGATATCAGCACGGACCTTATCGGCAAAGCAGCTTCGCTCAGCAGCGAAGAAAAAAATATCATGGCCACCCATTCCGAGCGCGGAGCGCAGATACTTTCTTCGGTGGGCAGTGTGTTGAGCGACGCTATTCCGCTTGTCCGGGCACATCACCAGTATTTCGATCATGACGAGCAAAAAGGCTCCTCCTCGGGTGAAATTCCGCTGGGAGCGCGCATTTTGGCGGTTGCCGACTCCTATGATGCCATGACTACCGACAGGCCCTATCGTTCGGGCATGCCCCCGTGGAAGGCTATTGAGGAGCTTGAGCGGTGCACGGGCACGCAGTTCGACCCGGAGGTCGTAACCTGCTTCAAGACCACGCTTTTTCAGCGCAGCGGCACCCATCAGATCCTCTCAGGAGATGAAAAAGAGCCAGCCTTTGAGTAGACAGAGCAGTATGCTTGCCGACGGCACACAGGCTAGAGCATTTTTGTTTTTACTGTAGACTCCTTTTTTTCTGCCATCTCGACCGAAGGGAGAGATCTTTAAAGCTTTCTTCCTTCGGTCGAAATGGGTATAAATATAGGTAAGGTGTTGCTCACGGGCAAGAATTTACTCTGAAAGCATTGATAATTTGATAAGTTAGGAGGAGGGCTCAAAAATAATATTAAAGAGGTTCAATATCCATGAAAAAAAAGCTGTCTGCGCTGTTGCTCTTTGCATGTCAAGTTGAATGGTCATAGTCACAGCGGCAAGCAAAGATTTCTTTGCAGGGCATGTGGCTATAGCTTCACATTTCGTAATCTTAAAAACAAACAGCATAGAGAGAAAAGGTCTTTTGAATTATGGATTACCGAGGGCTATTCAGTCAGGCAGTTAGTTAATATTGGCCCGCATGGGATCTGGAAGATACATCAAATCAGGAGGTATTGGCTTGACCGGTTGCCGCCATGCGATGAGAGGGATTTAAGCGACGTTCGATATCTCCAATTTGATGGCACGTATTTTAAACATGAGAACTGCTTGATGGTCGTAATGGACAATGCAACGGCCAGAGTCATAGGGCATCGCTACCATTATCGTGAGAACTATGCATGCTGTCATGGTCTATTTGCCCAGCTTAAGGCGCGTGGTTTAGACCCGTTAGCAATTACGATAGACGGTAATACCAGTGTGATTCGTGCATTAAAGGCAGTATGGCCTGAGATTACTGTGCAGCGTTGTATGGCGCATATACAGAGGCAGGGGCTGGCGTGGTTGAGAAGATATCCCAAGCTTGAAGCATCAAGACAGTTGCGAAAAATACTGCTGGGGATCGCCGACATTAGAGATGAGCAGGGCAGACAGGCATTTATAAACGATTTCATTGATTGGGAGAAACAATACGGCGGCTCGGTAAAGGCTCTTCCATCAAAAGACAAAGTGTATGGTGATTTACAGCGGGCCAGAAGCTTAATCGTACATGCTCTGCCCGATATGTTTCACTACCTTGAGGAGAGATGCATAGCAGCAACAACAAATAAGCTGGAAGGCTATTTTTCTCGTCTGAAGGAACTTTACAGAAGGCATCGTGGGCTATCGAAAAAACATAGACAAAACTATTTCGCCTGGTATATCCACCTTAAAAACGGAGATTAAACAGCAACACCTTACCTATATTTATACCCGAAATGACAATACGGC
>CAVRBJ010000001.1:0-44299 GCA_963718965.1 uncultured delta proteobacterium | reverse complement strand
CCTATTTCAACCCCCGTCCCATCAATGTCGCGCGCGCGGAATGGAAACTCGCCGAGGACCGGTTGCAGGTGTTTGTTGAACTGCGCGATGTAAATTATCCCGGCTCGACCTATACGCTTTACTACGGCGCCCCCACGGACCGGCTGAAGGGCATTTATTTTCAAGCCGTGCAGCAGCAGCAGTTTGAGGTGGAGTTCGAAAGGAAAAAATGAACGCTACAAGCCGGGCAGCTGAGAGCTAATGCGGATGAAGCCATATCTGGGCAGGGCATGCATGTTGTGACAAAGCCCATAGGGCCGACCTGCAATCTCAACTGCGAGTACTGCTTTTATCTTGAGAAGCAGGCGCTGTTCGGCGACAGTGAAAATTATCGTATGAGCGATGAGGTTCTTTCCGCCTTATAACTAAGTACATTGCCTCCCAGCCAACGCCGGTCGTTGAATTTGTCTGGCAGGGCGGCGAACCCACCTTGCTGGGGATTGATTTTTTCAAAAGGGTTATCGAGCTGCAGAGGCCTTTCGCAACGCACAAGACGATCAGCAATTCCCTGCAGACCAACGGCACGCTGCTTACCGACGAGTGGTGCGCATTCCTCAAGAAAAACAACTTTATGGTGGGCATAAGCCTTGACGGCCCGAAGGAGATCCATGACCGGTATCGCCGCGACCGTAAGGGCAACGGCACTTCGATCAAGTGATGCGGGGCTTGCGGCTGCTGCAGAAACACAAGGTTGACTATAACGTGCTGGCCTGCGTTGCCCGGGACACGGCGCAGCATCCCCTTGCCGTGTACAATTTTTTTAAAAATGAAGGAGTAGAGTTTATCCAGTTCGCGCCGTTGTCGAGCGGCTTGCGCCGGAAAAGCGGCCTGCGCCTTGCCTGCCCGGCAGCGTTTGACCGGCAGGAAGACAATACGCAGGTCACCCCCTGGTCGGTCATCCCCGAGGACTATGGCGATTTCCTTATCGCCGTGTATGAAGAGTGGGTGCGCAAAGATGTGGGCACAGTCTTTGTCATGAATTTCGAGTGGGCGCTCAATGCCTGGATCGGCAACCCGTCGCCGGTCTGCATCCATGCAAAGCAGTGCGGCCGGGCCCTTGTTATCGAGCACACGGGCGATGTCTATGCCTGCGACCACTGCGTGTACCCGCAGTACAAGCTGGGGAATATTTATGACCGGCGAGCTTCCGGCCATGGTGGAAAGCTCTGCAGTCGGGCTTCGGAAACGGCCAAGGAGACAGCCCTGCCGCGCGGTGTCGCGAGCGCGGCGTTCTGGTGGCCTGTCAGGGCGGCTCCCCAGCATCGGTTTGCAACAACCTGCGACAACGAGCCGGGGCTGCAGTACCTGTGCGCGGGATATAAAAATTTTTTTCTCCATATCCGCAAATATCTCCGCGCCATGACGCAGCTGCTGGAAAACGGATTTCCTGCATCATATGTGATGAAGGCGATCGATGCGCCGCTGGTGATAAAGCTTGATCAGAATTAAGGCAAAAGCTGGATAAATACCTTAGGTATGTGATTATTGTAGGCCGGACAAAGCGCAGCATGTCCGGCAATCATGGGTGGCAAATAACGCAACCGACATAAAAAATAAAACATGCGTACCTATAAAAGGGCATATGAGGACGGAGGCTGTTACTTTTTTACCGTGGTAACTCATGGCCGCAAACATCTATTGACTAATAAGATGCCGTTGAACGGCTCCGACTCGCATTGAAACATGTCATGGTAAAAAGGCCCTTCGAAATTGATGCTATTGCGGTAATGCCGGATCATCTGCATTGCATATGGACGCTACCCGGCAATGACCATGATTTTTCCACACGCTGGATGATGATAAAGAGGTTCTTTTCTGTCGGCATTTCATGCGGAATGCAATGCGCGACGGGAAAAGGCTATTTGGCAACCACGTTTTTGGGAACACCTGATACGGGATGATGAGGATTGGCTTAGGGCATATTGATTATATTCATTATAATCCGGTAAAGCACAGGTATGTGCAAAGGCCGGTAGAGTGGGAACACAGTTCTTTTAAAAAAGCAGTTGAGCAGGGTTTGTATGAAAACAATTGGGGCTCGGCTGTGCCCCAATCCATACTGGAAATGGATTTTGAATAGATGTCGGATTTTCATATGCCGGACACGCTTCGCTTTGTCCGGCCTACATCCTGTTAAACAGCTCTCTCATCGGTTGAGAGGACATCATTATTAAATGGACATCGCTATAAGAAGAAAGTGCCCAAACCCAAACAAGAAAGGGGAAGCATATGAAAACACAGCAACGAAAGCTATTGTGCGGAATGCTGAGCACGGCCGTTTTTACGGCGCCGGGCGCTGCTTCAGCCCAGCAAATCACCGGCACGCCCGGCGCGCCGAATGCAACCGTCACCATTGACGGAAAACAACTCCCCGCGCCGGACATGAAATTCGGCGGCGTGATCAACCTCAACGCCCGCGATTCGAAGCCTTACTGGCAGCCGCAGGTTGTCCCGCCGAAGGGCGCGCCCAACGTCCTGCTGATCATGACCGACGATGTCGGCTTCGGCGCGCCAAGCACCTTCGGCGGCGTCATCCCCACGCCGGCCCTGGACCGCATCGCCAACGCGGGCCTGCGCTACACGCACTTTCACACGACTGCGCTGTGCTCGCCGACGCGGGCGGCGCTGATCACCGGCCGCAACCATCACTCGGTGGGCTTCGGCGTGATCAGCGAGACAGCCACCGGCTATCCCGGCTACGACAGCGTTATCACCAAGGACAAGGCCACGATTGGCGAGATCCTCAAGCACAACGGCTACGGCACGTCCTGGTTCGGCAAGAACCACAACACCCCGTCCTTCCAGACGCAGCCAGGCCGGCCCGTTCGACCAGTGGCCGCGCGGGATGGGCTTCGAGTATTTCTACGGCTTTGTTGGCGGCGAGACCAATCAATGGCAGCCGGATCTCTTCCGTAACCACACGCGTGTCTATCCCTATGTCAGACAACCCGGGCTACAACCTGACCACCGACATGGCGGACGACGCCATCGGCCTATCTGAACCAGCTTAACGCAGCTCGATCCGGAGAAGCCGTTCTTCGTGTACTACGCGCCCGGCGGCACGCACGCGCCGCACCATCCCACGCAGGAGTGGATCGAGAAGTTCAAGGGCAAGTTCGACATGGGCTGGAACAACCTGCGCGAGGAAATCTTCGCCAACCAGAAGAAGCTGGGCGTGATCCCGCAGGATGCCCAGCTGACGCCCTGGCCCGACGATCTGCTCAAGAAGTGGGACAACTATCGGCCGACGAGAAGAAGCTCTTCGAGCGGCAGATGGAGGTCTACGCAGCGTATCTCGCCTATACCGACCATGAGATCGGCCGCGTCATCCAGGCTGTCGAGGACATGGGCAAGCTCGACAACACGCTGATCATCTACATCAGCGGCGACAACGGCGGCAGCGCCGAAGGCTCGCCGATCGGCACGCCCAACGAGATGACCTTCTTCAACGGCATCGACGTGCCGGTCGCAGGCGCAGCTGCAGAGGTATCTACGACGTCTGGGGCACGGATAAGACCTATCCCGCACATGGCGGTCGGCTGGACCTGGGCCATGAACACGCCCTTCAAGTGGACCAAGCAGGTCGCCTCGTACTTTGGCGGGACCCGCAATGGCATGGCCATCTCGTGGCCGGGCAGATCAAGGACAAGGGCGGCATCCGCAACCAGTTTCATCATGTCATCGACATTGTTCCGACGATACTCGATGTCGCCGGCATCAAGCGCCCGAAATCCGTGAACGGCATCACGCAAAAGCCGATCGAAGGCGTCAGCATGGCCTACACGTTTCGACAAGGCCAAGCCGCAGCTCCGTCCAAACGCACAACCCAGTATTTCGAGATGATGGGCCTTCGCGCCCTCTATCACGACGGCTGGATTGCCAGCACGCTGCCATACCGGGCGCCGTGGGATGCCACGGCACCCGCGCCGAATGACATCGTCAACGGCCTAACCTGGGAACTGTTCGACCTCACCAAAGATTGGACGCAGAACAACAACATAGCTGCCGCCAATCCGGACAAGCTGAAGGAGCTGCAGGACCTGTTCTGGATCGAGGCAGAGAAATACCAGGTTCTGCCGCTGGACGCTTCGGCGATGACGTCTGATCATCGCCCCACGCCGAGCATCGTGGCGGGCCGCGACTGAGTTCACCTACACCCGGCCGATCACCGGCATCCCGCAAGGGACCGCGCCGAGCATCCTCAACAGGTCATTCACCATCACCGCGAACATCGAAGTGCCTGAGGGCGGCGGCGAAGGCATGCTCGCACCCGCAGGCGGACGTTTTGGCGGCTGGGGCTTCTACCTGCTCAAGGGCAAACCGGTCTTTGTCTACAATCTGCTCGACCTCGCCCGTCAACAGGTCGAGGGAGCAAAGGCGCTCACGCCGGGAAAGCACACTGTCGAGCTTGACTTCAAGTACGACGGGCCGGGGCTGGCAAAGGCGGTACCGGCCACAATCAAGGTGGATGGTGCCGAAGTGGCAAAACAGCAGTTCAGCCGCACCATACCCCTCGCGCTCGAAGCCAGCGAGACATTCGACATCGGCTCCGATACCGGCACCGGCGTTAATGATGCGGACTACCAGTCGCCATTCACCTTCACCGGCAAGCTGAACAAGCTCACTGTCAAAATCGGACCCTCCAGCCCTGTCACCGGCAGAGCAAAAGGACGTTAAGGAGAAAGCTGCCGAGCGAGACTAGCAGATAATTTTAACAGATGATTTTCTCAACAACATCACAAAAAGAAAGGATTGCCAATGAAAGCGATGGAGCAGATATTTGGCAACGTAGTGCTGGCCTGTACCTGTGCCGCACTCCTGCTGGCCGGCTGCGCGACAGCGCCAGAGCCCCAGAAATATAAAATGACCACGGCCATCCCGCCGGGCATCGCATCGCCGGACAAGGTGGAAACCCGCCTTGGCACGCTCAAGTTCTTCGACGGCTTCCCGGACGATGCCAGCGTCGAAAAACTTTATGACAACCTCGACTTCCAACGTGCCGTGCAGGCTTACCTGCTCGGGCTGGCGCCGGTGAGCCAGGTGGCGAATCGCAAGGGGATCCTTGAGGTGGGGCCGGCCAACACGACCGTGCCGATCTTCGAGACAGATGATGAACGCACGGTCGATCTTCCTTACCCCGAACAACAACACGCCGTACACCTGGTTCTGGCTCGACCTGCACAACGGCCCTCTGGTCCTCGAGGTTCCGCCAAAGGTCCTCGGGTTGATCGACGATATGTGGTATCGCTTTGTCACCGATTTGGGCATGGTGGGGCCCGACAAGGGCGAGGGCGGCAAGTATCTGCTCCTTCCGCCCGGTTATAAAGGCGAGGTCCCGAAGGGTTACTTTGTCGTGCGGCTGGCGACGTTCAGTGTCTGGGCTGCATGGCGCACCATGCTGGAGAACGGCGACCCGAAACCGGGCGTGGACCGGGTGAAAAAGTTCACGAAGATCTACCCGTTGTCTCAGGCTGCCAATCCGCCGGCATTGAATTTCGTCAACGTTTCCGGCAGGGATTTCTGCACCGATGCCCCGGCGGATTACGCTTTCTGGGAGTATCTCAACCAGGTGGTTCAGGAGGAGCCGACTGAGTCGGTTGACCCGGTTACACTGGGTTTTTATGCCTCCATTGGAATCCAGAAGGGCAAGCCTTTCGCACCCGATGCCAGGATGAAGAAGATCCTGACAGAAGCCGCAGCCGTGGGAGACGCAACCGCACGTGCCATCACGTTCCGGATGCGTCTCAAGGAAGCTTACTACTACCCGAACAGCGCGTGGCGTGGCGGGTTCATCGGCGGGTATAAGTTCGAGGACAACGGTGCGCTCATCCTCGATGCTTACTCATCCTTCTTCTTCTATGCCACCGGCGTAACACCGGCCATGGATTCGAAGCTGGTCGGACAAGGGTCGCAATATATGGCGGCATTTGTCGACTCCAAGGGCAACCCCCTGGACGGAGGCAAGAACTACAAGCTTCACCTGCCTCCCAATATCCCGGTCGCCAACTTCTGGTCGGTGATCCTCTACGACAACCAGACCCGCTCGATGCTCCAGACCGACCAGCAGTGGCCGGCTGTCAGCAGCCAGACCAAAGGACTCCTGGTCAATCCGGACAGTTCGGTGGACGTCTATTTCGGACCGAAGCCTCCGGACGGCAAGGAAAACAACTGGGTGCAAACCATCCCCGGCAAGGGCTGGAACACGCTCCTGCGCCTGTATGGCCCGCTCCAGCCGTGGTTCGACAAGACCTGGCGGCCCGGCGAGATCGAGCCGATGTAGAGATATCTGTCGATTCAGCTGCACAGGGAAATCCAATAGACTGGAATCATTGCGAATGTGCGGGGTTAGCGCAGTTTCACAGAAACAAGAAAGCAAAATGCCGGACACAAACCTGAAGGTATCTGTCAATTGTAGGCCGGACAAAGCAAAGCGTGTCCGGCTGTCGAAAAGGTGTTGAGCTATAATCAGGTTCTTTGTCCGGCCTACGATTTTGTTTGCACTCTCTTTTGGGGTTCTGTACTCAGGCTGTGATATGACGGATATTCTTTCAGCTTACAAGATGCAGGTCTTTCGCGGCAAGCCCGTGCGGCGCATGCACGTGATGGTGAAGCCCGCGGGCTCGCTCTGCAACCTCGACTGCACCTACTGCTACTACCTCTCCAAGCAGGATTTGCTCGGTAAGCCTGAGCAGTGGCGCATATCCGATGAAGTGCTTGAGTCATTCATCCGCCAGTACTTTGAAAGTCAGAACTACAAGGAGGTGGTCTTCTCCTGGCAGGGCGGCGAGCCGACCCTGCTGGGGCTTGACTTCTTCCGGAGGGTCGTCGAGCTTGAAAAGAAGTACTGCCCGGCCCATGTGCGCTGCGAAAACGATCTCCAGACCAACGGCACGCTGCTGGACGACGCCTGGTGCAGGTTTCTCCATGATGAGAACTTCCTTGTCGGCCTCTCCATCGACGGGCCGAAGCATCTTGCATGACGCTTACCGGAAAGACACAGCAGGCAAGGGCAGCTTCGACCGCGCCTTTCGCGCTTCAAAGCTGCTGAGAAAGCATAAGGTGAACTTTGCAACACTCTCCTGCGTCAACCGGGTAACGGCACAACGGCCGCTTGAAGTATACCGGTTCCTGCGCGATCAGGTGGGAGCAAAAAGAATGCAGTTCATCCCCATTGTCGAACCCGTGGGCTTCCAGAGTGTTGCGCCCCAGCGATGGGACGTAAACCTGATGCCGGTACAGGGCTCGCCTCAGGCGAAGCCCGGCACCGAGGGATCGGCTGTGGAGGAGTGGAGTGTCGACCCGGATGACTGGGGCGATTTCCTCTGCCGCGTCTTTGACGAGTGGCATCGCAAGGACCTTGGCAAAATCTATGTGAACTATTTCGAGGCAGCGGTCGAGACCTGGATGGGCCATGTGTCGCCGCTTTGCACGCAGGGCCCCCTGTGCGGCAAGGGGATGGCGCTTGAGCGCGACGGATCGGTCTATGCCTGCGACCATTATGTTTACCCGGAGTATTGTGCCGGCAACCTGCAGGAGCGGTCGCTTGCGGACATGGCCTACTCAAAGCAGCAGGAGAAATTCGGCATGATGAAGGAGGGGCTGCTCCCGGAGCAGTGCCGCCGGTGCGACTATCAGTTCACCTGTTTCGGGGAGTGCCCGAAGAACCGCTTCATCAAGACCCCCGAGGGCGAAGCCGGGCTGAATTATCTGTGCAGCGGCTGGAAAAAGTTTTTCTCCCACATCGACAAGCCTGTTCAAAAGATTCTGTGGAATATGGGGCAAACAGTGGTCAAGGAAGTACAAACTCATGCTTCAGAACATTGGCATCCGGAGAAACAAAAATGAAATGGAAACAGTGTGATAGCGCTGATGGTTATCACCGCCTCCAAATTGAAGCAGAATGGCAGGAACTTGCTTCTGATTATGATAATGCAGTGTCCTTGTATGCAAAGGCCTCAGTTCCTGGATTTCGCCCGGGGAAAGTGCCACGAGGCGTGATTGAAAAACGCTTTCAAAAAGAGATCATGGACGATTTATCTTATAGAGTTGCTCAGCGACTTGGCCGGGAAGCTGTACGGGAGGCAGACATTGAAGTTCTTGGCAATGCCGAGGCAGAGGAGATTGAGTGTGCACGAGGAGAAACCTTCCGCGCTCAGCTGCGGTTTTACCCCATGCCGAAGATCGATCTGCCGGACTTGAAAAGCCTGAAAATTGATGACGGGGGCATTGATCCCCGCGACCAGATATCGCTAAAGCTTCTGGAGTTGGTGAGCGTCGATGTGCCTGAAGGGCTGGTGCAGGATGAACTTGCCTTTGATGGTATCGACGGCAGCGCAATCGGGAGCGCGCAGTGGCAGACGGCACATGACCAAATAAAACTGATGCTGATTCTCAAGAAAATTGCACAGCAGGAAGGCATTGAGGTTGACGAGACGGATGTTGACAAACGCATTGCCGAGAAGGCCGAGGAGTTCAAGACAACAAAGAAGTCATTGCAGGCGGAATTTGAGAGAGGAGGGGGCTGCAGCGCCTTCGGGACATGCTTCTTGCAGAGAGCACGCTTGAGTATTTGATGGAGATAAACAGCAAGTAAAAACTTCGTAACAGATACCCCGGGAAGACCAGAGCGGTGAACCTGCCGCTGGTGCATGGTTTTTGCCGGAAAACGACCAACACTGATAGGGAGAAAAATCATGAAGCGAAAAGAGAGTCTAACAGAGAAAGGCCCGCAAATGGGCGGCTGTGGGGTGCGTGCTGGCAGGCTTCACGGTGAGCGGTGCGGCAGCGCCGGCGCAGGCTGCCGATGCGCAGAAACAAGGTGGTAAGCCTAATATTGTTATCATTTGGGGCGACGACATCGGCCAGTCCAATATCAGCGCCTACTCGCATGGCCTGATGGGCTACAAGACGCCCAATATCGACCGAGTTGCCCAGGAAGGCATGATGTTTACCGACTACTATGCCGAGCAGAGCTGCACCGCCGGCAGGGCATCGTTCATTACCGGTCAGTCCGGCTTGCGCACCGGTATGACAAAGGTTGGCCTTCCCGGCGCCACCCTCGGCCTGCAGAAGGAAGATCCAACGATTGCCGAGCTGCTGAAGGCGCAAGGCTATGCCACAGGCCAGTTCGGCAAAAACCATCTGGGCGACCGCAATGAGTTCCTCCCGACCGTGCATGGATTTGACGAGTTCTACGGAAACCTGTACCACCTGAATGCGGAGGAAGAGCCTGAACTGCCTGATTACCCGAAAGATCCGGCTTTTCGCGAAAAGTTTGGCCCCCGCGGTGTGATGGACACCAAAGCCAGTGACAAGGATGACCTGACCGTAGACCCACGCTTCGGCAAGGTCGGCAAGCAGATCATCAAGGACACCGGCCCGCTGACCAAAAAGCGGATGGAGACCATCGACGATGACGTCGCTGCGCGGGCCGTGGACTTCATCCAGAGGCAAAACAAAGCGGGTAAGCCGGCCTTTGTCTGGGTAAACTTTACTCACATGCATTTCCGCACACACACCAAGCCGGAGAGCGTGGGTCAGTCGGGGCGGTGGCAGAACGAATACCACGACACCATGATGGACCACGACAAGAATGTCGGTCAGGTACTCAAGGTGCTTGACGACCTGGGCATTGCGGACAACACCTTCGTCATGTACTCAACCGACAATGGCCCGCATATGAACAGCTGGCCTGATGCAGCAATGACGCCATTCCGCAACGAGAAAAACTCGAACTGGGAAGGCGCTTACCGGGTTCCGGCAATGGTCCGCTGGCCGGGCAAGATCAAACCTGGCCAGGTGTCCAACGAGATGGTCTCTCATCTTGACTGGCTGCCGACCCTTGTAGCTATCGCTGGAGATACTCAAGTTAAAGAAAAGCTGCTCAAGGGCTACAAGATTGGAGACATGATCTACAAGGTCCATCTGGACGGTGATAACCTTATCCCCTACCTGACCGGCCAGGCCGAAAAGAGCCCACGGGAATCGTTTCTGTACATCAACGACGACCAGCAACTGACAGGCCTGCGCTACGACAACTGGAAGCTTGTATTCATGGAGCAGCGTGTTGAGGGAACACTGCGCATCTGGTCAGAACCATTCGTCACTCTGCGGATTCCGAAGATATTTAATCTCCGCACTGATCCGTACGAACGCGCGGACATCACGTCTAACACATACTATGACTGGCTGCTGGATCACGCCTTCCAGCTTGTGCCAGCGCAAGCCTACGTTGGCAAGTTCCTGATGACGTTCAAGGACTATCCGCAGCGCCAGAAGGCTGCCAGTTTCAACATGGATGAAGTGATGGAAAAGCTGAAGCAAGCTAGCGGGTCGAAGTAGATCGAACATGGCGGGGCGTTTCTTTGAAAGCGCCCCGCCATTCTATTTCTTCAGGAGATTGTACATGAAAAGTTTTATTGCAAAGACACTTCTTACGTTGGTGCTACTGGCAAATACAGCCTTAGCTGCTGATCCCCTGCCCTCATGGAACGACACTGCGTCGAAGAAGGCCATCGTAGCCTTCGTCGAAGGCGTGACGAAAGCAGGCTCCCCGAACTTCGTACCGGTTGCAGAGCGCATCGCCACGTTCGATAACGACGGCACGCTGTGGTGCGAACAGCCGGTGCCTGTTCAATTATACTTCGCCCTTGACCGCGTGAAGGCCCTCGCGCCGCAGCACCCGGAATGGAAAACAAAGGAACCGTTCGCTTCGCTGCTCAAGGGCGATGTGAAAGCTGCGCTCGCGGGCGGTGAGAACGCGATACTTGAACTCTTCATGGCCACGCATGCAGGCATGACTGCAATGGAGTTTGAGCAGATTGTGAAGGATTGGATTGCCACTGCGAAGCATCCTAAGACCGGCAAACTTTACACCGAGATGGTTTATCAGCCCATGCTTGAATTGCTGGCCTATCTGCAAATAAACGGGTTCAAGACCTTTATCGTTTCCGGCGGCGGCATTGAGTTCATGCGCCCGTGGACGGAGAAAGTCTATGGCATACCGCCCGAGCAGGTCATCGGCAGCAGCATCAAGACGAAGTTCGAGATGCGCGACGGCAAGCCGGTGCTGGTGCGTCTGCCGGAACTGCTCTTCAATAATGACAAGGAGGGCAAGCCCGTCGCCATCAACCAGTACATCGGTCGCCGTCCCATCGCCGCCTTCGGGAATTCCCGAGGCGACAAGGAAATGCTGGAATACACGCAAGGCGGTAGCGGCGCACGTTTCGAGCTGCTGGTGCTGCATGATGATGCGGCGCGCGAATACGCCTACGGTCCGGCCAAAGGATTGCCGGACGTTAAGCTTGGCGCCTTCACGCAGGCGGTTTACGACCAGGCGCAGAAAGAGGGCTGGGGCGTGGTCAGCATGAAGGACGATTGGAAACAGGTCTTCCCGTTCGAGCAGGCCCCGGTCACGGCCATTGACATCCTGCTGGAGCCGGACGCTACGATGCTCAAGCATTCCGAAGCAAATAATGCCCGCCTGCTCGCGGTCTTCCCGAAAGGTTTCGCCCTTGATGCGACACACCGTCCGCACATCACGATGATTCAGCGTTATGTCCGCACGGCGGACCTCGACCAGGTCTATGCCGCCGCCGGCAAGGTTATTGCCAACGCCAATGTGACCGGCATGAAGCTGGAAGCCTTTAAATACTACTACATCCCGAGCAAAGACATTGGCCTTGCAGGCATTGTCGCGAAGCCGACCCCTGAACTCCTTAAGTTGCAGCAGGACTTGATTGACGCCGTTAACCCGTTCACGGTTGAAACCGGAGACTCGGCCGCGTTCGTCACCACGCCCGAAGATCCGTCATCGACCCGTTCCTGATCGAATACGTTTCGACGTTTGTTCCGAAGGCTTCCGGCGAGCATTTCAATCCGCACGTCACCACCGGCGTCGCCTCCCGGGAATATCTCGATAAAATGCTTGCCGAACCGTTCGAGCCGTTCACTTTCTTTCCCTCTGGCGCTGCCGTTTACCAGCTAGGCCAGTTCGGAACGGCGGCGAAGAAACTCAAAGAATGGGATATGAAGCCTTGAAGCGGTTGGACTTCCTGCTGGGCTTGTTTATAAGTATTATTGGCTGGAAAAAGACGGCTGGGCCGTGGGATATTCGGGCAACGTACTTGCCAACTGGGAGGCCGAGAAGGACAACCGCTGGAACGTGCCCATTGGGCTTGGCGTCAGCAAAATCGTAAAGTTCGGCAAACTTCCGGTAAAACTTTCTTTTGCCGCGCAATACATGCCCATACGGCCGGACGACTTCGGGCAGATGTGGAATATACAGCTTTCGATAACGCCGGTGCTGCCCAAGCTCATCAAGGGCGTGCTGTTTGATTTTTGATGCAGTTAACTTACCAGCCGGACGGCTAAGGACTGATAAAAATATGCCGGACTCATGTGCCAGGGCGGAGGTAGTCAGGCCTGCAGGCTGATTCCGGCTTCATCCTGTTGACACACCGCGGTCTTTATTCTATAGTCTCCCCACAAACCGCACAAAAGGGGGCTCATCTGGTATGAAATCCTTTCTGCACCTACCGGCCAACAGCAGTATCTTCGCGGCTTGTATTCTCATGTGTATCATGGCGTTTTGTTACACGCAGGCCCGGGCCGGCGACACTCTCGACAAAATTCGCATGCGCGGCGAGCTGTGGTGCGGCGTCTGTGATAATCAGACCGGCTTTGCAGCCCAGGATGCCTCCGGGAGATGGAAAGGCATTGACGCGGACTTCTGCCGCGCCCTTGCTGCTGCGGCCCTGGGCGATCCGGAAAAAGTGCGCTTTGTGCCCCTTATTTCTTCAGCCCGGTTTCCCGCCCTGAAGGCCGCGGATATCGATGTTCTGGTGCGGGCAACCACCTGGACATTAAGCCGGGAGGCAGGCCTGGAACTGGCATTCGCCGGCACGCTGTATCACGATTTTCAAAGCATCATGGTCCGCTCCGGCAGCAGCTTTCAACGCGTTGAAGATTTGCGCGGTGCAACCATCGCCGTTGTCAAAGGAACGACGCATGAGGCGGTGCTGAAGCAGCTTTCCGCAGAGCAGGGGCTGGGGCTGCAGCTCGCGTGTTTTTGAAACGCTCCACGATGCAAAAAAAGCATTCCTTGCCGGAGACTGCCAGATTTTGACCGGCGATGGAACCGATCTGGCCATCATTCGCATGAATGCGCCGGGAGGGCCGGATACGTACACCATCCTGCCCGGCAAGCTGCATAAGGAGCCCCTGGGGCCGGCTGTGCGCCGTGGCGATGAAGAGTGGTTCACCCTGGTCAAGTGGGTGCTGTTTGCGCTCATCAGAAGCCGAAGAGCAGGGTATTACGCGGGAGAATGCTGCTACGATGCGCGACACCTCAAAAAAACCCTATATTCAGGAGCTGCTGGGGAAAGCGGACAATATGGGCGGTCTGCTGGGGGTTGACCGGGACTGGGTGGTGCGTATTTTAAAGGCCGGGGGAAATTACGGGGAAATATTTGACCGCAACCTGGGCGCCAAAAGCCCGCTCAAGATCGATCGGGGCTATAACCGCCTGTGGAAAGACGGCGGTCTGCTTATTGCCCCGCCGTTCCGGTAGAGCATTTTTGGTCAAGGCCATGCATGGTGCTGACGGATACATAGCTTTCATTAATACAGCGGATACAGCCATGAGTACACTTCATGCCATTATTACCATTGCGGTTTTTGCCGGTGTGATCCTGGCAATAGCCTTTAACCTGCTCGACCTGACGGTTGCGGCGCTGCTGGGGGTAAGCGTTCTGCTGGTCATGGGCATACTCACCGCCGGCGATGCCCTCCACGCTCTTGAAACGGCAGGCGGCACGCTGGCCCTGCTGTTTGGCGGTATGGTGGTGGCGCGCACCCTGCAGCCAACCGGTATTTTTGAAAATGCAGGCACGCGGTTTCTGATTTTAACCAAAGGCAGCGGCAAGCTGTATCTTCTGGGGCTGTTCGTGCTTATTACGCCCATCTGCGCGTTTCTGCCCAATGCCACGGTCGTCATCCTGGTTGCCCCCATTATCATCGCGTCGCAACCGCCCTTAAAGTCGACTATGTGGGACCCATGGTCCTCACCGCCATTATCAGCAACTCCGCGGGCATGCTCACCCTGGTGGGAGATCCTGCCACGTTTCTGGTGGGGAGCTCCATCGGCATGACCTTCGGCCAGTATCTGCAGAAGGTAAGCCTTGGCGGGGTGATTGCGATACTGGTGCTGATTGCCATGACGCCCATAATCATGAAGGACATCTGGCAGGCACAGTGCACCCTGCCCGACAACCTTCAAAGTCGAGCCCATTTCGCGGCCCGGCCTTGCGCTGTTTTCGCTCTGGTGCTGGTTGATGGTGGTCATGTTCCTCATCGGGGAGCGCATGCCCACGCAGCTTGTTCCCCCTGGCGCGGCCATCATAGCGGCATCGCCTTGCGCTGCTGGTCGTGCATACCGCAAAAGTCGAACCTATAACCAATGTCATGAGAGATATTGACTGGAAAACGCTTATTTTCCTGTCCTGCCTTTTCTCTTGTCGAGGCGTTCAACAAGACCGGCATTCTGCAGGGCCTGTCGCAAAATCTCTATGCTGGTTCGGCACCAATCTTCTGGTCTGCGCTGGTACTGGTGGCGGGCGTGGGCCTGCATCAGGCCTGCTGGCCAATATTCCGATAGTGGCCGCCATGCTGCTGATGACCAAGGGCTATTTTGTGATGGCGGAAATTGTGGGTGAAAATGCCCTGTCGCCGACATTTACGGGCTGGCCCGCTCAGGTCATTCCGGTGTTTGTTGCCATGATGTTCGGCGCAACGCTCGGCGGCAATGCAACGCTCATCGGCGCCTCTGCCAATGTGGCCGGCGCCGGCGCCTGCGCAGCCCATGGCAAGCCGGTTTCCTTTATGACCTTTTTGCGCTACGGCGTTCCCTTTACCCTGTGCCAGCTGGCGGTGGGAGCACTGTATGTGCTGGGCCTGTTTTATGTTACGGGCGGATAAAGAATGGCGGTAAGCGCAGTCTAAAAATTTCATAACAGATATACGATGCACCGGCCCTGATAAAATTGATCCAAACAATGATTAACAAGGAGGGTATGATGAAAAAACGGAATTGTGCAGTGTGGGTATTCCTGGCGGTGCTGGTTGCTGCACCGTATGCTGCCGGTGCGGAAAAACAGCCCGCGTATCAGAGCCCGCCGCTGATGCTCAAGAGCGCCGATTTTCTGCCGCAGAAACTGCCTGCCGGAGCCGGCTGCCAGGTTGCTCGACAAACAGAAAACGATGGGCTCGTTAATCAGTACACCGTAACGTTTCCCGGAGGCAGCACCACCATTGAAAGCACGCAGGCGCTGCTGATTTATCTTCAGGAGTGTGAGGCCCTTACTAAGATAGAGCAGATTTCAAAGTCAGATGAGTTCAAAGAGGCGTTTAAAAAAGCCGGCCTCGGGCCCTACAATACGGCCAAGGGGCTGGTGACGGAGCCGGTTGATACCGTAAAAAAGATCGGTACCGGCATCGGCCGGTGGTTCAGCGATGTTGGAAGCTCCATCGTCAGCAAGGACCCAAATCAGCCCGGTGTTGCCAAGACGGCCCTCGGGCAGGCGGCGGCAAAACGCATGTTCGCCTACCGACTCAATGTCAACCCCTATACTGCCAATAAGGAGCTGCAGGATAAGCTCGATGAGCTTGCCTGGGTATCATTCGCCGGCGGCCTGACCGTGAAAGCAGCTTTTGCCGTCATTCCCGATATTCCCGGCACGGTGATCAGCCTGTCGAGCACTTCGGACTCGATGAAAAAAAAGGTGCGCGATAAATCTCCGGCGGAGCTGCACGACATCAACAAAAAGGCGCTTCTTGCCATGGGGATAACGCCGCAGCTTGCGGAAGAATTTTTAAACAACTATCTTTTTGACCCCTGCGACAAGACCCTCATCGTCGGCGCTCTTGAAAGCATGAAGGGCGTTGAAGACCGCTCGGAATTCATCTGGAACTGCTTCAGGTCAAGGACCGGTCAGTGGCGCTTTTTGCGCGGTTCCAGGCGGAGTGCATGGCTGCGTACGCCTCTGAAGTAAAGAGCATAACAAGTATGGTTGATGTAAACGGCAAGACATTTCTCAGAACCAAAGAAAATGCCGTTGTGGGTGTTTTCCCCCTTGACTATATCGCATGGACGCAGAATCTGGACCAGAAGGAGCAGCTCTTTTCCGCAGCCATAGGCAAGATAAAGGGCGTTACGGGCAGGCGGCTCATTGTGTACGGCAAGGTTGACCCGCAGGCCCGCGCCGTGCTGGAGCAGCGCGGCTGGAGCATTGATGAAAAAAAATCCGCTTGTTACTGCTCCGCAGTACAGTACCGAAACGAGTGCGCATGCGCGAACCGATAACCAACAAAAAGGAGAAAAGGAATGAAAAAGATGTATGCGACTCTGATGGCGGTAGCTCTGATGGCAGTACTGTCTGCCTGCGCAACGACAAAACAGGAGGCGCCTGTCGCGCCGCAGCCCCTGAAGTAACTGTTGCAGCTGCCAAATCTGCTGACCAGCCGGGCGGCATTATCGGTCAAAAGATCGTCACCAGAGTCATCGTCGATTCCATAGATTATAAAGAGCGCACCGCAGTGCTGCGGGACAGCGAAAACAAGCTGCATTATTTCAAGGCCGGGCCTGAAATCAGGAATTTCCCCCAGCTGAAAGTCGGCGATGAAGTTATCACCGAGCAAACGGAATCGGTCGCCATTCTTGTGGACAAGCCCCAGGGCAAGCCTGCCGGCAATGCAGGCCAGGTTGTGCGGCGCGCTCCCCTTGGCGCAAAGCCCGGCATGGAGGCCGTGAATGTTCTCGAAGTTACCGCCATTGTGGAAAAAATCGATTACAAGACGCGCATGATAACCCTCAAAGGGCCAGAGGGAAAAGTCATCACCACCAAAGCCGACCCGAGCATTACAAGATTCAATGAGGTCAAAAAAGGCGATATGATTTATATGCAGTTCACCGAAGAGCTGGCTATCCGGGTTGAAACGCCGAAAAAATGATGGCAGTTCAGCCGCGGCGGATCACACCGGCTTTATTGTCATTCAGCCCTTTTGTATGCTAGACTTTATTCTCTGTCATTGTAAGTGTGAAAAAAGATTGCCGCGTTGCGGAGTTTATCCTGAGCAGCGACGAAGGGCTCCTGGCAATGACCCGCGCCGTTATTGTTTACGAGACTCTCATTACAGGGCAGTTGGACTGTTTATTAATTCTCATACGTGGAAAGAGGCAGGTATGAAATATGATTGGGTTAAGAAAAGGAGAAAAGTGCTGCGCAATATCTGGCACTCACTCAAAATAGAAGAAAAAGAGCTGGCATCCAAAGGCATTTTTGTAAGTTATGCACAAGCCCAGCAGGAGCTTGAAAAGCTTACGCTTGAAATTGAAAAAATTCCAGTGGATGATCCTCCGGAACTGTCACCCCATCGGGCGGCCCGGAAGCCTATAACCGGTTAGCCACGTAGGCTGGCCGGCAGGGTGCGGGAGCATTGATTTTGTTTTTGTTGACGAACCAGCAAAATCCAGATACAGTAGATTTTAAATGAAGGCACCTACGCTCGGAGACTTCCCCCCTCTTGTCTCCGGGCAGCCTTCATTTTTTTTGTCCACAGCATTTTCCAAAACACGAGTATTTTCCAAACAAGATCCACCGCGGCGGATGCCCCACATGGGAATTCTGGATGCCGGCTTTCGCCGGCATGACGAGAAAGAGACATTGCATAGCTTTTTGTATGCAGTATTGTTTGGGCGATAGTAAAAAATGCTCTAAAAAGCGTTGGGCAGCCAGCGGTTGATAAGCTTTTTCATTCGGCCGTCCTGCTTCCAGACTGCAATGAACCGGTTTGCAGAATCGAGCAGCATGGCGTTATTCTTGCGAACACCCCATGCGATATTTTCCTGCGTGAGATGGAAGGGCAGCGTTGTGAGGCCCTTGGCTTCATAGGTGGCGGCAAGCCACCAGATGACCGGCGCGTCGTACACAAAAAGATCTATCTTGCCATCGATAAGGGCCTTTGCGCCTTTTTCAGGGCTGGAGAACGATTCTTTTTTTGCCAGCGTTAAACTGCGCTGCACGAGAAAATCGCCAGTCGTGCCCTCTACAGCCCCAACCCGCATGGTGGTGAATTGAACGGTTCCCGTGGTGGGAAACCTGCTTTTATCTTCATTCCTCACAAGGCACAACTGCCCGGCCTGCATGTAGGGGTCGGTGAAGGCGATACGAACCGAGCGCTGGTTGGTAATGGTCATGCCCGACATGATGATATCTATTTTGCCGTCAAGCAAGTCAGGTATGAGGTTGTCCCAGTCGCAGTCAACAAACCTCGCCTGCATGCCCAGATGGGAAGCAAGCGCCCGGGCAAGTTCGGCCTCGATGCCGGCATAGCCTCCGCCCTGTTTGGAAATGACCGGCGGTGCATTTGCGCATACGCCAACGCGCAAAAGAGGCTGCGCGAGCGGAGTTTCTTTCGGTTGTTGATAAGGCTGCTGAGCAGCGCAGCCGAGGCACAGGCAGATAAACGTGACATAAAAAGCACTTGCCAGTGATTTGAAAGTATTTCGGGGCATCATGGCATCCTTTCATGGTGTGTTTGCAGCGCCATTTGCGCTTCGTTAAACGGATTTAGCAAAGCATTTTAAGGTTGGGCTTTATAAGAAAGTAATGTATATAAAAACAATATAAAGTTCAATCATTTCAAGGGCATGAGGTAATGATTTCTCCTTCGGCCAGTTCATTCCAGATGACAGGCTCGGCAGACGGCGCTTGTGCGCTTGTGCTTGCAGGGGCGTGGAGCATCAGGCAGGGGCTGCCGTCAGCTGACGAGACGCTTGGCAGACTCAAGACAGAGCCGGGCATAAAAAAAGTTTCCTTTGACTGCACAGCCCTCACCGGCTGGGACAGCGGCCTGCTGACCCTGCTTGCCAAAATACAGGGCATCTGCGCCACCCGCGATATAGCCCTTGATGCAAGCGGCCTGCCTGACGGGCTGCAGCGGCTGCTGGTCCTGGCCACGGCGATACCCGAGCGAAAAGGCGCCCGCAAAACCGACCTCAGCGATCCTTTTCTCGTCCGCGTTGCCGATGCAACATTCAACCTGCAGGCCGGCGCCCGTGACGCCTTTGCTTTTATTGGCGATGTAACTCTTGCCCTCGCGCGGCTGTTGTCGGGCAAGGCACGCTTCCGCAAGGCCGAGCTGTTTTTCCTCATGCAGAGCTGCGGCGCCGAGGCTTTGCCCATCGTGTGCCTGATCAGCCTTCTTGTGGGCCTCATTCTTGCCTTTGTGGGCGCTGTACAGCTCCAGATGTTCGGCGCCCAGATCTATGTGGCAAGCCTGGTCGGGATCGGCATGGTTCGCGTTATGGGCGCCATCATGACCGGCATCATCATGGCTGGCCGAACGGGCGCGGCCTTTGCCGCCGAGCTGGGCACCATGCAGGTAAACGAGGAGATCGACGCGCTGCAGACCATGGGCATCTCTCCCATGGAGTTCCTGGTGCTGCCGCGCATGATAGCCCTTACCGTCATGATGCCGCTGCTGTGCGTGTATGCCGATCTCATGGGCATACTGGGCGGACTGATCGTCGGCGTCGGCATGCTTGATCTGGGGGTCATGGAATACTATCACCAGACCGTTATTTCGCTCAACCTGACGCATTTCTGGATTGGCCTTTTTTACAGTGCGGTTTTCGGCGTGCTGGTAGCGCTGTGCGGCTGCCTGCGGGGCATGCAGTGCGGCAGAAGCGCCTCTGCCGTGGGCACGGCAACCACCTCTGCCGTGGTGACGTCGATAGTGTGCATTATTGTGTCAACAGCCATTATAACCGTAATCTGCAATGTGCTGAAGATATAGAAAATAGAAGTCAGGAGTCAGAAGTCAGAAGCCAGGAGCCAGAATAAAGAAGGTAGAATACAAAACTCCGCATGGAAAAGAAAACGGCGAAAACATTTCAGGATCTGATTGTCTGGCAAAAAGCGCATGCCTTCGTTTTAAATGCATATTCTTTCAGCCGCTCATTCCCCAGGGAAGAAATGTTCGGCCTGACGTCTCAATTCAGAAGAGCAGCGATATCCATAGCGGCAAATATCGCCGAAGGGTTTAAGAAGAGATCGAATAAAGACAAAGCTCGTTTCTACAACATAGCACAAGGCTCCATTGAGGAATGTCGATACTATTTGATTCTGTCAGATGACCTGGGCTACGGGAGCAACCCTGCGTTGTATGCACTGCTGGAAGAAACGAGTAAACTTCAGGAGTCCTATGTGGCTTCCATACAAAAAACTGAATTCTGAATTCCGACTCTCATTCTTCTAAAGGTTGTTTGCAGTATATGTCCCAGCCCGAACCCCATATCACCGTTACCGATCTGACCATGGCCTATGGCAGCTATGTGCTGCAGCATGACCTCACATTCACGGTCAACCGCGGCGATATCTTCATCATTATGGGCGGCAGCGGCTGCGGCAAAAGCACGCTGCTGCGGCATCTCGTGGGCCTGAAAGAACCGGCCAAAGGAAAAGTTGCCTACGGCTCAACAAACTTCTGGGATGCCGACCCGGATGAGCGCGACCGCATCATGCGCGGCGTAGGCATACTCTACCAGAGCGGCGCCCTCTGGAGCTCCATGACTCTGGCTGAAAACATCTCCATGCCGCTTAAGGAATATACCGGCCTGAGCATGTCTGAAATAGGCGAGATCGTTTCGCTCAAGCTCGCCCTTGTGGGCCTTGCCGGCTTTGATGACTACTACCCATCGGAGATCAGCGGCGGCATGAAAAAGCGCGCGGGCCTGGCACGGGCCATGGCCCTGGACCCTGACATTTTATTTTTCGACGAGCCGTCGGCAGGCCTTGACCCGGTAAGCGCCAAGCAGCTTGATGATCTCATTCTCCAGCTGCGCGACAGCCTCGGGTCGACCATCGTTGTGGTGACCCATGAGCTGGCGAGCATTTTTGCTATCGGCAATAACTCGGTATTTCTTGACCCTGATTCCAAGACCATGATCGCCGGTGGCGATCCCAAAAAGATGCTCAAGGAATGCCCCGACCCCAAGGTTCAGACATTTTTGACCCGAGGGGCTACGTTTCATACATAACAGCTCTCTGGCGGGAGGATTATACGGTGAGCAAACAGGTCAATAAATCTCTCATAGGCGGGTTCGTCGTCGGCGCAATAGCTCTGACGGTTGTGGCGCTGGCCATTTTCGGCTCCGGCGAATTTTTTAAAAGTCGCCCGAAGTTTGTCATGTACTTCGACACATCGGTCAAGGGGCTCAATGTAGGGTCGCCGGTGAACTTCAAGGGAGTCCCCATAGGTGCGGTGACCGGCGTCCAGCTGCAGTTGAACGTTAAGGATCTCAATGTCAAGATACCCGTATTCGTTGAGCTGTACCCCGAGCGCATTTCGGTGATAGGCGGCGAGCGCGATATCAAGAACGTCTCGCGCATGATTGAAAAGGGTTTACGGGCGCAGCTCAAAATGCAGAGTCTGATTACCGGCCAGCTCATGATCGAGCTTGATTTTTACAACAACAAGCCTGCCGTGTACGCGGGTGACGGGAAAATTGCTGAAATCCCCACGATCCCGTCAAGCATTGAAGAGCTTACCCGGACGCTGGCAAACGTGCCTTTCGACAAGATTGCCGAGAAGCTCACGAAATCAATTGAAGGCATCGAGCGCATCATCAACTCGCCCGAGCTCGGCACGACGCTTACATAGCTTGCTGTGGCCATTAAGGATATACAGAAACTGGTGCGTAATGTGGACGACAAGATCGGGCCATTGACCAGGGATTATGGCGCGCTGGCCACTAATGCAAACGAAGAGCTCGACAAGGTCAGCGCCGCCGTGGCAAAGATGCTGGAAGCAGCAGAAAAGGCCTCCGATCAGGCAAACAGGCTTATGGTGAAAACCGCCGATGTCACGTCGGCAAACGCGCCCGTCGTGTATGAACTCACCCGCAGCCTGGCGGACCTTTCGTCTGCGGCCCGGTCGCTGCGCACCATGTCGGATACAATTGCGCAGCACCCGGAATCGCTTTTATACGGTAAAGGAGGAAAATAATATGAAAAGAAGAACATCAGCGCTTTTTGTTCTCGGTCTTTTTTTGCTTGTATGCGCTGGATGCGCGCGCTCGGCGCCGACACATTTTTATCTGCTGCAGCCGCTGAGCGGCCAGGAAGCGCAGGTTCGGACGCCGGACAGGTATGTGTTCGGGATCGGGCCTGTCGAAATCGCGGACTATCTCAAACGCCAGCAGATCGGCAATCGCATCGGTCAGAATGAAATTTTATTTTCTGATTTTAACAGCTGGGCAGAGCCCCTGGACAGATGCGTGATACGCGTGCTTTCGGAAAACCTCTCCGTGCTGCTGAATACCGCACATGTTCAGACCTATCCGTGGCTCCCCTCGCTTCCCGTTGACTACCAGGTGCGGATGCGTATTGTCCGTTTTGACGGCGCAACAAATGAAGAGGCTGCTCTGGTCGCATACTGGAGCATCTATGGCAGGGGTGAGGCCATGCTTGCAGACCGCAAATCCGTTATCAGCGAAAAGATCGATGCGGGAGGCTTTGACGGGCTGGTGCAGGCGCAGAACAGGGCCCTTGAAAAGCTGAGCCGCGAAATTGCCGCGGAGCTGCAGAAAATCGCCCGATAAGTTCACTGAGGATATATGCTCTTAGGGCACTTTTTTTTGCTAAAAGCAGGATTTGCATAATAGATCAAATTAAAAAAAACCGTCTGGTGAAAACCGGGGTCCAGAAAAAATCCTGATTCTGAAAACCCTGGATGCCGGCTTTCGCCGGCATGACGAGAATGGAATACGGTAGAGCTTTTTGTTCTCTCTGCTTTTGGGCTATAGTAAAAAGAAAAGGTCTCTAGTGGATCATCACATTTGAAATTATCAGTTGAGATCACCCTCCCCTTAATCCCCTCCCATCAAGGGAGGGGGAAATTGTTGGCTCCCTCTCCCCTTGTGGGAGAGGGTTGGGGTGAGGGGGCCTACAAAATCAAATGTGAAGGCCCACTAGTCCAAAGCCCCACAAAAGAGGGATCGAAAAATTCCCCCTTTAGCAAAGGGGGTTAGGGGGATTTGTCATGCTGCAAAAATTTCCCTGTGTCCACCTTTTTCAAAGGGGGATTAAACAGCCAGCTTATTTTTTCGTATAAAATTAATAGTGCTCCCTTGTTTGCAGGGCGCTGTACAGAGCGGCTGCCGCATATCAAAAGTGCCAGATGGGGAGCAGGGTTCGTCGTGCCATGGGGAGTATGAAATCATTTTCCGCAATATGCGCCGGCGCTGTTGTCGCCCTTTTTGTTACGGGGATGACGCTGTGGTGCATGGGCGCCATCTATTATGCCGACTTTCAAACCGGCACGATGCGGGCGGCAGCGGCAGGCCTGTTCGGCTGTGCAACTCTCTGCTGCTTTAGTTTTGTGCCGAACCGGCGCCGCACGCTGGCCTGCTTCCTTGTCGCCTTTGCCGTTACTGCGGCCTGGTGGACAACGATACAGCCCTCCAATAGCCGCGACTGGCAGGCTGATGTGGCCATGCTGCCCTGGGCAACGATACAGGGGCCCCTGGTCACGCTGCATAATATCCGCAACTTCAGCTACCGCACCGAGACGGATTTCATCCCCCGCTATTATGACAAAACTTTTGACACTGCAAAGCTCAGATCGGTAGACCTAATCGCCGTGTACTGGATGGGGGATGCCATCGCCCATATCATGCTCAGCTTCGGCTTTGGCGGGTCGGACTATGTGACCTTTTCCATAGAAACCCGCAAGGAAAAGCATGAGGCGTATTCCTCCATCAAGGGATTTTTCAAGCAGTATGAGCTCATCTATGTGGTGGGCGACGAGCGCGACCTGATACGGGTCCGCACTGATTACCGGAATCCGCAGGAAGATGTGTATGTGTACCGCCTGCGCGTTTCGCCGGAGGGGGCGCGGCAGCTTTTTCTGGAATATGTGCAGAAGATCAACCAGCTGCGCGGCGAGCCGGAATTTTACAACACCCTGACCACCAACTGCACGACCGATGTGGTTGCCCTGGTGCGTGCCCTTGGCGGTGCTGTCGGGTACAACTGGAAAGTGCTGCTGAGCGGCTATGCTCCCGAGTATGCCTATGAGCTTGGCAAGCTCGACACCCGGCTGCCGTTTCCGGAACTCAGGAGGCAAAGCCTCATCAACCGGCTGGCTCATGAAGTGGGCGATGACCCGGCTTTTTCAGCAAAGATCAGGCAGGGGCTGCCCGGAGCTGAGGGTCGGTAAAGGGACAGCTTCGCAGCTGTTTTGAAGGCGAGTATATGATCTTGAAGAAAAAAAGCATGGCCGTCATCCTTGCCTGCGCCATGATTTTCATAGCGCTTGCATGGTGCGCGCCGCTGTTCATTGATAGCGCTGCCCTTAAGAATAAAATTTCAGCTGAGCTTTCCCGCATTCTGCATGCCGATGTGCGGATAGAGCGGCTTGGCCTTTCGCTGCTTCTCCGGCCCCATCTTTCTTTGCATGGGGTAACCTGTGCCGTGCAGAACAGCTACTCCCTTGCCATACAGGACGCCTATATATATCCATCCTTACCGGCCCTGCTTTCCGGAAAGCTGGAGCTCGGCCGCATCAGCCTTGAGGCTCCGGACGTGCATGTTCAGCTGCCCCGGCAGCAGGCTGCGTATAAGCCCGGCGCCTCCTTTGAAGAAAAACAAAAACAAGCAGCCGCATTCATTGAGGCAGCGATACAGAGCATGCCGGCCTGCCCGTTTGAGATAAGCAACGGAACAATAGGCATTAAAGCGCCCGAGGGCGCGGGGCTTACTTTGGAAGCTCTTGACGCAGAGATGACCACCTCGGCAGGAGGGCTCAATTTTTCTCTGAGCTGCGCATCACGCTGCTGGAAAAAACTGTCTCTTACAGGGCACTATCGCTACGACCACTGCCTCCGGTGATAAGTGCCGTGGGCGATGGATCACCTGCGGTCCGTCTGGGTCTTGAGGCCCGGGCCATAGATATTCCCGCCGGCAGGGACATGCTCCTGGCCTTTGCTGGCAAGGATCCCCTTGTCAGCAGCATCTGCGAAAAAATACACGGGGGAGAGGTCAGCTCTATTTCCCTTACCGGACAACTGCTCCGTGTTTCCGATCCCCCGGCAAGCGCCGTCATCAGCGGTCACGGCAGCTTTGAGAATATGCGCGTGGCTTTTCCTGATATGGGCCTTGACGTGCACGAGCTGAGCGGCGGCTTCGAACTGGACAATGGCAGCATTGCGGCAACCAGGATCAGTGCGCGTCTCGGGAAGTCCCGCATACGGGAGTCAGTCCTGCATCTGGACAGGTCGCGCGGCTTTAAACCTTCGCTGATAACCGCAGAATTTGACCTCGATCTTTCGGAAGCCCCGGGCCTGCTGCATTTGATTCCGGACCCTGATGTGCGCAGCGAGATCGAGCTCATCAAAAATCCTCGGGGAACAGGGCGCGGAACATTCACGCTGCGCGCAGAGGGAGATGCCTATAGCACAGAGATAGCTGTTAAGGAGCTGCTGCTGCAAGCCGACTACCGTTTGTTTCCTGCAGCCCTTGAACTGCAGCGGGGCATGTGCACCTATCGCGCCGGCCTGCTGTCATTTGCTGATTTTTCCGGCAAGCTCGGCTCCTCGGCACTGCCGGATTTTTCGCTGTCCTTCAGCCTGCGCGATGATAATCATTTTACCGCCACGGCGCAGAAGGCCGCGGTAGCGCTTCCTGATCTGCGCAAGGTTCTCGCATCGTTTGAGGCCTCACGGGCGCCCATCGACAAAATAACGGGTGCGGACGGCACGGTGCAGATTCACTCCCTTGCCCTGAGCGGGCCGCTGACAACACTGCAAAAATGGAGCGTTGCGCTTGACGCAACCGTAGAAAACCTGTCGCTTGCCGCAGCAGGGCTTGACGGGCCGGTAGCGGTGAAAGGCGGGGTGCTCAAGGCGGATCAGCACGCATGCATCCTGTCGCAGGCTGATATGACATTTCTTGATGCCAAGCTTGCAGGCTCTCTTACCCTTGAGGGGTATCTCGCTGGCTTGACCGCTGTACAGGCTGATGCCCGCGGCACGCTGGGTGAAAAGGCACTTGCCTGTGCCCCGGTCTATCTCGGCCTGCCCTCTGCTCTGGCCCTGCGCGCCCCGGTAAAAATCGAGCAGAGCCGGCTTGTCTGGAATCGCGGCGGGGGGACAACCTGTTCCGGAGACTTGTTGCTGGCCCGGAACATCAAGGCAGGCCTGAATCTGCGGGCAGACAATACGACCCTTGAAATAAAGGAGCTCAAGATCCGCGACGGTGATTCGCAGTGCAGGCTGGAGATGAAAATAGAGGAAGATATTGTTTCTATGGCCTATGCAGGCATGCTGAAGAAAGCAACTCTTGACGGCATGCTGCAGAAAAATCCGTTTTTACAGGGGTGGATACAGGGCGATTTTGATGCTGTCTTCAATCAAAAAAAACCACGCGAGTCTTCAGCCCGGGGAACACTGAGCTGGGACAAGGCAGGGTATCCGGCCTTTGATAAATCACCCGTCAACATAACAAGCGCCTCGATTATTGCCCGCGGCAGCAAGCTGGTTGTTGAGTCCGCAGGCCTTACGGCGGGGCAGGATTCAGCCGGCATGCAGGGCAGCATCGGCTTTACTGACAAAGGCTTTGTCATGGACCTTCACCTGTCTGCCGACACTATAGACCTGGATGCGTTTAAGGATCTGTTGTCGGGCGACAATGCTTCATCAGGAGGCAGTGCCGGGGAGTTCTGGGAAACACCCCTTCGCGGCACGGTCAGGTTGAAGGCCCGTGAGCTCAAAAAGACCCCCTTCATATGTGCGCCGTTCAATGCCCGTTTTTCTTTTGCCGATAAAGCGGTAGCAATAACAACCGAAGATACGAAAATGTGCAGCATAGCGCTTCCTGCCACGGCGCGGATAACCCCTGATGCCATTACGCTTGAGGCCCATCCCCGGGCTGTGAAAAGCCCCATGAAAGATGTGTTCCAGTGCCTGACCGGCGAAAAAGCGCTTATAACCGGCACTGTTGATATAGAGAGCTCTGTGCGGGCGCAGGGGAAAGCCGCCGCTTTGCTTGACAGCCTTGCAGGAAAATTTTCAATAACAGCTCAGGACGGGCGCATTTACAAGTCAGGCCTGTTTACCAAAGTGCTGTCCTTCCTGAGCATAAGCAACCTGCTCAGCGGCGGGATACGCGATATGGCAAAAGAGGGCTATGCCTACCAGTCCCTGCTCATAGAGGGGGAGATGCAGGGGCCAACCATTCAGGTGCGCAAGGCTGTTCTTATCAGCAGTTCATTTACCCTGGTCTGTAAGGGCGCAATCAGCCTCAAAACCAAAGAGGTTGATCTTGATGCGCTGGCAACGCCGTTTCAGATTCAGAACCAGGTGCTTTCCAAAATCCCCCTGGTGGGCTCTGCTCTGAGCAAGCCGATGATGGGCGTGCCCCTGAAAATAACCGGCATGATAGACGACCCGCATATAAGCACCCGGACAACCTCTGCCGTGACAAAAGGCCTTCTGGATATCACCACAGATATTATAAAGCTTCCCATTAGAGTTATTGACCCCTTTTTGCTGAAAAAATCATCTGAAAAGGAATAGCCCGGGCATCCAGCCGTTCAAAACTATAAAGGCCGGGGCGATTTAATCCAGGGGCTTTGCGCAGCCTGGCGGCCAGCCCTATTAAGCAGGGTTTAAAATAACGCATTGTAATTTCTTTTGATTTGCAATAAACATCTAGTGTACACCCCATGCCAAAGGAGAGGGGCATGTAGAGCTTGCTTTGTATAAAAGGGAGGAAGTATGCAGCCGCGTTTTTTCATGCGCCGCAAAAACATAGCACAAGCATGCCTGCGATTTTTTGTTTGTTATCTTTTTCTCCAGCCAGCCGCCAGCGCACGTGCCCAAACTGAACCCACAAGCACATCCGACTTCACAACCTACAGCCTTGAAGAGCTGATGAATATGGAGCTTACCACAGCGGCGAAAAAACCTCAGCCTGCTTATGAAAGTGCTTCGGCCGTGTTCGTGATAAACCAGGAAGACATACGCCGCAGCGGCGCGGTAACCCTTCCCGAAGTTCTGCGTATTGCACCGGGCATACAGGTTCTCCGGGCCGGCCCCGGAACGTTTGCAGTTACCAGCCGCGGCTTTTTGGGTAAATATGCAAACAAGCTGCTGGTGCTGATCGATGGCAGAAGCATTTATTCTCCCACCTATTCAGGCGTGTTCTGGTCCTACAATGATATTATGCTCGAGAATATCGAGCGGATAGAGGTCATACGCGGCCCCGGGGCAACGCTGTGGGGCGCAAATGCCGTGAACGGCGTTATCAATATCATCACAAAAAGCGCAAAAGACATGCAGGGCGGCCTTGGCGTGGCCACGGTGAGCAGCCAGGAGGGATATGACGGCCTTCGCTACGGCGTCAAACTAAAGGAAAAAATGTATCTGACCGCCTATGGCAAATACATGCATTTCGGCAATGTCATAAATGAACATGTTGACGACCGCCGTCAAAAATTTTTCGGCGCACGGCTCGACTGGGACATGACAGACAGGGACAAGCTGCTTGTTTCCACGCAGTATTTTGAGGGCGATGAGGGAGGAAGTTTAAGCCGTCCGGTAGTCATTCCTCCGCTGGTCAAAGCGGAAGTTGAAAATTCCGCAGAAGCCTCGGGCGGACATTTTTTATCAAGGTGGGACCATACGTTTTCCTCCACCTCAGCCATGTCCCTGCAGATTTACTACAATCAAATTTTCAATAGGGGGGAGCGGTCGACCGACTACAGGCCTGCCCGGGACAGCAACGCTCTTAAAAATGATGTGTCTCGGGACAGCACCTCTGATATTGATTTTCAGCATACCTTTGCTCTGGGCAGCCGCAACAGCATCGTCTGGGGCTTCGATATACGCTACAGCAAACTGCACAAGCAGGACAGAAATATATTTTTTACTCTCAAGGATGAGACCGCCCGGCAGAAACTCTACAGTTTTTTTGTGCAGGATGAGCTGGTGCTGGTGCCCGAGCGGCTTCACCTTATACTGGGATCAAAACTCGAGTATAACTCCTATACGCAGCTTGAGATCCAGCCGAGCATACGTTTACTCTATACGCCTTCGGAGAAGCAGACCTTCTGGGCCGCTGTTTCACGGGCCGCCAGGACGCCTTCTTTTCTTGAAAATGAGGGCCGTCTTCCCGCCGCATTTATCAAGCGCGGCAGCCTGTTCCCCCTGTCGCCGCCGGGCATGGTCCAGATGCAGGGCAGTGATGATTTCTCGTCGGAGGACCTCATCGCCTATGAACTCGGCCACCGTATCCAGCTCGCGCCCAGTTTCTCTCTTGACACAGCGCTTTTCTATAATGTCTATAACAGGCTTCGCACCTTAGAGCAATCAGCGCCGCAGATGCAGCAGGGGTATTTTATTGTTCCTGTGCGAGTTGATAATAAAATGGAAGGCAGAACCTACGGGGCGGAAGTGGCCGCCAATTGGCAGGTGCTGCCGCAGTGGCGGCTGCAGAGCTTCTACTCCTATCTCAGAATGAATGTGAAGCCCGACACGGGCAGCCGGGACAGCACTGCCGAATATGATGAAGACTTGAGCCCTGAGAACACCTTTACCCTGAGATCGCTGTACAGCATCACCCCGGCGCTTGAATGCGATATAAGCCTTTATTTTATGGATAAAATTCAGCGTCTGAACAATCCGAGCCATACCGATCTGACCATACGTCTGGGCTGGAAGCCGTTTAAAAATCTGATGATAGAGGGCATCGGGTCTAATCTCATCGACAATAAGTATAAAGGGTTCACGGATGATATCTACAGCCGCGGAGACAATCGGGTGCGCAGGACTTTTTATGGCAGGGTAACCGTTGAATTTTAAAGTATCTTTTTCGACTTTTTCTATGTCACAGGCTCATGGCTAAACTGACCCCACATTACAAAATGCTGCGCTCTGCTGTCGGGGTAGTGCTCTGTATTTTTGTATGGCTGTGCCCGGATGAACTCCGGGCTCAATCGGCTCAGGCAAACGAGCAGGGCATGAAGGCCGGGTTTGTCTATAATTTTGCTCTTTTTACTCAATGGCCTGCAAAAGTTTTCAAAGACGCTGCCTCGCCCCTTGCGATATGCATTGCAGGAGACCGGGCCACGGTACAGGCATTTGAGCCGCTGACAACAAAAAAGATTCTCGACCGGCCTGTTACGGTACATGCCTTTGGCGATAATGCCACGCGCCATCCCTGCCATATAATCTACATTGACTCGAAAAACAAAACCGAAGCAGCCGAACTGCTGCGCCGCGTAAGCGGGCAGGGCGTTTTGACCATCGGCGATCTGGACGGGTTCTGCCGGCTGGGGGGCATTATAAATTTTTACCGGGACAACAACAGGCTGCGCTTTGAAGTAAACACGGATGCCGCGGGGCGGGCAGGTTTAAAACTCAGCTCCCAGCTTTTAAAGCTTGCAACAATCGTCAGGGAAGAGAAACCGTAATATGAAGCTGTGGCGCAATGTATCCATTATATGGAAGCTCAATGTTCTGATCGTGACGATCAGCGCGGCGGTTCTTTTGCTTGCAACCATCAGTTTCGTTATTCAATACAGAAGCGAGTTTCAAGAAACCATGGTTTTGGAAGTGGAGGCCCTTGCAGAGGTTGTAGGGTTCAGCGCTGCCCCGGCAATTCTCTTTGATGATCATGCGGCGGCAAAGCAGACCCTGGAAGCCCTGGGTGCAAAGAAACATGTTGTTGCCGCCTGCATCTATGACCGCAGCGGCGTACTGTTTTGCGCCTTTACACCGAAGAGTAAGCGGCAGGACATTCCGGCAAGCCCCTCCCCCGATGACGAGCATTATTTTGATGCCGGGTATTTGCATCTGTTCCGGAAAATAAAAATCAACAACGATACGGTCGGCACCATGTATATACGCCATGATCTTCAACTGCTCCGCCAAAAGCGGAGTCAATATCTGACCATTGCCGGCACTGTTTTCATTGTATGCCTTTTTATTATTGTGGCGCTGTCAGTGCTGTTTCAGAACATTATTTCGAAGCCCATTTTTTCACTGATACAGGCGGTGAAAAAAATCAGCAGTGAAAAAGATTATTCAGTCAGGGTTGAAAAAAAGCACGGCGATGAAGTCGGCACGCTCATTGACGGGTTCAATGACATGATTCATGAAATCCAGTATCGTGACCTGAATCTTGAGCAGCAGGTTGAGAAACGCACTACCGAGCTGCAGGCTGCCAATACAAGCCTTACGGAAGAGGTGCAGGAGCGCAGGCTGGTAGAACTTGAAAGAGAAAAGCTCATCGCGGAGCTCAAAACCGCTCTGGCGGAGGTGAAAACACTCAGCGGCCTGCTGCCCATCTGCTGCTCATGCAAAAAAGTCAGGGATGACGGCGGGTACTGGCGGCAAATCGAATTCTATATTTCAGAGCGTTCAAATGCCGAATTCTCACATGGCATTTGCCCGGATTGTGCAAAAAAACTGTACCCGGATTACTGTGATGAAAAATAGCCCGGTTTGTGCCCGGGGGCCTTTGTATTACCGGGGGAGATGAAGGGGTTTGGAGAGAGAAAAGAATAAAGCCGGTACTGGAAAAAACCCGGGCTTCTTTATCCGTATAAATAATGGGTGAGTCCTCTTCCAAAAGTCTTGCGATTGAGGGAATGCAAGCAGCAGTCAGCGGAATGAAAATCCACCGGTAAGTCCGCTGTAAGAGGCTCCAAAAATATCGCGTTGCTGAATTGTATAATCATAGCCCCGCTAAGTCCAGAAACAGTCGCCAGAAGAACAGGTACGCCTTCCGGTATGTCGGGAGCTTGGATTCGCTCCACTTGCGGCAATATTCATGACTTTGCACTTCCACAACCCGGAATCCGCCCCGGAGAAATTGCGCAATCATATGCTGCTCAATATCAAAATCCAGCGCCGACAAACGAACCTTCAGCAGCGTCTCGCGGCGGGCTGCCCTGAATCCGTTCAGCACGTCAGTCAGTCCGGCTTTCCAGCGCCAGTTGATAGCAATGCTCAATACGCAACTGCCCATGTGGCGGAGGAACGTATTGAAATCACCCTGCCACTCATCACTGCCACCCCTGTGGCGCGACGCTATCACGAGGTCAGCTTCATTTTTTTCTATCGGCGCCACAAGAGAAGGAATATCGTTCGCATCATGCGAGCCATCGGCATCAATAAACACCACAACATCGCCAGTCGCCTTTTCTATGCCCACTTTGTATGCATCGCCTTTGCCCCTGCCGTTATCGAGCCACACTTGAGCCCCGGCTGCCCGTGCAATATCAGCTGTCGAATCAGACGAATGGCCATCTATAACAATAACTTCCGTGGCATAGGGTTTTACAGATTCAATAATCTGCCGTATTCCTTCAGCCTCGTTCTTGGCACAAATTAAAACAGAAACAGTCATGGTTTTTTGCTGCATAGAGCTACCCCTATATACGGGCCGAGGCCCTTGATCCATATTTTTCACATGTTTGCGCCAAACCATGCACAGCATATCCCGGGCACTGATAAGCCGGCGCTTTGGGCTGGGGTGAATATAAATTGAGGGCGATTGTGTGTCAAGGCAAATAACTGAAACAGGGAGCTCTGCCGGGCTGAAGGGCAAAGCATCCAAGGCGATCCACTATCCGAACTGCAGGCTGTGCATGCAGGCCTGTGCGCTATCGCTGGCGGGATTCAGTAGGTTAATGTGCGTAGTCCGGGACATTGCGGGAGCGTGACGCAAGCCATTTTTCAATCCAGCCCTTAATATCCGGTATGCCTGCGGTGTTGAGATTTTTAAGCTGGATCAGCTGATAGATGGACGTGATAGCCTGGGGGTTTCTTTTTCTTATTATATATTCGGTAAGGGAAAATGACCGGGCGAACATTTGATGAAGGCGGCCAAGATGAATAATATCTGCGGCCATATGCAATACCATGCCGGCACATACATACATAAAGACGGGATAAAAAAGTCCTATCGTAAAGATCAAAGCGAAAAACTCAATTGTATGAAAAGCGCTCAACACCAGAAAATTTTTGTCCAGGTTAATTTCAATCAGCTTGGAAAATGGAAATATACCTTTGAGGTTACACGACTTTGTGTCTCGTACATACTCGACGACATGATCAAGATCAATAAAAATACAGGCAAGGCCGAAAGGTATGACGTTTTCTCCCATAACTGGATATAACACTGCGCTTGCCGCTAAACTTTGCACCGTATGGACTTTTAAACTGCTCATGCTATCGTATAACCCCGGATAGAAATTCGCTTGAGGAGTGGACGAATATAGAGTGAGGGAGATTGTGTGTCAAGGCAAATATGGGCTAAAGATGCGGGGGTGGAGAGGCAGGCGGAGTTGTTCGCAGATCAAAAGAAAAGGCACCCGGAATAAATCCAGGTGCCTGTAGTATCTTGGTGGAGATGAAGGGATTCGAACCCTCGACCCCTGCCTTGCGAAGGCAGTGCTCTCCCAGCTGAGCCACATCCCCACTGGTTGTATTTACTGTAATTTTTCCTGAGTTTCCTTGCAGGCAAACGCTTTAAGCTGCGTTGGGTTCGCCCTCAGGCGTTTCAGGCATGGTAATGCGGTGGGTTTTTTTGAGGTTTTTCTGCTGTCTGAAGCAGGCAGCATTTCGCGGGCTTAACCCAACCTACAAAAAAATGAGCCACATCCCCATGTGGAATTCAATTTATACTAATGTATCACGAAACGGGCCGTTTTCTCAAGCCATTTGTGAGCTAGCTACAGCAGGCTGTCATAGATCGCCTCGAGCTTGTGGGCCTGCTTTACGGCATCGTATTCTTTTTCAATATGCTCCCGGCCGGCCCGGCCCATGGGCTCCCAGACCTCGGGGTGCGTCACCAGGTAGTCAAGCCGGTCGGTGAGTCCGTCCACATCCTTTTCCGCCACCAGCAGCCCGCTTGTGCCGTCAAGTATTACCTCGGGAATGTCGCAGTGCAGCGTTGAAATGACCGGCATGCCGTAGCCCGACATTTCGATGAGCGTCACCGGCGCGCCGCCCTCGGTCTCGCCGTCGGACCCGACGATGCTGTGGGAGAGAAAAATATCGTGCTTTTTTGCCTCTTCAATGAACGCCGGATAGTCGAGAAACCCGAGCATGTTCACCCTGCCGCCGAGGCGCCGGCGCTCCATAATGCCGAGCACTTCTTTTTTATACGCCACCTCGCGCTCGCTGTTGCCCGCATCGCCGATAATGGACAGCTCAACATTTTTATGCTTTTCAAGCACATTGGCATAGGCCTCAAGGCAATAGGTTATGCCCTTTTTATCGCGGAATGTGCTTGCCGCAAGCACGCGCACCTTGCGGTCGGCCTCGAGACGGCGCGGGATAAAGGCTATTTTTTCAAGGTCAACGCCAAGGCGCTGCACCAGAACGGTTTCGGGCCGGGCGCCAAGCTCGATGAGCACGCGGCGCATGTGATTGCCCTCGGCAAGAAATTGCTCGCACCGGGCAAACAGCTCGCAGTAGCGCTTTTTCCACACAGCCTCCTGCGCCATCATGGAGGCATCGTGGCCGTAGAACATGGTCACCTGCGGCACGCCGAGCTTTTCCTTGAGCTTCAGGTCGAAATAGCCACGGTTGCCGAAATGGGAATGCACGAGCGCCGCACCGCGCTTTTTCAAAACGTTATAAAAATACGGATAGTAGAAGTCGGTGCGCTTGGCATATTCGCGCTGAAAAAACCTGTTGATGCCGGACAGGCGGGAGAGAAAATACGTATCCTCCCACGGGAAGACGTCGAGGTTCTGCCGGCGCGTGGCAATGACCAGGCTGTGATACTTCCGGACATTGACAAGCTGGCTGTAAATCCAGCTGCCCGTGCGGAACAGATAGGTGTGCAGCGAGTGTGCGATGATTTTTTTCATACGAGGGCTCGTTCGAATTTCAAATGGGCGCATACTATCCCATCTCGGTTCGTAATGCCAGTTTTATAATATGTTTTAGCGCGCGCGTACCGCTTAAAAATACTTTCCAATGACCGGCAGCCGCCGGATTGCAAAGTTACTGAGCGCGAAGCTCAGCGGCAGGCTCAGGCTGGCGACAACGGCGAACTTGGCCGGTGCGGTGAGCTCTGAGGGCAGCAGCCAGTACTGCAGCACCACCACGATAGGAATATGGGCCACGTACATGCCGTAGGCATTGGCCGCAAGCACCTCCTTCCAGCGCGATGGCGCGCTGCACCATGCCTTGAACATGCCCAGCAGCAGCATGGTGATGCACAGGGGGCCCACGGCGCGCAGCAGTCCAATAGCAAGCCGCAGCGCAACTGATGTTTCAATTGTTTGATGAAAGGCCCGCAGCACTGCCAGGTAAGCCACGCAGCAGATAAGCGCACCGGCGGCCCAGCCCGAAAGCGCAGCCGGGCTGTCAGGCTCTTGCATAAAGCGCCAGCCAGCCCTGCATGCTGCTATGCCCCAGAGGAAAAAGCCGATATACACAGGCAGCCGCGTGGGCTGAAAAATAATAATGCCTTTTTGCCCGAGGCGCACCCAGTAGGAATCAGGCATCAGCAGGTTTATGGCAAAGACGCACAGCCCGATGACCATAGCCATTGCCAGAAGCCCTGCGGGCCTCAGCAGCCAGCCCTGTCCGCCGTTCGGCTGAGCCTGCAGACACGCTCTGAGGCGGGGGCTTGCCGCGCAGGCACAGCAGTAGAGCAGCATGATGATGAGCAGGGTTGAAAGAAACCAGAGATAGCCGGCATACATTTTTCCGTTAAAGTACTCAAGCAGCCAGTAGCTGACGTAGCCAGCCATGGCTTTGCCTTTGGCAAGGTCACGCACATAGGTCATGACCGGACACATGACAGCCAGCCCGAAAACAAAGGGAATGCCAAGCCGGGAGAGGCGCGACCGGGCAAAGCGGGCAGGGCCGTTTTTGGCAAGCGACGGCGGCGCGAGATAGCCGGCAATAAAAAAGAGCACGGACATGACGAAAAATTCGCTCAGCAGCACCACATAGTCGCATAACGGGCTCGTGGCCGTATCGACCACAATCCATTTATACGGGAAAAAAGACAGATAGGGCACCGCGGCATGCAGCACCACCACCAGGGCCACGATGAACACGCGCGTATAATCAATGAAATAGATGCGGTTGCCCTGCTGCGTGACCGGCATGCTGCCTTCCGGGAAAAATAGATCTGTTTTCCCCGCATTCTACAAAAAAATCCGCTCTTTTGAAACAGCTATTATGCCAAGTACAGCGCCACCCCAAAAAGGGGGCAATAATTATTTGCCAGGGGCAATAAGACTGTTTAATCCCCCTTTGCTAAAGGGAAAATTTTTCGCCCCCTCTTATGCAGAACTTTATGCTAAGATGTGCTGCACTGCCCGGTGGCAGGGAGTTGCCCATGCAGCATACGAACAAAGCGCTCGACGAGCTTTACTCACGTCTTCTGACCGCGTTCGGGCATCGCAACTGGTGGCCGGCAAAAAGCGCCGGGGAAGTTATCTTCGGTGCAATCCTTACGCAGAATGTTGCCTGGACGAGCGTGGAGCAGGCTACTGCCGCTCTCAGGCGGGCGGGCAAACTGAATTTCAAAAGTATTGCCGGCATGGATGAGGCTGAGCTTGCCGCGCTTATCCGTCCCGCCCGCTTTATGAACCAGAAGGCCAGGGCGCTGAAGGCTTTTGCGGAGTATTTCGGCAGCCGGTATGGCTTCAGCATCCGCCGCATGAAAAAATATACGGCAGAAGCACTGCGGGAACAGCTGCTGAGCCTCTATCGTATCGGCCCCGAGACGGCAGACAGCATACTGCTGTATGCCCTTGACAAGCCCGTCTTTGTCATTGATGCCTATACAAAGCGCATCTGCAGCCGCCACGGCCTGCTAGGCCCCGATGATTCGTATGATGTGTATCAGCGGTTCTTCAAGGAGCGGCTTGCCTGCGATGCAGCCCTGTACAATGACTTTCATGCGCAGCTTGTTCATCTGGGAAACCGTTTCTGCAAAACACGGCCGCTGTGCAGCGACTGTCCGCTGCAGGATTTTAAAACCTTGCCATTTAAAGGCAATCCTGCTAAAAAACCTTCTTAAAACAAACAGTTAATAAGACTATACCCCATGACCCCTGCACCCAAACGAATTCTCATCATACGCCTGAGCGCCATCGGCGATGTGCTGCGTGTGCTGCCGGCCTTCCAGGTGCTCAAGAAGCAATATCACGGATGCCATATCGGCTGGGTTGTTGAGGACAGCGCAAAGGATATTCTGCAGGCTCATCCCGGTATCGACGAGGTTTTTATTTTTCCCAAGAGGAGCATCACGCGCAAGCTTAAGTCCATCTCCGGCATCGGGGCGGGCCTTTCCGAGTTTTTCTCTTTTATGAAAAAAATACGGCATGAGCGGTTCGATATGGTCATTGATTTTCACGGGCTGTTCAAAAGCGGCATTATCAGCCTGCTGAGCGGCGCGCCGGAGCGTGTTGGCTTTGAGGCAGGAGAGTGCAGGGAGTGCAACTTTCTTTTCAATAACCGGCGCTTTGCCATTGAAAACAGCCATGTCAGCCGCATCGAGCGCAACCTGGCGCTGCTGCGCAGCATGGGCCTGGACACGGCCCACGACCCACCGGTTATTTATGTGCCGGAAAAGGATCAGGAAGAAATTCAGCGCTTTTTCAGGCAGCAGCATATCGACCGCAGGCGGCCCATTGTGGCCATTCATCCCGGCACCAGCCCCACAACGCCGTACAAGCGCTGGGAGCCCCACCGCTATGCCGTGGTGGCTGACAAAGCTATCGAGGAGAGCGCAGCGCAAGTCATCTTTACCTGGGCAGGCAAAGAGCTTGAGATGGTCAACCAGATTGTGGGCATGATGAAGTACAAGGCCATTATTGCGCCCGAGCTGGCAAACCTCTGCCAGCTTGCCGAGGTGTTCCGCTGCAGCGATGTGTATCTGGGCGGCGACACAGGGCCCATGCATCTTGCGGCATTCGTGGGCATTCCGGTGGTGGCTGTTTTCGGTCCCACGGATCATATTGTCAATGAGCCCTATGCCCTGACGCCGCATATCATCATCCGCGATGAAATCAAATGCAGCCCGTGCAGAAAATATACCTGCTCCCGGCGCGAGTGCATGCGCGATATCAGCGAGGAGAATGTGATCAAGGCCGTGCGGATCATGCTCGAAACGGCCCGGGACCGCAAGGCGCAGGCAGGCCTGCTGTCGTAGGCAGCTTTCCCATTATCCAGAGTGTCATCATCTATGACCATACCAAAACTTTCCGCCGCCATCATCACCTTCAACGAAGAAAAAAACATCTGCCGCTGCCTTGAAAGCGTTCGGTGGATGGACGAGCTCATCGTGGTGGATTCTTTCAGCTCCGACCGCACCGTGGAGCTTGCGCGGAAGTATACCGACAAGGTTGTGCAGAGAACATGGCCCGGCCATGTTTTGCAGAAGCAGTTTGCCCTTGAGCAGGCAGACGGCGACTGGATCCTCTCCCTTGATGCCGATGAAGAGCTCTCACCCGGGGCAGCGGCAGAAATAAAATCCGTACTTGCGGCTGCTCCCGCCGATGTCAATGGCTACAGTTTTCCCCGCCAGTCATTTTATCTCGGCCGCTGGATAAAACACGGCGGCTGGTATCCCGACCGCAAGGTGCGCCTGGTGCGCCGCGGCCATGCCCGCTGGGGCGGAGAAGATCCGCATGACAAACTTGCGGCCGACGGCCAGACACGCGACCTGAACGGGAAAATCAATCATTATGTCTATGAGGATATCAGCCATCAGCTTCGGACGGTGGACAGTTTTTCCCGTATTACCGCGCAGCAGTGGCATGAGCAGGGCCGGCGGCCCGGCGTCGGCGCCATGATTTTAAAGACCGTGGGCAAATTTTTCGAAACCTATATCTGGAAGCTCGGTATGCTTGACGGCATGCCCGGGCTCATTATTTCGGCCATCTCATCGTATTATGTGTTTTTAAAATACGCCAAGCTGTGGGAGCTGCAGAAGGGGCAGTCCTCAGGGAATACGCAACAGCAATAATTGACTGGATTTTTGCTTTTGCTCGAATTAAATCGCCTGGATAACCGAGTCTCCTGTGGCGGACATAATCCAACGGGCTATCTACGCCCGCAGCCGTTTTTTCTCTATTGACAAGGACCCCCATAAAAGTAATACTTTAAAAAGTATTACTTTTCCAATTTAAGGAGATATGTATATGCGGGTTACCGTTAAAGGACAGGTCACTATTCCACGGCATGTCCGGGAAATGCTGGGTATCGTTCCCAACAGCGAAATCGATTTTAAGGAAGAGAACAACCGCGTCTATCTTTTGAAAAAGACGGGCCGCAGCGTGAAAGGGGAAAACAGGTTTCGCCGGTTCCGTGGTGCTGCTACGGTTAAGATGACCACCGATGAAATCATGGCCCTTACCAGGGGCTGACCATGAAGGGCGTTCTTGTAGACTCAAGCGTTATTCTCGATATTTTTGAAAATGACCCACTCTGGGCTGACTGGTCAGAAGCGACGCTTGATACTTATGCAAACCAATTGCCGCTGTTTATCAATCCGGTTATCTACGCAGAGGTTTCCATCGGCTTCCAGCGTATTGAAGAGCTTGAGGAAGCTTTCGCCGGATGCGGGCTTCGGATGCTCCCGCTGCCCAAAGAGGCTCTTTTTCTGGCAGGCAAAGCTTTTTTGAAATACCGCAGGCGCAAGGGCAGCAAGTCTTCACCTCTGCCTGATTTTTTTATTGGCGCCCATGCGGCGGTCGAGGGTCTGCTGCTGCTGACGCGGGATGTGAAGCGGATAAAAACTTATTTCCCGACGGTTAAAACAGTATCGCCGTAGCAATAAAAGCAGGGGTGGAATGTTTATTAAAACGAATCGCAGCGGCATGGACTGGACTATAAAGCCGGGTTTTGAAAAAAGCCTGCCTGCTGCTATTCCTGCCTCTGTTGATGCCTGCAGGCATGACCAGAAGGCCACGCTCATACGCGATAACAATGTTCGCATGTCGTTTTTCTACCGGACCGATGAGGCGGAGCTTTTCATAAAGCGCTACAAGTGCCGCAGCCTCTGGGACACGGTAAAATATTTTTTCTTTCCCTCAAAGGCCATGGCGGAATGGCGCAATTTGCGTCGGTTTGAAGAAAAGGGCATACCGACATCGGCACCTCTTGCTGTAGCTGAAAAGCGAACGCTGCGCCTGCTGCGGGAAAGCTGCCTCGTGACGGCGTCGCTTGCCCCTGCCGAGGCGCTCAATGACTATCTGCTGAAAACAGCTCTTACCCCTGACCGCCGTCAGCAGCTCGGCCGATCACTTGGCCGTTTGGTGCGCAAGCTTCATGATGCCAATGTTTTTTTTCGCGACCTGCACGCGGGCAATATTCTTATCCGCTGGGGCGATGGACAGAGGCCGGAGCTGTTTCTGATTGATCTTCACAAGGCTTATTTTGTGCCCGCGCTGCAGCAGTGGATGCGGGTGCGTGATCTCGGGCAGCTGTGCAATTCTCTGCATGCATCACGCACTGACGGCCTCAGGTTTTTAAAGGTGTATTGCAAAGGCAAAACCAGGGCCTGTTTCCGAACGCTCCAGCAGGCCATATACAGCAAACAAACGGCGCTTGAAGCCGTGCGTATCAAAAGCCGCAGCAAGCGCTGCATCAGGCACAGCACGGTTTTTGAAAAGCACAGAACCTGGTCTGAGGCGTATTTCGGCAGAAAGGACTTCGGAAGGAGTGCAGCCGATGCCGCTATTGACCTGCACTGCACTGAGCTTGCCGCTGGTACGGCAGAAATTCTCAAGCGCGCATCAAAGTCAGCCGTGACCATGCACGCTCTTGAGGGCCATGGTCAGGTCTGCGTGAAAGGCTATTTTTATGGAGGCCTGTGGTACAGCCTGAAAAATATTTTTAAAAAGCCGCGGGCTATTAAAAGCTGGATTGCGGCACATGGCCTGCTGGTGCGGGGGATCGAGACGCCCCTGCCCCTTGCCATGCTGGAGCGCACCTGCGGGCCCCTGCGGCGTGAAGCATTTCTTGTCACGCAGCTGCTGACCGAAGCCCGCGAGCTCAATGACTATATTCTCACAACCGATCTGGGAGAGCGAAAAGGGGATTTTATTGCAGCCCTTGCCGGCCAGCTCAGAAACATGCATGAACGGGGCATCTATCATGCCGATCTCAAATCAAACAATATTCTTGTGCAGGAAGCAGGCCCGGGATGGCGCTTTTCACTGATCGACCTTGACCGCACCTACTTCCTTGGCAGCCTCAGTTTTTCACAGCGCGCCAATAACCTTGCGCAGATAAATGCATCTGTATCATCGCGCATGACACTGCGGGATCGCTTGAAATTTTTCCATTTTTACGCTAAAGAAACTAATCTTTTGTTTGAACGCAGGAAGTACTACCGCAAAATTCTTGCAATCAGCCGGAGGAAAAACACGGCGCCCTACGGCGTGATTTTTACCTGAGAAGGACCTGGATGAAAATTCTGCATATCTTCAGCAACTGGAAGTGGACCGGACCGGCCGAGCATGCCCTTAATCTTGCGCTGCAGCTCCGGCAGCACGGGCATGACGTGACATTTGCCTGCGCGCCGCCTCCTGCGGGAATACAGGAGTCGCTGCAGGCTGTTGCCGTCGAGCGCGGCATGGAGCCTGTCACACATTTTCATTTAAGTAAACATATACATGTTTTCAGGAATCTTAAGGATAGTGCGGCGCTGCGCCATTTCATGAAGAAAGAGCGCTTCGACATTGTGCATACCCATATGCCCAATGATCATCTGGTGGCGGGCATGGCTGCACGCAGCTTATTTTCCCGCATACCCGTCATACGCTCATGCTATGAGGGAGCCGGCGTGCAGGCCGGTATGCGCACCCGCATGACCATGTCTCTTATGGCCGACGGGATCATCACGATCTCTGACCTTACCCGCAATCAGATGATAGCGCGGCGCTACCTCCCCGCCGACAGGATATGGAAAGTTGATGTTCCAGTTGATCTCGAGCGGTTCAACCCCGACCGCGTCAGGAACAACCGCGCCAAATTCAACCTTCAGCCGGAGGCTGCCGTGGGCGGCATTGTGGCGCGCGTGCAGAAGCACCGGCGGTTCGAGGTGATCCTCGAAGCCATGCAGATGGTGATGAAAGAGGTCCCCTTCTTTAAGTTGATGGTTATCGGCAGGGGCACCAATATCCAGGAAATCGCCGTGAAGCCGTCTCAAAACATGGGCATCCGCACCAATATGATCTTTACGGGCTACAAAAAGGAGGATTACGCGGAGACGCTTGCATGCCTGAATTTCAAAGTGTTTCTCATGCCGGGCACCGACGGCGCATGCAGGGCCGTGCGGGAGGCCATGGCGCTGAAGATTCCCGTTATTGCGGCGCGAAGGGGGATGCTGCCGGAAATCATCCAGAATGAGGTCGACGGCCTTATCATTGATGATACGCCGGAAAATCTCTACCATGCCATCCTGTATATGATCGAGCACCCGGACCACCGGCTGATGATGGGAGAAAACGCCGCTCGCAAAGCGCAACTGCACTTTAACCCCGGGATTCAAACCCAGCGGGTTGAAGAAATTTACCGCGACGTGATTGCGCGCAAGAAGGCAAAGAAAAAGTCCTGAGGTTTTAACAGGCAAGCCATACAAATGTAGCATCGTGCAGGAGTATCTCCTCCTGCAGGTATGTGCGCCCGCCTGAGACGAGGGCGCATTTTATTCAAGCTGCTGCAGGAAATGCCTTTTCCAGCCTTTCGAGCAGGCCATGCACATGCTGTTCGCGCTTTTTCAGGAGCTCCTTGAACTCGCGGGTCCTGCAGTGATGAATCTCAACGCGCGCCCCCACTTCTTCCTTGCCGAGCAGCATGCTCAGAAGATCATAGTCCTCTCTTGTTATTTCAATCTGCATGGTTGACCCCCTGTCTATAGAAAAAAACATGATTGCCGGGCGTCATGCCCGTACCTGTCTACAAGTATAGGACGGAGAAACGGGAATATCAATCAGGTGAATTAAGTGCAATGCCGTTCATTTAAGAGGCTCCTTCTCCCTTGAGGGGAGAAGGTCAGGATGAGGGGTGTTGAAAACACAGCAAATAAACACGGCCCCCTCACCTCGATCCTCTCCCCCGTGCCGGGGGCGAGGAGGTTTTTTACTTAAATGAACAGTATTGGGATTAAATGTGGATTTGATTTTTTTACTGCGGTGGAAGCTTGAGCAACTCATAGATTTTTGCCACTGCCCTGTCCGTGGCATGGCCGGGATTAAAAAAGAACTTTTCAGCAAACTCCTGCCGGATTTCCTGTTTTTTTTCCGGATGCTCAAGGCAGTCCGTGATGATGGCGGGCAGGTCCTGCATATCCTTGACAAGCTCTCCTGCCGACTGTCCCCAGTCTGCCAGGTCGCAGGTTTCAAGGCCGCGTTTCTGCTCGATGCGCTGGTAGTTTGAAATGAGTCGGGGCACGTCGATGAGCGCCATGGGCCGGTCAAGAAGGGTGAATTCGTTGACAACGGAGCTTATATCGCTTATGAGCAGACCGCTTATGAACAGATAGAACCACATCATAGTCGAATATGGGCCGAACGCGTGGATGGTCTTTGTAGGATTGAAGAATCTGCTCCCAGTCCTCTTTCATCGAATCCTTCCACTGTTTGTAGGCGCGGTCGTGCAGCTTTATGAGAAAATTGACCTGCATCTGTGCCACGGTTTCGATGATCTGTTTGCCGAACATTTGGAGCGAGGAGCTGGTTTCGGTGGTGCGGGTGGGCGCGTAAATAACCGTGGGAAGTTTCGGATCAAGATTGAGCCGCTGCATAAGCTTTGCCCGGTCGAGGCTGCCGTCGAAGAACTGGTCGAGCTTGGGCATGCCGATGTTTTCAAACCGCGGGTCGTTTTCGTCAAGCTTCCATGTCTCGATGAATTTCTGCCGCATATACGGGCCGATGAGAAAGAGCTTATCGAAGTCCAGGGCCTTGTCATGCACGGCCCGGTTTTTCAGCGAGCAGCCATGGAATATCTGAACGGTCACGTCGGCATTGTCGCGCTCGTAGTAAAAGCTGGGGCAGATGCGCATGTCCCAGTGACGCAGCTTTGACCAGAAGTTGCCAATGAGCCGCTCGTTTTCCATCCCAACGCTGCGATACAGGGTTTTGTGGTCATGGTGGGCCGTAAACGGGATTTCAATGCGCGGATCACCTGCAAGCCGCCGGTGCAGGGGCTTGA